>NZ_JBXAPN010000011.1:0-230464 GCF_058803975.1 Bradyrhizobium sp. GW821-FHT13H06 | reverse complement strand
ACGCAGCACAAAGAACGTGGATGCCCGGGACAAGCCCGGGCATGACGACCTCTGCAATATTCATATGCGATTGCCCTGCCCGCTCGCGGGGGAGGGGGCGGACCTTTTGTGTGGCTGCAGCTGGGCTCATCTGACTAGCCCCGCTTGATGCGCGGGTCGATCGCGGCTTGGGCGATGTCGACCAGCAGATTGAGGAACACAAAGAACAGCGCCAGGATCAGGATCGTACCCTGCAGCAGCGGCAGGTCGCGCTGGAAGATCGCGGAGTTGAGCAGGAAGCCCGATCCCGGCCAGGAGAATACGGTCTCGATCAGGATCGAGCCGCCGAGCATGTAACCTAGCTGAAGACCCATCACGGCAAGCGCAGTGGGCGCGGCGTTCTTGACGACGTGGCGGAACACACCGCGCTCGTGCAGACCCTTGGCCCGCAAGGCTTCGACGAAGTCCTGCGAGAGAATGTCACCGGTGAGGGCACGCACCGTGCGGGTGACGATGCCCATGGGAATCACCGATGTCGTGATCGCCGGCAGCACGAGATATTTCAGATGCGCCCAGTCCCAGGCCCAGGAATTGGAGCCGCTGGGCCCGGCGCCGACGGCGGGCAGCCAGTTCAGCTGAACCGAGAAGATGATGACGAGCAGCATGCCGAGCCAATAATGCGGCACGGAGACGCCGGCGATGGCAAAGGACGTTGCGACCTTGTCGATCCAGGTCTCGCGAAAATAGCCGGCGATCAGGCCGAGCAGGATGCCCATGGTGAAGCCGATGATGGCCGCGGCAATCGCGAGCGTGACGGTGTTGCCGACCGCGCGCATGACCTCGGCGAGCACGGGGCGTCCGGTCGCGATGGAATTGCCGAGATCGCCATGCAGCGCGCGCAAGAGCCACAGGCCGAACTGCACCGGCAGCGGCCGGTCGAAGCCATAGGCGGCGCGGAGCTGCGCGGCGAGTTCCTGCGAGGCATCGGCCGGCAGCACCGCAACGAGCGGATCGCCCGGCGTGATGTGCACGAGCAGGAAGCACACCAGCGCCACGCTGATGACGATCGGGACGACATAGACGATGCGTCGGGCGATATAGGCGAGCACGTTGTCTCTTTTCTTCCCTTCTCCCCTAGTGGGAGAAGGTGGCGCGAAGCGCCGGATGAGGGGTTGTTTCCGCGGTTACAGCATTTCAAACGAGAGATAGAGTCCCCTCGCGGAGAGAGACCCCTCACCCGTCTCGCCGCTGTCGCGGCGATCCACCCTCTCCCACATCCGCCTTCGCCAAGGCTTCGGCGGACAGGAGGGGAGAGGGTGCACTGAGCAAGTCGAGACTATTGCTTGATCGATACCGGCGAGAAGTCGATGAACCAGCTCTTCGGCTGCACGACGCCCGTCACCTTCGGGCTCATCGCGCGCGGGCCGACGTCGTGGGCGACGTAGAGGAAAGCCGCGTCATCGACGGAGGCCGCATGCAGTTCGGCGAGCGCGGCATCACGTGCGGCGGGATCGAAAGTCTGGCGCGCCTTCTTCACCAGCTCGTCGAATTTGGGGTTGTTGATGAAGCCCCAATTGTTCGAGACCGGCGGCGCCATGCCCGATTGCAGGAAGCGCACCAGGGCGAAGAACGGGTCCATCGCCGCGTAGGTGACGTTGGTCGCGTTCGAGCCGTTGGCCGAGGGGTCCTTGGCGCCGCGGCGCCAGTTGGTGAACAGCGTGTTCCACTCGATGACGTCGAGCTTCACATCGAAATAGCATTCGGCGAGGGCCTGCTGGAGATATTCGTTCATCGCCAGCGGCTGCATCTGTCCCGAGCCCGACGCGGACGTCTGCGTCTTGACCGTCAGCTTCTTGTTGGGACCAAAGCCCGCCTCCTGCATCAGCTTTTGCGCTGCCGCCTTGTCGTACTTGATCTCGAAGGTCGGCTTGCCGCGCCAGGGATGGCCGGGCTCGAAGGTGCCGGTCGCGGGCACCATCAGGCCGGCGAGCAGGCCGTCCCTGAGGCCTTCGCGATCGACGCAGAGGTTCGCCGCCTTGCGCACGCGGATGTCGTTCCAGGGCGAGCCCTCGACGCGCGAGAATTGCCATGGCCAGACGTGCGGCTGCTCGTTGGCGTAGAGCTTGAAGCCGCGCTGCTTGAGCTCGGGCAGCGCGTCGGGTGCCGGCGCCTCGACCCAGTCGACCTGGCCCGAGAGCAGCGCTGCGGTGCGCGCATTCGCCTCCGGCATCGGCAGGAGCACCATCTTGTCGATCTTGGGCACGCGCGCCTTGTCCCAATAGTTCGCGTTCTTGACCAGCTCGAGCCGTTCGCGCGGCGTGAAGCTCGACATCTTCCACGGGCCGGTGCCCGAGGCGTCCTTGGCGAACGCGGTCCAGGCGGCCTGCGACTTCGCCTTGGCATCGGCGCCTTCGGCCTTGTCGTAGAAGGCCTGCCACTTCGCCGGGCTCGCCATGAACAGGTTGGTGAGGTTGATCGGCAGGAAGCTGTCGGGCTCCTTGGTGGTGAGCTCGACCGTCATGTCGTCGATCTTCTTTGCCGAGGCCAGCGTCGGCATGCGCGAGGCGGTGACGCCGACCTGGCTGGCGTCGAATTGCGGCGCGTCCTGCTTCAGCACCTTTTCGACGTTCCACACGACGGCATCGGCGTTGAACGGCGAGCCGTCATGGAAAGTGACGCCGGGGCGCAGCTTGAAGGTCCACTTGGTCTTGTCGGCATCGTCGACCTTCCACTCGGTGGCAAGACCGGGGATCACGACGCTCGCCTTGTCGGCAGAGGACAGGTCCCAGCCGGTCAGCGCGTCGTACATGGTGAGGCCGGTGAAGCGATTGCCTTCAAAGCCCTGATCGGGCTGACCCAGGGTGCGCGGAATATCGGCAGCGGTCATGCCGATGCGCAGCACGGTCTCGGCGCTGACCGCCCGCGGCCATGCGGCCACGCTCCCGAGCGCCAACAGCGCGATCAGCGCCGCGCGGGTCTTGTTGTTCTTGATAAGCATCGCCTCAGTCCTTTTCCGGCTTTCGATGATTAATTTTGATGCACTCGTATGCAATGGCTATGCCAAGGAGAAACTTATTCTGCAAATTGCCTCCGCGACGACAAGTACTTGTGATGACGCACCGGCGAAATCGGCGCACTGCCTATTCTGGCATCAAGATTGCAGGTTCGGCCCCAGATCCTCCCTGGAGCTTTGATTCATGCGTATTCGTCTGTCGACCTGTCTCGCCGTGCTTGCGCTGGCAGTTTCCGCAATCTCGGCGCGCGCCGAAACGGTGGTGCGTTACGGCATCTCGATGGCGGACATCCCGCTGACGACAGGCCAGCCCGATCGCGGCGCCGGCGCTTACCAATTCACGGCCTACACGATCTACGATCCCTTGGTCGCCTGGGAGATGGACGTCGCCGATCGCCCAGGCAAGCTGGTGCCGGGCCTCGCCACCGAATGGAAAGTCGACGATGCCGACAAGACCAAGTGGCGCTTCACGCTTCGCAAGGGCGTGAAGTTTCACGACGGCAGCGAGTTCAACGCCGATGCGGTGATCTGGAATCTGGACAAGGTGCTCAACGACAAGGCGCCGCAATTCGACAAGCGGCAGAGCGCGCAGGTGAAGACCCGCCTGCCCTCGGTCGCCAGCTACGCCAAGATCGACGACTTCACCGTGGAGATCACCACCAAGACGGTCGATTCCTTCTTCCCGTATCAGATGCTGTGGTTCCTGGTGTCGAGCCCGGCACAGTATGAAAAGCTCGGCAAGGATTGGGACAAGTTCGCCAGCCAGCCCTCGGGCACCGGCCCGTTCAAATTGACCAAGCTGGTGCCACGCGAGCTCGCCGAGCTGACCAAGAACCCCGACTACTGGAACAAGAAGCGGATTCCGAAGGCTGACAAGATCGTGCTGGTGCCGATGCCGGAAGCGTTGACGCGCACCAATGCGCTGCTTGCGGGACAAGTCGACCTGATCGAGACGCCGGCGCCGGATGCCGTGCCGCAGCTGAAAGCGGCCGGCATGAAGCTCGTCGACAACGTCACGCCGCATGTCTGGAACTATCATCTCAGCGTGCTGCCCGGCTCGCCCTGGACCGACATCCGCCTGCGCAAGGCGCTCAACCTTGCGATCGATCGCGAGGCGGTGGTCGGCCTGATGAACGGGCTGGCCAAGCCAGCCAAGGGCCAGGTCGACCCGTCGAGCCCCTGGTTCGGGAAGCCCACTTTCGAGCTGAAATATGATCTCGCAGCAGCCAAGAAGCTGGTCGAGGAAGCCGGCTACTCCAAGGCGAAGCCGCTCAAGACCACCTTCATCATTGCGCAGGGCGGCACCGGCCAGATGCTGTCGCTGCCGATGAACGAATTGCTGCAGCAGAGCTTCAAGGAGATCGGCATCGACGTCGATTTCAAGGTCGTCGAGCTCGAGACGCTCTATACGCATTGGCGCAAGGGCGCGGCCGACGAGATGAACGCCGGCATCACCGCCAACAACATCGCCTATGTCACCTCGGACCCACTCTACGCCATCGTCCGCTTCTTCCATTCCGGGCAGATCGCGCCTGTCGGCGTCAACTGGGGCGGCTACAAGAACCCGAAGGTCGATGCGCTGATCGACGAGGCCAAGCAGACCTTCGACAGCGCCAAGCAGGACGCATTGCTGGCCCAGGCGCATGCGCTGATCGTGGACGATGCCACGCTGGTCTGGGTGGTCCACGACACCAACCCGCACGCGCTGTCGCCGAAGATCAAGCAGTTCGTGCAGGCGCAGCACTGGTTCCAGGATCTGACGACGATCGGGATGGAGTGAGGGCGGCGGGCTGAGCGCCAGGCTCAATGAACGCGGTCGTCGCGGCTTTCGCCGGGACGATCGCCCGGAATGATCGCGCGCAATCGCCTCGATACTCGTCATTGCGAGCGGAGCGAAGCAATCCAGAATCTTTCCGCGGAGGGATTCTGGATTGCTTCGTCGCAAGGGCTCCTCGCAATGACGGAGTGTGGGTGACTGCACAACCCACTCACTTGCAGCCTACTTCGTCAGCAGCGCATACGCGCCGGTCCAGCCCTCGGGCGGTGGATTGACCTGGAATTCCTTGATCCGCACCTCGTAGAGCCTGAACAGCTTCTCGAGCGTGTCGGCGTCCTCGCTGCGGCGGCCGCGCTCGATCGCGTCCAGTGCGCCCTGCCAGTTGCGGCTGCGGTAGCAGCCGAGCATCTCGATGGTGATGTTGCGCAGGCGCTGGAATGCGCCCGAATGCATCACGTCTTCACGGCCCGCGATGGCATAGATGACTTCCGGCTCGGTCTTGCCCTTGACCATGATGAAGTCGAGCTCGAGGATCGCGAACTTCTCCTTGGCCGCGAGCGCGGTCCTGGATCCGACGATGATCGGGAAGCCGTATTCCTTGGTCTGCCCTTCCAGGCGCGAGGCCAGGTTCACGCTGTCGCCAAGCACCGAATAGTTCTTCTTCAGGTCGGAGCCCATGTTGCCGACGACGCCGATGCCGGTATTGAGACCGATGCCGACGTTGAGCGGGATGTAGATGTGGCCGCCGTCGGCGGCTTCCTGCTCGCGCTCCTTGTTGACCACGTCGATCTGCTCCAGCATCTGGATCGCCGCCTCGCAGGCGTTGACCTCGTGCTCGGCATCGTCGAGCGGCGCGTTCCAGAACGCCATGATGGCGTCGCCCATGTATTTGTCGATGTAGCCCTTGCGCTCGATGATCACGTCGGTCAGCGGCGTCAGGAAGCGGTTCATCAACGCGATCAGCCCTTGCGGATCGTGCTTGTAGCTCTCGGAGATCGTGGTGAAGCCGCGCACGTCGGAGAACATGATCGTCATCTCGCGCTCCTCGCCGCCGAGCACGAGCTTTTCCGGCGACTGCGCCAGCTGCTCGACCAGCACCGGCGACATGTATTGCGCGAACATGCCGCGGATCTGCACGCGCTGGCGCTGCTCGCGCACGAAGCTGGCGAAGATCAGCGTCAGATAGATCGCCGTGGTCGAGAGCAGCGGATAGGTGAAGTCGATGAGGTAGCGGCGCTGCGCGTAGAAGAACCAGGACGTGCCGACCAGGATCGCTGCGAACGTCGCACCGGCGAGCACGAGGCGCACGGGACCGAGATTCGGGGTGAAGATGATGACGAGCAGGCCGATGACGAGCGCAGCGATCAATTCGATGCCGAGCGCGTAGTTCGGCTGGGAAATCACCGCGCCGCTCAGCAGGCTCTCGAGCACCTGGGCATGGATCTCGACCCCGGGCATGGTCGAGGACACCGGCGTGGTCTTGATGTCATTGAGCCCGACCGCGGAGGTGCCGACCAGCACCAGCTTTCCGGCGAGCTTGGCTGGCGGGACGGTGTTGTCGAGGACGTCGGCCGCCGAGACGTAGATCGAGGGGTCCTGGCGCGCATAATGCACCCAGAGCTGACCGTTCTTGTCGGTCGGAATCTCGACGCCCTTGAGGCGAATGGCCCGCACGCCGGTCTTGTCGGTCCGGATCAGCAGCGTCGGCGTGCCCGTGGCGACGCGGAGGATCTCGAGGCTCAGCGAGGGCATGATGTTGCCCTGGGCGCGCATCACCATCGGCACGCGGCGGATCAGGCCGTCGCGCTCGGTCTTGATGGTGAACAGGCCGCGGCCGGCCGCGACCTTCTCGATGACCGGCACGTTGCGGAGCAGGCCGGGGAATTCGAACAGGAAGCGCTCGGCGCCCTCCTCACCAACCGTCGCGATGCCGGTGAACGGCAGCGACTTGTCGATCTCGGAGGAGATCGCCGACTGTCCGGTCTCGCCCAGCACCACGCGCGAGCGCTTGATCGCATCGGCAAGGATCTGGTCGTTGGTCGGCAGTTCGCGCAGCTTGGCGCGGGTGGCATCGTCGAGAGAGCGCATCTGGCCCGCGACCAGATCCGGATTGAGCCGGTCGGGCTCAGAAAACACCACGTCGAAGCCGATCGCCACCGCGCCGTTGCTGGTGAGGTTCTGGATCATATCGGCGATCCGCGTCCGCGGCCACGGCCACTGGCCGAGCCTGGCGAGGCTCTTGTCGTCGATGTCGACGATGGTGACCGGCCGCGCCGTCTTGTGGCGCGGATCGATCAGCTGGAACATGTCGAAAGTGCGCAGCCGCAATTCCTGGATCGGCGGCGGATCCCAGAGGCGAACGCCGGCAAACAGAACCAGCAGCGCAAGGCACATCAGCCGCGCAAGGCCGAACTTCCGCGCAAACCACCGCCGCAGGATCTTGAGACGTTTCATGGGGGTTGGATATCACGCTTTGACGGCGAGCGGCAGCGCAGATCGGCTTGCAGACGATCGTGGCCCATCGCGCCGCGATCAGGCATGGACGATGAAGTCGCTCGCCTGGACCTGGGCGATGCCCTTCAGGAGGATGGTGTCCGTCGCATTGATCGTGATCAGGGTGTCTGCCCCTGAGGCCGCCGCGTGCTGGGCTATCCATGCCGAGTCGATATCGGTCGCCACAACCGCCGTCAGATTGATGTGGTCCTGACCGTGCTCAAAATCGAGGATCGTGTCGTGGTTAGAGTCGGCGGCGAATACGAACTGATCCTGATAGCCGGTCCCGAACAGCACATCCTTGCCGTTGGTGCTGGCGAGGGTCACCGGGCCTTGTTCGGTCAGGTTGAAGATCAGGTTGACCGTATCGGTCGCGCCGTGGCCGTCGGTCACCGTGACCGCCAACTTATCCGTCGCAGCCCCGCTCTGGCTCGGCTCCGTATAGGTCAGCCCCTGGAGTGCTGAATTGACGCTCGCCAGCGTATCGGACGTCGGTTCAGGCTCCACATACGTGCCCGAATCCGCCGCCACGGTGAGTGCGAAGGTTTCATCGGGAGTAGCGTCGGCGTCGGTGACCGTGATGCCGTGGATGAAGACCTGGACGCCTTCCTGCGATACGCTGATCTGGTTCACGTCGATCACCGGTGCGACGTTCCCGTCGTCCGCGCCGGTCACGTCCACCGTGAGCGTTGCCGTGCCGGTCGCGCCATGAGCGTCCTTGGTCTGGACGGTGAACGTATCCGTATAAAATCCTTCCGGCAGCGCGTCGATCGCCGTCGCGTTGGGAACGTAACTGTAGCTGCCGTCGGGGTTGACCGTCAGCGAGCCGTACAGTCCTGCAACCGTCGTCACCGCATGATGATCTGCGTTCAGAACGGCATAGGTCAGCGTCGCCGTCTCGCCGCTGTCGACATCCGTTCCGGACAAATGGCCAGCGAGATTGGCGAAGGTGTCGGCCGCGGCAGTATCCGTGAGCGGACCAATGTCGAGATCGGCGAGCACCGGCGCGTCGTTCGTGCCGGCAATCGTGACGGTGACATCCTGGCTCACCTTGCCGCCATGCTGGTCGTCGAACGTGACGGTATAGACCTGGATGATGGTCTGGCCCTGCGCCAGCGACTGCAGCACCGCATTGCTGTTGTCGAGGCAGAAGTGCCAGCCCAGCGTCGCGCCGTCACTGGTATCGGTGTTGCATTCGAGCACCGACGGATCGATCGTGAAGCTGCCGATGTTCGCGCCGGCACCGAACCCCGGCAGAGCCGAGCTGACGGACGATGACTTGAACACAGCCTGCGCGGTGTGGGTATCGATCAAGTCGAGATCCTGGATCGCCAGCGTACCGCAGATCGCCAACGTCGCACTGGCATCCTCGGTCACCGCTCCAGTGGCATCTGCGGCGCTGCTGGTGACGGTCGGCGCGTCGTTGACGCCGTTGATCGTGACGGTCACGTCCTGCGAGACCTCGGCACCGTGATTGTCGATGACCGTGATCGTGTAGACCTGGGTGATGGTCTGGCCCTGCGCCAGCGACTGCAGCACCGCATTGCTGTTGTCGAGCGTGAAGTGCCAGCCCAGCGTCGCACTGTTGTTGGTATCGGTGCTGAATTCATGCACCGACTGATCGATCGTGAAGGTGCCGAGCGTCGTGCCGTCGTCGAAGCCCGGCAGATATGCGCTCGACGTCGACGACTTGAACACGGCCTGCGCGGTATGAGTGTCGATCAGGTCGAGATCCTGGATCGCCAGTGTGCCGCAGATCGAGAGTGTCGGGCCCGCGTCCTCGGTGACACAGCCCTTCGCCGCGTCTTCATCGCTCGTGATGGTCGGGGCGTCGTTGGCCCCCGTGATGGTGACCGTGACGTCTTTGGTGACCGTTCCACCGTGGAGGTCGTCGACCGTAACGGTGTAGACCTGGGTGATAGTCTGGCCTTCGGCCAGTGACTGCAGCATCGGATCGCTGGCGTCGATCGTGAAGGTCCAGCCCACGGCCCCTTCCGTGCCGGCGCCCGGGTTCTCGCTCACCGGTCCAAGCACGAACGTGCCAATATGCGAGGTACCATCGCCGAATCCGGGCAGATGCGCGCTCGACGTCGTCGACTTCAGGATATAACTCGCGGTGTGCGTATCCGTGAGGTCAGGATCGCTGAAGGCAATGGTACCGCTCGCCGTCAGGACTTCCGTATCCTCCGTCACCGCGCCGGTCGAGATCGTGTCGTCCTCGATGATCGTCGGTACGTCGTTGGTGCCCTCGACATTGACATCGGCACCATTGATGGAAACCGTGAGCGGCGTGCTGACGATGCCGCCGTGCCCGTCATCGACCTGCACCACGTAATTGAGGATCAGCTTCTCGTCCTCGGCAAGGAAGTCGAAGAGATGGTCGGGAACGCTGTAGGTCCAGGCGGCCGAGCCGTTGTTGCCGTTCCCTGCACCCTGCACCACCGTCAGCGGCACCTTGACGGCCGCGATCGCGGCGAGTTGCTGCGGCGTCAATGTCGCGGTGATGTCGTTGCCTTCGGCATCGAGATATTTGAACGGCTGGGTGGAAGAGAGCGCCGCGCTCACGATCGGCCGGTCCGTCAGATCGACGTCGGTGAAGGTGACGGTGCCCGTGATGGTGTCCAGAGCCTCATTGCCGGTCCCGACCTTCTCGATGACGATTCCGCCCGACGTCGCCACGGTGGGCTTGTCGTTCGTACCCGTGATCGTGATGGTGATCGGTATGAACCTGGACTCTGGGTTCACCACGAAATTGGTGTCGACGCGCACCATATAGGTCAGCGTCAGGGTTTCGCCGGCCGCGAGGAAGTCGAAGACTTTGTCGGGGATCGTGTAGGTCCAGACCGCCGAGCCATTGTTCTCGTTGGCGGGGTCGGCAACGACGCTGATCTGGATCTGCGTCGCTGCGATGCCCTGCTTCTGGAGCTCGGTGAGCGAGCCGGTAACGTCCTGCTGACCGGCGCTCTTGTAGACGTAGTTCGGCGCTTCGGCGAGGCTCACCGACACCGTCGGCCGGTCGCCGAGGTTTTGATCGACGAATCTGATCAGGCCGGTGACAGTATCGGCCGTCGTGTCGCCCGTTGTGGCTGCGCGCTCAGTCAGCGCGAAGGCCGTCTTTAGATTCCCGCCGGCGTCGAAGCTTTGCACGATCGGCTGGCCGGGAACACGGGTGGCCTGCTGCGTTGAATTGCCGGAGCCGTCGCGTTGCGGCGCACTGAGAGTGACGAATGTCGCGATTGCGGCAGTGCCGGACCCCGACTTGAACACGAAGTCCAGGCTGATCGGCGTGATCGTGTCGGTGAAGTTCGTGGTCAGCTTGGTATTGGTGTTGTTGTCGGTGAACTTCAGCGAGAACACGTCCGTGATCAGCTTCTGCACCTCCGGCGACATCAGCGCGTTGGTGACGGAGACGTTGCCGCCGCTGATCTGGATCATCTGGCCGGCCTGGTTCACCGTCGCGATCGGCAGCAGCGTGATCTTGTCGAACAGGATGTAGGAGCCGGTCGTGCCGTTCGGCTCGACCAGCACCTGGAAGCTCGCCTGCGGCTGCGGATCGCCGCCGCCGGCGGGAACGACGAAGTTGATCTGGGTCAGCACCGCCGTGCCGCGGATGCCCAGGGTGGCGACCGGCGTGTCGACCTTCATGTCGCCATGCTTGGCGGTCTCGCCGGCGACGAAGGTGATGGTGCCCGCAACCAGGCTGAGCAGCGAGGAGTTGCTCGACCCGTTGGGGTCGTAGACCATCTCGTTCAGCACCATCCGCGCATTGGAGGACAGGCCGAACACGGTGCCGTCGATGAAGGTGATGCCGAGCGTCGAATCGGCGCCGGTCGAGACCACGTCGCCCTTCTCGACATTGTCGCCGTTGTTCAGGATGACCGAGACGCCGTTGCGAATCGCGGTCGCACTGCCGGAGAGTTTTGTGACGTGGCCGATGACCTGGGCCGCAGCGGCGCCGGGCGCGGCCTGGGCAACCTGGACGTGGCCGGTGAGGGCATTGACGATGTCGCCGGTGAGGTGGGCGCCGTCAGGCGAGGCAATCGCGGCGCGCTTCTCGCCCCTGAAATAATCGTGAACCACGAACTCCTGACCTTCGTGGGACAGCACGAGATCAAGGCCGGCGCGCTTGAACTCGCCGTTGAAGATCAGGTTGGGATCGGGAACAACGAACGCGCCATCAGGCACATGGCCCTGTCCCTTCGCGATGAAGGGCTTGGCCGCAAGGGAATCGGCATGGACGTGGCCAGACGTACCGGAAACCTGGCCGTCCAAGGACGTCGCGGCGTCGAATTTGCCAGCGTAATTCAACCGGGGCACCGCAAAAGGGTTAAAATTTAAGTAAGTATCATTGCCTAAGCTTGCTTAGCATTACCAAGTCCTTAGCGAAACCATCTATTGCTTGTGTGATTTCGCGTCACTTGGCCGTAAGAGCCCCGCAGGCCGGCGCCTTCCCAGAGAAGCTGAAGTAACACTCCAAGCATTCTGAAGTCGAAACGAGCTTAGATGCACGCATTCCCCATCATCCCAAGTCGTTTTTGGTAAAATTGGTCGAAGAGATACTTGCGTCATCTTCATTGCTTGATGCCCTGCAACATCCTGCGCCAAATATGGAACAAGATCTGTGACCTAGCTAACAGAACCCGTGAAATAGCGCGCCGTTAGCCATAGGACGCAGAATCAGCCACCTCGCAACTCCTGCCTGCAACCGGATCCATATCACGACAGCGCCCTCCTAGCTCCGGGATCGTAAAATTTTAGGCAATTTAGGCAGGCCTGTTTCAGCCTGTCCCACGGTTCTGGGACCCCTGCCGGGCGCGTTAAGCAGAACAAAACGGCCCGCCTCGCACTATCTCCAGGAAAGCAACACAGCCCGGCACGTCGAGATCGAGGGGGATCTCGCGAAGCCTGGGAAGGGGATGTCAGATGGAGACCGCTGCTCGCTCGCGCGCCTGGCGCGCAATCCTGATCTTGTGCGGCTTGATCCTGCTCGGATCGGCCGCCGAGCTTCGCGCCGGCACGCTGCTGTCGCCCGGCGCCGGCCTCCTCGTACGCAAATCCGCCGAACCGTTCGGCGTGTTCGCCTTCGCCATCTCATCCGGCGGCCTCCAGCAGAAATGGTCCACGCTGAAGGACAGGCTCGACGACGACATGGTGCAGCTCGCGCTGTGCGACGGCGACCGGGACAATTGTGCATCCCCTGCGGCCCTGAAGCTGCTCGCCATCGTCGACCAGGCCCGCGCCCGTGAGGGCCGCGCGCGCCTCGGCGAGACCAACCGAGCCATCAATCTCGCCATCCACGCCGCCAATGACGGCATCGACGACGCCTGGAGCTCGCCGCTCGCGACCTTCGCGCGCGGCGCCGGCGATTGCGAAGACTACGCCATCGCCAAGCTCGCCGCGCTGCGGCTGGCGGGCGTAGCTGCGGAAGACCTCCGCATCGTCGTGGTGCGCGACACCCGCGTCGGCGAGGAGCACGCGATTGCTACTGCACGGCTCGACGGCCACTGGCTGATGCTCGACAATCGCCGCATGGCGATGGTCGAGGACGACGCTGAGCGGAGCTATCAACCGCTGTTCGTGCTCTACCAGTCGGCCGTGATGAAATATGTCGACGAGCCGGTAATGGCCTCAGTGCACTAAGCGATGAGATCGGGATAAATCATCGCGCTTTAGCTTCTTGATCGCGCATGATCTTTTCAGAAAACCGCTGCACACTTTGCGCTAGCGCGGCGCTTCGGGTCCGGATCATGCACCACGCGTTCACTCGCATCGCTCATCGGAGCAGCTCGACCTTTGCCGCCATGTCCGGGGCACGCGAGACCCTGTAGGTCGCGTTGCTGCATTTGAGGACCCAGACAGCGTAGTCCGGCCGGGAGCGCTTCTCGTCCCGTGTTGCACCAAGCGCCTTTTCGCAGGCGAAACCTTGCAAGCGGATCTGGGCGGACAGCTCATCCTTCGGCGTTTCGGCCGCGACCTGTTGCGCCCTCGCTGGGTAGCCGCAAACAACAGCAATGATGGCCAACGACAACAGTGATGCAAGTGTCTTGTGCATGACTCCGAACCCCAAAACAGGCACCTCGCGCGCGCGTAGAACTATACACAAGAATACCGGTGTTGTCCGCCGACAGTCAGAATCAGCGATGCTCTGATCAGGCACGGGATTTCTGCTTAACGCCCGACGGCCGGCTTTGCCCATCGCCGCGCCGCCCTTTTCCTGCGACAGCTTCTCGCCCACAACAGCCGGCTGTAGGGCGCCTCACTCTTTACTTCCTTCTCCGTTTTGGGAGGTGGCGCGCGCACTGCGCGCGCCGGATGAGGGGTTCTATCGGCGCGCTCGAAGGACAACGCCTCGCGGAGAGAACCGCTCACCCGGCTTCGCGTTGCGCGAAGCCACCCTCTCCCGCAAGGGGCCCGCAAGGGGAGAGGGTGCACCGAGTTCTCCGCAAGAGAGCATCAGAACATCAGATTGTCCTTCACCAGCACCCAGCGGCCGTTCTTGACCTGCTGGACCTGTGTGATGGTGGTGGCGAGATGGTTGGTCTTCGAGAACACCGTCGGCGGCGAATTGAAGATGTCCTGGAACTTGTCGCCGGACTCCAGCGCGTCGAGCATCTTCTGGCCAGTGAGATCCTTACCAGCCTTGTTGGCATAATGCGCGAACGTCATCACCGCATTGTAGCCAATGATCGCCTGGGTGTTGGCATCGGCGTTAAACATCTTCTTGTAATTGACTAGCCAGTCCTTCACCTTTCCTTTCGCGGTGTCTTCATAGGGAATTTCGAAGTTCGAAGCGGAATACAAGCCCTCCACCACTTCCTTGCCGAGCGCCGGCACTTCGAGCACGTTAACGGGCGTGGCGCCGAGGAAGGTGACGTCCCATCCGAGCTTCTTCGCTTCACTCATCGTGCCGATCGGCTCACGGAGGACCGCGCCGAGCACGACGAGGTCGCAGCCGTCGGACTTCATCTTGGCGACCTGCGCCGAGAAGTCGGAGGCGCCGCGCTTGTAGCTCGTGATCGAGGCCGGCTGCACCTTCATGGCAGCGAGCTGCTGGTTAAAACCATCGAGCACGTTCTTCCCGTACTCGTCGTCCTGATGCATGATGCAGGGCTTCTTGAAATTCTTTGCCTCAATCATGTATTTGAGCGCGGCCCGCGTGCTCTCGACATAGGGCAGGAGGTTGTTGAACTTCAGCCGCTCCTGCGGCTTGGCCGGATCGAACTTGAAGGTGAACTCGGCCGCCGTCAGCGGAAAGAGCTGCAGCACGCCGGCGTCGAGCAAGATATCCTGCGCAGCAAGCACGGTCGGCGATCCCATCGGCCCCACCATCGCGAAGATCTTGTCGCGCTCGATCAATTTCTGCGAAGCCAGCACGGCCTTCTTCGGATCGTAGCCGCTGTCTTCGACCACCAGGCGGATCTTGCGGCCGTTGATGCCGCCGGCGGCGTTGACCTCCTCGACCGCCATCTTCATGCCGTTGGAGACGGGGACGCCCCAGCCCTTGATCGGACCCGACAGGTCCTGATGGGTGCCGATGACGATCTCGGTCGCCGAGATGCCTTCGTTGGTGACCTTGGTTTGCGCCGCGGCTGGCAAACAGGTGAGCACCACGGCGCCCAAAGCAAGGCCGAATGCGCTGAACGATTTCGACATTGACGTCTCCTCTCCTAAAGGCCCGTGTTGGACGAAGGGCGAGGGCCACGGCTCCTTCGCTTTCTCGAATCGACTGGCTCGTCACGCCACTGCACGCTCGCGATACATCGCCTCGATCTCGGCGGCGTAGCGCTTGTTCACGAAGCCGCGCTTCAACTTCATGGTCGGCGTCAGCTCCTCGTCCTCCGGGGTGAGCTGGCGTTCGATCAGATAAAACCTCTTGATGGTCTCGACGCGGGCAAAATTGCCGTTGACCTGTTCGATCTCGCGCCAGATCAAGTCCTGGATTTCGCTCGCCCGGCACAGGCTGGCGTAATTGGTGAAGGGGATGTCGTGATCCTGGGCGAACTTCTCGACGTTCTCCTGGTCGATCATCACGAGACAGGTGAGATACGGCCGCTTGTCGCCGATCACCACGGCGTCGGAAATGTAGGGCGAGAACTTGAGCTGGTTCTCGATCTCGGACGGCGTGATGTTCTTGCCGCCGGAGGTGATGATGATGTCCTTCATCCGATCGGTGATGCGGACGAAGCCTTCATTGTCGATGGTGCCGACGTCGCCGGTGTGCAGCCAGCCGCGCGGATCGATGGTTTCGGCCGTCTTCTCCGGCTGGTTCAGATAGCCCATGAACAGGAAGTCGCCCTTGATCAGGATCTCGCCGTCGGGCGACAGCGCGACCTCGCCCCAGGGCACCGCGGTGCCGACCGAACCGAGCTTGATCCTTTCCGCCGGCATCATGGTGGCGACCCCGCAATTCTCGGTCTGGCCGTAGACCTCGTGCATGTCGATGCCGAGCGCCAGATACCAGCGGATCAGCTCCGGTGCGATGGGTGCCGCGCCGGTGAACGCGATGCGGCAACGATCGAGCCCGATCATGCGGCGAATGTTGCGGAACGCGACCTGGTAGGCGATGCGATTGGCTATCCGCAGCGACAGCGGCGGGGCCCTGCCCTCGAGCCGGCACTCGACCATGCGGTAGCCGATGCCGATCGCGCGCCGATAGACCCATTGCTGCAGCGGCGTCGCGTCCTTCAGCGCGATGGTGATGGCGGAATAGAACTTTTCCCAGATGCGCGGCACCGCGAGGAAGACGGTCGGCTGCACCTCGCGCAGATTGTCCGGCACGGTTTCCGGGCTCTCGGCGAAATTCATCACCGAGCCGAGCGCGACCGAGATGTAGTAGACGCCGATTCGCTCGGCGACATGGCAGAGCGGCAGGAAGATCAGCCGGTCCTCGTCCTCTCGCGCCGGGATGAAGTCGTTGGCGTGCCGCATCTGGTGCGTGACGCTGCGGTTGGCATGCATCGCGCCCTTGGGCGGACCGGTCGTGCCGGACGTGTAGACGAGGATGGCGAGATCGCCGGCGCTGCGGCTGTCGATCATCTCCTGCCACAGTGCTTCGCGGCCGACCATGTGGTTGCGGCCGAGCGCGCGAAGCTCGTCGAGCGACAGCACCATGTCATCGCAGAAGCCGCTGAGGCCCTCCATGTCGAACACGATGATCTTCTGCAGGGACGGACAGCGTGCGCGGCAGGTGAGAATCTTGTCGAGCTGCTCCTCGTCCTCGGCGAAGATAACCCTGGTGCGGGAATCGTTGACGAGATACTCGACCTGGGACGAGGAATCGGTCGGATAGATTCCGGAGGAGACGCCGCCGGCGCACAGGATGCCCATGTCGGCATGGACCCATTCCGGGACGGCGTTGGCGACGATGGAGGCGACGTCGCCGGGCATGAAGCCGATCGCGCGAAGCGCGTAGGCGATCTCCTTCGAGATCTCCAGCCATTCGCGCCAGCTCGTCGGCTGCCAGATGCCGAACTTCTTCTCGCGGATCGCCGGCCTGTCGCCCCGCGTCTCGGCGGCGCGCAGGAAGCTCTTCGCGATCGTATCAGCGACCGTCAGCACCGCCGGTCGGGCCATGCGCCTCTCCTCCCTCCTTGTCGCCAGCCTCCGCTGCCTGCCTTGCCGGCGGTCTATGTTGCGGATGGCAGGCTCATCTTACTGCCAGCTCTTCCTCACCGCCACGTCTTCTTCTTTTTCCAGCGCCGCTCGCCGCGCGCGCCCGCTTCCTTGGCGCCAAGGTAGAACTCCTGAATGTCCTGGGAATGCATCAAGCGGTCGCAGCTGTCGTTCATCACGATACGGCCGATCTCCAGCACATAGCCGTAATGTGCCGTCTCCAGCGCCACCTTGGCGTTCTGCTCGACCAAGAGGATCGACATGCCCTGCTCCTCGTTGACCCTGCGGATGATGGTGAAGATCTCCTTCACCAGCAGCGGCGACAGACCGAGCGAGGGCTCGTCGAGCAGCAGCAGCGTCGGCCGGTTCATCAGCGCGCGCCCGATCGCGAGCATCTGCTGCTCGCCGCCGGAGAGCTGCCCGGCCGGCTGGTTGATGCGCTCCTTCAGCCGCGGGAAATAGCCGTAGACACGCTCCAGATCCTCCGCGACACCGTCCCGATCCTGGCGCGGATAGGCGCCCATCATCAGGTTCTCGCGCACGGAGAGGAACGGGAACACCTCGCGCCCCTCCGGCACATGGCTGAGACCAAGCCGCACGATCCGGTCGGCCTCCATGCGCTGGATCGGCCTGCCCAGAAACTCGATCGTTCCCTTCTGCGGATCGAGGATGCCCGAGATGGTCTTCAGCACCGTGGTCTTGCCGGCCCCGTTCGCCCCGAGCAGCGTGACGATTCGGCCGCGCGGCACTTCCAGCGAGATGCCCCGGATCGCCATGATCGGCCCGTAATAGCTCTCGACGTTGGAGAGCTTCAGGATGGTGTCCGGGGTCGTGGCGGCATCCATCGGTCAGGCTCCCAGATACGCGGCGACGACGTCGGGGTGCTGCTGCACCTCGGCGGGCGAGCCCATCGCCAGCACCCGGCCGTAGTTCAGCGCAATGACCCGATCGGAGACGCGATTGACCAGCGACATGTCGTGTTCGACCATCAGCACGGTGACGCCGAGCTCGTTCTTCAGGTCGCGGATCCAGAACGACATGTCGCCGGTCTCCTCGACATTGAGGCCGGACGACGGTTCGTCGAGCAGGATCAGTTTGGGCTCCGAGCACAGGGCGCGCGCCAGCTCGATGACCTTGCGCACGCCGTAAGGCAGCCCCGAGATCAGCTTGTCGCGATAGGGTTCGAGATCGAGGAATTCGATGACCTGCTCGACCCGGCGGCGATGCACCTTCTCGTTGGCCCGTACGCTCGGCAGGAACAGCAGTTCCTGCCAGAGCTGCGTGGTCGAGTGCCGGTGGCGGCCGACCAGGAGATTCGACAACACGGTCGCATTCTCAAACAACTCGATGTTCTGGAAGGTGCGGGCGATGCCGAGCCTGGCGATGTCGTAGGGCGGCTCCTCGGTGATGTCCTGGTCCTCGAAGAAGATGCGCCCCGACGTCGGCCGGTAGATCCGCGAGATCAGGTTGAAGATCGAGCTCTTGCCGGCGCCATTCGGCCCGATGATAGAGAGAATCTCGCCCTTCTCGACCGCGAACGAGACCGCGTCGACGGCCTTGAGGCCGCCGAAATGCAGCGACAGGTTCTCGGCACGGAAATAGCTCATCGATTGCGCTCCGACTTCACGTAGATCTTCTGCCGCTTGAAGGTGGCGCGCTTGTAGAGCGGGAACAGCTGGAAGAAGAGCTTGATCTTCAGCCAGCGGCCGTAGAGCCCGAGCGGCTCGAACAGCACGAACAGCACGATGATGATGCCGTAGATCGCACCCTTCAGGCCGTTGAGCGAGGCAAAGGCCGCGACGTTCGACTGGATGTTTCCCGCAGTCGCCGTGCTCGCCCCGAAGGCTGCGGCGATGCCGGCGATGATGCCGGGCATGTCGTCCTTGAGATAGGTCAGGAACGGATCGATCATCACGATGAAGATCGCCCCCAGCACCGCGCCGTGCAGGCTGAAAGTGCCGCCGATCAGGATCACGATGATGAACTCGATCGAGAGCTGGAGCGTGAACATCTCCGGCGAGATGAAGGAGAGCTTGTGCGCGAACAACACGCCGGCAAAGCCGGTGATCGCCGCCGAGATGGCAAAGGACTTCACCTTGTAGAGCGCGACATTGACGCCCATGCTGCGCGCCGCCGTCTCGCTGTCGCGGATCGCGACGAAGGCGCGGCCGGTCGGCGAGCGCAGCAGATTGAGCGTGCCGACGATGGTCAGCACCAGCACGGCAAGGCAGAGGTAATAGAAGGTCGGGCTGTCGCGCGGCACCGCGACGCCGAGCAGCGACAGCGTCTTGACCCGCATGCCCTCATTGCCGTGGGTCACGCTCTCCCAGCGCGCCAGGATCTCCTCGACGATCAAGGCAAAGGAGATGGTGGCGATGACGAGGTAGATGCCGGTGAGCCGCAGGGCAGGAAAGCCGACCATCGCGCCGATGATGCCGGTCAAGAGCCCGGCGGCGAGGAAGTAGACCGGGAACGGCACGTTGTATGTCTGCAAATAGGCCGCGGTGTAGGCCCCGATCGCGAGGAACGCGGCGTGCCCGAGCGAAGCCTGGCCGGTGAAGCCGGTCAGGATCAAGAGCGCCACGCCGACGATTGCATAGATGCAGACGAAGACGAGCTGGCTCATCAGATAGCTGGACAGCACATGCGGTGCGATCAGCAGCAGGGCGAGCAGGACGCCGTAGGTGACGACGTAGCCCGAATGCGGAAACAGCCTGATGTCGTCTTCATAATCGGTCTTGAACATGAAGCGCATGGCGTTCAGACCTTCTTGCGGACGTGGAGGCCGAACAGGCCTTCGGGCTTCAGGAGCAGCACCGTCAGCAGCACGACATAGGGCGCGACGTCCTTCCAGCCCTCCGGCAGGTAGAAGCCGGCCATGCTCTCGATCACCCCGATCAGGACGCCGCCGACCACTGCACCGGGGATAGAGCCGAAGCCGCCGAGCACGGCGGCGGGAAACGCCTTCAGGCCGAGCACGAGGCCGACATTGGAGTGGATGAAGGTAATCGGCGCCAGCAGCACGCCGGCGCAGGTCGCGACCGCCGCGCTGATCGCCCAGACGACCGACACCACGCGCTTGACCGGAATGCCCATATAGTAGGCTGCCAGCATGTTCTCGGAACTGGCGCGCATCGCAGTGCCGAGCATGGTCTTGTTGAAGAACAGCCAGAGCAGCGCGCACAGGATCATCGTCGCCGCGATCACCGAGAGCTTGTCATAGGCGAGCACCAGCGAGCCCATGCGCAGCACGCCCTGGCTGAACGGCGTCTCGATCTTCAGGTCGTCGGTGCCCCAGATCATGCCGGCGACCGAGCGCAGGAAATAGCCCAGCCCGATCGTCGCCATGATGATCGAGAACTGCGGATAGCCGAGGATCGGCCGCACCACCACGCGCTCGGCCACCATGCCAAACAGCGCCATCGCGGCCACCGCACCGGCAAAGCCGATCCAGTAGTTCAGGCCCATCATGCCGATGAAGGTGAAGGCGAAGAAGCCGCCCAGCATCATCAGATCGCCCTGGGCGAAGTTGACGACCTCGGTAGCCTTGTAGACGAGCACGAACCCGAGCGCGATCAGGCCGTAAACGCAGCCGAGCGCAACACCGCTGACCAGCTGCTGAACAAAATCCAGCATCGACGCGTGTCCTCCCGATGCAACCCGCGGTTCTTCCCGACCGCCTTGCCGCATCTTGTGTCCAGTCGCTACGCAGTCGTTTCGCTGCGTCAGCGCCATTTGTCCCGGCGCCAATTCAGCCTGAACGCCCGCGCGCTGTCAACAAACGGTGACTTGCCTTTGGTCGATCCCGGATGAGGAATTTGAGGCAAAGCGATTCACCGTGCCGAAATATCTTCGGGTCATGGTCTCGGACGATGCAAAACCGGATGGTGTGGCCGTCATGAAGCCGGACAACTCGGCACTGGAAGTCCGAGGGTTAACGAAGCGTTTTGACCGTCCGGCGGTCGACGGCCTCGATCTCACCATTCACGCCGGCGAATTCTATGCGCTGGTCGGCCCCAACGGCGCCGGCAAGACCACCAGCCTGCGCATGGTTGCGGGCCTGCTGCGCCCCGATGCCGGCGCGATCTCGATCTTCGGCGTCGATGCGTTACAGAGGCCCGCCGCCGCCAAGCAGGTGATGGCATGGGTCTCCGACGAGCCCATGATCTACGACAAGCTGACCCCGCTCGAATACCTCGAATTCGTCGCCGGCCTCTGGGGCATCGCCCCCTCGGCCTCGGAACCGGTCGCGCAAGAGCTGCTCTGCTCGCTCGGGCTCGCGCCGCACCGGCACGAGCGCTGCGAGGGCTTTTCCAAGGGCATGCGCCAGAAGGTCGCTCTCGCAGGGGCACTGGTGCACGATCCCCGCCTCATCATCCTCGATGAGCCGCTGACGGGGCTCGATGCCGTCTCCGCACGCCACGTGAAGGCCCTGCTCAGCGAGCGCGTCCGCGCCGGCTGCACCGTCATCATGACCACGCATATTCTCGAGGTCGCCGAGCGTATGGCCGACCGGATCGGCGTGATCGCGTCCGGGCGCCTGGTCGCCGAGGGCACGCTGGCGGAGCTGCGTCAACAGAACGGCCATGCCGACACCAGCCTTGAGGATCTCTTCATCGCGTTGGTGACGCTTCAGGCCGCAGCATGAGCTCGGCAACGGCGCTGTCCTGGTTTGCCCGCCACGAGCTGCGGCTCGCCTGGCGCGAATGGTTCGCCATGATGACCGGCGGGCGGCGCAAGCGGACGCGCGCTGCCGTTATCGGCCTGCTCTGCTTCGCCGCGCTGCTGCACCTGCCCGCCTGGGCGGTGATCGGCCGTTTCGCCGACCTGCAGCTGCCGCTCGCCAAATCCTCGCTGATCGTGATTTCGACGACGATTTTTCTCGCCTGGACCTTGATGCTGTCGCAGGCGATCGAGTCAGTGACGCGGGTATTCTACGCCCGCGCCGATCTCGACCTGATCATGTCCTCGCCGGCGACGCTGACCAATCTGTTCTCGGTCCGCATCGCCGCGATCGCGCTGACCGTCACCGTGCTGGCGCTGCTGTTCTCGACGCCCTTCATCGACGTGCTGGTGATCGGCGGTGGCGCGCGCTGGCTTGCCGCCTTCGGCGTCGTCATTGCGATGGGCCTGTCGGCCGCGGCGATCGCGATCGCCGTAACCATTCTCTTGTTCCGCCTGATCGGGCCGGCGCGAACGCGCCTGATCGCCCAGGTCCTCGCTGCGATCATCGGCGCGGGCTTCGTGATCGCGCTGCAGGTCGCTGCGATCATGTCCTACGGCACGCTGTCGCGCTTCACCATCCTGACGTCAGGCAGCCTCGCCGCCTACGCGCCCGACGTGGACAGCATCTGGTGGTGGCCGGCGCGGGCGACCATGGGCGACACCGAGGCGCTGCTGCTGTTTCTCGCGCTCGCCCTGGTGCTGCTCGGCAGCGTGATGGCGATCTTTTCGCACCGCTTCGCCGACACCGCGATTGATGCGGCGGCGTACGGCACGTCCGGCCGCGCCCGCGCGAAGGAGCGCCCGTTCCGCGGCGGATCGCACCAGCAGGCGCTGCGGCGCAAGGAATTCATGCTCCTGTGGCGCGATCCCTGGCTGATCTCGCAGACGTTGATGCAGCTGCTCTATCTGGTGCCGCCGGCACTCCTGCTCTGGCGCAACTTTGCCGACAGCTCCGCGGCGCTGACGCTGATCACACCCGTCATCGTGATGGCGGCCGGACAGCTTGCCGGCGGGCTCGCCTGGCTGACGATCTCGGGCGAGGACGCTCCCGATCTCGTCGCCACCGCGCCGCTGACGTCGTCCAGCGTCATCCGCGCCAAGATCGAGGTGGTGCTGATCGCAATCGCCGTGATCTTCAGTCCGCTGGTCGCGGCGCTGGCCTTCGCCTCGCCATTCCAGGCGGCAATCAGCGCCGGCGCGATCATCGTCGGCGCGGCCTCGGCGACCGCGATCCAGCTCTGGTTCCGGGTGCAGGCCCGTCGCAGCCAATTCCGCCGCCGCCAGACGTCTTCACGTCTTGCGACCTTCGCCGAAGCGTTCTCCTCGATCGGCTGGGCCGCGACTGCCGCTCTGCTGCTCGCCCTGCCGCTTGCCGGCCTCATCAGCGGCCTGATCACAGCCAGCCTCGTCGCCGCCACCTGGAGGTTCAGCCCCAGGCGGGCGTGAAGGTGCGACACTGACGCGCTGTTGATCGCGGCCCATTGGCCACGCACCGCGTTGCGCGCTAGACTTGTTCCGAAGTCATCGGGGACGGATTCATGCGGCGACTGGTTTCGGCGGCCCTTGCGCTGTTCGGCGTATCCCTCGCACCTGCGCTCGCCCAGCAGCCATCTCAACGCAGCGAATGCCTGGCGATGGCCAACGCGGCGCCCCGCGTGATGCCGGCCGCGTTCCGACAGGCGGCAGCCGCGGCCGAGGTCCAAATCACCTATGCCGGCCATTCCACCTATTTCATCGACACGCCCTCCGGCTTGCGCATCGCGACCGACTATAGCGGCGCGTACCAGGTGGGACGGCTGCCCGATGTCGTCACCATGAACCGGGCGCACAGCACGCACTATTCTTTATATCCCGACAAACGAATTCCCCATGTGCTGCATGGCTGGAGCGAGGACGGCAAGCCGGCGATCGTGTCGGAGCGCATCAGCGATACCTTCATCCGCAACGTCACGACGGACATCCGTCGCTATTTCGGCGACGATGCCGGCAGCGACATGATCCGCGACGGCAATTCCATCTTCATCTTCGAGGCGGCCGGGCTCTGCATCGGCCATCTCGGCCACCTTCACCACAAGCTCGACGACAGCCATTTTGCCCAGATCGGGCGGCTGGACATCGTGATGGTGCCGATCGACGGCACCTACACCATGTCGCTGGACGGCATTTCCGAGATCACCAAGCGGCTTCGCGCCTCGGTGGTGCTGCCGATGCACCGCTTTGCCACCCCGCTCGACGACTTCATGCGCCGGATCGGCCAGCAATTCGAGATCGACCGGCGCCTCGAGCGATCGTTCCGGATGTCGCGGGATGCACTGCCGCCGAAGCCGACAGTGATCATCCTCGACGGGGTCTGAGGCGCAATTTTCTCCAAGCCGGCTGTTGGCTTTTGGTGTTGATCTCCCCGCGACAGGAGCTCGACATGACCGAATTTGCGAGATTGTTGCACGCGGACGGACCGAATCCCGAGCACGCGGCGGCGCTTCAGCTTTACGGCCGCTTCGTCGGCGACTGGGAGGCCGAGATCACGGCCCATGGACCCGGCGGAACGAAACACGTAGCGCCAGGCGATATCCATTTTGGCTGGGTGCTGGAAGGGCGCGCCGTGCAGGACGTCTGGATCATCCCCCGCGCTGCAGGCGGGGCGGCCTTCCCGATCGCCGGAAACTGGTACGGCACGACGCTGCGCGTCTATGACCCCACCATGTCCGCGTGGCGGATCTCCTGGTTCGACCCCGGCCGCAGCGTGTTCCGCCAGCAGATCGGCCGTCCGCGCGGTGAGGACATCGTGCAGGAAGGCACGACCGAAGCCGGCGAACTGACGCGGTGGAGCTTTACCGAGATCACGGACGATTCCTTTCACTGGCTCGGCGAGTCCAAAGCGGCCGCCGCGGCCGATTGGCGACTCGTCGTCGATGTGAGGGCGAAGCGGCGCAAGGGCTGACGACAGCGCCGCTGTGCTCGCGACGACGGACGCGGTTGCAGAACGCGCGCTGCTGCGTGAAGAGATCAGATGCTAGGTTCGTCCCACAAGAACATAGAGGGAGCGAACGCCGATGGCCGCGAGCGGTCTGCCTGCCAACACGAGCGGGCTATTCGTCGAGCCGCGCGAGGACTGGCTCGCGCTGCACCAGGAGGAGATCATCGATCCGGCCCGGCCGATCGTCGATCCCCACCACCATCTCTGGAATCGCGGCCATCGCTATCTGATCGAGGAGATGGCCGCCGACATCGCGTCCGGCCACAACATCATCGCCACCGTCTATGTCGATTGCCGCTCGATGTATCGCGCGCACGGACCTGAGGCATTCCGGCCCGTCGGCGAAGTCGAGTTCGCCAACGGCGTCGCGGCGATGAGCGCCAGCGGAGCTTACGGCCCGGCCGCCATCTGCGCCGGCATCGTCAGCCACGCCAATCTTCTGCTGGGAGACGCCGCCAAGCCGGTGCTGGAAGCCGAGATCGCGGCGGGCAATGGCCGCTTCCGCGGCATCAGGCATTCGTCGGCCTGGGACGAAGACCCTGTCGTCGCCGGCATGTATGCGAACAGGCCGAAGGGGCTGCTGCAGGATCCGGGCTTTCGCAAGGGCTTTGCCTGTCTGGCGCCGCTGAACCTCAGCTTCGATGCCTGGCTGTTCCATCCGCAGATCGGCGAACTGACCGAGCTGGCGCGCGCCTTCCCCGATACCAGGATCGTGCTCGATCATTGCGGCGGCCCAGCCGGCGTCGGTCGCTTTGCGGGCCGGCGCGACGAGGTGTTTGCGCAATGGCGCGCGTCGATCCAGGCGATTGCGACGTGCGAGAACGTGGTAGTGAAGCTCGGCGGGCTCGCAATGTGCCTGCTCGGCTACGACTTCCATCTGCGCGAGAGACCGCCGTCATCCGAGCAGCTTGCCGCGGCATGGCGCCCCTATATCGAGACCTGTATCGAGGCATTCGGCGTGAAGCGGGCGATGTTCGAGAGCAACTTCCCGCCGGACAAGGGCCAGTGCAGCTACCAGGTGATCTTCAACGCGTTCAAGCGCATCGCCTCGCCCTCAAGCGAGGCCGAGAAGACGGCGCTGTTCTCGCAGACCGCGACCGACGTCTACCGGCTCGAGCTGCCGTCATGACGAAAAGAGGGGCCGGGATGTTGATCCCGCCCCCTCTTCATCGTGGCCGCTGGGAAGCGTCCTTGAAACCTTATTGTCCGCTTTAGCCGGCACCCATCAGCGAGGCCGGCCGGCGTTCGCCGGTGGAGGCGAACATCTTCTTCAGCTTGTTGACGACGCGGATCAGGAAGCCGATCATCACCGGATTGGTCTTGCGGCAGAACGCGATCTTCTTGACGTGCCCTTCGACATGCCATTTGGCATGCGCGCCGTCGCGGAAGAAAATGACATCGCCGGGGCCGTAGCGCTTGGGCGGCATGCCGTCGCTTTCGAGCACGATCGATCCTTCCATGATCATGATCGTCTCGTCGATGTCGTAGTACCAGTTGAAGCGCCCTTCGGTGCAGGACCAGATGATCGTCTGGGCGGTGCCGTCGGCGCTGGTCGACAGGACGCGGGAGCGGGAAACCGGATCGCCTTCGATGATCCAGGACGGCTCGATCGGCCGCAGCTCGAGGTCCACATTGCAATTACCGACTTCAATCAATGCGCGCGACATCTGCTTCCTCGGGAAATGATATTTGCGGCCGGATCCGGGCCCGGATTGTTTCGAAAGATGCCCGGACGCTAGTGTTCCGTTTTTAATTCTTTCTTACGCCGGCTTCGAGAATCAGCCGGAAGCGGCCAGTGCAAACCGGTTAACGTCCCGATTCCCTTGCAAATCCGCCCACATGCCCCGGTCCTCTCCCGGGTGCGACAAAATGCGCGAAGACACTGGAGCGGAGCCCGCCAATGACTCAACGCCCAAGGCTCTGGTAGCCGGCTCCGGCGGCGGGCTCGTGTTGCGTCCGCCGCAGGATGCGCACCAGCGCTCTCGAACGAACCGCGCAGGAGTTAAGGCCGGTAGATGGGCGCAGCGAGAACCTGTCGCCGTCGCGCTCACCTTCTCCCTTCGAGGAGAGTCACGCCGGCTATTTCGCCCATTCGCCCTTGCGGAACACGGGCACCTTGCTGCCGTCGGCCTGAATGCCGTCGATGTCGGTCTCGGCCGAGCCGATCATCCAGTCGATATGGATCAGGCTCTGGTTGCCGCCTTGCGCCGCGATCTGCTGCGGCGTGAGCTGGGCGCCGTTGACGAAGCATTTCGAATAGCACTGGCCGAGCGCGATGTGCGACGCTGCGTTCTCGTCGAACAACGTATTGTAGAACAACAGGCCGCTCTGCGAGATCGGCGAGGAATGCGGCACCAGCGCCACTTCGCCGAGACGCCGCGCGCCCTCGTCGGTGTCGAGCACCTTGTTCAGCACCTCCGCGCCGCGCGAGGCTTTTGCGTCGACGATCTTGCCGTCCTCGAAGCGCACGGCGATGTTGTCGATCAGCGTGCCCTGATAGGACAACGGCTTCGAGCTCACGACATGGCCGTAGACGCGACGGCAATGCGGCGTGGTGAAGACCTCTTCGGTCGGGATATTGGCATTGCAGCTGATGCCGTTCTTGGAGAGCGACGCGCCGCCTTCCCATTCGTGGCCGTCGGCAAGTCCGATGGTGAGATCGGTGCCGGGACCCGAATATTGCAGCGCGCGAAAGCGCTGGCCGTTGAGCCAGTTGGTGCGCTCGCGCAGCACCGCATTGTGGCTTGCCCAGTTGCCCATCGCGTCCTCGCGATCGACGCGGGACGCTGCGAAAATAGCGTCCGCGAGCTTGCCCACCGCGACGTCCTCGGGATCATCCGGGAACACCAGCTTCGCCCAGGACGGGCTCGGATAGGCGATGATGTTCCAGTTGGTGTCGAAGTTGACGATCTTCTCCAGCGCGGGCTGATAGGCCATCGAATTCGCCTTGCTCGCGCGCGCCACCTTGGAGGGATCCTCGCCCGACAGGAGCATCGGGTTGTCGCCGACGATGGCGAGCCGTGCGGTGTTGTCCGAGAAGGCCTTGGCCATGCCCTCGTAGAGCCAGCCGGCGGCACGATCGAAACTGGCGTCGTGGCCATGGCGGTAGCGCGCCAGCGTCATCTCCTCGTCCGACAGGATCGGCGTCACGAGGCCGGCGCCGGCCTTGTAGGCATGCACGGCGATCCGCCGCACCAACGGCAGCGCAATCGCGGGCGCCGTCAGAAGCAGATCCTGTCCCGGCCGCAAGCCCAGGCCCACCTTCACCGCCACCTCGGCCAGCCGGTCGAGCTTCGCGGGATCGATGGGAGTGGAGGTGTTGCGTTGATCAGTCATGCCGGGCCCTCTGCCGAAAGTCTCTCGCTCAATCTAAGTCTAGCATCGCGAGACACAAGTGTGCGAGCGTCTTGCAACGCACGAAAGATACGCAGTTTCACGCATTTTGGTTTTCAACGCGTTGCCGATTTCAGCACCCGGTCGACCATGGCGGGCGCGAGTCCGAGGTAATTTTTTGGTGAGGTGAGCGCCTCGATCGTGGCACGGTCGATGCGGCTCGATATCCGTGAATCTGCGGACAGCGCATCGGCAAGGCTGATTCCCTTCTCATTGGCCTGACGGCATGCATCATAGACCACGTCGTGCGCCTCCTGCCGCCCGATCTGCGGCGCCAGCCCCATCATGACCGCTTCGGCCACAATCAGGCCGCGGCTGATGGCGAGATTGTCGTTCATCTTCGCCTCGTCCACGATAAGGCCTGCGAGCGCGAACTTCGCCTGGTGCAGCGCGCCGGCGGTCAGGACGAAGCTTTCGGGGATCGCCATCCATTCGGCATGCCAGGGCCCCGTGGCGCGCTCGAAATCCTGTACCATGGCGTCGAGCATCAGGCCTGCGTGCTGGCGCACCGCCTTGGACGCCGCAAGCATCAGTTCGGAGGAGATCGGGTTGCGCTTCTGCGGCATGGTCGAGGAGGCGCCGCGCCCCTTGACGAAGGGCTCGTAGACCTCGGCGAACTCGGTCGAGGCCATGATCATGATGTCGAGCGCGATCTTGCCGAGCGAGCCGGTGACCAGGGCGAGGAAGTTCACGGACTCCGCAAAGCCGTCACGCGCGACGTGCCAGGTCGAAGCGGGAACGCCGAGCTTCAGCTCGGCACAGAGCGCCGCCTGCACCTCGAATCCCTTGTCGCCAAGCGAGGCCAGCGTGCCGGCGGCGCCGGCGAACTGGCCGACCAGAACGCGCGGCTTCATTTGCGCCAGACGCTCGGCATGGCGATCGAACATCGCGAGCCAGATCGCGGTCTTGTAGCCGAAGGTCACCGGCAGCGCCTGCTGGAGATGGGTTCGGCCCGCCATCGCCGTGTCGCGATGGCGCTTCGAAAGATCGGCAAGGATCCTGCGCAGCTCGGCGATGTCGCGTTCGATGATCTCGATCGCGGCGCGCAGCTGCAGCACCACAGCCGTGTCCATGATGTCCTGCGTGGTCGCGCCCCAATGCACGTAGCGGCCGGCCTCGCCGCATTGCTTCACCATCTGATGCACCAAAGGCAGGATCGGATAGCCGACGACATCGGTCTCCTGCCTGAGCAGATCGAAATCGAACGCAGCGACGTCGGTCCGCGCCGCGATCGCTGCGGCCGCCTCCAGTGGGATCACGCCGCACTTCGCTTCCGCCTTCGCCAACGCCACCTCGACCTCGGCATAGCGCGCGACCGTCGCGACGTCGGAGAACACCTCGCGCATCTCAGGCGTGCCGAAGGCGTCGCGAAACAGCATGGAGTCGAGCACAGTAGTGGAGGCGGGGAAAGCTGGCATGGGCGTTTCTTCGTGGTTGGTGTTTTGCGTGGGCGGCAGCTTACGCAGGCCGCGCATTTCGGCAATGGACATTCACCGTTCGCCACATTTGCCGCGTCACGACATTATGACGGCACGTCATCCCGTGACTCCGTCATCCCAAGGTGCGAGGCGTGCGATGCGCGGCAGCGCGGGAAGCCTCGGTATGACGGTGAGCGGCGAGCATGGTCCCAGCCCCGCGGCGATCCGCCGGCCGCAACATTCCAGCTGCGGTTGTATTCCCCGCCGGAAAGGGCATGGCTGCCCTCACGCAATCGCGATGAACCAAGCGCCGCCTTCGAGAGACACACGGTTTTCGACCTAAATTTCATTTAGTCATTTTGCTTGCCCGATTTCACAATGAGGCCTGAGTTTTCGACGTGCAGTTTCTGTTCCGGGACCACCTTCTGGATACCGACCGGCGCGAGCTGAGCCGCGAGCAGGTTCCCATTGCCGTGGAGCCGCAGGTGTTCGATCTCGTCGTCCACCTGATGCAGAACCGCGACCGGGTGGTCAGCAAGGACGAGCTGATCGACAAGATCTGGCACGGGCGTAGCGTGTCCGAATCCACCCTGACCAGCCGGATCAACGCGGCGCGCAAGGCGATCGGCGACAATGGCGCAAGCCAGACGCTGATCCGCACCATCGCCCGCAAGGGTTTTCGCTTCGTCGGTGATGTCCAGACACAGCTCAGCGCGGTCACGCCGGAGCCGGTTCGTGTCACCCAGACCCAGGCAGCCTTCGCGCTGCCCGAGCGGCCCGCGATTGCCGTGCTGCCCTTCACGAATATGAGCGGCGAGGCCGGGCAGGATTATTTCTCCGACGGCATCAGCGAGGACATCATCACCGCGCTGTCGAAGCTGCGATGGTTCTTCGTCGTCGCGCGCAATTCCTCCTTCGTCTACAAGGGCCGCGCCGTGCACATCCACGAGGTCGCGCGGGAACTCGGGGTGCGCTACGTGGTCGAAGGCAGCGTGCGGCGGAGCGGCGAGCGGGTGCGCATCTCGGCCCAGCTCAACGACGTCTCGACCGGCAGCCATCTCTGGGCCGAACGCTACGACCGGGAGCTCGCCGACATCTTCGCCGTGCAGGACGAGATCACCGAGGCGATCGTCGCCGCGATCGAGCCGCAGCTCTATGCCGCCGAAAGCTTCCGAGCCCAGCAGAAGCCGCCAGGCAGCCTGGATGCATGGGACCTCGTGATGCGCGCCCTGTCGCATTACTGGCGCATTACCCGCGAAGACAATGCCGCCGCGCAAGGGTTGCTGGAACAGGCCGTCAAGATCGATCCCGCCTATGGCAAGGCGCTGGGCCTTCTTGCGACCAGCCATATGTTCGGCGCGCATATGGGCTGGGCCGACATGGCCGCGACCGTGCCGGTCGCCGAACGAGCGGCGCTCGCGGCGGTGGAGGCCGATAGCGAGGATGCCTGGGCCCATCACGGCCTCGCTTACACCTATCTGTTCCGCCGCCGCTTCGACGACGCGCTGGCAGAATTCGAATTGGCCCTGAGGCTCAATCCGAATTTCGCGATGGCGCATGCCTTTCACGGCGTGACGCTTTGCTATGCCGGACGATGGCAGGACGGCGATGCCGCCGCCCGTCGCGCGCTGCGGCTGAGCCCGCGCGACCCGCTCGCGGCGATCTATTGCGGGGTTGCGGCCTATGCCCGGTTCGTCGGCCGCGACTACGAGGGAGCCGTCCAGATGGCACGGGAATCGATGCGCCAACGCGGAGATTTCGTCGGCGCGCACCGCGTGCTGACGGCCGCCGCCGGCATGCTGGGCGATCCGGCGCTCGCGGCGTCCGCCCTGGAAGGCCTCCTCCGCGCCCAGCCGGAGGTCTCGCTTGCCTGGATCACCCGCGAGCTGCCGATGCTGCGGGAAGAGGACCGTGCGCACTATCTCGAAGGCTTGAGGCGCGCGGGCATCAAATAATAGCGGCGCGACGAGGCGAACGCCCGAGCGCTGAAGCGGTCAGCGATCCCGAGATCGCCGATCTATATCCGCGGCCATTGCAGGACGCTCGATCACGCCGCCTCGACCTGCCGGACGGGCACGGACGATCTGGCCATCGTCGATCCCAAGCCATTGCAGGTGCGCGGCATCAGGGGTCTGCATGTCGCCGACGCCTCGGTGATCCCGGTCATGATCTCAGGCAATGTCCAGACGTCGACCATCCTGGTCGCGGAGTGCGCTGCAGCTTGCGATCCTGGGCCAAGTGCTAGTCGTCATCAGATCCGAACAGCCTGATCTGCGGAAAGCCGCTGCGTGGCCGGCCTGCATAGTCGCGCGCATCGGAATCTTCGCGGACGTTGCGCGCGACGTCGTCCCAATCGGTGCGGTCGCGCATGCCGCGCGGTTCGCGCAAGTCATAGTGCCGGCGCTCGGCCCAGCGCTCGCGGCGCTCCGCCCGGCGCCGTTCGGTCGCGGCGCGCTTCACGTCGGAATCCCTCGCCTTGGCATAGGCATTGTTCGAAGAGGATGACGGCTCGGTCGAGGCCTGCTGCTCGGCAGGTCTTGCTGCCTGCGCGGACGCTGCCGGTGCCGGCCTGGGCGGCTCGACTGCAGCGGCTTGCGAAGGCTGCGGCGCCGGCGGTTCAGCATTCGCCTGCGTGGTTTGCGTGTCAGACTTTGCTTCGGCCCGCGCTGGCGCAGCGATCATCGCCCCGAAGGCTTGCGAGCCGGTGAGATAGTTCACGCGCTCGGACGGCGCATTCGTGGTCGCCGGCGTGGCGCCCTCGGTGCGCTGTGCCATCTTGCTGGTGTCCGGGCCCTGCCTGGATGCGACCGGATGCATGATGTTGCCGGCAACGATACCGCCACCGAGACCAATGGCGATGGCCGCGATGATGGTTCCGGCACCGACAAAATAGGCTGTCGAGGCGCGCATTCATCCACTCCCTCTTTGGAGCGGGCAACGCCTGGGGATTGCCGGATGTTCCTGATGGCCGCGGCTCCTGAAACAGGAAACCGCGCGGATCAGATCTGCTGCGCGACCTTCTCGAGCCCGATGAGGCGAGCGAGCTTGCGCACTTCTTCCTTCTGGTCGTCACGCAGCTGGAACAACAGCGGCATCGCGGCCGACTTCAACTGCTGCACCTCGTCGCAATTCGGGTCGATCTGCGAACTGGGCGGCGCGTTCGGATTCGACAGCTTGTTCGCCTGGATCTTGCGGGCGACGTTGCGAAGCGCGGTCTCGACCGAGGGCCAGTAATATTCCTGCGACGACGACAGCTTCAGGCGATCCCTGATGCCCGCGATCTGCACGTCGGACAGCAGCGAATAGGCCTTCTGCGGCTTGGCGACGACCTTCGGCTTGGCCGGAACCTCGACGGCAGGAACCTCCGTCGCGGCGGGCGCCTCATGTGCGCTTGCCTTCGGCATCGGGAAATCGGAGGGCGTGGCGGCGGCGAAGGCCTGACGCAGCGGCTCGGTCAGGACGGGCGCCTGGGAAAGCTTGTCGGCGGCCACCTGGACCGGCTCGATCGCGGCCGAGGCCAGCGCGAGCGTCGGAACCAGACGGTCGGCCTTGGCGGCGCGGTTGGTTGCGAGCGGCTTGGCCGGGGGCGTCTGGGCAATCATCTCGGCGCTGACGCTGGGCACGCTGTCGCGGCCAAGAATGGCGGTGGTGGCGGCGCCGAGGACGAGGAAACAGGTCAGCGCGACGATGGTGATGGCTTTGGACAAACGTCTCTCCGCGTCCGACTTCAAGTCCACGTGATCACTGCCCCGAAACTGGGCGATAAATAAGGCTTAACCGTGTAATTGCAGCGGCAATCGCGCGGACTGCAGCGACACCGCCTGAAAAGTTCAAGGAAATCAAGCCGCTGCCGCGAGGTCATAGGCGTCCTGGATGTCGGCCACGATCTCCGAGGCCTCCCAGACCGCGCGCGGCTCGACCGATTGCAGCGTCACCGTCCAGTTGCCGCCACGGCGGGTCCGGGGGACGCTGACGACGTCGAAGCGGACGTTGCGGCACAGCGGGTGGCGGGCCAGGGCATGGGCGACCCGGACGCGGATTTCATCCATCGTCGCAGCTGTCTTGCTGTTGAGAAAATCGAAGTCCATCGCCTGTCCCCTCTCGGTCCTGGTTGGCGGCCGTGAAGGGGATTCTTGGCGGGCGATGGTTAATCTGCCGTTAAGTGCGGGCGCGCAGGGGCGCGCTCGATTAACTGTGATCGGGGCTGGGAGAACGTCGATGACCCGGCAGGGCTGGATCGGCTACCGCCCACCCGCCTTGCGATATTCCGCACCCGTCCGTGCGACCAGATCGTCGACCGCGAGCACCTCCGTCACCCCGGATGCGGAGTGCCCGGCGCTCCAGATGTCGCGCCAGCGCTTCGGCCGATTCTCGCGCGCGGCGACGTCGATGTCCTTGACGATGTCGATCGCGCCGCGCACCGGCAGGTCGTCCGGATCAAGTCCGGCGGCGACGATCGACGGCCGCAGCATGCTGGTCTGCAAGCCCGTGAACGCGGTGGTGAGCAGGACGTCGTCGGCGCCGCTCTCGACCAGCATCCGCTTGTAGCGATCGTCCGCCATGCTCTCCCGCGTCGCAATGAACTTCGTTCCCATATAGGCGAGATCGCAGCCGAGCACTTCCGCCGCATGCAGCGCGTAGCCGTCACTGATGCCGCCTGCCAGCACGATGATGCCGTCGTAGAATGCGCGCACCGCGCGGACGAAGGCGAACGGGTTGAGCCAGCCGGTCTGCCCGCCCGCGCCCGCCGTGAGCAACACCAGCCCGTCCGCGCCGGCTTCCGCCGCACGCTCCGCATGGCGGATCGAGGCGACGTCCGCCAGCACCAACGCGCCGGCATCATGGAGCGGCCCCAACACCTGCGCGGGCGATCCGACCGAGGTGATGACGATCTCTGGCCCGTGCCGCAGCAGCACGGCGAGATCCTGCGCGAGCCGCGCATTGGAGCGGTGCACGATCAGGTTCGGACAGAGCGGCGCGACCTTGCGGCCGGTCTGATCTTCGTGCCGTCGCAGCCGCGTCCCGATCTCGATGAGCCATTCGTCGAGTTGTTCCGTGCCGCGGCAATTCGCGGTGGGAAAGCTGCCGATCACCCCATTGCGACAGGACGCGACCATGAGCTCGACGCCCGACACCAGAAACATCGGCGCCGCGATCAGCGGCAGCGCGAGACGATCGTGGAAGCGTTGCAGTCGATCCGATGGCATGCATGCCTCCCTGCGTGGGCTTTATCGTTTCCTCCCGCATTCGCTGTGCTAGCGTCATCGGCAACATTGGCACGCCAGAAGCCGGTGACAAAGCAACGAGGAAACATATGTCTGATCCGCTCCACGCATCGCCTCCAGCTTGTGCGCAGACGCTACGGGCGCTGTCGCGCTACCCCGACCGCACCGCTTTCGCCTGGCCCGAGGGATCGCTGAGCTATCAGGGCACCATCGACCTGATCGGACGCATCCAGGGCGTGTTCATGCGGCTTGGATTGCAGCCCGGTGCGCGCGTCGCCTTCCTCACCGCGAATCGCGCCGATACCTGGTGCGCCGGTGTCGCCGCGCAATTGGCTCGGCTCTGCATCACCTGGCTGCATCCGCTCGGATCGCTGGAGGACCAGCTGTTCCAGCTCGAGGACTCCGAGGCCGAGATGCTGGTGGTCGATGCCGCCGCCTTCCACGACCGCGGCGGCGAGCTTGCTGCGAAGGCGACCCGGCTGAAGGCAGTCTTCACCGCGGGCCCCGCCGGCTACGGCGTCGATCTGCTGGCCGCCATCGAGAATGCAGGACATGCAAGCCCGCTGTGCCTTGCCGGCCCCGACGATCTCGCCACGCTGAACTACACCGGCGGCACCACGGGCAAATCCAAGGGCGCACTGCGCTATCATCGCGAGAACAGCGGGGCTGCCGGCGCGATCCTCGCCGACTTCGAGATTCCGGAGGCTGCGCGCTATCTCACGGTCGCGCCGATCAGTCATGTCGCCGGGACGAAGGTGCTGCCGACCCTGATGCGCGGCGGCACCGTGCACATGCTGAAAGGCTTCGATCCCGAGGCGGTGCTGTCGACGATCGCGCGCGAGCGCATCAACTTCACGCTGTTCGTTCCGACCATGATCTATGTGCTGCTCGATCAGCCCGCGCTGAGCAAAACCGACCTCTCTTCGCTCGAGCTCGTGCTCTATGGCGCCTCCGCGATGTCGCCGAGCCGGTTGCTCGAGGGCATCGAACGCATCGGGCCCGTGTTCTCGCAGCTTTACGGCCAGACCGAATGCTATCCCGTATCGGTGCTGCGCAAGGCCGACCACGATCCCAGGACCCCGGAGCTATTCCTGTCCTGCGGTTTCCCGATCTCGGCCTGCGAGGTCAGGATTCTCGACGACGACGACCAGGAGGTGAAGACGGACGAGCCCGGCGAGATCTGCGTGCGTGCCCCGCATGTGATGGCGGAGTATTGGAAGCGACCCGACATTACCGCCGAGACGCTGAAGAACGGATGGGTCCACACCGGCGACATCGCGCGCAGGGACGAGCGCGGCTACATGTTCATCCTCGACCGCAAGAAGGACATGATCGTCTCCGGCGGCTTCAACATCTTCCCGCGCGAGGTCGAGGACGTGCTGTCGCAACACGCGGACGTGGCGATGGTGGCGGTCGTCGGCATCCCCGACGAAAAGTGGGGCGAAGCCGTCACCGCCATCGTCGTACCGCGCGAGGGCGCAAGGCCCGATCCGGACGAGCTGATCAACCTGGTCAAGACCCGAAAGGGCTCGGCGCATGCACCGAAGCAGATCCAGTTCGTCAAGCAATTGCCGATGACCGGCGTCGGCAAGGTCGACAAGAAGGTGCTGCGCGCGGGCTTCTGGAGCGGGCGGGACCGGATGGTGGGATAAGCACCCCGGAATTCTACGGGGGCGTTGTGGCCCGGACACCACAACACGCAACGGAGTGGGTGGCGGCGACGTCCACGTAATTGCCGGCGAATCAGGGAATCACCTAGACCGCTGATGGGGCTGGGAAGCGGAGTGAGAGATGAGAGTCGCTTCCCTGGAAAGTGCAATCGCCGCGATCGCGTTGATCACGGCGATCGTCGTGGTGCTGTGGGAGATCAAGATCTTCTACGGAGTGTGAACCGGCAGGATGCCAAGCATCCCTTCCGCGGCGGCGGAAGCCTGCCGTTCAATCGGCTCCAAGAGCGACGCTCGCCGTCACGCTCACCGCTTCTCGATCACCAGGCTCTGCACCGCGCGGCCAAAATAGCCCCGCCGGTCCGCCAGCCGAGACATCGCAAGGCCGGCGCCGTCGGGACCGATCCACGACTCGCCGTCGAGCAAGATCCACTCACCGATGGGTTGGCGCGAAAAGTTCACGGTGAGATCGGCGTTGATGTAGGTCCAGGCGCGAAAGTCGAGCGTCGAGGCGGTGCCGTTGGAGAAATCGGCAGCGACCACGGCGCGCATCGCCTGCGAGAGCGCCTCCCCCTCGATCAACGGATGGTCGACCCGGAACCAGATCGCGCCGGCGCCGGCTTGGCCGAAGCGCCCGCGTGCGGCGCGCATCGAGACCGATCGCACGAACGGGCTGGTGGCCGCGTGACCGTCCTCGACCAGCGAATCCTCCGGCGACGGCAGCGTGACCGGCAGCTCCTCGACGTCTTCAGGCAAGGTCAGCACCTGGCGCCTGATCTTCAGCACGGTGGCGCCGACGACCTGCACGTCGTCGGCGAGCAGCTTGATCCCGCAGAGCTGGATCTTGCGGCCCTCGCGCAGGACCTCCGTCGCGATTGTCAGCGGCGCCACCGGGACCGGGCGCATCAGATCGATGGTGACGCGCGCGATCTCCATCGGGACAGGCGTCGGAATGCGTTCGGCCGCCCACGTCACCAGGGAAGCAGGCGCCGAGCCGTGCTGCATGCGCCTGTCCCAGGGACCGGCGGCATCCGGGCTGGTGATGACGCTGTTGCCGTCGACGCGGTAGATGGCGGTCATCATTTCAATCAGTCTCGATTGACGTTCCCCGGCTCTGCGGGGCAATGCTACGCATTGCACCGCGTCCGGGACACGAGAACTACAGCGGCGGATCGACGGCCTCGTCGTATTCCTTCTTGAAGCGCGCGATCAGGTCGGCGGCGGGCACGATGCCCTCGATGCTGCCGATACCCTGGCCGGAGCCCCAGATTTCCTTCCAGGCCTTCGGCTTGGCGCGCTCGCCGGAGGCGTCGGTGCCGAAGTTCATCTTGGAGGGATCCGAGGTCGGCAGGTCTTCGGGGTCCATGCCGGCGGCGACGATCGAAGGTTTCAGGTAATTGCCGTGCACGCCGGTGAAGAGGTTGGAGTAGACGATGTCGTCCGCGCTCGAGCTCGCGATCATCTCCTTGTACCGCTCGACCGCGTTCGCTTCCTTGGTGGCGATGAAGGCCGAGCCGATATAGGCGAAGTCGGCGCCGAGGATGCGCGCGGCGCGGATCGCCTTGCCGTTGCCAATCGCCCCCGACAATGCGATCGGGCCGTCAAACCATTTTCGCGTCTCCGCGACGAAAGCCAGCGGCGAGATGGTGCCGGCATGGCCGCCGGCGCCGGCTGCGACCAGGATTAGGCCGTCGGCGCCCTTCTCGATCGCCTTGTGCGCGAATTTCTGGTTGATCACGTCGTGGAAGACGATCCCGCCCCAGCCGTGCACGGCCTGGTTCAGCTCCTCGCGCGCGCCGAGCGAGGAGATGATCATCGGCACCTTGTACTTGGCACAGAGCTGCATGTCGTGGTCGAGCCGGTTGTTCGACTTGTGCACGATCTGGTTGACCGCGAACGGTGCCGACGGCCTCTCGGGATGGGCGCGGTCATAGGCCGCGAGCTCCTCGGTGATCCGCGCCAGCCATTCGTCGAGCAGCTCCGGCGGCCGCGCATTCAGCGCCGGAAACGAGCCGACCACACCCGCCTTGCATTGCGCGATCACGAGATCGGGCACCGAGATGATGAAGAGCGGCGAGCCGATCACGGGGATCGACAGGCGCCCTTTGAACAAGGCAGGCATGGACATTGCGGAACGATCCTCTGTTGGCGGTCAAATCGAAGGTTGGCCGTCATACCAACAAGGCAATCTTTCCACTGTCAAGTATTGCGTTTTGACGCCGGTGCGGATGCGGCTGGCGCAATTCCAAGCAGCGGAATTCTTAACCCCACATCTCTCCTCCGTCATTGCGAGCGTAGCGAAGCAATCCAGACTGTCTCCGCGGAAGCAGTCCTGGATTGCTTCGTCGCAAGGGCTCCTCGCAATGACGAGGAGAGAACTGTGGTCACTGACAGCTACCCGATCAAATCCGGATTGATCAGCCGCTCGAACGAGAACATCTCGTCCCACTTCTCCTGCGTGAGCAGTTTGCGCTCGACCACGACGATCTGGTGCAGCGACTTGCCGCTCTTGTAACCTTCGCGCGCGATCTCGGCGCATTGCTTGTAGCCGAGCAGCGGCTTCAGCACCGTGACGATACCGAGAGAGTTCAGCACCATGTTCCGGGTGTGCTCCTCGTTGGCGGTGATTCCGACCACGCAGTTCTCGCGCAGGCTGTTGACCGCGCGCTCCATGGTACGGATCGAGAAGAACAGCGCGAACGAGATCACCGGCTCCATCACGTTGAGCTGGAGCTGGCCGGCGGAAGCCGCGAGCGTCACCGTGGTGTCGAGCCCGATGACCAGGAAGCTGGTCTGGTTGACGACCTCGGGAATAACCGGATTGACCTTGCCGGGCATGATCGAGGAGCCCGGCTGCAGCTGCGGCAGGTTGATCTCGTTGAAGCCGGCGCGCGGGCCCGAGGCGAGGAGGCGGATGTCGTTGCAGATTTTCGTCAGCTTGCTCGCCGTGCGCTTCAGCACGCCCGAGAGTTGCACATAGGCGCCGGTGTCGGAGGTCGCCTCGACGAGATCGCCGGCGAGGATGAAATCGACGCCGGTCAAGGCGCTCAAGTGCCGCACGGCAAGCTTGGGATAACCGACCGCCGCGGTGACGGAGGTGCCGATCGCGGTGGCGCCGAGATTGATCTCGCGCAGCAGCGCGCGCGCTTCCGAGATGCGCTCGACCTCCTCGCCGATGGTGGTGCCCCAGCCGCGGAATTCGGCCCCGAGCGACATCGGCACCGCGTCCTGGAGATGCGTGCGGCCCATCTTCAGCACGCGGTCGAATTCGCGGCCCTTGGTGAAGAAGGCCTCCTGGAGCTGGCGCAGCGCCGTCATGTAGCTCTCGAGCCGCAGGATCAGAGCCAGCCGAAAGGCGGTCGGATAGGTATCGTTGGTCGACTGGCCGTAATTGACGTGATCGTTGGGACTGACGTGCTGGTAGTCGCCCTTGCTGAAGCCGAGCGCTTCCAGTGCGAGGTTCGCGATCACCTCGTTGGCGTTCATGTTGGTGGAGGTACCGGCGCCGCCCTGGATGAAGTCGGTGACGAACTGATCCATCATGTCGCCGGCGATGACGCGGTCGCAGCCGAGGATGATGGCCTCCGCGACCTTGGCGTCGATCGCACCGAGATCGCGATTGGCCATCGCGGCAGCCTTCTTGACGTAGCCGAGCGCCTTCACGAAGTAAGGCTCCTGGCTCATCGGAATGCCGGTGATGTGGAAGTTCTCCTTCCCGCGGATGGTCTGGACGCCGTAATAGATGTCGTCGGCGATCTCACGCTGCCCGAGGAAGTCCTGCTCCGTCCTGCTCATGGGCACTCCTTGTTGCTCGCGATGTCCTCTAGTTCTGGCACAGCGCGCTGGTCACGAACGTATCGGTGCGGCAGTCGTCCGGTTTGCGTTGCCTGCCCGGAATGAGAACCTTGGCCGAGCATTTCTCCGCGGAGTCGGCGTTCAGGCTCTTGCCTTCCTTGTAGCCCTTGCCCTGGCAAAGCTGGTCGGCGGCCTGCTTGCAGTCGGGGGCGCCGTTCGACGAGATGGGGCAGACCACGCGCCCTGATACCATGGTCGAGGGCGTGGCCAGCCGCGACAGGTCGCTCATAGTCTCGCTCGGGCTTTTGATGGGCGGCAGGATCGAAGGCAGCTTGTCGAACAGCTTGCTCATTTCATTGATGAGCCCGGGATTTTCCTCGCGCGCCGGCGCGGCGGAAGAGGCCGGCGTCGAGGGCGACGGCGCGGCCTGGCCCCCCTGCTGCTGGAGGCCGAGCGATGGCGATGCAGATTGCGTCCATCCGATGCCGCCGCCACTGAGGAGGAGCAGCAGCGCCGCTGACATCAGCGTCCCGAGCCGCACCGCCGGATTGCCGGATCGAACCATCATGGCGGCAACCGTAGCCGAAGCCGGCCCTGCGGCAAAGCCGCCAGCGCCTAGATCAGCTTGACCGCCACCACGAAGCCGAGCACCAGCACGATGGCACCGAGCGCGACCCACAATCCGAGATGCCGCTCGATCCTGACCCGGATCCAGTCGCCGTAGCGGTTGAGCAGGATCGCGACGACGAAGAAGCGTCCGCCGCGCGCGATAATCGAGCAGAGGATGAACAGGATGATGTTGTAGCCGGCAAAGCCCGAGGTGATGGTGACGAGCTTGTAGGGGATCGGCGTCAGCCCCTTGAGCAGGATGATCACCGCGCCCCATTCCGCATAGGAGGCGCGGAAGGCGTCGACCTTGTCGCCGAGGCCGTAGACTTGGATTAGCCATTGGCCGACCGAGTCGAACAGCAGCGCTCCGATGGCGTAGCCGACGATGCCGCCAAGCACCGAGGTCGCGGTGCAGACCGCCGCATAGAGCCAGGCGCGCTGCGGGCGCGCCAGGGACATCGGAATCAGCATCACATCCGGCGGGACCGGAAAGAACGAGCTTTCGGCGAAGGAGACGACACCCATGATCCAGAGCGCGTAGGGCTTGTGGGCGGCGTCGATGCACCAGTCGTAAATACGTTTCAGCATGGCGCCGCGATGAAGCACCATAGGACGGATTTGTCCATGCCGAGATTGAGGCGAATTGTGACGTTTCTAGTGGCGCTTGCGCGTGGCACGGCTCTCAAGCGCGACAATTGGCCGCCTGGCCGCAACGCGGGGTGACGCGACTTTGGGCAGTTTCATCGGTGATTTCGGCAGCTTCTCGGCAATGCCGAGCATGTCTTCACGCCGCGTCATCTCCCGCCAGACGTCCTCGGGGCGTACCCCGGCCGAGGCCCACAGCACGGTGAGATTGTAGAGCAGATCGGCACTTTCCCGGATCACGGCCTCGCTATCGCCGTTGACCGCATCGATTACGACTTCGATGGCCTCTTCGGCCAGCTTCTTCGCCATTTTGGAAGGGCCGCGCTGAAACAGCCGGGCCGTGCGCGATGTTGCCGGATCAAGATCTCTGGCCGCGAGCACAGCCAGATATAGCCGCTCAAGCGAATCACTCATGGTACTCAAACTACTCTAAACCAATGGCGAGCGCGTTAACGCGCGACAATAAAAGCAGAAAACGGGCCGGCGCAAGCGCGACGGCCCGTCATGGTCAACCCATGGATGCCGAACTAGTAGCAGTTCTGATAGTAGCCCTGGCCGCAGAACTCGGACGGAGCCGTGCCGCCATAGCGCTGATACTGGTAGTTCGGGCCCGGACCATAATAGGGACCGTAGGCCGGAGCGCTGTAATAGACCGGACCGCCGTAATAGCCGTAGCCCGGACCGTAGTCATAGGCATAGGCGTTGCGGCTGGCCGCGATGGCGAGACCCGTGCCGATGGCGGCGAAAGCCGCAGCTGCGGCCGCGCCGCCTCCACCGCCATGCCAGTGGCGGCCGCCCGCATATGAAGCGGTCGGGGCAATCGTGGTCAGCGCCAGCACCGCGGTGGTGGCAAGAACGGCCTTTCGGCCCGCAAATTTGGAGACTCGCTCGAACATGTCTTGGCCCTCCTTTGGGACCTGGAATGGACGCCTGCGGACAGGCTCATGCCTCTCAAAACCCGCATAACCTAAGTTAGGTTCCCCAAGCCCAATACAAGCTGAACGAGGTTGCGTAACGATGCCGCAACGCCGCTCATCCTGCGTTCATGTTGGCGCGCGCACGGTCGCGGGCTGCGCGCTGCAAGCGTCACGAAACCATAACAATGCGGGACCGGCGCAACCGATGTCAGGATTCAAGACGACCGCACTTCACGGCCTGGTGGCTCTCTCGATCTTGCTTGCGACGCTGTTTGCACGCGATGTCAGCGCGACCGAGACCAACGCGCCCGTTGCGATCCACTTCACCTTCGACCGCCCGCCGGACGCAAGCATGGCGCCGTTTTTCCTTGCGGCGAAGGACGGCAGGTTCGGCGCCGAGCGTCTCAACGTGTCCTTCAACGGCGCAAGCGGATCGCCGGAGGCGCTCGCACGCGTCGCCAGGGGCGACAGCGAGCTTGCGCTCGTCGACATCAACGAGCTGATCCGCTTTCGTGACAAGGACGACGCGGCGCCGATCAAGGCCGTGTTCGTGCTGTTCAACCGCGCGCCCTACGCGATCGTCGCGCGCAAGAGCCGCGGGATCCAGCTGTTGACCGATCTCGACCGCAAGGCCGTCGGCGTCGCCGACAGCGATCTGTCGATGCGGCTGTGGCCGGCGCTGGCGCGGCAGAACGGAATCAATCCATCGCGCGTCAAATTCCACAAGATCAGCGCGGCGGTGCGCGAGCCGATCCTCTCCGCGGGCCAGGTCGATGCGGTCGCCGGCTTCGGCTATCTCACGGCGGTGAACCTGCGCGACCGCGGCGTGCCCGACGCCGATCTCGTCGTGCTGCGCTACGCGGACTACGGCTGTGAAGCCTACGGCTTTGCCGTGGTGGTCAATCCCGCCTTCGCCGCAGCAAAGCCGGACGCCGTGAAGGGCTTCGTCCGCGCCTTGATGGCCGGCATCACCGCGACCGTCAGGGAGCCGGGACGAGCGGCGGAGGAGGCGGCGAGCCGCATCGACGACGGCGACCCCAGCCTGGAGCTCGAGCGCCTGCGCGCCGTGCTCGCCGACAACATCCTGACGGACGAAGTCAGGCGCAACGGCCTCGGCGGCGTCGACCCGGCACGCTTCGATCGTTCGATCGGCCAGATCGCGCAGGACTTCAAATTCCGCAAGCTGCCCACGGCTGGTGATATCTTCGACGACCGGTTCCTGCCACCGGTTGCCGGGCGGCTGATCAACTGAGCAAAACTGACAGCTTCCGCTATATCTCCCGCACGATCCCTGCTTAGAATGCGGGCTCCGTTACTCGCCCGAGTTCGTCCCCCGCATGTCCATCCTCCGTCTCTACACCCGCGTTCTCGAGCTGCTCGGCAAGGAAGCGCGGCTGGGCTGGCTGCTCGCGGTCGCCAATCTCCTGCTCGCAGCCTCGCAATTCGCCGAGCCTGTGCTGTTCGGCCGTATCGTCGACGTGCTCTCGGGCAAGGCGGTGGCCGGGTCTGACTCGGCCTGGCCGTTCCTGGCTGCCTGGGTCGCGTTCGGGCTCTTCACCATCGCGTGCAGCGCGCTCGTGGCCTTGCAAGCCGACCGGCTCTCGCACCGCCAGCGTCAGGCGGTACTGACGAGCTATTTCGAGCACATCCTGCAGCTGCCATTGACCTTCCATTCCGGCACCCATTCCGGCCGGCTGATGAAGGTGATGCTCAACGGCACGGACGCGCTGTGGCGGCTCTGGCTCGGCTTCTTCCGCGAGCATTTTGCCGCGATCCTCTCGGTCGTGGTGCTGCTGCCGCTGTCGCTCTACCTGAACTGGCGACTGGCGATTCTGCTGTTCGTGCTCTGCATCGTCTTCACCGCGCTGACCACCTTCGTGGTGCGCAAGACCTTCGGCATGCAGATGGCGGTCGAGGAGCACTACAGCGAGCTCTCCGCGCGCGCCTCCGACGCGCTCGGCAACGTCGCGCTGGTGCAGAGTTTCGTGCGTGTCGAATCCGAGGTGAAGGGGCTGCGCTCCGTCGCCGACGAGCTGCTGGCCGCGCAGATGCCGGTGCTGTCGTGGTGGGCGCTGGTCACCGTGATCACACGCGCCTCCACAACCATCACGGTGCTGGCGATCTTCACCTTCGGCATCGCCCTGCACGATCAGGGGCTCACCTCGGTCGGCGAGATCGTGATGTTCGTGAGCTTCGCGACGATGCTGATCCAGAAGCTCGAGCAGGTCGTGAGCTTCATCAACAACGTGTTCATGGAAGCCCCGCGCCTGCGCGAGTTCTTCAATGTGCTCGACGCCGTGCCCGCCGTGCACGACCGGCCCGACGCAATCGATGCCGGCCGGCTGTCGGGCCTCGTCGAGTTCAACGACGTCACCTTCTCCTATGACGGCAAGCGGCCTGCGATCGAGGACCTCACCTTCACCGCCCTGCCCGGCCAGACCATTGCGCTGGTCGGCCCGACCGGCGCCGGCAAGTCGACCGCGATTGCGCTGTTGCATCGTGCCTTCGATCCGCAGTCCGGCGTCATCAAGATCGACGGCATGGACGTGCGCGGCGTCACGCTGACCTCGCTGCGGCGAAACATCGGCGTGGTGTTCCAGGAAGCGCTGCTGTTCAACCGCTCGATCGCCGATAATTTGCGCGTCGGCAAGCCGGACGCGACCGAGGCCGAGATGCGCAAGGCGGCGGAGCGCGCGCAGGCGCTCGCGTTCATCGAGCGCAGCGGCGGCTTCGAGACCAATGCCGGCGAACGCGGCCGCATGCTCTCGGGCGGCGAGCGCCAACGCCTGTCCATCGCCCGTGCGCTGCTGAAGGATCCGCCGATCCTGATCCTGGACGAAGCCACCAGCGCGCTCGACGCCGTCACCGAGGCCAAGGTGAATGCCGCTCTCGACGAAGTGATGAAGGGCCGAACCACCTTCGTGATCGCCCACCGCCTTTCGACCATCCGCAACGCCACGCGGATCCTGGTGTTCGAGAATGGGCGCGTGATCGAAAGCGGAACTTTCGATGAACTCGTGGCCAAAGGCGGCCATTTCGCCGAGCTCGCCAAGGCCCAGTTCATGGTTCAGGAGAACGCGCGGGCCAGCGTGACGGCGGCCGAGACTGCCGCGACGGCTGCCAAATCCCCATAGCAAGTCCCCACGGCGCCGTCGAAATTCGGCCTATTTCATTGCGGAATACCGCGCCGATCCCCCTATTCTCGACGCACGAGCCGGTATAGGTTTGCGACGCCGCAAGCGGCGGCGCTGGATTTCAGGAACCGACCATCAGATCACGAGAGCCGACCGGAACCGGCGGATCTCCAAGGACCGGAATCGGATAGTGCACGCCCTTCGCCCGCTGCTTCGCAAATCGCTGTTCAACCTGTTCGCTGCGAGCCTCGCATGCGCCGCACTGCTCGCGCCGCGTGCGGCGAACGCCGAAGCGCTGCTGCTGATCGAGGCCGACAGCGGCAAGGTGCTACAGGCGGACAACGCGACCATCCCCTGGTATCCGGCCTCCGTCACCAAGATCATGACCGCCTATGTCACGCTGAAGGCGGTCAAGGACGGCAGGCTGACGCTCGACACGCTGCTCACGGTGTCGCCGACGGCGGCCTCGCAGTCGCCCTCGAAGATGGGCTTCCGCCCGGGAACGCAGCTCACCGTCGACAACGCGCTGAAGATGATGATGGTCAAGTCGGCGAACGACATGGCCGTGGTGCTGGCCGAAGGCGTCGGCGGCTCGATCGACGGCTTCTCCGCGATCATGAACGACACCGCGAAGAAGCTCGGCATGATGCAGACGAGCTACGTCAATCCGAACGGCCTGCCCGCCGACGGCCAGATCACGTCCGCGCGCGATCTCGGAATCCTGGCGCGCGCCTTCCTGCGCGACCTGCCGGAATACGAGTACTTCGTGCACATCCCGGCGATCCGCTTCGGCAAACGCGTCACCGGCAATTTCAACAAGCTGATCGGCCGCTATCCCGGCGCCGACGGTTTCAAGACCGGCTTCATCTGCGCCTCCGGGTACAATCTGGTGGCCTCGGCCACGCGCAACGGCCGCCGGCTGATCGCGGTGGTGCTCGGCGCCAGTTCCGGCACCGCGCGCGCGGTGAAAGCCGCGCAGCTGCTCGAGCGTGGCTTCGCTCAGGACAACCTCACCTGGCTCCGCCCCTCGCTCGGCACCGTCGACAATCTCGTGCCGATTGACGCCTCGCCGCCGAACCTGCGCGACGAGATGTGCGGGCCCCACCGCAAGCGGCCGGCCAGTGACGACGACGATGCGCTGATTGCGGCCAATGGCGGTGCGACCGGATCGGCCTCGGCCACCGGAGGAGAAGCCCAGGTCACCTTCTTCACGGCGGGCCTGCAGCCGCCCCTGATGATGAAGGCTTCCGAGCTGATGGCCTCGGCCCCCGCGGCGGCCGAACCCGTGCTGGTCTATACCGGCCCGACCCGCACCGGCACCGCCCTGATCGCGGCGGTCGCGGCCGATGCCGACCAGCAGGCCGCGTCCAAGCCGCGTGGCAAGAAGTCGCGCGTCGCCAAGAAGCCTGACGCCGCCGACAAGCCCAAGGATGGAAACAAGGATGGACACAAGGACGCAGGCAAGGACACCAAGACGGCGGCGGTGAAGCCGGATGCCAAGTCTGAATCCAAGTCCGAAGCCAAATCCGGTGCCAAGGGTGACGCCAAGACCGACGCCAAGACCGCAGCCAAGCCGGCCGGGTCCAAGCATGCCGGGACCAAGCATGATGCGGCCGCGAAGCCCGCCGAGAAGCCTGCGGCAGGCGGCGATCAGGCGGCCAAGCCCGCCAAGCCCAAGGCCGCGACCAAGCCCGCCGCTGCCGCCAAGCCGGCGAACAACAGTTAACGTTCCTCGGGATTGAACCGCAGCCCGCGCTTCGCACGCGCAGCAGCGCGGTTTGCGACGATTCCAGTAGCTACGCCCGGACCTTTGCCCTAAGCCACGACGGCTTGCCACCAGTTCCGGCAGGCTGGATACTGGCGGCAATGCGGCAAGCCCGTGACACAACGGGCTCTGGTCAATGAGGGGAGTTTTCCATGGAGCGCATCTGGCTCAAGCAATATCCGCCCGGCGTGCCCGCCGATATCGAGCCGACACAATATGCATCGCTGGTCGACCTTCTGGAGGAGAGCTTCACCAAGTTCGCCGACCGCAAGGCGTTCATCTGCATGGACAAGTCGATCAGCTATCGCGACCTCGACCAGATGTCGGTCGCGCTCGCCGCTTACTTGCAGGACCGCGGGCTCCAGCGCGGCGCCCGTGTTGCGATCATGATGCCGAACGTACTGCAGTACCCCGTCGCGACCGCCGCCGTGCTGCGCGCCGGATACGCGGTCGTGAACGTCAACCCGCTTTACACCCCGCGCGAGCTCGAGCACCAGCTCAAGGATTCCGGCGCCGAAGCCATCATCGTGCTGGAGAACTTTGCCCACACGGTCGAGCAGGTGATCGCGAAGACGCAAGTGAAGCACGTCATCGTCGCCAGCATGGGCGACCTGCTCGGCTTCAAGGGGATCATCGTCAATCTCGTCGTCCGCCGGGTCAAGAAGATGGTACCGGCCTGGTCGCTGCCGGGAGCGGTGGCCTTCAACGACGCGCTCTCGGCCGGCCGCGGCATGACGTTCAACAAGCCGAAACTCTCGCCGGGCGACGTCGCGTTCCTGCAATATACCGGCGGCACCACCGGTGTCTCCAAGGGCGCGACTCTGCTCCATCGCAACATCGTCGCCAACGTCCTGCAGAACGACGCCTGGCTCCAGCCGGCGCTCGCCGCGCCGCCGCATGTCGACCAGCTCATGATCGTCTGCGCGCTGCCGCTCTATCACATCTTCGCGCTGACGGCCTGCTACCTGCTCGCGGTGCGCGCCGGCGGCTGCAATCTCCTGATCCCCAACCCGCGCGACATTCCCGGCTTCATCAAGGAGCTGGCGAAATACCAGGTCAACAGCTTCCCGGCCGTGAACACGCTCTACAATGGGTTGATGCACCATCCCGACTTCAAGAAGCTCGACTTCTCCAAGCTGAAGATCTCCAACGGCGGCGGCATGGCGGTGCAGCGACCCGTTGCCGACCAGTGGAAGGCGATCACCGGCTGCTTCATCGCCGAAGGCTACGGCCTGTCGGAGACCTCGCCGACGCTGACCTGCAATCCGGCGACCGCGACCGAGTTCTCGGGATCGATCGGCATCCCCGTGCCATCGACTTACATCTCGATCCGCGACGACGACGGCAACGAAGTCCCGCTCGGGCAGCCCGGCGAGATCTGCGCCAAGGGCCCGCAGGTGATGTCGGGCTACTGGAACAGGCCGGAAGACACCGCCAAGGTCATGACGGCGGACGGTTATTTCCGCACCGGCGACATCGGCATCATGGACGAGAAGGGCTACACCAAGATCGTCGACCGCAAGAAGGACATGATCCTGGTCTCCGGCTTCAACGTCTATCCCAACGAGGTCGAGGAAGTGATCGCGAGCCATCCGGGCGTGCTCGAATGCGCCGTGATCGGCATGCCCGATTCCAAATCGGGTGAGGCGGTGAAGGCCTTCGTGGTCAAGAAGGACCCGAACCTCACGGCCGAGGCGATCGTCACGTTCTGTCACGAGCAGCTCACCGGCTACAAGGTGCCCAAGCACATCGAATTCCGCACCGACCTGCCGAAGACCAATGTCGGCAAGATCTTGCGCCGGCAGCTCCGCGACGAGCAAAAGGCCGAGGCGGCGTAAGCCGCGCCTCCGGTTCATGACTGACGTCGACGACATCTCGCCGTCAGGCATTCTCGCCTTCTGGCGCAAGGCCGGCCGCGAGCGCTGGTACGCGCGCGACGAGGCTTTCGACGCAAAGATCAGGCGCCGCTTTCTCGCGCTCTGGCACAAGGCGGCCGCCGGGGAGCTGGCGGGCTGGGAGACGAGCGACGAGGGCGCGCTGGCGCTCGTCATTCTGCTTGATCAGTTTCCGCGCAACATGTTCCGCGGCACGCCTCAAGCCTTTGCCAGCGATGCGCTGGCGCGCGACGTTGCCCGCCGCACCATCCATCGGGGGAGCGATCGCAGGATCGATCCCGCCCTGCTCGAATTCCTCTACATGCCTTTCATGCATTCCGAGCACCTTGCGGACCAGGAGCGCTGCGTCGCGCTGTTCGAGGGCGCCGGGGACGCCGAGAGCCTGAGATACGCCCGGGAGCACGCAGACATCGTCCGCCGCTTCGGCCGCTTTCCTCACCGCAACCGGATCCTCGGCCGCGAGACCTCGCCGGAAGAACAGGCTTTCCTGGACGGTGGCGGCTTTGCCGGCTGATGACGCAGCCGTGAAGGCCGGTCGGTCTTGCTGCTTCCCCGGCCGGCAATATTGTGCAGTCCCGCCGCACGGTCTAAAACGCGGGACCGATTTCCAGGGAGACTGATGATGGCGATCCAGATTGGCGACAAGCTACCCGAGGCGAAATTCCGCGTGATGACGGCGGAAGGCCCGCAGGTGAAGACCACCGACGACATCTTCAAGGGCAAGAAGGTGGCGCTGTTCGCGGTGCCCGGCGCCTATACCGGCACCTGCCACAAGATGCATCTGCCGAGCATCTTCCTCAACGCCTATGCCATCAAGGACAAGGGCGTCGACACCATCGCCATCGTCTCCGTCAACGACGCCTTCGTCATGAACGCCTGGAAGCGCGACACCGACCAGCGCGACGAGGCCGTCTTCCTCGCCGATGGCAATGCCGACTTCACCAAGGCGATCGGCATGGAGCTCGACGCCTCCGCCAACGGCCTCGGCATCCGCTCCAAGCGCTATTCGATGCTGGTCGAGGACGGCGTGGTCAAGAAGCTGAACCTCGAGGCGATGCCCGGCAAGGTCGAGATCTCCGGCGGCGATACGCTGCTCGGGCAGCTCTGAGCCGCGACGAGAGTGCCGTAGGGTGGGCAAAGGCGCGTCAGCGCCGTGCCCACCCATCTTTCCCCGATTGATAAGAAGCCGTGGGCACGCTTCGCTTTGCCCACCCTACGAAACCCGACGATGACGGAGAGACCGAGGGCTCTGCCGCCGCCGACAGCCCGCCTACTCCCGCACCCGCTGCTGCAACCGCGCCATCGCGATGCCGTCGCGCGCGAGCTGATCGGCGCGCTCGTTCTCCGGGTGCCCGGCGTGGCCCTTGACCCAATGCCAGCGGACCTCGTGCTGCTTCAGCGCGGCATCCAGGCGCTGCCACAGCTCCACATTCTTCACCGGCTTCTTGTCGGCGGTGCGCCAGCCGTTGCGCTTCCAGCCGAAGATCCAGCCCGTGATGCCCTGCCGGACATACTGACTGTCGGTGTAGAGATCGACCGTGCACGGCTTCTTCAGCGCCTCGAGCGCGGAGATCGCCGCCATCAGCTCCATCTGGTTGTTGGTGGTATGTCGCTCACCGCCGTTCAGCTCCTTTTCCTTGTCGCCGAACTTCAGGATCGCGCCCCAGCCGCCCGGCCCGGGATTTCCCGAGCAGGCGCCGTCGGTATAGATCGTGACATTGGGGAGCTCGCTCACGCCACCAGCCCCGACGGCATCAGCCCATAGTCGCGCACGCTCGTCACGCTCTGGTGGAAGCGCAGCTTGCGGAAATATTCCAAGGGATCCTTCGGCCTGACCAGCGCGCCCGGCGGCACGTTGAGCCAGTCGACCAGCCGCGTGAGCAGGAAGCGGATCGCAGCGCCGCGCGCCAGCAGCGGCAGCGCCGCCTCTTCCGTCTCGGAGAGCTTTCGCACCCGGCCATAGGCGTTGAGAAAAGCGCGCGCCTTGGTGACGTTGAAGGAGTGATCCGGCTCGAAGCACCAAGCGTTGAGGCAGATCGCGACGTCATAGGCCAGCATGTCGTTGCAGGCGAACGTGAAGTCGATGATACCCGAGAGCTTGTCGCCGAGGAAGAAGACGTTGTCGTTGAAGAGGTCGGCGTGGATCACGCCCTCCGGCAGATTGGTCGGCCAGACGCCGCTCGAGAGATAATCGAGCTCGGCGGCAAGAAAATCGCGCAAGCCCGGCTGCACCTCATCGGCGCGGCTTGAAGCCGCCTCGAACAGCGGCCGCCAGCCGGAAACCGAGAGCGCATTGGTGCGCTTGATCGCAAAGTTCGCGCCCGCCAGATGCAGTTTCGCCAGCCCGTCGCCGACCCCGGCGCAATGCGTCGCGTTCGGCTTGCGCGGCCAGACGCCTTCGAGAAAGGTGATGATCGCCGCGGGCCGGCCCGCCAGCTCGCGCAGCGCCTCGCCATCTTTCGCCTTCACAGGCAGCGGACAATTGACTCCGTGCTCGGCCAGATGCGTCATCAGCGCGAGGAAGAACGGCAGATCGTTCTTCGCCACGCGCTTCTCGTAGAGCGTGAGAATGAACGAGCCCTTGCTGGTGTGCAGCAGGAAGTTGGAATTCTCGACACCCTCGGCGATGCCCTTGTAGGAGAGCAATTCGCCGAGATCGTATTGTTTCAGGAAATCCGCAAGCTCGTCGGCGGCGACGTCGGTGTAGACCGCCATAAAGGTCTACTCGGCGGCAGCTTCGGGGCGCACCGAGCGCGGCAGCGGGAAGAACTCGTTCTCCTCCGCGGCCGAGACCGTCTCCACATGCAGCGTGTAGCGCTCGGCGAAGGCGTCCATGATCTCCTCGACGATCACTTCAGGCGCGGAGGCGCCCGCCGTGATGCCGAGACTGGCGATGTTGCCGAACCTGGTCCAGTCGATGTCGGTGGCGCGCTGCGCCAGCACCGCGATCTTGCAGCCCTCGCGCTCGGCGACCTCGCGCAGGCGCTGCGAGTTCGACGAATTCGGCGCGCCGACCACGATCAGGGCGTCCACCACCGGCGCCACCTTCTTCACCGCGAGCTGGCGGTTGGTGGTGGCGTAGCAGATGTCTTCCTTGTGCGGGCCGTTGATGTTCGGGAAGCGCTCCTTGAGCAGCGCCACGATCTCCGCGGTGTCGTCGATCGACAGCGTGGTCTGGGTCACGAAGGCGAGGTTGTTGGGGTCCTTCGGCGTGATCGTCTTGGCGTCCTCGGCGGTCTCGATCAGGGTCACGGCACCGGGCGGAAGCTGGCCGAGCGTGCCGACCACCTCGGGATGGTGGGAGTGGCCGATCAGGAAGATCTCGCGGCCGCGCTTGAAATGGATTGCGGCCTCGCGGTGGACCTTGGTCACCAGCGGGCAGGTCGCATCCAGCGAGAACAGATTGCGGGACTGGGCGTCGGCCGGAACCGACTTCGGCACGCCGTGCGCCGAGAACACCACCGGAGCGGTGGTGTTCTCCGGGATTTCAGCGAGCTCCTCGACGAAGATGGCGCCCTTCTTCTTCAACCCATCGACGACGTACTTATTGTGCACAATCTCGTGGCGAACATACACCGGGGCGCCGTACTTATCGAGCGCCCGTTCCACGGTGTCGATCGCCCGGACCACGCCGGCACAGAAGCCGCGGGGAGAACAAAGCACGATCTTGAGGTCTGGTTTGGCTGACATTGAGCGATCTCGGGACCGAATCGCCCGTTTCGCCTTCTGGCGGGGGCGGTCGATGGATTGAATAGGGGCTTAAAACGGTCGGCTTGAACCCTACAGCGGTTCAAAGGGAATTGGGCCCCCTTTCGGGCGGTGTCAAGGCACTATCTATAGCAGAACCATTGCGTGGCTGCCCCCACCCGGCTTATATAGCGCGAATTCCCTGTCATCGCTGATGACCACCGGTTTCGCCTCCAGAGGGGTGGGCGAAGCACAAAGGAGATTTGCCATGAGCAACGCACCTCTGATGCCCAAGGCGACCGCCGTCTGGCTGCTCGACAATACCGCGCTGACCTTCGACCAGGTCGCCGATTTCACCAAGATGCATCCCCTCGAGGTCCGCGCGATCGCGGACGGCGACGCCGCCCAGGGCATCAAGGGCATGGATCCGCTCTCCAACGGCCAGCTGACCCGCGAGGAGATCGAGAAGGGCGAGAAGAACCCGGATTACCGGCTCCGCCTCCAGGAGAGCAAAGTGGTGCTGCCGCCCCAGCCCAAGCGCAAGGGACCGCGCTACACCCCTGTCTCGCGCCGCCACGAACGTCCGAGCGCCATCCTCTGGCTGCTGCGCAACCATGCGGAACTCAAGGACGCCCAGATCATGCGCCTGGTCGGCACCACCAAGAGCACGATCGCGAGCGTGCGCGACCGTACCCACTGGAACACGTCGGCGCTGACCCCGATCGACCCCGTCACCCTCGGCCTGTGCTCGCAGATCGAGCTCGATTTCGAGGTGCAGCGCGCTGCCAAGGAAAAGCCGATCGATGCAACCTATGGCGGCGCGACCCTGCTGCCGGCCTCCGAGACCACCCGCAAGGACGAGTACGAGCCCGCGGAAAAGTCCAGCGACGACCTCAATGTCGATGCCGTGTTCGCCAAGCTGAAGACGCTCGGCGGCAAGAAGCACGAAGACGAGGAGGAGTGAGGCGCTCCGGGTAATTCGACGATCGATCGCAAAAAACGCGGCAGGGGAACCTGCCGCGTTTTTGGCTTTATAAGATCCGCGGGCGTCGAGACGACGCCGCAACCGCCTCAGAACTTGTACGTCACGCCCGCGCCGACCAGCCACGGATCGATATGCGCGGTACCGGTGACCGGGATCGCGCCGTTGACCATGGCCGAGTAGTTTGGCCGCAGCCACAGCTTCTTCACATCAACGTTGAGACCCCAATGCTTGTCGAGCATGTAGTCGAAGCCGAATTGCACGGCACCGCCCCATTGATTGCTGACATGCAGGTTGGTCACGGCGAGGCCGTTGAACGGAACGTTGGACGCCGAGTTGTTGAAGAACACCGTGTAGTTCACGCCGGCGCCGATATAGGGCTTGAACGCGCCGAAATTAGTGAAGTGGTACTGCAGCGTCAACGTCGGCGGCAGCAGCGTGGTCTTGCCGATATCGAGCCCCTGGAGCGTGCCAGATCCGGTGAGGTGATGCCGCGTGACGCCGAGAATCAATTCGGCCGCGATGTTCGGCGTGAAGAAATAGGAGATGTCGAGCTCGGGAACAACCTGGTCGCTGATGTGAAGGCCCGAATTCGGCGACGACAGCGCAGGCACACCCGCAACATTGACCGAGCTGCCACCGCCGTCCGGCAACACGCCGAGGACGCGCAGACGGATCATCCAGGGATTCCACGCCTCCACCGCCGGCGGTGCCTTGGTATAGACCGGCAGATCCGCAGCCTGCGCCGATGCAAGCGCCCCGCCGAACGCGGCGGCAAGCACCGCCAGCCGTGCGGCATTCCGAATTGTCCTTCGCATTGAATTCCCCTTGAGTGCCATGCGCGCCCCGTTGCGCGATCACACGTGTCAGAGCAGAAAGGGGGTGCCTTCGGATTTGACCTGCATCAAATCTGGACTGATGCGTCGCAATTGAGCGACGACGTTGCACATCTGCCACGGCAGACGACATTGCGAGCGACTTGCGGGGTAACTCAGTACTTGGGCGCGCGGCGATGGTACTGAGCACCGCGAGGCGCGTCAGTTCAACACGTCGAACGTGATCACGGCCGCTCGGGATGGTTCAGCATGTACTCGCCGAGGTCGCGCTGGCGGCGGTCGGCGCGGGCAATGGCGGCATTGCGCTGGACGTCGCGGTCCTTGCGGCAGGCCGCGTATTCCGGCGAGCCCTGCGCATAGCCCCGGCTCTGGCAGACCGCGTCATCGTCGTCGCCGCCCATCGCCACCGGCGTCTGGTAGCGCGCGGAGCAGGCGGAGAGAGCGATGGCGAGAGCTAAGGCGATCAGCAGGCGCGGCGCGGCGGAAAGCGGCATCAGGGGTCCCTTGTTGGCCGGCACTGTTTAGCGCGGAATGCGGAGAATGTAAGTCCCTGGACGCCGCTCCCGCCCGGTGTCATTCCCCGCGAAAGCGGGGAATCCAGTACGCTGCGGCCTCTCGGCTCTAACCTCACCGTCTCTGGAATACTGTCATCGCCCGCCTTCGCGGGCGATGACAGTAGCAATTGTTGGGGCGGCGTCACGCCTCGCGGGCAAATGGCGTTAGCATCACACCCTCCCCTTCAGCGCCTCCCCGATCTCCTCGAGTGCCTTGGGATCCTCGATGGTCGCCGGCATGGTCCAGGATTCGCCGTCGGCGATTTTCTTGATGGTACCGCGCAGGATCTTTCCGGAACGCGTCTTGGGCAGGCGGCCGACGGTGATGGCGAGCTTGAAGGCGGCAACCGGGCCAAGCTTGTCACGCACCAATGCGATGATCTCCTTCTCGATCTCGGCCGGCGGGCGCTTCACGCCCGCTTTCAGCACCAGGAAGCCGCAGGGCACCTCGCCCTTGATCGCGTCCCTGACGCCGAGCACGGCGCATTCGGCGACGTCGGGATGCGAGGCCAAAATCTCCTCCATGCCGCCGGTGGAGAGCCGATGGCCGGCGACGTTGATGATGTCGTCGGTGCGGCCCATGACGAAGACATAGCCGTCCTCGTCCTTGTAGCCGGCATCAGAGGTTTTGTAATAGCCGGGGAATTCGCTGAGGTAGGCCTCCTTGAAGCGCTCGTCCTGATTCCACAGCGTCGGCAGACAGCCCGGCGGCATCGGCAGCTTGATGACGATCGAGCCCATGGTGTTGGGGCCGACCGGCTTTGCCGCTTCATCGACGACATCGACCTGGTAGCCCGGCATCGGCACCGTCGGCGAGCCGTGCTTCACGGGCAGCATGCCGAGCCCGACCGGATTGCCGGCGATGCACCAGCCTGTCTCGGTCTGCCACCAATGGTCGATCACCGGCACCTTCAGCTGCTGCTCCGCCCACTCCACCGTCGGCGGATCGGCGCGCTCGCCGGCAAGGAACAGCGTGCGGAATTTGGAGAGGTCGTACTGCCGGATGAATTTTCCCTCCGGATCCTCCTTGCGGATCGCACGGAATGCCGTCGGAGCGGTGAAGAAGGCCACTGCCTTGTGCTCGGAGATCACGCGCCAGAACGCGCCGGCATCGGGCGTGCCGACGGGCTTGCCCTCGTACATGATCGTGGTCGCGCCATGAAACAGCGGGCCGTAGACGATATAGCTGTGGCCGACCACCCAGCCGATGTCGGAGCCGCACCACCAGACCTCGCCCGGCTTGACGCCATAGAGGTTGAACATCGACCATTTCACCGCGACGAGATGCCCGCCATTGTCGCGCACGACGCCCTTCGGCACGCCGGTCGTGCCCGAGGTGTAGAGGATGTAGAGCGGATCGGTCGCGGCGACGGGCACGCAGGGCGCCTTCTTGCCGTCGTTCAGCGCCTTGCGGCGCAGGCTGGCCCAGTCGTAGTCGCGGCTCGGCGTCATCTCGCAGGTGAGCTGCGGACGCTGCAGCACGATACAGGCTTTCGGCCTGCTGCCGGCGAGCCTGATCGCCTCGTCGAGCAGGGGCTTGTAATGCACGATACGGCCGGGCTCGATACCGCAGCTTGCGGACAGGATCAGCTTCGGCTGCGCGTCGTCGATGCGGGTGGCGAGCTCTTTCGCCGCAAAGCCCCCGAACACGACCGAGTGCACCGCGCCGATGCGCGCGCAGGCCAGCATCGCGACCACCGCTTCCGGCACCATCGGCATGTAGAGGATGACGCGGTCGCCCTTGGCGACCCCGAAGTCCTGCATGACGGCGGCGAGCGCCTGGACCTCGTTCAGCAGTTCGGCATAGGTGAATTTGGTGACCGAATTGGTCAGCGGCGAATCATGGATCAGCGCGACCTGGTCGGCGCGGCCGCGTTCGACATGGCGGTCGAGCGCGTTGTAGCAGCTGTTGACGACGCCGCCGGCGAACCAGCGGCCGTAGGTTCCCTGCGAGGGATCGAAGATCCTGGTCGGAGGCTCGATCCAGTCGATCTCCTTCGCCGCCTCGGCCCAGAAGCCTGCGGGATCGGCCAGCGAGCGCGCATGGACCTCATGATAGCGACTTTTGCCGTCGGCGTTTCCCTGGACGTTCATTCCCGCGCTCCCGTGCCTTTATTCGCCTGCCCTTGACCCTTGTGGCAGGACAGGCGCCCCGCCATGACCAGGATCAATTGCCGGCCTTGTTGTGGGCTTATTTTCGCGGGAACGGGCCGCGGTTCAAGCTCAAAAGGATGGGGCTTTCGGGGAAGACACAGCTACCGCCGCGCGGGCGGTGCGCCCCCTCGCCCCGCTTGCGGGGGGGCGGGGGTCTCCGGAAGGACGGTGGCGGTTCGACTCGAGGAGAGACGACGAGTTCGGAACGTTTGTCAGCTCTCCATCGCGTTCAGCTTCTGCAACCGCTGCTTCATGGTCTTCTTCAGATCATAGTCGGGGCGGCCGAAGCTGGCGTTGCGCGTGGCGAGGAAATCGCGCTGCGTCTTGCGCAATTCGCCGGCCGAGCGCTTGTTCGCCAGTTTCAGCACGCGCTCGTAGGCCTCGGCGATCTGGCGGTCGATCACGCCGAGCTGCGGATCGGCACAAATCACCTTCTCCACCTCGCGCTTCGCCGTCGCGCAATCGAACGACGGGCCGTTGCCGGAAGCCGCATTCAGCGGACGCAGCGGCTCGGCACCGAACTTCGCGATCTCGGCGATCATGGCGCGGCGGCCGTTGGCTGCATTCTCGTTGCCCGGATCGAGCTTCAGCGCCGTCTCGTAGTCCGCCAGCGCCTTCTTGCGCTCGCCCATCTTCTTGTAGAGCACGGCGCGGTTGTTGTAGGTCTTCGCAAAATTCGGATCCAGCTCGAGCGCGGCGTCATAGTCGCTCAGCGCGGCCCCGAGCTCGCCCTTGAACTGGTAAGAATCGCCGCGGTTGGTCAGGAAGTTGGCGCGCCGCTCACGCCGGATCGCTTCGTCGTAATCGGCGATGGCCTTGTCGTACTCGCCCATCGCGGCATAGGCGAGGCCGCGATTGTCGTAATATTCCGGCTGTTTCGGGTCGAGCCTGATGGCCTCGGTGTTGTCGGCGACCGATTTGTCGTTCTGGCCGAGCTTCTTCCAGGCCGCGCCGCGGTTGGTGTAGGTGCGAGGCCGGTTGGGGTCGAGCCGCAGCGCCTCGTCGAAATTCCCGATCGCCTTCTCGTTGTCTCCGCCGAGATAATAGGCCACGCCGCGGTCGGACCAGGCCTGCGCATCGTCCGGCTTCAGCTTGATCGCCTGGTCGTAATCGGCGAGCGCGCGGTCGAGCCGGCGCTGATTGGTGTAGACCACGCCGCGCGACTCGTAAGCCTCCGCATCCTTCGGATCGAGCTCGATCGCCCTGGTCAAATTCGCCGCAGCGCGGCTGAGATCGCCGCCGGCCTCGCGCAGGAGGTCGCCGCGCAGGCGCCAGGCCTTTGCGTTCCTGCCGTCGAGCGCGATGGCGCGGTCCAGATCTCGCAGCGCCTGCGATTGCCCTCCAAGGGTTCGCGCATTGGCTTCGGCGCGGACAACGAGGGCCGCGCTGCGATCGGAGGCTGGATTTGCAGTCTTGTCGATGATGGCGCTGCACGCCGGAATCAACTCTGCCGGGGCAGCCTTGCTGCCCAGCACGCACTCGGTGCTCGCCACGGCTGGGGAAGCGAGAACAAGGCTGATCGCCGCGCTGAGGAAAAAGGCGCGAAGCGAGATTTTGGCAGGCGAAAGCGCTTGCGCGGAGGCTTGAGTGCCGCACATGACATTGGGCTCCGTGACGTCGGGTTCTCACCGTTGTCGCGGCTGGCAAGGGATGGGTTCAAATCGGGTCCGTCCGCGCCGTCATGGCCGGGCTTGTCCCTGCCATCGACGGCTTACCCGCGGCACACAGACCGTGGAGGCCCACGCCTTCAGCGGCCCCGCAGGCGGGACAAGCCCGCGCATGACGGCTCCTCGTGAGCCGAAGGCCCGTCAATATCCGTCGACCCCGTTCAGCCGTTGCAGGCGCTCTTGCATCGCCTTCTTGAGATCATAGCCCGGCCGGCCGAAACCGGCATTTCGGCGCGCGATGAATTCATCCTGCTCGCGTTGGAACGCTTTCGCTTCATCCGCATTGCGTGCCTCGCGAACCACGCGGGCGTTCGATGCAAAAATCTCCCGGTCGAGATCGGCGAGCTCGCGATTGCCGCAGATCGCCCTTTCCACCGCGCGGCGCGCTCGCGCGCAATTGAAGCTGGGCTTGCCGGCGACCGCCATCTGCGCGCCGATCCGCTCGAGCTCGCGCGCCATCGCCTTGTGATTGGCCTTGGCCTTCGCGTGGTTCGGATCGATCTTGAGTGCTGCGCCGAAATCCTGCACCGCCCTGGGCTTGTCGCCCTTCTTCAGCCAGAGCTCGCCGCGCGCGTTGAAGATGTCGGCGAGGGTCGGATCGAGCAAGAGAGCGCGGCTGTCGTCGGCAATCGCACGGTCGACCTGGTCGTGCCGCGCCAGCAGTGCGCCGCGCGCGATCAGCGCCTTGATCAGATCCTCCTTCGCCGTCTTCTCATTGTCGATCACGGCAGCGCAGGCGGCGGCCGCCTTGTCCACGTCGTCGGCCGCGGTCGCCGCGAGGCAGAGCTCGACATCGACCTGCGTCACCGCAACCGGCTCGCCTCCGGTCGCAGCATCGGCCGGGGCGAGCGAGAGTGCATAGAGCAGCCCGGCGCCGAACAGGTGAATGAGAGAACGCATGTTCGTTGCAACCGGAAAGCCTTGTCTCAGGATCTTGTCTTAAGGTCTTGCCTTGACGCTGCACTATCCATCATACGGCCGGATTGGTGCTAGCTTGTGGCGCCGCTCAGGTCGGTCTCGGGGATCATCGTGTCGACATTCGAATGGATCATTGCGCTTCTGCTCGGCGCTGTTGCCTTATCGGCGCTGGCGCGGCGGATCAAGGTCCCTTACCCGACCTTTCTCGCCATCGGCGGCGCGCTGATCGCCTTCGTGCCGTCCAGTCCGTCCTGGGCGCTGGAGCCGGACCTGGCCTTGGCCCTTTTTGTCGCACCGGTCCTGCTCGATGCCGCCTTCGACACCTCGCTGCGCGATCTACGGAACAACTGGGTTCCGGTCTCGACCCTGGTGGTCGCCGCAGTCGGCCTGACCACGGCCGCCGTGGCCTATATCGCGCACCGGCTGATGCCCGACATGCCCTGGGCCGCCGCGGTCGCGCTCGGCGCGATCGTGGCGCCGCCGGATGCGGCCGCTGCCGTCGCGATCCTGAGCCAGGTGAAGCTGCCCCATCGCATGGTTAAGGTGCTGGAGGGCGAGAGTCTGCTCAACGACGCCAGCGCGCTTCTGATCTATCGCATCGCGGTCGGCGCGGTCGCCACCCAGCATCTGACATGGAGCCAGGTCGCGCCGACCATGGCGCTGGGCTTGGTCGGCAGCGTCATCGCCGGCCTGGTCGCGGCCCGCATCATCCTGCCCATCATGGAGCGCGTGACGGAGGCCCCGAGCGCCATCATCGTGCAGTTCGCCACCACCTTCATGATCTGGATCGCCGCCGAGCATCTCGGTCTCTCCGGCATCCTCACCATCGTGGTCTATGCCATCGCGATCGCGCGCACGGCGCCGGCACGCATGCCGGCGCGGCTGCGGGTGCCGTCCTATGCGGTCTGGGAGACGATGGTGTTCGTGCTCAACGTGCTCGCCTTCATGCTGATCGGCATGCAGATGCGGCCGATCTGGACGCGGCTGGACGCGGACGTGCGCTGGGAATATTGCGTGGCCGCCGGCTGGATCCTGCTCACCGTGGTGCTGGTGCGGCTGTTCTGGGTGACGTTCTACCGCGCCACGTTGCGCGCGCTGGTCGCGCGCGGGATCTACCATCCGAAAGATCCGAAACAGGTCGCCTCGGCGAAGGGCGGACTCATCATCTCCTGGTGCGGCATGCGCGGCCTCGTCACGCTGGCCGCCGCTTTTGCCCTGCCCGAGAACTTTCCCTATCGCGACTTCATCGTCTTCATTGCGTTCGCCGTCGTGCTGGGTTCGCTGGTGATCCAGGGCCTGACGCTGCGGCCGCTGATCCTCGCCTTCAACCTCGAGGACGATGATCCGGTCGGAGTCGAGGTCGCGCGCGGGCGCGCGGTCGCCTATCGCGCGGCGCTCGATGCGATCGAGAGCGATCCGTCGGAGGAAGCGGAAATCCTGCGGCTGGAATATCGCGCCATCCTGATGCAGGCCGAGACCGATCCGAACGGCGGCATCGCCAATGGCGAATTGCCCGCCGATCCCCTGCGCCGCCGCGCCATCGAGGCCGCGCGCAAAGCGATCTTCGACCTCCGCACCACCGAGGTGATCGGCGACGACGCGTTTCATCGGCTGGAGGAAGAGCTCGATCGCGCAGAATTGAGTGCGGGCGGATAGATCGACGGCGACGGTGGGGTTTGAACCAAATTGCCCTTCCTCAGACTCACCCCTCATGACCACTCTGATCGACGACCGTCGTGTACGCGCGCGTGAGGCGTTGCCAGCACGGTTCTTTTATTTCCACATGGCCCTGGCCTGCGCGGCCACCGCCTTTCTCGGCTTCGCACCGACCTATTGGGTGCCGCTCGCCAACCGGACGCTCTCCGCAAGCCCCGTGATTCACTTTCACGGACTGTTGTTCTTCACCTGGTCGCTCTATTTCGTGCTCCAGACCTGGCTCGCGGCCTCGGGCCGTGTGGTCAATCACCGCTCGCTCGGCATCGCCGGCGTATCGCTCGCGACCGCGATGACGATCTTCGGCTTCCTCGCCTCGGTGCACGTGATGCAGCATTCCGCCGCGCTCGGGCAGAAGGAAGCCGGCATCGGCTTCTCGATCGTGCCGATGAGCGGAATCGCGTTCTTCGCCGTGGTGTTCGTGCTGGCGATCATGAACACGCGCAGACCGGAGGTCCACAAGCGCCTCATGCTGCTGGCGGCGGTCTCGATCCTCGATGCCGCGATTGCGCGCTGGTTCCTGACCTTCCTCGCCCCTCCCGGACCGCCCGGCCCGCCGCCGGTGCCCGTGACGATAGCGCCGGCTGTCGTCGCTTCCCTGCTGCTCGTCGTCGCCATGGTGCGCGACTGGCGCACCGAAGGCCGCGTGCATCCGGTCTACATCTACGGCACGCTCGCGCTATTGGCGGTGAAGGTGCTGAACTGGCCGGTCAGCGAGACAGCGGCATGGCATGCCTTCGCCGGCGGCATCCTGGCGCTGGCGCAGTAATCACCGCTGTCGTCCCGAGCATCAATTTCAATCCGTCACCCTGAGGCGGCCGCTTCTTCAGCGGCCCTCGAAGGGCGACGGCCCGGCAGCAACGGGGCCGTCTTCGAGGCTCCCCGCGCGCCGCGTTGCGCCGCGCGGCTCGCACCTCAGGATGACGGAACTGGTTGAAGTAATTTACGCCCCCGCCTTGCAGGTGATCCCGCCGTCGACCACGAGCTCGATTCCCGTCACGTATTTCGACTCGTCCGAGGCCAGGAACAGCGCGGCGTTGGCGACGTCGAAGGCATCGCCCATGTGGCCCATCGGCACCTGCGCATCGCGCGCGCGCCACATCGCTTCCACGTCGCCCCTGGCGTAGCTGGCGGCAAGACCCGCTGAATGCTCGACCATCGGCGTCTTCATCAAGCCCGGCAGGATCGCGTTCACCCGCACATGATGCCGTGCGAACTCGACCGCCGTGGTGCGCGTCATCATGTTCATCGCCGCCTTCGAGGTGCCGTAGGTGACGTAGGAGATGCCCATGTGGCGGATCGAGGCGATCGAGGAGATGTTGATGATCGAGCCGCCGCCCTGCTTCACCATGATGGGGATGACGTGCTTCATGGCGAGATAGGCGCTCTTGAGGTTGACGCTGAAGACGCGGTCCCAGCTTTCCTCGCTCACCTCGACCACGCTGCCCATCTCGGCGATGCCGACATTGTTGTCGAGCACGTCGATGCGGCCATAGGCCTTCAGGCACGCTGCGACCATCGCCTCGATTTCACCTGCGCGCGACACGTCGGCCGTGAACGCCGTCGCCCTGCCGCCTTCCTCGGTGATGATCTTCGCGGTCTCCTCGGCCGCAGCGCCATTGCGATCGACGCAAAACACCTGCGCGCCCTCGCGCGCGAACGTCACCGCGGTTGCCTTGCCGTTGCCCCAGCCGGGGCCAATCGAGCCGGCGCCCACCACCATCGCAACCTTGCCCTTGAGCCTATCCATCATGATCTCCCCTTGCTGTTTTTGTAGCCCGGATGAGCGCAGCGATATCCGGGGCCACCATTCCCGGATATCGCTGCGCTCATCCGGGGCTACGGATCGCTGCAAATCTTCATTGTGGTGACGTTAGCACCGATCGGATGGCCGACAATCTCCGACAACGTCCGGCACTTCCCGTCATGGCACAGCCGCCATTCCCCGGCCGCGCCGGAATTGCCGAGCACGACCTCTTGCATCGGCGCCCGCTTCGGCTGCCATTGAAACCAGCCATCGACGAGCCGCGCCTCGGGCGGCGGCTCCATGCCGGGGCCGGTGCCCTTGACGCGGGCCTGCACCAGTTCGAGGCCGGCAGGCGTGACACGCCAATCTTCCTGCCATTCGACCTTCGCGACCGAATGCGTCCAGGCCAGCGTGAAGGCGGACAGCGCCAGTGCCTTCACGCCTGATGCCGTTGCGAAGCAGAGGCTCACGCCGCCTCGACCGCCGCCGGCGGGCGCTGCCGCCATTGCCACAGCGCCAGCGCAGCGGCGAGCACGAAGCCCGCGGTGTCGCTGAACGGGAATTCGCCGAGCAGGCAGAACGCGGCGCCGAGCGCGACCAGGCGCTCGATCAGCGTCAGCCGCGTGAACAGGAAGCCGATCGCAACCATGCCGAACAGGCCGATCGCCACCAGCGCCTTGGTGGCGGCCAGCGCCACCGCGCCGTAGAAGCCGAGCTTGGCCGCCATGGGATCGCCCGTCTGCAACAGCAGCGCCGGCGAATAGACGAAGATGAAGGGGATGACATAGCCGGCAAGCGCGATGCGCATCGCCTCCCAGCCGATCTTGTCCGGGTTCTCCTTGGCGATCGGTGCCGCCGCCAGCGCGGCGAGCGCCACCGGCGGCGAAAGGTCGGCCATGATGCCGTAATAGAACGCGAACATGTGGCTCGCGATCAGCGGCACGCCGAGCTTGGCGAGCGCCGGCGCGGCGAGCGCGGCGGTGATGATGTAGGTCGGGATGGTCGGGATGCCGGTGCCGAGCAGGATCGACAGCAGCATGGTCATGACCAGCGCCAGGAACAGGCTCTTCTCGCCGAGCCCTATCACCCAACCACCGAAGATCGTGCCGACGCCAGTCTGCGACATCATGCCGATGATGACGCCGACGATGGCGCAGGCCATGCCGACGGTGATGGCGGATTTGGCGCTCTCGGCCAGCGCATCGCGGCAGGCGCGCAAGGCCGCAAAGCCGCCGCGGACGAAAGCCGTGATCACGATCAGGCCGACCACGACGCTTGCGACCGGCACGATCTGCAAGCCGTCGCGCGACAGCGCGGCGACCACGAGCGCAAGTCCGATCCAGAAGATGTAGCGAATCGCCGTTGCGGAGACGCCGGCCGTGATGGCAGCGCCAAGGATCAGCGTCACGGTCAGCGCGAGGCCCATGCTGCCGGCATAGAGCGGCGTGAAGCCCTCGAACAGCATGTAGACGAGGGCGGCGAGCGGCAGCACGAGATACCAGCGCGTCACCAGCGCCTTCCAGGCGCTCGGGATTTCCGAGCGCTTCATGCCGACGAGGCCGTGCTTACCGGCTTCCAGATGCACCATCCAGAAGGCCGACGCGAAATAGAGGATCGCAGGGATCGCCGCCGCCTTGACGATCTCCGAGTACTGGACGCCGAGCGTCTCGGCCATGATGAAGGCGACCGCGCCCATCACCGGCGGCATGATCTGGCCGCCCATCGACGCCGTCGCCTCGACGCCGGCGGCGAAGGCGCGGCGGTAACCGAACCTGATCATCAAGGGAATCGTGAACTGGCCGACGGTGACGACATTGGCGACGCCGGAGCCGGAGATCGTGCCCATCATGCCCGAGGCGAACACCGCGACCTTGGCGGGTCCGCCGCGGGTGCGGCCGAACAGGCCGAGCGAGACGTCGGTGAAGAGCTGGATCATGCCGGCACGCTCCAGGAACGAGCCGAACAGGATGAACAGGAAGATATAGGTCGCCGACACGTAGATCGGCACGCCGTAGAATCCTTCGGTGCCGAACGACAGATGCGTGACGATCTGGTCGAAATCATAGCCGCGATGGTTGAGCGGCGACGGCAGGTACTGGCCGAAGAACCAGTAGAGCAGGCACGCGCCGCACATCAGCGGCAGCGCCGCGCCCATCAGGCGCCGCGTGCCCTCGAAGATCAGCACCGCGAGCAGCGTGCCGACCACGAGATCGAGCCGGGTCGGATCGCCGTCGCGCGCGATCAGGTCGGCGTAGAAGATCCACTGGTAGAGGCCGCAGAGGAAGCCGGCGCCGCCGATCACCCAGCCGAGCGCACGGCCGAAATTGCTCTTCGCAGTGAAGTTCGCGATCAGGCCGAAGGTGAGCAGGACGAGGAAGCCGACATGGACGCCGCGCACAACCTGGCTCGGCAGATAGTTGAAGGCGGCGACATAGAGCTGGAAGGTCGCGAATGCGATGCCGATCCAGTAGGCGAGCCGTCCCCACCAGCCCGGACCGAAACCTTCGGGGAAACCGTGCTCGAAATTGTCGAACTCGACCTTGACCTTGTCGGGCGCCGTCGCCGTGCCCTCTACCTTTTCCAGCATTTCAATCCGTCCCCAACCGTCCAGCGCTTATAACATTGCGCAGCGTCTCCAGACCGTCATGCCCGGGCTTGTCCCGGGCATCCACGAGCTTTCTCGCCCAGCCTAAGAACGTGGATGGCCGGGACAAGCCCGGCCATGACGTCCGATACCGAGAGCCGACCTTACTTGATCAGCCCTTTTTCCTTGTAATAGCGGATCGCGCCGGGGTGCAGCGGAACCGGGCTGCCATTGGCTGCGGTCTCGAGCTTGATCTCCTTGCCGGCCGCGTGGGCGTTGACGAGCTCGGGGAGCGACTCATAGACCAGCTTGGTCATCTGATAGGCGAGATCGTCCGACACGGCGGAGCTCGTGACCAGATAATTGATCACGGCCGCAGTCGGCACGTCCTTGTCCTGACCGGTATAGGTCTTGGCCGGAATGATCGCGGAAACGAAGGGCGGCCCGATCTTGTCGACGGTCTCCTTCGGCACCGACACCACCGTGATCGGGCTCGAGGTCGACAGGTCCTTCAGCGAGGCGACGCCGAGCCCGGCCGATTGCAGCGTGGCGCTGAGCTGCCGGTTCTTCATGAGATCGACCGATTCGGCGAAGGGCAGATATTCGACCTTGCCGAGATCCTTGTAGCTCATGCCGGCGGCCGCGAGGATCGCACGCGAGTTCAGCTCCGTGCCGGACTTCGGCGCGCCGACCGACAGGCTCTTCCCCTTGAGGTCTGCCAGCGTCTTGATGCCGCTCTCGGCGGTCGCGACGATCTGGATGTAGTTCGGATAGATCGCGCCGATGGTCCTGAGCTTGTCGAGCTTGGTCTTGAAGCCGGCCTCCTCCTCGCCGTCCCAGGCCGCTTTCAGCGAATCGCCCAGCGTGAACGCCAGCTCGCCGCGCCCCTGCTGCAGCAGGATCAGATTCTCGACCGACGCCTTGGTGGCCTGCACCTGCGTCTTCACGTTCGGAATCTTGTCGCCGTAGATCTTCCCGATTGCGACGCCGAGCGGATAGTAGACGCCCGAGGTGCCGCCGGTCAGCACGTTGATGAAGGATTGCGCATGCGCGCAAGGCGCCGACGCCGCCAGAGCAAGAGCCGCGGCCACGCCGAAGGTCGTCCGTTTCATGGTTGTTGTTCTCCCCAAACCGGCGGCGAAATTGGCCGGATGAGGGGTGCGGGTCAACCCATCCAAAAGGCAAAACAGGACTGCGGCGAACGGCCGATCCGGCTCGACCTTGGGAACCGGTGGGTGCGGCGAGGTGGCGCAGTCAGGAAAAGGCGGGTCACCTCTCGCGCCGTCTCCTTCGCTCCCCCGCAAGCGCTGGGTTATCGCATTTGAGAGCTCTTCCCTGCTGCCATCCTTCGAGACGCCCGCCTTTGGCGGGCCCTCAGGATGAGGACCGAGTGCGTGACGGCAGTTTCAGCGGGCGCCGCTGGCACTTAGCCTCATCCTGAGGAGACCGCGAAGCGGTCGTCTCGAAGGACGAGGCGCGCGCTCAGTTCGCGAATGATGCAATATGCGATTGCCCTGCCTGCGGGGGCGGGAGCGCACCGACTACGAAGCGACGATTGAGCCTAGCCCGTCCTCACTGGAACGTCATGTCCAGGCATTTGGAGATGTCGGAGCCGAGGCCGGAGGAGATGATGATGCAGCCGCGCACTTTCTGCGCCGTGACGTCGGCGGCCCAGACCGAATAGCCGCCGGGGCCGAAGAACGAGTTGGTGTTCGGCGGCTCGGTCTCGGTCGCGTCGAAATCATACTTTCCGTCGGTCTCGAAGATACGCGGCTTCTTGGTGCAGCCGCCGTCGGTCTGGACGTTGATGACTTCCTTGTTGTCGCGGGTCAGCGCCAGCGAAACCTGGCAACGGAAATATTCCGAGGTCTTGGTGTTGAAGAGATAAGTGTAGGACTTGCAGGTCGCCGTGTTCAGCTTGCCCGGGGCAAGGCCGCGGCTGCATGAGATGCGCTGATTGTGGCTGAGCTGGTAATCATCGGCCCGCGCGGCCGGGGCCAACGCCGTCAACGACAATGCAGCAGCCCAACTAAGCTTGATCACATGGCGCATCCGAATCATCCCTACCAGTAATTTTGTCGAATTGCGTTCTAGACGGAAAGCGGAACATAGTCGCGAGGGGACCGAGGGAAAATCACAAGCTGCTGGGCAGGACGTGATGCGCTGCGGCGCTTTCGCAAATTGACCCGGACATGCCGTTCGTGATTTGTTCAAGCCCGGAATGTCCCGACCGTGGGAGGATGGGATGACGGCGTTTTCAACAAAGACATTTGCAATCGCAGCCGTGCTCGGCGCATGGGCGGGGCCCGCATTGGCGCAAGCCGGAGCGACGCCCTGGGAGCTCAAACCCGACATGGGCTATGCCTATGACAGGGACGGCAAAACCTATTCCTACAAAATGGGTACCAGCAACGCCGGCGAGCTGCTGAAGGGAGCCAAGAAGGTGCCGAAGGGCACGCTGTTCTTCATCGGCCAGAACGGCCAGCTCTACATGCGGAGCGGGCCTTATCTGGAGGGCGACGGCAAGTTCAAGTTCGGGCCGGATCAGTAGGGACTTGATTGGGCTGCGGGCGATTGCAGCGCTGCGGCTCTTGCCACAAACGAAGCTGCCGTAGGGTGGGCAAAGGCGCGGTAGCGCCGTGCCCACCATCTAGCATCGCGTTCAAATCGATATGGTGGGCACGCTTCGCTTTGCCCACCCTGCGGCAGCTCGCCAGCAGCTAAAACGCCGCCGCCAATTCCCTGGCGCCGGGTTTGCCGCTGTTCACGTCCATCCGATCGTCCGTGACCGCCAGCAGCTTGGCCACCGTGTTGTGGCGGATCGCGACCGGATTGCGCTCGTAGCCGCCGCGCTGGAAGAAGTTCGAGGTCGGCACCTTCTCACGCATCGCCTGCGGCATCGTCACCATGTCGAGACCGGTGCCGTCGCCGGTGAGGTTCATCATTTCGAGCTCGGCCGCGGAGAGCGGTCGGGTGTAGCCCTTGGCGCGGGCGAACAGCACCGACGTCAGCAGCTTGTGGGTCTGCAGCATCGGGCCGATATCGACGTCGAGCACCATCGCATGCATGGCCCAGCCCTGCGGAGTATTGCCGATCTTCTCGTGCTCCGACCAGGTATCGGGCACCGACTTCGCATGCGTCACCATTTTCTTCAGGACACCGAGCTTGTGCTCGAGCGCATGCCGCGCCGGCCCCGAGGTCCGCGCCACTTTCTCGGAAAGCGCACGGATGAGTTCATGGCCCTGCTCGGCCAACAGCTCGACGCTGTTGGTGGTCAGCAGCTGGTTGTAGCCCATCGCGGTCGAGATCGCGCGCTTGCCGCCATGCTCGATGCCCGCCTGCACGTCGTAGCTGCCGGTGCCGCCGGTCTCGAACGAATAGACCCGCACCGCCTGCTCACGTGTCAAGCCGTTGGCCAATGCGTAGCGCGCATAGGCGCGCTTGAACTCGAGCTCGCTGGTCGGGCGCTGCGGCGTGAACTGGTAGAGCTCCTGCGCCGCGCGCAGGAAATCGGCGACCACCGGAATAGGCTTTCGCGGCGGCCGCTCCGGCGTTTCCTCCGGTTCCGGGTTCACCGGGCGCTTCGGCCCGGCATAGAGCGGCGGATGCTCCAGGACGTAATCGTCGAGCGTGATCTGCTGCCCATTGCGCCGCTTGGCGTTGCGCGTCTTCCGCTTCTCGGAGATCTGGCTCCAATAGGCGCCGGCCTCGGCATCGAAGGCCGCGCGCGCGGCCTGATATTCCGCGAGCTTGCGGCGATATTCGAGCACGGCCGGCGAGACACCTTGCGCGAAGAACTGCGACAGCAGCTGGGCGTTCGCATTGCGAACGGCCGGCGGCAGCCCGTCGGCTTCGGCGCCGCGCGCGGCGGGTGAGATCAGGACCAGCGCGAGTGGAACCAGCGCCAGGTTTCTTCGAATCGATCGATGCATGCTGCCCTCTTAGCAGGCATCCGGTAACCGTCACGTTAACGCGCCGTTTACCATCACTTCCAGGCAAACACCGGTTGTTCCAGGTCGGTGACGCGGGTGTGCCGCCCCGCCAGCACCTCGCGGAACTGGTAGATCAGCGCCGCCGTCGGGGCGTGGATCAGGCTCATTTGGTGATGGAAACGGATCACGCGGCGGCTGCTTTCGGGGATCGCGACGAAATCGAAAGCGTCCTCGCGCTCGATGGTGGCCAGCGCGATGCGATGCACGGACGCGACCTCCTCCGGGTTCGGCCGGATCGCGCCGCTGCCCGCAGCCCAGACCACGACCGGCGTGATCAGATAACCGGACCGCGTCGGATAGTCGTCGAGCGTGCCGAGCACATCCGCATTCGTGAGGCGAAGGCCAAGCTCCTCGTCGAGCTCGCGCAGCGCCGCTCCGACCGGCGTCTCGCCGGGATCGCAGCGGCCGCCCGGCAGCGCCCATTGACCGCGATGGGCACGCAGATGCGACGCACGCAGCGTGAGCAGCAGCGCAGTGTCGTCGCCCTCGCTCGCGGTCAACGCGACCGCGACTGCGGCGCGCTTCAGCGTCGCTTGCGCATCATCCTCCTGCAGGCGCGTGAAGGCCGCGCAGGCATCCGCGATATTCCGCCGTGTGGCATCATCGAACGGTCTCATGATGCTTGACTACACCACGTCCGGCCCCGATGAAATGCGCTCGCAAGGCCCGCACAGGAACGGACGACGACATGACCACCAAGGCCGCCGCAAGGCTGAAATCAGACGGCTGGAGCATCCTGGAGACCACGGGCTTCCTCCACCTCGTCGGTCCCTTGTGGGAGCGCAAGGTCGACGGCCATTACGAGTTCGCCCTCGCGACCGAAGACAAGCATCACAATCGTCGCGGCATGGTCCAGGGCGGCGTGATGATGACCTTCGCCGACCGCACCTGCGGCATGACGGCCCGCTATGTCTCCGGCAAGGAATATCTGGCGACGGTGCAGCTCGACACCCACTTCGTCGAGGCCGGCCAGATCGGCGACATCCTGATCTCCCGCCCGCGCGTGGTACGCTCGACCCGCAGCCTGATTTTCATGAGCACCGAAGTCAGCGTGGACGATCGTTGCGTCGTGATGGCGAATGGCGTGTTCAAGATATTGAAGGGGCCGGCGTAGGCGAAGCGGTCAGGCTGCCACTGCTGCGTATCACCGCCTTCGCGTCATTCACCCGCGAAGGCGGGGAATCCAGTACGCCGCGGCTTCTAGGCTCTATCACTGCGGCCTCTGGAATGCTGGATCGTCCGCCCCAGTGCGCAATTGCGCACAAGGCGGACGATGACACCGAGTATGGCACGGGCGTCCCCACGCTGCGCTCGCAATGACGAAACCGGATGGCTATGCTGCACCCCATCGCAGCGTTGAGGACCCGCCCATGCAATACCGCCAACTCGGCCGCAGCGGCCTGAAAGTGTCGCCGATCTGCCTGGGCACCATGATGTTCGGCGGGCCGACCGATGAAGCCGCATCGAAGCGGATCATCGACAAGGCACACGGCGCAGGCATCAACTTCATCGATACCGCCGATGCCTACTCGAAAGGCGCATCCGAAGAGGTTGTGGGGCGCGCGATCGGCAACAACCGTCACGCCTGGGTGCTCGCTACGAAGCTCGCCAACCCCATGGGTAACGATCCGAACCGTGGCGGATTGTCACGACGCTGGGTCTTGCAGGCCGCAGACGAAAGCCTGACGCGGCTCGGCACCGATCACATCGACATCTACTATTTGCACAAGGAAGACCACGCGACACCGCTGGAGGAGACGGTGCGCGCGATGGGCGACCTGATCCGCGCTGGCAAGGTGCGCTATTTCGGCGTCTCCAACTACCGCGCCTGGCGCGTCGCCGAGATCTGCAACATCTGCGACCGGCTCGGCATCGATCGACCCGCGGTGAGCCAGCCTTACTACAACGCCATGAACCGCATGCCGGAGGTCGAGCACTTCCCGGCCTGTTCCTATTACGGTCTCGGCATCGTGCCCTATAGCCCCTTGGCGCGCGGCGTGCTCACCGGCAAGTACAGGCCAGATGCAGCCCCCGACAAGGAGACGCGCGCGGGCCGCAACGACACCCGCATGATGCAGACCGAATGGCGGCCGGAATCGCTGCGCCTCGCGCAGGAGATCAAGACGCACGCGGAGAAGAAGGGCATCACCGCCGGCCAGTTCGCGGTCGCCTGGGTGCTGAACTCTGCCTTCGTCTCGTCGGTGATCGCCGGTCCCCGCACCGAGGAGCAATGGGACGGCTACATCAGCGCGCTCGATTACTCCTTCACCGCGGAGGACGAGGCCCTGGTCGACCGGCTGGTGACGCCGGGCCATCCCTCGACGCCGGGCTACAACGACCCGGCCTATCCGATCGAAGGCCGCCGCGCGCGGACGGCATGAGAGCGGGAGACGACGATGGCGCTTGAAGACCGCTACGGCCTGCCGCTCTCCACCACCTCGCAGGAGGCGGCGGCCGCCTATCGCGAAGGCGTCGACCTCATGCTCGCGGGCTGGACCGGCACGGCGGAGACGCTGGAGCGCACGATCGCGGCCGACCCGGATTTCGCGCTTCCCCATATCGCCCGAGGCCGCGTGCATGCCTTCTACCAGCAGGGCGATCTCGCGCGGCAGAAGGCGACGCTCGCGCGCGAGCTCGTGGCGAAGCGCGGCACGGAGCGCGAGCGCTCGCATGTCGAGACGCTGGCGCTCGCGATCGAGGGCCGGCTGCCCGAGGCGATCGCATCGACGCTGAAGCACATCGACGCATGGCCACGCGACGCCTTGGTGCTGTCACTGCCGCTCGGCGCGTTCGGCCTGTTCGCATTCTCCGGCATGGCCGACCACGATCGCGCCCGGCACGAGCTCTGCGAGCGCGTCGCGCGGCATTATGGCGAGGACTGGTGGTTCCTCACCATGTCCGGCTGGGCGATGACGGAGAATGGCGACGTCGCCCGTGGCCGCGCCGTCACCGAGCGCGGCTTCAATCTGCGCCGGCAGAACGCCCACGCCGTGCACGCGGTGCTGCATGCGATGTTCGAGGACGGCTCGATCGATGCGGCCGACCGTCTCGTCGACGAATGGATCCCCACTTACGACCGCGCCGGAATCCTGCACAGCCATATCCGCTGGCACCAGGCGCTCGGCGCGCTCGAGCATGGCGATGCGGCGCGGGCGCTGTCGATCTATGCCGACGTGCTCCAGCCCTCCGCCACGCAGGCGCCGCCGCTCAACGTCGTCACCGACAGCGCCTCGCTGCTCTGGCGCCTGTCGGCCTACGGCCACGCCGTGCCGAAGGCGCTGTGGCGCGAGGCTGATGCCGCCGCGCAAAAGCTGTTTCCAAAGTCGAGCCTGTCCTTTGCCGACGTCCACATGGCGCTGTTCGCGGCCGCCACGCAAAACCGCAAGGCGCTCGCCGCGCGCCTTGGGGCGATCGAGCAGCGGCTCGCTGACGGCAAGCTGCCCACCGGTCCCGTGGTACCGGCAATCTGCCGCGCGCTCCTGGCTTTCGCCGATGAGGATTACCGGACTTGCGTCCAGGTGCTCGCGCCGGTCCTCGGCGAGGTCGTGCGCATCGGCGGCAGCCATGCCCAGCGCGAGCTGATCGAGGACACCTTTATCGTCGCGCTCATGCGCAGCGGGGAGCTGCCCCGCGCCCGCGCCCTGCTGGATGCCCGCCTGCACCGCCGGCCCTCGCTTCGGGATGCGCGCTGGCAGGCGGCGACAGGCTAGCTCCGCCACGAAAAAAACACTGCCCTGATGGCATGTGCTGGCCATACGGATTGGGCAATTTGGGCGAAAGCGCCGTCGGGGGTAACGCGGTGGTATTCCAGGCGGGAATTGCGGAGCAAACGGGATCGCAACCAATTTGCGGTTCGATTGTTGTTGGACGGACCTTGTCCGCCGCCACGGCCCCCTGGCACACGAGCCCGACGATGCGCCTCTGCCGACCGGTCCTCGCCGCCCTGATCATGATCTTGGCAAGTCCTTGTTTTGCCGAGACTTCTGGACCCATTCTGGTCAACAATCCGCAGCCGCAGCAGAACGCCTTCATCGATCTCCTGGCGCTGATCTCCGGTCACTGCAAGACGTTCAAGGTCGCAGGCCGCACCTATGCTTGCAAGACGGTGGCCTACGCCCACGGCGACAAGGGCCGGGTCAATTTCGCGGTCGCGGTCGATGATCCCGCAGATGCGAACCACGTCGTGTCGTTCTCCGGCGAGAACGGCAAGCGCGCCGACGACAATTCCTACGAGCTGCCGATCGACCGCATGCTGCTCAACTCCAAGCACCGCCCCAGGGTCGACGGCCTCCCGGTGCCGGCCGAGCAGACCTCCACCGGCGTCTGCCGCCAGACCGGCAATTTCGCCGCCAGGAAGGTCAACGACGTCACCTGCTCGGCGACCGACAACGAGGGCCGCAAATACGAGCTCTTGTTCGTCTCTGACGGCACGCCGGTCAGCGTGCGCCGCATCCGCCAGTCGGCACCGGCGATCCAGGACCCGTTCAAGTAGCCATCACGCGAACGCCTTTTCCAGCGTCGCGAAGATCACGGCGAGCGACTTGTCGTGCCGCGTCACCGGCGGCACCGGGCGATCGATCTTCATGAGCCGATAGACCGCCATCTGCGCCGCACGAACCGAATATTCGACGGTGAACACGACGTCATCGGGGACTTCGACGAACTGGCTGACAAAGGCGAGATTGACGGAATTTTCCGGCACCGGCAGCGGCCGGTCGGTCGCGCTGCGCGGCATGAACATGCTGGTGATGTAAGGCATGCGGCAGGGAATGCAGGTCGCATCCTCGAACACGGCGGGATCGAAGTTCAGGTGACCGCAGAGCTCCTTCAGGATGTCGGCGCCGCCGCACTCCGACATCGGCTTTGCAACGAAATTGCCGATGCGGTCGGGATGCAGCGCATAGCCCCAGAACACCTGCACATTCTTGGGCTGTCCCGTGAAATGCGGCTGGTGATAGAGCACGACCGACATCAGCCAGTTGGAATCCTTGAACGTGACGAGTCCGCCGGTGCCGGCCCTGTTGCCGGAGAACGCCTCCATCCGGTCGAAGAATCGTGGATCGCGGCAGGTGACGGTGAAGGACAGCCAATAGGACTCGGGGATCGAACTGTTGAACGCGGACGGATTGCCGAATTCGGGACGTCCTTTCGCGATCGTCTCCCACAGCGCCCAGCCCTGACTATCAGCCTTGGTCAGGCGCGGCGGCGGCTCGGTCATCGTGCCCAGGCTCGAAGCGTCCGTCATCGAGCCGTTCTGGAAGAAGACGAGATCGCCGTCTTCGACCCGGACGTTGGCGGTGCGGCTGTCGCGGTCGAGCGTGAGCTGACGCACGCGCAAGCGCGCGCCGTCGGCCTCGAACGCCATGTCGGTGACGCGCGTGCCGCGCACGAACTGCACGCCCTGGCGCTTGAGCCAGTCGGCGAGCGGCCGCACGATCGCGTCATATTGATTGTAGACGGTGCGCTTGACGCCGCCGAGCGTCTCGATGCGCGGAAACTCGCTCATGAAGCGGTGCAGATAGCGCTTCAGCTCGACCGCGCTGTGCCAGGGCTGGAAGGCGAAGGTGGTCTGCCACATGTACCAGAAATTGGATTCGAAGAATCCGGGCGACAGCCAGTCGGTGATGCGGCTATTGCCGAGCGTCTCCTCCGAAGCTTCAGTGAGCCGCAGCAGCTCGATCCGGTCGCGCGCGGAGAAGCCCATGTGCGAGACGTCGACCTTGAAGCGGTTTCGGTCGACCAGACGCGCGCGGGAATGCGCCGGGTTCTCCTCATTGAAGGCGATGGTCTCGTCGCGCACGCTGAGGCCGGGATGTTCGAGCGAGGGAATGCTCGAGAGCAGATCCCAGGTGCATTCGTAATGGTCGGTGGTGAGCATGCGCCCGCCGCGCAGCGAATAGGCGCCGTTCGCGAGCTGCGCGCCGTCGAGGCTGCCGCCAACCAGCGGCTGCGTCTCGTAGATCACGATGTCGCGCCCCGGCAGCTGCGCATCGCGAACCAGGAACGCCGCGCCTGCGAGCGATCCAATGCCACCGCCGATGAAATACGCCTTCATGATCTGCCTCGATTGCATTTCGAATGTCGCGGCCACATTGCATCGGGCGGCGACGGCCGAAGTTGCGCTGGATCAAGGGCGACCGGAGGCGAAATCACGTCGACGTTATCGGCGCCGGCTTCCTGGCGTAGATCTGCTCGATCTCGGCGGCGAAGCGGCGCTCGAGCGCGGGGCGCTTGTTCTTCAACGTCGGCGTGAGCAGGCCGCCAGCAATGGTCCACGGATCCAGCGTCCACCATACCGCGCGCGGCGTCGCGTAGGACGGATAGGCCTTCACGGCGGCCGCAATTCTGGCCAGCAGCACGGCCCGTTCCGCCCCGGCGCCTTGCTTGCCGCTCGCCGCGAGCCTTTCTTTTTCCTGCGTCCAGGCTTTTGCATTCAGCACGACCAGCGCGGCGAGGAACGGCCGCTGTTCGCCGATCACCAACGCCTGCTCGAACAAGGGATCGGCGAGGATGGCGGTCTCCAGATCCACCGGCGCGATCTTCTCGCCGGTTGAAGTGACCAGGATGTCCTTGATGCGGCCTGTGATGGTGATGCGCCCGTTCTCGATGCGGGCCTGATCGCCGGTGTGCAGCCAGCCGTCGGCCTGCTTGACCCTGCGCGTCTCCTCCGGCTTGCGCCAGTAGCCGAGCATCACGCTCGGCCCGCGAACGAGCAGCTCGTCGAGCTCGCCGAGCCTGACCTCTATGCCGTCCAGGACGCGGCCGACCGAGGACGGATCGTTGTCGCCGGGCGTGTTGACGGAAACGACCGGCGAGGTCTCGGTCATGCCGTAGCCCTGAAGGATGTCGAGCCCGAGCGCGAGAAACAGGCGGATGACCGGCTCGGCAATCGGAGCACCGCCGGAGACCGCAACGCGCAGGCGCCCGCCGAACTGGGCCAGCACCTTGTCGGCGACGAAACGCTTCAGGAGCGGCCAGGCGAGCCGGTCGAACAGCGCCGGCGAGCCGCGACCCTGCCGCGCATCGAAGCGCCGGCCTCCGACGGCGAGCGCAAGATCGAGCAGCGCGCGTTCTGCGCCGCCGGCCGCCGCGCGATGTTGCATGATCAGGGCGTAGATGCGCTCATAGATGCGCGGCACCGAGACAAGCACCGTCGGCCGCACCGTTTTCAAGTCCTCCGCGAGCTGCGGCACCGAGCGGGCATGGGCGACGGAGGCCCCCACCGCGATCGGATAATAATAGCCGCCGGTACGCTCGAAGGTGTGCGAGAGCGGCAGAAAGGACAAGAAGACGTCGTTCGGCACGGCCGCGATGCGCCGCGCGACGGCCTTCACGTTGGCGACGATGTTGCCATGCGACAGCATCACGCCCTTGGGCCGGCCGGTCGTGCCCGAAGTGTAGACGATGGCGGCAAGATCGCCCGGCTCAACCGCGACGTCGGCCAGCGGTGCACCGGCGCTTCGGGGCTCTGCAAGCCAGCGGTCGAGCGCGACGATACGGGCATCGGCTGCAGCGAGCCCCGTCGCATCGGCGCAGACGATGCGCTTGAGATGGTCGAGCGGCTGACCAGTGGCGGTGATCGCCTGCCAGCGCGACAGCGTATCCACGAACAGCAGCAGCGCACCGGAATCGGCGAGGATGTAGGCGATGCTGTCGGGGTTGTCGACGGCATGCATCGGCACCGGAACGAGCCCACGCGACAGCGCCGCCTGGTCCATCGCGACATGCGCAATGCCGTTCGGCACCAGGATGGCAACGCGCTCGCCGGCCGAAAAGCCCTCCGCAGCCAGCGCCCGCCGCCAGCGCTCGAATTCCGCATCGATTTCCTGCCAGGACTGACTGATCCAGCATCCGGCAGCGCTGTCAAAATGGCGATAGGCCTCCGCCGCCGGCGTCGCACGGACGCGCCAGCGCAAGAGCTCCGGCAGTGTCGTCACGTCGGCGAGTGACTGCGGTTGACTGATCGGCCCCGGCATGGCGTCCTTTCTTAACCCTGTCGATCCCCAACCATTTGGGGCCTCGACACTAGGCCGGCCAGACCGTGCCGCCTTGATCCTCAGCAAGGCGGCCATGCTTCGGAGCGACCCATGACGCGCGACCGCCTGTTTCTGCTGCGTCCCGGTTTCGAGGATCCGGCCTTTCCGAATCGTCGGTTCTATTGCTGGCATTGCGCGCTGATCGAGGGCGTGCTGGCCTCGTTTCCGGCGCTCGCCGAAAAGCTCGACGTCGAGCGGATTCCCTGGCCGCTACCGCGGCAAGCCGTGGTCGCGCTGGTCGGCGAGGAGAACCAATCGCTGCCGCTGCTCGTGCTCGCGACTGGAGCGACTTCGCCGCACCAGACCGGCAGCCATCATGGCCGCGCCTTCATCGCCGACAAGGACGCGATCCTCGCCGCGCTCTCCGAGCGCCACGGCTTTCCCGATCCCCATCCATAGAAAGAATTCCCGCGGCCCGCGTAGCCCTATTCTGATGTCGCGGCTCTGCAGACGCGCGCGCATTCGACGAATGGGAAGCTGCGGGCAAGCGACGCAACAATCCGGATGCGGTCGCGCGCATCGTCGATCTGCTGAAGGCCTTCAGGACGAATCGCGTGCCGATCCTCCACATCCGCCACGAAGGCACGACGCCGAATTCGTCGTTTCTGCCATCGCGTTCCGGCTACGCGGTCAAGGACGAGGCGCGCGAGCAGGACGGCGAGCCCGCAATGACGCTGTCGAATCTCAACGGCGAATTCGCGCGTATCGTCACGACGGACGAGGTGGTCGCATCATTCGCGGCGAAGTGATGGCGATCGCGCGACGAACGTCGGTAATGCGACAATACATCTCACGATGAACGAATCATCCGCGTGAACATCACACACTGCGTCGTTTCGACGCCCGCATTGGCTGGAACGCAGCCGGCACCCATGTGTTGTCACACGACATTCAACTGGAGTGACGACATGAAGTATCTCATTGCCGCGATCGCCCTCGGTGCTGCGGCGTTCGCCGGCGGATCGGCGGCCAACGCGGCGGGCAGCGTAAGCGCCAAACAGACCGCGCAGGAGAGCCAGTCCACCGACATCAGCGCGCACCGCAGGCACCATCACTGGCACGGTCACCATCATCACTGGCGGCATCATCACGGCCACTACCGGCCCCATTACAGAAGCTACGGCTACTATCCGCGGCACCACGGCTATTACGGCGGCGGACCGTACGGCTATTACGGCGGCGGTCCCGGCGTGACGTTCAGCTTCGGCGGCGGACGCTGGTAGGACAAGCGGACGCTGGTAAGACAAAAGGCCCGCAGAGATGCGGGCCTTTCTGCTATCCCTGCAAGATTCTCTCCGCGGTCTCCAACCCACTCGCGAGCGCCGCCTCGACCGTGCCCATATCGCGGCCGCGATAGAGCGCTTCACCCGAAAACAGCACGCGCCCGTCGGCACGTGCGAGGATCGCTTGTGCCTCCCGCGTCCGCGGCGTCGCCCACGAATAGGCGCCGCGCGCGAATCGATCATGCGCCCAGTTGATCGCTGCCGCCGCCACGAGCTCGCGCGCGACATCATCGCGCGGCAGACCGAACACGACGGCAAGCGAGCCGAGCCCGGCATCGATCAGTCCTTGCGGATCGAGGCTTTCCAGCTCCGCCGTGCGCGGGCCGCCGAACCAGCCCGTGAGCACGGGTTGCTGGTCCGGATAGCGCGTCCACCACACCGGGATCGCTTGGTCGGACAGGAGGAAGGTCATATCCGCGAGATTTTCCTTGCGCTCGCGCCACCATGGCCGGGCGAAGCGCAGCAGGATCTTGATGACGTTGCCGAAGCCGATGTCGTCGGCAGCGGCAAGCTTCGCGCGCGCCTCCGCCGGCAGCGCGATCTCGCGCAGCAGCGGCAGCGGCACGGTGAGGATCACGCGATCGCAGGCGTGCACATCGCCGCCGGCGCAGCGAACGGTGACCGCGCTGCCCTCCTCCGCAAGGGCCGACACGACACAGCCGAGGCGGATGGTTGCGCCGTGCCTGCGACAGTCGGCCGCCAGCACGTCGATCATGGCGCCGTATCCGCCGTCGATCCGCGCCTGCGGAGCGTGTCCGCCATCCATCCATTCCGCGCGCAGCGCCAGCGTGGACGCGCGCTCGGGATCGGCCGCATCGTAACCCTCGACCATCCGTTCGATCGAATGACGCATCGGCGCATAGTCGTCCCCGGCAAAATGCCGGCGCAGGAAGTCGGCGACCGTGAGATCGTCCTTCAAGCCCCGTAGCGTGGCCTGAAGCTCTGCCTCATGGAGATCGCGGCGATCCTCGCGCGAGAGCCTCGTCCCGTCAAAGCTCCACTGCTCGCCTTCGATCTCCTGAAGGGACAGCCCGGCGTCGCGCAGGAGTGCGCGCGTGACCGGCGCCTCGCCATGGACGAATTCAGCGCCGCCATCGGCGGGATAGCCGAACTCCGAGGCCGGCAGCGGATGAATGCGACCGCCGCAGCGCTGGCGTGCCTCCAGGATCGTCACCTTCCGGCCGGCACGCGCCAATTCGCGCGCCGCCATCAAGCCGGCCGCGCCGGCGCCGACAATGACGATGTGCTGGGATGGATCGGACATGCCGCGCTTACCGGCTCGCTGCCGGAGGGTCGTTCTTGATCAGATATCGCAGCAGCAGGACGCCGCCGCCGAGCTCGCGCGTGCTCTCCAGCGTCATCGCGGTGATCGGCGCACGCCGGTCGCTGTCCGCCTCAGTCGAATCGAACACGAAGGGGGCGCCCTTTGCGCCGTCGATCGCGGGGCTGAGGATCAGGTTGAACTCGTCGATGAGACCGGCGCGCAGGAACGCGCCATTGGCAACGCCGCCGCCCTCCACCAGCAGGCGCTTCACGCCGAGCTCGCGGGCGAGGATGTCCAGCGTCAGCCCCAGGTCGATCTCGGACTTGCCGGCAAAGATGTAGGACACGCCCTCGCCGCGCAGCCCGGCGAGATGCGAATCCGGCACACGCTCGGTCAGCACGACGACGATCGGGTCGCCGCCGATGTCCGAGCGTCCCCAGCCGATCTTGCCCTGTGCATCGAGCACCACGCCATAGGTTTCCGCATCGCGCGAAGCAAACCAGCTTTCGCGCGGGAATGTCGCGTCCGTCGCGGGATAGGGCTCGCCCTTGGCGAACTCCGCCCCGGTGACGCGGCCGATCACCCAGGCATCGCCGCCGAGCTCGTCATGGATCTTCTCGAACCAATCCGTGCCTGCCCCCTTCGGACGCCAGCGGCTCGGATGCGTGCGGCCGTCGAGGCTGGAGTGCATCAGACAGATGACATACGGCTTCATGCAATTCTCCGGGTAGCGCTCAGGCCGCGGATCCACCGCCAGTCGCTGCATTCTCCTTGGCGCGATCGTTGACGATCAGCGCCAGCGGATTGAGCTTTGGCGGCGCGACGAGCTGGAGCGTGTTGGTGTCGCGATGATTGAACGGCGCGCCGCGCACGAACAACTCGGTCTGGATCAGATAGGTCCAGCTGCCGTCGTCGTTGAAGGTGATGTCGCAGCGGTAGGCATCGGTGCGGAAAGCCTGTTCCAGGAAGTCGGTCGAGCAAATCCCGTAAGCGGTGTCGCCGCGTTTGGCGGTGACCGCGATTGTCCTGTCATCGGGCCCTGCCTTGCCCGAGGCCAGCAGCACCTGCCCGCGCGGGATCGCCAGCGTCTGCATGATCAGCCCGGTCGCGGGTTCCCACAGCCAATAGCCGACCTGGTCGTGGAAGGTGATGTCTTCCTCGGGCGTGTTGATGTGGATGTGATAGCGCAGACCGTACAGCAGCTGCGGCCCGTTGGCCTGCGGATCGATGGGGTCCATGCGGATGCGCTCGATGAAGGTCCGCCGCTCCGGCCCTTCCGCCTTCGGATTGATGTCGATGCCCTTATCCGCCTGCCAGGTGCCGGCGAGCCGCCGCAGCGGGCCGAGATTGGCAAGGCCGTCGGGCGAGACGTCCTCGGGCTCGGTGAAGATATCGGCGGGAATGGGGAGCATGGAGGCCTCGCGGGATTGCAGAGGCCAGCAATATCACAGTCAGGCGCGGCGTGAATTCAACTCATGCCCCGACAAGCGCCGGAGGCATTCGAGCCATGCGACGATGCTCGTTGCATCCCGCGCGCCGGCGGCCGCGGCGTGGCCGCCGGCCGGGAGACCGCTCTCAAGCCGCTTCCGACATTGCTCTCGCGCGCTGCTCGAGCACGCCGATCGTCGACACCAGGTTGTCGCGCCGTGTGCGCAGGTTGAGCGCGAGCAGCGGATAGGTCGGCTGGTTCACGTCGAACACCCTGGCCCGAGCCTCCTCCTCGAGGATGTCGGTGTTCAGGAGCCGAACGCGCCACCACAAATCGGCGATCAATGCATCGAGCCGGAGTTCACCGGCAGCACCAGAACGGGACATTTTCTGCATCACTTGCCTCAACCTGAAACGGCCTCTCGCCGAGACCTTGGCTTGGCTCCTGAATGAGCAAGCGGAATGCCAGGAATGGCCGGGTGCCGGCCATGCGGGTTGGAACCAACAATTGGGCACTGCACAGTGATCCGGGGCCTGTTCCCGCTCGTTCTCAGTCTCGGAGATCGCTTGTCGAGGCGCTATGATCGCTGCTATCCGGGCTATAGATGTGCCAATCCGGGCTGAAGCTCGCGTGCCCCGGCGGGGTGAGGCGCGGCTGTCCATTGGTGCGAGCAAAGGGCCGAAGGCAAAGGTGGACTGGGCTGATTTGATCGGACGCGTCGCCTCTCACGGTGACCGGGCCGCTTTTAAGCGGCTATTCGAGCATTTCGCGCCTCGCATCAAGGGACTGATGCAGAAAGCCGGGTGCAGCTCCGACGAGGCGGAGGAGATCGCCCAAAACGCGATGATCGCCGTGTGGCGGAAGGCGAGCCTTTTCGATCCTGCGACAGCGGGCGCGGCGGCCTGGATATTCACGATCGCGCGCAACCTGCGGATCGATTTATTCCGTCGCAGAGCGCGGGCAAACCGTCTGCATGCCGATTCCGAGCTGCCCGATGCACCGGATCCAGCCGAACCGGCAGATGCCGTCATTTCGCGGGTGCAGGATGCCACACGGATCGAGTCGGCCATCAAGCAACTCTCGACAGAGCAATCCATGGTGGTGAGGCTGTCGTTCATCGAGGAAAGGGCGCATCCGGAGATCGCGAGCCAGCTCGGTATTCCGCTCGGAACGGTCAAGTCTCGGATCAGGCTGGCGATGAACCGGTTGAGAGACATATTGGACGCAGAAGCATGACGATCAGCCACCATCCGCCTGAAGATCTTCTGGCCGATTTCGCGGCCGGCAAGCTGGAAGAGGCCCATCAGCTGGTCGTGGGAGTTCATGTGGCAGGTTGCACGCGGTGCGCCCGCTTTGTGCAGGCCATAGAGCAGCTTGCGGGAGCCGCGCTGGAGGATGTCGAGCCGGTGCCGATCGCACCAGATGCGTTCGACCGCGTCATGTCGCGGATTGACAGCTCTCCGGAAGGCGAAGCGGCGCCGCCCCTCACGTCCGACGCCAATCATGATCTTCCGCCGGCACTGCGAAAGTATCGCATCGGCAAGCGCCGGCGCATCGCGCCGGGTCTGAGCATGCGGCCGATCGAGCTTTCCGGTTCGGGCAAGGCGCGCGCCTTTCTGCTTCGGTCCGCACCAGGCTCGCGCATGCTTGAACACACGCACACCGGCACCGAACTGACCCTCGTCCTCGAGGGCAGCTTCAGTCACGAGGGCGGTCGCTTTGGCCCTGGTGATTTCGATTACGGTGATGACGAGATCGAGCACCGTCCCATCGTCGGGGACGAAGGCCCATGCGTCTGCCTGGTTGCGATGACCGGCGACCTGCGCATGAACGGTTTTCTCGGCCGACTGATCGGGCCATTCGTGCGGCTTTGATTCTCTCGAGTCCTTCTCCCCGGGGGTGATCCAGACACGCGCCCGGAGCGTTTCGAAACAAACGCAAGGGAGACAGGACATGGCCGGTTCAAGCCTGGCGAGTCAGGTGCCGAGCGAGAGGCTGCCTGAACTACTGGCACGCGTTTCCGCAGGCGAGACACGTGCCTTCGCAGAGCTCCACACGCTGACACGGGGCCGGCTGCGCAGGACAGCGCTGGCCGTTGGAGCCTCACCTCACGACGTCGACGACATCCTCCAGGAGACCTTTCTGAAGATCTGGCGCAAGGCTGGTCGGTTCGATCCCGGACGAGCCCCGGCGATGGCCTGGATGTCCGCGATCGTCCGGAATACCGCAATTGATCATCGGCGGACCAGAAGGCAGCCAACTTACGAATTGGACGAAGCGCTCTTGGTTCCGGCGGGAGCCGGCGCGTCATCGATCGAGGATTTCGACTACGCCAGCGCCGAACCGATTGCGCGCGGAGCATTGGCTCGTTTGCCGGAAGATCGCCGCAGGCTGGTGGCTCTCGCTTATCTCGAAGGCGAGAGCCGCGCCAGCTTGTCACGACGCTTCGGTGTGCCGGTCGGCACCATCAAGACCTGGCTGCATCGAACCATCCTGGCGGTGCGCAAGGATTGCCTTGCGGCATCGGCCGCGGCCTGAAGCCGGAGAACGCGCATGGCTGCAGAGATCATCGCATTTCCGGAGCCCGATCGCGGGGATCGGCTCGTCTCTTCGATCGCACGGCTCGAAGCGGTTTTGAGAGATGTCGAACGTGTCGGAGCCGACGATCCCGGAGCCAGCCTCGATCAGCTGCTTGCTGCCATGGAGCACATGAGCGATCAACTGGTCGATCTCGCCTGCCTCCTGCTCGACGAAGATGCGAAGCTGCAGGCTCAAAGCGCATTCAGGTCCTTGTCCGACAAGATCGCGGAAACCAGAGACACGTTCGACCAGCTTGGAGGGCGAAGTTATACCTAGCTCGGCCTGGCACGCTTGCTCCCCGCTTAGTGGGCCAGCTTTCGAGCGACGAGAAATCCGATCCAGGCACTGACGCCGGCAAGAAACGATCCCCAGCAAACATCCGCAAGTGTCAGCCCGGTCGACCAATTCCGCAGGGTCGCCTGATTGGTGAGATCATAGGTCGCATAGCTGAAGCAGCCGAGCATCATGCCGGATGTGAAAGCGCGCAGCGCACTCCCATCCTGCTGCGCGGGCAGCACGGCGAACCAGATCAAACCGATGGGATACAACAAGTAAAATGCTGCAGCGGCCGCCAGATTGGGCTCGGCCCGCAACATATCGCCCAGCACCGGCCGGTAAAGTCTTTCAACCATGATCTTGAGCCAGACCATGTCGATTGCAACGAAGGTCAAGGCCACCGAGAGATAGGTGAAGAGAGGATTCATGTCCGCGTTCCCGTCCGGTTGCACCTGGCCGGCTTGTCGAACCCGGCACCGGATTAACGACCGGCGAGCCGCGCCGGATCATATCCGCGCACTCACACCCGCTTGCGTCCAGTCAACACAGCAGGCACCGGTCATCAATGTGCGTGTTTCGGCGGCCACGGGAAGAATGCATTGGTTCTTGCCTGATACTCCCGATACCGATCGCCGCGCGATCGCAGCATCTGCTCCTCGAGCGGGGGTATCCCCGTCACATGCACGAGTATCCAGTACATGATCGCCGGCGCCGCCAGGCTGGCCCACCCCCATGCATATCCGGGCGACAGCGCGATGACCGGGTAAGCCCACCACCCCAGCCATTCGAAGAAATAGTTCGGATGACGGGACCAGCGCCAAAGGCCGGCATCGCAGACGAGCCCGGCGTTGGATGGGCAGAGCTTGAACCGGCGCAATTGCCGGTCCGCCAATGCCTCGCCTGCGACGGCTGCCAGAATGATGACGGCTCCGGCGTAGTCCTGCAGTCGCAATCCGGGCTCGGGAGCGTGCGCCGCGAGGAAGACGGCGAACGGCAGCGGCACCGAGACCAGCGCCTGCGATTGCAGGAAAAAGAACATCCGGCGAGGGGCCGCAGCCCCCCATTGACGCGCATAGTTCGCATACCGCGGATCGTCGATGCCTGCTGCGGCCCGGCGCGCAATGTGCGTGCCGAGTCGCACCGACCAAAGCAGCACGAGCCCTGCGACGAGCACCCGGCGCGCCGGCGTGTCGGCGGCGAGAGGCCACAGAGCGGCGACCGCGCCAACGAGGCCGGTCGCGTAGGACCAGATTGCATCAACCCATCCGGAGTTTCCCGTACGCTGCTGAACGACCCAGGCCAGTCCCATCAGGAGACAAAGGGCCAGCGCAATGCCGCCTATTGCCTGAACATTCACCAAAACCACGCCCTCACCAGAATTGCCCTCTCCTCGATACGTCGGCTGCAGGAGCCGGTTTCGCGTTCGGCGGCGGGGCGGCCGATGGTCCGCAAGGTGATCCGCGCCATCTCGCCGAACGTTTCCTTGCACAGCGACCGTTTCGAGCACCGTATTGACGGTATCCAGTGGGGGCGACAGGGAATGCGTTTGGCCGTGATCGGGACAGGAATTGCCGGCAATGCCGCCGCGTGGCTCCTGTCGAAACGCCATGCCGTGACGGTGTACGAGCGCGAGCTGCGCCCGGGCGGACATAGCCATACCGTTCGCGTCGACTATGATGGCGAGGCCGTTGACGTCGATGTCGGCTTCATCGTGTTCAACGAGGCGAACTATCCGCAATTGACCGCGCTGTTCGCGCGGCTGGGCGTGAGGACCGTCGAGACTTGCATGAGCTTCGCCATGTCCGCCGATCAGGGCCGGTTCGAATGGCGGGGTGGCGGCGAGACCTTTCTGCAGACTGTTTGCGGCCTGTTTGCACAACCGCGTAACCTCTCATCGCCATCCTATTTCCGCATGCTGGCCGAGGTCCTGCGATTCAACAGGCAGGGCGCGGCCGACTTGCGCGCCGGCCGGCTGCACAACCTGACGCTCGGCGAGTATTTGCGCAAGGAATCGTTCGGGCCGCGCCTGTTCTCCGACTATCTCGGACCGATGGGGGCGGCCATCTGGTCGTCCTCGTCGGCCGACATTCTGTCTTTCCCAGCGGAAAACTTCGTCGCCTTCTTCGACAACCACCGGCTCCTGCACCTGGACCGGCCGCGCTGGCGGACCGTGGAGGGTGGCAGCCGGCGCTATGTCGACAAGCTCACCGCTATGTTCAGGGACAACATTCGGCTAGGCTGTGCGGTGACGTCGATCCATCGAACGGAGCATGGCGTGACGATCCGCGACAGTCATGGTGGTGTGGAGACTTACGATGCCGTCGTGATGGCCTGTCACAGCGATCAGGCCTTGGCGGCGCTGTCGGATGCCGACGCCCAGGAGCGGTCCGTTCTCGGCGCGATCAGATATGCCCCCAACACCGTTTATCTGCACCGCGATCGCAATCTCATGCCCAGGCGCCGCCAGGCATGGGCATCCTGGAACTTCCTGCAATGGCCGCGACAAACGCCCGTCCATAACGACGTCGCGGTGACCTATTGGATGAATCGGCTGCAGGGCATAGACGACCGCAAGCCATTGTTCGTCAGTCTCAACCCGCCTTTCGAGCCAGCGGCCCATCTGACGTTTGGAAAATTCAGCTTCGCCCATCCGCAATACGACCTGGCAGCGTTCGCGGCGCAGCGACGGCTCCCCGCAATTCAAGGGCGCCGCCGGACGTGGTTCTGCGGTGCCTGGACCGGCTACGGCTTTCACGAGGATGGCTTGCAGTCCGGCATCTCCGTTGCCGACGCGCTTGGCGGCCAGGTTCCATGGCGTCGGTCGGCCCCCTTGCTGGTTCAGGCTGCCGAGTAGCACGATGGTCCGAACGAAACCGACGAGAGCGGAGAATGCGATAGCGCCCGCCGCGCTCTACCGGGGAAAAGTGATGCACGCCAGATGGCGGCCCGTGCAGCACAGGTTCAGCTACCGCGTGATGAGCCTGCTGATCGATCTCGACCGGTTGGACGAAGCAAACGGCCAGTCCAGGCTGTTTGGAGTCAATCGCGCAGCACCCTTCAGCTTCCACGAGCGCGATCACGGTGAGGGCAAGAGCGCCAGCCTCGGCCAGCACGTCCGAGGACTGGCAGCGGAGCACGGAATCGATCTCTCCGGAGGCCGCATTCTCCTTCTCTGTTATCCCCGGGTTCTGGGCTACGTGTTCAACCCGCTTTCGGTCTATTTCTGCTACCGCGCGTCCGGCGATCTCGCACTGTTGATCTACGAGGTCCGCAACACCTTCGGGGACATGCATTCCTACATCCTGCCCGTGCAGGATGCGCGACCGGGCTGCACAATACGGCAGAGCCAGGCGAAGGAATTTTACGTTTCTCCTTTCATGGCGATGGAGACGCATTACCGCTTCAGCATTTCTCCACCGGAGCGAGATGTGATGGTCAGGATCGTGCAGACGAGCGAGCAGGGCGCGATGTTTGCGGCAGCGTTCCGCGGACGCCGCCACCCTCTGACCAGCCACGCGCTATTGGCGGCGCTGTTCGGTCTGCCCTTCCTGACGTTCAAGGTGATCGCAGCCATCCACTGGGAAGCGATGCGGCTTTGGCTGAAAGGTGCTCCGTACGTGCCCCGGTTGAAACAACGCGAGACTTGAACCATGGACCTCGCAGCCACGCATCAGGCCGTTCAATTCGATGGTGTCCCATTCCTTGCCCGACTGGCGCTGCGCCTTGCATCGCAGATCAGATACGGCACGGTTCATGTGCGCCTTCCCGACCAGAGAACCGTCACGTTGCGCGGCCGGCTTCCGGGTCCGTCGGCCACCATCGAGCTCAACAACTACAGGTTCGCGCGCAGTCTCGTCATGGGCGGTGACATCGGCATGGCCGAGGCTTACATTCGAGGCGATTGGAGCACGCCCGATCTCACCCAGCTTCTCTACGTGTTCTGTCTCAACGAAGAGCTGGTCGACAGTGCCTTTGCCGGGAACATGCTGGTCCGGCTCTGCCGGCGGGTGCTTCATCGACTGCGCCGGAACACGAGACAGGGGTCGAGGCACAACATCCATTCGCATTACGACCTCGGAAACGAGTTCTTCGCTGCGTGGCTCGATTCGAGCATGACCTACTCATCGGCCCTGTTTCCGGCCGAGACGGCCGACCTGCCCGCGGCTCAACAGCACAAATACGAACAACTGGCAAAAGCCATCGAATTGCGGCCCGGTCAGAGCGTGCTCGAGATCGGATGCGGCTGGGGCGGCTTCGCCGAGTTTGCCGCGAAAACTTACGGCGCCAGCGTGGTGGCACTCACCATCAGCAAGGAGCAGCACGAATTTGCCCGTCGACGAATCCACGAAGCCGGGCTCGGCGAAAAGGTCGAGGTCCGGTTGCAGGATTATCGCGACCAGGAGGGTCATTTCGACCGCATCGCCTCCATCGAGATGATCGAGGCCGTCGGCGAGCAATTCTGGCCAGCCTACTTCGATCAGTTGAACCGGCGGCTCAAGCCCGGCGGTCTGGCAGGCATCCAGGCCATCACGGTCCGCGACGAGCTCTTTGACAGCTATCGGCAGCGTGTGGACTTCATCCAGAGATACATCTTTCCGGGAGGGATGCTTCCCTCGACGAATATCCTGCGCTCGCTCGGCGAACGCTTCGAGCTGCCTGTCATTCGTGAGCGCGTGTTTGGACAAGACTATGCAAAGACGATCGCGCTGTGGCGAGAGAACTTCGGGCAGGCATGGAGCGACCTGACCTCGCTCGGGTTCGACGAGCCCTTCCGCCGGCTGTGGGAATACTATTTGTGCTACTGCGAGGCAGGATTCAGGGCCGGAAAGATCGACGTCCGGCAGCTGGTTTTTGCACGCCGGAGCTGACGCGGCTCAGGGGACCGCGGCCCCCGCCAGCAGCGGGCGGAATATCAACGCATGATCCGGAGAAAGTGCGCAGCGGTTTTCCGAAAGGATCATCCTCAGACAAACATCCAAAGCGCGATGACGATTCATCCCAGTCTCATCGCGCTTCGGCAGCGCTGACGGTTTCGGGCCTCACACTGCGTGCGCAAGAACGATCGCGCCGGACAGGATGAGGATCCCGCCTGCCGCATAGCTCAATCTTCGGCCGAACGGCAGCAGCTTTTCGCCGGCGACATAGAGCATGAGGCCGACGATCCAGACCAGGTTCATCACGCCGCCGACAAACAGCAAGACCATCAGAACCCAGCAGCAGCCGACGCAGTAGCTGCCGTGGCGCAGCCCCATGCGGAATGCCCCGCGCGCGCCGGGCCGCCAATGCCGGCTGAGAAACAACAGCGGGCTCTCGCAGTAGCGCAGGCAGGCGCGTTTGAAGGGCGTGAACTGGTAGAGTCCCGCGGCAAGCAAGATGACGCCGCCCAAGACCGCGCTGGTGCTTGCCATCGCCATCGACAACAAGCCGAGGCGTTCAAGCGCCCATTGTGCCAGGACTGCAGCGAGACTGAACCCAGCCCACGTCACGAGGTACCCGGCGAGAAAGATCCAGGCATCGATTGCTGCGCGGGATCCAGTCTCGTCCTTGTGCCTGATCGTCGCATACAAGAGGACCGTGGGCCCCGCGCTCGGCGCCATCATCGCGATCATCATCACCCACCACATGGCGAACAGCAGCGCAGCAGAACGCAGCGTCCACGGCATTGGCGCCATGTCCGGCATCTCGGCCATCATGTCGGTGTCCATGCCGGCGCCGCCCATGAGATAGGCCCAGGCGAGCGCCGCCACGACGGCGGTCCCGATCGCGACGATCAAGCGATCGCGGTGGAGCACATGTTCCAGTATCGCACGCCCGTGCATAGCTTGATCTGCCAGCGCAATGACCTATCCCAGGGCCGGATATTCATCCGTCGCGCCGCGCCTATCGCTCCCCGGAACCTAACGAGCTGACACCGAAGATGCGGCCTCGGTGTCAGCGCTGCATCACGCCGCGACGCCCTCGGGCGTCTGCACGACGTTGGCGAGCGAGCTGTGCGTGCCCTGGGTCTCGAATGGTATCGCACCGGCCGAGCGGATGTTGGCGGACGCGATCTCGGCAGCCCTGTGCTCGAAGCCCTCGGGCATGACCACTTGAATTCGATGTGGAGCACCGGTCACGGGATTCTTGATCGGCTCCACCTCGGTCTCGAGCACGTCGCCGGCGACCAGTTTTGCGACACGGCCATCCTTGTCGAAGGAAAATTCGAACGGCGCGAAGATCGGATCGTGAATGGTCGTCACGATCAGGCTGAAGATGTGGAACAGCGTACCCTCGGCCGAATGCTTGCCCGACAGAATATTGAACAGCGCCTGTCGCTGCTCCGGCGTCGCGCGCTGGTCGACGATGGGCTGCATCTTGCCGTTGCCTTGATGCAGCGCGCCGGGGAAATCCACCACGACCGCAAAACAAAGGCCATCGAGCTTGACGCCCTCAAAATGCCCCGTCGTGATCCGCATGCCGACCATGCCTTTGCAATAGCCGTGGGTCGGTAGAGCGTTGAAATCGCAAGGGCAGCCAAACGCGCAATTGCAATTTTTCATCCATTCGCCTTCGAGACGCCAGTCCGATGCAGCCATGGCACATCTCCAAATGTGAGCGAGGACGCGGCAGCCGTTGACGAATTTGTTCAGCGTTCTTGTCGAGGCAATGCGGAAAGGCGCGAGCGGGATCGAGGTCCGATCAGAAAGGCCGGCATCGCAGAAAAGTTGGTGGCGAGCTGCCGTTTACCGTCCAGTGGCGAGGATCATATCAGCGACAGCGTGGCTCGTATAGCGAACCAGGGTGGCGGCTCGGGAGGAGCCACATCTCGGAGATGTCAGGAGAATGGTGCCCAGGGGCGGAATCGAACCACCGACACTGCGATTTTCAGTCGCATGCTCTACCAACTGAGCTACCTGGGCGTGCTCCAAGAGAGGGGCCAAAGCCCATCGAGCGGGCGGTTTATAGTGGGCTCGGGGCGGCCTGTCCACCCACGCTTCGCCTTTGGCTTCGCGGGGTTCGGCCCGGCTGTGCACAAGGTGCGGCCGTCCGGCCATCGCCTGCGCGCGGCGCGGCGCCCATACCTGTAATTGATTGATATTACTTATCTATTCAACGTCATCCACCTCGTCGTCGCGGCCGGGGATGACGTAAGAGCCTTTCAGCCAGCGGTTCAGGTCGACGTCGCGGCAGCGCGAGGAGCAGAACGGGCGGGTGGCCTGCGCCTGCGGCTTGCCGCAGATCGGGCAAGTCTTGAGCGGGGAGGCTTGCTTTTTGGCTTCGTCGTCCATGATGTCGGCGGCAGCTTACACGCGGTGAAGTTCAAGCGCCTGTCGGCAACCGGGTTCCCTGGACGGCAACGGATGCGGTCCGCGGGTGTCCGGAGCGACGATCCTGCTTTGCATGGGCTTGTCTTCGCATGGGCTTGTCTTCGCGATTTTTGCTGGGGCGCCCGCCGGCGCGGCGGCCGTATTCACACCGCAGTGGTGTTGAGCCAGCCGAAACGGATCGGAAAACCTTCGCCGCCGAGCAGCGTCGTGGTCTCGTACAGCGGCAGGCCGACGACGTTGGTGTAGGACCCCACCATCTTCACCACGAAGGAGCCGGCGATGCCCTGCACGGCGTAGCCCCCGGCCTTGCCGCGCCATTCGCCTGAACCGATATAGGCCTGGATGTCCTCCTCCGACAGACGCTTGAAGCGCACGCGGGTCTCGACCAGGCGCTGGCGGAACGCCTCGCGCGGCGTGACGAGGCAGATCGCGGTGTAGACGCGGTGGTTGCGGCCCGACAGCAGCCGCAGGCATTGCGCGGCTTCGTCGACCAGATTGGCCTTGGGCAGGATGCGCCGACCGACCGCCACCACGGTGTCGGCGGCAAGGATGAAGGCGCCGCGCAGCTCGTCGTCCAGCTGCACCGATTTCAGCGCCGCATCGGCCTTGGCCCGGGCGAGGCGGTTGGCGCAGGCACGCGGCAGCTCGCCCCGCTTCGGCGTCTCGTCGACGTCGGCCGGCCGGAGCGCGTCAGGCTCGATGCCGGCCTGGTTGAGCAGCGACAGGCGACGCGGCGAACCGGAGGCAAGTACGAATTTGGGGCGGCCGAGCATCAGGTGATTTGCGGGATGAAGCGGAGGGGTGAATTGCGCGCGGAACCTATCGGAAGGGGGCTGATTTCACAACCGGGAACCGGAGGTTTGGTGATTCGAGGTGTCCGACATGCCTGTGCCTGCGCTCTGTGACGCGGGTGTTACGGCTTCTTCGCCTCTCCCCGCTTGCGGGGAGAGGCCGGAATTCAAGCGTGCTTGAATTCTGGGTGAGGGGGACTCTCCGCGAGTCTCACTGTCACCGTCCTCGCGGAGACTCCCCCTCACCCCGACCCTCTCCCCGCAAGCGGGGCGAGGGGGAAGAGCCGCAGCGTCCGGGGCGCGCGCCCTACCCGCTCGCCGCGCCCGACTTGGCGAAGCGCCGGCGGATGCGCATCAAGAGCTGATCGCAGACCTCGCGGTAGGCAGCGAGCTTCTGGTCGCGGCTGCCTTCGATGATGGTGGGATCCTGCGTCGGCCAGTATTCGACCTCGGCCGCGAGTGTCCGTGTCAGCTCCAGTGCCTTGTGATGCGCCTCGGGCGAGAGCGTGATGATGAGGTCGAAATTCAGCCCCTCCCAGTCCTCCAGCTCCTCGAAGGTCTGGGGCTTGTGGGCCGAGATGTCCTGGCCGAGCTCGGCCATCACGGAGACCGCGAATGGATCCAGCTCACCCTTCCTGGTACCGGCCGACTTCACGTAGAGGCCCTGCGGAAACATGTGCAGCAACAGGCTCTCGGCCATCGGCGAGCGTACGCTGTTCATCGCGCAGGCGAACAGCACCGATTGCGGATCGCGTGCGCGTGGCGGACCCGCCATCGCGCCTAGTCCCTTTTGATGGGGGGCATGGTCTCGTCGGAAAACCGCTGCACACTTTTCCGGGCCATGCCCTAGCCCTTCCAGTGCAGCACGGTGATCAGCGTGAACAGGCGGCGCGAGGTCTCGAAGTCGACCCGGACCTTGCCCTTCAGTCGCTCCTGGAGCGTGCGCGATCCCTCGTCATGAATGCCGCGGCGGCCCATGTCGATCGCCTCGATCTTGTCGGGGGTCGCGGTGCGGATCGCCTGGTAGTAGCTGTCGCAGATCATGAAATAGTCCTTCACGATCCGCCGGAACGGCGTCAGCGACAACAGATGCGCGACGACAGGCGAGCCGTCCTCACGGCGGATGTCGAACATCAATCGGTTGCCGGTGATGCCGATATGCAGCGTGAACGGGCCCTTGCCCTCCGCGCCCTCGGGCGCGAACAGATTCTGCTCGATCAGATCATAGATCGCGATCGCACGCTCATGCTCGATGTCCGGCCCGGAACGGCCGATCGAGTCCTCGTCGAGCGTGACCGCGACGATGCGATTGGTCGAGTCGTCCTGTTCGGGCGGCTTTGTCATGACAGATTGAGGCGCAATCCAATCGAACGCGAATGGGCGTCCAGCCCCTCCGCCTTGCCCAGCGTCATCGCGGCCGGACCCAGCGCACGCAATTGATCGGGTCCGCATTTCAGGATCGAGGTGCGCTTGATGAAGTCGTGCACCGAGAGCCCCGAGGAAAATCGCGCCGAGCGCGCCGTCGGCAGCACGTGATTGGAGCCGCCGACATAGTCGCCGATCGCCTCGGGCGTATGGGGCCCCAGGAACACCGCGCCGGCGTTACGGATCTTTTCGGCGAGCGCCTCCGGATCGGTGGTCATGATCTCGAGATGCTCGGCAGCGATGGCGTCCGCGAGCGGGATCGCCTCGGCAAGGTTCTTCACCATGATGATGGCGCCGAAATCGGCCCAGGAGCTGCCTGCGATCGCCGCGCGCGGCAGCGTCTTCAACTGCGCCTCGACCGCCTTTTCGACGTCGGCGGCAAGGCGTGCCGAGTCCGTGATCAGGATCGACTGCGCGCTCGCATCGTGCTCGGCCTGCGCCAGCAGGTCGGCGGCGATCCAGTCGGCGTTGCCGGTATCGTCGGCAATCACCAGCACCTCCGAGGGGCCGGCGATCATGTCGATACCGACCTTGCCGAACACCAGCCGCTTTGCGGCGGCGACATAGGCGTTGCCGGGGCCGACGATCTTTGCGACCGGCGCGATCGTCGCGGTGCCGTGCGCGAGCGCGGCGACGGCCTGCGCGCCGCCGACACGGTAGATCTCGGTGACGCCGCCGAGATGCGCGGCCGCCAGCACCAGCGGATTGAGCCTGCCGTCCGGCGAAGGCACCACCATCACGAGGCGCGAAACGCCGGCGACTTTCGCGGGCACCGCATTCATCAGCACCGAGGACGGATAGGCGGCGGTGCCACCGGGCACGTAGAGGCCGGCGGATTCGATCGCGGTGTAACGCCAGCCGAGTTCGACGCCGAGCGGGTCGGTGAAACGCTCGTCCTTCGGGAGCTGACGGCGGTGATAGGTCTCGATGCGGTCCCGCGCGAGCTCGAGCGCATCCAGCGTCGCGGCATCGCAGGCCTTCACGGCGACCTCGATCTCGGCGGCGGAGACGCGCAAGGAGGATGCGTCCAGCGTCAGCCGGTCGAACTTTGCCGTGGCTTCGAGCAGGGCGGCATCGCCACGCCTGGCCACGTCGTCGACGATCGCGCGCGCGGCGGCCTCGACATCGGCCGAAACCTCGCGCTTGGCGGCGAGGAATGCGGCGAATCGCTGGTCAAAATCGGCGCTGCTGCGGTCGAGGCGAACGGGCATGTTTCGCTTGGCTTCTGGCTGGTATTTTGGGGGCGGATCGGCGCACCGGGTCCCCTGCTCAATGGCGCGGCGGGGAAGCTGCGTCAACCCTCGGAAGATGCCGTTCCGGCGAGGGCCTCAGCCCATTCGGCTGGTATACCGGCCACTTCATCCCTCCCCCTCGATGCCCGTTCCCAGCGCGTCGTCCCCGAGGTCGGTCAGCTCGCATTCCAGGCACTCGACGTCGAGGCGAATGGCGCCGCCCTGGGCGAACAGAAGCAGGGCGCTGCCGCCGGGCTCCTCGTGGCGCCCGTCCTGGGAGTGAAATTCAATGCCGACGAGGTCCAGCACCTTGTCCGGTGCGGCGAGATCGATGTTGCGCGACTTGCAGGCGAGCACACGGTCGAAACGGAGCGCGGCGACCAGCCGGCGTGGCTCGGCCTCGCCCTCCAATGTCTGCTCCCAGTCCAGCCGGCTCATTCCGACCACGAGCCGCTTCTCGCCCTGCCGCCAGATGATGTCGGAGGTCTGGACTCGGGCGTCCTGGACATGGGTCGAGATCACGGCGAGGTCGTCGGCGTCGAGCGCGATCAGTTTGAGCTGGGGCGACATTTCCGACGCTTCTCCATTGGGGGGGCAGGGCTCAACGCGTGCGGGCCCCGAAATTTCCGCGCAAACTAACCGGCCGGCAGGTTAGAGGCTATTGATATCCTCCATTTCCAGCACCCTGCGCGGATACCCCTCCCGGGCAACGCGGATCATGGCGCGGCCGATCTGCTCGGTCGAGGTGACGAGCCGTGGCGAAATCCGGCGCAGCACCGACCAGAGCGGCCCGCTCACGGCATAGACGGCCTGCACCCAGGGGGTCTTGGACCGGGCGCCGTGCAGGGGCTGGATCGCGCCGGGCCGAAACATGTAGGCGGCCTTGAACGGCAGCTTGAGAAGATCATTCTCGGTCTTGCCCTTGATCCGCGCCCACATCCGCCGGCCCCGCTCGGTGGAATCGGTGCCGGCACCGGTGACATAGGTGAAGATCATCTGCGGATTGAGCCGCGCCAGCGTCGTCGCGGCAGCGAGCGTGAGATCATGGGTGAGGTGGCGGTAGCGCTGCTCGCTCATGCCGATCGAGGAGACGCCGAGGCAGAAGAAGCAGGCATCGAAGCCGGTCAGCTGCGGCTCGATCGCCGAATAGTTCAGAAAATCCTCGTGGATGATCTCGGCGAGCTTGGCGTTGCGCACGCCTGTCGGGCTGCGGCCGACCACGAGCACACGGTCGATGCCGGCATCGACCAGGCATTCGCGAAAAACGCCCTGCCCCACCATGCCGGTCGCGCCGAAGATGATGACCTTCATCGGAATGTCTCCAGCGACCTCGCGGCTCATGCGGCGGCCGCGATCTCGTCGAAGGATACACCGGTCAGCGCTGCCGAGGCATCCCACAGCATGGCCGCAGCAACGAGATCCTTCGCCTGCGGCATGATCCTCGCCGCCCCAGGTGGTCCCTTCAATTCGTAGAAGCCGTTTGGACCGTAATAGCCGCCGGGCTCGGCGTCCGGAGAGGTCGCCGCAAACAGCGTGGGCAGCGCGCCTTCGGCTGCGGACTGGCTGATCAACGGCTGTAACAATCGGCCAAGCCGCTCCTGGACGCTGTTGGTGCCCGGCCCGTTGGCGATGAGGTCGGTCCGCGCGTAGCCGGGATGGGCGGCAACGCTCGTCAGGCCCCAGCCGGCGGCAAGGCTGCGACGCTGCAGCTCGAGCGCGAACATCAGCATCGCGAGCTTGGACTGGCAGTAGGCGCGCCAGGGACGATAGGAATGCTTGCTGTGCAGATCGTCGAAATTGATCGCGCCGGAGCGGTGGGCAAGGCTCGAGAGATTGACGATGCGAGGCGCCCTGGCGCGGCGAAGCTGCGGCAACAACCGCGCCGTCAGGGCGTAGTGACCGAGATAGTTGGTGCCGAGCTGCATCTCGAAACCATCCTCCGTCTGCTGCCGCTTCGGCAGCGCCATCACACCGGCATTGTTGACGAGGAGATCGAGCCGTTCGTTCTCGGCGGCAAAGCGCCCGGCGAAATTGGCGATGGAGGCAAGGCTTGCGAGGTCGAGATGCTCATAGGCGATCAGAGCGTCGGGAAACCGCTCGCAAATGCCCTCGATCGCCCGCAGGCCCTTTGCGTCGTCGCGTCCGGTGAGTATGACGATGGCACCAGCGCCCGCGAGCACCATCGCCGTCTCGTAACCGAGGCCGCCCGTCGCCCCCGTCACGACGACGGTCTTGCCGCTGAGTGAGGGGATGTCTGCCGTGGTCCAGTCGGTCATGCCATGTCTCCGCGGCTTTCAGGGATGGAAAAGGCCCGCGACCGGTCTAAATGTGCACTGAGTGCAAGTTTGCAAGAGGTGAAACGATTTGAAGGCTTCGAAGCTCGCCGGGAAAGGCGTCAAGTCATTGTCCGCAGGGGAGAAATCTCCGTCCGCAACCGGCCTGCGCCAGCGCAAGCGGCAGGAGACCCGCGAGCGGCTCGGCCGCGCGGCGATGACCCTGTTCATGGAGCGCGGCTTCGAGGCCACCACCATCGACGACATCGCGGCGGCAGCGGACGTGTCGCGGCGCAGCTTCTTCCATTATTTCGCGTCGAAGGAGGACGTGGTCGCCGCCTGGCAGGAAGGCGCCGCAAGCGCGCTGGTGGCCGAGATCGTCGCCCGGCCCGCGGACGAATCCATGCTGACGGCGGCGGAGAATGCGATGGCGGCGGTGGCCAAACGGCTCGATCCGGCGGAGGCTGCAGCGATGTCACGGCTCAAGCGCGACAATCCCGCGCTGCAGGCGCGCGACCAGCTCAAATACGAGAAGATCGAGCGCGCGCTGGCCGACGGCCTGGCACAGCGCGCACGCACCAAGCCGGACCGACAGAAGGCGCGGCTCGTCGCCATGATCGCCACCGGCGCCATGCGCGTCGGCGGCGAGAGCTGGATCGGCGAAGGCGCGCGGGAAAAGCCGGAAGCTTTCGTCAAGCGCACCTTCGATGCGATCAGGGCGATCTTGAAGTGAGGTCTCTCACTCCCTGAAGAACGCCAGGAGATCGGCGTTGATGGTTTCCGCGTGCGTGGTCGGCATGCCGTGCGGAAAGCCCTTGTAGGTCTTCAGGATGCCCTTCTTGAGCAGCTCGGCCGAGAGCGGCGCGGAATCGGCGTAGGGCACGATCTGGTCGTCGTCGCCATGCATCACCAGCACCGGCACGTTGATCTTCTTGAGGTCCTCGGTGAAATCGGTCTGCGAGAACGCGACGATGCCGTCGTAATGGGCCTTGGCGCCGCCCATCATGCCCTGGCGCCACCAATTCTGGATCACCGCTTCCGACGGCTGTGCGCCCGGGCGGTTGTAGCCGTAGAACGGGCCGGCGGGGAGGTCGCGATAGAATTGCGTGCGGCTGGCGGCGAGCTGCCTCTGGAGATCGTCGAACACGCTCTTCGGCAGGCCACCGGGATTGGCCGCGGTCTGCACCATCAGCGGCGGCACGGCAGAGAGGATCGCGGCTTTCGCCACCCGGCTCTCGCCGTGGCGCGCGATGTAGTGCACGACCTCGCCGCCGCCGGTGGAATGGCCGACATGGATGGCGTTCTTGAGGTCGAGATGCGCGGTGAGCGCGGCGAGATCGTCGGCATAGTGATCCATGTCGTGGCCGTCGGCGACCTGCGCCGAGCGGCCGTGGCCGCGGCGGTCATGGGCGACGACACGGTAGCCGCGCGCCACGAAGTACAGCATCTGCGCGTCCCAGTCGTCCGACGACAGCGGCCAGCCATGGCTGAACACGATCGGCTGGCCAGAGCCCCAATCCTTGTAGAAGATCTCGACGCCGTCTTTGGTGGTGATGGTGGGCATTGCAGGCTCCTGTAGTGAGAGAGTCATTCCGGGGCACGCGACGCGTGAACCCGGAATCTGGAGATTGTTAAATCGAGATTCTCAGGTGCGCGATTACGCACCAGAGTTCATCGCTGCGCGATGCCCCGGAATGACGCGTGAATGCGTTGCGCGTGCGAACCGGTCAGGCGAACGCCATCGGTCTGAAGCGGCGCCAGGCGCCGATGGTCAGCACCACGAAGAACACCAGCACGATGCCCTGCACCACGGCGAACACCGGACCGGACGGCGGCGCCGGCGGCACGGCCGGTGCGAGGGCGGCGAGCGCCGGCACCTTCAGGAACGACTGGATGACCAGCACGAAGACGTTGAAATAGAGCGAGATCATCGCGGTCACGATATAGACCGGGCGCCAGACTCCGGCGAGCTTCATGCCGTACAGCGCGACGCAGGCGATCGCGAGCAGCACCAGCGAGATGATGCCGATGATATGCGAGGGCAGCAGCTCCTTGAACGGAAACAGGAAACCGGTGGCGCTGGTGAGGATCGTGGTCAGCAGGAAGATCGCGGTAAGGGCCGGCATCGGCTTCGAGCCGAGCAGGCCGAACATCACCACGAGGCCGGCGACGATGGCGATCAGGCTGATGATGACATGGATCAGCGTAAGGGCGGGCAGACTCAACCCAAGGACCATGACATTTCTCCTGTTCTCCGCATTGAGATGCTGAGAGTAGTATTACGGTCCTCATGGGATTGCCACCTGCGTTGTCGTCACATGCAGAGGCGCGGCCATGCGTCATCGTGCGAATCGACAAACGCATGGCTGATTTTCTTGCACCGCCGTCACGACGGACGGCCGTTTCCGACGAAAGTCGAATCGATCCTTCACACTTCCTTGGTGTCGAAGATCAAGAGGTCGGCACCGCCGCTGGCGAACTTGGGCACGTCGGCGCCGGTCGCCTTGCCTTCGGGGCTGGCGAATGCCGCCTGAATGTCGGCCACGCTGTCGAAGGTGAGAATGGCGACGAGATGGATCCCGGAAGGACCTGCGGGAGATGCGACCGGCCCCTTGCTGACGGCGTATTTCTTCAGGCCGGGAAGTTTCTTGGCGAGCGGGATGTGCGTCTCGGCATAGTACTTATCGAAGGCGGCAGTGTCCTTGGGTGTTTTGTACAGCACGACGATTTCAGCCATTTGGTCCTCCCGTGAAAAATTTGTTGTGTTTGGATCCTCATGGTGAGGAGCGTGCGAAGCACGCGTCTCGAACCATGAAAGGCCCGGGTCGTCGCTCCGGGCCTTCATCCTTCGAGACGCGCGCTCAGGCGCGCTCCTCAGGATGAGGGGATAGTCTGCAGGATGTGGCGCAATGGCAAGTCCCATTTGACTTGCCATTCGCTTGTCTTCTCCTTGTCTAAAGCGTCGGTTTTGCGACGTCGCCGAGATAGCCGTGCAGGGACGCCACGACCTGCGCGCCCTCGCCGATGGCGCCGCCGACGCGCTTGACCGAGCCGGAGCGGACGTCGCCGACGGCGTAGACGCCGGGCACGGAGGTTTCCAGCGGCGCCACCAGCTTGCCCTGGTTCTGTTCGGACTGCGCACCTGTCACGACGAAGCCGCCGCGATCGAGCGTCACGCCGCAGCCGTCGAGCCAGGAGGTGGCGGGATCGGCGCCGACGAACAGGAAGAGATTGCGGATGTCGGCAGAATCCTCGTCGTCCGACAACCGGCTCTTCCAGCGGATGCGCCGCAGCAGCGAGGCCTCGTCGCCCTCGAGCGCGGTGATCTCGGTGTTGAACATCAATTCGATGTTCGGCGTCGCTTCGATGCGCTCGATGAGATAGCGCGACATGCTGGCGCCCAGGCCGCCGCCGCGGATGATCATCAGCACGCGTCTGGCATGGCCCGAGAGGAACACGGCGGCCTGCCCTGCCGAATTGCCGGCACCGACGAGGGCCACCTCCTCGCCGGCGCAGAGCCGCGCCTCGACCGGCGAGGCCCAGTACCAGACGCCGCGTCCCTCGAACTTGTCGAGGTTCGCGATGTCAGGCCTGCGATAGCGCGCGCCGCTCGCGACCACCACCGCGCGCGAGCGCAGGGGATCGCTGCCCTCGAGCGTTACCGAAAATGCGCCATTCCCGCGCGTGCAGTCCAGCGACTTCACCGTCACCGGAATCATGATGTCGGCGCCGAATTTCTGCGCCTGGGTGAACGCACGCGCGGTCAGGGCCTGGCCCGAGATGCCGGTCGGAAAGCCCAGATAGTTCTCGATCCGCGCGCTGGCGCCGGCCTGGCCGCCGAAGGCGCGGGTGTCGAGCACCGCGACCGACAGCCCTTCGGACGCGGCATACACGGCGGTGGCGAGCCCTGCGGGTCCGCAACCGACGACCGCAACGTCGTAGATGCGGTCGCCCTTCGCGCCGCCGATCATGCCGATGGCGCGCGCGAGCTCGGTCTCGTTCGGGTTGCGCAGCACCGCGCCATCGGCGGTGACGACCAGCGGCCAGTCCTCGGGCTTCGGCAAATACCGCGCGATCAGTTCGGCCGCATCGCGATCGCGATCGGGGTCGAGCAGATGATGCGGCTGGCCGTTGCGGGTGAGGAACCCCTGCAGCCGCACCACGCCGGCGGAGTTCGACGGCCCGATCAGCACGGGACCACCGGCGCCGTCCTGGATCAGATTGACCCGGCGCAGGATCAGCGCCCGCATGATGCGCTCGCCGAGCTCGGCCTCGGCGACCAGCAGCGCACGCAGCCGGTCCGGCGGCAGCAGCAGCGTCTCGACATCGCCCTCGGCGCGGCCGTCGACCAGCGCAGGCCGGCCGGAGAGCTGGCTGAGCTCGGCCAGGAATTGTCCCGGCCCCTGGTCGATCACCGGGGTGACGTGACCGAGCCCGTCGCGCTGGGTGATCGCGACAAGGCCCTTCAGCACGACGAACATGCCGGGGCCGGGCTTGCCGGTCTCGAACAGCAACTCGCCATCCACGAAGGTGCGGATTTCGCCGAAGTGCCTGATCCGCTCGATCTCGGCGGGTGACAGCGCCGGAAAGGTCTGCTCGGGGCGAATGAAGCGCGACAGCTGCGCGTCACGGTCGGTTCGTTGCGGTTCGTCCTGCCCCATGGCCACCTCATGCACTCCAAAAATTCCAGCCGCCCGCCTTCAATGACCGGTCTTGCCGGCGGCCCCCTCATTTAGGGAACCATCGTCGTTCTGCGAGGGGTCGGTGCTTGCGGCGCGTTCGCGCGCCTGCACCTTCCGCCGCTTCAGGTTCTCGCGCAGCGCCGATTTCAGGCGGTCGTCGCGGGACGGCCGCGCCGGGCTCGCGCTCTTGTCGTTCTGGTCGGTCATCAAGGGTCCATTCACGGAAATCGGGGACAGGATGCCACCGAAGTGTGGCAGCTCAAGAGGCCGACGCGATCCGATCGTGCGAAACGCGAAATGGAGCAAGTCCAGCGTCCCGGGCAACTGGCCAGTTGGCCGGGATATCGAGCCCCGAATCGGCGGGAAGTCGGTGATTTCCCATCAAATGGGGCATTTTGGCCCCGATATCGGCTCGATTTTCTCGTTTCGGCGGGGCTTGCAAGCTTGCACAGGAGGGGGGCTTGTGGCAGATATCGGCCCGCTTGGTAGGCCCCCTCGGGCGCCCGATTCTTTCACCAGCACATGCTGCCGTAGCTCAGTGGTAGAGCACTCCATTGGTAATGGAGAGGTCGACAGTTCAATCCTGTCTGGCAGCACCAGCTTCCCCCATTGAAGCGAGCCTTATTGAAACAAGCCTTGCGCCTGGCCAGCGAGCCCGCAACTCCCCGGATGCCATCGTGATCAAACGTTCCCTGCCCTATGAAGGACTGCTCCACGAGATCGTCGAGCATAACGGCGTGCTCTATCTCGGCGGCATCGTTCCCGAGGACGTGAGTGTGGACATGGCAGGCCAGGCCGACGATGTGCTTCGACAGTTGAAGACGCTGCTTGATGGGGCCGGCTCCGACCTTTCCTGCGTTCTGCAAGTGACCATCTTCATGTCTGATCTCGCCGACAAGGCGGCGTTCAACCAGGTGTGGAAGCGCTATTTCACCGCGGACCATCTGCCGGCGCGTGCCGCCATCGGCGTCGCGGACCTCGGCCCAGGCGTCAGGCTGGAGCTGACGGCGATCGCCGCCCGCCGCTGATCCTCGAGCGGCATCGGCGAGGCGAGAAAGCTCGGTCATTCCTGCGCTCACACATGAAGCAGCGTTCTCGCGGCGCGAAGCGTCCGAGTTTTGCTGTTTTCCTTGACCCTCTCCAAGTGAAGAGAGCGCAGGGAAGGCCGGGTGCCGGCTGGCACCCATGATCCGCCGCGCGAAGAATTTGCACACGCAAATGCGCAGGCGGGACGACAGGTGGGCCGGAAAAACACCCGGCCTTCCCTGCGCGATGGTTTGACGGCTTATGCGCGCTCTCCCCGGAGCCGAGTTCCTTCTGGCCTCCGTCACCTCGCGAATTGGCGATGTCCCGAGACCCGGTTGAGCCCCGACCCATCTCCGCAAGACTTGACCGTAGCAACGACGGTCAGGACCACGCGCTTTCGCCGTACGCAGCCGGCCCGGCTCCGCCCGAGGGCTTCGCCGGACTTGAGCGCCGTTCGTCCGCACGCAGTCGGGGGCCTCACGAGGTTCATCTCGCCCTGGTCCCACTTCGCGTGCCCGGCGCTGCCGCGTCCACCGCACCCCGGCCCACGTTCGTGACGACGTACGATCGCCCCTCTCCCTGGACCGGGATGGCGGGAGAATGCCGCAAAACCGAATTTCGGTAAAGTGGAATATTTTCGTGGAAGGGGGTTGACGGGATTTTGGGAGAGGCGGGTGTTTTGCCCGACGGGTCAAAAGTCGTTGCGATCGATATCCGCTTGCGGCGGCGCTCTTCGCAAAGATGCAGTCACGCTGTCCTTTTGACCCCTGAATTCATGGTGATAATGTCGTAACCTGCGGTCCGTCCGGGAGGACACCATGGAATGGTTTGACCGGCTGTTTGGAAGGACGTCGTCACCTCCGACCCGGCTCTTTGCGAGATTCAGGCGGAGGGCACCGACTGATCCCGACCTTCTGAAAATCGCCAAAGACCGGAAAGGGCATGTTTCGCGAAGAGCCGTGCGAGATGAATATGATCGGCTGGTCTTGGAGAAGTACGCGCACGATAAGTCGTGATTTCCAGGACCCATCGAGCCTTGCTCAGTGGCGAAACATGATGGTTTCGCAACAGCTCTAGCCGTCCTGCGCACCATCGATCGAGCCACCCACCTGCAGTGTTGCGAACCGCTCATCCGCCCGTCGCAGCCGTCGGCAGAGCTCGCGGTTGATGTTCTGCAGGACGATCACATAGGCGTGGATATCTCTCTTGTAGCAGGCGTAGAGCTTCTGGGCCGTCAGCTCGTACAGTTCGGTCGCGCTCTCCGCGACCACCGTGGCGGAGCGGTTCTGCATTTCGATCAGCGTCATCTCGCCGAAGAAATCGCCAGGCTCCAGGCCGGAAAGCGGAATGACGCTGCCCGAACCGGCCCGTTTGCTCACCGCCAGCCGACCGGATTTGACGATGAACATCGAGCGTCCCGGCTCGCCCTCCGCGACGACGGTTGCTCCGGCATCGAAGCGGCGCTCGACCAGCATTGAAATCAGGAGGTCGAGGCTCGGCTCCGGGAGACCGCCGAAGAACGGTGTGGCGAGCAGGAACGCCTTCAGATCGGGAGCGCTGGCGGCCATTACGCAAAGATACGGCCCCTCGCCACCTGCGGCAAGCAGAGTGCACCGACGCTGACGCCGCCCAATGAGTGAGGTCCAATGTGCTCGAACAGGGAGGTCTGCGACGCGCGGTCAATTCCGCGCGGTTCACTGCCGCGCAACACTCTCGCCGCGCAACGTCCGCCGTCTCCAGAGGTCAGCCATGACCTTCGCAGCCGCCGCAAGCACAAGCGCGCAAAGCGCCGCTTTCGAGATCGTTTCCATCGTCCCCTCGATCAGCAGGCAATGCACCACGCTGCCTGCGACGATGACGATCGCAAGCGGAATGTGGACGATGCGCCAGGTCCGCAGCCGCAGTCCCAACCGCCGACGCAGCAGAGCCAGCAGCGCGACGATGAAGATGGCCCACATCGCGGTCACGCCGAAGGGGGAGAACGGCGTCGGCGATGCGTAGGTCAGGGCATCGATCATGTCGGGCGGGCTGGTGAACCAGAGGCCGGCGACGTGGATCACCACCACGAGCACCAGCGCGCCGCCGATCCAGTGATGGGCGCGCCGTCCGCGATAGGCCGGCAGGCCCGGCAGATATCCGCCGATCAGCAGGGGTTGCACGAGCACGAGAGCGAGCGCGACGATGCCTGCGAAACCGGCGAGGATGTAAACCGGGCCGCGCCATGCGAGCTGCTCGCTTGCCGCAGCCGCGGCGATCGGCACGCCAATGGCCAAGGCAAGGGCGGCCCAGATCAGGATCGCCCGGGCCGATCTCCATCCCCTCATTTGCAGAGTCGGCTCAGGCCGGCTGCAGCACGAAGTGCGCCTCGAGGCTGGTTTCCTTGGCGCTCCGCATCACCGGCCGCAGGAAGACGGTCCTGAATTCACCACTGTCATAGGCGAGATGGCCGTGCGGCTGGCCGAAGATCGGAATAATCTGCGGCATCTCGAGCCGGAACTTGCCGTCCTTGTCGGTGAGCGTGGCGCCGTGGCTCTGCGGTTCGTGCTCCTGCCCTTCGACCGTGTGCGCCCAAATCTGGATGCGCTGCCCGGCGAGCGGAGCACCATCGCCGGCGCGGCGCACCGTGCCGCTCATCCAGAAGCCGCCCTTGCCGATCCGCTCCACGGTCGCCGCGCCCTTGCGGTAGTTGTTCGCCCCGCCCGACATCGACTGGGTCGGTGCGAGGCCGTCCGCGCGCGCCGGCACCAGGAGGCCGGGGAAGGCTGATACCAAGGCCCCGGTTGCGAGGACGGAGCCGCCGGCGGCGAGGAGGCTGCGGCGGTCGAGTACGACGTTGGTCATGTCAGTTCCTCCCGGCAACGGGGCTCTTGCTCGCGCAAGCTACAACAACAGGCGCAGAACGCCCAGTTGAGACGAAGGGCGCCATAGGTCGCAATAACAGTGTTGTGATCCGGGGCAGTCGCGGCTCATGGCGGGCAGGATGGGTCGCGTGGTGGAGAACCCACCAGCCCTGGTGACGAAACGTGCGAGGGCTCTACCCATCCTGCGCGCTGCCACTACATGTCTTTCCTCAAAACGCGCATGATCGCGCAGCCCTCCACACCGGCAGCCCCCCATATGATCCCCTTTTCCGTGCTCGACCTCGCTCCCATCCGCCAGGGCGGCGATGCGGCGCAGGCTTTCCGCAACTCGCTCGACCTTGCCCGGCATGCCGAGGCGTGGGGCTACAAACGGTTCTGGCTCGCCGAACATCACAACATGACGGGAATCGCGAGCGCGGCGACGTCGGTCGTGATCGGGCATGTCGCGGGCGGAACCAAGACGATCCGCGTCGGCTCCGGCGGGATCATGCTGCCGAACCATTCGCCGCTCGTCATCGCCGAGCAGTTCGGCACGCTGGAATCGCTCTATCCCGGGCGGATCGATCTCGGGCTCGGCCGCGCGCCGGGCACCGACCAGTTCACGGCACGGGCGCTACGGCGCGACCTCGCCACCACCTCCGAGAATTTTCCGCATGACGTGCTGGAATTGCAGGCGCTGCTCGGCGACGTGCAGCCGAACCAGGCGATCCGCGCCGTGCCGGGCATGGGGACCAAGGTGCCGCTGTGGATCCTGGGATCGAGCACCTTCGGCGCGCAGCTTGCCGCGATGCTCGGCCTGCCGTTCGCGTTCGCCTCGCATTTCGCGCCGCAGATGATGATGCCGGCGCTGCGCGAATATCGCGCGCGGTTCGAGCCCTCTGCGCAGCTCGACAAGCCCTATGCGATGATCGGCGTCAACGTGTTCGCCGCCGACACCGACGACGAGGCGCAGCGGATGTTCTCGTCGCTGCAGCAGCAGTTCATCAATCTGCGCCGCGGCACGCCGGGGCCGCTGCCGCCGCCGGTGGACGACATGGACGCGCTGTGGTCGCCGGCGGAGAAGGCCGGCGTCGGCCAGTCGCTGTCCTGCTCCGCGGTGGGCTCGCCGGCCGTGGTAGAAGAGAAGCTGAAGGCGCTGATCGCAGCGACCGGCGCGGATGAACTGATGACGACGGGGCAGATCTACGACCACGCCGCGCGGCTGCGCTCGTTCGAGATCGCGGCCGAGGTGCGGGACCGGCTGGCGGTGCAGCCGGCGGTGTGAGCAGGCCCGACTTTTACGACGACGGAGGTGCGCTCCCTCCCCCGCTCGCGGGGGAGGGTTGGGGAGAGGGTATCTCCGCAATGGGACAATCCCCAAGAGGAGAGAGCCCTCACCCCAACCCTCTCCCGCACGCGGGAGAGGGAGCGCACCGTCTTCCGAGCGAGCTTAGAGCCTTCTAATCCGGAAAGCCGAACAGCTTGGCCGGATTGTGCACCAGGATCTTCTCAAGCTCCGCCTGGTCCGGGGCGTAGCGATACATCAGCTCGAGCAGATCGGCATCGTTCGGCGGCTGCTTCACCGAGACCGGATGCGGCCAATCGCTGGCCCAGACGCAGCGATCGGGAGCGGCCTCGATATAGGCGCGCGCGATCGGGATCACGTCGTCGTAGGGAGCCCCGGTCTTCGAGGTCTTCTCGCCGAGCGAGAGCATCACCCAGAAATTGCCCTTGCCGAGCAGCTCGAGCATCTTGCGCAGGTTCGGATCGGCCTTGCCGGCTTCGGGATCGGGGCGCGCCATGTGGTCGATCAGCACGGGCACGTCGAGCGTCTCGTACTTGGCGACGCTCGACATGATGCCGTCCTTCTCCGGCTGGATCTTGGCGTACCAGCCGAGCTCGCGGATGCGCGCGATCGCGCGGGCGAAATCGGCATCGGACAGCACGGCGCCGAGTTCCTGGCGGAAGCTGAAGCGCGCGCCGCGCACGCCTGCATCATGCAGTTTGGCGAGGTAGGAGTCGCTCGCCTCGGCGAACACCAGCGCATTGGCGCAGCCGCGATAGTTCGGCCCCATCGCAGCGAGACCGTCGAGCACGACGGCATGGTCGGCGCCGTAGGTCGTGGTCTGCACGATGATGCCGCGCTCGATGCCGAGCGCCTTGTGCATGCGCAGCGCCGCTTCCCAGGTCGCGGTCGGCATCCGATAGGCGGCGCCGGGACGCTCTGGATATTTGTCGATGGGACCCAGCACGTGAAACTGGCTGTCGACGGTCTTCGGCGGCGGCGCCTTCACCGGGCGGCGCGGATTGGGATCGAACGGCAGATAGGTCGGCATGCGCAAAACTCCTCAGTCGATCACGGCGGTGAAGTCGCACTGCACCAGCGCGCCGCCGTCCATGTTGTCCATCGGCAGCGCGTGGCGCGCCGGGCGCGAATGCTCGTCCGGAAACATCTTGAGCCACTCGACATTGACGGGGCCGCGCTGCGTGCGGTCCTTCAGCCACACCGTCATCTTGATGATGTCGTCGGTGGTGCCGCCCGCGGCCTCCACCGTCGCCTTCATGTGCGCGAACATGTTGGCGCACTGCTCGTCGAGACTCTCCGGCATCGTATTGCTTGCGGGGTCGCGGCCGAGGATGACGCCCGACATCACGAGATTGCCGATGCGGCAGGCGTTCGGAATCGGATTGACGTGCTTGAAGCCGCCGATGTGGATGCTCTTGCGCCGCGTTTGACCCGTCATGGTGCGCTCCCTGCTTGTTGTTGGTTCAGACGAACTGGCACGACACCGAGCCGAACGTGCCATAGTCGGCATGAAACGTGTCGCCGCGGCGGATGTCGACGGGCCGCGTGAACGATCCCGCCAGCACGACCTCGCCGGCGGCGAGATGCTCGTCATGCGGCGCGAGGCGGTTGGCGAGCCAGGCGATGCCGTTGGCGGGATGATTGAGCACGCCGGCGGCAAGCCCGGTCTCCTCGACCTCGCCGTTGCGGAACAGCAGCGCGCCGATCCAGCGCAGATCCGCATCCATCGGGCGGATCGGCCGGCCGCCGAGCACCAGCGCGGCATTGGCCGCATTGTCCGAGATGGTGTCCATGACCTTGCGCGTCTTGCCGGTCTCGGGATCGACGCGATGCATGCGCGTCTCCAGGATCTCCAGCGCGGGCGTGACGTAGTCGGTGGCGTTGAGCACGTCGAAGATGGTGCAGTCGGGCCCGCGCAGCGGTGCCTTCAGCACGAAGGCGAGCTCGACCTCGATGCGCGGCGCGTGAAAGCGGTCGAACGGAATCGGCGTCGCATCGGCATAGAACATATCGGCGAACAGCACGCCGTAATCGGGCTCGGAGATGCCGACCGCGTTCTGCATCGCTTTCGAGGTCAGGCCGATCTTGTGGCCCTTGATGACGCGGCCGCGGCCGAGCTGAAGCCTGGTCCAGGCGCGCTGCACGGCGTAGGCGTCCTCGATGCTGAAGTCGGGGTACTCCTTCGTGAACATCGGGATCAGCGTCTTGGTGCGCTCGGCCTCGTCGAGACGCGCGGCAAGGCGTTCGATCGTCGCAGCATCCTGCATGATCTATTGCTCCGCCGCCACGGTGTTGCGCAGCACGCCGATGCGGCTCGACTCGACCTCGACGACGTCGCCGACCTTCAACCAGCGCGGCGGGTCGAAGCGGGCGCCCGCCCCGGTCGGCGTGCCCGTCACGATCATGTCGCCGGGCTTGAGCGTCGCGAAGGTGGAGAGATAGGAGATCAGGACATCGAACGGGAACATCAGCCGCTCGGTGGTGTCCTGCTGCCGGACCTCGCCGTTGACGCGCGTGATGATGTCGAGCGGCCCGCGCGGATCGAGCTCATCCGCAGTGACGATCCACGGACCGATGCTGCCGGAGCGGTCGAAATTCTTGCCCTGCGTGACGTTGAACTTGCCGTGGCGCAGCCAGTCGCGGATCGTGCCCTCGTTGCACAGCGTCATGCCGAAGATGTGCGACCACGCCTGTTCACGCGGGATGTGGCGGCCGCCCTGCCCGATCACGATGACCAGCTCGCCCTCATAGTCGAGCTGGTCCGAGACGTTTGGCTTCTCGATCGGCTGGCCCGAGCCGGTCATCGAGGACATGCTGCGCACGAACAGGCTGGGATATTTGGGCAGGTCCGAATTGTCCTTATATTCGGCGTTGCGCTCGGCGTAGTTGACGCCGATGCACCAGAGCTTTTCAGGCGCCAGCACCGGCGGCAGCAGGACGAGTCTTTCCAGCGGGTAGTCGGGCTTCTGCCCGGCCGCCGCTTCCTGCGCATCGGACAGCGCGTTGGCTGAGATCAGCGCCTTCACATCGGAGAAGTCGCGGCCGATCCGCTTCGTCAGATCGATCACACCGCCTTCGACGGCAGCACCATAGCGCGGCTCTCCGTCCAGGAGATAGCTCAGGAGTCGCATTTTATTTCCTCCAATGATCTTGAGGCAGCTGGGCCCGAGACAGACCCGCGCGCTCAGTCTTTCGACTTGGGCGTCTGGAACACGGTGTTCAGCGTCACGATCTCGCCGAGACGGGCGTAGCGCGGCCCGCCGATCCGCGCGATCGGGTCGAGCGCCCTGGTCTCGACCTTGCCGTCGTTCACGAGGCCGTCGCGCAGATGAAACATCACAACCTCGCCGACGATCAGCCGGCTGCGGGCCTCGCCGAACTCGAGGCACTGCCGGAAGCGGCACTCCATCGCGACCGGCGCGGCGGCGAGCCGCCGCACCTTGATGAGGTCGCAGGGCAGCGTCTCGAGTCCGAGATGCTCGACCTCGCTGATTTCAGGCGGATGCTCGACCGAGCTGTCGTGCACCGCGGACATCAGAGGCGTGTCGGCGATGTGGATGACGTATTCCTCGGTATCGAGGATGTTGTGCGCGGTGTCCTTGTAGTCGGCGCCCTTGCGGCCGACGCTGATAGCGAGCATCGGCGGCTTCTGCGAGACGAAGGTGAAGGCGCTGAACGGGGCGAGGTTGAGCACGCCGCTCCGCGACAGGCTCGTCACCCAGGCGATCGGGCGCGGCACCACGATGCCGGTCATCAGCCGGTAGATGCGCTCGGCGCCGAGCTCGGCGGGATTGATCCGCATCGATCAATCCGCCCTGATGTTGGCCTTGCGCACGACCGGAATCCACTTGGCGTCCTCGCGCGCGAGATAGGCCTTGAATTCGTCCGGCGTCATCGGCGTCGCTTCGCCGCCGAGCTTCTCGAACTTGTCGATCACGGCGGGATCTTTCAGGATCGCAACCAGCGTCTCATGCAGCTTTTCGACGACAGGCGCCGGCGTGCCCGCGGGCGCGAACAGGCCGGTGAAGGTCTGGCCGTCGAAATCCTTGTAGCCGAGCTCGGCGAAGGTCGGCACGTCGGGCAGCGACTTCAGCCGGTGCGGGCTGGTGACCGCGAGCGCGCGGAACAGGCCGGCCTTGATGTGCTGGAGGCTGACCGTGAGCTGGTCGAACGCGAACTGGACCTGGCCGCCGAGCAGATCGTTGATCGCAGGCGCGTTGCCGCGGTAATGCGCGGTGACCCACTGCAGCTCAAGGTTCGACTGCATGAGCTCGCTGAGCAGGTGGTTGGTGGTGCCGGGGCCGGGCGAGGCCATGGTCAGCTTGCCGGGCTCGCGCTTGGCGAGATCGATGAACTCCTTGAAGTTCGTCGCCTGCACCGACGGATGCACCTCGAGCACCAGCGGCGTCATCGAGATCGTCGAGATCGGGAGGAAGTCCTTCTTCCAGTTGTAGGCGTCGCGCTTGTTGATCTCGGTCGCGAACAGCACCGGGCCGTTGGCGCCGACGAACAGCGTATAGCCGTCGGGTGCCGACTTCGCGAAGGCCTCGCCCGCGATCATGCCGCCGGCGCCGGCCTTGTTCTCGATGATGAAGGGCTGGCCGAGCTTTTCCTGCAGCTTGTCGGCGACGATGCGCGCGGCGCTGTCGACATTGCCGCCGGCGGGATAAGGCACGATCAGCTTGACGTTGCGCGCCGGCCATTGCTGGCCCGACGCCGGCCCCGCCAGCATCGCAGTGACGGCGGCTATGGCAATCCAGATTAATCTCATGTTAACCTCCCGGCAGCGCTACAAACTCACTTCGAATGCCTGACGTTTCGCATGGCATTCCGATCGGAGCGCAATCTCCAGATGCGCGCTTGCCCTGTCGAGGGAATTATGGCGTTCTTGTCCATATTATGGACAAGAGGCGTTCAACGAAATCCGCCCGTGGCGCCGCGGAACCGCGACAGGGCGCGCAGGCGATCCGGCGCGCGCTCGCGGTGCTGCGCATCCTTGCCGCAGGCCGCGAAGACGGTGTGCCATTGGCCGAGGTGGTCCGGGCCACCGGCCTCACCCGCCCGACCGTGCATCGCATCGTCCACGTGCTGATCGAGGAAGGCATCGTCGAGCGGCATGGCAGGAGCGGCCGCTACGCCATCGGCAACCAGGTGCCGGAGCTGGCGCTCGCACGGCCGCGGCCGTCGCGGCTGCTGGTCGCAGCAAATCCGTCGCTGCAGCGCGCGTCCGCCGAGATCGGCGACACGCTGTTCCTGACGGTGCGCACCGGCAACGACACGCTGTGCGTCGATCGCCGGATCGGCGTCTATCCGATCCAGGTGCTGTCGATCGAGATCGGCGCGCGCCGGCCGCTCGGCGTCTCCAGCGCAGGCGTCGCCATCCTTGCCGCAATGCCGGCGCAGGACGCGCGAAAGATCGTTGCAGCCAACGAGAAGCGGTTCGAGGCCTACCAGACCGACGTGGGTGCCGTGACGAGCCAGGTCACCGCAGCACGGCGGCGGGGCTACAACATGAGAGAGATCGGCCTCGTGCAGGGCACCAAATCGATCTCGACCTGGATCAAGACCCCGGACGGACAGCCGACCGCCGCGATCACGGTCTCCGCCGTTCGAACCAGGCTCGGCCCCCGCCGCGAGCAGGAGGTCGCGGAGATTCTGTTACGGGAGGCGCGCGCCATCGAGCAGGCGATCCGGGGCTAGGCGGCGTTGTCAATGGGCTGACGCGGCGCGCCGTTTTATGGCACAAGAGCCGCCATCGCCGACCGACCAACGAGGCCACGCATGCCCGCGCCAAAACCGCCTGCTTTCGAGACCCTGAGCCTGCATGCGGGCCAGCATCCGGATCCCGTGACCGGCGCCCGGGCGGTGCCGATCTACCAGACCACGTCCTACGTGTTCCAGGATTCCGATCACGCCGCGGCGCTGTTCAACCTGGAGCGCGCCGGCCACATCTATACCCGCATTTCCAATCCGACCACGGGCGTGCTCGAGGAGCGGCTTGCGGCGCTGGAGGGTGGCGTCGGCGCCATCTGCACCGCGAGCGGCATGGCCGCGCTGCATCTGGCGATCGCCACGCTGCTCAATGCCGGCGACCATATCGTGGCGTCGAGCTCGCTCTATGGCGGCACCATCAACCTCTTGGCGCACACGCTGCCCCGCTTCGGCATCACCACCACTTTCGTCAAGCCGCGCGATCTCGACGCGTTCCGCAGCGCCATCAAGCCGAACACCAAGCTCGTGATCGGCGAGACCATCGGCAATCCCGGGCTGGAGGTGCTCGACATTCCCAAGGTCGCTTCGATCGCGCATGACGCAAAGATTCCGCTGCTGATCGACAACACCTTTGCCACGCCCTATCTCAGCCGCCCGATCGAGCTGGGCGCCGACATCGTCATGCATTCGGCGACCAAATGGATCGGCGGCCACGGCATCGCGATCGGCGGCGCCATCGTCGACGGCGGCCGCTTCGACTGGCGGGCGTCCTCCAAGTTCGGCGTGCTGACCGAGCCCTATGGCGGCTATCACGGCATCGTCTTCGACGAGCAGTTCGGCACGGCGGCCTTCATCATGCGCGCGCGCACCGAGGGCTTGCGCGATTTCGGCGCCTGCCTGTCGCCGACCAACGCGTTCCAGCTGCTGCAGGGCGTGGAGACGCTACCCGTGCGCATGGACCGCCACATGCAGAACACGCATCTCGTGCTGGAAGCACTCAAATCCAGCAAGGCCGTCGACTGGGTGCTGCACCCCTCGCTGGAGACGCATCCCGACTATCAGCTCGCAAAGACTCTGCTGCCGCGCGGCGCCGGCTCGATCGTCTCCTTCGGCATCAAGGGCGGCCGACCGGCGGGGCGCAAGTTCATCGAATCGCTGCGCATGATCAGCCATCTCGCCAATGTCGGAGACGCCAAGACGCTGGTGATCCACCCGGCCTCGACCACGCATCAGCAGATGGATGCCGAGCAGCTTAGGGACGCCGGCATCGGCGAGGAGCTGGTGCGGCTGTCGGTCGGCATCGAGACGGCAGGCGACATCATCGACGATCTCGCCCAAGCGCTGCGCATTTCGCAAAAGGTCTGACGCCATGAAGCTCTCCGTCAACGGCACTGAAGTGTTTGCGGCAACCGGCGGCCGCGACTTCGACAAGTCGCTGCCCGCGGTCGTCTTCATCCACGGCGCCGGCTTCGACCATTCCACCTGGGCGCTACACACGCGCTGGTTCGCTCATCACGGTTTTACCGTGCTGGCGCCCGACCTGCCCGGCCACGGCCGCTCCGCCGGGCCTTCACTCGGCAGCATCGCGGAGATGGCGGATTGGACCGCGGCGCTGCTGGATGCAGCAGCCGCCACGAAGGCGCATCTGATCGGCCATTCCATGGGCTCGCTGATCGCACTGGAGACGGCGGCGCGCCATCCCGACAAGGTCGCCGCGCTCAGCCTGATCGGCACCGCCGCGACCATGACGGTCGGCCCGGATCTCTTGAAGGCGGCCGAAGCCAGTTCGCAGGATGCAAACGACATGGTCTCGATCTGGGGTCTCGGCTTCAAGGCCGAACTCGGCGGCAGCCTCGCGCCGGGCCTGTGGATGCATGGCGGCGCACAGGCCGTGCTTCAGGCCTGCGAGCCCGGCGTGCTGTTCAAGGATCTGTCGGCCTGCAATGCCTACACGAATGCGCTTGCCGCCGCGGCGAGCATCAAGGTGCCGACGACATTGATCCTCGGCGAGCGGGACATGATGACGCCGGCGAAGGCGGGCAAGGCGCTTGCGGCCGCGATCCCGCACGCGAAGACCGTCGTGGTGCCCGGCGCCGGCCACATGATCATGGCCGAACGTCCGGACGAGCTGCTGGCGGCGCTGAGGAACTGACTGGATCGATCTTCTGCCTTGCGCGTTGCGGTGAGATATCCCTCTCAATCAAGAAGGGGAACTCGACCATGCCAAGACAGGAAGTCATTCGTAAAGCCAGGCAGGACAAGCGCGCCGGCAAATCGCCGAGCACGCAGGCCGGCGAATTCGTCAAGGACGAGATCGACAGGATCAGGAAGGGCAAGCACGGCGCGCGCTCGACGAAGCAGGCCATCGCCATCGGCCTTTCCGAGGCACGCCGCGCCGGTGTCGATCTGCCGCCGCCACGCAAGGGGCGCACCAGGAAGGCGACGCTCCGCAGCGCCAAATATGCCTATGAGGTCGGCCAGGGCAAACGCACGCCCAAGCGCCGCCCGCGCGTCTCGCGTGCGGTCGAGAACGTCCTGAAGAAGGAGCCGCGCTCGACCGCATCACGCAGTGCGCTGTCGAAGCAGAGCAAGCGGGCCGCGAGCCGGCGAACCGCGGCGTCACGTTCCACCGCTGCGCGCAAGGCGAGCCGCACCAAGGGCGCCAAGGTCCGCTCCGCCGCCGCAAAGAAGGCGGCGCGCACCAGGGCGCGCCGCAGGAGCTGATCAGTCGCGCTGCTTCAGGAGCCCGGCGTCCATTTCCAGACGATGTCGGACACGTTGACCGGCTTCGGGATGAGGCCGAGCTTTGCAAAGCGGTCGGCAACCGCTTGCTGCGTCTTGATCACCTCCGCGTCGAGCGGCACCACGCTGTAGGTCGAGCGATTGACGAAGCGGCGGACAGCCTCGATGTCCACGCCCGTTGCCTCGGACTGCGCCTTCGCGACCTCCTCGTGATGCGTCTCTGCCCACACGCCTTCGGAGGCGAAGCTGGCGTTGAGCTTGGCGACCAGCGAGGGATACTTTTCGACGAAATCCGTGTTGGCGATGTAATAGGCGTTCGGCTTGTGGACATCCTTGTCGAAGGCAAGAACGCGCGCGTTCTCCTTCAATTCCGCGAGCGCCAGATAGGGATCCCAGATCGACCAGGCCTCGACCGAGCCTTTCACGAAGGCCGCTGTTGCGTCCGCCGGCGCGAGCGGCGCCGGTGTGATGTCGGACCAGGACAGGCCGGCCTTCTCGAGCGAGGCAACGAGGAGATTATGCGCACTGGATCCCTTGCCGAAGGCGACGCGCTTGCCTTTGAGATCGGCGAGCGTCTTGATCGGTGAATCCTTCGGCACCACGATCGCCTGTGTGTTGCCTTCCGATTTCACCGCGGCAACGTAGCGGATCTTGGCGCCGCCGGCCTGCGCGAAGATCGGCGGCGTATCGCCAACGAAACCGAAATCGACGCTGCCGACATTGATCGCCTCCAGCAACGGCGGACCAAACTGGAAGTCGATCCACTTGATCTCGATACCGAGCGGCTTGAAGGCGTTCTCGAGCGTCTGGCGCTGGCGCACAGCCGGAAAGAACCCGCCCTTCTGCGTGCCGATGCGGATTTCCGCCGGCTTGTCCGCGGCGCGCACGGGGGCGGCGACGGCGGTGGCGATGAGCAGCGCTGCGGTCAGGATATGTCGTCGTGGAATCATGTTGCGGTCCTTTCGGTGAGATCAGCTGGCGAGGAGCGGGGAACTCGCGCGACGGCTCCGCTGCGAGAGCACGGCGCGTGCGGCACGTTCGGCGTCGCGGGCCGAACGGAACTGGCGGCCTTCGAGACTGTCGAACAGGCGCTCGGAGGAAAAGAAGCGAAAACCGCGCTCATCTCGCGTGATGATGCCGGCGGCACGGTCGTGGATTTCGATGATGTAGGCATTCGACGGGGTCTGGGACATGACTGCTCGTTCGCCGAAGTCTCGGCGTTCCTGTTTGGGGATGTTCGATGTGAGGTGCTGCTAGGAGGCGGTCAGCAACGACAACAGGCGCCCGTTGCCGCGGAGAAACAGCGCCGCGTCATGCACGCATGCATGTCGCCTTGGTTACGCTGGTGATCCATTCTCATATCGCGGCATCAAGCTCGAGGAGCAGTTTCGATGCTCCGAATATCGAGCGGTTGTCACGATCGGTCAATGAAATGGCTATCCATATTTACGGCCGGCGCGCTGGGGCGCTTCTCTCGGCGGAAGCACTGGCAGACGGATTCATCTCGCGATGAGTTCATCACAGGCGCACGGGCGGCATGATACGCTTCTGGAGCCAAAACGCACGCAATTCGGGAGGTCCAGAGATGGCTGATGATCTGAAGGGGCGCACCGCGCTCGTGACTGGCGGCTCGCGCGGAATCGGCGCCGCCGTCTGTCGCGCGCTGGCCCAAGCGGGCGCCGCCGTGGCGATCAATTGCCGCGAGCGGATCGGGCAGGCCGAGCAGCTGGCTGGCGAGATCGGCAAGCAAGGCGGCCGCGCCATCGTCGTCGCCGCCGACGTCTCGCAGCGCGAGGCCGTGGCCGCAATGGTCGAGCGCGTCACGGCCGGGCTCGGGCCGATCGACATCCTCGTCAACAATGCCGGCATCGCCATCACGCGCGGCATCGACGATCTCACCGAAGACGATTTCGACCGCACCATCCTGGTCAACCTGAAATCCGCCTTCCTGTGCACGCAGGCCGTGTTGCCGTCGATGCGATCAAGGAAGTGGGGCCGCATCGTCAACATTTCCTCGGGAGCAGCGCGCGGCGCCGGCTCGATAGGCCCGCACTACAATGCGTCCAAGGCCGGCATGGAAGGCCTCTCGCGAGGCTATGCCGCGCGGCTGGTGAAGGAGGGCATCACCGTCAACGCAGTGGCGCCGTCGCTGATCGAGACCGACATGATGAGCGGCCAGCCCCAGCTCGTCAGCCGCATCCCGCTCGGCCGCTTCGGCACGGCAGAGGAGGTGGCGAAAGCGGTGATGCTGCTGGTCGACAACGCATACATGACCGGACAGACCGTGGCGCTCAGCGGCGGGATGGCGTTTAACTAGGTAAGCAGCTGGTCTCCTTCACCTCTCCCCGCTTGCGGCAAGGCTGTCGCATATGAGCTCTTGGCAGGGCCTGAGCGCGCGCCTCGTCCTTCGAGACGACCGCTTTGCGGTCTCCTCAGGATGAGGCTAAGTGACATTGGAGCCCACCGAAACTGCTGCCGCGCACTCCGTCCTCATCCTGAGGGCCCGCCAACGGCGGGCGTCTCGAAGGATGGACACAGAGAAAACGCTCCCATTAGCGATGGCCCCGCACAAGAAGGGGAGAGGGTGAGAAGAATCACCACATCGTCGCGGCCGCGCGTTCGGGCCAGATGCGGTCGTACTCCGCGCCGCCGACCTTGTTCTCGCTCATCTCGGCGAGGATCTGGCCGGGCGTCGGCAGCGTTCTTGGATCGACGCGCTTGTCGGGATTCCAGAGGTCGGAACGCACGATGGCGCGGGCGCACTGGAAGTAGATTTCATCGACGTTCATCACCATGACGCTGCGCGGCGCCTTGCCTTCAACCTTGAACGAAGCCAGCAGCGCCGGATCGATCGAGAGATGCGCGCGACCATTGGCGCGGACGGCGTTGCCGGAGCCGGGAATCAGGAACATCAGCGACACCCTGGGATCGCGCACGATGTTGCGCAGGGAATCGACCCGGTTGTTGCCGCGGCGGTCCGGCAGCATCAGCGTCTTGGGATCATGGATGCGGACGAAGCCGGGGAGATCGCCGCGTGGCGAGCAATCGATGCCTTCGGGCCCGATGGTGGCGAGCGCGGCAAACGGCGCCTTCTCGATGAAGATCCGGTAGAGCGGCGTAACGTGGTCGGCGACTTTCACGGTCGAGGCGTCATTGGTGGCGCCGTAGATGGCTTCCAACTGTTCGACCGTTTCGATCACCGTCATTCCGTTCTCTCCTGGTCGCATCGGCAGCTATTCCTGCCAGCATTCATTCCTGATCACGCGCGCGAGCTGGCGGCCATGATAGTCCGCGCTGCCGGCGTTGAGGATGGTGACGTCGGCCCGCACCGACGCGTCGTCAACGCTGCGCGACAGCCGCTCGGCGATGTTTCCGTCGCTGTGCCGCGCCCGCGCGGCAAGCCGCTGTGCCAGCACGTCGGGCGGCGCCGTGATCGCAACGACCACGACGTTGACATAGGCTCGGCGCAGCGCGGCGATCACCGTGCGCGAGACGTTGGCAACGACGGCTCGGCCGGCCCGGATGTCGTCGTTGATCTCGAGTGGCAGAGCATAGGAGTGCCCGTGCGCCTCCCAATGCACGGCAAAATCGCCGTGCTCCCGCACGCGACGGAATTCTTCCTGGCTCACCGCAATGTTGTCCTCGTCCGCAGAGGACTCCCGCGTCACGACCCGGCGCGGGAAGCTGATGTCGGGATCGTCGGCGCAGGCCGCTTGCGCGAGCCGCAGCAAAGTGTCCTTGCCTGCGCCGCTGGGACCGACCACGAGCACAAGTCGCCCGGGGCCGATCGCCCCCCCCTCGTCCTGCGCCGTGGTCACGGTCTCGCTCATGCGACGCGGTTCCCTTCGCGCCAGACGCTGCGGACGACGGGAACGCTGCCGGCAACGTGCACACGGATCAGGTCGGCGCGCTTGCCGGTCGCGATCTCGCCGCGGTCGGTGAGGCCGACCGCCTCGGCGGGCGCTTTCGTCACGGTGCGAACTGCCGCCGGGAGGCTGATTGCCGGCACATGCTCCGGCAGTTGCAGCGCGCCCATCAGGAGGCTTGAGGGGATGTAGTCCGACGACAGGATGTCGAGCAGGCCTTCGCGGGCGAGATCGACCGCAGCGATGTTGCCGGAGTGCGAGCCGCCGCGCACGACGTTGGGCGCGCCCATCAGGATGTCAATGCCGGCCTGGTGCAGGCCGCGCGCGGCCTCCAGCGTGGTCGGGAATTCCGCCACCGAGACACGATCGCGCACGGCGTCCGCGACGTTCTCCTCGGTGGTGTCGTCGTGGCTCGCCAGCGGAATCTTGTACTGATGCGCCAGCGCCACGATCTCGCGCATGTTGTTCGCCGCATATTGCTTCTGATACTCGAAGCGCTTTGCGAACAGCTCGTCGAGCTCGGCATCGGTCTTGCCGCCGCCCTTGCCGCGATAATAGTCGCGCAGCTTGACCTCGTCGCGGAACTGGCGCTGGCCGGGCGTGTGATCCATCAGCGACATCAGCTTGACGTCGGGACGGTCGATCAACTCCTTCGCTTCCTCGACCACGCTCGGCATCGGGATCTCGCAGCGCAGGTGCAGGAAGTGGTCGGCACGCAGCAGGCTGGCGTCGCGCGCAGTCGTGATCGCGGCGGCGAGCACGCCGGCGCGACCATCGACTTCCTCGGCGCCGTCCTCACGCCAGACCCGGAGCGAATCGAAAACCGTGGTGATGCCCGAGGTCGCGAGCTGGCCGTCATAGGAGATCACGGCGGCGACCGGATTCCAGAACACCTTCGGCCGCGGCACGTAATGCGCTTCGAGGTGGTCGGTGTGGAGCTCGATCAGGCCGGGCATGATCAGGTCGCCGCCCGCGTCCTCGGCACCTGCAGGCGCCCTGCCCTCGCCGATCTCGGCGATGCGTCCGTCGGCAAGAGCGAGCCAGCCCTGTTCGATCACCCGGTCGGCCAGCACGATCCTGGCGTTGGCAATGACGGCATCCTTCGGCTTGGGGTTCATTTCCTCTTCCTTCAGGCCGCTGCAGCGAAGCTGGCGACATCGACGATGCGGTCCGCAATCAGATGACGGATTTCGTCGTCATGGACAATAGCGACCATGGCGACGCCCTGACGCTTCTTTTCAGCGACCAGCTCGACCACGACGGCGCGATTGGCGGCATCGAGCGAGGCGGTGGGCTCGTCCAGCAGCAGGATCGGCAGGTCCGAGATGAAGCCGCGCGCGATGTTGACGCGCTGCTGCTCGCCGCCGGAGAATGTGGCGGGCGGCAGTTGCCAGAGCCGCTCGGGGATGTTGAGACGATGCAGCAGTTCGCCGGCGCGCGCCTGTGCGTCGGCACGTGCCATGCCGTTCACGATCAGCGGCTCGGCGACGACGTCGATGGTGGCGACGCGGGGCACGGCGCGCAGGAACTGGCTGACATAACCGATCGTGGAGCGGCGGACGTTGAGGATCTGCCGCGGCTCGGCGGCGGCGAGATCGATCACCGCGCCGCGATGACGGATGCCGATGCGGCCGCTATCGCAACGGTAGTTGCCGAAGATCATCTTCAGGATTGACGATTTGCCGGCGCCCGACGGCCCCGACAGCACGACGCACTCGCCGGGATTGACTTGGAACGTCACGCCGCGCACGACCGGCAGCTCGATGCCGCCCTGCAAGTGCATCGTAAAGGTCTTCTGGGCGTCGGCAACGTCGATCATGGCGGTCATCGAAAAGCTCATGGCGGGAGAATCGAGGAGACGAGGAGTTGCGTATAGGGTTCGCGGGGATCGTCGAGCACCTGGTCGGTGAGACCGGTCTCGATGACGCGGCCGCCCTTCATCACCATCACGCGATGCGACAGGAGGCGCGCGACCGCGAGATCGTGGGTGACGATGATGACGGCGAGATGCAGCTCGGCGACGAGACTGCGCACGAGATCGAGCAGGCGCGCCTGCACCGACACGTCGAGCCCGCCGGTCGGCTCGTCCATGAACACCAGCCGCGGCTCGGTGACGAGGTTGCGGGCGATCTGAAGACGCTGCCGCATGCCGCCGGAATAGGTGCGGGGAGCATCGTCGATGCGCGCGACGTCGATCTCGACGCGGGTGAGCCAGTCCGACGCGGTCTCGCGGATGCGGCCGTAGTGGTTCCAGCCCACGGCCATCAGCCGCTCGCCGACATTGGCACCGGCCGAGACTGCCATGCGCAGACCCTGCGCGGGGTCCTGGTGCACGAAACCCCAATCGGTGCGGAACAGGAAACGCCGCTCGGCTTCACCGAGCGTCGTGAGATCGCGCGTGACGCCGTCGCGCATCCGGTAGGACACATGGCCGGCGCTCGGTGCCAGCTGGCCCGACAGCATCTGCAGAAGCGTCGACTTGCCCGAGCCCGACTCGCCGACGATCGCCAGCACCTCGCCGGGATAGAGCGCGAAGGAGACGTCGCGGCAGGCGGCGATGCGACCGAAGGACTTGCTGAGGGACTCCGCCACCAGCAGCGGCTGGTCGTTTTCAAGCGTATCGAGATTGGCCAAGCCTTGATCAACCATGTGAGCCCGCCTTTTCCCTGTACGGCGCAGCGCTGAGACTGCCGTGATGGCCGGCGGCCTGGCGGCCCTCGCAATAATCGGTGTCCGAGCAGACGAACATCCGCCCGCCCTTGTCGTCGGTGACGATCTCATCGAGATAGGAATTTTCCGCCCCGCAGAGCGCGCAGGGCGCGTTGAAGCGGTAGGGCTCGAACGGGTGATCCTCGAAATCGAGCGAGACCACCTTCGTATAGGGCGGGATCGCGTAGATGCGCTTCTCACGGCCGGCGCCGAACAATTGCAGCGCGGGAGAATTGTCCATCTTGGGATTGTCGAATTTCGGCGTCGGGGACGGATCCATCACGTAGCGCGCGTTCACCTTCACCGGATAGGCGTAGGCGGTCGCGATATGGCCGAAGCGGGCAATGTCCTCGTAGAGCTTCACATGCATCAGGCCGTACTCGGCGAGCGCGTGCATGCGCCGCGTCTCGGTCTCGCGCGGCTCGAGGAAACGCAACGGCTCGGGGATCGGCACCTGATAGACCAGCACCTGGTTTTCCCTCAGCGCCGTCTCCGGGATGCGGTGACGGGTCTGGATCACCGTCGCCTCCGCCGTCGCGGTCGTCGTCGCAACGCCCGCGGTCTTGGCGAAGAACTTTCGGATCGAGATCGCGTTGGTGGTGTCGTCGGAGCCCTGGTCGATCACCTTGAGCACGTCCTGGGGACCGAGGATCGCGGCGGTGACCTGCACGCCGCCGGTGCCCCAGCCATAGGGCATCGGCATTTCGCGGCTGGCGAACGGCACCTGATAGCCGGGAATGGCGATCGCCTTCAGGATCGCACGGCGGATCATCCGCTTGGTCTGCTCGTCGAGATAGGCGAAGTTGTAGGCGGGCGCGTTCATTCCGCGGCTTCCTTCATGGCATCAGGCGCATTGGCATCCGCGAACTCCTGCCGCAGCTTGCGCAACAAGCCGAGCTCGGACTGGAAGTCGACATAGTGCGGCAGCTTCAGATGCTCGACGAAACCGGTCGCCTGGACGTTGTCCGAATGCGACATCACGAATTCTTCGTCTTGCGCAGGGGCGAGTGCCTCCTCGCCGAGCTCGCGGGCACGCAATGCGCGATCGACCAGCGCCATCGACATGGTCTTGCGCTCGCTCTGGCCAAAGGCAAGACCATAGCCGCGAGTGAAGCACGGCGCTTCCGTCGCAGAACCCTTGAACTGGTTGACCATCTGGCACTCGGTCAGTTCGATCGAGCCGAGCGGCACGGCGAAGCCGGCGTCTTCCGCGATGAATTCGACCTCGACCTCGCCGAAGCGGATCTCGCCCGCGAAGGGGTGGTTGCGGCCATAGCCGCGCTGGGTGGAATAGCCCATCGCCAGCAGGAAGCCTTCGTCGCCGCGCGCCAGATTCTGCAGGCGCAGGTCGCGATCCGCCGGGAAGTTCAGCGGCTCACGGGTAAGATCGCCGACGCTGGCGCCGTCCTCGGCTTGGGGCGAGGATTCGATCAGCCCGTCGCGTCCGAGAATGTCGGTCACGCGCGGCGTTGGCGCGTCGGGCGCTTCAGCCGTCGCTGGCGCGTCGGGAACGAAGCCTTCGGCGAGCGAGGGGTCGAGCAGGCGATGGGTATAGTCGAAGGTCGGCCCGAGGATCTGCCCGCCGGGAATGTCCTTGAAGGTCGAGGACACGCGCCGCTGCACCCGCATGGCGCCGGTGTCGACCGGCTCGCTGGTGCCGAAGCGCGGCAGGGTGGCGCGGAAGGCGCGGACCAGGAAGATCGCCTCGATCAGATCGCCGCGCGCCTGCTTGATTGCGAGCGCCGCGAGCTCGCGATCGTAGAGCGAGCCTTCGCTCATGACGCGGTCGACGGCGAGGCCGAGCTGCTCGGAGATCTGGTCGAGCGTGACCTCCGGAACGCTCTGGTCGCCGCGCCGCTTATGCGCGAGCAGGCGATGGGCGTTCTCGATGGCGCGTTCGCCGCCCTTGACTGCGACATACATGCTTCAGCTTCCTTTGCTCACGACGCGCGTGGTGCGCGGGATCGCAACCACGGCGTCATCGGCGACCAGCACCACGTCGATGCCCCGCGGAAACAGCGCCTCGTTGATTCGCAGGCGCTCGAACAGGTCGAAAGGCTTGATCGACGCCTGCAGCGTCGCGACCCCGTCGATGCCGGGGCCGCGCAGCTCGAAGCTGCGCCCGGAGGCAAGGCTATCGACCTGAATGATCACCGTGGTCGATCGATCCGGGTATTCGCTCGTCCCGAGCGCAAACCGGTCGAGCGGCGGAAGCGCCGTGCCGTCGCTGATCAGCGCGAAACTCGCGATCGAGCAATCCCGCACCACCGGCGCGCCGGTATGAAATTTCAGCCACTTCACCAGGTCGGAGCTCTCCACCATCCGCGCATCGAGCCAGAGCGGCGTGTCGTGGTCGAACAGCGTGAGGGCGATTGCGGCGGTGCCGCGCATGATCGGCCCTGGCGCCCCCGCCATCGGCACGATGCGCTGAACCGAGCCCGGCCGCGCCATGGCGTCCATGACGGAGCGAAAGGTCGATTGCGCCGACAGCACCTTGTCGGCAAAACCCGGCGGCAGTTCCGCAATCGTGGTCATGATCTCAGCCCTCACCGCGCACCATGGTGTAGAAATCAACCTTCGTCGCGGCGGTCTCGGCCGCCGCCTGCTTGCGCCGAATCATAAGCTGCTCTCGCAAGGGCGCGATGACACCCCGCTCCACCGCGCCGCCGTAATCACGGGACTGGACCAGCGCATCGCACAACGCGATCAGCCGCGCCTTGTCTCCGTCACGGCCGAGCGTGTAGCCGAACCCGACCTCGCCGCTCGCAAGCCGCACCGCGGCACGCGACACCGTCGCCTCGCCGAGATTGAACGGCGCGCCGTCGCCGCCGACCCGGCCACGCAGCATGACGAGGCCGTTTTCGGGCGCACGCAGATCCTGATGGGCCGGAAGGGCCAAGTTGCGGAGGCGAGCGGCGATCTCGCCCGCCTCCGCTTGCGCCAGCACCGCCATCGCGGCCCTGCGCTGGGCTTGCTGATTGTTGTGCTGCGTCACCTGGTCCACCGAACTTGCCGCATCTAAGTTGTCTATGATAATAGACAACTTCATACGGATACGCCATGACTGTTTCGTGACAATGATGTGATTTCTGGGGTAGGTTTCCCGCGACATGAGCATGCAGGACACAGCCTCCTCGGGCGTCGCGCTATGGCGCCTCGTTGCCGACGGCATCGAACGCGGCATCGCCGACGGCCGCTTTGCGGCCGGCGACAAGCTGCCGGGCGAGATGGAGATCGCCGAAACCTATCGCGTCAACCGCCACACCGTGCGGCGCGCGCTGGCGGCGCTCGCCGAGCGCGGCCTGGTGCGGGCCGAGCGCGGCAGCGGAACCTATGTCGAGGCGCAGAAGCTCGCCTATCCGCTGCGCTCGCGCACGCGTTTTTCCGAGATCGTCGGTGCGGGCGGCCGGGAACCGCATGGGCGGCTGATCGATGCAACCGACGAGGTCGCGACGCGCGAGCTCGCGCGGGAGCTGGGACTGAAGACCGGCGCGCCTTTGATGCGGATCGAGGCGATCCGCCTCGCCGACCGCACGCCCATCTGCGTGTCCACCACCTGGCTGTCGGCGGAACGGTTTCCGGACGCCGGCGCCGTGTTCGCGGCGACACACTCGATGACCAAGCTGCTCGCGCATTACGGCGTGCGCGATTATCGCCGCGGCGCGACCCGAATCACGGCCGGCATCGTCGATGCGACCGATGCCTCACGGCTCGATCTGGCGCTGGGCCGGCCGATCCTGGTCGTCGATGCCACCGACAACGATCTCACGGGCAAGCCGCTGCTGACGAAGCACTCGCGCTTCGCGGCGGAACGGGTGGAATTTCTGGTGGAGTCGTAGCTCTTCCCTCTCCCCTTGTGGGAGAGTGCCGTAGGGTGCGCAAAGGCGCACTTGCGCCGTGCCCACCATCTATCCTGTTCTCGGTAGAAAGGGTGGGCACGCTGCGCTTTGCCCACCCTCCGGCATCGACGATCAGGCCACAGCCCGCCTGCCGATGATCGCAAAGCGCAGCTTGCCCGAGATGAAATCGATCGCGGCCACCGCAACCAGGATCATCAGGATCAGGAACGAGACCTTCTGCCATTCCAGCACGCGGATCTGCTCGGCGAGCTGGAGGCCGATGCCGCCGGCGCCGACGATGCCGATGATGGTGGCCGAGCGCGTGTTCGATTCGATGTAGTAGAGCACCTGGCCGGCGATGACGGGCAGCACCTGCGGCATCAGGCCGAAGCGGATCTCGTGCAGGGCACTGCCGCCGGAGGCGCGGATGCCCTCGACCTCCTTCTGGTCGGCGCCCTCTATCGCCTCCGAGAACAGTTTGCCGAACGCACCGAAATCCGACACCGCGATCGCCAGCACCCCGGCAAACGGCCCGAGCCCGACCACGTTGATCCAGACCAGCGCCCAGATCAGCGTATCGACCCCGCGAATCGAATCGAGGAAGCGCCGGACCGGGAAGCGAAAGAAACCCGACGGCACGATGTTGCGCGCCGCAAGCAGGCTCACCGGCAGCGCGAACAGTGCGGCGAGCGTGGTACCGAGCAGCGCGATCGACAACGTCTCGCCGAGCGCCTTGAGATACAGCGGCAGCGATGAGCCGGGATCGGGCGGGATCATCATCATCGTGATCCAACCGAGCTGGCTGATGCCGGCAACGAGACGCGACGGTGAAAAGTCGAGGTCGACCAGCCCGTACACCAGAAGTGCGAGCGCGGCAGCGATCATCGTCGGCGTCGCGAGACGCGCGGACGCCGGCCGGCTGAAGACATCAGGATAGCGCGCGCGAAGCTGTGTCGTATCGACCTCGGGATGGCGGCTCATGTCCGTGCCTCCCTGCCGAACAGGCGGCCACGCAGCCAGCCGGTGCCGATGTCGATGAGGAAGACCGTGACGATGATGGTCAGGAGGATCGCGCTGACGTCGGAATAGTAGAACTTGCGGATCGCAACAATCAGCTCCATCCCGATGCCGCCGGCCCCGACAAAGCCCATCACCGAGGCTTCTCGCACATTGATCTCGAAGCGCAGCAGCGCGTAGCTAACATAGCCCGCGATCACCTGAGGCAGCACGGCAAAGCGCATGCAGGACAGCCAGCTTGCCCCGGTCGAGCGCACGCCTTCGACCGGCCTCATGTCGGCATTCTCGACGATCTCGGAGAACTGTTTGCCGAGCGCGCCGGTCGAATGGATGGCAATCGCCAGCACGCCCGCCATCGGTCCCAGACCGAAGGCGATGACGAAGATCAACGCGAACACGATGCTCGGCACGGTACGGGCGAATTCAAGCAGACGGCGCACCACGAACAGCAACCAGCGCGCCGGCGCGGTGTTTTCGGCGGCGAAGAAGTTCAGCGCGACCGCGAAGAGCGCGCCAATCAGCGTGCCGACATAGCTGATCAGCAGCGTCTCGCCCAAGAGCTTCAGCCATTTGTGCCAGCCCCAGAACCATTCGCCGAGGTCGGTCCAGACGCGCTGGCCATTGTCGAGCGTGAAGATGCGATCGAAGTAGCTGACGAAATTGCCGAAATGGGCGAAGAAGGTGCGCAAGTTCACTTCGGCGCCGATTGCAGCGACGAGCAACGCGGCGACGAACAGCGCAGCGCCAAGCAGCACGCGCAACCGCTTGCGCGCGACGGCCTTGCGGTAAGCCGCATTCAGCGCAGCCAATTGTTGCTCGGGAAGGATCGAGACTGCGATGGTCATTCGGTCGGAGGCGAGCCAGTCATGGAAAGAGCCGGGTCGATTGACCCGGCTCGAGGTGCGTTGTCCCGAACGATCAGGACGCCTTCTTGCGCAGATGGTCGACGAACTTAATCAGCTCGATCGTCTTGTTGTAGTCTTCGTTCGTGACCGGATCCCAGGGCTTGTTCTTGCCGTCGGAGAGCTTCTTGAAGGCTTCGGGGTCCTTCTGCGCGGCGTCCAGGAACGTCTTCTTGATCGCAGCCTTCATGTCGTCCGGGAGATCGCTGAGATAGGCGACGGGCGAGTTGATGATCATGTCCGACTTCACGACGATACGGAAGTCCTCCTTCTTCATCGGCGTGCCGTCGGCATTCTTCAGCATGCCCTTGGTGAGCATGCGGGTCAGGTTGGAATCGTCATCCGCGTTCCACCAGTTGGCGGCGACATCCACGGTGCCTTGCGCGAGCGCCAGCACCGCATTTTCATGGCTGCCGGTGAAGACGACCTTGGAGAAATAGGCCTCGGGATCTACGCTTAGCTGGTTCAGCTTGAAGCGGGGCATGTTGTTGCCCGATGTCGAGTTCGGATCGACGAGCCCGAGGTTCTTGCCCTTGAGGTCTTCGATCTTCTGGTAGGGCGATTTCGCCAGCACGTAGAAGACCGAGTAGTAGCCCTTTGAACCGTCAGCATTGACCTCGATCGCGAAAGCATCGGTCTTCACACCGGTCAGCCGCGCGCGGGCGAAGGCCGCAGGGCCGTAATAGCCGATGTGGATATTTCCGGCGCGCTGGCCTTCGATCACGGCGGCATAGTCGTTGGCGACGCGCAGCGTGACCTTCGTGCCTAGCTCCTTCGACAGATAGTTGATGAAGGGCGTAAAGCGCTCGGTAACGCCGGAGGCATTCTCGGCGGGAACGACGGCGAGAGTGATCTCCGGGTATTTCTTGCGCCAGTCTTCGGCGGAAGCGGAGGTGGAGAAGGCCAGGGCCGCAGCACCGGCAAGAACCAATCGACGAGTAATCATGACACCCCTCTTCTTGAGCTCGAGTTCGTTTGACGTGAAACGTTGAGTGTGCGCTTCTGCCACTCAGGCGGCGGCAGCGCTGCCGAGCGCCGGGACGCCCTCGGGCGCGGCGGCCGGCGCAGCGCCCATGGCCTCGTTGGCCTCGAGATCGTAGAGCTCGCGCGCGACGTGGTCGGTCAGCGCGGACGGCGCGCCGTCGAACACCACGCGGCCCGCGGCCATGCCGATCAGGCGGTCGCAATAGCTGCGGGCGAGATCGAGCGAATGCAGGTTGCAGAGCACGGTGATGCCGAAATGCTTGTTGATGCGCAGCAGCGCATCCATCACGATCTTGGTGTTGCGCGGGTCGAGCGAGGCGATCGGCTCGTCGGCCAGAATGATATCGGGCTGCTGCACCAATGCGCGGGCGATCGCCACGCGCTGCTGCTGGCCGCCCGAGAGCTGATCGGCGCGCTGGGCGGCGAGCGAGGCGATGTCGAACTGTTCCAGTGCGGACATCGCCAGCGCCTTGTCCTGCTCGGGCCAGGCCTGCAGCAGCGAGCGCCAGGCCGGCATCGTCGCGAGGCGCCCCATCAGCACATTGGTGAGCACGTCGAGCCGGCCGACCAGGTTGAACTGCTGGAAAATCATGGCCGAACGGGCACGCCACTGCCGCAGTCCCTTGCCGCGCAACGCGGTGACGTCGAGGCCGTCGAACAGGATGCGGCCCTGCGACGGTGTCGCAAGGCGGTTGATCGTCCGCAGCAATGTCGACTTGCCGGCGCCCGAGCGCCCGATTACACCGACGAAGCCGCCGGGGGAAACCTCAAACGAAGCGTCGTCCACCGCGGCTTTCGCGCCGAAGCGACATGTCAGACCATCGACCACCAGCATGCAGGGCTCCAGAGTAGCTGGAGGCAACCGCTAACGTCCGTGCTTAACACTTGTGTGACAACGCCGTTGCAGTGCGGCGATCCTGCGCGCTTCATCCCCTGTCATCTCGGCGTCATGACACCGTCATCAAGCAGCTCGAAGAGGAACGCCCGCCCTCGCAGCTCGGATGCAACATGGCCGCCAAAGCTCTTTCGGTTCAGCCGACCATCGACCCCTCGGCCAAACTGCATGAGACCCGGCTCGGCGCCTATACCGAGGTTGGCGCGCGCACGATCCTGCATGAAGTGGCGATGGGCGATTACTCCTATGTCGTCAACGATTCGCAGATCACCTACACCACCATCGGAAAGTTCTGCTCGATCGCGGCGATGACGCGCATCAATCCCGGCAACCATCCGATGCATCGCGTGACCCAGGCGCACTTCACCTACCGCTCCAGCGCCTATTTCGAGGGTGAGAGCGACGATGCCGAGTTCTTCGACTGGCGGCGCCAGCATCATATCCATATCGGCCACGACGTCTGGATCGGCCATGGCGCGATCGTGTTGCCGGGTCGCAACATCGGCACCGGCGCGGTGATCGCCGCCGGCGCCATCGTCACCAAGGACGTGCCGGCCTACACCATCGTCGCCGGCAATCCGGCCCGTATCGTGCGGCGGCGGTTCTCGGAGGAGATCGCCGGGCGCCTTGCGAAGCTCGCCTGGTGGGACTGGGATCACGACAAATTGCGCGCGGCGCTACCCGATTTCCGCAAGCTCGGGATTGAAGATTTTCTTTCGACATACGAAGCACGGGCGAGTTCTCTCACCAATCCTCCTGCCAGCAAACGAAGCGCGATCGCGTGACAGACATATTCCTCGAAGGCGGCCGGACCCTGATCGGCGCCGAGTTCGTCGAAACCTCGCTTCTCGTGTCAGGAACGGATATTGCGCGGGTCGATGCTTCGCGCGGCCGTGCGCGGCTGGCGATCGATGCCCGCGACCTGCTGGTGCTGCCCGGCATCGTCGATCTGCATGGCGATGCCTTCGAGCGACAGATGATGCCGCGCGCCGGCGTCGATTTTCCGATCGACGTCGCGCTCGCCGACAGCGACCGTCAGGCGATCGGCAACGGCATCACCACCGTCTTTCACGCCACGACCTGCTCCTGGGAGCCGGGCCTGCGCAGCGCCGACAATGCGCGCGGCCTGATGGAGGCGATCGAGCGGCAGCGTCCGCAATTCGCCGCCGACACCCACTTCCATCTGCGGCACGAGACCTACAATCTCGACGCCGAGGCCGAGATCGCCCAGTGGCTCGCCGAGGGCCGCGTCGACCTGTTCGCCTTCAACGACCACATGGACGGCACCGTCGCCGACATGTCCAAGCCGCGCAAGCGCAACCGCATGGTGGAGCGCACTGGCCTTTCGAGCGAGGAATTCGACGGGCTGGTCGAGCGCGTGGTTTCGCGCGCCGACGAGGTGCCCGCCTCGGTGTCGCGCCTCGCCGCTTCTGCCCGCTCGGCCGGCGTGCGGATGCTCTCGCACGATGACGCAACGCCGGCGATGCGCCGGGAGTTTCGCGATCTCGGCGCTGACATCGCGGAGTTTCCGGTCAACGAGGAGACGGCGCGGGCGGCAGCGAGCCACGGCGATGCCATCGTCTATGGCGCGCCGAACGTCGTGCGCGGCGGCAGCCACACCGGCTGGACCAGGGCGTCCGACATGATCGCCAAGGGGCTCTGCTCGGTGCTGGCGTCGGACTATTACTATCCCGCGCAGCTGCTCGCCGCTTTCCGCCTTGCCGCCGATGGCGTGGTGCCGTTGACCGAGGCCTGGAATCTGGTCTCCGCCGGCCCTGCGCGCGCGACCGGCCTCACCGATCGCGGCATGCTCGCGCAAGGCAGCCGCGCCGACATTCTGCTGGTCGACGACACTGCGCCGCTGCGGCCGCGGCTGATCGCGGTGATATCAGGCGGCAAGCTCGTCCATCTCACCGATGCGACGCGGCTGCTGAGTGCGGCGGCGATGCCGCGCGAAGCTGTCGTCGCGGCCTAAACCGGCTATGCTCGGGCGATGACAGATCTTCCCCGCTACGCGATCTATTTTGCCGCCGGCAGCGACAGCCCCCTCTCCCGCTTCGGCGCCGAGCTGCTCGGTTACGATGCCTATACCGGCAACGAACTGCCGTTTCCGCGCGAGGCGCTGGAGGTCGCGCCTGATTGGCGCGACCTTAGCGCCGATCCCCGCAAATACGGCTTCCATGCCACGCTGAAGGCGCCGATGGCGCTGGCATCGGGCAGGACCGAAGCCGGGCTGATGGAAGCCTGCGCGACCTTCGCCGGCAAGACGCGGCCGCGTCCCGTGATCCGGCCTGTCGTCGATTCCATCAGCGGCTTCATCGCCGTCATTCCAGCCGAGCCGGTCGATACGCTTCAAGAGCTCGCCGCCGATTGCGTCCGCGATTTCGATCTGTTTCGCCCCGCTCTGACCGCGGAAGATCGCGCGCGGCGCAAGCCGGAGAAGCTCAGCGAACGGCAGCGCGACTATCTCGACCGCTGGGGCTATCCTTACGTGATGGAAGAATTCCGCTTCCACATGACGCTGACCGGGCGGCTGGATGCGGAGCGGCGCGGGCCGATCCTGGAGATGCTGCGCGCGCGGTTTGCGACGCTGAGACTTGATGCACTCGCGATTGATCGCATCGCGCTGTTCAGGCAGGACGACGCAAAGGCCCGGTTTCGCATCATCGGCGAGTGGGGATTGGCGCGGGCGGACCTCAGCGCCAGCTCACGAGATTGAAGGCGAGCGCCACCGCGCCAACCAGGACGAGGCTGGTCGCCCAGACTGCGTCAAGATTGAACCAGCTTCGCGAGACGAACCTCAACCCCAGATAACGGTAGACCAGCCAGGCCAGACACCCGCCGGCGCTGACCATGGCGGCAACGTGCACCAGGGACACCAGCGCCGCCATCCCGACGCTTGCCTTCATCAACTTGCCCGCCGCCTCATGTCCGGCATCGAGCTCGAAGGCCTGGCAGAGCCCAAGATAGATCGGCACGAGCATCAAGGCGGCGCCGTGAGCAATGGCGACGGCAAACGACCAGAGCACCAATTGCGTCGGCGGAATTCGTGCCAGCGCGCGGGGATGGCGCCGAATGATCAACCGATAGACGCCGAAGCCGATGACGAGAAGGCTCGCACTGATCTGGATCGGACGCTGCCACTCCGCCAGCACGAGCAGGAACGCGAATGGCAGCAGCACGAGAAACGTTGCGAGCAGATGCCCGGCCGACAGGGCCCACAAGGCGCGGAAAAGCGCGCGCGGGCTCTTGTCCATGAGCCCGGCCGAAACGGCGAGCGGCCATCCCATGCCCGGATTGACTCCGTGGTAGAGACCGCTCGCAACAAGCGCGAGCCACAGCCAGCCGAGTGCCGGGCTCGCGTGCCCCCAATCTAGACCGATGGATAGCAAAAGGAATCCGTCGAGCAATCGCCGCCCTCGAGCCTGATCTGGTGCGCACGATATCCGTCGGGGAAGCTCACGAAATAGTCCTTGTCGAGCTCGAGGCCGCCGTTGCGACCGACATTGGCCATGACCTCCACGCCCGGAACCCCATCGGGATAGAACTGGTCATCCCAGCTGGAATAGAGCGAATTGGTCCAGTAGACGCGCCTGCCGTCGCGGCTGATCTCGACCATCTGCGGACCCGCCGCAAATGCCTTGCCGCTCGGATGCGGCGTGCGGCGGGCGATACCGCCGATGTGGACCGAGCCCGCGTGCTTCGGCTTGCGCGGATCACTGACGTCGTACTGGCGCATTTCACCCGTGCCCCAGCACGAGACATAGAGAAACCGGTCATCCATCGACAGGTCGATGTCGGTCACCAGCGGCGGCACGGCGCCGAAGCCTTGGAGCAGCGGCGGGAGCTTCTCCTTTGGCGCTGGCTCGGGTGGGATCGTCGCCGTCTTCTCTGCATGGAATTTCCCGCCTTCTCGCCACCACGTCCAGATCGATGCTTCGAGATTCGTGGTGTCGACCACGACGCCGACGAAGCCATACTCGCGAACCGGATCGTGCGCCGGTCGTACCTCCAGCGCCATTTGGTGATTGGCGCCGAGGTCGATGGTCTGGACGTTGCGACGTGCGCGAAGATCCCAGAAGTGGAGACGATGTCCGTATTTGTTCGCGAGCAGATCTTCCGGGACGATCCCGTTCTCGAACTGCGGCGGCAAGGCCCATTCGCTCGTCACCATGTAGTCGCGCGGCAGATTCCACCAGAAATCATAATGCAGCGTCTGTGGACCGCGGTCGATCTCCCATCGTCCGAGGACCTCGAAGGTCTCGCAATCCATGATGAAAACGCCGGGAGGGCCGTCGGTACCGTCCTTGCCGCCGCCGCCCAGCGTGCTCACGTAGATGCCGTCCGGCCCGCAATGGATCGTGTGTGGCCGCGAGTAGCCGGTCTTCTTGAAGACTTCCTCTGGCTCGATGATCTTGTGGATCTTGGCTTTGGTCGGATCGGGCTTGGTATCGATGATGTAGATGCGCGACGAGCGCAGCCCGGGAATGATGAGATAGCGCCGCTCGATGAAGGCGTGTCCGGCGAGCGGCGACAAGGCGGAGGAGCACGCATTCCAGCCGAAATGATGAAACTCATCGCCCTTGTTGGGCATCGTCACGGTGTGGACGATCTGGCTATAGGTCGGCGATCCCGGCTTGACGTCGATGACCGCGAGAGCATCCGGCTTCGAGAAGTCCGGACTGAGCAGCAACGTGTAGGCAAAGTTCTCCGCAGGCGCTTCCATCGCAAGCTTGGGCGATGCGTGAAAGGTGGGATCCGGCCTCATCGTCATGCCACTGCCTCCCTGTTCTGTCGGTTTGCGCCAACCTGGCCTGGGATAACGGCATCGTGAAGAGGTATTGCGCGAGGTCTCGATACTGCTCCGCAGAGTCTGGTTGGTCAGCGTACGATACTTGATCGCGAGGTCCGGGGGAACTGGCGGAATTGCGTCAATTCGAAACCTCTAGCCGAAATGGCCGGCCCCATCATTGCGGGCGCAGCGAAACAATCCAGACCGTCTCCGCGGAACCGGTCTGGTTGCTTCGTCGCTTCGCTCCTCGCACTAACGACGGAAAGGCCGAATTTCGGCGGGAGAAGGTTACCTCCCCCACCGCAGCGCCAGTGCATCGCGCTCCCTGGCGAGCTCCAGCAATCCCGCGCGCGTTGCCGGATGCAGCGGCTGCAGCGGATGCCGCACGGCTTCCGACTTGATCACACCGCCGGCCTGCATCATGACCTTGCAGGCGATCAGGCCGCATTGGCGGTTCTCGTAGTTGATCAGCGGCAGCCAGCGCTCATAGGCGGCCTTCGCTTCCTCGCGCTTGCCGGCCAAATAGGGATCGATGATCTGGCGGATGCCGTCGGGATAGCCGCCGCCGGTCATGGCGCCGGTGGCGCCGGCGTCGAGATCGGCCAGCAGCGTGATCGCCTCCTCGCCGTCCCAGGGGCCTTCGATATCGCTGCCGCCCGCCTCGATCAGGCTGCGGAGCTTCGAAGCCGCGCCTGCTACCTCGATCTTGAAATAGCGGATGTTGGCGAATTCGCGCGCCAGCCGCGCCAGCAGCTCAACCGAGAGCGGCGTGCCGGCCACAGGCGCGTCCTGGATCATGATGGGGATGTCGATCGCGCCCGAGAGCACCTTGAAGAATTCGACGATGCCCTTCTCGGGGACACGGAAAGTCGCGCCGTGATAGGGCGGCATCACCATCACCATGGCGGCGCCGGCCGCCTCGGCCTGCTTGCTGCGCGCCGCGCACACGGTCGAGCTGAAATGCGTGGTGGTCACGATCACGGGAACCCGGCCAGCCACATGTTCCAGCACCGCATGCATCACGGCCTCGCGCTCGGCGTCGGTGAGCACGAACTGCTCGGAGAAATTGGCGAGGATGCAGATGCCGTGCGAGCCGGCATCAATCATGAAATCGATGCAGCGGCGCTGGCCCTCGAGATCGAGCTCGCCGCGCTCGTCGAAGATGGTGGGCGCGACCGGGAACACACCGCGATAGGGGCGCTGGGCCTTGTGTTGTGGCGCGACCGGCATCGAACTCTCCATCCCTGATATTGTCTTACGTCTGTCCCAGCACTCGCGGAGCGAGGCGCCACAGATGTACCCGCCATGCGGACCGACGGCAATGCCCGCGCGACGTTGGATGGAGAGAGAACGAAACTACGCGGTCTTCACGGCTCCCAGGAAGCCCTCGACCGCGACGCGCAGGCGATCGGCGTCGGCCGACATCTTCTTGACGGACTCCGACAGCACAGTGCCGGCGTTGCCGGTCTCCTGGTTGAGCCTCGCGACGCTGCCGATGGTGTCGGTCACCTCGCGGGTGCCTTGGGCGGCCTGCTGGAAGTTGCGCGAGATCTCCGTGGTCGCCGCGCGCTGCTGCTCGACCGCGGCCGCAATCGCCGTCATCTTCTCGTCGATGCCGCCGATGGCGCCGCCGATCGAGCGGATCGCGGCAACGGCCTGGCCGGTGGCGCCCTGGATTTCCGCGACCTGGCGCGAGATCTCTTCCGTCGCTGCCGCGGTCTGGGATGCGAGGCTCTTGACCTCGCCCGCGACGACCGCGAAGCCGCGGCCGGCCTCGCCCGCACGCGCGGCTTCGATGGTGGCGTTCAATGCGAGAAGGTTGGTCTGGCCGGCGATGGCGTTGATCATCTTCACGACCTCGCCGATGCGGCTTGCGGTCTGGTCGAGGATCTCGACCGTCGCGTTGGTCTGCTCGGCCTGCGCCACCGCCTCGCGGGCCTCGCGGGCGCTCGACTGCACCTGCGCGGAGATCTCGCCGACGGATGCGGAGAGCTCTTCGGTCGCGGCCGCGATGGTTTCGAGATTGTTGGTGGCCTGCTCGGCGGCGGACGAGACCGCGGCGGTCTGGCTGCTGGAGTCCGAGACCAGCGAGCGCACGCCGGTTGCGGTGGCGTCGAGCTCCCGCGTCGAGGCCACAACACTCTGGATGACCGCCTGCACCGTATCATCGAAGCTGCGGCAGGCGGCGTCGACAGTGCCCGACCGGGCGAGCTGAAGCGCCTGTTGCGATTCGCGTTCCCGGCCCAGCCGTTCCGCGGTCGCCGCGCTCTCGCGCAGGCTCTCGAGCGCGGCGGCCATGGTGCCGAACTCGTCGGGGTGGCGGGATTGCGGAACCGGCGTCGCATAATCGCGCGCGCCGATGCGCGCGATGGCATCGAGGATGGCGCGCACCGGACGCATCAGGCGATGGCGCACCACGAACACGCCGGCCACGGTCACGGCCAGCGCGAGCAGGAATGCGAACGACTGCACGATGAGGTTGGTGAGGGCTTTCGCCTGAACCGTCTCCGCACGCGCGATCGACAGGTCGAGCGCCTTGTTGGCGACCGCGACGATGGACGCGAAGGGCGACTGGCACAACGCATTCCATTCCGAGGCGGGCATCGCGGGACGGCCGCTGCCGTCGAAGTTCCTGGTCAGCTCGCCGATCTGCTTGAGAACCCCGTCGGTCCTGGCGCGGGCCTCCCTGGCGGTGTTGACGAGATCCGCCGTCACGTCAGGCGCAGCCAGCAGTTCCTCCATGCCGGTCCATCCGGCAGTGATGGTACCATTCCATCCGGCCACGGTCTGCTTCTGGGTCTCGTCGAGCGGTTTTGAGCCGTTGACGTTCGGGCGCAGGGTCGAGCACTGGATGCCGTAGCGATCACGCACCTGCCAGGCGAGGCGGCGGGCCTGGATCATGCGGGCAATGAAAGGATCGTTCATCCAGGCGCGGTTGGACACCGCGGTGGACGCGAGGTTCGCGGTCTCGATCACCTTGGTGACGGAATCGTACCAGGGTGCGGTGCGCTCAACCTTGCGTTCCGCGCGCGGCAACCTGGCTTCGTCGTAGAACAGCTGGAACTTCGGCGCGGCCTCGCTCCAGCGCTGCTTCAGGGTGCCGGCGAGTTCGTCGCGCCGCGCGAATTCGACGGTCGAGAGCGCGGCGGCGATGGCGTCGAAACCGGCCTGCTCGGCCTTCTCGGCGGCGCCGAGCTTGGCGCGCGGATCATCCTCGCCGAGCAGCGCGCTCTGCGCATCGCCGCGGTTGTTGCGCAAGGCCAGCACGCCTTGGAAAATCGTCTTGTCGGCATTCGCGAGCCGCTCGGTCTCCAGGCTGTCGCTGTAGCGGCTGAAGGCCCCACCCATCTGAATGGCCGTGCTGGTCAGCGCACCGAGGGCCAGTAGCGCCATCAGAACCAGGAGGAGCGTGCTTACCGATTTCTTAAAAATTGACATGGAGCAAAAGACCTACTCGCCACGAGCGGTTATCCTGCACGGGGACATGCCAAAGTTTCGTTAAGGTTTATTTCAAATGATATGGACCTCGGAAGCTGCCACTCTGTCGGGAAATCGCCTCACGCCACCTTCGTGAAATCCGGCGGGCGGCGCTCGGCGAACGCCGTGAACGCCTCGCGTGCTTCGGCGGTGCGCAGGCGCTGCGCGAACTGCTCGCCTTCGGCCTGCATCTGGGCGACCAGCGCCTCGCCGTTGCGCATCAGCTTCTTGGTGGCCGTGAGCGCGCCGAGCGGCTGACGGGCGAGACGTTGCGCGAGGGCGAGCGCCTCGGCATCGAGCTTGTCGAGCGGCACCACACGGTTGGCAAGGCCCCATTCCAGCGCCGACTTGGCGGGCACGGTCTCGCCGAGCGCGAACATCTCATAGGCGCGCGCATAACCGATGCGCGCCGGCATCAGCAGGCTGGAGGCGGCCTCCGGCACCAGCGCGAGGCTGACGAACGGCGTCGACAATTGCGCGTTGTCGGCGAGCACGACGAGATCGCAATGCAGCAACATCGTGGTGCCGACGCCGACGGCACGGCCCTGCACGGCTGCGACCAGCGGCCGGGTGCAGCGCGCCAGCGACTGGATGAAGCGCACGACATTGCGGCTGCCTTCGGACTTGCCGGCTGCGACCGCGGCGAATTCGCCGACGTCGTTGCCGGCGGTGAACATGTCGCCCTCGCCGCGAATCAGGATCACGCGAGCGGACGGATCGAACTCGGCGGATTCGATTGTGTCCGCCAGCTTGCCGTACATCGCATCGGTCAGCGCGTTCTTCTTGTCGGGACGCGCCAATGTCAGGGTGAGAATTCCGCCGTTGCTCTCGATTCGGACGTGCTCGGTCATTCGTCTGCTCCGTGTTGTTCGTCTGAACTTCTTGGAAACTTGTCCTGAATGCTCGTCAGCCAGCGTGCGACGATGTCGATCTCCGCGGCCGTAAATCCCTCCGTCAGCGCAGCGTTGACCTCCGCCGCCGAGGTCTTCGCCTGCGCCAGCGCGTTGCGTCCCTTGGGCGTCAGCCAGATGCGCCAGGCGCGGCCATCCTCGCGATCGGCGCGCCGCTCGACCAGTCTTGCGGCTGCGGTGCGGTCGACCAGGCCGGAGATGCCGGCCGGCCCCATGTCGAGCGCCGCGCCCGCCTCGCCGATCAGGACGCCGTCCTGCTTGCCGAGGATGAACAGCAGCCCGGCCTGCGCCGGCGTCACCGTGCTCTGCGGCTGCGCCGCCATCCAGCGCTGCAGGCGCCGGTGCGCGACGCTCAGCAGGTAGATCAGCCGATGATGCTTCGCTGCGGCCTCATTATTTCGCATGCGAAGTATGTAGTCGGACACGGGGCGATTGTCAAACCGGCCGTTTCGCTATGGCGCACAGGTGAAGCTCGACGCCTCCTTCACCGCACCCGCCTTGTAGTGCGGCCAGGCCGGCCAACGGCACAGCGGCAGTGCGCGCAGCGTCGCGAACGACGGCGCCTCGACCTTCTGCTCGCTGACTTCGAGATCGCCGGGCGCCTTGCCGTTCTCGACCCAGTCGATCAGCACGCTCAGCATGTCGACATTGGCCGGCGCGCCGGAGCCGACATGGTCGACACCGGGCGCGGTGTAGAGCCGCACGAATTCCGCCGTCTCGGCCTTGCCCATCCTGCGTTCGACGCTCTCGAAATAGCGGATGCCGGCATAGGGGCTCTGCGCATAGTCGGCCATGTGCTCGAGCATGATCAGACGGCCGCCGCGCATCCGGAAGCGGCTGAGGTCAGGATCGGTCGAATCCATCAGCTTCGAGACCTCGAGCAACCGCGCCTTGTGTTCGTCAGGCTTGTAGGTGGTCACGTCAAGCTTGGGATCGCGCGCGAAGACATATTGAATGCCGCCGGCTCCGTAGATCCAGGCGATGCCGTTGTTGGGCGCAGGCGGCTGCGCCGGCGGCGCGGTGCCGAGCCACCACGCGACCCAGCCGCCGGTCGGCCCGATCGCCGGCGTGTCCTCGCCCGAGACGCCCCAGCCCGGATAGTCGTCGAGGCCATTGGCGAGCGCGAACGGGAATTTGCAGGTCGCATGCAGCGTGTTGATCGCCTTGATCTGGGGATCGGTGAGGCACTGATCGCCGCTCTGGCCCGCCGCGCAGCGCAGCGTCTCGACCTTGAATGCCGCCTTGCAGGCGACCGGATCCTGCACCAGCGCATCATCGGAGCCGTCGGCCTTGTCGCAAGCCGCCCGCACGGCATCGCCGACCAGCTTCACCTGCGCCGGATTGATCCAGCCCTCCCCCATGGTCACCAGGCCCGAGCGCGTTCCGGCATGCTGCAGGCCGACCCAGTTGATGACAGGCACCCGCGCGAAGATCCCGTCGAAATCATCGGGGTAGCGCTGCGCCATGGTCAGGCCTTCGCGGCCGCCTTCGGACGAGCCCATGAAGTACATCTTGTCCGGCTTCTTGCCGTAGGCGCGCTGCATCAGGACCACGGCCGCGTCGCGCACCTTCTTGTAGGCGCGATGGGCGAAGTTCTCGAAGGCCTCGTCGTTCAACGCAAACAACTGCGGCGGCTCGCCCGGCCTGGATTCGTGGCCGGAGTCCGTGCCGTAGGTGACGAAGCCACGCGCGAGCGGCGACGGCTTGTCGAAGGGATAGGCCGGCGGCAGCGCAAGGCCGGTGATCAGCACGCCATTGAAACCGCCTCCGCCATATTGCAGCGAGCGGCCGTTCCATTCGACGGGGAGGTTGACCTGGAATCTGATCGGCGGCGCCTTGGGATCGGTGGGGTCGATATGGCCGAGCACCTTGCAGAAGCGCGGATTGGCCGGCGTGATGCGCCCGGACGGGGTCGGCCCACGTTCGGCAACAGCGAGAGTCGATGGCGACTGAAACGTCGCGGCATCGATCTTCACGGCATCGGTGCCGCCGACCAGCCCCTTGCAGACCGTCTCGGCATCCTCCGCCAACGCACCGCTCGCGCTCATTGCGGCCGCAGTACCCACGAGCCATGCACACAGATTCGCTCTGTTTCGCTTCATCGTTTCCAGCCGGCTTGTTCTGTTGCGTTCAGAAGTTGGCCGGATTCAATGCAACCTTCGCCCGTCCGTCAATCGCTGACGCCGGCTTTCCGTCAGAACGATCCCAGCGCGCTGCCCAGGGCGATCACGGCCACCAGCGCCAGGAGCGACGTCGCGATGCCCACCATGACGATGTCGAAATAGCTGTCGCGATGGGTCAGGCCGCAGATCGCGAGCAGGCTGACCACCGCACCGTTGTGTGGCAGGATGTCCAGCGTGCCCGCGCCGATCACCGCCACGCGATGCATCAGCGCAAGGTCGATGCCGGTCCGCGCGGCAAGCTCGACGTAGGTCGGGCCGAGGGCGTCGAGGGCGATGGTCAGGCCGCCCGATGCCGACCCTGTCAGTGCGGCCAGGATGTTGGTCGCGACGGCGAGCGAGACCAGCGGTCCCCCTTCGATCGCCAGCACCCAGTCGCGCACGATCGTGAACGCCGGCAGCGAGGCCACGACGGCGCCGAAGCCGACGAGGCTGGCGACGCTGAACGCAGGCAGGACCGACGCATTGGCCCCGGCGTCCATCGTCCGGCGTAGCGCCGGCAGGCGCGCCCAGTTCAGCGCGATGGTCGTAACGATGGCGGCAGCCAGCGCCACCGCGACCGACCACACGCCTGCAACGGCCGCAAGCGTCGTGTCACCAAAGCGCGGCTCGGCGAGATAGCTGACATCGAGCCGCGGCAGCACCACCAGCGACATCACCAGATTGACGGTCACGACGACGACGAGCGGCGCCATGGCGTTCAGCACAGGCGATGGCCGCTCGCTGCGATGACCGTGCTGTAGCTCCGCCGGATCGAACTCGCTGGCAGTCGTCGCGCGCTCGCGCACGAGCTCGTCGGCAGCGGCCTGCTCGATCGCGCCCTCGGCATCGTTGCCATAGCCTTCTCCGGCGCGGCGCGCCGCAGCTTCAGCGCGATGCAGCCACCACAATCCGGTGCCGAGCATGATGAGCGAGGCGACGATGCCGAGGCCCGGCGCGGCAAACGGCGTCGTGCCGAAGAACGGCATCGGGATCGCATTCTGGATCGACGGCGTGCCAGGCAGGGCCGACATGGTGAAGGTCGACGTTCCCAGCACGATCGCGGCCGGGATCAGACGACGCGGAATCGAAGCGGCACGAAACAGCGAGCGTGCCATGGGAACGATGACGAAGAACGCAACGAACAGGCTGACACCGCCATAGGTGACCAGCGCGCCGGCGAGCACGACCGCCAGGATCACGCGCCGTTCGCCGAGACGCTCCGCCATGAAGCCGGCGACCGACGTCACCGCACCGCTGTCATCCATCAACTTGCCGAAGACGGCGCCAAGCAGAAAGATCGGGAAGAACTGCGCCAGAAATCCCGCCGCGTTCACCATGAACACCTGGGTCAGGTTCGCGAGCAGCGGCTCACCGCCGAACAGCGCGGCAACGAGTGCGGCGAACGGCGCGAGCAGCAGGACGCTCCAGCCGCGGAAGGCGAACAGGACGAGCAGGCCGAGCCCGACGAGGAGGCCGAGCAGACCCATGCCTCAGCACTCCGACAGCAGGACATCGAGATCGGCGGTCGAACGACGGCCGATCTCCGCGCCGTGCTCGGCGAGGAAGTCGTCCGCGGCCATGCGTCCCTCGGCGCGCAGCATCGAGACGAACTCCCACTCCGCGTTGAGCTTCGAGGAGGCCCCGAACTTCGCCAGCATGTCGCTCTTGATCCGGTGTATGCGCATCTTCGCCCAGCGCGCGCCCTCGCCGCTGCCGGGGTCCGCCGCCTGTCGCAGCAGCGCGATCATGCGCAGCTCCTTCATCAGCGGCGAATTGAATGAGATTTCGTTGAGCCGGTTGAGGATTTCCGCAGCCGTCCGCGGTTCCTCCAGCCGCTCGGTGGGATTGATCTGGACGAGAATGGTGTCGTGCGCGTCGCTCTCCCGAACCAGCGGCGTGATCGTCGGGTTGCCGGCAAAGCCGCCGTCCCAATAGGGCTCGCCGTCGATCTCGATCGCGCGGAACATGGTCGGCAGGCAGGCCGATGCCAGCAGCACATCCGCCGTGATCTCCGCGTTGCGGAAGATACGGCCGCGCCCGGTGCGCACCCGAGTCGCGGTGATGAACAGCCGGATCGGCGAGCGCACGAGGCGTTCGAAATCGATACTCTCGGCCAGCACCGCGCGCAGCGGATTGTAACCGGTCGGATTGAGGTCGTAGGGCGACAGCACACGCGACATCAAATCGGTGAGGATGTAGAAGGGCGACGTATCGAGGGTCCAGCGCCCCATCAAGCGATCGAGCGGAGAGCGTTGTAGCGGGCTGAAGGCCGCGGCCTTCGAGACACGGCGCCAGTATCGGTGGAGCGCCTCTCGCGCGCCCTCGGCGCCGCCGGCCGTCCAGCCGTCCGCCAGAACCGCCGCATTCATCGCGCCTGCGGAGGTTCCGGAGATTGCGGCGATCTCCAGCCATTTCTCTTCCAGGAGACGGTCGAGCACACCCCAGGAGAAGGCGCCGTGCGAACCGCCGCCCTGAAGCGCGAGATCAATCAGTACGGCGTCCCGTTCCATGGCGGACACTCACGCAGCTGAAGCTCAAATTCGACGCGATTTTGACCGGGCCGAATTCGACGACAGTGTGGGAGCAGTTGCTACAAGTTGCAACCGGAACGTGGGTAGTCTAGAGCAATTTCCGTTCCGATGCGATCGGAACGGAAATAGCTCTAGATTCTGGTTGACGCGTTTTCTTTATATCCACTTCGCTCGAAAACGCTTTAGTGCTCGAACACCAGCCGGGCGCCGACGGTGCCGTCGAGGGCGCGGATCTGCTGAAGCAACTCGCCGGAGTCCTGGCCGCCGAGATCGGCATCGAGCACGACATAGCCGAGGTCGCCGGCGGTCTCCAGATATTGCGCGGCGATGTTGATGTCGCGCTGGAGGAAGACCTCGTTCAGCCGCCGCAGCATGCCCGGCACGTTGCGATGGACATGGCTGAAGCGAGCGCCGGAGGGGCGAAGATGCAACTGCACTTCGGGGAAGTTCACGGCGCCCATGGTCGAGCCGGTGATGAAATAGTCGACCAGCTTGCGAGCGACCTCGCCGCCGATGCGCTCCTGGGCCTCTTCGGTCGAACCGCCGATATGCGGGGTGAGGATGACGTTCTCCAGGCCCTGGACCGGGCTCTTGAAGCGATCCGCGTTGGAGGAGGGCTCGACCGGAAACACGTCAATGGCCGCGCCGGCGAGATGCCCCTCTCGCAATGCGGCGGCAAGTGCATCGAGGTCAACCACGGTGCCGCGGCTGTTGTTGATCAGGAACGAGCCGGGCTTCATTGTCCGCAGCTCTTTCTCGCCGATCATGCCGGCCGTTTCCGGCGTCTCGGGCACGTGCAGACTGACGACGTCGCTCTGCGCCAGAAGCTCACTCAGCTTCTCAACGGGCTCGGTATTGCCGTGACGAAGCTTGTCGGTGCGGTCGAAGTAGATCACGCGCATGCCTATGGCTTCGGCCAGCGTCGAGAGCTGCGAGCCGATATTGCCGTAGCCGACGATGCCCAGCGTGCGGCCGCGCACCTCGCGGCTGCCGGTCGCCGACTTGTCCCAGCCTCCCTGATGGGCCGACACCGAGCGCGGAAAGATCCGCCGCAGCAGCATCACGATCTCGCCAATCACGAGTTCGGCGACGCTGCGCGTATTGGAGAACGGGGCATTGAACACGGGAACACCACGCTTGCGCGCAGCCAGGAGATCGACCTGGTTGGTGCCGACGCTGAAGCAGCCGACGGCGAGAAGCTGGTCCGATGCCGCGAGCACCTCATCGGTGATCTGGGTCCGCGAGCGGATGCCGAGCAGCGATACGCCCTTGATCGCCCGCCGCAGATCCTCACCGTCCAGCGCCTTGGTCAGCCGCTCGACGTTGGCGAAACCCGCGCTCCTGAACAGGTCCACGGCGCTGTCATTGACGCCTTCGAGCAGCAGCGCCTTGGCGCTTCGCTCAGGGCTTTGGCTTGGGGCTGAGGCTGGCATGGAATCTCCGTAAGTCACAGCTTTTGCCGCAGCTCTTAGACCGCGGACGGCGCACGGCACAATAGGGCTTGCATAGGGGAAGAAGATGGCGGGAGCCCGTCACGCCTGCGTCGGCAACTCCGCCATGTGAGGCTGAGCCCTGTGGTGCGAAAGCACCGCGGGGCGGAGCCTCGAAGGATCCACGGCCGAGCTGGCAGCCGGGCCGTCGCCCTTCAAGTACCACTAAAGGAGCTGACACCTCAGGGGGACGGAGACGGGTTCGCGCCCGTCGTCGCCATCAGATCACGTAGAACCCATGCGTGCTGTCGCGGCGGAGCTGCTCGACGAGGCCGTATTCCCAGTCGAGATAGGCCTGCATCGCAGCTTCGGCCACATCAGTGCCTTCATAGGGCCGGCGGTAGCGGTGTGCCGGATCCGGCTTCGGCAGGATCTGCGGCGGGCCGACCTCGAGCGCACCGTCATAGCCGCCCTCGAGCACATAGACTTCCCAGCCCATCTGCGCCAGCCAGGACGCCGTCATGTCGGCACGAACGCGCTTGTCGTCGGTCAGGAGAATGCGTGCGCCGCGCACGGGCGCGGCCATGTCGGTCTCCTGGACGAGCTGGCCGCCGGGATAATGCCGGAAACCGGGGAGATGGCCGGCCGCATATTCCTCAGCGTCGCGCACGTCGAAGCGATAGAGCGTACGATGGGTCTGCGCGGCAAGCGCCGACATCTCGTTCGCACCGATATGGCGAACACCTGCGCGGTAGGCGGCATCGCGGGCATTGGCCGGTCCGCCCTCGAACGGGCCGATTGTGCCGCGCCTGTCAGCGCCGTGATCGAGCTGATGCCGCGCCAGCGTCCAGCCGATGGTGCCGTTGCGCAGCGCGCGCACCCTGTTGGGCACGCCGGCATTGATCAGTGACTGGGTGCCGATGATCGAGCGGGTGCGGCCGGCGCAGTTGACGATGATCGTCGTCTCGGGATCGGGTGCGGCTTGCCCTGCCCGCAACACCAGCTCCGCGCCGGGCACGCTGACCGAGCCCGGAATGTTCATGGTCGCATATTCGTCGAAACGGCGGACGTCGAGGATGGCGATGTTGGCCTTGTCGGCGATGAGTTTGGCCACCTCGTCGGCGCTGAGCGAGGGCGTATGGCGTCGCGACTCGACCAGTTCGCCGAACGCCTTCGAGTAGGAATTGACGTCCTCGAACACCTCAAAGCCCGCCGCGCGCCAAGCCGTCAGCCCGCCCTCGAGCGCGCTGATGTTGGTGTAGCCGAGCGCGGCGAGACGTTCGGCGCCGGGCCCGACCAGCCCATCACCGCCATCATAGAGCACGATCGCCACATCCTTGCGCGGCAGCCTGACCTCGGCCTCGACTGCAATCCGATCCACGGCCATATTGGCGGCGAACAGCGGATGTCCGGTCGCGAAGGCGGCCTCGTATCTGAGGTCAAGCAATGCGATCTCCTCGCGCAGCAGCAGCGCGCGGCGGATGTCGGCGGGCGTAACGGTGGGAAGCTTCATGGCGAGGACCTTGGGAACAGGGCCAGGAGCTTTTGAACCATTGCGACGGAGTTGGCTAGCTATATCGGAGAACAGGACAATCGCGAGGTCTCCGCACTAACGTCAGATCAGTCGCATTCGTATGTGGCGACGACTTGCGAAAAGTCACGCCGGTCGAGAGCATCCCGATCAATCCAAAAATGCAGCACACCGCCGACGTCGGAGTGCCAATTGAAGAACGCAGGATCGCCTTGTATCTGGAGCAATAACATGTCCTCAAGATGCACCTCGGTCGCATCCTGCGGGCCGCTGCCATATCCCAGCATCTGGTGAAGCGCCGTGCTGAAGCGGCGCCGCCGGCCATCCTCCACAGTCGGCGTCTTCCAATGATTCTGCCGCGCGAGATTCGCAACATGGCTGAGAGGGGCATCATCGCAGGCATCAGCATGTTGAGTGGCCATGCAACGAATCGTGTGGTTGATGGCATTACCCAGGTCCGCCGGGAGTTCGCTCGTATATGTGCGCACCTGCCCGTCCAGCTTCTCGTAGGCTCGCACGACGTCGAACCACCAGAACCTGAAGGCCGCTTTTGTGTCCGGATCGACACCATCCATCGGCGTCAGCGCCCGACACCGCTCAAGCCAGCCGATCGCACCGGCACGAAGGCGCTTCAATTCCGCAGTTACATCGTCGGTGTACGGCTTGTCATGATATCCACCCCTCAGGTCGCGTTGGACGTGCGACAATACCGACCGAACCACATAGGTGATCAAGAGCCAGTTGAAGGGCCAATCCTCATCCTTCTCGTATCCGGCCGAACCTCGAAATTGAAGCAGATCGTCCTCCGGCGGCTGCCCCGGACCGAGTGCCTTGCACAATTCCTTGATCATGAGCTCACCTCCGACGGTGTCGGAGTGGAAATAAAAGTCGCGGAACAGCCGGAACGAAAGCGGGTACTTGAACTCGACCTTGGAATGAAAATCGAGCGCCGGATCGAGCCACTTGACCTGGGCATCGCCGTGGGCGCCTGCCAGCGGCATCAGATTTGGCGGCGGAGCACGGTCAGGATAGGCACTGCCGTCGGTGGGGCTATAGAGTACACGGCAAGGTGGACGCCCTTCGCCGACGAATACCGAGCTGCAGAAGAAGTAGAGCGTTCCTCGATCCGGAAGCGGCGACCAACCCGAACCAGGCATCTCGGCCAGATCAATCTGAGCCACGAAGGTCAGCCCAACCGTTTCAAGAGTTTCGTTTGCTCTGACTTGCCCCGTCGGCCATTCGAATTGCGGAGGCAGCTTGGGAAGACCGCCGAAGAAGCTCCGCGCAGGATGGGCAAGGGGCACGGGCAGATCGCTACGTCGGACGAGCACCGCGGGCAGCGCCGTTTCCTCAATCTCGTCTCGTTCCGACCGTGCCATCAAGCCCTCCCGCGACCTTCGCGTGCATCGATGCCATCTCGCGGAACCGCAGACAAGTGCTTCCGCGTTCTCTGCGAAACTCGGGGGTCACTGTGCCGTGCGACGGGCTGTTCGGGGCCGCTGGACGGCGGGACAAGTCCGCTCACTCGCCGGGAACGAGCCGCCCGACCGGCAGCTGCGCCGGGCGCCGCAGCTTGCGGCGCGAGAGATAGAGCAGGATTCCCGTAACCGAGAACAGGGGCATGAGGACCGCGGCAATCATGAAGGCGAGCTTGCCCGGCCATCCCAGGATCGCGCCGCGATGGATGTCGTAGATGGCCGCGATGATCTTCTCGCCGAATGTCTTGTCGTCATAGCGCTCAGCGGAGACCATCTGCCCGGTGACCGCGTCAATGCGAAATTCATCGCGTGTGGTTTCGAGGGTCCTATCCTTCCTCCACGACCGTATCCGTATGACTGTGGCCGCGCCGGCCGGCAGCGTCAGCAGGGCCCTGGAGAAGCGGCCGCCTTCCTCGCGCTGGAACGTCGTCCATGCCTGATCGAATCCGATCGGTTGCGCGGTCCCGGAACGGTCGACCGCCCGCGGCGACTTTGCGGGCATCTTCGCTGCGGTGACGTGAGGACGTGCCAACAGCCAGGTCACGCCGTCCTTGTACCATTCGAAAGAGAACCACAGCCCGGTGAGCGTCATCGCCAGATAGACCGGAAACACCCAGGTGCCGATCACCGCATGCAGCGACCGGTGCAGTCCGCGGCCGCTCAGCGCGAGATTCGGCTTCAGCCACGTCTTCACGCTGCTCGCGCGCCGCGGCCAGCGCAGCACGAGGCCCGAAATCAGCATGACGATCAGACCGAGCGCAATGGTGCCGGTGATCGGACGCCCCCAGCCCTTGGCGTCGCCTGGGATCAGCAGCCAACGGTGCAGCTTGCGCACCGTCGCGAAGAACGCCTCGCCGCGGGGCGAGCCCAGCACGCGCGCGTCATAGGGGTCGACATAGAGCGAGCCCGGCCGGCTGCCCTGGTCGTCGCGCGCGAAGCGGACATGGACCGCCGCCGCCGGATCGCTCGACAGCGTGACGGCCGAGACCTTGCCGACCTCCTCAGCCGCTTTCAGGCGGGCGATCAGCGCATCCGGCATCAGCGCCGGTGTCTGACGCGGCGCGACCTGCATGATCCCGGCGTTGAGATGGTCGACGATCTCGTCCTCGAAACTCATGATCGCGCCAGTCAGCGCGATCAAGGCGAGCAGCAGCGCGAGGACGAGGCCCGCGATGGAATGGACCTGGAACAGGACGGCCTTGACCGTATGCCCGATCCGCACCGTCATCGCTAGAACTTCACCGTTGCCGACAGCGAGAACCGCCGCGCATCGCCGATGGCGACGTTCAAGGCATTCCCGGTGCTGGATGTATAGTAGAGCTTGTCGAACAGATTCTTGACGTTGAACTGATACGTCACGGGCAGATTGTCGATCTTCGTGTCGTACGTCGCAAAAATGTCCGCCACGGTATAGGCCGGCATGAAGAACGTGTTGGCAGAGTCGCCCGCCCGATCGCCTACATAATGCGCGCCGCCGCCCAGCCGCAGGCGTCCGGGGAGCCTGTCGCCGAAATCGTAGACGAGATAGAGCGAAGCCGTGTTCATTGGAACATTGAACAGCTTGGCATTGCCGACAACGGGGTCGTTGATCAGGCGTGCGTCGGTATAGCCGTAACTTCCGATCATGCTCCATTCGTCGGTCAGCCTGCCGGTCACGTCCAGTTCGACGCCGCGAGACCTGGCCGCACCGGACGTGCGCGCCGCCGACTTGCCGCCGCCGATGTCGTCCAGCACCAGCACGTTCTTCTTCTCGATGTCGTAGACCGCCAGAGTGCCCGACAGCCGCTTGTTGACGTCGAATTTCAGACCGGTCTCCCACTGCGTTCCCTCTTCGGGCGCAATGGTGGAATCGACGACGAAGCCGGCGGTGAACGGCGGGATGACCGATGTCGGCTTGAGCGACTGCGTATAGCTCACGTAGTAAGAGAGCTGGTCGTTGAGTTTGAAGATGACGCCGCCGAGCGGCAGAACCTTGTCGCCCGCCAGATTGGTGGCGGTGACGAAGAGGGGCCGCCCTTTTCCCGCGAGTTGCTCATATTCCATCCAGCGAACACCGCCGACCACGGACAGCCAGTTGGTCAGGTGGAACGTGTCCTGGGCGAAGAAGCTGCGGGTGCCGAGCTTGTCGGTCTGCTCGCTGTCGGTTGCCGAAACGGTCGTGCCCGGCACGACCAGTCCGTAGACGGGGTTATAGAAATTGAAGCTCGGCGTCGCCTGGCGAATCAAATCGTGGCGATCGATCGTACGATACAGCGCCTCGCCGCCGAACAGGATCTCGTTGCGGAAACCGCCCACCCAGACGTCGCCTTGCAGATAGGAGGTGCCGTAGCTGGCGTTGCTCAGCGAGTTGCGCGTACCGTCGTTGCTGCGGGTCTCGACGCCGGTCGTGGCGTTGACGCTGGTGATACGAAGCTGGTTCGCGCTGAAAGTCTCGGTGTTGTAGCTGTAGGCCGCCGTGACCTTCCAGTTGTCGTCGAGCTTCTGCTCGACGGAAGCCTGCACCAGGTCGGACGTGCCCCACATGTTGTTGAAGGGCTCGTCGAGCCGGCGCGTCTTCGGGATCGCCAGCGGAGCGCCTTTGACGAAGGCCGTGCCGCGGTCGAACGGATAGATGAATTCGCGGTGCTCATAAGTGAGCTGCACCGTCGTTGTCTCGCCGTACCAGGCCAGCGACGGGTTCACCAGCATTTCGCGGTGGCGGCCGAAATTGCGCCAATAATCCTCGCTGACGCCATAGCCGATGAAGCGATAGGCAAGACCGCCGTCGCCGATCGGACCGGTGATGTCGAGCGTGCCGTCGGCGCCGCTGCGGTTGTTCGCATAGGTCGAACCGAGCAGCGTGACCGAACCGTGCTGATAGAGCTCCGGACGCTTGCTGATGGTGTTGACGATGCCGCCGGGATCCATGATGCCGTAGAGCAGCGAGGCCGGCCCTTTCAGCACCTCGACGCTTTCGACCGCGGCATTGAGGCTGCGGCCCTGCACCAGCGGCATGCCGTTGCGCATGATCGAGCCGTCGCGATTGTCGCCGAAGCCGCGGCGGATCACGGCGTCCTGAGTGCCGGCGAGCGTGTTGGTCTGCGTGACCCCGCTGATGTTGACCAGCGCATCGTCGATGTTGCGCGGCAGCTGGTCCTTCAGCACCTGCGCGGGCACGACGTTGACGGTCTGCGAGGTATCAAGCGGCGATGCGCCGCTGCGCAGCGTGGTCGAACTCGGCATCGCGCGATAGCCCAGCTTTGCGGCCTGTTGCGCGGCGGCATCCGCGGCCGCGCGCTCCGAGAGCGTCGGCACCGCAGGTGCGGAATTGCGATTGGGCTGGCGGCGAGCTGTCGTTTGCGTGCGGCGCGACGGCTGCCCGGATGCGCGGTCCGGCTTCGACCGCGGTGTTGAGGCCTCCACCGTCACCGGCGGCAGCGCCGATTGCGCCTGGGCGGTCGTCATGTTGGAGGGGCATTCGGCGAGCAGCACAGCCGCTGTGATGAGAAGACCGGCGTGGCGCTTGCCGGCGCGATGACGATGGCCGCTGGCGCATTGGCCATCCAGATAAGCACGCACGTTCGATTCACTTCCAAGTCAGACGCAGCATTGAAGCTGGCGCGTCTAACAGGCACGGAGCTCGAGCGGAACCGTAAGCGGACTTGAATCGCTCTAGTATTGAATGGTTCTAAGAAAGGATCGGCGCTGAACGGCAATCTCTAATGGCCGTCTCGCCGAGCACGGCACGCAGCACGCGAATTCGCGGCGGCGCGTCGCGATCTTGCGCGGGCTCACGCCATCGCAGGCGCCACCAACGCGTCGAGCTTCCGCTTGAGCGCGGTGCCGTCGGACAACGCGCGGAGCGGGGGGCGCACGCGCAGCCAGCCTGCATCGCCCGTCTGCGCCGCGAGGATAGCCTTCAAGGTCACGACCAGGGACGGCGTCTTCACCACGGCATCTGCCGCTGCCTGCATGCGCTCTTCGACATCCTTGCCGTCAATCATGCCCTTGACCAGCTCCGGTGCGATGTTGGCCATGCCGCAAATGGTGCCGGCGCCGCCCGCGGCGATCGCGCGGGCGATGTCGGGCTCGTTGCCGACGGTGATGGCGAGCTCGGGCGCGGCCGCGCGGAATGCCTGGAACTGCTTGAAGTCGCCGCTGGAGTCTTTCAGGCCGGCAACCTGCTTGCCGTAGCGCTTGCGCAAGTTCGCGGCGACCGTCGTCGGGATCGCGACGCCCGACACCTGCGGGATGTGATAGAGCGAGGCGCGCAGCCGATCGTCGGCGACGCCATCGATGATCGCGGCGAAGGCACCCTCGATGCCTTCGGGCGTGACGCTGCGGTCGAAATAGGGCGGCAGCAGCAGCACGTGGCGCAGGCCGAGGCCGAGCACGGCGCGCGTCAATGCAATGCTGTCGGTGATGGCGGGAAAGCCGCCGCCGATTCCGATGCGCTCCGGCGCGACGCCGGCCTTGAGCATGGCTTCGATCGTCGCGACGCGTTCGCCGACATTGAACGAGGTGCCCTCGCCCGTGGTGCCGAACAGGACGACGCCGTCGACGCCCTTGCTGAAGAGTTGCTTGGCGTGGGCGGCGAGCCGAGCGTGATCCACGCTGCCGTCGGCCGCCAGCGGCGTCGCCGACGCCACCCAGAACCCGCGAATTGCCTCCGTCATGACACCGCCCTTTGCTGCCGCCCCAAACTAAGCCGCTGATCTCCAATGATCTTCCGCGCTTACCGGGATCCTGTTTTTACTTTACTTTTCACCTTGTACCTTACATACAAGAACGATGCAAATCCCCGGCGCCCCGGGGCGCAGCGAAATATTGAGGAGGTCTCGCATGGACATGGTGACCCCCGCCGGACGGCCCGACCAGCTGCTCGGCGCGTTGCGCGACAGGCTCGGCGCGGCTGCGGTGCTGACCGGCAGCGAGGTGCCCGCCCGCAATTGCAACGACTGGAGCGCGAGCCTGCCGCAAGCGCCGCTCGCGGTGATCCGGCCGCTCGATGCGAAAGGCGTGGCCGATGCGATTGCGACCTGCCGGCAGGCGCGGCTTCCCTTCGTGCCGCAGGGCGGACTGACCGGGCTGTGCCGCGGCGCCGCGCCCGAAGCCGGCTGGGTGGCGATCTCGCTGGAGCGCATGACCGGCATCGAGGAGATCGATCGCGCCTCCGCGACGATGACGGTGAAGGCGGGCACGCCGCTGGAGACGATCCAGAAGGCTGCCGACGAAGCCGGCTTCCTCTTTCCGCTCGACCTCGGCTCGCGCGGCTCCTGCGCCATCGGCGGCAATCTCTCGACCAATGCCGGCGGCAACCGCGTGATCCGCTACGGCATGACGCGCGAGCTGGTGCTTGGCCTGGAGGTCGTGCTGCCCGACGGCACCATCATCACCAGCCTCAACAAGCTGATGAAGAACAATGCCGGCTACGACCTGAAGCATCTGTTCATCGGCTCGGAAGGCACGCTCGGCATCATCACCCGCGTGGTGCTCAGGCTGTTTCCGAAGCCGCGCTCGACGATGGCGGCGCTCTGTGCACTGAAGGACTATGCCGCGGTGGTCGCGCTGCTGGATGCGGCGCGCAGCGGACTCGGCCCGCTGCTGTCGGCGTTCGAGGTGATGTGGCCGGATTATTGGGACGTGATCACGAATCGCGCCGGGGTAAAGCCGCCGGTCGCGCCAGGTCACGGCCTTTACGTGCTGGTGGAGGCGCAGGGCACCGATGAGAGCCTGGACGCACCGCGTTTCCAGAACTGGCTCGAAGAGCTGATGGAACGTGGGCTGCTCGCCGACGCCGCCGTGGCGCAGTCGCTGGCGCAGACGCAGGCCTTCTGGCGCGTGCGCGACATCTGCGCCGAGTTCGGCCAGGTGCTGGGGCCGCACATCTCCTACGACATCGGCCTTGCGGTGGCGCGGATGGACGAGTTCGTCACGCGCTGCAAGGCCGCACTCGCTTCCGGCATCAAGGGCTGCGAGAGCGTCTATTACGGCCATATCGGCGACGGCAATCTGCATCTCGTCTCCTGGGTCGCCGGCCTCTCGGTCGCGCAGCAGCCGAAGGACGCGATGGACGCCATCATCTACGGTCTCGTCCGCGAGATGGGCGGCAGCGTCTCCGCCGAGCACGGCATCGGTACGCTGAAGAAGCAGTGGCTGGGCCATGCCAGGAGCGATGCCGAGATCGCGCTGATGCGGACGCTGAAGGCTGCGCTCGATCCCGAACAATTGCTCAATCCCGGCAAGGTGATCTGAGCGCGCCATGCGATCACTCAAGCTCGATACGCCGAAATCGCTGTCGCAGCGCGTGATGCTGCGGCTGCGCCAGGCGATCATCGACGGCGAGTTCGCGCTGGGCGCAGCCATCTCCGAGGAGATGGTGGCCAATTCCTTCGGCGTCAGCCGCACGCCGGTGCGCGAGGCCATGGGCCAGTTGCAGGCGCAAGGCCTGGTGGTGATCCGGCCACAGGTCGGCAGCTTCGTGTTCACGCCGAGCGCCGAGGACATCAATGCGCTCTGCACCTTCCGCATCGCGCTGGAGCCCAGGGCGGCCGAGCTCGCCTTCCGCCACGATCGCGACGGTGCGATTGCGGCCATGAGCGCGGCGATCGCGGCGATGGAGCCGGCGGTCGCGGCGAAGGACAATATCGCCTATGGCCGCGCCGACGCCGCCTTTCACGAAGCCTTGTTCGCCCATTGCGGCAACCGCTACCTCGCCGAATCCTATCAGCTCGTCTCCGGCCGCGTCGCCGCGCTCCGCACCAATCTGACCTCGCCGATCGACGTGCGTACCCGCACGTCCTTCGACGAGCATCGCAAGCTGCTCGATTTCTTCACACGCGGCGAGTTCGCCGCCTTCGACGGCCTGATGACGACGCACATCACCAATTCGGGAATCGTCTACGCAAAAGCGCTTAAAGTGGATTGAGCGCGTCTACCGCCCTTCCTTCGCTTCCGGCCTGTCCAGAAAATCCAGCGCGGTGTTGATCTGCTCGAGCTGGTGCTCGATTCTATCGCGGTCCTCGACCGATGGCGCCTTCTCCAGCTGTTCCACGAGCTTCTGCTTCCGCAACAGCAAGTTCTCTATGACCGTGCTCACAACTCCCCCATCGCCAGAGGCGACGTCAGCGGACGCCAGAATGATCCAGACGCGCCCAACCCGGGCCCGCGCCGAACCCTCAACAGAATGTTCGCGGGCGCGGTTGGTTCCTATGGCCGAGATTCGATCGGCGCCGTTACGAGGATGGAACCTCCGGTCACCACATCGCGACGCCAGAACCATGGATCACGGTCCCCGCACGGCATCACAATCGGCGGTGGCGGCACACCGATCGGTTGAATTCGCCCGCCCGGAGTCCTATGCGTAGGCGCCATGGACACTCAGATGATCACCGCCGAAAAGCCGCTGATGGCCCGGGCGCAACCGCGCAAGCCGGCGCCGTTCCTGCCGATGAGCCGCGCCGAGATGGATGCGCTCGGCTGGGACGCCTGCGACATCGTGCTGGTGACCGGGGACGCCTATGTCGACCATCCGAGCTTCGGCATGGCGATCATCGGCCGGCTGCTGGAGGCGCAAGGCTTCCGGGTCGGCATCATCGCCCAGCCGGACTGGCACTCGGCCGAACCGTTCAAGGCGCTCGGCAAGCCAAAGGTGTTCTTCGGCGTCACCGGCGGCAACATGGACTCCATGGTGAACCGCTACACCGCGGACCGCCGCATCCGCAGCGACGACGCCTATACGGCCGGCGGCGAAGGCGGCAGGCGGCCGGACCGCTGCACCATCGTTTACGCCCAGCGCTGCCGCGAGGCGTTCAAGGACGTTTCGATCGTGCTCGGCGGCATCGAGGCGTCGCTGCGCCGGATCGCGCATTACGACTACTGGTCCGACAAGGTGCGCCGCTCGGTGCTGGCCGACGCCAAGGCCGATCTCCTGCTCTACGGCAATGCCGAGCGCGCCGTGGTCGAAGTCGCACAGCGGCTCGCCACCGGCGAAGCACCACGCGAGCTCGACGACATCAGGGGCGTCGCGCTGTTCCGCAAGGTCCCTGCTGACTACACGGAGCTGCACGCCGACGATCTCGATTCCGCCGACGAAGGCGCATCGCGTCAACGCGGGCCGACCGTGATCCGCCTGCCGGCGCTGGAGCAGGTCGAGCAGGACCGCGAGGCCTATGCGCGCGCCTCGCGCGTGCTGCACCGGGAGAGCAATCCCGGCAATGCGCGGCCGCTAGTGCAGCGCCATGGCGACCGCGATCTCTGGCTCAACCCGCCGCCGATCCCGCTCACCACCGAGGAGATGGATGCGGTCTACGATCTGCCTTACGCGCGCGCCCCGCATCCGTCCTATGGCGATGCGCGAATCCCCGCCTGGGAGATGATCAGGTTCTCGGTGACGATCATGCGCGGCTGTTTCGGCGGCTGCACCTTCTGCTCGATCACCGAGCACGAGGGCCGCATCATCCAGAACCGCTCGGAGGGCTCGATCCTGCGCGAGATCGAGCAGATCCGCGACCGGACGCCCGGCTTCACCGGCGTCATCTCCGACATCGGCGGCCCCACCGCCAACATGTACCGGATGGCCTGTAAGGACCCGAAGGTCGAGGCCGCGTGCCGGCGGCCGTCCTGCGTCTTCCCCGAGATCTGCCCCAACCTCAACACCTCGCATGACGACCTGATCCGGCTCTATCGCAAGGTGCGCGAGACCAAGGGCATCAAGAAGGTGATGGTCGCCTCCGGCGTGCGCTACGACCTCGCGGTCGAAAGCCCGGAATACATCAAGGAGCTCGTCACGCATCATGTCGGCGGCTATCTGAAGATCGCGCCAGAGCATACCGAGCGCGGCCCGCTCGACAAGATGATGAAGCCGGGCATCGGCGCTTACAACAAGTTCAAGCGGATGTTCGACGAAGCGGCCGAGCAGGCCGGCAAGAAATATTACCTGATCCCCTATTTCATCGCGGCGCATCCGGGCACGACCGACGAGGACATGATGAACCTCGCGCTGTGGCTGAAGAAGAACCGCTACCGCGCCGACCAGGTGCAGACCTTCCTGCCCTCGCCGATGGCGACCGCAACCGCGATGTACCACACCGGCGTCAATCCGTTGCGCGGCGTGCGCCACGGCGGCAGCGACAAGGTCGAGGCGATCAAGGGCCTGCGCCAGCGCCGCCTGCACAAGGCCTTCCTGCGCTATCACGACCCCGACAACTGGCCGGTGCTGCGCGAGGCCTTGATCGAGATGGGCCGCCGCGACCTGATCGGCTCGCAGCCGCACCAGCTCGTCCCCGCGCACCAGCCGCCCGGCACCGGCAAGGCCGCCGGCACGCGGCGACCGGTCCGTCCCGGCGGCAAGACGCAGCGGTTCACGACCAAGGGCCTGCGGGTGATGAAGTAGCGCGCGAGAGCCGGGTTTGGCCCGGTTCGGCGGCGCTTTCGCACCTTCCAAAACAAAAGTTCGAAAACAACCCCATGCACAGTAGCCGGGGGCAGCAAGATCAACGGCTTGCGGGCGCGATGAGATCGGCGCGGTCGCCGAGCGCAAATCGAGGCAGGATCTCCCCCGGGAAACGGTCAATTTCCGTTTTTACGAAATTTGCTTGATCGTCGGGCAAAACAGGCGTATGATGCCACCATCGCGGAACGTGGGCGATCGAGGGCTAACCGCACCTGGTCGTCGCCACGCCCTGCCCGATCGAGCGCGATCTCGTCGAACGACCGTTACGCATTGCTGATTTTACGAATACACTGCGCCGTCGGGCAAATCAGGAGCAGAATGGCAGCATCGGAAGGACCGGGTCAGGACGCCCCTTCCGTTGCTCAGTGCCAGCGTCGTCGAGATCACGACCGCGTCACGCGCGCAATCCGCTCCGCGGATCGACGCACTGCAGGGGATGGCGCTCCTGATCGCATGATCACCTTGCAGTCCAGCAAAAGCCTGCGATACCCGCTGCTGGCTTTGCCCTAGCTGCACGGCGCTTAAGGTGCTCGCCGCTGGTGACCCATCTACGAAGTTGTGTGGGGTCTGGCGGAGGTCCGCTCATCGCGGCAGAGCGGATCAGATTTGCTAAACCTTAGTTCTTCGGATTTTGACCCTTAACAGACCAACGGAAACTCCAAGCTTCCCCGCCGGAACCATCCATGAATTCTTCACGAGATGTCACCCACTTCGCTATCTCAGAAAGCGCTGGACAGAGCCCCTGATTCCAATCAGTCAGGCCATGTTCGCTTGGCGGCCGACCGGGTTTGGTGCCCTCGCGAGTTGATCCTTATCAATAATCCCGCTGCGATTTGAGAGTATGATGTTTTTTTGGCGTGTAATTCGAATTGCGAGGAGCTCGCCATGTTTAAGTTTAAGCGCGTTCCATTTACCCTTGGGGATCTAACCGACCATCAACGGGGCACTGATGACATCCTCGCAGGTGATCCAAACAGAACTATTTTGATCGGAGATGCTGGCGGCAGCATGTTCGATTTTTCCAGGGGCGGCAACGACACCTTTACGGGGCCCGCGTTTACGGAGGACGCCCCCATTCACTACACTTTCTACGGTGACGCGGCCGGCAGCATGTTCGACTTTTCCAGGGGCGGCGACGATACCTTCACGTTCGCCTCCCTGAGCAACACCGCTTACGGTGACGTGGGCGGCGATATGTTCGGTCACAGTAGGGGCGGCAACGACATTTTCAGCGGAGCTAACACCGCTACCAATACTTTCTACGGTGATGCGGGCGGCAACATGTCCGGCCATGCTCAGGGCGGCAACGACACCTTCACGGGCGGCAGTGGAGGCCCCCCCAACACTTTCTATGGCGATGCGGGCGGCGACATGTCCGGCCATGCTCGGGGCGGCAACGACACCTTCACGGGCGGCTCCTTCTCCTTCTCCCCCTCCAATATTTTCTACGGTGATGCGGGAGGCAACATGTCCGGCCGTGCTCAGGGCGGCAACGACACTTTCACGGGCGGCTCCTTCACCTTCAACATTTTCTATGGCGACGCGGGCGGCGACATGACCGGCCACGCTCAGGGCGGCGACGATATCTTTACGGGCAGCTTCCTTCCTGCCCCCGCCTCCAACACTTTCTATGGTGATGCGGGCGGCGACATTTCCGACCGTGCCCAGGGCGGCGACGATGCCTTCACGGGCTCCAGCGAGGCTACCAACACTTTCTATGGCGATGCGGGCGGTAACATGTCCGGCCATGCCCAGGGCGGCAACGACACCTTCGAGGGCGGCGTTTTCACCTCTCACACTTTCTATGGTGATGCGGGCGGCAACATGTCCGGTCATGCTCAGGGCGGCAACGACATTTTCAGCGGAGGTAACGACGCCACCAACACTTTCTACGGTGATGCGGGCGGCAAAATGTCCGGTCATGCTCAGGGCGGCAACGACACCTTCACGGGCGGCAACAGCTCCGGCACAGGCTCGAGGAGCAACATTCTTTTCGGTGACGCACAATCCATGTCTGGGTCCGCCAAGGGCGGCAACGACATCTTCACGGGCGGCAGCAACTCCGGCATCGGCTCGACGAGCAACATTCTTTTCGGTGACGCACAATCCCTGTCCGGCTCCGCCAGGGGCGGCGACGATACCTTGTCCGCCGGAGCCGCAGCGCCGGGCGGGACGGTCAGCAACGTCATGTGGGGCGACGGGTTATTGCTTGGCGGCGCTCGTGGCGGCAAAGATCTGTTCGTGTTCAAGGACGAGGGCCCGATGACAGTCGGGACCCAGAACACCATCGAAGACTTTAGCCAAAGCCAACATGATCAGATTGAGTTCAGCAATGTGGCAGGCGTGCAGTCATTCAACGATCTTGTCATCGCCCAATCGGGAACTGACACCCTCATAACCGCAGGAGCGGATCAAGTGAATCTCCACAACTTCGGAGGTTCGCTCACAGCAAACGACTTCTTGTTCACCTGAAAACGAGATGCGTTTCATGAACGGTTAGCGGAACCTTGAGGTGACTTCGGCTCAAGTCTGCTAGTGGGCCCGTAGCTGACCTTTACGGCGATGCCGGCTCAGGGCCGCTTTTGACCCACAAGAGACATTTGGCGAGAGAGAAAAAAGCCGAGGAGTGTCAATCCAGAATTGGTTAGAGCGGCGCATTCACCGTTCGACTGCAAAGATGCGCCAATCTCCCGGGATACCCTTGAGCGAATGATTGCCGCGATCACCAAAACGCAAGCCGGAACCCGCCACTAGGTCCCTGACCGTGCTCGATACCAACACCTCGCTCGCGCCGGCGAGCGCCGCCACGCGCGCTCCGATGTGAACGGCAATGCCGCCGATATCATTGCCGATCACTTCGCACTCGCCGGTGTGAAGCCCGGCACGGACTTCAATGCCCAACGGCCTGATTTCTTCGGCGATGGCGCAAGCGCAGCGCACGGCGCGTGCGGGACCGTCGAAAGTAGCGAGAACGCCATCGCCGATCGTCTTGATTTCGTGGCCGCGGAAACGTGAAAGGGTGCGCCGTATCGCAGTGTGATGAATCTCTAGGAGGTCGCGCCAGCGATGGTCTCCGAGTGCGGCGGCTTTCTCGGTCGAGCCGACGATGTCGGTGAAGAGCACCGTGGCAAGCACGCGGTCGACCGCAACGGGCGGACGCGAGCCGGTCAGGAACTCCTCTATCGCATCGGCGATATCGCCGGCATTGTCGCCGACGAAGGGAAGGTGGTCGACCCCAGGGAATTCAAGATGGCGCGAGCCTGGAATTTGCTTGGCGAGAAACCGGCCGCCCTCGACGCTGACGACCCTGTCTTCCGTCCGGTTGATGACGAGGGTCGGGACCCGGATCGTCGGGATGATGTCGCTTATGTCAATCAGATGGTTCATGCGCGCGTACGCGGCAACGCCAGCGGGGCTATTGGATACCCGCTCGTTCTTGCCCCACCAGCGTTTGAACGCCGAGTCGGTCATGCGGGAGGGCGCATACATTGCCACGCTGCCGCCGCTGCCCCAGTCGCGCTCGATATAGTCGAGAGCTTGCTCCAGCGTCGACTGAGCAAATCTCGATGCCGGATAGGCGTTGCAGAGCACCAGCGCGCGGCAGCGACTGGGATAGGTCGCGGCGAACAGCGCCGACATCGTGCCGCCTTCAGAAATGCCGAGAAGCGCCGCCTGTTCTATGCCGGTGGCGTCCATGACCGCCCGCAGGTCGTCCATTCGCTGGTCTAGGCCCAGGGAATCAGCGACCCGATCCGACAAGCCCGTACCGCGCTTGTCGAACATCACCACCCGGGCGTAACTCGCCAAGCGCAGCAGCCAACGGCTCACCTCCGGTTCGTCCCACCAGTGCTCGACGTTAGTAAAGGCCGGTGGAGCGAAGACAACGTTGAGCGCGCCCTCGCCGAACACCTGATAGGCGATGTGAACGTCGCCGCTCTTGGCGTATCGGGTGTCTGGCTGCATTGACGACCCCCCACGCTTGCCGGGACTTTCTGGCCGACCGGAATTATAGCAGCAGCTTAGATTGTCGGGAACGGCTCAATGTCCCCTGTTGGCCCATCAGCGAAGTAGCGGCGCAGCCCATTGAGGTCCGCTCAGTGAGGCATTGCGAACCAGATTTGCTCAGGTTGAGTTCTTCGCATCTTGACCCTTAGCGGAAATTAATGTTGTGCAGTCAAGATGCTGGACATGCACCCCGAATGGCTTCGTCAGCTTCCCTATTTGGTCCACACCAACAGAGAACTCGGCCTCATGCTGAGGGGTGCAAAGCCCCTTGCTTACTTTATGGACATCGTCGGTCGTGAGCCAGACGTCTGCGTTCGGTATTGGCGGATGTTCGATAGGCATGTTGATCTAGGTCGCCTGATAAGGCGCGAAGTAATTGAACCGTGCCCTGACCTGCCGCAGCTCGAATATCGGATGCTGTTCTACAGCTTGCCGGGCCACGAGTGGCGGGTTGATGCCATGCTTGCACTCCTGAAGGAACCTGAAGCCTGGTCCGATGGCCGCGAACGGCGCTTCGGCGAACTACTTGGCTACGAGGATTGGCAAATCGACTATTGGCTGACGCACCGTCGCCTGCGAACGGATGCTCAGTCCGTTATTGGCCCTTGACTGTCGCCAGCCCGAAGCGCCGCAACGTCCGCTTTCCGTAGATGACCTGAACAGAGCATGTGAGCGGGACAAGGCGGCCTTTGACCTATGACCGACCCCATGAGCGTCTTCCGCCAGGAGCCCGCACGCGCCCCAAAGGGGACACATCGGGTTGCGAGGCAAAAAGCTCTCGTTCACCACATTTAAACCTTAAGATTCTACGAAGAGTACTCACCCCACAGGCCGCAGGACCATGCGAACAGCCTTCGTACAGAAGCCATCCGTGGACTTCGGGCAATGAAGGCCTGGCAGACCAGCTGCATCGTGGTTGTTCTCGCATCCGTGGGACTCTTTCTGACCGCCGCCAAAAGACCGGCCGCGACTATGCCGGATCTCATGTCGGAAGCGACAGCGAGCATACCGGCTGCGGCGCGCATGGCGGCTCCTGCGAACCTGGTGACGCCGGCCGCGTACGCAGACGCATCCGCCAGACTCGCGGCAGCTCTTCGGGCGGAAAGAGCAGAGCTCGGCGCGGCGACGTCGGCCGGTTCCGGGCCGCTACGTACCGAAGCCGAGATTGTCGATGAACCCGCCGCGCCGAAATTGGCGTCGTTGGGACAGGATGTCGTCCACTCGCTGCCGCCGGAACGCGATGCGACCAACGGTGCTCCGAAAGCGGCGTCGACGCAGGATTTCCGTCATCTGGTCTACTACGTCTGGTCCGAATTGCCGCCCGCCGAGAAACCGGCGGAGATCGTCTTGCGTGCGTTCAAGGACATTCCGCTGGGGACGCCGACTGAGGAGATCAAGCGCGCTGCCGACGCGTTTGGTCTCGATTTCAATTTCATGATGGCGGTTGCCAAGATCGAATCCGGTTTCAACCCCAATCAACGCACCGGCTCGTATATCGGGCTGTTTCAGCTGAGCCATTACGAGTTCGGGAAGTTCGGCTTCGGCGAGATTCGCAGTCCGCGGGATAACGCCGTTGCGGCCGCCTACAAGGTCATCACCGAAGGCGTCCTGTTCCAATGGATCACGCACCGCAAGCCTGATATGAGCGACCTCTACCTGATCCATCAGCAGGGCTGGGAAGGCGCCGCCGAGCACATCAGCAAGCCCGCGCGCCTCGCATGGAAATCAATGTGCGCCACCAGCGAAGGCAGGGAGAAGGGTGAGAGGTGGTGCAAGCGCGCGATTTGGGGCAATGCACTTCCAGCCTTCAAGCGCACCTGGAAATCGGTCGACAACGTGACGTCAGAGGCGTTCGTCGGCATGTGGCGCGGCCGGGTCGCCGAATTCTACACGAAATATGTGGCGACTGCCGCTGCGGCGGCAAACCCATGATTCCGTCCTCGGCAGCGCCACGCCTGCTTTGCCTTTGGCTCGTAGATCGGTAGAGCGCCAGCGAACCCATCAACCCTCCGCCTGTGGCGAGGCATGATGGGTTTCGCCATCGCGGGGCCGCTCGCCCGCCTACAGCGCCAGCACCACCTCTCCCGACACGGCATCCGTGACGCCACGGCCGTTGCCCTGGTCCTCGAGCACGGACCTGAAACTGTCGAGCGTCTTGATCATCGCGGCGCGCGCCGCGACCATCGCCTCCTGGCTGGACCAGGTGCCGATGAGGCAAAAGCTCTGTTCGCCGGTCTTGATGATGACGCCATGCTCCAGGCCCGGCCATCTGGCCTTCCCGTCTCGGTGCGCGTCGAGGAAGGCGGCTTCCGCGCCGGGCTTCACCTTGAACTTCACCACATTGTAAACCTGCATGGTGGGCCTCCTGAAAAAATGGATGGATGAAAATGGGCGCCACGCAAGGTCAGGACGAAAAGTCCACGCGGGTCGCCCCGACGGATTGTCGTCCCCGCGCGCGGCGGCGTCACCGTGACAAATCGGCTGCTCAAACAAAAACGCAAAAACCCCATGGCACAGTAGCCGCCCCTAGCGGGATCAATGGCTTAGCGGGATTGCTGAGACGATTGACCCGTCGGGCAGAAATCCGTTGCTGCGTCGGGCAAAACAGGCGCATGATGGCACCATTGCAAGACGTGGGATGGGACGCGCCCCTCCGCCACTTCGTATCGACATCCTCGAGCGCACACCGCATCTCCCCCGCGCACAATGTTCCTCGCCTGTTCGACCCGCTGCAGGGGATCGCGTTCTGATCGCCGGCTCAGCTGGCAGCCCAGCAACGTCTGCGAGATAACCGCACCAGCCCTTGCCTCGCCCGCACCGCGCTCAAAGTGCTCTCCTATCCCGGTTCGCTATGCTCATGGAAGTCGGGCTTCCAAGGCAGTTTCCCGACCGGTCCCGCGGCACCATCGTCCGATCCGCGAAAGCAGCCATGGTATGACCTGGAGTGACCGCGAGAGCGTTTGATGCAGTGGCGACGACGGGGGCAAGCCGGTCAAGAGCATCGCCGGGAGCCTGCCCCGACCAGGATCAATGCGTTGGCTAAGTTCACTATACCCCCAGCTTGCCAACTGTCTTAGACATTTCGCTTGAGCGAGAGCCCTATCATGGATCGGAGCCCCAAGTGAACGACGTCGAACGAACCATTAGCCCAGACTCTTTGCGAGGAAAGCTGATTCCACGAGCCTCATATCGTCAGCTTCTTGACGGGCGGGAGCTGATATCTAGCTGGCAGACGGTTGACCAATCGATGATCGATACGTTCGCCGATGCAACACATGATCATCAGTTTGTTCACACAGACCGGCAACGCGCCGAGAAGGAGACGCCATTTGGAGGCACGATTGCGCACGGTTTTCTTACGCTATCGCTTCTTTCAACTCTCGCCTTCGATGCGATGCCCGCGGTCGAGGGGACGCGGATAGGTATGAATTACGGGTTCGAGCGGGTCCGCTTCCTCAGCCCGGTTAAGTCTGGAGCTCGGGTGCGAGGAAAGTTTCGACTGATAGCACTGACAGAGCGCGCGGTATCGATCCAATCTGCATGGGATACCATCATTGAGGTTGAAGGCGCGGTCAGACCTGCCATCGAGGCACACTGGATCACCCTGGCGCTGCTCGATCAAAATGAGCCGCAACCTCTTTGATCGTCTGCTTCTGACCCCATAAGAGACATCGGCGGCACGCCTACGCCCCTCCACCGAAGATCTTAGCGGGACGTGGCAGACCGCCGGCGTGATCCGTCGCTGAGGTGTTTGTAAAAAGCTCGTCCCGTGAGTATGAATTCAGACACATTAACGGGGTAGCGAATGACGATTTCAAGTGATGACGAGTTCGACAGGCTCAAGGAGATCGGCCGCATTGTCGCCAACACACTGGCCGCAATGGGAGCGGCCATCGAGCCAGGAATGACGACGGGCGAGCTGGATGAGTTCGGTCGAGGTCTTCTGGAAAGAGCAGGGGCCGCGCCTGCTCCCGAGCTTTGCTACGGCTTTCCGGGTGCGACCTGCATCAGTGTCAATGAAGAGATCGCTCACGGCATTCCGGGGAACCGTCGGATTGCTGCGGGTGACCTGGTCAATATCGACGTTTCCGCACAGAAGAATGGTGTTTTTGCCGACACAGGCGCATCTTTCGCCGTGCCGCCGGTCTCCAAAGCGATCGAGCGGCTTTGCCGTGATGGACGACGAGCTATGTGGACTGGCATCAGGCAGATTGGCGCGAACAAGCCGCTCAGCGACATCGGAAAGGCGATCGGGGCGTTCGCTCACCGAAACCACTATACGCTCGTTCAAAATCTTGCCAGCCACGGCGTCGGGCATTCGCTGCATGAGGAGCCTACGGAGATCGCGACCTGGCCGGTTCAATCCGAGCGGCGGATCATGAATGAAGGCCTCGTCTTCACCGTGGAGCCGTTTCTTTCGCTGGGCGCCGAGTGGGCGGAAGATGGGGGCGAAGCTGGAGATTCGTGGACGCTCTTCAGCAGTCCGAGAGCGCCGACCGTGCAATACGAACACACCGTCGTCGCAACGCGGAACGGACCACTCGTCGTGACTTTACCCGGGTAACTCTCACGTTACGGCAGCTTCTGGCCCCCAGCTGCCTCTCTGTCTCTACGCCCTGACATCGGCTTGCGGGTACAAACGGACCAATGACGATATTGCCGCGACGCCCGCATGTGACCCCAGGAAGACGTTCGCGGCCGGCAGACTGCTCCTCTCGGAAATCGCGAAGTCGAGACGGCGCGTCTGCTATTGGACCATGCCGACGACGGCAACCACGGCTTGGCCGGAAATGACGGACGCATCGCCCATAGCGTCAATAACTCATGTCAGACATTCGCATCGGGATTTGCGCAACAAGGGCAGGCTGGCGGCGCGGCTCTGGCAGGACGGACAGCATGCATCATCGTGTTTGTATTGCATGAAGCAACTCAGGCGTGGACGACTGGGCGGCAGCTCCCGTTCGCGACTCCCGACGCACCGACGAGTGAAATCACGCGCAAGCCGCGAATCTCAATCATCCCTCTCCGCGTCGGCATATCGGCGAAGCGCATTGACGTCATTTACAATGATCGAGCGATAGGTGTGCGTGAGCCAGCCGGCGTCCTTGAACTGCTTCAATGCGGCATTCACCTGCTTGCGTGATGCATTGGCCATGACGCCCAGCTCGCTTTGAGTCAAGGGCAGAGGAACTTCACCAATTCTTATCGTCCGCTGCAGGACGGAAGCGATGCGACGATCCGCCTGGGGCTTCTGCAAGTCATGCACGACCTCGAGCAAAGTTTCGACGCTCATCATCAGGATCTGCGCGATGTGGTGCGACACCGTGGGGTCTTTCGCCGCCATTCGGTCCAGCGCATCGAGCGGCACGTGCAGCAGCGTCGTATCAAGGGCAGCTCTCACCTCTCCTCGTCGCGGCTTCCTCGTTAGAAAGCAAGCCTCTCCCGTCCAGTGGCCAGGTATACCGAGCAGCATCAAGCGCGGTGCGTGATCGAGGGGCGCCAGACTGACGCTAATGGTGCCGGCCACGAGCCCGTAAATTCCGCCGGGCGGATCGCCGACGTGAAACAGCGCCTCTCCCTTCTTCAGTTGAATCAATACCGAATGATCCAGCACGTCCGCCCTAAACTTGCTTGGTACCCGGGTGAGCCAGCCCGACGCGCTTGCGATCTCTTCGGACTCAACCTTAGATATTTTTTGCATCAACGCTCACCCTTTGTCCGATTCCGGACAATCTTGCATTTTGAGGTCGTTAAACTCAAGCGCGCCTACAGCTCGGAAGAGAGAGGTTCGAGTGATGACAACGCCTTTGACCCGTCGCGACTTCGTACTCGGGACGGCTGCCATATCCGTCGGCGTGAACACGAATGCCGCCGCGGCCACATCGCTTGCACCGAGCGATGCGCGAGCTATCGCCAGGGAAGCGACCATCTACGGCGTGCCGATGCTGGAAAACTATCGCATCATGAGGTCGTACTTCGTCGATCGCGATGATCCCGAGTTCAAGGCGCCGTGGAATACAATCAACAACGTCGCGCGCGTCTTTACCCCGGACGACAAGGCGATCCAGACACCCAATTCCGACACCCCATACTCTCAGCTCGGCGCAGACCTGCGTGCCGAGCCGCTGGTGCTGACAGTGCCCGCCGTTGAGAAGAGGCGGTATTATTCACTGCAGTTCATAGATCTCTACACCTTCAACTTCGCCTATGTAGGAAGCCGCGCCACGGGCAATGATCCCGGAAGTTTCCTGCTGGCCGGCCCACGATGGCAAGGCGAGAGGCCGAAAGGCATCAAGGCGGTCATCCGTTCCGAGACCGAGCTCAACCTGGTGCTCTACCGGACACAGCTGTTCGACTCATCCGATCTCGACGGCGTCAAACGAGTTCAGGCTGGCTACAAGGTCCAGACGCTATCCAGCTTTCTGGGTCAGCCGGCTCCGCCCCCAATGTCCGCAACCCATTTTCCAGCACCACTCGTGCAAGACGAGCAAAAGAGCTCGCCCGAGTTCTTCGTTCTGTTGAACTTCCTGCTGCAGTTCTGTCCGACGCATCCGTCCGAAAAATCTCTCATGGTTCGCTTTGCGAAACTGAACATCGGGGCCGGGAACAACTTCGATCCAGGCAGCCTTTCGCCCGAAATGCGCAAGGCCGTGACGGACGGAATGGCAGACGCCTGGAAGGCGTTTGCCGAGTTCAAGGCGAAGGAGGTTGATACCGGCAAGCGCACCGCGGCGGACGGGTTCGGTACGCGGGCCATGCTGAAGAACGACTACATGGCCCGGATGGCATCCGCCGTGCTCGGCATCTACGGCAATACCAGGGACGAGGCGATGTACCCGGCCTATTTCCGGGATGCAGACGGCGGCATGCTCAACGGTGCAAACCGCTACGTGCTTCGCTTCAAGCCAGGACAATTGCCGCCAGCCAATGCCTTCTGGTCCCTCACGATGTACGAGCTGCCGTCGAGCCTGCTCTACGCCAACAAGATCAACCGCTATCTGATCAATTCGACGATGCTCGATAGCCTCAAGCGCGATCCCGATGGCGCTTACACACTCCACATTCAGAATGAAGCGCCCGGAGCGGATCGCGAGTCGAACTGGCTGCCCTGCCCCAAGGGACCGTTCTGGACGACGCTTCGCATATACTGGCCCAAGGCAGAGGCTTTGAACGGCCAATGGAAGCAGCCGCCGTTGCAGCGCGTCGTCTGAGCGTAAGGGAGATTGGCATGAAGATCGGCCGTGTTTCTGTTCTTGCAGTAATGATCACGTCAGTGCAGTTCGGCATGGCGCAAAGCGGATTCCCCGCAGAACATAAGCCCGCTCTGGTCACGCCCGAGAACTTTGCCCGCGCGGAATCGGATCTGTATTTCGGCGGCGTCGTGAAGAGCGGTGGTTTTGGAAAATTCGACCATACCCGTTCGCCCGCGCCGCTGGACAAGCAGACTATCATCCGTCTCAACCGAGACACCCTCTATTCGGCCGCCGTGTTCGACCTCGATGCCGGGCCCGTCACGATAACGCTGCCGAACGCTGGCAAGCGATTCATGTCGCTACAAGTGATCGACGAAGACCAGTACACCTTTGGTGTGTTCTACAAGCCCGGCTCCATCACGCTTACACGAAAGGACGTTGGCACACGGTACGCTTTGGCCGCCGTTCGAACGCTCGTCGATCCGGCCGATCCTCAGGACCTCAAGGAGGTGCACGCGCTGCAGGACGCGATCAAGGTGTCGCAAAAGCAGGCCGGGAAGTTCGAGATTCCCGATTGGGATCAAGCAAGCCAGAAGAAGGTGCGTGATGCATTGCTGGCGCTGGGAACCACACTTCCCGATACGAGCCGAATGTATGGACGCAAGGGGGAGGTTGATCCCCTCCGCTTCGTGATCGGCGCTGCCCTTGGCTGGGGGGCAAATCCTCCAAAGGAGGCACTCTACCTCAACGTCGTCCCTGGCCGGAACGATGGCACAACGATCTACAAGCTGAATGTGAAGGATGTGCCGGTCGACGGGTTCTGGTCGATAAGCCTGTACAACGCGGAAGGCTATTTCGAGCCCAACCAGTACAACGCCTATTCACTCAACAACATCACGGCACGAAAGAACGAAGACAATTCGGTATCCGTGCAATTCGGCGGTTGCGACGGAAAGAGTCCCAATTGCCTGCCCATCATGAAGGGCTGGAACTATATGGTCCGGCTTTACAGGCCGCGGACGGAGATCTTGAACGGAAAGTGGAAGTTTCCGGAAGCCCAACCCGACAAGTAGATTTCGGCAACGACAACCATCCTTCGATGGAAGAAGGCTGGAAACGCAATCAAAGGCTCGCGAGCATCACCCTGTCGATGCTTGGCCTGGGTGCGGCTTTGCTGGCGCGACCGGAGCCCTTATTCGCAGATGAAAGCGGCGTCAGCTTCTGGGTTCCGGGCTTTTCGGCAATCTCGCCGCGACACCGAGTGTGCCCGGATGGTCGTGGGCGACAGTCTACTACCATACGGACGTCAGTTCGGGGGCAGGCGCCGCGTTTGAGGTCCGCCTCACAGGGGTCTGGCGGCCTGGAATTGCTCGCGTTGAGCTTTTCTTGATGTGCCCACCAACGGACCTTCCGATGTCTGCTTGCTACAGCAGACGGTTCGCAGTTGCGGATGCCAGGGGTTTCAGAATTAGGACAGTCATTCTGGCGAACCATGACAGCGGGCTCAAAGAGACCCACCTCCGGGCGGGGCCTGGGAAGGCTGATGGATTTCGAGCTTCAACCGACGACAATCCGTAAGTCTGCGGCCTCGTCAGACGTACAGCCCGACGCAGCCATCGCGTCCCTGGAGGGGAAATATAGGTTCGTTCGCGGCGGGGAATCAGGACAGCGATACAATGTCGCTGATGATTGAACCTTGGTTTCCGCATCGCAGACATAGCAGCAGCCGGAGACTCCAGGAGCCACCCAGCCGGTCTGGAGTTGGCGCATCATGTGAAGCGGTTCATATCAGGGCGCCCGGTGGTTCGATTACTCTGATTGCGGAAGTCGCGGCGCAAATCTCTTTGCTTGCTTGAGGAGATTGCAGTGACGAAGACAATTCTGACGACCGCCACCAGGGCGGTAATCGTGCTGCTGGTGGTCCCTCGCGGCGCACGCGCATGATCAGAGCCGCCCCGAGCTCAATGGCTGGTTCGAGAGCCCAGAAGGCGGCAGCTTGTACGATTGGACGCTCGGCAAGGCGCCGCGGATCGAGATCCGTTGTTTCATCCCCCGGGGCCATGATGTGACCGACATAGCGTTTTCAAACGAAGCCTGTCCTACGCCTGGTGATCGTTGTTGGCCGAAGCTGTTCTGGCGGAACGATACTGAAGCAGTTTTCTGATCGTCGATAAGCGCGCGCCTTGCACAAGAGAGGCTGCCATGGGCTTAGTTCTTCATCAGGAAGTTGATTGCCGCGTACGACATGATCGTTCGACAAGGGGGCATCGCAACCGCCGTCTTGTTTGCGCGATGCTCTGCGCGGTGTGCATGTTCCAACTCGCGAGTGAAGCTCGGGCACAATGCACCGCACGAGATGTCTTGCAGAACCATTTGACGCTCAAGAAAGCTCCTTCGGCTGGCATACCGCAGGTGCCGGTCAGATCCGCCACCGATGTCCCAACGTGGAAAACGATTGCGCTGGGGACTTTTGCAGACTCGCTCGCTCTCCGTAGCGCGCTGGACAAGAAAGGCTGCAGCGTCGGAGGGCTGGCTGCGGAAATTCTCGCTCGACCGGCCTTCGTCGTTGGTTCTACGAGAACAGACGTGGAGCTCGTCGCGGTATCGGCGGTCGAACTCGGCTTCCGAACCGACGTCGCAACTCTGGCTTCGATCTATGCGCGTGCTCAGCGATTCGGTTTTGAACTTGCGGCTGCGGAGGTCGGTCCACAATTGAGGCTTCAGTATCTGGACCAACCCATGGGTGAATTTCTCATCATCGGAATGGAACCAATCAAGACGTGGAGCGGCGAGCCAGTCATTCTAAATGTGGCAAATGGCGGGGCCGGACTTATCCTCATTGGTCAAGATGGCCGACCTGACGCAGAAATAGCCGCAGTCTCCCGCATTGTATTCGTACGGTCCAACAGAACCGTGCTTGACGAGCTTGCCAAGGCGGCAGCACTCCCGCCGCCCTGAACACGATGCGCCGGCAGCGCCGGATGCCTTTCGAGCCGACCGCAGTGTGCGACCGGTGGCATATTTCCGCACTTCGGCCGGCCCTCAGCGATCGAACTCCATGTCCGCTCGCAGTCGGCATTAAAGGCAAGATTTGTTTCGGTCTTCTAGGCTGACCCTGGCAGTTGGGGCCGATTCAGAAGCGTCAGTCACTGGTGCGCACACCGGCTGACGACCGCTCAGCCGTAGTACCGCTCGAGCAGGCTTCGTTCGACCTTGCAAATGTAGGTGTACTTTGGATTGACCACCTGCGTGCACCGGGCTTCCGCAATCTGACCGAGCAGCATGTATCCCTCCGCAGCTGGAATCTTCCAGTCGTCCTCCATCCAGTAGACCATCTCCTCGAAAGCCATGCGCATCGCGTCTTCGAGCGGGCGAGCGCATCCCAGCGTGCAGATGTGGGTCGCGGTCTCGATGCGCGGATGATTCAATCTCGCGGGGGCCTTGGCCAGCGAGACCTTGACGGTGAGATTGGCCGCGATCTCGATCGCTCCCATTCCGTTGCATTCGCCGTCACCCTGGATGGCGTGACAGTCGCCCAGGAAGAGATGCGCGCCGTCCTTGTTGACGCGGAAGAAGATGCTGTTGCCCGTGGTGATTTCCTGGACGTCCATGTTGCCGCCATGCGTCCCGTTGTCGACGGTGAGAACCGCTCCGTGCACAGGGGCGACACCGGCCACGCCGATCATCGGTTTGACCGGCAGGCGGAGATGCTCGTTCCAATGCACGTGGCCGTCCTTGACCTCGACGACGCGTGTCTGGATGCCGAATTCCTTGCGCCTGACCCAATCGGGAAACATGCCAATGCCCGGCCAGAGCGCCGTGAAGCCGAGTTTGTCGAGCTCCATGTTCATGACATCGAGACGCAGCATGTCGCCCGGCTTTGCGCCGCGCACCTCGATCGGTCCGGTGGCACCGTTGACGAACGGCATCGTCACGTCCGCCTCGGTCAATTGCTGTCCGAGATGACGGATGGTGCCGTCATTGGCATTGATGGCGCATTCCACCACGAAGGTTTCGCCGGGCTCGACGCTAGCGATGAACTTGTCGTCGCCGGACAGTGCGTATTTGATGTTACCGGCCTTGCTGATGCGCTTGGACATGGTCTCTCCATGGACATTTGCGGATGTGATGAGGTTGACGCGCGAAGCGGATGAGAGTCGCAGACGATCTTCACTATGCCTGTCGGCGCCAGGGCATCAGCAGCCGTTCGATCTTGCCGACCAGCCAGGTAAGAACCAGCGCAAGCACGATCGTCACGACCAGCGCGGCGAAGACCTTGGGAATGATGTAGAGCGATCCGGCTTTGAAGATGGCGTGTCCCAGCCCCTCCGACGACGACATAAACTCACCGACGATGGCGCCGATCAACGCGAAGCCGACCGTCAGCTTCAGCCCTGCGAAGATATCGGTGAGCGACGCCGGGATCACGAGCTTCCGGAAGATCTGGAATTTCGAGGCACCCAGGGTCTTCATGAGATTGATCTGGTCTCCATCGACGCCGACCGCTCCCTTGTAGGACGTTACCAGCGCGACGATCACCACCGACAGGGTCGACATTGCAACCTTCGAGACCAGTCCGGTGCCGAACCAGATGATCACGATGGGCGCGAGCGCGATGATGGGGATCGAGCCGAGTGCGATGACGAACGGTTCGACGACCCGGGACACGAAACGCGAATACCAGAGCGACAGGCCGAGCAGAGTGCCGACCAGGTTGCCCATGAAGAAGCCGAGCAGCGTCTCCATGCCGGTGACCGCCGCATCACGCCACAAGCTGCCGTCCTGTGCCATCTGCATCAGGAAACCCGCGATTGCCGACGGCGATCCGAACATGAAGGCGGCCGGGCTGCCCTTCGGCGTGGCGCGTTCCCACACGACAAGAAGAGCGGCCAGAACGAGAACTTGAGTCGCCAGCACGGCGATGCCGAAGCGCAAGCGCTTCCACTTTGCGCGTGCCACCGGCGACGGAACGCTTCCGGCAGACTTCGACGCGTCAACCATGCTGGTCTCGATATCCGTCGTCATTGGATCGCAACGTCGAGATCGGCCCAGATGCGCCGGACGTAGCGGCTAAAATCCGGGTTTTCGCGCAGCGAGATGACGTCGGCGCGATCGGAGCCGAGTTCGATCTCATAAGCCGCCTTCACCGCAGTCGGCCGCCGCGTCAGCACGATGACGCGATCCGCAATCGAAACCGCCTCCTCAATGTCATGGGTGATGAGCAACATCGAGCGCCCGCCTTTGCGGACCAGACTGACCATGTCACTCTCGATGAGCAGCTTGGTCTGAAAATCGAGTGCGGCGAACGGCTCGTCCAGGAGCAGCACGTCCGGGTCATTCACCAGCGTGCGCGCCAACGCGACCCGCTGCCGCATACCGCCCGACAACGTCGCGGGATAGTGGTCTGCGAACCCATGCAGTCCAAGCTGGTCGAGCATGGCCCGGCTGCGGCCTTCGGCCTCGGCAGCAGGAACACCCCGGATCTCCAGGCCGAGCATGGTGTTGGCGAGCGCCGTGCGCCACGGGAACAGGAGGTCCTTCTGAAGCATGTAGCCGACGTTCTGAGGCTGACCAACGACCTGCCGACCGTGCCAGCGGATGCGGCCGGCATCGGGCGCCAGCAGACCACAGAGCGTGTTGAGCAATGTGGTCTTGCCGCAACCGGAGGGACCGACAATGCTGACGATCTCACCCTTGCGCAGCGTGAGGCTGAGATCGGCAATCACCGGCACGACCTGCCCGTTGAGGTCGTAGCCTTTTGCGACGTGCTCGACGACGAGCGGGAGAGCAGTGCCGTTCACGGCCTCGCCCTCGCCAGGCCTTGCGTGTGTGGCAGCCTCAACGCTCATTTCAGGCTGGCAATCGCCTTTTCGGCAAACGAGTTGTCGATGATCTGATCGAACGGGACTGATCCCTTGGCGTTACCGAGGTAGATCTGCATGTCCATCAGGTTCTTCCACTGATCCTGCTTGGTGATGACCGACTGCGCGGGAATGAGATATTTCAACTCGGCGTCGATCGCCTTGTCGACGACGTCGCCGGGAAGATCGGGGAATTCCTTGCGCGCGACCTCCTTGGCGAAGGCGGGATCGGCGTAGGTCTTGCGCGAGGCCTCCTCGAAGGACGTGACCAGCGCCTGCACCATTGCAGGGTCCTTCTGGAGCGTCGAGGGCAGCACCATGATGCCGGTATTGCAGAACGGCCCGACATAGTTCGAGAAGTCGAACACGACCTTGGCGCCTTGAGCCTCCGCGGCGGCGACGCTCGGCTGATAGGCGACCGCCATGTCGGCCTGCCCGGCCAGCATCGCCGCGATCTCGGTGCCGGGATTGACCGGAACGATCGTAGCGTCGGTGCCCAGCTTCAGGCCGGCTTTCTCCAGCATCCGCTTGGTGACGCTGAAATTTGTGTTGGGCTCGGGCGAAGTGACGATCTTGAGACCCTTGAACTCCTTCGGGTCGGTGATCGGTTTGAGCGTCTTGGACACCCCGAAATAGTGCGCACGCTGCACGACCGTACCGACCACGACGCCGGGGCCGCCGTTCTCGCGGGAGATCTGCGCCATGGTCGCATCGCCAATCGCGAAATCCGCGGAGCCGCCGAGCACGGCCGCAAAGGTCTGGGTGTCGCCGCCGGCGGCGGTCACCTTCATGTCGAGACCGTTCTTCTTGAAGATGCCGGCGTGCATGCCGACGTAGAGGTTGATGTAGCCCAGATTGTGCACGGCCTCGCTGAAGCGAACGGTCTTGAGCTCGGCGGCGGAGGCAATGCGGGATCCAAGCAACGGCGCGGCGCCGATTCCAGCAGCGACAACGGACGAGGCGGCAAGGAAGGTGCGGCGGCTGAGCGCACGGCTGCTCGGCGGAGCGGGACGAACACGGTCGGTCATGGCGCTGACTTCTCCAGGGAAATGCTGGCGGGGTAGCCCAAAGACTAGGCGCCGACTGCTCCGCATCAAGCCGAAATAAGCGACGCAATTTGCTTGCGATTTGGCGCGGCCCCTCAATATGTCACGCCATTGACGCAGAGTGCCGGTGCATGGCCTGAAGACGCGGCTTTGCTGCCCGCCGCATCATCGCGCTGCCGAATTCAGCACCGCGCGCGAATGGTTTTCGTCATTTCTGACATTTTGACTGCATAAAAGATTTGCAGGCCGCGTAGCGTATAGCCACGCCGTCCGCGACGGCCGCACGCGACTACGGATTGACGCGCACCGAGGAGAAGCGGCCAGTCAAGGCTCCTCCGCATTTTTCGGCCGCGATGCGGCTCGCCCGGGTCGGCTCGCGCGGCGGCGCCGGGGACTGCAAAGGAACCTCGTCCTTCCTGACGCCGCCATCCGCCTTGCGCAGAAGTTCGAAGAGATTATTGACCAGCCCGCGCAAACGCAGATTCTCCGATTTCAGATCGTTCATCCGCTGGACGGCGGGAACATCGAGCGTGCCGAAGTTGCGACGCCACCGGTAGAAGGTACGTTCTGTGATGCCGGCGGCCTTGCAGATTTCTGCAATGGACACCCCGGAACTCGCCTCGGCGAGGAGATGAATGATCTCATTCTCGGTGAATCGGGATCGCCTCATCGTTCTCTCCATCGGCCCGTCATTTGCAGAGGCTCGAACGCCGGCCCCGCGCTGGGCCTGAGGTCAGTATAGCCGAAGGATTGCCGGCGCCTAGAATATCCGAGGACGATTTTGCCGATCGCAGCCGTGGCGATCCGGGGCGGATTGCTCTTGGAGCCAAAAATGCCGAACCGCTACGCCTGGAGTTGTCCAATGCAGCGCCGCCACGAGATACCCGCCACGCCCGAAAACATGGTGTGGGGCTATTTGGACTGCAACACGCCGCCTGTCCTCGAGGTCAGTTCCGGCGACAGCGTGACACTGCACAGCTTCCCGGCCGGAGGAAAGGAGACGCTGCCGGACGACCGGTCTTTGGTCCCCGAAGACTATCTGCTCGCCCTGGATACCATGCAGCCCGGGCCGGGGCCTCACTTCATTACCGGGCCTGTCTATGTGCGCGGTGCCAATGTCGGCGATGCGCTCCAGGTCGACATCCTCGACGTGAAGGTGCGCCAGGACTGGGGCTTCGTGTCAGTCCTTCCTCTGCTCGGAACGCTGCCGGACGAGTTCACGGATTATGAAACGATCCATCCCAGGATCGACCGCAAGCGCGAGGTCTGCATCATGCCGTGGGGCACTGAGATCCCGCTCGCTCCCTTTTTCGGCATCATCGCCACTGCCCCGCCACCGAGTTGGGGCCGCTGCGGCTCCCCCGTTCCGCGCGCGTTCGGCGGCAACATGGACAACAAGGAGCTGCGGGCCGGCACGACGCTGTATCTGCCGGTGTTCAACGAGGGCGCATTGTTCTTCGCCGGCGACGGCCACGGCGTGCAGGGCGACGGCGAAGTCTGCATCACCGCGCTCGAGACCGGCGTGACCGGGACATTCCGCCTGACCGTGCGCAAGGACATGGATATCAAATGGCCCTTTGCCGAGAGCGCGACGCATCTCATGTCGATCGGCCTCGACGAGGATCTCGACGATGCCGCCAAGCAAGCGGTCCGGGAAATGGTCAAGCATGTCTGCGCACGGACGAACCGAACGCGCAACGAGGCCTACATGTTGTGTTCGCTGGCCGGCAATCTGCGCGTCACGCAACTCGTCGACGGCAACAAGGGCATCCATATGCTGTTGCCGAAGGCGCTGCTATAGCGGCCCGCCCAGGCACCGAAATTCGATCCCAGGCACGGCTATCGCCGGCGTGGCCCCGCCATGCGTCGCCGGCGGCTTGACCTTTGCCGATTATGTAACATATAAAGTTACATGAAACGGGATTCCCGACTATCCGGCGTGCTCCACGTGCTGCTGCACATGGCACAGCAGCCCGGGCCGTTCACGTCCGAGACGCTGGCGAAAGCCATGACCACGAATCCCGTGGTGATCCGGCGCATCATGGCGGGCCTGCGTGATCTCGGTTACGTCCGCTCCGAGAAGGGGCATGGCGGCGGCTGGCGGCTTGCGTGCGACCTCACGAAGGTGACGCTGCGAGACGTCTACATGGCGCTCGGCAGTCCCTCGCTGCTGGCCATGGGCAACCGGACCGAGGCGCCGGGCTGCCTGGTCGAGCAGGCCGTCAATGCCGCGCTCGATCAGGCCTTTCGCGACGCCGAGGCACTGCTGCTGTCGCGGCTCGGCGAGGTCACGCTGGCGATGCTGGGCGAGGACCTGCGCAAGCGGCTCGGGTCTCGAAAGATCCACGATATCAGCGCGCATCGCGCGAACGGCTCTAAAGCATGATGCGATCAGATGTGATTGCGCCGCCGGCGGTGCACTCCCTCTCCCGCTTGCGGGAGGGGGCTGGGGAGAGGGTGTTTCCGCAATGGGACAGTCTCCAAGGGGAGAAAGCCCTCACCCGGCGCGTGGGACGATGCTTCGCATCGCCCAGACGCGCCGACCTCTCCCGCAAGCGGGAGAGGTGAACGAGCGCCGCGGCAATCGATTCATCCTAAAGCCATTCCGCTCCATTCACTGGGACGACATCATGACCGACATTCAAGCCGCATTCTCCGATCCGCAGTTCGTGGCGAGATACACCGAGGGGCCGCGGCGCTTCGTACCCGGCTACGACGCCATGCAGTCGATGGCGGCGATTCTCCTGGCCGAACGCGTCCCCGGCGATGCGCGGGTGCTCGTCCTCGGCGCCGGCGGCGGCCTCGAGCTCAAGGCCTTTGCGCAAGCGCACCCCGCCTGGAGCTTCGACGGCGTCGACCCGTCCGCGGCGATGCTGGCGCTCGCCGGCCAGACTCTGGGCGAACTCGCACCACGCGCACGCTTTCATCACGGCTATGTCGACGATGCCCCGGAGGGGCCGTTCGACGGCGCCACCTGCCTGTTGACCCTGCACTTCGTCGACGTCGAAGAGCGGCGCCGCATCGCCTCGGAGGTGCGCCGCCGGCTCAAGCCGCGCGCACCTTTCGTGGTCGTGCACCTGAGCGCGCCCCATGGCGAGGAGGAACGCCCGCTGTGGCTGTCGCGCTATTCCGCATTCCTGGCCGCATCCGGCGTCGAGCCGGACCGGGCGGCGGCCGCGCGCGATGCCGTCACCAACCATCTGCAGATCCTCGCGCCCGCGCAGGACGAGGCGATTCTGCGCGAGGCCGGCTTCTCCGACCCCACCCTGTTCTACGCCGGCTTCGCCTTCCGCGGCTGGGTGGCCTACGCCTGAGGCGTCACGGCTCGGTCACCGATCTACCGGCACGCCGGGGCCGAGATGATACCGACTTGAAAAGAACACCAACGGCGTGGAGTCACGATGGTCGCAGCCCGAGACTTCAGCGATGATCAGGGTGTGGTCGCTGACCTCGACGTGCCGTGTGACCTCGCAGGCGAACCAGGCCATGCAGCCGGACAGGCGCGGCAGGCCGTCGACGATCTCGTAATGCGGCGCCGCGCCGGTGTTCGGCTGGCTCGCAAAATGCCGCGACAGATCCCGGCCGTGATCCGGCAGGACGTTGACGCAGTAACGTCCCGTCGCCGAGATCGCCCGAAGCATGCGGCCGGGCATGACGGAGACCAGCACGGTTGGTGGCGAAAGGCTGACGGTGACGAAACTGTTCGCGGTCATGCCACAGACACAACCGTGCTCGTCCAACGCGGTCAGCACGGCGACGCCGGTCGCAAAGCGCGACGCGGCCTCGCGGAACGAGGCGGGATTGACGCGGGGCATCTCAGTCTCCGCTCGCATCGATTTCAAGCAATCGCCCTGACGGGCTCAGGCGGCGCCGACATGCGCTCGATCCAGGCCTGGATGCGCTGCGGCGTGGAGATGCGGTCCCACTGCCGGTCCGGATAGTTGAAATTCTCCGTGAACTCGTTCGCCAGTGCCGGATTCTGGCTCATCGCGCCGATCAGCATGCCCAGCGCTTCCGTCGGCGGCTGCAGCATCACATTGGTCCAGCGCGAGGCCGCCAGCACGCGGTCCTGCCGCTTCAGATCGATCTTCTCGCAGAGGCGCGAATCGAGCGCGTCCGCGTTGACGATCTCCTCACCGAGCACGAAGGCCGCATAGGAGGCGACATTGGCGCCCTGGCCCATCATGGGATCGACGATGGCATGGACGTCGCCGAGCGCGATCGCGCATTTGCCGTCGTCGAGTTCGACCACCGTGTTGCGCACGGTCGGGACCACGCCGCCTTGCAGCAGATCCTGCGGCTGCGCGAGATCGAAGCGGGCGGTATCGATGCGGTCGTAGGTGGTCGGGTGATGCTTCTCCAGCTTGCCCAGCAATACCTTCAGGAAGTGCTTCGGGTTGTCGTCGTAGCTGAGCGTCGCCAGCTCCTCCATGTCGCCGCCCGGGACATTCTCCATCAGCAGCGCGTTGGCAATCCCGCCGAAGGTAATGGTCGGGATCACGATCATCTCGCCATGCCCGGGCGAGACCGAAAGCGTGACGTTCATGGGATCGGGCTGCCGCACGCCGTTGTAGAGCCCGACGCACAGCCGCCGCTGCGGCTGCGAATAGGGCGTGTGCTCGGGGCGGTAGGTGAAGAGCTGACCGAGCGGCCCCTTGCCGGTGGAGACGACCAGCAGATCGAAGCGCGCGACCAGCGGACGGATGTCGCGCTCCTCGATGCGGCGATATTCGATCCTGCCGCCGCGCGTCGTGAAGTCCTGCATCAGGGCAGGAAGATAGATCCGGTAATCGACGGCGCGGCTCGGCTTGGAGAAGTCGCCGCGAAAGCTCAGCGGCTGCGGGAAATTGAAGACGTGGTCGTGGTAGTAATAGTGATCCTTCGGATCGGTCCAGTGATTGACGCCGAGATAGTCCTCGCGGGCGATCGTGACGTGGTGATGCGCGACGGTATTGAGCAGCCGGATGTTGCGGTAGTCCTCGGGCGGCCGATCGGTGATGACCGTGGCGTCCACGCCATGCTTTTGCAGGTAGAGCGCGAGATGCAGGCCGGCGATGCCGGCGCCGACAATTCCGATATGGCGTGCCACGTGACTCCCTCCCGATTGCTTGTTTTGAGGCAGCCTAGCGGCCCGACATGTTGCGCACTACGGAATATATGGGATATCATTTATTCCGGATCGGAATGAAATATGGACCGGATCGATTGCCTGCGTGCTTTCGTTCGCACCCTCGAAGGCGGCAGCTTCTCGGCGGCGGCCAAGGAGCTCGGCATTGGCCAGCCCGCGATCAGCAAGCGCATCGCGATGCTGGAGAGCGAGTTCGGCTCGCAGCTGTTCTCGCGCACGACGCGCACGCTCAAGCCGACGGCCGAGGCGCACCGGATCTACGATCTCGCGCGCCAGATCCTCGACAATTTCGACATGGCGCGGTCGCGCGTCGAGCACGCCGCGCCCCGCCCGACCGGCACGCTGCGGATCGGCGTGCCGTCATCGTTCGGACGGCGCTACATGATGCCCGTCATCGCCGAATATGTGCGTCACTATCCTGAGGTTCGGGTCGACATCCGCTTCAGCGAGCGGTTCGTCAATCTGGTGGAGGAAGGCATCGAAATTGCCCTGAGGATCGGAAACCTGGAGGCGAGCACGCTGGTCGCCCGCCGGCTCGGCACCGTGCAGCGCTACCTGGTTGCGACGCCCACCTATCTGCACGGCCGCCCGATGCCGCGGACGCCCGACGATCTCGGCGCGCACCAGTGCATCGTCTATTCCAGGATGTCGCCGGCGCATCAATGGGCGTTCGAATCCGAGCATGGACGTCACGTCGCGTCCATCAACGGACCCATTCATGTCGACGATGCCGACGCGATGCAGGAGGCGACGATGCATCATCTCGGCATCGCGGTCCTGCCCGACTGGAATGCCGCGGACGGTCTTCGCAGCGGCGAGCTCGAGCATGTGCTGCCGGACTACACGATCGCCGCGCTGCCGCTGCATGCGGTCTATCCGGAGACGCAGTGGATGTCGCCACGCGCGCGAGCCTTCCTGAATCTCCTCGTGGAGCGCGCCGAACATTTCGCAATGTCCTGGCCGCAGAGCACCGGCATCCGTGCAGATGGTTGACGCCGTCCCGCGCATCATTAAATGACGCCCATGAAAAAGATCGGATTTCTCTCCTTCGGGCACTGGACGCCCTCGCCGCAATCGCAGACCCGCTCTGCCGGCGACACGCTGCTGCAATCGATCGAGCTTGCCGTTGCGGCCGAGCAGTTAGGGGCAGACGGCGCCTATTTCCGCGTTCACCACTTCGCGCGGCAGCTGGCCTCGCCCTTCCCGCTGCTTGCGGCCGTCGGCGCCAGGACCAGCAGGATCGAGATCGGCACGGCCGTGATCGACATGCGCTATGAGAACCCGCTCTACATGGTGGAGGACGCAGGCAGCGCCGATCTCATCGCCGGCGGCCGGCTGCAGCTCGGCATCAGCCGCGGCTCGCCGGAGCAGGTGATCGACGGCTGGCGCTATTTCGGCTATCAGCCGGCCGAGGGCCAGAGCGATGCCGACATGGGCCGGCGCCATGCGGAGGTCTTCCTCGACCTGCTCCGCGGCGAGGGTTTTGCCCAGCCCAATCCGCAGCCGATGTTTCCAAATCCGCCGGGCCTATTGCGCCTGGAGCCGCATGCGCAAGGCCTGCGCGAACGCATCTGGTGGGGCGCCGGCTCGAACGCGACCGCGGTGTGGGCGGCGAAGCTCGGCATGAACCTGCAGAGCTCGACGCTGAAGAACGACGAGACCGGCGAAGCTTTCCATGTGCAGCAGGCCGCTCAGATCCGCGCCTATCGCGCGGCATGGAAAGAGGCGGGGCACACCCGAGAGCCGCGCGTGTCCGTCAGCCGCAGTATCTTCGCACTGATGAACGATCGCGACCGCGCCTATTTCGGCGGAGAGCGCGGCGGCGAAGACCAGATCGGCTTCATCGACCCGCAGACCCGGGCCATTTTCGGCCGGAGTTATGCGGCGGAGCCCGACGTGCTGATCGAGCAACTCCGCCAGGACGAGGCCATCGCCGAAGCCGATACCTTGCTGCTGACGATCCCGAACCAGCTTGGCGTCGCCTATTGCACGCATGCGATCGAGGCGATCCTGGAGCATGTGGCTCCGGCGTTGGGGTGGCGGTGACATGGACCGGCGCGGCACGACCAGAAGTCGCGATTGACTTCGTGCACCACCCCCGCCAAGGATCCCCCGGGGACTGTTGGACTGAATCAGGGGGTTGGAATGGGCTTGCGTCCGGGGATCTTCGTTGCGGCTTTCTTGCTTGCGGGGTGTGCGTCAGGGCCGATGGGCAGCGCGGCTCTGACAGATAACGTCAAAGCAAATACCGCACGGCTGGTGGTCTATCGCTCATCCGCCCTGGGTTTCGCAGTCCAGCCAAGCTATGCGGTCGATGGACGCGTCATTGGAGGCAGCCAGGCTGCGGGGTTCGTCGCCTGCGAGCTGCCTCCGGGCCGCCACGAGGTTGCAGTCAACAATCTTCCGCTGAGCAGCAACCTGTTCGGGCAAGGAAGTGAGAAGGTGAGCCTCGATCTGCGTGCCGGCAGCACCACCTACCTCTCCGCCCAACCGCAGATGGGAATCGTCACCCCCGGTGCAATCACGTTGATCCAGGTCACCGAGAGCCAGGGCCGTGCCGACGTCGCCGGCTTGCATCAGAGCAACAGCTCATGTGGCAAGGCTTGATCTGAGGCGCTTCGCTGCCGAAACGCGGATGAAACGTCTTATCCTGCAAATCATCTTGCGCCTTGGCCGCTATGCGATCCTTCCCGTCGTCGCGCTGGCTTGCACGATTCTCGCCATCTGGCTGATGATCATGGACCGGTACACGATTGCGGCGCTGGCCACGGCACCGATTGTGTTCACAATCTTCATGGCCGCGATGGCACTCGCAATTGGGCTGCTGTTCCTGCCTTCGCGCAAGCATCGCAGCTTCGAAGCCGACGAGGAGACCGCCCCGGGGCTCTGGGCGGTATGGAAGGAGCTCGATCGCGGCTTTGTCGGATCGAACCGCACTCTGCTGGTCAACACCGATTTCAACGCTTCGATCTCGGAAGAAAGCCGGTATGCCGGAGTGTTCGGGCAGCATGTCACGATGACCGTTGGTCTGCCATTGTTGATGATCCTGGATCAGCGGGCGGTTCGTGCCGTTGTCGCTCATGAAGTGGCGCACGCCCGGCTTCGGCACACCTCGGGAGGCACCAACCTTGCGGATTTCATGGCGGCCGCGGAGAACGTTTTCTTCTACGCCGATCCGGAGCACACCGTTACCGGATATATTGTCCGCATCCTCCTCCATTCCCTGCTCGAAAGGCTCGAAAAGGAATACCGCGCGTTGTCACGGGAGAACGAGCTTGCCGCCGATTTCGAAGCGGCCGAGCAAGTTGGACGCGAGGAGATGGCACGCGCGCTCGTGATGATGGAGGTTTGTGGAGCACGTCTGACCGATCTCGTGTTCGCCCCGCTGCAGAAGGAGGTGCTCGGCGCAATCAAGGCGCCATTACCGCCGTTCGCGCGAATCTTAGATCAGATCGCAGCCATAAGAGCGCCCGGACCCATGACCGCCGCCGTTGCCAGTCTGAGCCGCGAGCACGATCCCGATTCGACACATCCGCCTTTTGGCCAGCGGCTGGCGAGCCTCGGATACACCGACATACCTGACATCGGCGAGATACAAGCGTCCGCAGTTGACCAGCTTCTCTCACCGGACGCTGCCAACGAACTCACCTTCCGATTCGATGAGGAATGGCGGAAGAAGGTCCAGGAGTGGGTCAGCGTCGGCAGATGAATGTGCGGGCTGTGGATGAGCGGCCCGTCATGCATGTCCAGTTGCTTCATTGCCCGATGGCGCCTGATGCCGATCGTTCGATATTTCATGTCTGCGAGCTGTATCAGCCTGGCGTTGCTGTCTTGGTTGGATCACTGCCTGCCGCCGCTCGGAGACAAACGGGGAGGTGCACCCGCCCCAGTCTCATCCCGTCTTCGTGCCGGTGATGACGGCCAGCGCCTCGACGAGGCGGTCGAGGTCGGCCTCGTCAGTGTAGAGGGCGGGCGTCACACGGATGCACTGGCCCCTGGCGACGCCGGCCCGGCGCACTGTCATAATCTGGTGGCTGTCCCTCAGCTTCGCCACGATAACCTCGTTGTCGACCTTGCTGGTCTTGCCGGTGAGGCGGAAGGACGTGATCGCGCCATATGAGCCGGCTTCATCCGGCGTCAGAATCTCGATGCCCTTGAATCCGCGGACGCGGCTCACCCAGTAGTCGCGCAAATAACGCAGGCGGGCTTGCTTGGCCGCCGCGCCGATCTGCTGATGCAGCGCCACGGCCGTGGGCACCGTCAGCACCGTGGCGAAATTGACCGTGCCGGTATGCACCCGCGAGCGGATGTCGCTCTCCGGAAAATCCTCGTCGCCCATGTCGCGATCGATGGCCGCGAGGCGGTCCTTCCTGATGTAGAGGAAGCCCACGCCGACCGGCGCGCCAATCCATTTGTGCAGATTGAACCCGACGAAATCGGCCTCGAGCTCGCCCACCCGGAAGTCGATCTGTCCCCAGGAATGGGCGGCGTCGACGATGACGTCGATGCCCTTGGCCTTCGCCATGCGGGCGATCTCGGCGACCGGCATGACGAAGCCGGTGCGGTGGCCGACATGGGTCAGGAGGAGGAGTCTCGTCTTCGGGTTCGTCTCGATGGCGCGGGCATAGGCGTCGAGCACCGCCTGGCGGGTGGCGGGTTCCGGTACATCGAACTTGACCACATCGACGCCGCGGCGCGCCTTCAGCGCGTTCATCGCATACTGCATCGAATCATAGTCGAGATCGGCATAGAGCACGCCGTCGCCGGGCTTCAGCCTGTTGTAGCCGCCGATGAGGAGCTGAAGCGCTTCGGTCGCGCCGCGGGTGAGCGCGATTTCCTCGGGTGCCGCGCCGACCGCCTCCGCCACCCTGGCGCGTACGGCCTCGAAATCCGTACCCGCGCGCAGCCGCGCGTAATAGGTGTTCTGATAGTTGACCATGTCGGACTGGCGGATGAACTCGCGCCTGACGGGCTCGGCCATGATGCCCCAATAGCCGTTCTCGAGATTGACGACATCAGGCGTGACGGCATAGAGCCCCTTCACAGCCGTCCAATAGGCCTTGTCGGTGGCGACAGCGGCCACGGAGCCGGTCGGCTGCGCCGGAAGGCCTTCGGCCGCCATCGCCGGTGCCGCAAGCGGCACCACGGCTGCTGCCGCGAGGCCCTTGAGGACGAGCCGGCGGTCGGCTGAAATCGTCTTGATCAGTTGCATGTCAGCTCTCCCCAGAGCGTTCTCGAGCGACGTGACGTCCGGCTCGCGTCAAGAGAACGCGTCAAGCAGCAATCCAGAGCTCCGTTCTGATGTCATCGGAACCGAAGAGGCTCTGGCGCGCCGGGAAAAAAGCAACGGACGATGCAGCTAAGATGACCGGAGCATGACAATGCGATGATCGCCAAGCCAATGCCGGCCGGCTCCGCTTTGGGCCGCTCGCAGGCGGGCGCCCAACCGATCGGCGGGATCGCCGGCCCTGATCGGGTAAGGCAGGTTGCGGATGTCGTGCAGCGGATCCTGCTCATCAGAGCGACGGCAACATCGACGCCACCGCGTTGTCGTCAAACCGCAAGGCCCAATGCGCCACCCTCGGGCTGAGGCGCCACTGCACCGGCGGGCACATGATTGACGACGACGCCGGTCGGCACCGCCGCATGTTTTGACAGCGCCGCGGCCACCCTGCGCATCGCGGCTGAACCGAGCTCGCCGGCGCGCGCCACCAGGATGATCAGGTCCGCATGCGCGGCCAGGGCGATGGCGTCGGGCTGCAAGGCGAGATTGCCGGCGTGGACGATGATCAGGTCGAACTCCGAACGAATGTCGTCCTCGGGCCGCGCATCGGGCTTGCGGCCGGCGCTCAGCAGCTCCTCGATCGATTGAAGGCCCGCCGTGGTCGAACCGTCGTGCCATTCGGTCACCGGCGGCTGGTGACTTGCGAATTCCGGCTGGAGCCGGATCAGCACGCTCATCATGCCCCGATTCACGGCGGCGCGATTGAGGGAGCGCGCAACCGTGTTGCCGCCGGCGCTCTTGCCGACCGACAACACCAGCGCCACCTTGCAGCCGCGCACCGGCACACGGTCGATGCGTTCGAGCAGCGGCCGCAGATGGGGGCCGACATCGAGCTCGGCCGAGGTGGCGACCGGCTTTTGCCAGACGGTGCTGGTCCCGGCTCCGGATGACAGCTCGGGGATGCGGACCCAGACGGGAAGGCTGGGCATCGGCTCGGCCCGGGCCACGCCGGCGGGCGGTGGCTGGACGTGCCGGTTGGGCGCCTCCTCCGCATCCACAGATGCCGGCGCCTGAGTGGACCCGGGCTCGTCGGCGGACACGCTCGTCATCACCGCAACGGCGCCGGTCGACGTCAACAGCGAGCCGATCGCCAGCGCCGCGAGCAGCAAGGCGAGCGGCGGACGCGTCGAGCGCACCGGCGGAATGGCGATCGAGGCGACCTTGGTCTGGGACGCCTGCAGCTGACGCTGCTCGTTGGTCGTCTTGAACCTCGACAGGAACTGCTCGTAGATGTTCCTGTTGGCGTCGGCGTCGCGCTGCAGCTCCTGCAGCTTCACGAGAGCCTGGCCGTCGACCAGCATCTTGGTCTCGACGGCCTTGAGCTGCTTCTCCAGCGCGTTCTGCTGCTCGCGCTGGGCCTCATATTCGGACTTTGCCGTGTCGATGTTCTTCTTCCGCTCGATCTCGATCTGCCGGTTGATGTCGGCGAGCTGGCTGTAGGAGATCGCGAGGTCGGGATGGCGGTCGCCATACACCGCCTTCTTCTGCGCGATCTGGTCGTTCAAGGTCGAGCGCTGCGCGCGCAGCATGCTCAGCAGATCCTGCTTCACCGGCCCTTCGACATTGGCCTTGAGGTCGCGCTGCACCTGCTCGTAGCGTGCCTTGGCCTCCTCGGTGCGCGCGCGAGCCGCGGAGACCTGCTGGGTCAGATCGGTCACGCGCAATTGCTGCGTGGTGGATTCCTTGCCGGCATTGACGATGTTGTGCTCGAGCCGGAAGGCGGCAACGGCATCTTCCGACGCGCGCAGGCGCTCGTTCAGCGTCTTCAACCGGTCCTTGAGCCAGTCGGCCGCCTCGTCGGTTGCCTCGGTGCGAACGCGGCCCTGGCTGGCAACGAATGCCTCTGCGATCGCATTGGCGTAGTAAGCGGCCCGCTCGGGGCGGTTCGAGGTGAAGGAAATCGCAATGACGTAAGTGAGCCCGCGGCGGGTGATCTCGAGGCGGTTGCGGAATCTTTCGAGCAGGCGCGTCATGTCGGTATAACCGCCGGCGACATCGTCGTCGTCCGCGATCTTGAGCTGCTCGATCAGGGGGCGGAGAAAGCCGTCGGATTTCGCGATCTCGATCTGGCTCTGGAGCGCTGCGGCATCCTGGCCGATACCCGGCAGCACCTCCTGATCCGAGGTCACGCGCAGCTCGCGGGGATCGAGCACCACCAGGGCCGTCGCGGCGTAGCGGACCGGAAGAACCACCAGGACGACGATGCCGAGGGCGAACAGCGCCGCGGCCAGCGTCAGAATGCGCCGGCCGTTCTCGCGCAGGAAGGAGAGTGTACCGGAGACGGTCAGCGATCCCTTGATCAGGGCCGGCCCGGTGCCGTCAGGCTTCACCTTCGCAGCCCGCGGCGCTTCCCACGAAGCCGCTTGCTCCGTCGGGGCGATGCTTCGCGGAGATGCGCGGCTACCGAACGCCATGGGTTGGACTCGAAATCAACTGACAGTCATAGCTCAGAGGCTTGCCGCACCGTAAATATCCATGGTTAACCGGCGGTTACGGCGCGCGGCGCGAAGCCGTCATGGCACGCGGCTCGGCCATGCCGGCGGCAACGGCGGCTTGGCTGTGGCCGGGGGCTCGAGCTCGACATGGCCAAGCAGGCAGGACCGCAGGGTCTCGATCTCCGGACAATCGGCGGTGCCGAGCGGGCCGATCAGGAAGCCACTGTCCAGAGGCTCACACCTGTAGCCTGGGTGGCGCTGCACGCGGTCGGCGATCACGACGTCGACCTTGCCTTCGAGCAGCTCGTGCAGCCCGGCCGGCTGGCTGATGCGAACGGCGAGCTGGGGCTGGGCCCTGCGGAACCGTGAAAGGCGCGCCCGCAACCCATCGACGGCAAAGCTCGCGTGAAGCCCGATATGCAGCAAGCTCGTGACGCCCTCGGGCTTGAGTTCGGCAGTGGCCTCGGCGAGGCCGCGAAACGCCTGACGCACCCGCGCCAGATAGGTTTCGCCGCCGGACGTCAGGATGACCTGCCGCGTCCGTCTCTCGAACAGCTGCACGCCCAGCCGCTCCTCCAGCAGGCGGACTTGCTGGCTGACGGCGCCGGCCGTGACGTGCAGCTCGTGAGCGGCCTGCTTGAAGCTGAGATGGCGCGCCGCGGCCTCGAAGGCGCGCAGGGCATTGAGTGGCGGCAGCAGATACGTCATGGCCGGCTCCGGACGATGCAGGAAGGTTCGGGAAGATGCATGAGTTTCGTTCGCGCGACAAAAGAGAAATCCTGCTTTGTCGCCGCTGACGGCGGGCGATACCCCGGGGCCAACCTCCAAGCAGCCCGAGGAAACCTGCCCCAGTGCCGCCTGACATGCCGTCGATCGAAAATTCCTATTCCTGGATTCGTCTCGCCGCCTCCATCATCCTCAGCACATTGGGCTGCGTCGGGATGTGGTCCCTGGTCGTCGCCTTGCCGGCGGTGCAGGCCGATTTCGATGCGCCTCGCGCCGAGGCAACCTTGCCCTACACGCTCACCATCATCGGCTTCATGATCGGCGGCATCGTCGTCGGCCGGTTGGCGGATCGCTTCGGCATCCTCCCGCCCCTGGCCGGCGGCACGATCCTGATGAGCCTCGGCTACGTGCTCACGGCCTTTGCTCCGAGCCTGTCAATCTTCGCGACCATTTGCGGCCTCACGATCGGCCTCGGCGGCGCGGCGAGCTTCGCGCCCCTGGTGGCCGACGCCTCGCTGTGGTTCGACAGGCATCGCGGCCTCGCCGTTTCCCTGGCGACGGCCGGCAGCTCCCTGGCTGGAGTGGTCTGGCCGCCCGTCGTCCAGCATGCCATCGCGGCGATCGGCTGGCGGCAGACCCATATCGGCATCGGCCTGTTCTGCCTCGCAACGATGCTGCCGCTCTCCCTGGTTCTGCTGCGGCGGCCGATCTTCCACAAGATGACGCCCGCAGCGGCGAGCAGCGGTGACACGATGCAGGCCATAGGCCTGTCTCCCGGTGCCACGCAGGGTCTGCTCGCCCTTGCCGGGATGTGCTGCTGCGTCGCCATGTCGATGCCGCAGGTCCACCTGGTCGCCTATTGCGGCGACCTCGGCTACGGCCCTGCGCGCGGCGCCGAGATGCTGGCGGTCATGCTCGGCTTTGGCGTCGCGAGCCGGCTGATCTTCGGCTGGGTGTTGAACCTCATCGGCGGCCTGCCGACCTTGCTGCTGGGCTCGGCGATGCAGACCCTGGCACTCGCGCTCTATCTGCCGTTCGACGGGCTGGTCTCACTTTATGTCGTTTCCGCCATCTTCGGCCTGGCGCAGGGTGGCATCGTGCCGAGCTATGCGGCGATCATCCGTGAGCTGTTCCCGGCGCAGGAGGCCGGCTTTCGCGTCAGCCTCGCCATCTCGGTCACTCTCGCCGGCATGGCGCTGGGAAGCTGGATGGCCGGCGCGATCTACGACTGGACCGGCTCCTACGCTTCCGCGCTGGTCAACGGCATCGCCTGGAATATCGTGAACATGGCGATCGCAGCCTGGCTGCTGGAGCGCCAGCGCCGGCATGCTGCCGGCGCGTGCGCGGCGGACGCGGCGCTCAGCTGATGTTCAGCAGGATCCGTCCCGACGTGCCGCTGCGCATCAGGTCCAGCGCGTCGTTGATGTCATCGAGCGCGAACTCGTGGGTCACGATGCCGCGGTAGCTCACCTTGCCGGCATCGCTCAGGCGAACCAGGCGCGGGATATCGCGCGCGGGCTGGCATTGCCCGCCTTCCGAGCCCTTCAGCACCTTCTCGAAGTGCAGGGGCAGCGTGTAGATTTCGGCCTTCTCGCGGGGAACGCCGACGAGGATGCAGCGGCCTTTCTTGGCCGTGATCTCGTAGGCGAGCTCGATCAAGTTCTTGACACCGGTGGTCTCGACGACCTTGTCGGGTCCGTCGGCCCCCGTGATGGAGCGAACCTCGGCGGCCACATCCTTCACCGCCTCGGAGTTGATGGTGTGGGTGGCGCCGAAATCCTTCGCCATCGCCAGCTTGTTGTCGAGGCGGTCGATCGCAATCACGGGCCAGGCGCCGACCATCGCGGCGAATTGCACGATGTTCAGTCCGACGCCGCCGACGCCGAACACCACGACGGCTTCGCCGATGGCGATCTGCGCATCGTTGTTGACGACGCCGAGCGCGGTCGTGACCGCGCAGCCGAGCAGCGGCGCGCTGGTGCGATCGATCGAGGCGGGAACGGGCGTGACGCGATTCTCCGAGACCACGGCATATTCATTGAAGGTGGTGACCCACCCCGCATTGAGACGCTTGCCGCGCCAGGAATAGACCGGTGTGTTGGACTGGATGCCCTTGCCCGGCCGCCAGTGCATGATAACGGTGTCGCCCTGCTTGCAGGAGACGACGCCGGGACCGGTTTCGACGATGGTTGCCAGCGCCTCGTGCCCCAACAGATGCGGCAGGAACTTGTCGACGCCTTTGACGGCGTCGATCTCGTTGATCTGCGCGCCGCAGATGCTCGAGGTGTGCACATGCGCAAGCACCTGGCCGTGTTCGAGCGTATCAGGCAGGGTGAACTCGTCGACGACCAGCGGCTTGCCGGATTCGACGAGGATTGCCGCCTTGGCAGTCTTGATATCCATCAGCAGCGCCCGGTCACTCGAAATAGATGAATTCGTAATCGCCGGTGTAGCCGAGCTTGCCGTACAGCCAGATCCATTCCGACGTATGCAGGATGGACTCCGCCGTCAGCGCCCAGCATTCGAGGTTGTGCAGTTCGGCGACGGTCCGGTAACCCTCGACCATGATGTACTTGTTCTTCCCGACCCGCTCGATCTCCTTGACCGCCGCCTCGAGCTCATACAGCCTGAGATTGTGCAGGGTGCCGAGCGAGATGACGAGATCGAAACTGTCGTCGCCATAGGGATAGACGTCCTGGGCGCGATAGTTGAAGAGGTACGGTTTCACCCGCTCGTGCGCATGTTCGAGACCATGCCTGGAGATATCGAAGCCGACCACCTTCAAGCCGGGCAGGATCTTCTGCATCTCGTAGAGCAGGAAGCCCTTGCCGCAGCCGACATCGAGCACGCTCGACCCATCCTTCAGGCCATAGGCCTCGATCAGCGCCTTGGCGACCGGCGCCCAGCGCCCCTCGATGAAGCGGTAGCCGCCATAGCCGAAGCGGCGGTCGCCATCCCAGTAATCGGCCTCGTATTCCCGCGCTTTCAGCGAGCAGGCGATCTTGTCGTCGTTCATGCGGGCCATGTAGTCGCGCTTGGTCGCCGTATGCAGCGGCGTCACAATATTCAGTAGTCGTCCCATCGAGCCCTCGGATTCCATCACGCGCGGAGATTGTCTTGTACTGGCCTGGGGAGCCTTGCGCCGTGAACTGCGACTCGCCCTAGCATCTGACCCGCGCGCCATCATTGCTTCAGATCAATGACCGGCGAATCATGCCGCGGCAGCGGCGCCGATCCTCCGCAGAACAAGGAGAGGCTGCGGCACATCGCGGGCGAACGGCACCAGGTTCCCTGGTGTGGCCGCTGGAGAACAAGACGTCGAAGCGCATGCAACCAGAATGCGAACATCGCGTTCTTGCTGAAGGATTGCCGATCCGCGCTCAAGATCATTTGTCATTGCCGCAAGGGAGGCCGCCATGCCGACCAAACCGACCATCGCCCGCATCTGGCGCGGCCGGACCCGCCGCGACCTCGCTGACGCCTACCAGGCCTATCTGCAGGCCGAGGGCATTCCGCCGCTGTTGAAGACCGCGCTCGGCGTGCAGCAGTTGCGCGAGGACCGTGCCGAGGAGACCTGGTTCACGACCATCTCCTATTGGCTGGACATCGAGGCGATGACGGCTTTCACCAGGGGCGAGCCGACCAAGGTCCACCATCTCGCGCGCGACGCGGAATTCCTGATCGAGCTGCCGGAGCGCATCGAGATCCACCGCATTCTGATCGACGAGCGGGGCCTGCGGTGAAGGGCTCAGCTCCATATTGTTCCGCCTGCATCCTCGGGAGAGCTCATTTTCCGCGGCCCTCTGCCGCTCGCCTTGCGCGGAAGGAACGGAGCGGGCAACCAGCCGTTGCTCCAGTACCCTCGACAACACGGAGCGCGACATGACAATGCGTAAAACTTTCGTCGTCCTCGCGGCCGCCGGAGCGATGCTCTCAACGGCTGCCTCGCCGGTGCTCGCGGCGCCGCTGCCGATCGGCAACCCCGGTCCCGACTCAGGCGTGCAGCAGGTGCAGTACCGGCATGGATACGGACATGGGTACGGACATGGATACGGTCATGGGCGTGGTTACGGCCCCAGGCACCATCACGGCCATTACGGCACCGGCGCAGCCGTACTCGGCGGCCTCGCAGCGGGCGCGATCATCGGCGGCGCAATCGCCAACAGCCAGGCTCAATCCAATGCCGCCTCCTACTGTGCGCAGCGCTTTCGCTCCTACGATCCCGGCTCGGGGACCTATCTGGGCCGCGACGGTCTGCGCCACCCTTGCCCGTGACGCGCGCATGAGCTTGCGGCAGCCTCATCGCGCAGCGAGAGGCTGCCGACACTCGGCATGCACCCGCCAAGCGGCGGGCGTGTCTTGATTTCGCGCTCCGCCGCGCTATACGTTCCCATCATGATGTTCACGTCCACATTCTTCCCGCTGATCTGAACGGCAGAAAGTCGTTCCGGCGCATCTGCGCCAATCAGATCAAACCGGCTGCGCTTGATGCGGTGGCCGAGCGGAGAATGTGCAATGCCCAAGACCGAACAGGTTGGCCTGACGCCCCGTCAGGTCCAGAACTTCATCAACGACGGTTTCGTCAAGATCGAGAATGCCTTCAGCACCCAGCTTGCAAAGCAATGCAGGGACGAGCTGTGGGCGGATATTGGTCTGTCGCCGGACCACCCCGAAGACTGGACGCAGCCCGTTGTCCGGGTGGGGTCCAAGGCTTCGCCCCCCTTCATTGAAGCCGCGAATGCGCCGCCCCTGCACCGAGCCTACGATCAACTCGTGGGCGAAGGGCGCTGGCTTGCGCCCAGGGGCCTCGGGACCTTTCCGATCCGCTTCCCCTCGGCCGAATCCCCTGGTGATGATGGCTGGCACGTGGACATGAGCTTCGGCACCACCGATCCGGATTTCATGGAATGGCGTGCCAATGTGAAGAGCAGCGGACGCGCATTGCTGATGCTCTTCCTGTTCTCGGATGTTGGCCCGGACGATGCACCCACGAGGATCCGGAAAGGCTCGCACGCTGCAATCGCGCGGGAGCTGCTGCCCTACGGCGAGGCAGGCGCGACGCTCCGGCAGCTCTCTGCCGAGAACTACGCCTCGACGGCGAATTGCGGGGTTGAACTGGCGACCGGCGCGGCAGGCAGCGTCTATCTGTGCCATCCGTTCCTGGTTCATGCCGCGCAACCTCATCGCGGAAAACGGCCGCGCTTCATGGCACAGCCTCCGCTGTTGCCGAAGGGCGAATTTGAACCCGCGTTGCCACCTTCGCCGGTTCAGATCGCGATCCGGCAGGCCTGCGGGCTGGCGGTGCAGGCGGAGGACATCCGGGACTGAGCCCGGATTGATCACGTTTTGATCCTGCAAAGCAAAAAGCACTCGGGGATCGGCGCGACGCCGTCACAGCTTCCCATACACCCGCCCTGCGACCGCCTTCAGGCGCTCGACCGAGCCGGACTCCGGATGCGGCTTGACCGGCGCGAACAAGATCGAAGCCTGCCTGCCGTTCTTCCAGACATAGATATTGACGGCGTTGCCGTTGCCCTTGGTGCAGGAATGCTCGCCGAAGGCTTCGCTGCCGAGCTCAGGGATCGCCACGTGCTTGCATGGCCCCGCGCGCTTCATCATGCCGGCGGCGGTGTCGCGCGAGGTCGCGATCACTGCGACGGTCATGGCGTTAGCCTCGCGATCGAACATCATGCAGCTGCCAGCGCCGGTGCGCTGCACCGTCAGCGTGCTCGCGTCGAGAAAGCCGTCTGCATCGGCGGCCGTGAGCCACTCGCAATTGCCGAACCGCTCGCTGCTTTTGCTCGCGCTGGCGATGGCAATGCGTGCGGCCTCGGTGATCGGTCCGAGCAGCGCATCGTCGGCGCGCCGCCCGCTCGGATAGACGCTGATCTGCAGGATGTAGTCGCCGGCCAGAGCGACGACCGAGGCTTCCTGGCGCTCGGCGCCGGCGGCGCTCGTGCCGCCCTGGCCTTCGTCGCCGATCCCGGTCACGGTGTTCAGCGGCATGCGCTCGGCAAGCGTCTTGACGAAGGTCGCGTACAATTCCCTGGCGCGGTCCTTGTCGGGATTGCGAAACACGCTCAGCATCATCGTGTCGCCGCGCCCGGCCTGGTAGATGCAGCCGCGGCCGTCCTGATTTGAAATCAACGACCATTTGAGCGCCGGCATCGCAGCGGCGAGCTCTTTCGCGCTGATGAACGGGCAGGTTTCGGCCCCGCGTGCGGGAAGCACCGGGGCGGCTGCGATGGCAAGGAAGAGGGCGAGGGAGGAGAGCAGGCGGCCGATTGTGCGCATGGAACGTACCTACTACCGAATTGGCGCGCCGCGCCGGACGTTTTCGTCGTCAGTTCGAGAACTGTACTTAGTCATCTGGACGATTGATAATAGGAAAGCCGAACAATCTATGGATCGTCCAAGTGGACCCACTCAGCGATGTGATTGCCCTGCTTCGGCCAAGCACGGCCATTTCCAAACCCATCTCTGGTCGGGGTGCTTGGGCCGTGCGCTATGCCGCCCACGACGCCCCCGGCTTTACGATCATTCTGAGAGGTGAATGCTGGATTGCATTTGACGGTGAGCCCCCGTTGAAGCTCGAGACAGGGGCCTTCCTGCTTCTGCCCACCACGCCAGCCTTCACCCTTAGCAGTCATCCCGGCATGGCCGGGACGCCGCGAGATCCGATGGATGTACCTGTTCGTCATGGCGAGCAGGAGGGTGAAGCGGATTTCGAGGCGCTGGGCGGCACGTTTTGCATCGAGACGGCGAATGCGCCGCTGCTGCTCGCCCTGTTGCCGCGCATGATCCATGTGCCGCCGCCCGAGGGGCGATCGGTGCGGCTCGGCCGGCTGATCAATCTCATCGCAGAGGAATGCCGTGGCAATGAGCCCGGCAAGGACATGATCCTCCAGCGCATGTTGGAAGTTCTTCTTATCGAGGCCCTTCGCTCGCATGGCACGACGATGGATGAGGACCGCGCCGGTCTTCTGCATGGCATGCGAGATCCGGCTTTGGCACGGGTCCTTGCGGCCATGCATGCTGATGTGCGCGCCGACTGGACGGTGGCCAGCCTTGCCCGCATCGCCGGCCAATCGCGTTCCGCCTTTGCCGCGCGGTTTGGCGCGGTGCTCAGCTGCGGCCCGATCGAATATCTCGCCCGATGGCGGATGGCGCTGGCGAAAGACGCGCTATTGCGCGGGGCAAAGACGCTCGACCGGATCGCCGACGACATCGGCTACGAATCCGCTAGCGCCTTCAGCACCGCCTTTCGCAAGCGGCTCGGCTGTCCGCCGGGGCAATTTGCCCGGATCAACGGCAGCACCGATCACGCCTGAGACCAAAGCATCAATCTGGACGATTGAACAATATGAATGGACTATAGATTATAGATCGTCTCGAAGACCGAGCCTATCAAGGACCATCCGAAATGAATGATGGTCCCCATGCAAACGATCCTGATTACCGGCACATCCTCTGGCTACGGCCTGGAAACGGCGCTGCATTTCCTCGACAAGGGCTGGAATGTCATCGCCACGATGCGGCGCCCCGACGCCAGTCTTTTTCCTGCGTCACCGAGGCTGCGTCTCCTGCCGCTCGACGTGACGAGCGACGAAAGCATCGCGGCAACCGTCGCAGCGGCCGGGCCGATCGACGTGCTGGTCAATAATGCCGGCATCGGCGTTGTCGGCGCATTCGAGGCGACGCCAATGGCGCATATCCGCAAGGTCTTCGCCACCAACACGTTCGGCGTTATGGCGATGTGCCAGGGCGTGATTCCGCAGATGCGCGAACGCCGGTCCGGCATGATCGTCAACGTGACCTCAAGCGTGACGTTGGCCGCCATGCCGCTAGCGGCCGCCTATACGGCCAGCAAGCAGGCGATCGAGGGCTTCACCGGCTCGCTCGCGCATGAGCTTGGCTATTTCAATGTCCGCGCCAGGCTGGTGGAACCGGGTTATGCCCCGACGACCCGCTTCGCGCAGAATACGGACGTACGGATCGAGGATCTGATTCCGCCTGCCTATGCTGGTTTCGCGGCCCCCATCTTCGAGGCCTTCGCCCACCCTGCCATGACGACAAAGGAAACCGATGTCGCCGAGGCCATCTGGGCGGCCGTTCACGACACGTCCAACCGGCTCCAGTTTCCGGGCGGTGCCGACGCGGTGGCGCTCTATGAAGCCCGTCAGGGGTAAGCTCAACGGCCTGTCGATTACACATGCCAGTCGCAGCGCGGCATTGGTTCTCACGCCGGTGCCGGCTGTTCTCGATCATCGTTTCCATTCGGAGACGCGAACTTGCCGGATGCAACGCAGGGCCGTCGTCACTGCCCGTTATATTCGGCCCAACAATCCGCTGTTTCATAGACGCGGACCGCCCACAGTTGCTGAAGGCTCGGCTTTAGCCGATCCCAGATCCAGACCGCGATGTTCTCGGCGGTTGGATTCTCGAGTCCTTCGACGTCGTTCAGGCATTGGTGGTCCAGCGCGCCCATGATGTCGGCGAAGCATTTTTCGATGTCGAAGAAGTCCGCAACAAAGCCAGTGTGCGGGTCTACCGGACCATCCAGCTGGACTTCGACCCGATAGGAATGACCATGCAGCCGGCTGCACCGGTGAGTCTCGGGCACGTTTGGCAGCCGATGCGCCGCCTCGAACTTGAACGCCTGCGATATCCTCATCCAGCTCCTCACACGGCGTGGCCATCCGGTCTCGGCCCGGTCTGGCGACCAGATGCTGCCTTGCCTGAACTTCCGGCGAAGAATGGCGCGCCATTCAGAATAAAACTACGAACTCGTATGTGATTGAAATCGCTATTTAAAAACCTCCACGCGCGTTGGGCCTCATGGCGCGGTACTACTTTGCGAAGGTGACTTGGCCTCCCCTGATAACGTCGGTGAGGATCTGGGCGGGATAGAGGCCGCGCCAACAGGCCTTCACTGGCCTTGGAGAAGCGGTAGGCGACTTCACCGCCAAAGGTCTCACTCGTCGGGTAGCGGTCGAGGTCAGGGACGGCAGAGGCTCCCTCCTGACTGTCTCGGCGATCATAGGGTAGCACAGCTAAAGACAAAAGCCTTGCATTTAGGGAATGACTCCGGCCGCTCGGGGACCATCAGGATGAGGCGCGCCGGGGAAGATGTCCTGATCGCTGTTGAACTACGTCGGGCCGACGTTGGCGATGGCGACCAAGCGGGTCGTTCTTCTTGCCCAGCCCCGTCATACCGCCGGCTCAGATCAAAGAAACCGAGCTGTCCCATCGCCCAAGCCCTGCTCGTCACGCCTGCGTATCCTGGATCCGATTTGTGCAGCGCCGGGAAGGGCTATTTTTCGAGGTGCCCTCAGGAAGATCCGTTCGATGTGGTGTTGCGTTCAGCAAGCAGCGCCTACTTTTTGTTGTGAGCCTTTCCGACAACATGGTAAACACGACGCCGTCAGAAGAGCCTCAGCATTTGAAAAGGGAGAGACAGAAATGTCCGCAATGAAAAAACTCGCGGTCCTTTCGGCCGCAGCCGGATTGCTCGCTGCGTCATCGAGCAGTGTTCTCGCACAGAAGAAGTACGACACGGGCGCGACCGACACCGAGATCAAGATCGGCAACATCATCCCCTATAGCGGCCCGGCGTCGGCGTACGGCTTGATCGGCAAGACCGAAGAAGCCTATTTCAAGATGATCAATGACAAGGGTGGCATCAACGGACGAAAAATCAATTTCATCAGCTATGACGACGCCTACAGCCCGCCGAAGGCGGTTGAGCAGGTCCGCAAGCTGGTCGAAAGCGACGAAGTACTGGTTGTGTTCAATCCGCTCGGTACCCCTTCCAACACCGCAATCCAGAAATACCTCAACAGCAAGAAGATACCGCAGATATTCGTCGCGACCGGCGCCACCAAGTGGAACGATCCCAAGGGCTTCCCCTGGACCATCGGCTGGCAGCCAAGCTACCAGAGCGAAGCGCAGATCTATGCGAAGTTCCTGCTGAAGGAAAAGCCGGACGCCAAGATCGCAATCCTCTATCAGAACGACGACTTCGGCAAAGACTACCTCAAGGGTACCAAAGATGGATTGGGCGCCAAGGCCGCGTCGATGATCATCATGGAGGAAAGCTACGAGATCTCGGAGCCGACCGTCGACTCGCACATCGTCAAAATCAAGGCCGCCAAGCCCGACGTGCTGCTGATCTATGCAACGCCAAAGTTCGGCGCGCAGACCATCAAGAAAACCGCCGAGTTGGGCTGGCAGCCGCTGCAGATCATGACCAACGTTTCGGCCTCGGTCGGCGCGGTGATGCAGCCTGCCGGATTCGACAACGCCCAGGGCGTGCTTTCAGCGGCCTACGCCAAGGACGCTGCCGATGCGCAGTGGAAGAGTGATCCCGGCATGACTAAGTGGAGCGAGTTCATCGACAAGTATATGCCGGGCGCCGACCGCACCGACAGCGCGCTGGTCTACGGCTACGGCGCTGCACAAACCTTGGCGAAGGTGCTGGAAATGTGCGGCGATGATCTCTCCCGGGCCAACGTGATGAAGCAGGCGGCCAGCCTAAAGGACTTCACGCCTGACACGCTGCTGCCCGGCATCAAAATCAACACCAGCGCTAGCGACTTCGCTCCGATCAGCCAGTTGCAGATGCAGCGCTTCAAGGGCGAAAAATGGGAGTTGTTCGGCGAGATTATTAGTGGCGACGTCGCCGCTGAGTAAGACTGCTGTCGCCGTGCGCTGTAGGCCGTAACTCGTCGTCCGTGAAGAGCGGCTAAGCGATTGAGCCGGAATCGCATTTTTAGTTTTAGACTGTTTCGCGATTGCAGGGATTTAATGCTTCGGGCATTGAAACCTTGCAATTATTTTCATCATTGATCGGGATAGGGGTAAGCGACGTCCACGTCCCATTCGCAAAGATTTGGAGGGACGGATTGCAACGCGTGGCGCCACGGACTGCAAATCCGTTGATCAACGCGTTGCAAATCGTTGAAGTCGCGACTGCGGCGGCAGCTGCGGAGAATTAGGGGGAGCGGCCGAACGACCAGGGCAAGAGTTCGTCGATCCGCAACTGCGGGTGACCGGTTGCGATCACTTCGAGGGTCGCTTTCATCCAGGCGTAGGGCTCCACGCTGTTAATCTTGCAGGTGGCGATGAGCGAAGCTATGCGGGCCCATGAACGGCCACCTTCGTCGTGACCTGCAAATAGACTATTTTTGCGCGTCAGAGTCAGCGGTCTGATTTGATTTTCGAGGGGGTTAGTGTCCATCTCAACGCGGCCATCGTCGAGAAACAAAGTGAGGCCATCCCAATGGTTCAGCAGATAGGCGATCGCCTTGCCCATCTCGCTGCCCGGCAACAGGCGGGCAGCTTGCTCGCGCAGGAAGCTCTCGAGTTCGGCGACGAGCGGCCGTGATCGCTCGTTGCGCGCCTTTTGTCGGATCGTGGCGTCGGAGCCACGGATCTCCTTCTCGATTACATAGAGCGCGGCGATGCGCGCGAGGACGGCTTCGGCGATGGGTGAGCCGGCCTTCGGAGTCGCGGCAATGATCTCGCGCCTGGAGTGGGACCAGCATGCGGCCAGCCGCAGCGGCGCGCCGCCTTGACGCTCGGGTCGTGCGAGCCTGTGATAGCCCTGGTATCCATCGACCTGAAGGATGCCGTCGAAGCCGTCGAGGATATGCTCGGCATGTTTGCCACTGCGTCCTGGCGCGTAGTGGTAGACCACGATTGGTGGATCAGCGCCGCCGTGGCCGCGATCGTCGCGCAGGACAGCCCACAGATAGCCGGTCTTGGTTCGGCCCCGGCCCGGATCGAGCACGGGCGCCCTGGTCTCGTCCATGAACAAGCGGCCCGATTGCTTCATCACGACGCTCATGCGCTCGATCAGCGGCGCGAGGTGGAAGGCGACCGTTCCCATCCAATCCGCCAGAACGGCGCGATCGATGAGGATGCCATGCCGGGCCAGAACCTGGGACTGACGATAGAGCGTCGGTGAGAGGTCCCCGATGACACCAAATCAAGGGATCGGCCGTATAGCGGATGAGTTGGATCGGTTACGGTGATCTGTCCCGACCGATCATCTGGCTCCCGAATTGGGGCATCAAGCTGTGTGCTCGTACGATCCCCGATCGGTCAATGATCGGATGCTTTTGGGTTTGAAAAGAACATTCAGTGAGCTCGAGCTGTCGATGTTTCGGCAGCGTTCACAGCAGGCGCTGCGTCTGAAAGCAGCGCGCGGCGAGCTGAACACGACGGTGGCAATCGGCTATCGACGCGGTGCTGATGATCGCCTGGAACAGGACCCGGACAAACGGATCCGCGAGGCACTGTCGCTCGTGTTCCGCAAGTTCGCTGAGATTGCCAGCGTGCGCCAGCTTGTCTTGTGGCTGCGGCAGGAACGAATCGATCTGCCAATTGCTGTCCATGGTGCTCAGGGGCGGAGCGTGCAATGGCGCTTGCCGCCCTACAATACTGTGCACCGGCTGCTCACCAATCCGGTCTATGCTGGAGCGTACGTCTACGGTCGCACCTTCACCCGAGTTCGGTTCGAGGGAGGACGCAAGGTCGCCACACACGGTATAGTGCGTCGGCCGGAGGAGTGGGATGTGGTGATCCACAACCACCATGATGGCTACATCACGTGGGAGGAGTATGATCGGAACCAGAAGGTCATCGCAGGGAACGCAAACATGAAAGGGGCGATGGTGCGAGGTTCTGTGCGTAACGGCAGTGGGCTGCTGGTTGGATTGCTGCGATGCGGACACTGCGGACGCAAGCTGAAGGTGCATCACAATGAACGTAAGGGTGCGCGCTATGTTTGCACGACCGACATCGCGAACCTTAGCAACAAGAACTGCATTGCGTTTAGCAATATGCGTATCGACACGGCGGTATCGGCAGAAGTGCTGCGCGCGGTATCACCGCTGGCCTTGGAAGCCGCACTCCAATTGATCGCCGACCATGAGCAGGCTAGAGCGGCTGCGACACTACGAGCTGGCATTGGAACAAGCACGCTACGAAGCGACGCATGCGCGTCGGCAGTACGATGCGGTTGATCCCGACAACCGGCTGGTCGCCGGCGAGCTCGAACGGCGATGGAATGAATGCCTCGCAGCGCAGGCACGACTCGAGGAGCAGATGGAGAACCTGCGCCACGAACAGCCACGGATGCTGAGTGAAGATGATCGCGCGATGCTGCTGGCACTCGTTGATGACCTGCCGCGAGTTTGGAACCATCCCGATGCTTCCATCGAAATCCGCAAGCGGATCTTGCGGGCGGTTCTCACGGAGATCGTTGTCACGATCGAGGGCGATCGACTGTGCCTCGTGGTGCATTGGCAGGGCGGGGATCACACCCGACTTGAAGTGGTGAAGAACCGCATCGGCCAAAATCGCTTCAAGACCGACAAGGAGACCGTGCAGCTCGTCCGCGAACTCGCTCGCGTGTTGCCCGACCATAGCATCGCTCCTGTCCTCAATCGGCTCAGAATACGTTCGGCCAGAGGCAACAGCTGGAACGAGCTGCGCGTCCGCAACTTCCGCGGCACACACCAGATCGCGGCCTATCGCGAAGGCGAACGGGCAGAGCGACGTGAGCTGATACTGCATGAAGCCGCTAGTCGTCTTGGCATCAACAAAATGACGGTTATTCGCCTGATCCGGGACGGGATACACTGCCCGGCAGAGAGATCTGTGCTGGCGCACCCTATGTGATCCGCAAAGAAGATCTCGATCGACCGACGGTGCGTCGTGCAATCCGAAACGGCCGTGCAGTATCACCAGACGCACGGCAGCAAAAACTGCCTTTTCAATAACATTATGAGGTAGTGCATCATGTCACGAGCCTGTTCACGACAATGACCGAGACCGTGCGGGCCTTCTGGAGCAACGGCATTGCGTCTGTAATCGCGCGCCTTGCCTCACGAGTCGCATTCCACGCCACAAGGATATTTTCGGCAATTGTTCCGGCGTTCCAGCGATCCGGCACGATCCGAACGGGAACGCCAGTGGCCAGCAGCATCGACTCGGCCGACTGGTATTCGGGAAGCCCGCCCGGCTTTGGATGCCCGACCGTCACGATATCGGCATGCAGGGAATGAAAGAGCGCATCATCGGCGATATCGCTCGGACGGATCGTCCGAAACTCAAAGCTGATGCCTTCCTGTTCGGCCACACTTTCAAATCGTCCACTGGCGCTCGCCACGGTCCGCGCTTCCTTGGCTCTTTGCTCCTCGATCATCTGTGCGATCGCATCGTGCCCGCGGAGATATGATGCATGCGGCCATTCGGAGGGCGTGACAAAGATGCCGACTAGTACCTCGTCACAGTGATTCTGACCGGTTGATTCCAAGCCAATTGAGGATGGGGAGGTTTTCCGGAGCGACGAGAATTTGGATGCTTCTGGCGATGCCGGGTTGACGGCTGATGAGACCATTTCGTTCGAGCGTCAGGATCATCTGATGGACCGATGGCGGGGTGACCTGAAAGTGGCGCTGGATGTCGGCCTCGGCTGGCGGGTGGCGGAACATGTGCGCATAGGTGTAGATGAAAGCGAGGTACTGGCCTTGCTTTTCGGTGAAGCCTCGAGCCGTGAGGCTTCGCGCGGCGCCTGATTTTTGATTTATTCCTCGATTCGTCCGGTCCTCCAACGAGGAGGTCGGGATGAATGTACGTTATCGGGTTGAACTGAGCCAATCCGAACGCGATGAACTCACCGCGATGTTGAGCAAGGGCAAACGGGCCGCGCGCAAGCTCAAGCGCGCCCAGATATTGCTGGCTGCCGATGCCGGCTGCCGCGATGAAGATATGGCCCACACGGTAGCAGTGAGCGGTTCCACCGTGTACCGGACCAAGCGGCGCTTCGTGGAAGGCAATCTGGAGCGGGCACTGAGCGAGGATCCGCGTCCCGGGGCAGAGCGCAAGCTCACCGGCAAGGAGGAAGCCCTGTTGGTGGCAACCGCCTGCGCCAAGCCTCCCGAGGGTCGCGCCCGCTGGACGCTGGAGCTTTTGGCCGGGGCGATGGTCAAGCTCACCGACCACGACAGCCTGTCGGGCGAGACGGTGCGCCGGCGGCTGGCCGAGAACGGTCTCAAGCCGTGGCGCAAGGACATGTGGTGCATTCCAAAGGTCGACGGCGAATACGTCGCCCGCATGGAAGACGTGCTCGACCTCTATGCCGAGGCGCCCGATCCCGACCGGCCGGTGGTCTGCTTCGACGAAAGCCCGGTCCAGCTCATCGGCGAGGTTCGCCAGCCGATCCCGCCCGAACCCGGCCAGCTCGAACGCTACGATTGCGAGTACAGCCGCAGCGGCACCGTCAATCTCTTCGTCTGCATCGACGTCCACCGCCCCTGGCGCAAGGTCAAGGTCACCGAGCGGCGGGCGGCAGTAGACTACGCCCACTGCATGCGCGAACTCGTCGATGTCCATTATCCCGACGCCAGATGCATCCGGGTGGTGCAGGACAACCTGTCAATCCACTCACCAGGCGCCCTCTATGAGGCATTCACACCCGCCGAAGCCCGGCGGATTCTGCGCCGCCTGGAGTTCCACTACACCCCCAAGCATGCCAGTTGGCTCAACATGGTCGAGATCGAGATCGGCGTGCTGCGCGGCCAGTGTCTCGACCGCAGGATCGACGATCCAGATTGGCTCCGCCGCGAAATCGACGCCTGGGAACGACAACGAAACGCCGCCGGCGCCCGCATCAATTGGATGTTCACAACCGACAAGGCTCGCGACAAAATGGGCCGCGCCTATCCCGTCGCGGCCAAAGAGTCATAATCACTGTGGCGAGGTACTAGATGAGCGCGATAGCGAAGGGCGAGCCTTACGGCGTAGCCGGCGCGAACGGAGCCAACCGGCGGTTCATCGAGGAAGACTGCGATATTCTTAAGCGACACTGAACTTCTGCACTAATCTGATGTTCCGCGGTGAAAGTTCTATTGCATAAGGTGGGTATCGAGGAAGGCGACCACCTGCTCAGTGAATGGGTCATTGACGTCACCAGCTACCATATGCGAGGCGCCGTGCACGTCGACATAGCGGGCGTTTGGTACCTGACCGACGAATTCGCGGGCAATGTCCTCCGACACCAGTTCGCTTGAGCCGCCTCGTACCAGTAGTATAGGGACTTGCAGCCGCCGTGCGGCGGCGGCAAGGCGCGTTTCGCGGTCATGGTCAGCGCGTGCAGACATTCCGTGTATGAAGGCCGGATCGTAGTGCCAGCGATAGCGACCATCCTTTCCACGCCTGAGATTTCTCCGCAAACCATCGAGGCTTTTGGGCCGAGGCCGGTGTGGAAGATAGGCCGCGATGGCATCAGCAGCTTCCTCAAGGGAAGCGAAACCGTCGTTGATGTGCGCGGCCATGAACTTTCGGACGCGCTCGACGCCGGCAGAGTCGATTCTCGGCGTGATGTCGACCAGAACCAAAGCTTCCGCAAGGGAGGTGTCGGCTTCCCCTGCTGCGATCAAGCTCGCCATTCCCCCGAGCGAAGCTCCAATCAATACGGGTCTGCGAGAAAGGCTGGTAGCGAGCTGACGCACATCATTTGCAAAATGGTCGATCTCGTACTTGCCGTCGGATGACCAGCCGCTGTCGCCGTGGCCGCGCTGGTCCACTGCGATGGCGCAATAGCCATGACGAGCAAGGACGGCCGCCGTGCGTTTCCATGCGTGTCGGGTCTGTCCACCGCCGTGCAAAAGCAACGCAGGAGTACGATCCGCAGTGCCCCAGACATCGCCTACGAGCTCGACGCCATCCGCCATACGAAAGCGTTGCCGAATGGGAGCCGATTCGACTGAATCAGAATAACCGTGCATCTCAGATCACGTCCTTTCTTCTTACCACGAACGCAGGCTGATCAAGCGCGTGCTCGATTTCGTCGAACAGACGTGTGCAGGCCTCAAGATCAGCCGCGCGAACACTTCCCAGTACGCGCACTGAATGTTGCTGCTGCTCCGGGCAATTCGCTGCTGGAGCCGGCGGCCGGCCTGCGTCAAGTAAATGCCGCGGACACGTCGGTCGCTTTCCTGTTCGCGGCGCTCGATCATGCCACGGCGCTCCAACGCATCCAGGAGACGTACCAGAGACGGCCCCTGAATCCCGAGCGCTTCAGCGAGCTCCTTTTGCCGCACGCCTTCGCCCAGATGACCGACATAAGCCAATGGCCGCCACGTCGCCTCCGTCAGGCCAAATGCCCAGAGTTCACCGTCCACGGCCTGCCGCAGACGTCTTGCAACGTATGCCAAACGAAAGCCAAAGCTGTGTAGATCGATCGGATCGGTCATCTGCATTAAATAGCAAGCTAGCTATCTAGTTTCAACCGACATCCATACGACCTCACGTGCTCACGAAGCATTTGCAGGGCTCGCCCGGTCGCCCCTCCGACCGCAGCTTCGCCGTGCCGCCGACTTCACCGAACAGCGCGATCCAATGGAAGAACCACCGGCGATTCGAAGGCATTCCGCTCAGCAATTTGCAAGGAAATCGTCGTCCGTGCCGCAAAAAGCAGCCAAATCGCAATACCCGCCTTTGCCGATGTATCCAGCCCTGTCATGGTCTGCACTCTCTTCACGGATAACAATGTAGCAAATCTACGCCGCAATTTTTGCCCTACTCCTCGTACCGGATTGAGAGAGGACTGCTTCTTCGAGCAGGGCATCATCTTGGTTCCATGACCGCACCTCGATGCCGCGTCAGCCGCCTGAACGCAGGGCCGTGTCATCTAAGTCTTCCTTCTCACCGCCGCACAGCGTTATTCTGGTTTTTGGGCTAAGCCTTCCTATGGTCGAGCAGGATCAGCCCGACGAGCACGAATGCTACCGGCCAGATCCACGAGGCAATTTGCCCTAATCGACACCGCCAGCAGTCCCTGCAGGACAACTCCAGATGATGAGCGGCCACGAGAACAATCGTTTCGCTGGTGGTCGGGGCGGGGCGGCGCATCAAGTCCTCCTCCTCGCTTTCCACCTCGAACACCAGCGTGCAGACGGGATCGATCACCATCTCCAGGAAGGCGATGTGGATCGGACTGAAGATGATCAGGAGGCCGAGGATCAGCGCCAGCCCCGCGATGGGCACATGGACGGCGAAGATGAAGCCCATCGCTTGCGCAGGTTGTCGTAGATGCGCCGTCCAAGCCGGACCGCAGTAACGATGGCGCCGAAGTCGTCGATCGAATCCGGACACGGCCTTCCTCATGGCCGGAACAGGCCGTTGCGGTGGCTTGCCCGCTTCACCGGCTGTCTTGATCTTTCGTATTCTCCTTTACGAGCCAATTCTCGAGAACATGGCGCTGGATTTTGCCGCTCGTGGAGCGCGGAAATTCCTCAAACCGGACGATGCGGAACTCGCGGGGAACTTTGTACCCGGCAAGCTCAGCCCGACAAGTCTGCTTCAATTCGTCCTCGACCGGCTCGCTGCCATGGACAGAGACGAAGGCCACGGGGCTTTCGCCCCAACGTGCGTCATGCGCCTTGACAACGGCAGCGTCCGACACCCGCGGATGCCCAAGCAGCACGCGCTCGATCTCGGCAGGATAGACGTTCTCACCACCTGTCTTGATGAGATATTTCGCGCGATCCACGAAATCGACCGTGCCGTCGGGATTGCGGCGGAACAGATCGCCCATATGAAATAGGCCATCACGGAAGTCCTTTCGGTTTGTCTCCTCTGCCTCCCAATAGCCGGAAAACAGCGTCGGTCCGCGCACCGCCACTTCGCCCGGCGTACCTTCTGGCACCTCTCTGCCCTCGGGATCGACCAGGTGCACCTCGCAGAACACGCTCAGCCGCTTGGACAGCCGCTCGGGCACGACCCCCGGTGGAATCAGGGATGCCGTCGCTGGCGGCAGCCCGGTTTCTGTGGCTCCGAAGGAGTTCAGATAGGGCGCATTCAGAAGGCTGGTTAGTTCCGCAATCTGATGCGGCGGGACCAGATCAGCCATGGCCCCGACGACCCGGACGCCCTTGACCGGCAGCGGATTGGCGCGCCGCTCTGCGATGAATACCTCGATGGCGCCGGGCATCATGACCAACCATCCGACCCGGTGGCGTGACAATGCGGCATTGATTTCGCGTGGCTGCAATCCGTCGATCATCACGACGGTGCCACCGTGCAGGAGCGTCGCCAGCGCGTGATCGGTCGAGGCCATGTGAAACATGGGTGCCCAGGCGATGAAGGCGTCCGCCGGATCGAGCGCCAGCTGCGCGGCAAAGACCAAGGCGCGCGCGATATGGGCGCGATGGGAGATCAATGCTCCTTTGGGCAGCCCGGTGGTGCCGGAGGTATAGAGGATTGTAAGACCGGCTTCGGGCTCCTGCACCAATGTGCCGATGCGCCGATCCGGCGCGGCCGCGCCGATCGCCTCTTCCCAATCCGAACCAATCTCTAGAACGAGAAGGTCGGAGACGGCCTCGAATGAGGCGCGAAGGTCTGGTTCGACCACGCCGAGACGTGGCGAAACGAGTTCGACGCAATGCTTCAATTCGGGCGCGGCAAGCCGCCAGTTCAGGCAGGCCACGATGGCGCCGATCCCTGCAGCAGCAAGCTGGAGTTCGATATATTCGGCCCGGTTGTGGGCCAGGATCGCAATGCGATCGCCCGGCTCGACCCCCCGCTGCAAGAGGGCCGCCGCCAGACGATCCACGCGTTGGAGGAGCATGCCGTAGGTCCAGCCGTTGCCCGCCCATTCGATCGCTAGCCTATCGCTCTGCGCCGGGGCACGGCCGCGAAACAGGGCGTACAGGTCAGACCAGCCCGCTCGCGCAACGTCAGGAATCATGGCATTCCTTTCCGATCACAACGACTGCGCAAGCCTGAGACCTTCATCGATCGCTCGCAAGGCATCGAGTTCCACCGCCTCGGCTGCACCGCCGATGATCGAGGTAGGAATACCACGGAGCACAAGCGCCTCATACAGCGCCCGCTCAGGTTCCTGTCCGGTACATAGAACAATCGTGTCCGCGGCGATAACTCTTCTCTTGCCGTTCGAGGTGATGTGGAGCCCCTCGTCGTCGATCCGCTCATAAATCACGCCCGCCATGATCTCCACCCCGTGTTTGCGCAATGCGTTGCGCCGGATCCAGCCAGTCGAAACACCAAGCTCCTGTCCCGGCTTGCTCGTCTTGCGCTGAAGCATCACCACTTTACGTTTTGCGGGCACGTTGGCCAGCGGATCGCCCGCCAGCGCGCCGACGCTCCTGAACTGTCCGTCCACGCCCCATGTTTGGAAAAAAGCCGCGACCTCGTTGGCCTCGACCGCAGGGGTCACGAGAAATTCGGCTACGTCATGGCCAATCCCGCCTGCGCCCATGATCGCCACGGTCTGTCCCGCCTCGCGTGAGCCGGTGAGGATCTCGGCATAGGTTGCGACTTTGGGATGGTCTATGCCCGGCAGGTCGGGGATGCGCGGTGTCACGCCGGTTGCGATTACCACGTGGTCGAACCCGGTCAGATCGTCGAAGGTGGCGGGATGGCCCAACTGCAGGGTGACGCCATGCCTGTCCATCTGACCGCTATAGTAGCGCAGGGTTTCATTGAACTCGCTCTTGCCCGGGGCCGCGCGCGCCAGGTTAAGCTGTCCGCCCAGGCGATCCTCGGCCTCGAAAAGCGTGATCGTGTGGCCCAGCCGCGCGGCCTCGACCGCCGTGGCCATTCCCGCTGCCCCACCCCCGACAACCGCCACCTTCTTCGGAGAATTGCTCGGTGTGTCGCGGAATTCCGTCTCGCGACCGGCGCGCGGATTGACAAGGCAGCTTGCGGGACGATCCGAGAAGATGAAATCCAGGCATGCCTGGTTGCAGGCGATGCAGGTGTTAATTTCATCGGCTCGACCCTCGCGCACTTTGCGCACGAAATGCGGGTCGGCAAGGAACGGCCGCGCCATGGACACCAAGTCCGCTTCGCCGGACGCCAGAATGTCCTCGGCGATTTCCGGGGTGTTGATCCGGTTCGAGGCCACCACTGGGATCGATACCGCCGCCTTCACATTCGCCGCCGCCTTCCGCCAGGCGCCACGCGGTACCGGATAGGCAATCGTCGGCACGCGCGCCTCGTGCCAGCCGATCCCGGTGTTCAGAATGTCGGCGCCGGCGACCTCGATCTTGCGCGCGAGCGCAGCGATCTCCTCGGCGGGCGCGCCCCCCTCGACAAGATCGGCCGCCGAAATGCGATAGATGATCAGGAAATCAGGGCCGCAGCGGTCGCGCACCGCGCGCACGATTTCCGCAGGAAAGCGGTGACGGTTTTCGGCGCTGCCGCCCCAGCCGTCTTCGCGCTTGTTAGTATGGGTGACGGCGAATTCGTTGATCAGATAGCCTTCGGACCCCATTACTTCGATGCCGTCGAAACCGGCGACCTGCGCGTTGACCGCCGCCTGGGCGAAATCGCCGATGGTGCGCCGAATGTCCTCCTCGCTCATCTCGCGCGGGGAAAACCGGTTGATCGGCGCTCGGATCGCCGAGGGAGCCACGCATTCCTCGATCTTTGCATAGCGTCCCGCATGCAGAAGCTGCGCGCAGATCAGGCCGCCTTCGGCATGGACAGCATCGCAGATCGGGCGAAGCTTCAGCGCGTCGACCGCATCGTCGAGCCGCGGCCCTTCGTAATCGAACATCCCCTCCCGATTGGGTGAGAAGCCGCCGGTGACGATCACCGCCGCCTCCCCGCGAGCCCGTTCGGCGTAGAAGGCGGCCTGACGGGCAACGCCATCCGGTTCGGTTTCGAGCCGCGTGTGCATCGACCCCATGATGACGCGGTTACGCAGCCTGTGTCGTCCGGCGGTGATGGAAGACAGCAAATTTGCGTAAGCGGGGCTGCCGGAATTTTTGTCGGACATGGATCCTCCCGTTGTCCCGTTCGGTCTTGCCAGGCATTCTAACATTTGTTAGGTTTTTGAAAAGCAAGATTCATAGATCGGGAGGGTCAGCACGTGCAGTTTCAGCCGACAGAAGACCAGCAGGCATTCCGGGAGACAGCGCAGCGTTTTGCACGCGAGAAACTGGCCGAGAGTTATCAGAAGCGAGCCACCGAACACGTGATGGACCGCGTGCTGATCAAGGAGATGGGAGCGCTTGGGCTGATCGGCTCTGACCTGCCCGAGGAGTTCGGCGGGTTGGGTGAAAGCTCGGTCACGGCGGGATTGATCGTGGAGGAAATCGCGCGCGCCGATTTCAATGTCAGCTATGTCCAGCTTCTCGGCTCGCTAATGGGCGGTATGGTGGCCAAATACGCATCCGAGGGCATTGCCAAGGACTGGGTACCGCGCGTCGTCTCAGGCGATGCGGTGATCGGCCTCGGCCTGACAGAACCTCGAGGCGGCTCGGATGCGGCGAATCTGCAGCTACGGGCGGAAAAATCGGGCAACGGCTGGCGCCTAAACGGCGAAAAAACCTCCATGAGCTTTGCCGCGCAGGCCGACGCGGCAGTCGTTTTCGCCCGTACCGGCGACCCCGGGAGCGGCTCGCGCGGGGTCAGCGCCTTCTTCGTAGATCTCACCGAAAAGGGTATCAAGCGGACCCATTTCGACGACATCGGCACAAAGCCGGTGGGGCGCGGATCGGTTTTCTTCGACGATGTCTATGTCCCAGTCGAATTCATGATGGCCGAGCAGGATCGCGCATTTAGCACGATCATGTCGGGATTTGACTATTCCCGAGCATTGATAGGGCTGCAATGCCTTGGCGCTGCGCAGGCGTCGGTGGCAGAGACCTGGCACTACGTGCAGGAGCGCGAGGCATTCGGGGCGCCTCTGGCGCAATACCAAGGGGTGAGTTTCCCTCTAGCCGAGGCGGAGACGCAGCTGACTATGATGCGCCAGCTTTGCTACTACACGCTCGATCTGCGGGATCGAGGGCTTCCCCACACAGCAGAGGCGGCGATGTGCAAGTGGTACTTGCCCAAAACCGCCTGCGAGATCATCCAGCAATGCCTAATCCTGCACGGCCATTACGGCTACACCACTGACCTGCCCCATCATCAGCGCTACAACGACGTACTCGGTTTGCAGATCGGCGATGGCACCGCGCAGATCCAGAAGCTCGTCATCGCGCGTGAAAAGATCGGCCGCGTAGCGCTTCAATACGACAACAAGGTGAAGGGACGCGCGAAATGAGCGCTCCCGTCAACGTGTGTGTTGAGGGCGGTGTTGGCATCATCGAGCTGGCGCGACCCGAAAAGTTCAACTGTCTGTCGCTGGAGGTGCATCAATGCATCGCCCGTGCCCGTGCCGATTTCGAGGCAAACCGGGAGATTCGGTCGATTCTGATCCGAGCGCAGGGCAAGCATTTTTGCACCGGCGCCGACCTTACAGAAGTGAAAGGCATCATGAGGGACCAAGAGGCGCTGGATCACTTCATCGCTTTTGGCATGGACAGCCTTCGCGCGCTCGAGAAAAGCCCCCTGCCGGTAATCGTAGCCGTCCATGGGCTCTGTCTGGCGGGCGGTATCGAGCTGATGCTGTCCTGCGACGTGTGCTTTGCCGCTGAGAACGCGCAGTTCGGCGACCAGCACGCCCAGTTCGGGCTGATCCCCGGCTGGGGCGGCTCGCAGAGGCTGAGACGGCTGCTGGGACTGCGCCGGGCGCTCGATCTCATGTTCTCGGCCCGCTGGCTCAAGGCAGAAGAGGCGAGAGAGGCCGGGCTCGTCAACTACATTGTTCCCGATACCGAGCTGCATCGTGTGGCGCAGGAGTACTGCCAAAAGATCGCTACCCGGTCACGCGCCGGCATTGCCGAGATGAAGCGTCTGGCGCGCGAAGGCGCCGACTTGAGTATCGACCAGCAGATGCGTCTCGAGCGCGACGCCGCAGTGCGCACTTTGCCAAGCGAGGATGTGGCCGAAGGCCTCGATGCGTTCGAGAACCGCCGACAGCCGGCCTTCAAGGTTTGAGGTAGAAGACATGGATTTTACACTGAGCGAGGAGCAGCGCCAGATCTACGAGTACGGGAGCCAGCTCGCGCAAAAATTTGACAATGCCTACTGGCTCGACCACGCCCGCCGCCATTGTTTTCCGAGGGAGATGTTTCAGCAGATCGCCCATGACGGTTTCCTGGGCATCATGGTGCCCGAAGAATACGGCGGCGCGGGTCTCGGCATGACGGAAATGGCGCTCTTCATGGAGGGCACCGCGAACCACGGTATTCCACTTCTGATGATGGTGGTCGGACCGACTATGTCGCTCGCCCATATCGCAAGCCACGGCACCGAGTTCCACAAGAAGGAGCTGTTGCCCAGGGCCTGCCGGGGCGAGATTCAATTCTGTTTCGCTATCACCGAGCCCGGGGCCGGGTCGAACACGATGAAGGCTACGACGCTTGCCAAGCGCAAGGGCAACCGGTTCAGCCTTTCGGGCGAGAAGACCTTCATCACCGGCGCGGACGTATCTGATTACTGTCTGGTGGTGGCTCGAACCAGACCGCACACGGAAGTGTCGCGCAAGACCGACGGATTTACGCTCTTCGCCGTGGACTTGAAGAAGAAGGGCGTGAACATGCAGCGGGTAAAGGTCTCGATTCCCCTGCCGGAGGAACAGTGGACGCTCTTCTTTGATGATGTCGAACTCGGCCCCGAGGATGTGGTGGGCGAGGTGGACGAGGGGTTCTCGATCCTATTCGATAGCCTCAACCCCGAACGCATCATCTTGGCGGCGCTCTGCTGCGGCATCGGCCGCTTCGCGCTGAACAAAGGCGTGGCCTATGCCTCGGAGCGATCGGTATTCGGCCAGCCTATCGGCGCGCATCAGGGCGTGCAACATCCGATGGCCAAGGCCTACACTGCCGTGGAAATGGCCAGCCTGATGACCCGCCGTGCGGCCTGGGAATTCGACAACAAGCTGCCCGCTGGAGCCTCCTCAAACATGGCGAAATATGCCGCCGCAGAGGCCGGAATCGAAGCTGTCGATGCCGCCCTTCAGGCACATGGCGGCTCAGGCTTTACGGAAGATACTGGGCTCTACGAGCTTTATCCACTGGTCCGCCTGCTGCGCACCGCCCCGGTAAATCGTGAACTGTGCCTCAGCTTCATCGGCGAGAAGGTCATGGGTCTGCCGCGGTCCTACTGAGCGTGCGACCACAGAGGGAGGACGTCATGGAGTTTGGAATGCGGTTCCGGCGGACCGATGCTAGAATGAAAGCAAATGCGCGTTTCTGGCATGAGGTCGAGGGAGTTCCGCTCGACGAAGTGCGCAAGATCCAAGAACGGAAGCTCGTGGAGCAAATGGCCTATTTGAAGGCCAACTCGCCTTTCTACCGGGACAAATTCGCCGCAGCCGGCGTCGATCTCGATGAGATTTGCACCATCGACGATCTGCAAAGGCTTCCTTTCACCTATAAGACCGAGATTCGAGAAAGCCTGTCGGCCGAGCCGCCGTTCGGGCGCCATCGCGCGGCGCCCATGGCCGACATCGTGCAGATGCAAGCCTCGTCAGGGACGACCGGCAGCCCGTCTTACGTCGCGCTGACCGAGTCCGATGCCGAGATGTGGCACGAGATGAGCGCCCGATGTTTCTTCGCTAACGGCGTACGGCCCGGTGACATGGTGCTTCACGCGTTCTCGCTCGCCAAGGGGTTCGTAGGCGGCATCCCGTTGATGCAGGGACTGCAATATATGAGTGCCATTGACGTGCCCATCGGCGCCGATGGCGGGGTCGACCGGCTCTTGCGCGCCTGTGCCGACATGCGCCCGCGCTGCGTTGTTGCAGCACCGAATTTCGTGATCCATCTGGCCGAAAAGGCCAACGAGATCCTGGGCTTTCCAGCGAGTGAACTGGGTGTGGAGCGCGTCGTCGTCGGCGGCGAGCCGGGCGGCGGCATTCCGGCAATCCGCGCCAAAATCGAAAAACTGTGGGGTGCGAAATGCACCGAATTGCTCGGTGGCACTGACCTGGGCGTGACCTACTGGGCCGAATGCGACGAGCAGTCGGGCATGCACATGGTCAACATGGACTATATCATCACCGAACTGCTTGATCCCGATACTGGCAGGATCATTCCTTGGAAAGATGGCGTTAAAGGCGAGCTAGTCTATACCGCCCTCGGTCGTCGTGCGAGCCCGCTGGTGCGGTTTCGATCAGGCGATTTCATCGAAGTGCTAGGCACCTCCTGCGCCTGCGGTCGCACCGGCCCAAAGATTCGCTGCACCGGGCGCACCGACGACATGTTGATCGTGCGCGGGGCCAATGTGTTTCCTTCGGCGATCAACAGCATCATCAACGAGATGGTTCCCGAGACCAACGGGGTGATGCGGATCGTGGCCGACTTCGAGGGGCATACCACGCAAGGTGCCCTGAAGACGATCGTTGAGCGCGGCCCCGGGCGTCGGCGCGAAGACGATCCGGCGCTGAAGAAGAAGATCGAGCAGCGCCTCCGCGACGCGCTGGTGTTCAAGGCCGATGTGCGGATCATCGATCCGGATACCTTCGAGAAACCGAGCGTGTCCAAGGTGGCTTTCGTGCTGAGAAAGTACCCAGACCTGCCATGACAAGGATGAAATCCCTGCTCGACACCGGGTCGGAAGATTTCCGGGCCAATGACGCGAATTACCGCGGGAAGTTGCAGGAGCTGCACAAGCTGCGCAGGGTGCAGCGCGTCGGCGGGCCGGAAAGTGCGCGAGCTCGCCATATGGAGAAGGGCAAGATCCTGCCGCGTGAGCGCATCGAGCGGCTCATCGACCCGGGTTCGCCGTTCCTCGAGCTCGGCGAACTCGCCGGGCTCGACAAGTACGACGGCGTGCCGCCCGGTGCGGGGATCATCACCGGCATCGGAGTGATCGAGGGCCGCCATTGCATGATCATTGCCAACGACGCAACCGTGAAGGGAGGGACGTACTTCGGGATGACCTGCAAGAAGCATGTCCGGGCCCAGCGGATCGCCTGGAACAATCGGTTGCCGGTGATCACGCTCGTGGATTCCGGCGGCGCCTTCCTGCCCGAGCAGGAAAACATCTTCCCCGACGAGGGGCAGTTCGGCTCGATCTTCCACCAGCAGGTCGGCATGTCGGGCGACGGGGTGCCGCAGATCGCGGTAGTAATGGGCCCCTGCACCGCTGGCGGAGCCTATATCCCGGCGCTCTGCGACGAGGTCGTGATCGTACGTGGTCAGGGCTTCATGTATCTCGGCGGGCCGGAACTGACCTTCGCAGCCACTGGCGAAAAGGTGGACAATGAAACGCTGGGCGGCGGCAAGATGCACTGCTCGGTCTCAGGCGTAACCGACCATCTGGCCGAGGACGACGCACACGCGCTGGCCATCACGCGCGAGATTGTCAAGCATTTGGGCGAAAGGCCGACGCCGCGAAAGGCACCGGCGCCACCGCGCCCTCCTGCCTATCCGGTGGAAGAGATCTACGGTATCGTCAGCCGCGATGCCAAGGTACCGACCGACAACCGCGAGATCGTAGCGCGGCTGGTGGACGGCAGCGAGTTTCACGAATTCAAGCCGCTATACGGCGACACGCTGATGACCGGCTGGGGATGCATCCATGGCCACGAGGTGGGCATTCTCGCCAATACCGGCGTGCTCTTCGTCGAGTCGGCGCTAAAGGCCACGCATTTCATCAACCTCTGCGTCCAGCGCGATACCCCGCTGCTGTTCCTCGCCGACGTCAACGGCTTCATGGTTGGCCGGGAGGTGGAGCAGATGGGCATCGCCAAGGCGGGCGCGAAGATGATCACCGCCATGTCCTCGGCTCGGGTACCGAAGTTCACAATCATCACCGGCGGCTCCTACGGGGCGGGCTATCTCGCCATGCTGGGCCGGCCTTTCCAGCCAGACGCTATGTTCGCCTGGCCCACGGGCCGCGCGGCCATCATGGGGCCGGAACAGGCGGCGAGCGTGTTGGCGCAGGTACGCGCCCAGATCAACGAGCGCGAAGGCAAGAGCTGGACTAAGAAGGAGGAAGAGGCCTTCAAGGCGCCCATCCGTAAGGAATACGAGGATTTCCAGGGTGCCTACAACTTCGCCTCGAACCTGTGGATCGACAGCGTCATCGAGCCTTGTGAGACCCGTGATGTCATGGCGCTGATGCTCGACATTACCTCGCGGCGGCCCAAAATCGAAACTCGTTTCGGCGTGTTCAGGATGTGAGGCGGCGGTAGTGAAGATCAAGACCCTTCTCATCGCCAATCGCGGCGAAATCGCCTGCCGGATCGCTCGTACTGCGCGTCGTCGCGGCATCACCCCCGTCGGTGTCCATTCCGAAGCCGACGCCAATGCCCTCCACGTGCGCGAGATTGGCCATTCGATCTGCATCGGCAGGGCAGCGGCCTCAGAAAGCTATCTTCGGATCGACGCCGTAATCGCGGCGGCAAAGGCCGTGGGGGCCGACGCCGTCCACCCCGGCTACGGCTTCCTCGCCGAAAACTCTGATTTTGCCCGCGCGGTGGAAGCCGCCGGCATCATCTTCATGGGGCCGACGCCCGAGACGCTGGAACGCCTTGGCGACAAAGCGAGCGCCAAGGACGCCGCGGTCGTGGCCGGTGTACCGGTGATCGCGGGGGCGGAAGGCGCCAGGTCGGCCCCTGGGGAGATCGCGGCTGAAGTGCGCCGGATGGGTTTGCCCGTGCTGCTCAAGGCTGTTGGCGGCGGCGGCGGGCGCGGACAGAGGCTGGTCGAAACCGAAGCGACCCTCATGGACGACATTAAGGGCGCCCTGCGCGAGGCGAAATCCACTTTCGGCTCCGAAGGGCTGCTACTGGAACGTTTTCTGCCCGAGGCCCGCCATGTCGAAGTGCAAATCGCCGGAGACGGCAAAGGCCATGTGGTGCATATCTTCGAGCGCGACTGCACGCTTCAGCGCCGCCATCAGAAGGTGATCGAGGAAGCCCCCGCGTGGGGCCTTCCCCGCGACCTGCTCGAACGGATCACACAGGACGCCGTGCGGCTGTGCGAGGCGCTTGACTATCGCGGGTTGGGCACGGTCGAGTTTTTGGTATCGGGCGAGGAGTATTTCTTCCTCGAGGTGAATCCGCGCATCCAAGTCGAACATCCCGTGACTGAGGCGATCACCGGGCTCGACCTAGTGGCGCTGCACGTGCGTATTGCCGAGGGTGCGGGACTTGGCCTGACGCAAGACGATCTGACGATCGGCGGCCACGCCGTCGAGGCGCGGCTCTATGCTGAGGATCCGGCGATGCAGTTCGCTCCTTCCACCGGCACGCTGACCACGCTGAGTCTGCCCGAAGGGCTCCGCATCGACAGCGGGGTCGAGGCTGGCGATCCCGTCACACCCTACTATGATCCGATGATCGCCAAGCTGATCGTCCACGCGCCTGATCGCGAGACGGCGCTGGCGCGGCTGGCGCAGGCGCTGGATCACGTCGCGGTCGAAGGAGTCGAAACCAACCGCGCCTTCCTCGCCGCCTTGGCCCGCGATCCCGATTTCGCCCGGATGCAGGTGCATACCCGCTGGATCGACGGCCGGATCGACGCGCTGACGCAGCCTCGCAGGATCGCGCGTGCGGATTTGTGGAAGGCGCTTGCCGCCGTGCTGTTCGTGTCGCGGGCGCGCCGGGACGGCGCGCCCGATCCATGGATCAACCGCGACCGCTTCACCGGCTGGCGGCTCGGGCTTGGCGGCGATGCAATGGAGGCCGGCCAGCGCGTGACGCTGATTGATCCCTGGGGCCCGTCCGATGAGCTGTGCGTGGGTCCGGTGAAGGCCGGCCACAGCTACGACATCTACTGCGCGGACGGCACTCGGATCAACCTGTCGGTGCGCGAGCTTTCGCCGGGGCGGTGGCGCATCGGCGATGGCGACACCGTCCATCTGGTCGATGCCCGCCTTTCAGCGGATGTGATTGAGATCGACGCGCCGGAGGGCCGCCTAGTCTTTCGCCCTGCCGCACCACTTGCTTTCGCTGGCGCGGAACCAGCGGTCGACCGAGCCGTAACCTCGCCACTGACCGGAATGATCGTCGAGGTGAAGGTTGCCGACGGCCAGCAGGTCGCCGAGGGCGATGTGGTGGCGGTAATGGAGTCGATGAAGCTCGAGATATCGATACGCGCTGCCGCGTCCGGCATCGCGTCCAGCATCTCGGTCTCTAGCGGTGTCATGGTCGATCGCGGCCAGGTCATTGCCGAAATCCTGCCCTGTGAGGAGACCCCGACATGAGCGACTTCCCAAGATTTGTGGAATTTCGGGAGGAAGGCCCGCGCGAGGGTTTTCAGATCGAGAAAGAGATCTATCCAATCGAGCAACGGACCGAGCTGATCGACATCCTCAGCGAAACCGGGCTCAAGCGGATCCAAGTGGGGAGTTTCGTCAGCCCCAGCTACGTGCCGCAGATGGCCGATACGGGCGAGCTATTCCAGCGCATCGCTCGCAAGCCCGGCGTGAAATACACCTCGCTTTGGCTGAATGAAAAGGGCTTCCGCAAGGCGCTGACGGCGCATGAGGTGGATATCGACCCGCGGCTTCTTTTCTACCCCTCCGAGGCCTTCGCTCAGTCCAACAACAACTGCTCCTCGGCGGAGATGCGCGAGCGGCAGCGCGACTGGGTGCGGCTCTACAAGGAAGCGGGCTACACCGTCGATGCCGCCTATGTGATGACCGCGTTCGGCTGCAACCTTCAGGGGCCGATCCCGCAGGAGCGCGTCCTGAACGACTTCCGCTTCATCCTCCGGCTTTGCGAGGAAGAGGATATCCCGGTGCCGATCCTGGTCATTGCCGACACAATGGGCTGGGGCAACCCCGAGGCGGTTAAGCGCATGATCGGCGCCCTGCGCGAGCTGGCGCCCAGGGCGCGCCTCGGAATGCATCTCCACGACACCCGCGGTCTCGGCATCGCCAACTTCTATGCGGCGCTGTCGATGGGAGTGGACATGTTCGAGAGCTCGGTGGCGGGGCTGGGTGGCTGCCCCTTTGCGGGCCACGGCCATGCCCGCGCGGCGGGCAATGTATGCACCGAGGACGCGGTCTTCCTGTGTCACGAGTTGGGTATCGAGACGGGCATCGACCTGGAGAAACTGATCGCCGCGGCGGTCAAGGCCGAAGAGATCATCGGTGCGCCTCTGATGGGCCGGGTGATGCATTCCGGCGGGCTCGGCAAATTTCGCAAGGCGACATGAGGAGGATTGATATGCGAAAGGCGCGCGAGGGAAAGGTGGTGCTGGTCACCGGCGCGGGCGGCCGGATCGGCCGCGACATCGCGCTAATGGCGGCGGCCGAAGGGGCGGCGGTCGTGGTCAACGATCTGGGCGCGACGTTCAAGGGTACCGGCAAGAGTGTAGCCGCCGCGCAAACGGTCGTGGACGAAATCAAGGCCGCCGGTAGTAATGCTATCGCCGACGGCGTAACTGACCCGAACGCCGCCCAGGCCATGGTCGAGGCTGCGCCGGTGGCCGGCTATCTGATGAGCGACAGGGCCGCCGGAGTTTTGGGCCAGATCTTTGCCATCCACATGAACAAGACCTTCCTGATGAGTCAGCCGCGGCCGGTGCGTTCAGGGCATTCCGGCGAGGGGGGCCGCCGAGACGATCGCTGAGCATGCCATTCCCGCGCTCAACTCGCATATCACGCCGCCCGAAGTGTCGGCGGACGTCTTTTCCTGGGATCCGGTTTGATGAGCAGGCGCAAAGAGAAAATTACGTCGAATATCGGCTGGAGCACACCCGACAAGATTTGCGTGCGCGGACTGGACCTGCCGAACGAGATCCTGGGCCACATGAACCTCGGCGATCTGGCATTTCTACAGTTGACGGGCCGCAAGGCCACGCCCGCGGAAAGCCGGGTGTTCAACGCCATCGTCATCACGCTGGTCGAACATGGCATCACGCCGTCCGCCCTGGCCGCGCGCATGACCTATATGGGCGCGCCGGAATCGCTTCAGGCGGCGGTCGCGGCGGGGCTCTGCGGGCTGGGCACGGTGTTCGTGGGCTCGATGGAAGGCGCCTCAAAGATGCTGTACGAGGCGCTGCCGCAGGACACGCTGGGCACCGGCGCAGACCTGGACGCTATCGCCGCTGAAACGGTCGAAAAATTCCGCGCTCGCAAGGCAATCGTGCCGGGGCTGGGCCACCCGGTGCACAAGCCGGTCGATCCCCGCGCGCCGCGGCTGTTCCAGATTGCGACCGAGAACGGTAAGTCGGGCGAGTACATCGAGCTGATCCGGAAAATTCAGGCTGTGGCCGAAGATAAATCGGGCAGGATGCTGCCGATCAACGCCACCGGCGCGATCGGGGCGATCTGTTGCGGTTCGGTTTCCCATGGAAGATCGTGCGCGGCTTTGGCGTGATGGCGCGTGCGATCGGGCTGGTGGGCATATCCTCGAGGAAAGCGAGAACCCGATAGCCTATGAGATCTGGCAGCGCGCCGAAGAAGAGATCCTCGAGACCAGCGGCCCCGACGCGCACAAGGCGATATAACGGCTTCGCGAGAAACGTGGCAACGCGTGATTGGTCGCCGGAATTGGCGTCAGAAAAATGATAACGGAGGGATATGATGGCGATGGATCCAATCTTATCAGAGCAGCGCAAGCAAGCGATGCGAGCCGCTGGTTTTTGGACCGATCAGACGCTGCTTGACGCTTTTTCCAAGACGGTCAGGTATGATCCAGGGCGCATAGCGGTCGTTGGCTACGAGGGTGCGTCTAACCGACGTACGGTGCTGACATACGGCGAATTGGAGCAAACTGCAGATCGAATCGCAGCTAATTTGCTGCGGCTTGGTGTCAAGCCTGGCGAAGTGGTGTCGTACCAGTTGCCGAATTGGTGGCAATTCGTGGTCCTTCACCTCGCGCTGCTGCGGATCGGCGCGGTCACAAATCCCATCATGCCTATTTTCCGCGATCGCGAAATGAAATTCATGCTGACCTTGGCCGAGACGCGTGTGCTGATCGTTCCACGGCAATTTCGCGATTTCGATCACGCCGCAATGGCGAACCGCCTCAAGGTCAAGGTGCCCACACTTGAGCACATTGTTGTTATCGGTTCCGGCGACGATCGCGACTTCGAGGCAGCGCTGAATGCGCCGGGAAAGCGGATAGAGGAAGCGACCGCTGGCTCGGCCGATGATGTCGTGCAATTGCTTTATACGTCGGGCACAACCGGTGAGCCGAAGGGAGTCATGCACACAAGCAATACCTTGCTTAACAGCGTGCGATATTTCGAGGATCGTGTCCACCTCACAGCCAGCGATGTCGTGCTGATGGCCTCGCCGATGGCCCATCAGACCGGGTTTCTCGTTGGCCTGCTTCTGCCGTTGTATCTTGGAGGACGGGTCGTTCTTCAGGATATCTGGAATCCAGCCAAAGCTGCAGACATCATCGAGACAGAACGTGTAACGATGACCATGGCGTCTACGCCGTTCCTGGCGGATTTGACCGCGGAGGCGGAGCGGCGGCCTGGCGTAACGCGTTCACTGCGCACTTTCGTATCGGCAGGCGCTCCAATTCCTCGTGTTTTGGTACGTCAGGCCACACAGACTCTTGGTGCGCACATCGTCTCGGGATGGGGCATGACGGAAAACGGACTGGTGACGACCACCAAACTCGACGATCCACCGGAAAAGGTCTTTGAGACCGACGGTTGCCCAAGCCAGGGTATGGAAGTCAGGATCGTCAACGGCGAGGGGAAAGTCCTGGCTCATGATCAAGAGGGGCGTCTACAAGCGAGAGGCCCCGGCACCTTTGTAGGCTACCTCAAGCGGCCGCAACTCTATGCCGTCGATCAGGATGGCTGGTTCGAGACAGGCGACCTCGCCCGCAAAGACAAGGACGGTTACATTCGCATCACGGGGCGCACCAAAGACATCGTCATCCGCGGCGGCGAGAACGTTCCTGTGATTGAGATTGAACAGCTGATGTATCGCCATCCCGCCGTGCAGGAAGTCGCGATTGTTGGCGTGCCGGACGAGCGCTTGGGCGAGAGGGCGTGTGCCTGCGTGGTGCTGCGCGATGGAGCTTCACTTACGTTGCCGGATCTGACCGGCTACATGGCAGAGAACAATGTGACCAAAAACTACTGGCCGGAACGCATCGAGGTGTTCGACGCCTTGCCTAAAACGCCCAGCGGCAAGGTGCAGAAATTCAAGCTTCGCGAGAGCGTTAGTGCATTGAAGTAGTTCTCGGCTGACGCGCGCTTGCAAAAAGAAAGCCAGGTGAAGACCCGCCTGCTTCTCCTATGATCTTCGCAGCGTGAAGATCAGAGCGGGCAATCCTGCGGAGACACTGGCTTGCGTTTCGAGATACGAGGTGAGCCTTACGCGCGCCAGCTTTTCGAGTCGACACAAACCTGCTATGAATTCGATCGAACAGATGTTAGAATTTGAGAGACGATTGTGAGACGCAGCTCATACTTATTAAGTTGTGGGCCGCGGTCGCAGGCGAACGGCTAGGTTCGGAGGATTTGCCGTGGTGGAAAGACGCGAAAAGGAGGTGATAATTATGGCGGGCGCCAATCCACAATTGGGCGAACTGTTTTGCGCGAGCGCGCTGATGCATAACTCGTCGATCTCGATCGAGTACCAGGGAAGGCATGTCAGCTATGGCCAGCTCTATGACCGTGTAAGTCGCACGACTTCGATGCTGACGAGCCTAGATCTTCGACGAGGCCACTGCGTAGCATTGCTCTCGCGCAACCGTCCGGAATTTCTCGAAGTGAATCTGGCGGACGCCAATCTTGGCGTAGAGGGACTACAGTCACGCGACACCGTTGCACGGCGGAACAGTCGTGCCAGCTTCGAGGAGCAGAAAGCTAGCGTAAAAGGCGTTCGTCTTTACGGCGCGCTGGCCGATATATCCCTCCGGACGTCATTGCCGAGGTAACTGACTTGCTGCGGGCTCCCTACGTCAACAGTTTGGATTCGACCGCAACCCGGTCCCTGCTCCCGGTAGGCGAGATATCTCCCGGCATGGCGAAGCAACAGAGCGCATTTTGTGATTCGGCGGTACGGCTGGATGGTCTCACGTGTGCCCGCCAGTTGCACAGGAGCGCAAGCAGTTGCTGCCGCGTGAACGCACCGCCGACTCTGCTGAATCCTGGCTCGCCGTTTCTCGAATTCCGCCAGATTCGCGGACATGTATGACGGCGCGCCGCCTTGCCGAGCGGGCGAGACTGTTAAGGTTGTAGTGGTGGTGGAGCAGGGGCGGCAATCGCAATTCAAGCAACCGTAATTCACTTGTAAAACTGGGAGCGACGAATATGGATCTCAATCTAAAGGGCAAATCGGTCGTCGTCACTGGCGGCGGCTCCAACATCGGCCGGGCGATCGTGCTAGGGTTTGCAGCTGAGGGCGCCAACATCACGGTCGGCGATCTCGACGAGTTGCAGACCGAGAAAGTTGCCGATCTTGCGCGGAAGAATGGCGCTGCCAGCGTTCAGGTAATCAAGACCGACGTGACCGATATTGATCAGGTGAAGGCCATGTTCAAGGCAGCGATTGACAAGCATGGCACCGTTGATGTGCTGGTCAATAACGTTGGCTGGGATCAGTTGATGTTCTTCACTCAGACGACGCCCGAGTTCTGGCAGAAGATCATCCAGATCAATTATGTCGGCGTGCTTAACTGCACCAAATGTGCACTCGATATCATGATTCCGAAGAGCACCGGTGCTATCGTGTCGATAAGTTCTGACGCGAGCCGATCGGGCGAGCCGCGCGAGGCGGTCTATGGTGGCGTTAAGGCTGCCGTCAATTCTTTCATGAAGACCATTGCCAAAGAGAACGGCCGCTATGGCATCCGCTGCAATGTCGTTTGTCCCGGCGTCACTGTTCCCGTGGATACGGAAGAAGTTGGCACCAACAGCATGTGGACAAAACCAGATTCAATGTTCACGGCGGAGCAATTCGAGAAAGTTGCCAAGGCGCTTCCGCTGCGCAAGCTCGGTCGCCCGAATGATATCGCCAACGCCGTAGTGTTCCTGTCATCCGCCGCCGCAGGTCACATCACCGGCCAGGTCCTGTCGGTGTCAGGCGGATACACTATGATCGGCTGAGTTCGGTTGTTAATTCGTCAAAACAAAATGGAGCTCCATCGTGTCCGAAAACGAGATCATGTATGACGTCAAGGATTACGTCGCGACCATCACCATCAATCGGCCAAAGACCCTCAATGCCTTTACCGGCGATAACATCGTGGAGATGGAGCGGTTGATGCTTGAGGCAACCGTAGACAAGAAGGTTGGCGTCATTGTACTCACCGGCTCCGGCGATCGCGCGTTCTGCGTCGGCGGCGACGTTAACTGGGAGAAGGATGCCGGTGGCAAGAGCGGGCTTGAAGGACTGAAATTCAACTTTAATCGCCACATCGTCGAATGCCCAAAACCCGTGATCGCGCGTGTCAACGGTTATGCGATCGGCGGCGGACACCACATCGCCTATTTTTGCGATTTCACCATCGCCGCAGAGCACGCGATTTTCGGCCAGAACGGTCCGCGTGTTGGCTCTCCGGCGGGAGGCTACATCGTCTCGCACAGCGCGAATGTGCTTGGTCACAAGCGCGCCCGCGAGCTCTGGATGCTGGCGCGACGTTACACCGCCAAACAAGCGGCCGACTGGGGGCTAGCTAATTCCGTCGTTCCGATGGCCGAACTCGACGTCGAGGTGAGGAAATATTGCGACGAACTCCTGGCTTTGAGCCCCACTTGCCTGAAGATTCTCAAGCGCTCATTTTATTATCACATGGCTCCGATCATGGAGCGCGACATGGATGACCTCGTCCGTGAGGTAGCACCTGCCTATTTCGCGACACAAGAACAGCAGGAAGGGGCCAATGCATTCCTCGAAAAACGCAAACCGGATTTCAGCGCGTTTCGCTAAAGCGATCACGCCATAGCGTAAGGGAGACTGCGATGAGACTAGGCAGCGTCAACTATGAAACCAAAGGGAAGATCGCCATTCTTAGGCTGGATGAACCGGGCAAGCTTAACGCGCTCAGCACAGGCATCCGTGAGGGTGTTCTCGATGGCTTGAAGAAAGTCGATGAAGACGACGACGTCCGCGTCGCCATCATCACCGGCAACGGCGACAAAGCATTTTGCGCTGGCGCCGATATTAGCGGCTTCAACTTTGATCCGGACAAAGTACGCAAATTTATGATCGAGGCTTTAGCGGTATTGGCTGCACCAGAGAATTGCCGAAAACCCGTGATCTCCGCCGTCAATGGTATTGCGTTCGGCGGTGGCTTTGAGCTCGCGATCGCTTCAGACTTCATCATCGCGTCCGATCGCGCACGCTTCGCGGTGCCAGAGATCAAGCTCGGGCTACTGCCCGGTTTTGCGATTGTGCGTCTTCACGATCTGATTGGCCGCGCCAAAGCTAAGGAGATGAGTATCCTCGGTGATCCAATCAGCGCCGATGAGGCATTCCGACTAGGTCTTGTACTACGTGTGGTTCCCCACGTTGATCTTGTCACAGCCGCTCTGGAATTTGCGGAACGAATTGCATCAAAACCAAAGCTTGCGGTGCAGATGGCAAAATCGTTTTACAACCGCGGTCTCGGCGGCGATGAGATGCGGCACGCGATCGATGGCTTTCCACTCCTGTTCATGCATCAAGACGCACAGGAAGGTATCGCTGCCTTTCTCGAAAAGCGCGAGGCGAAGTTCAAGAATTGACCAAAGCCTCTCGGCCAAGGTGGCGCGGCAGCATGGCCATGCCGATGGTGATGGCGGCGAGCACGGCGTCGAGCCAGCCGCCGCGCAGCATGCCGTAGAGCACCAGCACGACAAGGCTGACCAGTCCGCCGCCCAGGGCCGAGAGGCGTACGAGGCGTGCGGTCTGGGTGCGCAGGCGCGGTGGTTCCGTTTCGAGGCTGCGAAGCGACTGACCTATTTTGCCGATTTCGCTCCTCGGCCCCGTGGCAAAGACCTCCGCGATCCCGCTGCCGCGGACGATCAGCGAGCCGGAATAGACATAAGGAAGGTCATCACCTCCCGGCCTGACAGACGGCGGCCGGCTTGCCGTCACGGCCTTGCGGACCGGCACGGATTCGCCCGTCAGCAGCGACTCGTCCGCCTGCAGGTCTTGGCATTGCAGAACTGCGGCATCCGCCGGTACGCGGTCTCCCTCGGCGAGGACGACGATGTCGCCGCGAACCACCTCCCGGCCCGGAATGCGGCGGTGAGCGCCGCCCCGGATCACCGGCGCCCGCGGGCTGGTCAGGTCACGCAGGGCCTCCAGGACACGTTCAGTGCGTGTCTCCTGGACCACCGTGATCACAACCGACAGGCTCGCAAAGACGAGCAGAATGATGGCCTCCTGCAGATCGCCCAGCAGGAGACAAGGAACAGCAGCATCGGCTCGCGCAAGACTTCCAGAACGATGCGGAGCCGGGTTCGATGCTCCTGCCGTGGAAGTTCGTTGACGCCCTCAGCCTTCAGTCTTTCGCCCGCCTCGTCTTCGCTGAGGCCCGTGTCGATGGCTTTGGAGAACCGCGTAAATCTGGCGACATCGTGCGCGCGGCGAGATTGAGCGGGAAGCTACTTCGTCACGGATGGCGGATGGCGGTGTTGCCCCACGACGGGCTGGTAGCCGGGGCGGGGCGCGGAGCTGTCCCCGGGTTGCGCAGCGCCCCGCCTCGGCGGATAGGGAACGGGTCGCTGAAGAGACCACAGGCGCGGCGCCGTCGTAACCCTAAAAGTGAAGCCGGAGCCGCGCCTGTACCCAATCCACCCACAGTCTGCGTGATCGGCAGACGGCGGATTGCGTGGCACGCAGTATAGCAGCCATCGCACCTCGGTCGAGCCTCACGTCGGCCTCGTCTTCGGCGTTTGCCGGGGATCGCCGATGCAGGCCGCGGGCCGCTTGTTCTTGTGTGCCCGCTGCCGGGCCCAGGTGCTGATCTGTGGTCGTTGTGATCGCGGTCAGCGCTATTGCACAACAGAGTGCTCCAGGACGATGCGGCGGGCGAGCGTGCGCGACGCCGGCCGGCGCTATCAACGCACCCGTCGAGGCCGCCATCTGCATGCGGCTCGCGCCCGACGTTACCGCGCTCGCAATAAAATCGTGACGCATCAGGGTTCACCCGCTCCGGAAGTGGATGATGTAGTGCCGCCGGCCTCGATCGCTGTCGCCGGCGGACAACCGGCACGTCTCGAAGGCCCTGCGGCGACAGCGACATCGCGTTCATCACGATGCTGTCGCTGCTGCAGCCGGCTGCCATTGTTCGTGCAAATCGACTTCGTGCGACGTCGCAGGCCGTCCCTCGATCCACCCGACTGACCACGGAGCGTGTTTGTGACCATCACCGCTGAACTGGAGGCCCGGATCCTGCGCCGGTATCACGTCGAGAAGTGGCGCTGCGGCACCATCGCGCGCCAGCTCAACCTGCATCACACGACCGTGCGTCGTGTGCTGGCGCAGGCTGGACTGCCGCGGCATGGCCCGCAGTTGCGCGCCGCGATGATCGACCCTTATCTGCCGTTCATCCGGCAGACCTTGACCAAATTCCCCGACCTCACGGCCAGCCGGCTGCATGCCATGGTGACGCCATGACCGTCCGGCAGGCCCTGGCCCAGGAACAGCCGCTGCTGCTGCCGCTGCCGGAGAACCCCTTTCCGGTCGAGGAGCAGTTGGCCGTAAAGGTCGGCAAGACGCCCTATGTCCGCTTCGACCTCAACGCCTACACCGTCCCGCACGCCTGCGTGCGCCGCACCCTGACCGTACGCGCCGACGTCGATCAGGTCCGGATCTTCGATGGCGCCGAGATGATCGCAAGTCATCGCCGCAGTTACGATCGCGACGCGCAGATCGAGGACCCGCACCACCTGCAAGCGCTCGTGCAGTTCAAACGGCAGGCCCGCCAGCACCGCGGCGTCGACAGCCTGACCAGGGCCGTGCCGGCCTGCCAGCTGCTGCTCACCCGTGCCGCCGAGCGCGGTACCAACATCGGTGCTCTCACCAGCGCGCTGCTGCGCCTGCTCGATCGCTACGGCGCGGCCAGCTTGCAGACCGCCGTCGAGGATGCGTTGCGCGCCGGATCGCCGCACAGCAGCTACGATCAACTCACCACCAGGGATGACGATGATAGCCAATCCAACCCAGACTGAACCGCTGCGCCTGCGCGCCAAAGCTCCGCACCTGAACGGCCTCGTCGCCCACTGGTCGGAGGTCGGCGATGCCGAATGGATCGCTCCGCTGCTAAAGCGGGAGGAAGAGGAACGCGCGCACCGCTCGTTGCAACGTCGCATCCGTCAGGCTAGGCTCGGCCACTTCAAAACCATGGCCGACTTCGATTGGGCATGGCCAAAACGGATCGACCGCGGCGCCGTCGAAGAGCTGATGTCGCTGGCCTTCCTCGCCGACGCCACCAACATCGTTTTTGTCGGCCCGAATGGCGTCGGCAAGTCAACCCTTGCCCAGAACGTCGCCTACCAGGCGCTCATCCAGGGCCATACCGTGCTGTTAAAGCCCGCCAGCCAGATGCTCGGCGAACTCGCCGCCCTCGATAGCGATGCCGCGCTGCGCCGACGCCTGCGCCACTACGCCGCTCCCGACGTTCTGGTGATCGATGAGGTCGGTTATCTCTCCTATTCCAACCGCCACGCCGATCTGCTGTTCGAGCTGATTAGCCGCAGATATCAAAATTGCTCCACACTCGTGACCACCAACAAGCCCTTCGCGGAATGGTCCGATGTCTTCCCGAACGCTGCCTGCGTCGTCTCCCTGGTCGACCGTCTCGTCCATCGTGCCGAGGTGATCTCCATCGAGGGCGATTCCTACCGCTTCAAGGAAGCCCGCGAACGCGCCGAAATCCGCGCCAGTCTGCGTATTCCAGGGATGGTGATCAGGTGTTCCAGGCGATGGTGATCACGGATTCCACTGATCGTGATCAGGTTCGGA
>NZ_JBXAPN010000010.1:0-250692 GCF_058803975.1 Bradyrhizobium sp. GW821-FHT13H06 | reverse complement strand
CGCTGTACTGAGACTAGGGCCTATTGGGGCCCAGCCGCTGGAACCAAGCGAAAACACCGGGAAAAACGGCCTTGACGTTTAGTCGTGTGGTCCTGACGCCCGGGGTCTGTGCGTCAAGGCTTGCGGTGATGTGGCGGCCGACCGGCACGCGCATCGATCATCCGCAAGGCGACGGGGGCAATAGTGCATCGCTCCCCGGGGAGAGCACGAAGGACACCGTTAAAACCACTCGCGCAGGGACGGCCGGGCGACCGGCAACACCTGTGGTCCACCCCGTGTGCATTTCTACAGCGCACGGACTCGGGTGCCGCCGGCGCCCGGCCTTCCCTGCGCCCTTGTCTTCTTCGAGGGCGGCACATGAGCAAAACTCGGGCGAAACGCGCCGCGAGAAAGAGATTGTGTATCTGCTGTTTGAACTGTGACTTGGAGAGCGATGGCCGCACCCCTTGCTCCGTCATTGCGAGCGCAGCGAAGCAATCCAGACTGTCACCGCGGAAAGATTCTGGATTGCTTCGCTGCGCTCGCAATGACGCGGAGAGAGCCGCAAGCACCCTCACCGTCACTCTGATGAGCGAGTTTATGCAGCAGAACTACCGCATCATCATCCGCGCGATCGCCTCTCCAATCACCACCGTCGTGAAATGCGTGTTGGCCCGGCAATCCGACGGCATGATGGAGGCGTCGGCGACACGCAAGCCGGAAATGCCCTTCACCGTGCCGTCCGGATTGACCACGCCGTCGGCATCCCCAACGCCGCTCATGCGGCAGCTGCCGGCAGCGTGCTGGATGTCGCCGGTCTCACGACGCAGCACCGCGTCGAGCTCGTGATCCGGCAGGCTTGCTGCCTGCGGCAGCGTCAGGTCGGTGTCGGTCAGCCGGATCCAGTCGGCGATGCCCGACAGCGCCGGCTGGGTGGTGATCACCGCCAAGCGTTTCACCGCATCCATCATCCGCAGCATGTCACGGGGATCGGCCAGCATGTTCTCCTCGACGACGGGATCGATCGCGGGATCGACGGAGGCCAATTTGAGCGTGCCGCGAGAATACGCGTTGAACAGCCCGGCGCCGATCGCCCCTGATACGCCGATGCCGCGATGGTTGAACGCGATCAGGATCATGTCGCGCTTGCCGCCGTCGGCGAGGCCCGACGAGTAGGTCACGCAGCAATTGGTGTGGCGCGTATCGGGATCGGTGGGGCGAAGCCCCTCCCGGAGCTGGATCGTGGCGCGAAACAGCGGGTGGTCGAAGAAATGGCGGCCGACCGGCAGATCGCGCGCGACCGCGATTCCCATCGCCCTCAACTCCTCGGCCGGTCCGATGCCCGAGCGCAGCAGGATCGCCGGACTGTGAATGGCGCCAGCACAGAGCACGATCTGGCGCGCGCTGATCTCGCTTGTGCCCTGCCCCTCGACATGAACGCGGACGCCAGTCGCGCGGCCCTCGCTGATCAGCACGCGATCGACCAGCGCATGCCCGCGGATATCCAGATTGGCGCGGCCGCGCGCGGGCTCGAGATAGCCCTCATTGGTGGTGATGCGGCGGCTGTCGCGGCTGTTGATGGGATAGCAGGCGACGCCCTCGCCGTCCGGGCCGTTGACATCGGCACACCAGGGATACCCGCTCGCCAGCGCCGCGTCGCGCAGGCCACGATCGATCGGGCCCCATGTCTCCGGCGGCGCGCGATAGACCGGCAACGGCCCGCCGCGGCCGTGGCCGTCGGCATCGCCGAATTCCAGATCATCCTCGATCACGGAGAACAGCGGCATCACCTCCTTCGCCGACCAGCCGGTGCAGCCATTGGCCGCCCATTCGTCGAAGGCGTCCGCAACGCCGCGGATGGCGATCTGGCCGTTCATCATCGATGAGCCGCCGAGCCCCTTGCCGCGCCAGTAGAAGCGAGGCTCCTGCCCCGCCACCCGGCGCGTTAACAGGTCAGGCCATTGCCATTTCTCCTGGTATTCGCGCTTGTGAATGATCGGGATGGGATTGGGCGTTCGCACCTCCCAGGGCGCCTCATCGGCGCGCCAGTCGCGCCCTGCTTCGAGCAGCAGGACGCGCCGTGCGGGATCCTCGGACAGCCGTGCCGCAACAGCGGCGCCGGCGGAGCCGCCGCCGACAACAATGACATCGTACATCGCGTTACTTCTCAACGTTCCAGAACACCGGGATGGCGGACGGTATCAGACCGCGCAAGGTCGCGCGATAGGCGGCCGGCTGGGCGAACTGGCCCCAGGGAATCGCGGGTGCCTGATCGTACATGACGGCCTGGATCTCGCCCGCGATCTTCTTGCGGTCCTCCTCGGCCGGCGCCTTGGCGAAGGCTTCCATCAAGGGCGTGATGCGCGCATCGCATTGCCAGCCGGTGAAGTCGGCGCAGTTGAAGGCAACCATCACATTGGTCAGCGGCGAACCCAGATCGAAACCGCCGGCGTGAACGCCGTAGACGCTCCAGCCCTCCTTCTTGGCGCGGCGCGCCAGCACGCTCGCCCAGTCCATCACCTGCAGATCGACGTTGAAGCCGGCGGCCTTCAGCCGCTCGGCAAGCACCTGCGCCGAGACGCGCGGCGCTTCGAGATCGTTGGCCTGCATGACCACGACGGGCTCGCCGGCATATTTGGTCGCCTTCAGCGCGGCCTTCGCCGCCTCGATCGAGGGCTTTGCCGCCGCCTCGGTGCCGGCCTTGCTTTCATAGGTGGTGCCGCAGGTGAAGAACGTCGCGCAAGGCGTGGCGTATTTGGCATCGAGCCCGAGCGCATCCAGCACTTCGCGCTGGTCGACCAGCTTCCACAGCACGCGCCGGATCGCGGGATCGTCGAACGGTTTCGACGCGGCGTTGAGACGATAGGCGCCTGCGAACATGTTGCCGCCGGTGAAGTTGACGAGCTTGACGCGGGAGTTCTTCTCCAACTGCGGCAACAGATCGAACGGGGCGTATTGCATGAAGTCGACTTCGCCGGCCTGCAGCGCGGAGGCTGCGGTCGCACCGTCGGGAATGACGCGGACCTCCAGCGTGTCGACATTGACGCGCTTGCCGCCGGCGAGGAAGTCGGCGGGCTCGGGGCGCGGCACATAATCGGCGAACTTCTTCAGGATCATGCGATCGCCGGTGCGGTGATCGGCCTTGCTGTAGACGAACGGGCCGGAACCGACGATCTCGGTGATGCGCTGGTCGCCGGGCGTCTTGGCGATGCGCTCGGGCATCATGAAGGCGACGGGGCTGACGGGATTGCCGAGCGCGTCGATGACGAGACCCGACGGCTCCTTCAACGTCAGCACGAAAGTCTTGGCATCGGTCGGCTCGAGCGACGCCGTGATCGCGAAGATGCGACGGCCGAGCGCGCTGCGGGTGCCCCAGCGGCGCAGCGAGGCCACGCAATCGGCGGCCGTAACCGGCTGGCCGTCGTGCCACTTCAGGCCGTCGCGCAGCGTGAATGTGTAGGTCAAGTTGTCGGGCGAGACCTTCCAGTCCTGCACCATCTGCGGTTTGATGTCGCCCTTGGAGTCCTTCGCAAACAGCGTATCGAACACCATGTAGCCAAACGTGCGCGAAATATAGGCCGTGGAGAAATGCGGATCGAGGGTGACGATTTCCGCCTCGAGCACCGCGACGAGATTCCCCGCCGCATGCGCGGGCGCCGCGGCCAGCGCGAGGCCGAACAGCGCGGGGATCAAAGACTTGAGTTTGAACATTGGTTTCTTCTTGCCTTGGCGAAACGGTTACGGTCGCCAGCAAAAAGCAATGTTCGTGCCCACACGGCAGAAGCACGTATGCGCACACGGCTATCAGCCGCGCGTTTGCGGCTACACCGTCGGTGTCATCGCCCGGCTTGACCGGGCGACCCAGTATTCCAGATATCCTGCGATGATACGGAAAGGCCGCGGCGTACTAGATGCCCCGGCCGAACTTGTTCGACTTCGGAAAACCCTTCGGCGGCAGGCGGCCGGCGTCGGCGCGGGTGCCTTGCCACTCGGCGAGCTCCTTCATGGTCGCGGAGAATTCGCGACCGGCGGAGTCCTTCCAGGTCAGGCCGGCCTTGGCGTCGAACACGGCAACATCCGAAAGGCCGCCATCCTTGTACTTCTGCAGGCGAACGCCGCGGCCGCGCGCCATTTCCGGCACCTGGTCGAGCGGGAAGACCAGCATCTTGCGGTTCTCGCCGATGACCGCGACGGTGTCGCCGAGCACTTCGGTGATCGCGCGCGCCTCGTTCGGCATGTCGACGTTGAGGACCTGCTTGCCCTTCTTGGTGGTGCCGACGCAATCGTCCTCGTTGACGACGAAGCCCTGGCCCTCGTGGCTCGCGACCAGGAATTTGCGTCCGCCCTTGTGGACGAACAGCGCGACGGGCGCGGCTTCCTGCTCCATGTCGATGAACAGGCGGATCGGCTCGCCGTGACCACGGCCGCCCGGCAGCTTCGCGACGTCGAGCGAGTAGAACTTGCCGTTGGTCGCGAACAGCAGCAGCTTTGAGGTCGTCTCCGCGAAGAACGCGAAGCCGAGCTTGTCGTCCTGCTTGAAGGCCAGGCCCGAGAGATCCTCGACGTGCCCCTTCATGGTGCGGATCCAGCCCTTGTCGGAGACGACGACGGTCACCGGCTCGCGCTCGACGAAGGCCTCCTCGATCGCGGCGAGATCGTGCTCGGGCGCGTCGGCAAAGGTGGTGCGGCGCTTGCCGAGCGGCGTCTTCGGCCCGAACATGTCGCGGACCTTGCCGACCTGCTCGCTGACCTTCTTCCACTGCTCAGGCTCGGAGGCCAGCAGGGCCTCGATGCCCTTCAGCTCCTTCCGCAGATCCTTGTCCTCGGTGCGGATCTCCATCTCCTCGAGCTTGCGCAGATTGCGCAGCCGCATGTTGAGGATGGAGTCGGCCTGCAACTCGGTGAGCTTGAAAGCCTTGATCAAGGCCGGCTTCGGCTCGTCCTCGGCGCGGATGATCCGGATCACCTCGTCGATGTTGAGATAGGCGATCAGCAGGCCGCCGAGGATTTCGAGCCGGTGCTCGATCTCGCCCTTGCGGTGCTTGGTGCGGCGGATCAGCACGTCGCGCAGATGATCGAGCCATTCGCGCAGGGCTTCGGCCAGGCCGACCACCTTGGGGACGCGCCCCTTGATCAGCACGTTGAGGTTCAGCGGAATCTTGTTCTCGAGCTCGGTCAGCCGGAACAGCGATTCCATCATCAGCGCGGGATCGACGTTCTTGGACTTTGGCTCGATCACGATGCGGACGTCTTCGGCCGACTCGTCCCTGATGTCGCCGACCAGCGGTAGCTTCTTCTGGTCGAGCAGCTCGGCGACCTTCTCGATCAGGCGCGACTTCTGCACCAGGAAGGGAATCTCGGTGACGACGACGACCCAGCTGCCGCGGGCGCCCTCTTCCTGCTCCCATCTCGCACGGACACGGAACGAGCCGCGGCCCGTTGCATAGGCCTCCGCGATGGCCTGCTTTGAATCGACGCAGATGCCGCCGGTCGGGAAATCCGGACCCTTGACCCACTTCAGCAGCGCCTTGGATTTCGCGTCGGGCTTCTCGATCAGATGCAGCGCAGCGTCGCAGAGCTCGGCGGCGTTGTGCGGCGGGATCGAGGTGGCCATGCCGACCGCGATGCCCTGCGCGCCGTTGGCGAGCAGGTTCGGAAAGCCGCCGGGCAGCACGACGGGCTCTTTCGACTGGCCGTCGTAGTTGGCGCGGAACTCAACGCCGTCCTCGTCGATGCCATCGAGCAGAAGCCGCGCGACGTCGGTCATGCGCGCTTCGGTGTAGCGGTAGGCGGCAGGGTTATCGCCGTCGATATTGCCGAAATTGCCCTGGCCGTCGACCAGCGGGTAGCGCGAGGAGAAATCCTGCGCGAGGCGCACCATGGCGTCGTAGATCGCCTGGTCGCCGTGCGGATGGAACGAGCCCATCACGTCGCCGACGATCTTTGCGGATTTCTTGAAGGCCGTACCCGGGTCGAGCCTGAGCAGCCGCATGCCGTAGAGGATGCGCCGGTGCACCGGCTTCAGGCCGTCGCGTGCGTCCGGCAGCGCGCGGTGCATGATGGTGGAGAGCGCGTAGGCGAGATAACGCTCTTCCAGCGCCTCGCGCAGCGGCACCTCGTGGATTTCGGCCGGTTCTTCCGGTGGAACGATTCGTTTTCCCATGCCGCCCGGTTAAACCGTGGAAGCGAATCGGGCAAGGATCGAATGGTTCCCTGTGGGCGGCCTAATGGCCTGCCCAGCCGGCCGTAAATGTCTGGGTTTTGGCCTGACCAGGCGTTTGGGCGGGTGCCGGCGCATTGGTCACGCAGCGCCGGGCGGCCTCGATCTCAGCCTCGGTCGCGCCATGGGCCCGCGCCCATGTCTCTGCGGTGGCAGCGGAATATTTGGCCACATAATACCGGACGACCGTGCAGGAAGCCCGGCGAAACAAGCCGGGTTGCGGCTCGCCGGCCATTGCATCGGGCGCAAACGCAAGCAGCGCCGCGGAGAAGGCGAATCCCCTGATCAACATTTAGGCTGTCCCCGTTGTGGAACCTGAAGGCGAACTCGACCGGCCCGATTTCGTTCCGGGGAACTCGATGCCAACGGGCAGTGCAGAGTCCCAATGAGCTCATGGCGCGGGAATCGCTGCCCTCGCCTGCTGCCGTATCAGGGCGTTGATGAAGCCGGCCCGCGCATCGGAATGGCCCTGCCCGCGCGGCTCCAGCACGTGACGCAGCAGGAACAGGCCGGTGAGCCGGAAGCCGTCCTGGAGATCCTGCTCGGTGAGATCGCTCGCGGTCTCACCATGGCGCAGAAAGGGCGGCAGCCGCAACAGCCGGTCGCACCACGGCTCGCCCGCACCGCGCGACACCGCACCGCCGGATTTCGGCGAGACGTAGATCAGGTCCGTGGTCTCGCCGGTCACCGCGCAATTGTCCAGCGCCAGGCCGAAACCCAGCTCCGCGAGCATCGCCAGCTCGAAATGGATCAGGTGCACGGCGGCGCTGCCGATGTCCTCGAAATCGTCGAGCGAATGTTCGAGCAACGCAAAGATCTCTTCGTGCGGATCGCGCTCCGGCAAGAGCCGCGCAACCGAGGCGAGATGGGTGATGCCATAGACCCCATGGGACGATGCCAGCAACGTCGCCGCACGCAGCTTCAATCCCTCGACCGCATAGGTACCGAGATGCTCGTCGAGCCGCGCCCGCCACACTGCGCTGACGCTGTTGCCGGGCTGCAGGAGGGGCCGCATCCGCGAGCCGGCGCCGCCGCGGACGAGGCCGAGATGCCGGCCATGGGCGCGCGTCAGGAGCTCGACGATGGCGCTGCTCTCGCCATGCCGCCGCACCCCCAGCACGATACCCTCGTCGGTCCATTCCATGAGGAAATATTACAGGATTCCAGTGAGGAGCGCAGTGCCTTCTCCCCGTCATTCCGGGGCGATGCGAAGCATCGAACTCGGGTGCGCCCTTGCGCACCCGAGAATCTCGAGATTCCGGGTTCGCCTCTTCGAGGCGCCCCGGAATGACGCTAGGCGTTGAACCAGCCCTGCGCGTCGCCGGTGAAGGAGAAATAAAGTCCGATCGCGGTCAGCGCGCAGGAGACGATCTCGATGGCGCTGTCGAGCTCCAGGCCCCTCTCCCCGATGATCTGGCCGAGCGAGATCACCGACAACCCCAGGGCCGCCGCCAGCACCCAGCGCGGCCAGTTCTTGCGCCGATGCGCGGCCAGCCAGACGAAATAGACCAGCAGCAGGATCATGCCGCCGGCGAGCAAGGTCGCCGTCATGATCATCTGCTCGGTCATCTCGGTGTTGGGCGTGCGGTCCTGCGCCGCGACCGAGAGGGCATCCAGCATCAACGATGCATAGAGCAGCGCTTCGAAGCGCCGGACGTTGCTGGGCACGCTCATCGGATACCGATCTTTTCTTGGTTATTCCCTGGGGAAGTCCAGGCCCATCTCGCGGTAGCGATCGGGGTCGTCGCCCCAGTTCTCGCGTACCTTGACGAACAGGAACAGATGCACCGGCACGTCGAGGATCTGCATCAGTTCCTTCCGCGAATCCGCGCCGATCGACTTGATGGTTGCGCCGCCCTTGCCAAGCACGATCTTGCGCTGGCTTTCGCGCTCGACGAAGATCGTCTGCTCGATCCGCACCGAATGATCCTTGCGCTCCTCCCACTTGTCGGTCTCGACCGTGGACTGGTAGGGCAATTCCTGGTGCAGCTTCTGATAGATCTTTTCGCGCGTGATCTCGGCCGCGAGTTGCCGCATCGGCGCGTCCGACATCTGGTCCTCGGGATAGAGGAACGGGCCCGGCGGCACCATTTCCGCGAGCGTCTTGCGGATGTCGTCGACGCCGTCGCCCGAGATCGCCGAGATCATGAAGGTCCGCGCGAACTTCATGCGCTCGTTGGCGGCTTGCGCCAGCGCCAGCAGCTTCTCGCGCTGGACCAGATCGACCTTGTTGATGACCAGGATCTTCTCGTGATTGACGCCGGCGGCCTTGGCGAGGATCGCCTCCGCTTCCTCGTCGATCCCGGTCTTGGCATCCAGCAGCACGCAGACGAGGTCGGCGTCATGCGCCCCGCTCCAGGCGGTCGAGACCATGGCGCGGTCGAGCCGGCGCTTGGGCGAGAAGATGCCGGGCGTGTCGACCAGGATCACTTGCGCATTGTTCTCGATGACGATGCCGCGGATCAGCGCGCGCGTGGTCTGCACCTTGCGCGAGACGATCGTGACCTTGGCCCCGACCAGCGCGTTGACCAGCGTGGACTTGCCGACATTCGGCGCGCCGATCAGCGCAACGAAGCCGCAGCGCGTACCAATGGGCGCCTCGCCGCTTGCTTCAGCCGTCATTGCCGCCGCCAACGCCTTCGCGTTCGATCATCACTGAAGCTGCCACCTTCTCTGCCGCGCGCTTGCTGCCGCCGATGCCTTCCGCCGGCGCCAGCCCCGGCAGATCGACTGCCACGCGGAACTGCGGGTCGTGATGCGGGCCAGTGCGCTCGACCTCGCGGTAAACAGGCGTCGGCAGCCCCTTCCCTTGCGCCCATTCCTGCAGCACGGTCTTGGGGTCGCGCAAGGGACGGCGCGGCTTGTGCATGCGCTCGGTCCAGTTGCGCTTGACGAATTCGGCTGCCGCCGCGTGGCCGCCGTCGAGGAAGATGGCGCCGATCACGGCCTCGCAGATGTCCCCCAGCACGCTCTTGCGCAGGCGCGCATCGGCACTGGGGCCGACCGAGCCGAGCTTGATGTCGTCGACCAGACCGAGCGACTTGGCGACGTCGGCGCAGCTTTCCTTGCGCACGAGCTCGGCCAGACGCTTGGACAGCTCGCCTTCGTCGGCGTTCGGGAAGGCGTGATAGAGCATGTCGGAGACGACGAGCCCGAGCACGTGGTCGCCGAGGAATTCCAGGCGCTGATAGCTGTCGCCGCGCTTGCGTCCGGACTTCAGCGCGGAGACATGCGTGATCGCCTGCATCAGGAGGTTCGGGTCAGCGAAGCTGTGGCCGATGCGCGCCTCGAGCGCCGCGCTCGCATCCGTGGCCTTGGCCTTGCTGCTCCGCACCCGCTTCTTCTTCGCAGGCGCCTTGTCTGCAGCCGTCTTGGTCGCAGCTTCCCCTTCGGGGCCCGCTTGCGCCTCGATCGGTTGGGTCGCGATGTCCTTGGCTTCGTCTTTCATCGGACGATTTTGAAGAAACGATTCCAGCGTACCGCCCACGGCCAGCGCCAGAACATCCAGGCATGCTCGCCTTCGGCGATGGAGAAGAAGATCATCTGGGCGCGGCCGATCAGATTTTCCTGCGGCACGTAGCCGACCTGGCCGAGGAAGCGGCTGTCGGTGGAGTTGTCGCGATTGTCGCCCATCATGAAGAAGTGGCCGGGCGGCACCGTGTAGACGTTGGTGTTGTCCATGTAGCCGTTGTCGGCGCAGTCCAGCGTCTCATAGGACACGCCGTTCGGCAGCGTCTCCTTCCAGCGCTTCACCCGGGAGATGCCGCCGCCTTCCGAGCCACAGGGATCTTCGCCGACATATTCGCTCATGCGCTGCCGCTCGACCGGCGCGTCGTTGATGTAGAGCAGCCCGTCGCGCATCTGGACGCGGTCGCCGGGAAGGCCGATCACGCGCTTGATGTAGTCCGTGGAATCGTCCTTCGGCAGGCGGAACACGACGATGTCGCCGCGGTTCGGATCCGAGCCCCAGATTCGCCCCGAGAACAGCGGCGGCGAGAACGGAATCGAATAGTGGCTATAGCCGTAGGAATATTTCGAGACGAACAGATAGTCGCCGACCAGCAACGTCGCCTTCATCGAGCCCGACGGGATGTTGAAAGGCTGAAACAGGAAGGTGCGGATCACCAGCGCGATCAGGAGAGCATGAATGACGACCCGGATCGTTTCACCGACGCCGCTCTCAGTTTTCGTTCCTGAAGTCACGCTCATTGCTCTCTCAATTCCGGCCGGCGGTCACAGAGCGCCCTCCTGGCGCGAACAGTCCTTTGCTTCGCGGCCCATGGAGATTGTCCTGATTCTGATAGTGAGGGCCAATTCCGGCGTAAAGCCGAATTCGCCCAAGCTGATTTGCGACGGCGGACTTTTAGACGGTTGTCGGAGGCCACGCAATCAAGGATCACATCAAAACTGAGTAAGGCGTTGATTTCACATACGAATTATAAAATGAAGCGGATATCCTCAGGGCTTCGCAGGTGGCACGGCGGAAATGATGACAAAGGCCTGCGCCAGCGGCCAGTCGTCGGTGATCGAAACGTCGATCCGCGCCTCGAATCCGTCCGGCGTCAGGGCCTGAAGCCGGGCCAGCGCGCCGCCGGTCAGCTGCATGGTCGGCCGCCCGCCCGGCAGGTTGACCACGCCCATGTCGCGCCACCAGACACCGCGCCTGATGCCGGTGCCGAGCGCCTTGGAGCAGGCCTCCTTGGCGGCGAAGCGCTTGGCGTAGGTCGCCACCACCATCTTCTCGTTCTTGGCGCGCCGCTCCGCCTTGGCCCGCTCGGCCGCGGTGAAGATGCGGTCGAGGAAGCGCTCGCCATGACGTTCGATCACCTTGGCCACGCGGGTGATGTCGATCAGGTCGGAGCCGATGCCGATGATCATGCCCGGCTCCGGCCACGGTCCATCGCCGCGCGCATGTTGCGCACGGTTTCGGCCAGACCCACGAACAGCGCCTCGCCGATCATGTAGTAGCCGATATTGAGCTCCATGATCTCAGGCAGGGCCGCGATCGTCTCCGCCGTGGCATAGTCGAGCCCGTGCCCGGCATGGACCTCGAGCCCCGCATCCCTGGCCAGCTTCGCCCCCGCCACGATCCGCCGCCATTCGGCCTCGGCCTTGTCGGCGTGGCCGTCGACGACGGCGTCGCACCATGCGCCAGTGTGGATCTCGATCACGGGCGCGCGCAGCCGTGCCGCCATTTCGATCTGGGCGGGGTCGGCGGCGATGAACAGCGAGACCCGGATGCCGGCATCGTTCAGCCGCGCGATATAGGGCGCGAGCGCGTTGTGCTGGCCGACCACATCCAGCCCGCCTTCGGTCGTCACCTCCTGGCGCCGCTCCGGAACCAGGCAGACCGCATGCGGCTTGGTGGCGAGCGAGATGCGCAACATGTCATCGGTCGCCGCCATCTCGAAATTGAGCGGCTTGGAGATCTCCGCCTTCAGCCGCGCCATGTCCTCGTCGCGGATGTGCCGGCGATCCTCGCGCAGATGCGCGGTGATGCCGTCGGCGCCGGCCTCGATCGCGAGCAGCGCCGCGCGCACCGGATCCGGATTGCGGCCACCGCGCGCGTTACGCAGGGTCGCGACATGGTCGACATTGACGCCGAGGCGGAGCGGAGTTGCGGGCATTTCAGGACTCACGAAATCGGGGCGACAGGCGCATACGCAAAGCGCCTATCCATTAACACGTTCGACGCGGGCGACGACCGCCTTCGCGCGCAACTGAGCCAGGATCGCGCTCAGGTGCTTCAGATCGTAGACTTCGAGATCGATCGTCGTCTCCGTGAAGTCCGGCGAACGGCGCTGCATGCTGATGTTGTCGATGTTGCCGTCGTGCTCGGCGATCACGGTCGCGATCTGCGCCAGCGCGCCGGGCTCGTTGACGTTCTCCACCTTGATGCGGGCCGGGAAGCGCTGCGGCGCGGAGTCCTCGATGTCCCAGCGGACGTCGAGCCAGCGCTCCGGCTCCTCCTCGAAATCCTTCAGGGCGGGCGCCTGGATCGGATAGATCGTGATACCCTCGCCCGGCGTGACGATGCCGACGATGCGATCCCCGGGCACGGCGCCGCCGTTCGGAGCGAACTTGACCGGAAGGTCGGAATTGATGCCGCGGATCGGGATCGCAACCGGGCTGCGCGGTTCCGAGGACTTCTCCTTGAACTTGGCCGCAAGCCCCTTCTTGACGCCGTAGCGCGCGATCCGCTCCTCCTTGTAGTCCGGGTACATCGCACGCGCGACGTGCGATGCCTTGATCTCGCCGCGGCCCACCGCCGCCATGACGTCCTCGATCGAAGTCCGCGCGAGCCGCGGCAGCGCACCCTTGAGCTTGTCGTCGGCGTATTCGATCTTGGCGCGCTCGAACAGTCGCTCGACGATGCGCCGGCCGAGGCCGACATATTGATCGCGCACCGCGGTGCGCGTGGCGCGGCGGATCGCGGCACGCGCCTTGCCGGTGACTGCGAGCGTTTCCCAGGCCGACGGCGGCGCGGACTGCGCTTCCGAGGTCAGCACCTCGACCTCGTCGCCGTTCTGGAGCTCCGAGGACAGCGGCGCGAACTTGCCGTTGATCTTGCAGCCCACCGCGCTGTTGCCGACGTCGGTGTGCACCGCATAGGCGAAGTCGATCACGTTGGCGTGGCGCGGCAGCGCGATCAGCTTGCCCTTCGGGGTGAAGCAGAACACCTGGTCGTGGAACAGCTCGAGCTTGGTGTGCTCGAGGAATTCCTCGGGATTGGCGCTCTCGGAGAGGATTCCGATGGTGTGGCGCAGCCAGGAGAACGCGTTGGACTCGCGCTTGAGGTATTCGGTCGGCGAGCCCACGCCTTCCTTGTAGAAGACATGCGCGGCGATGCCGCGCTCGGCGATCTGGTCCATCGCCTCGGTGCGGATCTGGAGCTCGACGCGCTGGTTGCCGGGGCCGATCACAGTGGTGTGGATCGAGCGGTAGTCGTTCTGCTTCGGCGTCGAGATGTAGTCCTTGAAGCGCCCCGGCACGACCGGCCAGGTGGTGTGGACGATCCCGAGCGCGCGATAGCAGGCCTCGATGTCGTTGACGACGAGGCGGAAGCCGAAGATGTCGGACAATTGCTCGAAGCCGACCGACTTGCGCTCCATCTTGGTCCAGATCGAGAACGGCTTCTTGCGACGGCCATAGACCCGCGCGCCGAGGCCCCTGTGCCGCAGATTGTTGGAGAGCTGGTCCTCGATCTCGCCGATCAAATTGCGGTTGCGCTCGGCAAGCGCGTCGAGCCGCTGCATCACCACCGAATAGGCTTCGGGATCGAGGGTGCGGAAGGACAGGTCCTCCAGCTCCTCGCGCATTTCCTGCATGCCCATGCGCCCCGCCAGCGGCGCGTAGATGTCGAGCGTCTCCTCGGCGATGCGCCGGCGCGATTCCGTCGGCACGAATTCCAGCGTGCGCATGTTGTGCAGGCGGTCGGCGAGCTTGACCAGAAGCACACGGACATCATCGGCAATGGCTAGCAACAATTTGCGCAGGTTCTCGGCCTGCTTGGCCTCGCGTGACACCAGCTCGAGCCGCTTCAGCTTGGTCAGGCCCTCGACCAGCGCGCCGATCTCCGGCCCGAAGATCTGGTCGATCTCGGCCCGCGTCGCCTCGGTGTCCTCGATCGTATCGTGCAGCAGTGCTGCCACGATGGTGGCGTCGTCGAGCTTCAGGTCGGTGAGAATGGCCGCCACTTCGAGCGGGTGCGAGAAATACGGATCGCCCGAGGCGCGGGTCTGCGAACCATGCGCCTTCATGGCGTAGACATAGGCGCGGTTCAGCAGGTCTTCGTTGGTGTTGGGATTGTAGGATCTGACGCGCTCGACGAGGTCATATTGACGCATCATGCGCGCGCGGGGTCTGGCGGGGCGCGCGACCGGCGCAGTCGGGGCCACGGCAACCGATTCGGTTGCGGCCTGCATCTGCGTGGGTCTGCGGCGCCGATATACCATTCCGTCCTGCTTTCAAACGGGCCCGAGGCGGTCCGTTGTATACATCCTAGCTCCGATCGCGCGTGTGTCCGATCAATTCAGTGACAGGCGCAGCGCCAACCGGCAACACTATGGTAACCACGAAAACGTCAACAAAAGCAAAGGCCCGAACACGGGTTCGGGCCTTTGATAAGATCACAAGCAGTCGATGATCACGATGGAGGAATTACTCGTCTTCCTCGGGCTGCTCCTCGGGAGGCGCGAGGCCTTCCAGACCCTTCAGGAGCTCCTCTTCGGTCATGCGCTCGACGGCGACTTCGGTGTCGTCCGCATCGACGCTCGCCCCTGCGGAACCGATCAGCGGCACCGTGTCCGGCTCGGGCTCGTCCACCTCGACGAACTTCTGGAGCGAGTGCACCAGCTCCTCGCGGAGATCCTCCGGCGAGATCGTGGTCTCGGCAATTTCACGCAAAGACACAACAGGGTTCTTGTCGTTATCGCGGTCAACCGTTAGTTGTGAACCGGACGAAATCATGCGGGCTCGGTGGGCGGCCAGCAGGACCAAGTCAAACCGGTTGTCGACCTTGTCGATACAATCTTCTACGGTGACGCGAGCCATGGACTGTCGCTCCGTTGTGGGTGGGACGAAATATGTGGATGATTGGGGCTAGTTATAGGGGCCGGGACGATTTCGCAAGGCCAATTTGTGATTTGGTCTCGCCAAACGGCTCTGCTAACGCCACATTGGGACTGGGACGGGGTTTTCTGGGCTGCCATCGAGGGCAACCCCGGGTGTATGCAAGTCCGCCATAACTATACCTTGATTGCCCCGACTTCTCCGGACTTGCGGTTTCGACGGGTCTCAGCGGCACTTTAGAACTGCGCGGCTTGCTGTCGCCGCGCCAACAAAAAACGATCAATCACGGACACTACGCGAGCAAACTGAATGTCACTTTCTCCGACCAACAAGATCGCGCTCTTCATCGATGGGGCCAATCTCTACGCGACCGCGAAAACTCTGGGCTTCGACATCGATTACAAGCGTCTGCTGAAGGAGTTTCAGGGCCGCGGGACGTTGTTGCGGGCGTTCTATTACACCGCCATCATCGAAGACCAGGAATACTCCTCGATCCGCCCGTTGATCGACTGGCTGGATTACAACGGCTACACCGTCGTCACCAAGGCGACCAAGGAATTCATCGACGCCTCCGGCCGCCGCAAGGTCAAGGGCAACATGGACATCGAGCTTGCCGTGGACGCCATGGAGCTCGCCGAGCACATCGACCAGATGGTGCTGTTCTCGGGTGACGGCGACTTTCGCTCCCTGGTCGAGGCCGTGCAGCGCCGCGGCGTGCGGGTCACGGTGATCTCCACCATCGCCAGCCAGCCGCCGATGATCGCCGACGAGCTGCGCCGCCAGGCTGACGTCTTCACCGACCTCGTCGAGCTGCAATCCAAGCTCGGCCGCGACCCGTCCGAGCGCCCCGCCCCGCGTGACCGCGGCGAGCGTGGCGAACGCCACCACGCCCCGCAATTCCTCCAGCGCGCAACCACGATGGCGCCGAGGGGCGATGAAGACTTCGAGGAGTGAGGCGGCCCGGTCAAGCCGCCAGCCTCTCGCCGTCGTTCCCGACCGTGACTGTCCGCTCTGTCCGCGCCTGGTCGCCTTTCGCGAGGCGAACCGCACACGCGAGCCGTCGTGGCACAATGCGCCGGTTGCGCCCTTCGGCGACCTCGAGGCGCGCCTCCTGATCGTGGGCCTCGCGCCGGGAATGCAGGGCGCCAACCGCACGGGACGGCCCTTCACCGGCGATTATGCCGGCGACCTGCTCTACAGCACGCTGATCGAATACGGCTTTGCCAGGGGGACCTATCAGGCGCGCCCCGACGACGGCCTGAAACTGGTCGACTGCCGGATCGCCAATGCCGTGCATTGCGTGCCGCCGCAGAACAAGCCGCTGCCGGTCGAGATCAACACCTGCCGGCAGTTCCTGGTCGCCAATCTCGAGACCATGCCCCGGCTGCGCGCGATCATCGCGCTCGGGCGAATTGCGCACGACAGCGTGCTCAAGCCGCTAAAGCTGAAGGCCTCTCAGGCCCCCTTCGGCCACGGCGCAGTGCATCAGGCAGGCCGGTTCAAGCTCTACGACAGCTATCATTGCTCGCGCTACAACACGAACACCGGCGTCCTGACGCCGGACATGTTCCGCAGCGTGTTCGCGAAGGTGAAGGCGGACCTGGATTGAAGGCGGACCTGGATTAGAGAGCAGCTGGGGCACCGGCAATGTTGAACCCGTCATCCTGAGGCGCGAGTGGCGCGATGCGGAGCATCGCGCCGGGAGCCTCGAAGGATGAACGGCCGGGATGCAGCCGGGCCGTCGTCCTTCGAGGCTCGCCCTGCGTTGCAGGACGAGCACCTCAGGATGACGGGGACGGACTTGGGTGCGCGGCATCGCTGCCATCATTGGCTGGCCATAGACCTGGCCGCATGCGGGATACGCTTTACGTCCTGACCGGATGGGCCCTCAGCCAGTCCAGCACCTCGCCGGCATTCCGGTCGGGCGGGAACACCGGATAGAAGACGCGCGTGATGCGTGCGTCGTCGATGACCAGCGCGAGACGCTTGATCAGCGTCAGGCCCGCGACCCCCATGGTCGGCAGGTTCAAGGCGCGCGTCAGCGCCAGCTTCTCGTCCGAAAGTACCGGGAACGGCAGATGCAGGCGCGAAGCCATCTCGGTCTGGTACGCGTTGCTCTGGGTCGAGAGGCCGAACACGTGTGAGGCGCCCGCGGCCTTCAGCTCTGCGAACAGATCGCGAAATGCGCAGGTCTGAGGTGTGCAGCCGCGCGCCCCCGGGATCATGTCCCAATCGTCGACCAGCGCGATCTTGCCGGGCTCGCCGGTGCGGGGATAGGCGAATACCACGGTGCGGCCGCGCAGCGCCGACAGCGTGACCGACGTGTCGTCGGTCGCGAGCAGGCCGATCGGTGGCAACGTCATGCCCTTGAGATGCGCGGCGCCACCGTCGTCGGCAGGCGCAGGAATCTGGCTCCAGTCGACCTCGAGCAGGTTCCGTTGATTCATTTCGTCATCCCCTCGCCCGCATCAGCCGGCCCTTCTCCCGGCTCCAGTCGCGCTTCTTCTCGGACTCACGCTTGTCGTGCAGCTTCTTGCCCTTTGCAACCGCAAGCTGCAATTTGGCGCAACCACGCTCGTTGAAATAGAGCTTGAGCGGGATCAGCGTCATGCCCTCGCGGTCGACTGCGCCCATCAGCTTGTTGATCTGCCGGCGGTGGAGAAGCAGTTTGCGCGGCCGCTTGGGCTCGTGATTGAACCGGTTACCCTGGAGATATTCGGGAATGGTGGCGTTGATCAGCCAGATCTCGCCGTTCTTGGAATCGGCATAGGATTCCGCGATCGTGCTCTTGCCGTTGCGGATCGACTTGACCTCGGTCCCCGTCAGCGCAATCCCCGCCTCGATCGTGTCTTCGATCGCATAGTTGAAGCGGGCCTTGCGATTTTCCGCCATGACCTTGATCGGACGTTCGTTCTTATCGGCCATGTCGGGCAAACCTGATCGAGATGCGCGCGGATTCTAACAGTTCGGACGAAGTGCGCGCGTCACTTCTTGAGGAGATCGCGGATCTCGGTCAGCAGCTCGACCTCGGCCGACGGCTTCGGTGGAGCGGCCGGCGCCGCCTCTTCCTTGCGCTTCAGCGTGTTTATGGCGCGGATCACAAGGAACAATACGAAGGCGATGATGATGAAGTTGATCGTCAGCGTGAGGAAGCTGCCCCAAGCCAGCACGGCTCCTTGCTTTTTCGCATCGGCCAAGTTGGTGGCGGTGACCGCCTTCGACAAGGGGGTGAAGTAGTTCGAGAAGTCGAGCCCGCCGGTAACCGCGCCGATGATCGGCATGATCACGTCGCCGACCAGCGAGTTGACTATGGCGCCGAACGCCGCGCCGATGATGACGCCGACCGCGAGATCGACGACGTTGCCCTTCATGGCAAACTCGCGGAACTCCTTCAGCATTCGCGCGCCCTTTTCCTCGACGGTCATGAAAGGCTCCCCCGACAGGCCGGCGCGTCAGTTGATCAGACCCGCGTGCACCATCGCGCTGCGCACGGCAACGCGTGTCGGCTCGGAGACCGGCACCATCGGCAGCCGCAGCGTCTCCTCCAGCTTGCCGAGCAGCGACATCGCGTACTTGATCGGCGCCGGATTGCTCTCGATGAAGAGGTTGTTGTGCAGCGGCATCAGCTTGTCGTGGATCGCGAGCGCCGCCTTGGTGTCGCCCTTCTGCCAGGCGGCGTGGAACTCCGAGCAGAGGCGCGGCGCGACGTTGGAGGTGACCGAGATGCAGCCATGGCCGCCATGGGCCATGTAGCCGATGATGGTGGCGTCCTCGCCCGAGAGCTGGTTGAAATCCTCGCCCATCGCCGCGCGCTGCTGCGACACGCGAACCATGCTGGCGGTGGCGTCCTTGACGCCGGCGATGTTCTTCAGCTCCCACAGCCGCTTCATGGTGTCGACCGACATGTCGATCACCGAGCGCGGCGGGATGTTGTAGATGATGATCGGAATGCCGATCGCGTCGTTGATCGCCTTGAAGTGCTGGTACATCCCTTCCTGGGTCGGCTTGTTGTAGTAGGGCGTGACGATCAACACGGCGTCCGCACCCGCCTTTTCGGCGTGCTGGGAGAGCTCGATCGCTTCCTTGGTCGAGTTGGAGCCGGCGCCCGCGATGACCGGCACGCGGCCCTTGGCTTCAGCGATGCACCATTCGACGACCTTCTTGTGCTCGTCGTGGCTCATCGTCGGGCTCTCGCCGGTGGTGCCGACCGGAACCAGGCCGTTGGTCCCCTCCGAAATCTGCCAGTTGACCAGGGAGCGGAACGCCGCCTCGTCCAGCGAGCCGTTCTTGAACGGCGTGACCAAGGCGGTGAACGACCCCCGGAACTTCGTCTTGGCTGCCATGGACTTCCTCCGTACGCGGCTATCTCTTGAGCAAGCCCCATTCATATCGGGTCTATCCTGCCGGTAAAAGGCCCGCTTCTGGGTGAGGCAGCGTTTAGGCCGCGATTTTGCCGCGGTGATGGTGCAAATCGGTCCGAGGTAAGCGGCTGTTGGTATTTTGTCCGCATATTCAATCAAATTCAGCTAGGTCTTGAGCCACTTCACTGATTCGGGGCGACGAAACGCCGTGACCTCCTTTGCACGTGCCGCATGGCGATCCACCGGTCTGGTCGTGTGCCTGATGGCAGGGCTGTCGCTGGGTTGCGCCGCCCTCGCCAAGTCCAATGAGACGACCGCTGAGACGGGCAACAAGGAGACCGCGAAGCCAGCTGCCAAGGACGCCGCGAAGGGACCGGCCAAGGACTTAAACAAGGACTCGAACAAGGGCGCGGCCAAGGAAGCAGCGAAGGAAGCAGCCAAAGGCACGGTCCAGGGAGCCGGCAAGGACGCAGCGAAGGGCGCGAGCAAGGGTGGCACCGCGGCCAAGGAAGGCGCGAAGACGCCAGCCAAGGATGCTGCCGCCAAGGAACCGGCGAAGGACAAGCCGAAACCCGCGGCAGCGGTCTCCTCGCCGAAATCTCACCCGGCGAGCAACGGATCGCCGCCCAAGCCCGCAAAGACCGCACCCGCGCCGGCCGTGACGGCCACCGACAGGCCCACCGCCCCGGCCGCCGCCAGACCGCTCGCAGCTCCCGTGCTGGCCCCCGCGACCCGCCAGCATGCGGCGCCACGCAAGCCGGTCATTCCGGCCGCGGTTGCGGCGACATCGTCGACGTCGCAAGCCGACAAGGACACGCTCGAGAGCGTCATCGAGCTCGTACGCAAGCGCAAGGCCGGCGACGCCACCGATGCCGCCGCCGGCATCTCGGATCCGGTCGCGCGAAAGCTCGCCGAATGGATCATCCTGCGCAGCGAGGACAACGGCGCGACCGTGGAACGCTATCGCGCCTTCATCTCCGCCAATCCGACCTGGCCGTCGCAGACCTTCCTGCGCCGGCGCCTCGAGGCCGCGATGTGGGACGACAGGCGCGACGATTCGGTCGCGTGGTCGTGGTTCGAGAACGAGTCTCCGATCTCCGCCAAGGGCCGCTTCACGCTCGCCAAGGCGATGCTGGCGCGCGGCGATCGCGCCAATGCCGAGCGGCTGGTGCGCGAGGCCTGGCGCAGCGATCCGATGTCGGAGGACACCGAGAACAACGCGCTCGACCAGTTCGGTGCCCTGCTGACGCCGGGCGATCAGAAAGCGCGGATGGACACCCTGCTCTACGGCAGTGAGACCGAGGCGGCCCTGCGCGCTGCAAAGCGCCTCGGCGCCGGCTATGTCGCGCTCGCCAAGGCCCGCATCGGCGCCGTCAAGAAAGCGCCGAACGCGCGGGCGCTGCTCGACGCCGTGCCGCGCGAGCTGCACAATGACCCCGGCTACACCTTCAGCAAGATCCAGCTCCTGCGCCGCGAGGAGAAGTTCGCCGAGGCCGCCCAGCTGATGCTGTCGGCGCCCAAGGATCCGGGTCGGCTTCACAATCTCGACGAATGGTGGATCGAGCGGCGCCTCCTGGCCCGCAAGATGATCGACACCGAGGAATTCCGCTCGGCCTATCTGATCGCGCGCGATGCCGCCCTGCCCTCGCGCGACATCTACAAGACCGAGCAGGAGTTCACCGCCGGGTGGATCGCGCTGCGATTCCTCAACGACCCCGCGACCGCCACCCAGCATTTTGCCCGCATCGGCGTCGGCAGCGTCAATCCGACCGCGCTGGCGCGCGCCGGCTATTGGCAGGGCCGCGCGGCCGAAGCGATGGGGCGTCAGCAGGAGGCGCGCAACGCCTATGCCCGCGCCGCCGAACAGTCGACCAGCTATTACGGCCAGCTCGCCCGGGCCAAACTCGGCCTGCCGCAGATCGAGCTCAACAGCCAGCCCCGCGGGCGCGGCGCCGAGCGGCTTGAGATCGTGCGCGCTGCGCATCTGCTCTACGAGCTCGACGAGCGCGAGCTCGCGGTGCCCATGCTCGCCGACATGGGCGAGAATGGCGATCCCGAAGCGCTTGCCGGCCTTGGCGAGCTCGCCCAGCGCTACGGCGATGCACGGGGCATGCTGCTGGTCGGCAAGTCTGCCCTCAACCGCGGCCTGCCATTTGACTTCTACGCCTATCCCGTCAACGGCATTCCGCAGTTCACGCCGATCGGCCCCGACGTCGAGCGCAGCATCATCTATGCGATCGCGCGACAGGAGAGCGCGTTCAATCCACGCGTGGTTTCGCCGGCGCAGGCCTATGGACTGATGCAGGTGACGCCGGACGCCGCCCGCTACGTCTGCAAGCGCCACGGCGCGACCTACGACCTGGGGCGGCTGAAGAACGATTCGGTCTACAACGCCGCGCTCGGCTCGGCCGAGCTCGGCGGATTGCTCGAGGATTATCGCGGCTCCTACATCATGACCTTCGCCGCCTACAATGCCGGCCGCGGCAGCGTGAAGAAGTGGGTCGAGCGCTACGGCGATCCGCGCGATCCGAAGGTCGATGCGGTCGACTGGGTCGAGCTGATTCCGTTCTCCGAGACGCGCAACTACGTGCAGCGGATCATGGAGAACCTTCAGGTCTACCGCGCCCGCTTCGGCGGTGGCACGCGCCTGCAGATCGAAGCCGATCTGCGTCGCGGCGCCGTAAGCGTGGAATGACGCTGCCCCGTTCCGGTTAGCGGCCGAGCATGGGGGCGAGCGCCTTCGTCTAGACCTTAAGTCGCCGAGACATATCCGGCGACCGGCCACGATCCGCAGGCGAGCTCTTTCGACCGTTGCGGCCCGATCGGCGCGCTCACCGGTGCGCCAGCTGGCGGATGAACCGGTGCCCTGACAGATGAAGGCCTAGGTCGCTCCTGCTGCAGGGCGAAATCGTCGGGGCGCTTGTACGGTTGGGCCAGGCACCGGCGGCTTCTCTGCGCACCCCGGTCGGAGACCGCTTGCAGCGCATCCCTCCACAGTGACTTCCATCAGGTCGCAACCAAGACCGCGAAATCAACGGAGAGTGGCGGTACCACGTCGGACCCTGCCCCGAGCGAACTAGACATGCGACCGGCAAAAGAAAAACCCCGGCGGTTGCCCGCCGGGGTTCTCTGTCAGGTCGTTAGACCGGAACTTACCAGTTGCGCTGAGCGCGGAGGAGCAGGGTGAACGAGTCCTGATCCTTGAGCTCATACACCGCGGTCGGCTTGGAGACAGCAGCAGCCGGAGTGATGACGGCCGTGCCGGCATACTTCTGATCGAGACGGGTCCAGTTGAAATCCGCCGAGAAGGTCAGATTCTTCACAGGAGTCCAGCGGGTGATCACACCCACCTGGCCGATGTTGAAGTCGGGGTTACAGCTGGTGACACCGGCCACAGCCATGACACCGACGAAACCGCCGCCGCCGCAGATGGCGTTCTTAGCCAGCGAGCCGAACTGGGCCGCAGCATAAGCGCCGTAGATCGCGGTGTTCCAGTAGGGATCCCAGTTGTGGGTGTAAGCGCCACGGAAGCCCCAGGTCTTGACGGTTTCCTGCGAGCCGCCGGTCACGAACACGGTGTCCGGAGCATTGGCGAAGCCGATGCTCTGGTACCCGACGTCGGAACCACTGAACATCGAGTACGAGCTACCCGCAAGATTCTGGAAGTTGTAGCGGGTCGCACCATCGGTGTAGACGCCCGAAATGTTGATCGTGTCACCCGCGCCGGTCGGGATGTTCTTGATCGACAGAGCGAGCTGAACCGCCCAACCCCACTTGTCGTCGGGGTGGCCAGTGACCTCGGTCGGGCCGTAATAGGCGACATGGTTGTCATGCGCAGCAACCGACGCCTGGAACAGACCCCAAGCCTGGTCGACACGGACCATACCGACGAGGTTCGGCGAACGCGAGCCGCCGATGGCGTTGGATCCGTACGAACCGCCAGCGATGCCAGCAACCGTTGCGCCCGTCAGGTTCAGATTGCCTGCCTGATAGTAAGCCGTCGCATCTTCCGCCGAGAACGACGCCGTGATGCCCTGACCGAAGTCAGCGGTGTAGGTGAACTGGTTGACACCAGTGACCGTGCCGCTGCCGCCGACGAGACCGTCGAAGTTGTTGCCGGGATAGTTGGTCCAGGGCGCGTCGAACTGCGACACGGCCTTACCCATCGTGAAGCCGGCGAACTGGATGAAGGCGTAGTACACGCCGAGCGAGCCGCCCGAAGTGCCACCGTCGGTCGGGTTGATGGTGGCGGTACCAGCAGTCGTGGCGGAGTAGCCGGTCGCGCCAGTGGCCGACCCCTGACCGGTGTAGTTACCAGTGGTCCAGGAGAACGTCGCATCGAAGAAGGTGCGGACGACGCCGTATTCGGTCGCGGTGCGCGTGTCGATGTTGAGATCCTGACGAGCGCGCATCGTGTAGTAGTTGCTGAGACGGTTGTGCGCCCCGCCGGTACCGCTGAACTGGCCGCCGTACACGCTGTTGGTGTTCAGCGCGACTTCAGCGCGCAGATAACCACCCAGCTTGATGCAGGTGTCAGTGCCCGGGATGTAGTAGAACCCGGCTCCATACAGGGAGCAGATCTTCACGTATTCGACCGCCTTGGCCTTCACGGGGAGATCGGCTGCCTGCGCTCCGCCCACGGCGATCAGACCCGCCGCTGAGCCGAGCAAAAGGCTCTTAACCAACTTCATGTTAAACCTCCAAGTTGCTCTTCAGGGAAGGTCACTGACCGGACGGCCAATTCCCAAACCCCCTCTAAATCACCGCTCCGAGTCCCTTCGCGCCTTCGGACACACCCGCATGAACGCGAGGGACTTAAGCGAAAGACCTAAACGGGACGACCTCGGGATGCCCCCCTCCGTCGCTCAGCCACAATTACCGAACGCCCTTGCACACACAACAAGAGAACGCTCCGAAACGGGCCGATGAAGCGCGTTTTCCAACGGGTGTTGCACAAATAACACGCAGATGTGATCAAACTGCCCTCGCAAGACTTTGTTTTCATTTGTGTTTTTTTGGAGGGTTCCACCCGCCATCAAAGTTCCCCACATGAGGCGCCCAGCCGGGCCCTCGGCCTGGATGGGCTTTGACGACCTCGAATCGTGGAATCAGAAACGAGACTCACTGAGGCGTATCGACCGCCTCCGCGGCAGCCAGCCTGATGCAAGCTGGGCCGCCTGCTGCGCCTGAGGCGGCCGGCAGACACTCTTTATGGAGGCGGGATCATTGGAAGCGGGCCGGCAGCTGGGCGAGCCGAGACGCGGGCTGCCAAGTCTCTATAGCCCCTTCTCGCGAGCCATTGAATTTCCTAGCAAATCGGCTTCCGACGTGAGCAAGGACGTTTCCATGCGGGGAACACCCTTGCAATATGCCAGAGGTCAAGCTTCGCGTCCGCTCTCGCAGCGCCACACTCTCGCCGCGACAACAGCCGTCCTGTGGCGAAGATCACTGGGAATATTCGAGCGAAAACACACGCTTCTAAATTGACCGGCCCAAGTAATTAGAGGCATAAGGCTCGCACCGGAGAGGTGGCCGAGTGGCTGAAGGCAACGCTTTGCTAAAGCGTCATACGGTCTCAAGCTGTATCGAGGGTTCGAATCCCTCCCTCTCCGCCACCCAGCAGCAGACTCAATCACCGCGTTCTTTCACTTGGAAGCGATCGTGAAGCCGGTCCACGGACGAGCACGGGGCGTTCAGCCCGATTCGCGTGCTCCTTATATATATGTGCGCGCACCTAGAGACCGGATCGCCATATCCGCCAATGCGAGGGCGATATCAGCACAGCCTCGCCGGCCCAGACGTTGAACCAGACGCCGCCCTTGCGCCGGCACGGAAAGGACCAGGCCTTGATTCCCGTCTTGTGAAGACATCCGAGTTCCAGGTCGCACTCGTCGGGAGCGATCTGAATCGGAAGCCATCGTCCATTCGTGTTTTGGTCGCCCATGCCGTCGGGTCTTATGCGGCGGCACGACGAGCAAAATTGATTCAGCGCAACCGGGCCCACCCGTGCAAACACGGATCAGAGGCCGTTCTCATCTCAGTGCGCGGAGACCCAGGCCCTCGCCTCGCGCTGGGCGATGGAGATCTCGGCATCCGACATCTGCCCGGCGACTTCCTGGCGCAGCGCCACCGCGTCCTTGCGGCCCTTCAGCGCCGCGAGGTTGAACCATTTGTGCGCGGCGACGAGATCGACGATCCCGGAGCGACCGCTCGCCCAATAGATCCCGCGCTCGAACAGCACGTCCGACAGCGCGCTCGCGTCGATCGGCGTCGCCGTCTCCAGATCGAAAGTACCCTGAAACATCACGCATCCCCTTTTATTCTTGTGCCGTCCCGCTCCACCGAGCGCGGCTCCCGTCCAAATAGCTGTTCAACTCTTCCCCGAGTCTTCTTGCCCATGCCGTTTGCCGGCTTGTTGGAGGCGATGATGGCGGGCAAATTTGAATGGCAGTTTAAGTATCGCGATGAAGCAGACGTAAACGCGAGCGCGCGAGGCGCGTACGGGAAATTCAAAAAGTCCCTGATTTGCAGGCACTTCTGCAATTCGTCAGATTCGGTTTACCCTGGGATTTTGGGAGATCGATAACCATCGCGCGCGGTGGCGCGTGTCAGGTGGCGTCCCACTCTCCGTCGTCACCCGCGACCCGGCTACGCCAAGGCTTCGCCGGGGCACGCGGTCTCGGGTCGCCGAAGCTTCGGCGAAGGCGGCGAGCGGGTGACCCCTGTCCAAGAGGCAGCAGTGACCCGCCGAGAAGCTGTGGCGTACTGGATCGGCCGGGCGATGACACCGCACACGTGGAACGACCCGCGGACCGCGGCAAGCAGGCGCATAACCCTCGCCTGCTCCAAGGCAGCGCGGCCACGTCGCAGTCAGATCAGCGATGTCGGGGGGAAAGGAATGCCGGCAATACCCCGGCGTCAGGAGAACGAGGGCGTCGGCGAACACGTCAGGACCAGATTCCACGCAAGCCCGAAGGCCGCTTGTGAAATTGCGGAGCTCCTTTTCGGAGAACCGCACCGAACGAAGAAAACTCGTTTCTTCTGCCGGACCGCGAAAGAGAACGGTCCGACCGTTGACCTGATGTCTCGCCGACACCCTCTATCGTCGACCAGAACCCTCTAGGAGGCGCTGATGACGTGCCGGCTATCTGGAGCCGGCAACTTCAGAAGCGAAGTTACTTCTTCTTCTTCGCGACCTTGCGGGTCTTCTTCGCAGTCTTCTTCACTGCGCTCTTCGCCTTCTTCGCCTTCGCCTTCTTCGCTTTCTTGGCCATGTTGCCCTCCGATGTGTGAGATGGCTTTAATCGCTGCGTGCACTCGGGGATCGAATGCACTTCATCCCGAATACACCAACACGAAGAAAAAAACAGCGTCTCGCTTAAAGAAGTGTTGACGGCGCAACGCGCGTGCGCTTGTCGAGCGCGACGCAAGCGCACCGCACGAGGTGTAGCTGCGATCACGGAGAACAGGCGCAGCGTCGACGTTCGCGACTGATGCGATTGCAGAAAAACACTATGCAGCAAGTATTTTTCTGCACGTGCGCGTCGCGCGCGACCGACGCGATGATGTGCGTCGCCATTCCCCCGATTGTCTCGCAGAGGCACTTCGCGGACTCTGAGTCGTGAATTTTGGCAACGAAAATATTTTCATCCTTAACGGCGCGAACGCTCGTCTGAGCGTGTGCAAGCCGCCGTTTTGCGCGAATCGCGTGACGGCGATTCGGTCGCCGCGGCACTGTCGATCGGGATGAAGTTTGCTTCCGAGGATGCGCGCGTGCGTCGCACCGAGAACCGAAAGCGAGGCGACGAAACGTGTCCGCCACCTCGCTCGAGCGCGTGAGGCTAGAGGCCGAGCTTGGACTTGAGCAGGTCGTTGACGCTCTGCGGGTTGGCCTTGCCGCCGGACGCCTTCATCACCTGGCCGACGAACCAGCCGAGCGACTGCGGCTTGTCCTTCACCTGCGCGGCCTTGTCGGGATTGGCAGCGATGATGTCGTCGACAACCTTTTCGATCGCCGAAAGATCCGTCACCTGCTTCATGCCGCGGCTTTCCACCAGCGCGCGGGGATCGCCGCCTTCCTGCCAGACGATCTCGAACAGATCCTTGGCGATCTTGCCGGAGATCGTGCCCTCGCCGATCAGGTCGATGATCGCCGCCAGCTGCTCCGCATTGACCGGAGAGCCCGTAATATCCCGCCCTTCCTTGTTGAGGCGAGCAGATAACTCGTTCAGGACCCAATTGGCCGACAGCTTCTTATCTCGCCCATTAGCCACGGCCTCGAAATAGTCAGCCAAGCTTCGATCGCGAGACAGCAATTCGGCGTCATAGAGGGGAAGGCTGAAATCGGCCATGAACCGCGCTCTCTTCTGATGCGCCAACTCAGGCAAATCGGCCCGTAGCCGCTCGATCTCGGCTCTTGTAACCACCAATGGCAGCAAATCCGGATCGGGGAAGTAGCGGTAGTCGTGCGCCTCTTCCTTGCTCCGCATGGACCGCGTTTCATGCTTGTCCGGATCGAAGAGCCGCGTCTCCTGTTCGATCGTCCCTCCGCCCTCAATAACCCCAATCTGGCGATTGGCTTCGGCGTCGATCGCGAAGCCGATAAAGTTGATCGAGTTAAGGTTCTTGAGCTCACAGCGTGTGCCGAGGGGCTCTCCGGGCCGCCGAACCGAGACGTTGACGTCCGCGCGGAGGGAGCCCTTCTCCATGTCGCCGTCGCAAGAGCCAATGTAGCGGAGAATCGACCTAAGCTTCGTGATATAGTTCATCGCGTCTTCGGCAGATCGAATATCGGGCTTGGAAACAATCTCCATCAACGCCACCCCAGACCGATTGAGGTCTACCAGTGACAGGTCAGGGAATCTGTCATGGATCAGCTTCCCCGCATCCTGTTCAAGATGGATGCGCTCAATACCGATTTTGACAGTGGTGCCGTTTTCCGAGTCAATCTCCAACTCGCCTTCGCCTACGATCGGAGATTTGTATTGGCTGATTTGATAGCCCTGCGGCAAATCCGGGTAAAAATAGTTTTTCCGATCGAAAACTGATCGCTCGTTAATCGTTGCGTTAAGCGCGAGCCCGGTGCGAATAGCTTGGCGGACGCACTCCTCGTTGATCACAGGCAGCATACCCGGCATTGCCGCATCGACCAGAGAGACGTGAGTATTTGGCTCTCCTCCAAATTCAGTTGAAGAAGCCGAGAATAGCTTCGATTTGGAGGCAACTTGGGCATGGACTTCCATGCCGATCACGACCTCCCATTTGCCGGTCTCCCCGTCGAGTAGCTTGCTCATGTCCTGCTCCCGAGCAGCGTGGCAGCGATCCGCTCCCACTCTGCCTCCAATGAATCCTTTGCCGTGGGCTGGCCAGCCTGACGGTACCAGTAGCCGGCATTGCCGAGGTCGCCTTCGACGCGGTGCAAGTAAGCGTGCACCCAGGCGGCCTCACGGCTGCTCTCGTCCTGAACGATCTTGTGCGCGCGGTCCCAGTCCCCCTTCGCGGCCCACCAGAGACCTGCAAGCGGCGCGTTCAGATCCGGCGCGGGCGCCGCGCTGCCGAGGCTCGCGATGAAATCAGCGACATTCACCACCACCTCGCGGGCGTGAAGCGGCCGGCGGCCTGCTCGATCACCTCGCCGAGCGAGAACAGCGTCTCCTCGTCGAACGGACGGCCGATCAATTGCAGGCCGAGCGGCAGGCCCTGCGCGTCCTTGCCGGCGGGCACGGCGATGCCCGGAAGGCCTGCCATGTTCACCGTCACGGTGAAGATGTCGTTGAGGTACATCTCGACCGGATCGGCGCCGCCCTTCTCGCCGATGCCGAAGGCGGCCGACGGCGTCGCGGGGGTGAGGATCGCATCGACGCCCTTCGCGAAGCAGTCCTCGAAGTCCTTCTTGATCAGCGTCCGCACTTTTTGCGCGCGCAGATAATAGGCGTCGTAATAGCCGGCCGAGAGCACATAGGTGCCGATCATGACCCGGCGTTTCACCTCGGCGCCAAAGCCCGACGCGCGGGTATTCTCGTAGAGTTCGATGATGTTCTTGGCCGGCTCGCGCAGGCCGTACCGCACGCCGTCATAGCGCGCGAGGTTGGAGGAGGCCTCCGCCGGCGCCACGATGTAGTAGGCCGGCAGCGCATATTTGGTGTGCGGCAGCGAGACTTCGACCAGCTCGGCGCCAGCCGCCTTCAGCCACGCCGCGCCCTCGCTCCAGAGTTTCTCGATCTCGGCCGGCATGCCGTCGAGACGATACTCCCTGGGGATCCCGATCTTCATGCCCTTCACCGACTTGCCGATCGCGGCCTCGTAGTCCGGCACGGGAATGTCGACCGAGGTCGTGTCCTTGGGGTCATGACCGGCCATCGAGCGCAGCAGCATCGCGGCATCGCGCACGCTGCGCGCGATCGGACCGGCCTGGTCGAGCGACGACGCAAAGGCGACGATGCCCCAGCGCGAGCAGCGGCCATAGGTCGGCTTGATGCCGACGGTGGCGGTGAACGCCGCCGGCTGGCGGATCGAGCCGCCGGTATCGGTCGCGGTCGCGCCCATGCACAGCAGCGCGGCCACGGCCGAGGCCGAGCCGCCGGACGAGCCGCCCGGCACCAGCGTGGTGTTGCTGCCGTCGCGCCGCCAGGGATTGCCGACGGGGCCGAAGCAGGAGGTCTCGTTCGACGACCCCATCGCGAACTCGTCGTTGTTGAGCTTGCCGAGCATCACCGCGCCGTCCCGCCAGAGCTGCGAGGTGACGGTGGACTCATATGTCGGCACGAAATTGCCGAGGATCTTCGAGCACGCCGTCGTGCGCACGCCCTTGGTCGCGAACAGGTCCTTGATGCCGAGCGGGATGCCCGCGAGCGGGCCCGCATCGCCCTTGGCGATCCTGCCGTCCGCCTCGCGCGCCATCGCGCGCGCCTGGTCGGGCGTCTCCATCACGAAGGCATTGAGCACGCGCGCGGCCTCGATCGCGGAAAGATGCGCGTCGGTCAGCTCAAGCGACGTGAAAGTCTTGTCGGCGAGACCCTTGCGGGCCTCGGCGAGCGTCAGCGATGTCAAATCGGTCATTTATTGATCGGGCTGCAGAAGAACGGAGACAGGGTCTTGTCGTTGGCCGGGTCGTCTTTTTTGGCGGCGGCTTTCGCAGCGGCCTCGATCTCGTCGAGCACGGCACTGACGGCGACATTGGGGTCGGCAGCCTTGCCCTGCCGCTCCATCTTGTCGAGATAATTCATGTAGGCCTGATAGGCCTTCTCATCGTCGCAAAGCAGACACATCGGACTACGTCCTAAGACTCTTTGTTTGACGCGTTATCTTCACGCGAACCGGCTTCCGCTTCGCTCGAAAACGCCATGCTACTCGACGACCTTCGGCACCAGGAAGAAGTGGCCTTCGGTCGCGGGCGCGTTGGCAACGATATCGTCGGCGATCTCGCCATCATTGACCACGTCCTGCCGCTTCTTCATCTGCATCGGGGTGACCGAGGTCATCGGCTCCACGCCCTCGACATTGACCTCCGAGAGCTGCTCGACGAAAGCGAGCATGGCGTTGAGCTCGCCCTGCAGATGCGGAACCTCGTCCTCGGAAACCGCAATGCGCGCCAGATGCGCGATGCGGCGGACGGTAGCAGCGTCGACGGACATTATATAAGGCCTCTCACGGCAAAACCCATGTGCCGTATAGCAGAGGCCGCTTTTGCGCCGCAACCGGCGCTAGCGCATGATCCGGAAAAGTGTGAAGCGGTTTTCCGAAAAGATCATGCGCAAACAAGAACCTGGAGGCTTATCCGGCCAGCGCTTTCAGGCGAGCCAAGGCCGATTTGGCCAGATCGCGGGTCAACTCGGCGGCGCCGACCTCGCGGCCTAGCGCAACGGCCTGTCCCGCCCAGAGGTTGGTGAAATCCACCCTGCCCTGCTTTTCGGCCGCGGCCTTCAGCGGCCCCAGCGCAGTCGCGGCATGGGGAAACGGCGGCGCATCCGGCGAGACCGGGCCGACCTCGCGCATCAGGCGGTTCTGGACGCCGCGCGCCGGACGGCCCGTCATGACATTGGTGATGACGGTAGAATCGTCCCGGGCTTCAGCGAGCGCCTTGCGGCCGCCCGCGCTGAGCCTGGATTCCGGACAGCGCAGATAAGCGCTGCCGATCTGCACGCCGGATGCGCCGAGCGCGAAGGCCGCGGCGATGCCGCGTCCATCGGCGATGCCGCCCGCCGCGATCACCGGCACCTTCACGGCATCGGCAACCTGCGGCACCAGCGCAAAAGTGCCGGGCTGTTCTGCGATCCTGTCCGTCAGGAACATGCCGCGATGACCGCCCGCCTCGGCGCCCTGCGCGATCACGGCGTCGACGCCACGCTCTTCCAGCCAGAGCGCTTCCTTCACCGTCGTGGCGGATGCGATGACGAGGCAGCCGGCCGCCTTGACCCGCCCGAGCAGCGCCTGCTCCGGCAGGCCGAAATGGAAGCTGACGACCTCCGGCTTGAGCTCTTCGACGACTTCACAAAAGGCCGCATCGAATGGCGCGCGGTTGGCCGCGGCGATCGGCGCCGCCGGATCCAGACCATGCTCGCCGTAATAGCTCGCAAGCCGCTGCTTCCAGCGCGCTTCCGCCTCAGCCGTGAGCTCGACCGGCGTGTGGCAGAAGAAGTTCATGTTGACCGGCGCCTTCACGCGCTGGCGAATGAGGCCGACCTGCTCGCGCGCTTTCTCGGCCGAGATCATCGCGCAAGGCAGCGAGCCCAGCGCGCCGCCTTGCGCGGCCGCAATCACTAGCTCCGCATCCATCACGCCGGCCATCGGCGCCAGCACGATCGGAAATTCGGTCTTGAACAGATCGATCAGTCGACGGTCAGGCCACATGGTTCTTGCCTCATATTCGCTCTTCCCCTCTCCCCTTGTGGGAGAGGGTGGATCGCCGCGCCAGCGGCGAGACGGGTGAGGGGTATTTCTCCTCAATCACCATGCTAAGTTTGCGGAGAGATACCCCTCATCCGGCGCTTCGCGCCACCTTCTCCCACAAGGGGAGAAGGGAAGGCACCGTTCACCGAATTGCGTCTTCCTTCCAGCAATTGCTCCGCCTCGCCCGCGATCCGCTCGACGATCTCGGCCGCCGGGGGAATATCATGAATCAGCCCGACCGCCTCGCCCGCGATCACGGCCGCGACATCGAAATTGCCGGCCGCTTTCGCCGCGGCATAGTCCACCGCAACTGCGGCGACATTCTGCATCAGCTCGACCTCGCGGCCGATCCAGCGCCGGGCGTGATCATTGATCAGGCACCGGCCGGTGAACGGCGCCGGCCAGACATTGTTACGCGAGAGATCGAAGATGATGCCGCGCACGGTCGAGCCGCTGTTTGCTGCGCAGATCCGCCGCTTGGCCTCCTCCGCGCCGTCGGCCTCCTGGCTCGCATAGAAGCGCGTGCCGAGCAGCACGCCGCTTGCGCCCAGCATCATCATGGCGGCGAGCCCACGCCCGTCCGCGATGCCGCCGGCCGCAACCACCGGCACGCGGCCGGCGGCGAGATCGACGATCGCCGGCACGAGATCGAGGGTGGTGCGTGAGGCACCATGACCTCCCGCCTCCGTTCCCTGCGCGATCAGGACATCGGCGCCGGCATCGAGCGCCTGTCGCGCCATCGCCTCGTCCTGGACCTGGCAGATCAGGCGTGCGCCGGCGGACTTGATCCTGGGTGCGAACGGCACGGGATCGCCGAACGACAGCATGATCGCCGATGGCTTCACGCCGAGCGCGATGTCGAGAAGCTCGGGCCGCTTGGCGAGGCTCCACGTGATGAAGCCGATCCCGAACGGCGCACGCAGTTCGGCGAGCTTCGCAGTCTCCTGCTCCAGCCACGCTCGCTCGCCATAGCCACCGCCGAGAATTCCGAACCCGCCGGCGCGGCTCACAGCCGCGACCAGGCGGCTGCCGGCGACGACATCCATCGGCGCCAGCAAGATCGGATGCGCGATCTCCAGCAGCGTGGTCAGCGACATCGTCATCGGCATGGCTTCTCCCCGATCTCTGGACAGCGAGACTAGGCGCGACTAGCATTCTCCAGAAATGAATTGTTGCGAACGCTGCCATCTCGAAATCGGAACGACGCCATGGAACTCAGCGATCTCCAGACCTTCACCGTCGTCGCCCGCACGGGCGGCATCACCCGCGCCGCCGAAGAGCTCAACACGGTGCAGTCGAACGTCACCCAGCGCGTGAAGGCGCTGGAGGCGGAGATCGGCACGGCGCTGTTCGAGCGCCACAGCCGCGGCATGACGCTGACGGGTGCCGGCAAGCGCCTTCTCCCCTACGCACAAAGGATGGCGGCGCTGTCGCGCGAAGCCTTGCTCGCCGCACGCGACGATGGCGCGCCAAAAGGACCGCTCGCGATCGGATCGATGGAGACGACGGCGGCCGTGCGCCTGCCGCCGCTGCTCGCCGACTTCCACCGCCGCTTCCCCGCCGTGCGCCTTTCCTTGCGTACCGCGCCGACGGCCGACCTCGTCACCGGCGTGCTTGAAGGCTCGCTCGACGGCGCCTTCGTCGCGGGTCCCATCACGCACGCCGATCTCATCGCGACGAGCGCCTTCCGCGAGGAGCTGGTGCTGGTCAGCGCACGGCGCTGGGCCTCGATGGCCGAGCTGCGCGCGGGAACGCCGGAGTCCGGGCCGACCGCGCTGGTTTTCCGCACCGGCTGCACCTACCGCCAGCGGCTCGAACAAGTGTTCGTCGAGTTCGGCTGGCCGTCTGCCGCGCGCTTCGAGCTCGGCACGCTCGACGGCATGATCGGCTGTGTCGCCGCCGACATGGGCGTAACGTTGCTGCCGCGCGCGGTCGTCGAGCGCAGCGCGATGAACGGCAGCATCGCGATCCACGCGCTGAGCCCGGCGCACGCGCGCGTCGAGACATTGTTCATCCACCGCCGCGCAGGCCATCAAACCAGCGCGCTGAGCGGCTTTGCCGACTGCCTGAAGAAGGACGACGACGTCATCGCGGCCTGACGCGACGCAGCGTTCCACTCCACGAAATTCGTCACAAATCCATCGCGTTTCCACGCTGCCTTCCGCGGCAACGCAGCACATCAAAAAGCTTTGAAGCCCGCGATCATTCTACGTTAGGATGACTGACTGGCCAGCGCAAAACCATAACGAAGCCAAACATCGGCAAGAACATCGGGAGGACTATCGATGCGCAATACGCTCGTGTTGTGCTGTGTCGCTGTGTTGTCGGCGACATCAGGAACTGCAAGCGCACAGGACTGGACCAAATCGAAATGGGGGCCGAACGACGAGATCGGCGCCGCCAACTACATGACGCCCGAGCTCGTGGTGAAGGCGGCATCGCTGGTGAAGACCGGCAAGACCTACGCCCTCGGCATTCCCGTCACGTCGCAGACGCCCGCCTATCCGCCGCGCACCTACAAGATCACGGTGGTGCAGCCGGGACAGGCCGGCATCGCGGGGCTTGGTCCGAACAAGGCCACCTACAACGATGACATCCTCGACAGCTGGGTCGGCATCGGCAGCCAGCTCGACGGGCTCGGCCATCTCGGCGTCGAGCACGTCTATTACAACGGCAACAAGCTCGCCGATTTCGCCGATCCGACCGGGTTGAAGAAGCTCGGCATCGAGAAGGTGCCGCCGATGGTCACCCGCGGCGTCCTGCTCGACATGGCCGCCTATTTCAAGACCGACGTGGTGAAGGAAGGGACCGCCTTCAACGTCAAGGAGATCGAGGAGGCCGCCAAGCAGCAGAACGTCGAGATCCGCCAGGGCGACGTCGTCATCTTTCACACCGGCTGGCTCAGCCTGATGGGTAAGGACGACAAGCGCTATTCGGCCGGCGAGCCCGGCCTCGGCGTCGAGGGTGCAAAATATCTGACTGGCAAGGGTGTCGTCGCGGTCGGTGCCGACACCTGGGGGCTCGAGGTGCTGCCGTTCGAATCCAAGAACGTGTTCGAGGTGCACCAGATCCTGCTCGCGATGAACGGGACCTACATCCTCGAAAACATGGATACCGCCGCGCTCGCCCGGGACAAGGGCTATGAATTCCTGTTCGTGCTGGGACAGCCGCGCTGGACCGGCGGCGTGCAGGCGATGATCAACCCGATCGCGATCCGCTGACGCGCGGCCTGCATCGCAAGCGCTCCGGGTGAGGGCCGTCAGTGTCTCGACAGAGCACACCGCTCCCCTCACCCGAAAGCCGCGTCGGTCCCCACTCCAAGAACCTGGGTCCTAGATTCGGATGTCCTCATAGGATTCGATCCGCCGCGGGCCGACCGAGGTCGCCTCGTGCGAATCCGCATCAGTGAGATTGCCGAAGTCGAGCTTGGTCAGTTTCGTCAGGTCCGCGATCGAGACCTGGAAGACGCTGACATCCTCCTCGGACATCCGCTCGAGCAGGTCCGCCTCCTGGATTCGGTCGATCTCCATCACCTGCTTTCGCTGGCTCATCAGGAACGCCGCCGCCTTGAGAGCGTCGTCATCGTCGTTGCGTCGGATCAGGATCTTCCAGAAATACTTCGGAATTTGAACGCCGCCGAAGCTCGGATCCTTGTGCGGCCGGCCGGCCGGATTGGGCAGATCGGATTCCTGGGCATCCGGCCCATCGAACACCGGGCCGTTCATGACGATGCCCTTCTCCTCACCTTCGAGCAGGACATCGCGCGTGTAATCCTCCAGTCCTGCCCAGAGCTGCTTGCCCTGGTTGAACGAGAAGAACTGCGGCGAGCAATTGGTGAAATGGAAGGAATCGTCGCCATGCTGCTTGGCCGCGGCGACGGTGTCGCCCCAGGTCGCATCGAGGCGGCGCACCAGATGACCGCGGTCGAACGGATTCTTGCTGCGGTCCGCCTCGAAAGTGGCCTGCTTGCGGTAGAACTCGTCGCCGATCTGGGCATCCTCGTCGATGCGCGGATCGCGCAGCCAGGAATCACCTTCACGCTTGCCGACGTCCTGTTGCTTGCCGCCGTCGATATTGACGCAGCTGAAGAAGGCGAGCCTCCGCTCCTTGTTGATGACGACGCTGTAGTTGAAATATTTCAGCTCGGATTGCCTGGAGCGGCCCTTGAGCATCGCGATCCTGGACTTGAGGGCGGCCGGAATCTTCGGCAACGGGACGGAGAACTTGCCGGTGCCCAGAAAATTCGCCTTGTATCCTGGACGCGATTTCAGCGTGCTCTGATCGATATGCACGGCCTCCATCGGCAGGCCGTTCCTCGCACTGATGTGAGGCAACAGGCCGGTCGGCGGCGCAATCAATGGCGTGCCGCCGTTGCGCTTGCCGCCGTCCGTGCCGCCGTTCGGCGTCCGGCCATTGCCATGACCTCCCGCCGGGCTCGGTAGCGGCGCCGTTGGAGCCAGAGGAATCTCCTTCCTGAACATCGGCAGCGGCACGCGGATCGGGACCACCAGAGACGTGCCGTCGACGGATTGCTCGACCCAGACACTGGCGCCGTACGGAGTTGCGTCAACCGGCGGCCGCAAGGCTCGCTCGATTTCGTGCGGGCTCGGCGGGTCCATCTCGTCCAGCACCGGCCTGATCAGAGGGTGAGAGCCGACGGCCACCTTGAGATCGGCGACGATCGCGCTGATCCGGATGCCTTCGTTGGCGATCCAGTCGATCGAGGATTCGTCCATCGACGGCCTCCACACCTTGCCGTCCTTGGTCAGGGTGCGACCCTGCGCATTCTTCCGGGGAACACCGCTGTGGTGCAACGCGACCACCTGCCAGAAGCGGTTGAACGCCGGCGACCCCGACGATCCGGCCGTCGTATCGGTATTGTACCAGAGGAAGTCGCCGACATATTTGAGCAGCTTGTTCTCGCGGACGCAGACCTGCTTCATCTGCCCGCTGGGATGCTGGACGATGGTGAGATACTCTCCCGGGTCCGCCTTGCCGGGCGCGCCACTGAGCGGCAGCCATCCCCAATCCTCGAGTTCCTCGTGGCCTGACAGCGAGGTCGGCGCCACCGCAACGACCGAGAAATCCAGCCGGTCATTGGTGTAGAAGAACCTGCGCGGCTCGAATCCGAACCTCACCGGCACACGCTCCTGTCCCGAAGCGTCCAATTCGTAGTTGAAATCGGCGATCGAATGGGCTGCGTCGGCCGGCCGGCCGAAGACGTGATGGTTCGTCAGCAGCAGGCCGGGCCCGATCAGAAAGCCGGAGCCATAGCCGAGGAGATTCGACTTGAGATCCCTGAGCTGAATACGGCAGACCGAGCGCGCGGCGGCGGTCCCCTTGGCGAGATAATTGATGCTGTCGAGATCATTGCCCTGGATGATCCGCTCCAGGCCGATCTCGGCCGTTTGCATGTCGTGCGTCTCGGCCAGAAGCTGACGCTGGCGCAGGCGCATCTTCTCGACGGTCATCTCGATCGGACCGTCGCCGAGTTTTTTGTTCAAGGCATCGGGTGAGAACTCGGCTTGCTTGAATCGCCTTTCTGAGCCCGCGATCAGGCTTGGCTTGATGAGCATCATGACCTCTCAAAATCAAGGGCGAGTATTGGACGTGGTCGGCGCCTGAAAATCTGCGCCAAGGCTGCAGCGCGGACCGGACTGCCGGTCGCTGCCGATCATTCTGAAAATCGGGGCACGCGCCCCGCACTACCTTAGGCCTATATTTCTATCGCTCGGCAACCAGAGCGTCAATCGACGTGCGCTGCCGAGGACGCGACATCATGCCATGGCCTGCGACGTCGCCCGTGTGAGATTCGCCACAAATGATCGTTGCATTTGTGCGTGGCCATTCTCACACGCTTCTTGCTGTCGCCTTCAGGTGCCACCGCCGCAGCGCCACGACGGACCAGATCGCCTCGACCAGCCCGAACGGCCAGGCGCCCTGGAGAAAACCGTAGACCGAGCCGAGCGCGCAGGATGCGGCGAACAGCAGCACGAACCAGTGGCTGCGATCCTCCAGGGCGTAGGTGACCAGCATCGCCGTGACGGCGAACAGGCCGAATAATGTCAGCACGTCCATCTTCCGGGTTCACTCCGCTGCGTAACGCGTGATATGCGCTACGCCATGCCGGCTCTTATCCTGTCCCTCGTCGATGCTGCAACCCACTGGCCCGCGCGCGGCGCGCTGGTCGGGCTCGATCTCGGCACCAAGACCATCGGCGTTGCCGTGTCCGACCCCGATCGTCGGCTCGCGACCGGCGTCGAGACCATCGCCCGCAAGGCATTCAAGCAGGACGCCGCCCGGCTGCTCGCGATCGCGATCGAGCGCAAGGTGGTCGGCTTCGTGCTCGGCCTGCCCATCAACATGGACGGCAGCGAGGGCCCGCGCGCGCAATCCACCCGCGCCTTCGCCCGCAATCTCGCAGGACTGACCCAGCTGCCCATCGGTCTCTGGGACGAGCGCCTCTCGACGGCGGCGGTCGAGCGCGAGCTGATCGGCATGGACGTCAGCCGCGCCAAACGCGCCGAGGTGATCGACGAGCATGCCGCCATCTTCATCCTGCAGGGCGCGCTCGACCGTCTGGCAAATCTGCGCGCGGCGCCGGGGACGGACTGATCCATGCCGGTCGTGGTCGCGGCGCTGCTGCCGGTCTTCATCCTCATCGTGCTCGGTGTCGTGCTGAAGCACAGCCTGATGCGTCTCGACACGCAATGGCACGGGCTGGAGCAGCTGACCTATTTCGTGCTGTTTCCGATGCTGCTGATCCAGACCCTGGTCAAGGCCGACCTCTCCAGGGTGCCGGTCGCCGGCGTCGGCGGCGCGCTGCTGCTGTCGGCGCTGGCGATGTCGCTGCTCTGTCTCGCGCTGCGGCCGGCGCTGTCGCGGCTCGGCATCGACGGCCCCGCCTTCACCTCGATCTTTCAGGGCGCGACGCGCTGGCAGACCTTCGTTGCGCTGTCGATCGCCGCCAACATGTTCGGCGATCTCGGGCTGGCGCTCGCCTCCGTGGCCATGGTCGCGATCATCCCGCTGGTCAACGTGTTCAGCGTCTCGGTGCTCGCTCGTTACGCCGCACAGGAGAAGCGACCCCCGCGCGCCATCGCCATGACGGTGATCCGCAATCCACTGATCTGGGCCTGCGCGATCGGCCTTGCCGTCAATCTGATGCACCTGCCGCTGCCGAAAATCTGGCACGAGGTGGCGGACGCGCTGAGCCGGTCCTCGCTCGCCATCGGCCTGCTCGTCACCGGCGCGGGGTTGCATCTGAAAGGCCTGTTGCGTCCCAGCCTGGGCGCAGCCATCGGCGTCGGCCTGAAGCTGGTGCTGATGCCTGCGCTCGCGCTGGGGCTCGCGGCCTGGTTCGGCATCACCGGCAACAGCCTCGCGATCGTCGCGATCTGCGCGGCCGTGCCGACCTCGCCCAGCGCCTATGTGCTGGCCCGCCAGATGGGCGGCGACGCGCCGTTGCTGGCGCAGATCATCACGCTGCAAACGATCCTGGCGGCAATCACGATGCCGATCGCGATCGCGCTGGCCTAGGATTCCGGATTGCTTCGCGGGGCTCGCAATGACGGAGTATGAGGCCTAGCTCCCCAGCCACATCGTCAGCACCACCGCGGTCAGATTGTTCAGCGCGTGGAGCACGATGGTGAGCCAGAGCGAGCCGGAGCGATAGCGCATGTAGCCGAACCACAGGCCGATGGCGAGGACTTCGGTGAGGAAGTACAGGTCGTATTGCAGGTGCACGACCGTCCAGATCAGCGACGACAGCAGGATCGCGCCGGGCACGCGCAGGAAGCTCGCCGACCAGCCGCGATAGAGGAAGCCCCGCGCCAGAATCTCTTCCGACATCGGCGCGGCCACGCTGAAGGCGAACAGGAGCAACAGGGCAGCGCCCTTGTCGCGTCCCGATTTCAACAGATCGGTCATGAAGCCCGGCGTCGCCTCGCGCCCCAGCGCGCGCGACATCGTCTCCCACACCAGCACGATCAGGATGAGGCCGACGGCGCCGAACAGCAACTGCTTCCAGGAAGGCCAATGCAGCGCGAGATAATCGACGAAGGACGCCTTCTTGATGCGAATGGCGATCCAAACCGCACCAAGCGTCGCCGGCAGTCCCATGATGACCGACAGCGCGAGCGTCTGGGGCTCGCGGCCGATGAGCTGGAGCGAAGAGAGGTCCATCGGAAGACCGCGCTGCGCCGCCAGCAGAACGACGGCGCCGATCTGCCCGACGAACATCGCGACGAAGATGAAGACGCCCCACAGCGCCGTGCCCCAGAACATCCAGACACGTGGTGGCGCAGACGTATCGGTCAGCGGCGGATGGTCGGGATTGAGGGAGTCCATCAGGAGGCTTTCGTTAGGTCGCGCAAACTATCGAGAGGTCATCATGCCCGGGCTTGTCCCGGGCATCCACGTTCTTCGTGCCGCACAGCAAGACGTGGATGGCCGGGACAAGCCCGGCCATGACGAGAGGTTGAGGTGGACACTCCTCACGGCAGCGCCCGTTCCAGCAGCGCGCGCACCTCGCCGCTGTCCAGCTCCACCGCGCCGTACATGCTGGCGTGATTGGCCGCGAGACGCGTTGCCGCGAACAATTCGGCATTGTGCGGCGACACGCCGTTGAGCGCCGCAGCCGCGGCAAGCAGCGCCAGCTTCTCGACGGCAAGGCGCGCGACGCGCTCGCCGTCGGCGCGGCGGAAGGTCTTGCCGATGAAGGTGGCCGCCTCACCGGCCCCCGGCAGGCCCTTGGTCTCGGCCGCCAGCGATTGCAGCACCGCCATCGCCGCCTCCGGCTCGCGCGAGAGCGCGCGGAGCACGTCGAGGCACATGACGTTGCCCGAGCCTTCCCAGATCGCGTTGACCGGCGACTCCCGATAGTGGCGGGCCAGGATGCCGTCCTCGACATAGCCATTGCCGCCGAGGCACTCCATCGCCTCGTAGAGGAACGGCGGCGCGCTCTTGCAGGTCCAGTATTTGATCGCGGGCGTCAACAGCCGCATATAGGCCGCCTCCGCCGCATCATGCGGCGTGCGGTCGAAGGCGCGGCAGAGCCGCATCACCAGGGCCGTGCTGGCCTCGACATGCAGCGCCATATCCGACAGCACCGCCTGCATCAGGGGCTGATCGGCAAGATGCTTCTGGAACACGCTGCGGTGCCGCGCGTGATGCAGCGCATGTGCGAGCCCCGAGCGCATCAGGCCGACGGACGCAATCGCGCAATCCTGCCGCGTCAGCTGCACCATCTGGATGATGGTGCGGATGCCCTTGCCCTCCTCGCCGACCGCTTCCGCGTAGGCGCCGGCGAACTCGACCTCGGACGAGGCATTGGAGCGATTGCCGAGCTTGTCCTTCAGCCGCTGGAACTGGATGGCGTTGACAGAGCCGTCAGGCGCGAAGCGCGGCATGAAGAAGCAGGTCAGCCCGCCATCTGCCTGCGCCAGCACCAGGAACGCATCGCACATCGGCGCCGACATGAACCATTTGTGACCGGTGATGCGATAGCCGTCCCCGTCACGCACGGCGCGCGTCATGTTGGCGCGCACGTCGGTGCCGCCCTGCTTCTCGGTCATGCCCATGCCGAGCGTCATGCCGCGCTTCTGCCACCACGGCGCAAAGGTGGGATCATAGCTCTTCGTCGACAGCACCGGCATCACTCGGGCGAGCAAGTCGGGCTGCATCGCCAGCGCACCCACGGAGGCGCGCGTCATCGTGATCGGACAGAGATGGCCGGTCTCGACTTGCGCGGCGATATAGAATTTCGCGGCACGAATGACCTCGGCGGCATCGCCCGCTGGCCTTCCGTCCGCCGTCCAGGTCGAATTGTGCACGCCCGCATGCGCACTGTGCGCCATCAGCTCGTGATAGGCGGGATGAAACTCGACCTGGTCGCGGCGATTGCCCTTGGCATCGAAGCTGCGCAGCTTCGGCGTGTTCTCGTTCGCGAGGCGGCCGCGATCGGCCATCGCCGCCGAGCCCCATTGCTTGCCGAACTCCGACAGCTCCCGCTCCGCCTTGGCCCCGCCATTGGCCCTGACCGCTTCGACCAGCGGAAGGTCCACCGCGAACAGGTCGACCTCCTCGAACGGCGGCGACTGGTTGAAGACCTCATGGGTCGCAAAGCTCGGCTGGGTCATCAGGTTTCCTCGGCGCGTGATCAGTTCCGGCGCGGCTGGATCGGGAAATCATAGGCCGCCCCGCCTGCCCCCGGCAGGGAAAAATGCCACCACTCCTTCGAATAGTTCACAAAGCCTTGCCTGGCCATCGCAGCGACCAGCCGCTTGCGCCAGGTGCGTTGCTCCGGATTGATCGACGTTACAGCGGTATGTCCCTTCACGTCGGTACAGTCGTAGCCTGTGCCCATGTCGACGCTGCCCTCCGGCGCGCGCATCGCGACCGGCGCCGTGCAGTCGGCATAGGTCTTCGACGGGTCGTAGCTGCCCGAATTGTCGGCCTTGAGATCGACCAGCGTGAGATCGAGCGCTGCACCCGTGGAATGCTGCGAGCGGCTCGCAATGTAGCCGAGGCGGAACAGCTCGGTCTTGGGAATGTTCGGGTTGTAGCGCCGCTCGGCCGCCGTCTCATGACCGTTCTGCGACCATTTCACCATGTCGAGCGAGGCCCGCGCCGGCCGGTAGCAGTCGAACATTTTCAGCGACAGGTTCTGCGCGGCCAGTTCCTGCTGGACCGCCTTCAGCCGCAGCCCCACCTCGCGCTTCACCACGCATTCGCCGGCGCCGTAGCCGGCGAGCGGACAGCCGACGAAATTGTTCGATGTGGCGTAGCGGATGTCCTGGATGATGCTGGGATCGATGTCGCGCAGGTACACGAAGCCGCCGGGGAGAGATTGAGCGTGGGCCGGTGAGATTATGGTTATCGCCATGGCTATGGCCGCAATTGGAATTGACTTCACGAGATGCCTCCGCATCGTCATGGCCGGGCTTGTCCCGGCCATCCACGCCCCTTTTGCGGCGAGCGTGCAAGAACGTGGATGCCCGGGACAAGCCCGGGCATGACGGTGATGAGCCACCATCGACAGATCAGGGGATAACTCCCATCCCATCGTTTGCCCCTTGCTCCCCCCGCCATCCCCCCCTATAGCTCTGCTTTTAATGACATCGAAATCGACCTTCGTCCTCGGCCACCGGCATTTGCTGGGCATCGAGGGCCTTTCTGCCGCCGACATCAGCGGCCTCCTCGACCTGTCCGAAGAATATGTCGAGGTCAACCGCCAGGTAGACAAGAAGCGCACCGTCCTGCGTGGACGGACGCAGGTGAACCTCTTCTTCGAGGCTTCCACCCGGACCCAGTCCTCGTTCGAGCTCGCCGGCAAGCGGCTCGGCGCCGACGTCATGAACATGTCGGTGTCCTCGTCCTCGATCCGCAAGGGCGAGACCCTGATCGACACCGCCGTGACGCTGAACGCGATGCACCCGGACATCCTGGTGGTGCGCCATCACGCCTCCGGCGCGGTGGAACTGCTGGCGCGCAAGGTTGACGGTTCCGTGATCAATGCCGGCGACGGCGCGCACGAGCATCCGACGCAGGCGCTGCTCGACGCGCTCACCATCCGCCGCAACAAGGGCCGGCTCGAAGGCCTCGTGGTCGCGATCTGCGGCGACGTGCTGCATTCGCGCGTGGCCCGCTCCAACATCATCCTGCTCAACACCATGGGCGCCCGCGTCCGCGTCGTCGGCCCTTCCACGCTGCTGCCGACCGGCATCGAGCGGATGGGCGTCGAGGTCATGCGCGACATGCGCGAGGGCCTGGAAGGCGCCGACATCGTCATGATGCTGCGGCTCCAGCGCGAGCGCATGAACGGCTCCTTCGTGCCCTCGTCATCGGAATATTTCCATTATTTCGGGCTCGACCAGAAGAAGCTCGCCTACGCCAAGCCGGATGCCCTCGTGATGCATCCAGGTCCGATGAACCGCGGCGTGGAGATCGACTCGATCGTGGCCGACGGCGCCCAGTCCCTGATCCGCGAACAGGTGGAGATGGGCGTCGCCGTGCGCATGGCCGTACTGGAAGCGCTCGCCCGCAACCTGCCGAACGCGTGATGCTGATGTTGACCGATCGCCGCCCCATCCTGCTCGCCAATGCCCGCGTCGTCGATCCCAGCAGGGATTTCGACGGCGTCGGCGACGTTCTCATTGCGGACGGCACCATCCGCGAGACGCGCCGCGGCATCGGCGCGGCCGGCGTCCCCGAGGGCACCGACATCGTCAACTGCTCCGGCAAGATCGTGGCGCCGGGCCTGATCGACATGCGCGCCTTCGTCGGCGAGCCCGGCCTCAGCCATCGCGAGACCTTTGCCTCCGCAAGCCAGGCCGCCGCGACGGGCGGCATCACCACCATCATCTGCCAGCCGGCCACCTCTCCCGTCATCGACAATTCGGCAACCGTCGACTTCGTGATGCGCCGCGCCCGCGACACCGCGATCGTCAACATCCAGCCGATGGCGGCGCTGACCAAGGGCATGCACGGCGAGGAGATGACCGAGTTCGGCCTCCTGAAAGCGGCCGGCGCGGTTGCCTTCAGCGACGGCGACAAGAGCGTGACCAACGCCCAGGTCATGCGACGCGCGCTGACCTACGCCCGCGACTTCGACGCGCTGATCGTGCATCACACCGAGGACCCCAACCTCGTCGGCGAAGGCGTGATGAACGAGGGCGAGTTCGCGACCCGACTTGGCCTGATGGGCATCCCCAATGCCGCCGAAGCCGTGATGCTGGAGCGCGACCTGCGCCTCGTCGCGCTCACCGGCGGCCGCTACCATGCGGCCTCGCTGACCTGCATCGACTCCCTCGACATCCTCCAGCGCGCCCGCGACGCCGGGCTCGCCGTCAGCGCCTCGGTCTCGATCAACCATCTGGCGCTGAACGAGAACGACATCGGCCCCTATCGATCCTTCCTGAAGCTGTCGCCGCCGCTGCGGACCGAGGACGACCGCCGCGCGCTGGTGGCGGCGATCGCCTCCGGCCTCCTCGACGTCATCATGTCCGACCACAATCCGCAGGACGTCGAGGTCAAGCGCCTGCCGTTCGCGGAAGCCGCGCCCGGCGCCATCGGGCTCGAGACCATGCTGCCGGCCGGCCTGCGGCTGGTGCATAATGGCGAACTGGAGCTGAAGACGCTGATCCGGGCGATGTCGACCCGTCCGGCCGAGCTGCTCGGGCTGCCAGGCGGAACCCTGCGCGCCGGGAGCCCCGCCGACGTCATCGTGATCGATCCCGATACGCCCTGGGTGGTCGATCCCGCCGACCTCAAGTCCCCCTGCAAGAACACCCCGTTCGACGAGGCCCGCTTTACAGGCCGCGTGGTGCGCACCATTGTCGGCGGCCGGACGGTCTACGAGCATGTCTGACATACGCGATCGTTCGACACGCGAATCCTGCCTTTGGAGCTGCCGTCATGGGGCTTGAAGCATTTTTGCCGGTGGCCTTCGTCATCGGCTATCTCCTCGGCTCGATTCCGTTCGGGCTGATCCTGACCAGGCTCGCGGGCACCCAGGATATCCGTTCGATCGGCTCCGGCAGCATCGGCGCCACCAATGTGCTGCGCACGGGACGCAAGAGCCTTGCCGCGGGCACCCTGCTGTTCGATGCGCTCAAGGGCACCGTGGCCGTGGTGATCGCCGGCTACATCGCAGGACCCAATGCCGCCATGGTGGCCGGGCTCGGCGCCTTCCTCGGCCACCTCTTCCCGGTCTGGCTCAAGTTCAAGGGCGGCAAGGGCGTCGCCGTCTATATCGGCATCCTGCTTGGCCTGTTCTGGCCGGGCGCCGTCGTGTTCTGCGTGCTGTGGCTGGCGACCGCCTTCACCACCCGCTATTCCTCGCTCTCCGCGCTGGTGGCGGCGTTCATCACGCCGATGTTCCTGTGGTGGTTCGGCCACCTCGCATTGTCGGCGCTGACGGCGGTGCTGACGCTGCTCTTGTTCTACGCGCATCGCGAGAACATCCGGCGCCTGCAAACCGGCAAGGAAAGCCGGATCGGCGAGAAGGCCTAGCTAGAGCGTTTTCGAGCGAAGTGGATGCCGGTTCGCGTCAAGAAAACGCGTCAAACAAAGAATCTGAAGCCGGAAAAAGTACGGATATCGCCGCACACCCTCCGCATTATACGCCAAATCCTGTTCGCAACTTCCGCACCGCTCGGTGCAGACAGTAGCGAACGGGTTCCATGCCTGTCATCCTGACACAGGAAACGGCGTTACGCGGTTGCTCAGAATGAGCGAGATGATTGTCGGCGCACATAACGGGGTTGGTTCGTTCAGTGCTTCCGGCAGCGCGGCAAGCCGGCTGCTCTCGGCGACCAATATCTGGTCCGATGCGCCGCCGCCCGCCCCCGCGCCCGTTTCGCCGCAAGTGCCGCAGCCTGCGCCCGTCGGGCAAGCCGACGCTCCCCGCGACGTCGTGGTCCCCAAGGCTGCACCGGTCGCGCGCCCGCAGGCGCGTTCCGGCCAATGGCCGCCGCGAAGACTCTCGCTGGCGCTCCAGGGCGGCGGCACCTTTGCCGCCTTCACCTGGGGCGTGCTGGAGCGGCTGCTGGAAGAGCCCGAAATTGCGATCGACACCGTCAGCGGCGCCAGCGCCGGCGCCATCAATGCGCTGCTGCTGGCCTGCGGCCTTGCCGAAGGCGGCCGTGAAGGCGCCCGCAGCCGGCTGAACCGGTTCTGGGTCCGACTGATGCACGAGGCCTCGTTCCGCTCGCTGATGCTGGTCGGCGGCTTTTCGCCGGCGGGAAGCTCGGTCGCGTTCGGCCCGACGCTGCGCTCCGGTCAGTTCGATCCGTTCGATCTCGACCCGCTGCGGCAGGCGCTGGCGCGCGACATCAACTTTTCCATCTTGCGCGACCCGCGATGCCCGAAGCTGCTGATCGCGGCGACGCGGATCCGCGACGGGCAGCAGCAGATCTTCGCCAACGACGCCATCACCGCGGACGTCGCGCTGGCCTCGACCTGTCCGCCGCTGGTTCACTGCGCGGTCGAGATCGACGGCGAGGCCTATTGGGACGGCGGCTTCGGCGGCAATCCGCCGCTGCTGCGGCTGGTCCAGGAAACGGTGGCGACGGATCTGCTGCTCGTCCAGGTCACGCCGACGCGCGACGGCTATGTGCCGATCACGCTCGCCGCGATCGACCGCAGGCTCGACCAGATCGTGGCCAACGCCGCCCTCAATGCCGAGATCGCGGCGATCGAATGGGCGCAGTCGCACATGGCCTCTCCGCTGCGGCTCACCAGGATCGCGGCGGAAGACTCCGTTGATGGTCTGGCGCAACGCTCATCGACCGATCTCGGCCGGGGCTTCATTCGCCTGCTGCACCGAAGCGGCCGCGCAGCCGCCGAGCGCTGGCTCGGGCAAGGTGCGGGCGCAACACAGGACGCCGCACCCTCGCGAGCCGAGCTGGCACTGGTCTGATCCTCGCCTACGCCGCAAAGCCTGACGTTCCGGACGTAGCCGCCTCGCTGAGCGGCTCGATCGCCAACCGGTAGCCGGCAAGGCGCGCCATCGGCGCAAACACGGCGAACAGCAGTTTTTGCAGCCAGATCGGTACGCCAGCAAGATACATGTGATCGCGATAGGTGTGCAGCACCAGCGCGATCAGCAGGAAGTTGGGATCGCCAGCGCTGGAGAACCATTTGGGCTGCTTCACCGTGAGCGTTGCGAAATTGGCGAAGAAGCGCAGATGCTGCTGCGCCGGCATGAACGAGACCTCGAACTCGGCGTTACCGTCGCCCGCATTGGCGAAATAATGCGGTCTGCCGCGGGGCACGGTGACGCTGCCGCCGGCGTCCACCAACTGCTCACGCCCGTCGACGACGACCTTGATGCGTCCACTCTTCACTGCAAACTGCTCGTCCGCGCCGGGATGCACGTGTACGAGCGCGTTGCCGCCGCCCGAGCCGCCCTTTTCGAGGATCACACCGAAACGTGCGACGTCACGGTTGTCGAGCAGTCCGGAGAAGACGAACGTCTCCTTGTTGAAGGCATTGCGCAGCCGAGTGCCGCGGGCGAACTCTGTCGACATGTTTGCGTCTCCTTGCGAAGTCTGGAGACGCGCTGGTAGCGGCCTAGGCAACGAACGTATTGTAAAAATCCGACGAGGCGAGTTCGTCATTCCACCCCTGCACTCTGTCGGCCGCAACACGCCGGCAGAACACCTCCGGCGAGCTTCCTGCGAAAGTGCGAAAGTCGCGGATCAGATGCGCCTGGTCGGTGAACCCGCATGCATGCGCGACATCGGCCCAATCGGCGCCGGACCGGCGCGCGGCGATCGCCTGCAGCATCCGCTCGATCCGTGCGAACCGCTTCGCGCTCGCACCGGTCTCGGTCTTGAAGCGGCGCTGAAGGCTGCGTTCGCCGACATCGAGGCAATCGGCGAGCCCGCGCATCGAGATCGCCGGATTCCGCCTGATAGCCCGCATCGCCTGTGCAACCAGCGGATCGAGCCGTGACGGCCTCCGCCTCTGCTCGAGAAAGCCCTGCATGCAAGTCACGCGCGCAGCCGCGCTGCCAGCCCCGGCGAGGCGTTCTTCAAGACATGCAGCAGCGTTGTCGCCGAAGATATCTGAGATTTCGACGCTGGCATCGAGCAGCTCGGCAGGCTTGACCCCGAGCACGCGATCGGCCGCCTCGGGCTTCAACCGCACCAGCACGACACCGACCGGACCACTCGGCTTCAGCGCCGCCGCGCGCGTGTGCATGCCTTTGACGGTGCGCTTGTAGACTCCGCGTTGCGAGGCCATTGGCGATCGATAGTGCACGATCAGCACCGGCGACGTCGCCGGTAGCACCTTGATCGTTCGCGCGCAGGCGGTCGCGGCATCCGCGAGATCGACATCACAAAGCGCCTCGACGATCTCGCCGAGACTTTCGCTCGCAGCGAAGAATTGTGGGCCGCGCGGACCCTGTCGGTGCGGAAGAGCCATGAATTCAGTTGGTCGTCCGAGCGGCGGCGCAGTTGCCTCCGCCGCGTTTACATACAGTTGAGGGCACGCTCACGCCCGCGCCAGCGCGTTCTCCAGGAACCACGCCGTCGCAAGCGCGAGCGGATCGTTGCCGAAGCGGGCGATCACCTGCACACCGATCGGCAGGCCGCCGACCTTGAGGACAGGCACGTTGACGCAAGGATTGCCCATCAGCGTCCAGAGCCGGTTGTAGCGAGGATCGCCTGTGGTCGCGAGCTCCTTGGCCGGCGCCGTGCCCGGCGCCGAATAGGTCAAGAGCACGTCGACACCCTCGAACAGCTCGCCTAGCTCGCGGCGGCCGCGACGGCTGACCCGGCGCGCCTCGTCATATTCCTTCGGCGTCAGTCCCGCCGTCGCATCGAGACTGGCGCGCAGCATCGGCGCGATCTCGTCGTGACGCTCGGAAAACTCCCAGGCCAGCGCGCGATGCGCCTCGAAATCCTGAATGACAGGATGGATGCGCCAGGCTTCCTGCACCGCCTCGGGCAGATCGATGGTCTGCACGCTGGCACCGGCGCGCTCGGCCGCCTTGATGGCAGCTTGCAGCCCCTGCTCGGCCGCCGGCTCCACGGCGCCCGCGAATTCCTGCCTGACCACGCCGATCCGCGGCGATTTCGCCGCGACGATGCCGGAGAACTCCGTGCGCCCCGTCATCGCGAGCAGCCCACGCGCGAGATCCTCAGCGCGCGCGCCGAACAGGCCGACGGTGTCGAGCGCCCACGAGTAGCATTTCACACCGACCGTCGGCAGCATCCGGAACGACGGCTTGATCGCGGCCGTCCCGCAATAGGCAGCGGGCCGGATCACCGAGCCGCCGGTCTGGGTGCCCAGCGCCAGCGGGATCATCCCGGCGCCGACGGCCGCCGCCGAGCCCGAGGAGGATCCGCCCGGCGAATGACCTGTATTGTGGGGATTGCGCGTCGGCGTCGGATCGCGCGAGGCGAACGCGGTCGTGGTGGTCTTGCCTATGATGGTGGCCCCTGCCCGCTTCAGCATCATCACGACCGGCGCATCGGCGCGCGGCTGCCAGCCGCGGTAGATCTCCGAGCCCATCTCGGTCGGCATGTTGGCGGTGTCGATGATGTCCTTGATGCCAACCGCGATGCCGCGCAGCGGCCCGGAGCCTTGCGCCTTCGCCGATTTGTCGTGGCGGACGAAGGCGTGGACGTCCTTCTCCTTGGCTTCGATCGCCGCATGCGATTGCGCGATGGCGGCGTCAGGCGAAAGCTCGCCCGCTTCGATGCGGCGCTGGAGGTCGGCAAGTGAGATCATGGCAAAACCCTTCTTATTGGGATCGCTTTTAGCATCGCAGCAAGGTCGCGCAAGCGCAGGTGACTGTTGCGCAACGCCCTCAGGTTGTTCCATGCTGTCCCTGCAAGGAGACACCGTGGACGCCATCAATCCCAGCGTGGAGCTGACCGAGCCTGACAGGATCGACCGCCTGCGGCTGATCCGCTCCGACAATGTCGGGCCGCGCACCTTCCGTTCGCTGGTCGATCATTTCGGCACCGCGCGGCTAGCGCTGGAGCGACTGCCGGATCTCGCCCGCCGCGGCGGTGCGCAGCGAACGGGTCGCATCTGTAGTGCCGATGAAGCGAAGGCCGAGCTTGCCGCAAGCCGCAAGTTCGGCATCGCCTGGCTGGCGCCCGGCGAGGACGGCTATCCGGCGCGGCTGGCGATGATCGACGATGCGCCGCCGCTGCTCGCCGTGCGCGGCGACACGAAAACCTTGACGCGGCCGATGATCGCCATCGTCGGCTCGCGCAACGCCTCGGGCGCCGGCTTGAAGTTCGCCGGCCAGCTCGCGCGCGAACTCGGCGAGGCCGGCTTCGTCGTCATCTCGGGCCTCGCCCGCGGCGTCGATCAGGCCGCGCATCGCGCCAGCGTCGAGAGCGGCACGATCGCGGTGCTGGCCGGCGGGCATGATTGCATCTATCCGCCCGAGCATGGCGATCTGCTCGCCGCGATCCTCGGTCACGCCGGCGCTGCGATCTCCGAGATGCCGCTCGGCCACGAGCCACGCGCGCGCGACTTCCCCCGCCGCAACCGGCTGATCTCGGGCGCCTCGCTCGGCGTCGTCGTGGTGGAAGCGGCGCACCGCTCGGGCTCGCTGATCACCGCGCGCATGGCGGCTGAAGAGGGGCGCGAGGTGTTCGCGGTGCCCGGCTCGCCGCTCGATCCGCGCGCGGCAGGCGCCAACGATCTGATCAAGCAGGGCGCGACGCTCGTCACCGAGGCCGCCGACATCATCAACGCGGTTCAGCCGATCATGGAGCGGCCGCTGATGCATCCCGCAGGCGAGCCCGACAGCGAGCCGTTCGAGAGCGATCCGCAGGGCCATGACCGCGACCAGATCACCAACCTGCTCGGTCCGGCGCCTGTTACGATCGATGATCTCGTGCGGATGTCCGGCGCCTCGCCTGCGATCGTGCGCACGGTGCTGCTGGAGCTCGAACTCGCCGGCAGGCTCGAGCGCCACGGTGGCGGGTTGGTCTCGCTGCTTTAGCCGTCGTTGCGCTCGTCAAACCGCGTGCGCGCGGCCGCGATCTGCGCCTGGTGCTCGATCGCCCACTCGCCGAGGGCCTTCACCGGCTGCTGAAGACCGCGGCCGAGATCGGTGAGCTCGTAATCGACGCGGGGCGGGATGGTCGGGAAGATCGTGCGCGTGACGAGGCCGTCGCGCTCGAGGCCGCGCAGCGTCAAGGTCAGCATCCGCTGCGAGATGCCGTTGATCATTCGCTTCAGCTCGTTGAAGCGCTTCGGCCCGTCGCTGAGCATCATGATGACGAACACGCTCCATTTGTCGCCGACGCGGGACAGGATGGAGGCGACCCCACGGCAGTCCGCATGGTTGGGATCCGGCATTGGATCGGGACGCTGATTTGGCCTTGGATTTGGCCTCGGCGGAGCAGGCAAATCGGTGTTCTCAGGTTTCAATGATGTGCCCATGGCTCAAAAAAGTGCGTTCTTGCGAGGATTTCGACAGTCACTCATGTAGCGCTGGTTACAAACCTATACCAGGGTGACCCCAAATGAAACTGCTCCACATCGACTCCAGCGTCCTCGGCCCCCACTCCGTCAGCCGGCAGGTCTCCGCCGCCATCGTCGACCGGCTCCGGCAGGCGACGCCCGGTCTCGACGTAACCTATCGCGACCTGACCCAGACCCCGCTTGCCCATCTCTCCGGCTCGCATCTCGCGGCCGCGCAAGGCGCCCCCGCGCCGGCGGAACTCGCGCCCGATCTTGCCGCAAGCGCGGCCGTGCTGGACGAGTTCCTGGGCGCCGACGTCGTCGTCGTCGGTGCCCCCATGTACAACTTCACCATTCCGAGCCAGCTCAAGGCCTGGATCGACCGCATCATGGTGGTGGGGAAGACTTTTAAATATGGCGCGGCCGGGCCGGAGGGGCTCGCCGGCGGCAAGCGCGTGATCGTCGCGATCTCGCGCGGCGGCTATTACGGCGCGGGCTCGCCCGCCGCCGCGCTGGAGCATCTCGAAAGCTATCTGCGCGGCGTGTTCGGCTTCATGGGCATCTACAATGCCGAATTCATCATCGCCGACGGCATCCAGGTCGGACCGGATCACCGCGAGAAAGCGCTCGCGGGCGCGCTTCAAGCGGCCACCAGCCTGCGGGCGGCCTGACGCCGCGCCGAGATCGGCCGCCGCCGAAATGCGGCGGCTGACGGCTGCACGATCTGCAAAGCTGGAACCAGACGCCCTAAATGCCCAGGATCACGGCAACGAGCGAGACGAACAGGCCGATGCCGGAAAACAACGCGATGGCGACGAACTCGGACGTGTCGGAGCGCTTGGCCGGAACGGCGGATCTTTCGGTGAAGATGCGCGGCGATGAAAGCGACGAGAAAAAGCGGGCTGCTTTCGGCATGCTAGACTCCTTATAGATAATGAGTCTGCCCCGCCCCATAAGAGGGTCTTCCCAGCTCGCGCGAAGGTTCAACGCCGCGCGCAAAGGTTAGGTTCAGTCAATGATCCCGCAAGACGTCGGAACCGGTCGGCGCAACCCATAGACTGCGCCGGCCAGTTCGATTTCGCCTGGTTTGATCAGCCGCGATAGATCGGCGCGCCGCTCGGGGAGGCCACCGCGCCGCCATCGACGAAGATTTCCTGGCCCTGGACATGCGCGGAATCATCGGAGGCGAGGAACAGCACCGTCTTCGCAACGTGATCCGTTTCACCGATGCGGCCGAGCGGCGTCGATAGCGCGATCCGCTTCTCGAACGCCTTCTCGGCTTCGGGCGTCGCGGTCGCGGGGCCCCAGATCGGGGTGCGGATCGCGCCGGGCGCCACGACATTGACGCGGATTCCGCGCGGCGACAGCTCCGAGGCCATGATCCGCGCCATCGCCCGCACGCCGGCCTTCGCGGCACCGTAAGCGGAGTAACCGGGAATGCCGAGCACGGAGATCACCGAACCGTTGAGGATGATCGAGGCATTGTCGTTGAGATAGGGCAGCGCCGACTGCACGGTGAAGAACACGCCGGTCAGATTGGTGCTGATGACCTTCTCGAAGACTTCGGGCGTCGCCGAGCCCAGCGGCGTGCCGCCGGCGATGCCGGCATTGGCAAACACGATGTCGAACTTGCCGAACTTTTCCCCGCCCTGCTTGATGGCGGCTTCGGTCGCGGCGATGTCGGTGGCATCGGCGGCGAGTGCGAGCGCGTTCGGCCCGAGTTCCTTCGCGGCAGCCTCCAGCGTCTGCTTGTTGCGCCCGGTGATCACCACCTTGGCGCCTTCGGCCGCGAACAGCTTTGCCGTCGCAAGCCCGATGCCGCTGTTGCCGCCCGTAATCAATGCCGTCTTGTCCTTCAGTCTCACGCTCGCCTCCAGTAGTTGCATGATGAAACTAGATTGCCATCTAGGGCACATGGTTTTATGATGCAACCACACAAGCGCGTGATCGGCGCCGGCGCCGTGCGAATGCGACAGGACAGACCGCGATGGTTAAACGAACCAGCTTCGAGGGCGATTCCTGCCCGATCGCACGCTCGCTGGAGGCGCTCGGCGACTGGTGGTCGCTGCTGATCATCCGCGAGGCGCTGTTCGGCGTCCGCCGCTTCGGCGAATTCCAGAGCAGGCTCGGCATGGCCAAGAACATCCTGTCGGCCCGCCTGCGATCGCTGGTCGACCACGGCATTCTCGAGACCGCCCCCGCCTCCGACGGCAGCGCCTATCAGGAATATCTGCTGACGCCGAAGGGCCGCGGCACCTTCCCGATCCTGGTCGCACTGCGGCAATGGAGCGAGGCGTTCGACGATCACCCCGAGGAGATCGCGACCATCCTGGTCGATCGTGCGAAAGGCCGCCCGGTGAAGAAGCTGGAAATGCGCGCCGAGGACGGGCGGCTGCTCAATCCCGCCGACACCACGCTGAAGCCGCGGCCGGCGCGACGGCGGTCGGCTTGACGGCGCACGCGTGGCCCGCCACAGCGTCATTGCGAGCCCCCAATTTCTCACCGTCAGCCTGAGGTGCTCGCCTCTTCGGCGAGCCTCGAAGGGCGACGGCCCGGCTTTCTCCGCGCGGCTGCATCTCGGCCGTTCATCCTTCGAGGCTCCCGGCGCGATGCCTGGCATCGCGCCACTCGCGCCTCAGGATGACGGGACTGACAATGACGCAAGGCTCACGACAGCTTGCGCTTGGTCCGCAGCCGCAGATGCTCGTCGGCCTCCAGCTTGGTCATGCCCAGGAGATAATGCAGCACGTCGAGCTTGTGGCGCTCGGCGAGCTTGCGCAATGCTCCGGTCTGCTCGGCGATGAAGGCCACCGCCTCGTCCGCGCCGCCCTCCCCTGGTTCCTCGTGACGCGAGCCTCCCCGCGCGCCCGACGCGGCACGCTTCCGTTTCTTTGGCTTAGTTACCAAGACCCCACCCGAATCCATGGCCCCAACAGCAACATTACGCCCACATCGACCGCAACTCCAAGGTGGTATTCTGCAACTTTCTCGATATGAAACTTTTCCCATCGAGGCGGCTCTCAACACCCCTCGATTTGACAGCGGAGGCCGCACCACCCATGTTCGGGTCGAAACGGCCGACCCGAGTCCTTTCGTTTTCGGCCCAAGATTTCCCCGTAAGTTACTGGAACTACATGAATATCGTCATCGTGGAGTCGCCGGCGAAAGCCAAGACGATCAACAAATATTTGGGCTCGTCCTATGAGGTTCTGGCCTCGTTCGGCCATGTCCGCGACCTGCCCGCGAAGAACGGCTCCGTCGATCCCGATGCCAATTTCAAGATGATCTGGGAGGTCGATCCCAAGGCGGCGGGCCGGCTCAACGAGATCGCCAGGTCCCTGAAGGGCGCCGACCGCCTGATTCTCGCCACCGACCCTGATCGCGAGGGCGAGGCCATCTCCTGGCACGTGCTGGAGGTGCTGAAGGAAAAGCGCGCGCTGAAGGACCAGAAGATCGAGCGGGTGGTGTTCAACGCCATCACCAAGCAGGCGGTCTCCGACGCGATGAAGCATCCGCGCCAGATCGACGGCGCGCTGGTCGACGCCTACATGGCGCGCCGCGCGCTCGACTATCTGGTCGGCTTCACCCTCTCCCCCGTGCTGTGGCGCAAGCTGCCGGGCGCGCGCTCGGCCGGCCGCGTGCAGTCGGTGGCGCTGCGCCTCGTCTGCGACCGCGAGCTCGAGATCGAGAAGTTCGTGCCGCGCGAATACTGGTCGCTGATCGCGACCCTGCTCACCCCCCGCGGCGACACCTTCGAGGCCCGCCTCGTCGGCGCCGACGGCAAGAAGATCCAGCGTCTCGACATCGGCACCGGCGCCGAAGCCGAAGACTTCAAGAAGGCGCTGGAGGCAGCCAGCTACACCGTGACCGCGGTCGATGCCAAGCCGGCCCGGCGCAATCCGCAGGCGCCCTTCACCACCTCCACGCTGCAGCAGGAAGCCAGCCGCAAATACGGCTTTGCGCCGGCGCACACCATGCGCATCGCCCAGCGCCTTTATGAGGGCATCGACATCGGCGGCGAGACCACCGGACTCATTACTTATATGCGTACCGACGGCGTGCAGATCGATCCGTCCGCGATCACCCAGGCGCGCAAGGTGATCGGCGAGGATTACGGCAACGCCTACGTGCCCGACGCGCCCCGCCAGTACCAGGCCAAGGCCAAGAACGCCCAGGAAGCGCACGAAGCGATCCGCCCGACCGACCTGTCCCGCCGCCCCGACAGCCTGAGCCGCAAGCTCGATGCCGATCAGGCGAAGCTCTACGAGCTGATCTGGAAGCGAACGATTGCGAGCCAGATGGAATCCGCCGAGCTCGAGCGCACCACGGTCGACATCGTGGCGAAGGCAGGCTCCCGCACGCTGGAGCTGCGCGCCACCGGCCAGGTCGTCAAGTTCGACGGCTTCCTGGCGCTCTACCAGGAAGGCCGCGACGACGAGGAAGACGAGGATTCCCGCCGCCTGCCCGCGATGAGCCCGAACGACGCCCTGAAGCGGCAGAGTCTGTCCGTCACCCAGCACTTCACCGAGCCGCCGCCGCGCTTCTCGGAAGCATCCCTCGTCAAGCGCATGGAAGAGCTCGGCATCGGCCGGCCCTCGACCTATGCCTCGATCCTCCAAGTCCTGAAGGACCGCGGCTACGTCAAGCTGGAGAAGAAGCGCCTGCACGGCGAGGACAAGGGCCGCGTCGTGATCGCGTTCCTGGAGAGCTTCTTCAGCCGCTACGTCGAATACGATTTCACCGCGGCCCTTGAAGAACAGCTCGACCGCATCTCCAACAACGAGATTTCCTGGCAGCAGGTGCTCAAGGATTTCTGGCGCGACTTCATCGGCGCCGTCGACGACATCAAGGATTTGCGCGTCGCGCAGGTGCTCGACGTGCTCGACGAGATGCTGGGGCCGCACATCTATCCGCCGCGCGCCGACGGCGGCGACGTCCGCCAGTGCCCGAACTGCGGCACCGGCCGGCTGAACCTCAAGGCCGGCAAGTTCGGCGCCTTCGTCGGCTGCTCGAACTATCCGGAATGCCGCTACACCCGTCAGCTCGCCGCCGACAGCGAGGCGACCGCCGACCGTTCGCTGGGCCAGGATCCCGACACCGGCTTCGACGTCTGGGTCAAGGCCGGCCGCTTCGGGCCCTACATCCAGCTCGGCGAGCAGAAGGATTATGCGGAAGGCGAGAAGCCCAAGCGCGCCGGCATCCCAAAGGGCACCTCGCCCGGCGATGTCGACCTCGAGCTCGCGCTGAAGTTGCTGTCGCTGCCGCGTGAGATCGGCAAGCACCCGGAAACCGGCCAGCCGATCGTCGCCGGCCTCGGCCGCTTCGGGCCGTTCGTGAAGCACGAGAAGACCTACGCCAGCCTGGAAGCCGGCGACGAAGTGTTCGACATCGGCCTCAACCGCGCGGTGACGTTGATCGCGGAAAAGGTCGCCAAAGGCCCGAGCCGCCGCTTCGGCGCGGATCCCGGCAAGGCGCTCGGCGATCATCCGACGCTCGGCACCGTCACCGTCAAGAGCGGCCGCTACGGCGCCTATGTCACGGCCGGCGGCGTCAACGCGACGATCCCGGCCGAGTTCGAGAAGGATACCATCACCCTGCCGCAGGCGATCGCGCTGATCGACGAGCGCGCCGCCAAGGGCGGTGGCAAGGGCGGCGGCAAGGCCAAGACCACCAAGGCGGCGAAGAAAGCGGCCAAGCCGGCCAAGGCCAGGAAGACTGCAGAGAAAACAGCGGACGGCGAAGACGCCGCGCCGAAACCGAAGACGCCGGCCGCGAAGAAAGCCGCGGCCAAAACCAAATCCGAATCTACCAGCAAGGCGCGCGCCGCCGTGTCGTCGACTGCCAAGACGTCACCGACCAAGGCAGCCGCCCCCAAGAATCCTGCAAATACTCCGGCCAAGAAGAGTGCCGGCAAGAGTTAGAGGCTAAGTGAAACGCAAGAATGACCATGGCTTTCCCGACAGGAACGCCATCGTCGCCTTCATCAAGGCAAATCAGGGAAAGGTCGGGACCCGCGAAATTGCACGCGAGTTCGGCCTGAAGAACGCCGACCGTGCCGAGCTCAGGCGCATGCTGCGCGAGCTCGCCGACGACGGCATCGTCAAGAAGAAGCGCCACACGATCTCGGAGCCGGACACGCTTCCGCCGACGCTGCTCGCCGACATCACCGGCCGCGACAGCGACGGCGAATTGATCGCCTCTCCCGCCGAATGGGACGAGGTCGAGAGCGGCGAGCCGCCGAAGATCCTCATCGAGATGCCGCGCCGGCCGAAACCCGGCACCGCCGCCGGTGTCGGCGACCGCGCGCTGCTGCGCATCGAGCGCTCGGAGGAGACCGAAGGCCCCGCCTGGCGCGGCCGCATCATCAAGGTCATCGACAAGGCCAAGAGCCGCATCCTCGGCGTGTTCCGCGAGCTTCCCGAAGGCGGCGGACGGCTCGTTCCCGTCGACAAGAAATTCGCCGACCGTGAGCTGAACATCGCCAAGGCCGATACAGGTGGCGCGCAGGATGGCGACCTCGTCAGCGTCGACATCGTCCGCTCGCGCGGCTTCGGCCTGGCCTCAGGCCGCGTCAAGGAGAAGCTCGGCTCGGTCAAGTCCGAGAAGGCGATCAGCCTGATCGCGATCTACGCTCACGACATCCCGCTGCAATTCTCCGCCGCCGCCGAGCACGAGGCGGAGGCGGCCGAGCCCGCCAATCTCAAGGGACGCGAGGACTGGCGCGACGTCCCGCTCGTCACGATCGATCCGCCGGACGCAAAAGATCACGACGACGCGGTGCAGGCGCAGCCCGACGACGATCCCAACAACAAGGGCGGCTTCATCGTCAACGTCGCCATCGCCGATGTCAGCTTCTACGTCCGGCCCGGCACTGCGCTCGACCGCGACGCGCTCGACCGCGGCAATTCGGTCTATTTCCCCGACCGCGTCGTGCCGATGCTGCCCGAGCGCATCTCCAACAATCTCTGCTCGCTGGTGCCCGGCGAGCCGCGCGGCGCGCTCGCGGTTCGCATGGTGCTCGGCCCCGACGGGCGCAAGCGCTCGCACAGCTTCCACCGCATCCTGATGCGCTCGGCGGCCAAGTTGAGCTACGCGCAGGCCCAGGCCGCGATCGACGGGCGGCCGGATGACACGACCGGCCCCCTGCTCGAGCCGATCCTGAAGCCGCTCTATGCCGCCTATGCCTGCGCCAAGCGCGCACGCGACGAGCGCGATCCGCTCAATCTCGATCTGCCCGAGCGCAAGATCCTGCTGAAGAGCGACGGCACGGTCGACCGCGTCGTCGTGCCTGAGCGGCTCGATGCGCACAAGCTGATCGAGGAGTTCATGATCCTCGCCAACGTTGCGGCAGCCGAGATGCTGGAGAAGAAATCGCTGCCGCTGATCTACCGCGTGCACGACGAGCCGACGCTGGAGAAGGTGCACGCGCTCGCGGAATTTCTGGAGACGCTCGACGTCCCCTTCACGAAATCAGGCGCGCTGCGCCCGACGCTGTTCAACCGCGTGCTGGCCCAGCTGGAAGGCCATGACTACTATCCGCTGGTGAGCGAAGTCGTGCTGCGCGCCCAGGCGCAGGCCGAATATTCCTCCGAGAACTACGGCCATTTCGGCCTGAACCTGCGCCGCTATGCGCATTTCACCTCGCCGATCCGCCGCTATGCCGACCTCGTCGTGCACCGTGCGCTGGTCCGTGCGCTCGGCCTCGGTGAAGGCGCCCTGCCCGACAGCGAGACGCCGGAGACCTTGAGCGAAGTCGCCGCCCACATCTCTGTGACCGAACGGCGCGCGATGAAGGCGGAGCGCGAGACCGTCGACCGCCTGATCGCCCATCATCTCGCCGATCGCATCGGCGCAAGTTTCCAGGGCCGTGTCTCCGGCGTCACGCGCGCGGGCCTGTTCGTCAAGCTGAGCGAGACCGGCGCCGACGGGCTGATCCCGATCCGATCCCTCGGCACGGAATATTTCAACTATGACGAGAGCCGTCACGCGCTGGTCGGCACACGCAGCGGCACGACGTATCAGCTCGGTGACGTCGTCGATGTCCGTCTGATAGAAGTAGCCCCGGTTGCGGGCGCACTGCGCTTCGAGCTGCTGTCGTCGGAGAGCGAGAGCTCACCAAGGGAGCGCAGGCCGTTCCGCCCGCAGCGAAAATCATCCAAGCCGCATCCTGGACGCAGCCCGGAGAGAAAACGCAAGCCGGAGAAGAAAAAGCCCGGCAAGGGGAAGAAGAGCAAGAGCAAAGGCAAGGGACAGAAGGGCAAGGCATGGTGACGATGAGCACGGCCCCGAAGATCTGGACGCGCGAGAGCGGCCTCGTCGAGAAGCGCGACCTCTGGACGGCAATGAAGCGCGGTTTTCGCGGCCGCTGCCCGCGCTGCGGCGAGGGAAAGCTGTTCCGCGCCTTCCTGAAGACGGCGGACAATTGCGCGACATGCGGCCTCGATTTCACGCCGCATCGCGCCGACGATCTGCCCGCCTATCTCGTCATCGTCATCGTCGGCCACGTCGTGGTGCCGGGCGTTTTGTGGATCGAGACCAACTACACCACGCCGGTCTGGATCAGCTTCGCGGCCTACCTGCCCTTCACCCTCGTCGCCTCGCTCGCGCTGCTGCAGCCGGTAAAGGGAGCTGTGGTCGGCTTGCAATGGGCTCTGCGCATGCACGGGTTTGACGAGAACCCTCCGGATGGTATTCCGCCTGTGTAAGCAACAAGCAAGAAGCGGTTTGGGTGAGGACATGACGGATATTGCGCAGGCAGCGGAGAAAGCCAGGGTCCACGAGGAGAAGGAAGCCGACCATCATCCCTATTTCCGCCCACGGGATGCGGCGACACTGATCCTGGTCGATCGCAGCGGCGCCATTCCGAAAGTGCTGGTCGGCAAGCGCCACGACAAGGTGGTGTTCATGCCCGGAAAATTTGTCTTCCCGGGCGGCCGCGTCGACAAGGCCGATTATCGCGTGCCCTGTGCCGCGCCGATCACCGCCGAGCTGGAGGCCAATCTCGCCAAGGGCAGCCCGAAGACGCCGGCCTCGCGCGCGAAATCGCTCGCCATTGCCGCGATCCGCGAAGCCTGTGAGGAAACCGGCCTGTGCCTCGGCCGCAAGGCCGAGGGCAAGGTGACGAGGCTCGACGGCCCCTGGAAACCCTTTGCGGATGCGGGCCTGCTGCCCGATCCCTCCGGCCTGTTCCTGATCGCGCGCGCGATTACCCCGCCCGGCCGCGTCAAGCGGTTCGACACCCGCTTCTTCACCGCCGACGCCTCCGCGATCACCCACCGCGTCGAGGGCGTGATCCATGCAGATGCCGAGCTGGTCGAGCTGGTCTGGGTCGAGCTCGGCTCGAAACCGCTCGCCGACCTGCACCCGATGACGCGCAACGTGCTCAACGAGCTCGACGCCCGCCTTGCCACCGGCCCGCTCCACCACGAGGCGCCGGTGCCGTTCTTCCATTTCTACGGCGGCAGGATGCAGAAGGATATTTTGGGCTGAGCCGCTCTCGGCGTCGTTCCCGAAGCGTTGCAAGTTGCTTCTTGGCAGCCGTCGAGCGCGCGCCTCGTCCTTCGAGACGACCGCTTCGCGGTCTCCTCAGGATGAGGCTAGGTTGGATTCTTGCCTGTTGAATCTGGCGCCGCGCCTTCAGTCCTCATCCTGAGGGCCCGCCAACGGCGGGCGTCTCGAAGGATGGCCGCAGGCGACGGCGTCAAATGAAATGACGAGATTGTGCTGAGCGCACATCGAAAAACAAAATAATCTTCCCGCCGTCCGCCAATGGCGGAGCTCCGCCGCGTCCCTATGTCTTCCCGAGCGTCACCAAGAACGGACCCCGGGCGATGGCACAACGGCAACTCAAGCTTGGCGCGTTCATGCGCCCGATCAGCATCCACACCGCCGCCTGGCGCTATCCCGGCGCGTGGCCGGACGCCAATTTCAACTTCTCGCACATCAAGACGCTGATCCGAAAGCTCGAGGCCGGCAAGTTCGACGCCTTCTTCATGGCCGATCACCTCGCCGTCCTCAACATGCCGATCAACGCGCTCAAGCGCAGCCACACCGTGACCTCGTTCGAACCGTTCACGCTACTGTCGGCGCTCTCGGCCGTCACCGAGCGCATCGGCCTGATCGCGACCGGCTCGACCACCTTCGACGAGCCCTATCACGTCGCGCGGCGCTTCGCCTCGCTCGACCATCTCAGCGGTGGCCGCGCCGGCTGGAACATCGTGACCACTTCGAATCCTGACGCCGCACTCAACTTCGGCCTCGACGACCACATGGAGCACGCCGAGCGCTACAAGCGCGCCCGCGAGTTCTACGACGTCGTCACCGGCCTCTGGGATTCCTTCGCCGACGACGCCTTCGTGCGCGATGTCGAGAGCGGCCTGTTCTTCGATCCCCAGAAGATGCACACGCTCGACCACCACGGCAAATACCTGAAGGTGCGCGGCCCTCTCAACATCGCCCGGCCCGTGCAGGGCTGGCCGGTGATCGTGCAGGCCGGCGCGTCCGAAGACGGCAAGCAGCTCGCGGCCGAGACCGCGGAAGCCGTGTTCACCGGCGGCGGCAGTCTCGCCGACGGACAGAAGCTCTACGCCGACATCAAGGGCCGCATGGAGAAGGTCGGCCGCGATCCCGAACATCTGAAAATCCTGCCCGGCGCCTTCGTCGTGGTCGGCGACAGCGTCGATGAGGCCCGGGAGAAGCGCGCCCTGCTCGACAGCCGCGTGCATTACGACAGCGCCATCGCCTCGCTCTCCGTCATCCTCGGCACCGATGCTTCCGGCTTCGATCCCGACGGCCCGCTGCCGGAGATCCCCGAGACCAACGCCAGCAAGAGCGGCCGCCAGCGGATGATCGATCTCGCCGCCCGCGAAAAGCTCACCGTGCGCCAGCTCGCCCAGCGCGTCGGCGGCTATGGCGGCCTGTCCTTCGTCGGCACCGCAAAGACCATCGCCGACCAGATGGAAGAATGGCTGGTCGGGCGCGGCTCTGACGGCTTCAACATCATGTTCCCGTTCCTGCCCGCCGGCCTCGACGATTTCGTCGACAAGGTCGTCCCGGAGCTTCAGAAGCGCGGGATTTTCCGCAAAGAGTATGAAGGGCGCACTTTGAGGGAGAATCTGGGCCTGCCGCGGCCGAAAAACCGGTTCTTCGAGGCCTGATCGGCCCGTTTTGAGTGGTTTTCCGGCGCCTAGAGCCCCTTCGCGGCTCTAGGTTGTTGTTTTGACGCGTTTTCTTGACGCGAACCGGTGTCCACTTCGCTCGAAAACGCTTCGAAACCTTGACATCAGGCGGTTTCTGGCTAGGTTGCCGGCCAACGCGGGCCGTTTGGCCGGCTCCAGATTCCCCGATATTCTGAGGTTCAGAACATGGCCAAAGCGGTCACCATCAAGGTCAAACTCGTGTCCTCGGCCGACACCGGCTTCTACTACGTCGCCAAGAAGAACTCGCGCACCATGACCGACAAGCTGGTCAAGAAGAAGTACGATCCGGTCGCGCGCAAGCACGTCGAATTCCGCGAAGCCAAGATCAAGTAAGATCGCGGGACGTTGAAGACTTTGACGGGGCCCTCGCGGGCCCCGTTTTCATTTTCTCCCCTACGGACGCTACGCTGCGTCCGGGGCACGAGAAGGAGATCGACGCGCACTCTTTCTTTCTCCACGGCGTCATTGCGAGGAGCTCTTGCGACGAAGCAACCCAGAGTCGTTACGCAGAGGCACTCTCGATTGCTTCGCTGCGCTCGCAATGACGGAATGAGGGTGACAGCACTCGTCCCTTTCGTATCCCGAGACTCGCCCGCGATTAGCGCAGAACTGACACTTATCGAACCGTGTAGAGGCGCCTAAGAAACGCACGAAACAGGCGCTGGCTCGCTTTGCTCGACGCTGTCGACCACGCTCAACGCATTTAATGCGGCGGAACCAGGCGCAATAAAAAATGTGAGCCAGCCCACAGATTTTCGTTCGGAAGTATGTCAAGCTGGTAGACAGGTTTGGCGATTGGGATGGGGTAGCATTCATGGAAACGGTGAAACATTGTCGAGCCCAATCCATTGAATGCCTCAGCTTGATGCAATCAGCGCGCGACGAGACTGAAGCAAGACTCCTGAAGTCTCTGTCGCAAAGCTGGGTCCGCCTTGCAAACCAGATTGATCGGTACAAATCGTTTCGTTCGACGCGTGACAAGCGGCCTACCGCTTAGCTACACGCGCCGCTGCACGATCCACTCTGAGCCAGGAAATCCGCGAGGCGATAAGCCCGAAACGCCCGGCGTCAGACTTCGGAGATGACCGTCGTCCAGCTCAAGGACAATCTTGCTCGGCGACGAGCTCACCACCCGGGTGCTGATGACAGTTGCATCACCGAGTATGATCGGCAGGTCGGTTCCTGCCGGTGGATAATCGTGAAATCCGGAATTGGTTCTCAGCCACACCTTAGCTCCGGTCTCAAGTGTCCAATGCTTCGTATGGCCCGCCCATTCCATGTCTTAGTCCCTGTGGCGAGGGGCGTGCTAGCGGTTTTGTGATCAGTCGACTTGACGTCCGACAACTCCTAGCAAGGCAGACTGCGACATGGCGTCCGATAGGGCTACGCCGGGGCGCTATTCCTGGTTACCCAAAAGCCTTTCCCGTTCCGATGGAATCGGAACGGCTCTGGATTCGAGTCTTGACTCGTTTTCTTGACGCGACCGGTGTCCACTTCGCTCGAAAACGCAGACCTCAGCAGAGGCCCTCGACGTCCGCTCCAAACTGCGCGGCGTCCGTTGTAAGCTCCCAAGCTGACGAAAGCGACCAGCCGCCCTGCTACGCCGTCCGCAACACCGGCGCTGGCGGCTGCGATGGGCGGATCAGCGCGAACGCGACCTGCACGATGCCGCCGGCAAGACCCAGCGCCACGCCGATGCGCCAGGCCATGGTGTAGGAGCCGAGCGCGTCGTAGAGCACCCCGCCGCCATAGGCGCCGAGGAAGCTGCCGATCTGGTGGCTCATGAAGGCGAGGCCCTGGATCATCGCCTGCCAGCGCAGGCCGAACATCTCGGCGACCGCGCCCGCGACCAGCGGGCCGACGCCCATCCACAAAAAGCCCATGATCGCGCCGAACAGCAGCGTCGAGAACGGCGTCGCCGGCAGCGTGAAATACCAGGCGAGCGCCAGCGAGCGCAGGATGTAGATGCCGCCGAGCAGTGCCAGCTTGTTCCAGCGCTGGCCGGCCCAGCCGAAGAATAGCGAGCCCAGCACGTTGAAGCCGCCGATCATGCCGAGAGTCTGCGCGCTGAGCATGGGATCGAGGCCGCAGATCGCGAGGTACGACGGCAGGTGCGTGGTGAGGAACACGAGTTGCATGCCGCAGACGAGATAGGCGCAGGTCATCACCACGAAGGAGGCATTGCCGAATGCGGTTCTCGCCGCGGCCGCAGCCGTGGCGTCGTCGATCTCGTCGGCTGCCGGCTTAGGCAGCGGGATCCTGTCGACACGGCCGGCATACCAGGCGGCGGGGATCATCAGCACCGACATGATGACGAATCCGGCAAGGCCAACGCGCCAGCCGAAACCCTCGTTGAGCATCTGGCCGATCGGCGCCGACAAGAGCGCGCCGAGCGAGCCCGCGCCGGAGACGATGCCGAGCACGGTGGAGCGCACCGTTGCCGGCACCGCGCGCGCCGCCACCGACATCGCAATCGCCGCCGCGGTACAGGCCAGCGACGTGCCGATCAGCACGCCCGCTCCGATCATGATGCTGACGAGCCCGTTCGCGGTTGCCATCAGCGCGAGCCCCGCAATGTACATCAGCGCGCCCGCGATCATGATCGGGCGGAAGCCGTAGCGCGCGGTGAGCGCGCCGGCGGGCGGCTGGAGAAAGCCCCAGGCGAGGTTCTGCACGGCCAGCGCCAGCGTGAAATCCGAGATCGAAATGTGGATGTCATGCGTCAGCGGCTGCATGAAGATCCCGAGGCTCTGCCGCAGCCCCATGCTCAGCGTCAGCATGATCGAGGCCCCGATCAGGATCGGCAATGTCGGACGCAGGACCTGCAGCAGGGGCATTTTCTTCTCCCTCGTCGGCACGGCGCAAATGCCGTCGTCTGCTTTTGCCGTTGATTTTGGGTACACAGACCTGTTTACATAGGCTATGGATGTCAGGTGCTGTCAAGCGAACAGGACGCGTGCTACCGCATGGCTCCCCCGCCCAAACAACAGACGATGAAAGAGCGGATCCTCGAGACCGCCGACAAGCTGTTCTATCTGCAAGGCATTCGCGCCATCGGCGTCGACACCATCGCGGCCGAGATCGGCATCTCCAAGCGCACGCTCTACAACCACTTCCCGTCCAAGGACGCGCTGATCGCGGCCTATCTCGAGCGCCGCTTCGTAGCTCAGCGCCCGTCGGACAAGCCGCCGGCCGAGCAGATCCTCGCCACCTTCGATTCGCTGGAGCGGCGGTTTGCGGCGAAAGATTTTCGCGGCTGCCCGTTCGTCAATGCAGTCGCCGAGCTGGGCCCCACGGACCGCGCCGTGAAAAAGATCGCGATCGCCTTCAAGGAAAGCCGCCGCATCTGGTTTCGCGAGCGGTTGACCGAGCTCGGCGTGGCGAACCCGGACGCGCTCGCGACGCAGCTCGTGCTGCTGGTCGACGGCTCCATCGCCCAGGATCTCGTGCGCGACGATCCCGCGATGGCGCGCGCCGCGAAGGAAGCGGCAAAGGTGCTGCTGCGCAATGCGGGCGTGGATGTGGGCGATGATGCGAAGGCGGCTGCTACGCGCGGCAGGCGCGCGTCACAATAGCCGCGGCCGCCGCGTTATGCGGTGTCGTCACCCGCGAAGGCGGGTGATCCAGTATTCCAAAGGCAGCAAGGCTAGAACCGAAAGGCTGCAGTGGACTGGATTCCGCGCTTTCGCGGGGAATGACAGCGGAGTTTGCAGGACCGTCTCGATCCTACCAACATGCTCCTGTTTTGCCCGACAAGTCAAACGGGCGCGCGACCCGCGCATGCCTCTTTGCCACCCGCGTAAGTCATTGATCCGACTGGCGCCGGCTACTGTGCATGGGGTTGTTTTCGCAATTTTTGTGTCGCGGCGGCCTCAGGCCGCATGCGACACCACCCGGTTGCGGCCGTCGTGCTTGGCGCGATAGAGCGCAGTGTCGGCGCGCTTGAGGACGTCGGCAACCGCCTCGCCCTTCCGCTCCAGCGTGGTGAGGCCGATCGAGATCGTGACCTCGATGCGCTTGGTGCCCTTGTGGATCGCGAACGGCTCGCCGGCGATCGAGCGGCGCAGGCGCTCGGCGACCATGCCGGCGACGTGAAGATCGGTCTCCGGCATCACGATGACGAACTCCTCGCCGCCGTAGCGGCAGGCGAGATCGATGCCGCGGATCGACTTGCGCACACGCACCGCGAACTCGCGCAGCACGTCGTCGCCGGCATCGTGGCCGTAATTGTCGTTGATCGACTTGAAATAGTCGATGTCGAGGATCATCAGCGCCAGGGGCTTGCCGCGGATCGAGGCCTGCTCGGCGAGGGTCGCGAGATGGCTCTCCATGTAGCGGCGATTGTGCAGGCCGGTGAGCGCGTCGGTGATCGCCATCTCGATCGAGTTCTGCACGTTGTCGCGCAGATGATCGGTGTAGCGGCGGCGGCGGATCTGGGTGCGGGCGCGGGCCAAGAGCTCGGTCTTGTCGATCGGACGCAGCAGGTAGTCGTTGACGCCGATCTCGAGGCCGCGGAGCAGCCGCGTCGAGTTCTCGGGGTCGGCGATGGCCAGGATCGGCACATGCCGCGTGCGCTCCAGCGAGCGCGCCTGGCTGCACAGCCTGAGGCCGTCGAAATTGTTGAGGTCGAGCGAGACGATCAGAAGGTCGTAATTGCCCTCGGCGGCGTGGAACAGCGCCTCCGTCGGGTTCGGCTCGACGTCGATGGTGTGCTCGGCGGCGAGGATGGTCGCCAGCCGCTCGTAGGAGGACTCGCGGTCGTCCACCAGCAGGATGCGGCCACCCTTGCCGGTGTCGGCCACGGCGCTGCGCTCCGGCGTCTGCATGCCGATCTCGAGCGAGGTGATGGCGCGCATGCGCAGCTCGTCGGTCATCATCTTCAGCCGGGTCAGCGAGCGCACGCGCGCGATCAGCACGACGTCGGAGACGGGCTTGGTGAGGAAGTCGTCGGCGCCGGCTTCCAGGCCGCGGTTGCGGTCGGCGGGGCTGTCGAGCGCCGTCACCATGACGACGGGAATGTGATGCGTGGCCGGATCGGTCTTGAGGCGGCGGCAGACTTCAAAGCCATCCATGTCGGGCATCATCACGTCGAGCAGGATGATGTCACATTCGGCGCGCCGGCTGATCGCCAGCGCCTCGGTGCCGTTCGAAGCGGTCATCACGTCGAAATATTCGGCGGACAGGCGGGCTTCGAGGAGTTTGACGTTGGCAGGAACGTCATCGACAACCAGGATACGCGCGGACACTTTGAACTCACTTCCTATCCGATAAAACGCCGGACCGTCTCAATGAATTTGCCGACCGAGATCGGCTTGGACAAATAGGCCTCGCAGCCGCCCTCGCGGATGCGCTCTTCGTCGCCCTTCATCGCGAATGCCGTGACCGCGACGATGGGAATGGCGCGCAGCTCCGGATCGTCCTTGATCCAGCGCGTCACCTCGAGGCCGGAGACCTGCGGCAACTGGATATCCATCAGCACGAGGTCGGGCCGCATCTTGCGAACGAGATCGAGCGCCTCGTAACCGTTGCTGGTGCCCGAAGTCTGATAACCATGCGCCTCCAACAGGTCGCGGAAGAGCTTCATGTTGAGCTCGTTGTCTTCCACGATCAGGACGGTCTTAGCCATCCCGTCCTCCTGATTGGCACGAAGCCGGATACATGTGACGCCTCAGGCGCCGCTTTCCGGCGCTTCGAAAACTGGATTCAAACTAGCCTCAGATTCGCTCTAGTTCGTTAAAGCCGAGGGGCCACTTTCTGCGATGTGGTTTCCAGTTGCTTGCCCCCAGGGTCGCAAGACTCAGGCACGAGACTCGGGCATGATGCAAAGTAGACACCGAAAGTTAACGGAAAGGCAAATCGGGCCCGTGAAAAAGCCTGTTCACAACCCCCGCGAAGTCGCTGAAATCGTTGCGATTCAGGCGCTGTCCTTCGTCGCGAGCGAGCCCGAGCGGCTGGGCCTGTTCCTGGCTGAGACAGGTGTGGGCCCGGAGACCCTCCGGAACGCCGCCTCGGACCCGAATTTCCTCCTCAACGTGCTCGATTTCGTGCTGCGCGATGACGCCACCGTGAAGGCCTTCGCGAGCGCCTCGGAGCTGCATCCGACCAACGTTGCCGCAGCGCGCCAGGTCCTCGGGGACGCGCTCGGCGACCCCTCCTGGGAGCGCGACGTGCCGTGACGGCCGCCCACCCGGCCGGGCCCCGCTGCTTCTGCCGGGATTGTCTGGCCGATCTGGACATGGAGGTGCGGCGCTGCGCGGCCTGCGGTTCCCCTCGCCTCGTCCGCCACCGCGCGCTGGCGGGCCTGACCATCGCCCATATCGACTGCGACGCCTTCTATGCCACGGTCGAGAAGCGCGACAATCCTGACATCGCCGACAGGCCCGTCATCATCGGCGGGGGAAAACGCGGCGTGGTGTCGGCCGCCTGCTACATCGCCCGCACCTATGGCGTGCGCTCCGCCATGCCGATGTTCAAGGCGCTGGAGGCCTGCCCGCATGCGACCGTGATCCGGCCGGACATGGCCAAATATGTCCGGGTCGGCCGCGAGGTGCGCCAGGCCATGCAGGCGCTGACGCCGCTGGTCGAGCCGCTCTCGATCGACGAGGCCTTCCTCGATCTCTCCGGCACCGAACGGGTGCACGGCATGATCCCGGCCAAGGTGCTGGCGCGCTTTGCCCGCGACGTCGAGCGTGACATCGGCATCACCGTCTCGGTCGGCCTGTCCTGCAACAAGTTCCTAGCCAAGATCGCCTCCGACCTCGACAAGCCCCGCGGCTTTGCTGCGCTCGACCAGGAGGAAGCGCGAACAATGCTGGCGGAAAAGCCGGTCGGCTTCATCTTCGGCGTGGGACCAGCGACGCAGGAGCGCCTCTTGCAGCGCGGCTTCCGCATCATCGCCGACCTGCAGAAGGCCGACGAGATCGAGATGATGCGGCAGTTTCCGAGCGACGGCCGCCGGCTGTGGCGGCTCGCGCGCGGCATCGACGACCGCCGCGTCGAGCCGGATCGGGGCGCCAAGACGATCTCCAGCGAAACCACCTTCGAGACCGACATCCGCGATTTCGCGACGCTGGAGAAGATTCTGTGGCGGCTGTGCGAGAAGACGTCGTCGCGCCTGAAAAGCAGCGAACTCGCCGGCTCCACCGTGACGCTGAAGCTGAAGACCGCCGACTTCCGCCAGCGTACCCGATCGCAGTCCATTGCGGCCCCGACCCAGCTCGCCGCGAAGATCTTCTCGATCTGCCGCGAGATGCTGGCCAAGGAGATCGACGGCACCGCCTTCCGCCTGATGGGCGCCGGCGTCAGCGCGCTGCGCGAAGGCTCAGCGAGCGACGATACCGACATGCTCGACCGCCGCGCCGCGCACGCCGAGCGCGCGGTGGACAGCCTGCGCAAGAAGTTCGGCAGCGCCGCGGTGATCCGCGGCATCGCCTATGACGGGCCGGAGAAGGCGCAGGAGTGATCGCCGGTCGGCCCGCGCTCTTGGTTACAGCCCATTCAGCCGGTCTCGCAATTGATCGTCCGTTTCGTGGACGAGATCGAGCAGGCCGCGATAGGGATCTCCGGCGATCTCGAGCACGGCGGCGAAGGCTGGCTCCGTCTTGGCACCCTGCGATCTCAGCCGAGCGACGGCGCTGCGCAGGCGACCATCGTCGAGTGCCAGCAGCCTTCTTTCGATCTCGAAGTGCAACCATCCCGGCTGCTCGTCGACCGGCCGTTGCGCTCCGAAAATCTCGAACGGCCATCCGCCCCACACGAAGCGCGCAACCAATGGACGCCCCGCAGACGTCCATTGACAGATCAGGAAATCAGCGCAGGAATGATATCGTCGCCAAATCGTCTCGGCAAAGCCGACGGGATCAAGGGCGTGGCAGACGATATCCACGTCGCTGCCCGACACGGCAAGTCCGAGGGGCAGTGTGCCGACCACGCGCGGGTCGAACGCACGAAGCGACTCCAACACCCCTGAGCTCTCAATCGCAGCTTGGTAGTCCATTTGCGGTTCGTATAGCACCGATTACTGTCGCCGGATTGCGAAGTCATCTACGGAAAGGCAACGCGCCATGACAGGTGAGCTCGATCTCGGCGCATTGTTGAGCAACATGAAGCCGGACCTGCATGGGGACATCTTCGTGTTCTGCACCATTCCGCACGACGAGCCCCTTCCAACCGCCACCTGCCTGCTGACGTTCCGCGAGCATGAAGGCACGACACTCGTGATGCGGCGTGAGGATGCCGAGCGTGCAGGACTGCGCTACGCCTTTGCCTCGCGCCTGATCACTCTGGCCGTTCACTCCGCACTCGATGCGGTGGGCTTTCTGGCGGCTGTCACGTCACGTCTGGCCGAAGCCGGCATCAGCGTGAATGCCGTTTCGGCCTTCTATCACGATCACCTGTTCGTGCCGGTGGACCGCGCCGACGAGGCCTTGGCGGTTCTGCAAGAGATGGCCAAAGCCAGGTCGGCGTAGCCCGGGCTCAATCCGTGACCGCGATCGCCTCGATCTCGATCAGCCATTCCGGCGCGGCGAGCGCGGAGACGCCGACCAGCGTCGAGGCCGGAGGCTCCATGCCTTCGAAGAAGGCGGAGCGGGCCTTGCCGATGATCGGGCGCAGCTCCGGCTTGTAGTTCACGACGAACGTCGTGATCTTGACGATGTTGGCGTAGGTCGCCCCCGCCGCCTTCAGGGCGTGGCCGAGATTCTGCATCACCTGCGTCGTCTGCGCGGCGATATCGCCCTCGCCGACGATCCGCCCCTCCTCATCCACCGACACCTGGCCGGAGATGTAGATGGTGCGGGCACCGGTGGCGGTCACGACGTGGGAGTAAGCGGGATTGTGATGCAGGCCGCTGGGGCGGAGATGGTCGAGCTTGGGCATGGGCTGGCTCCCGCAGGTTTGTGGTTGGGAGGAAGCGTAGCGGGAGACGGTGTTGAGGGCTAGATGCAACGAACCCTCAATTACAGGGCTTGCTGTCCTTCACGTCGAACTTGCCCATCGAACCCGAGATCACAAAATCGTTGTAATCGAGCATAAGCTGGCGCGAGACGCCGTTCTCGTAGAGCTCGAACGACATCGCATAGACCGGCGTCTGCTCGCCCTCTTTCTGCTGGGCGTCGCGATCGAAATAGCTGACGGTGACGGGCCAGCGCTTCAGCGACTTCATGTGCTCGTCCGAGGTCGACGCATCGCCCGAGGTGGCACGGTCGGCGGGGATCGGCTGGCCGATCACGGTCAGCGTGTTGTAGACCTTCTGGCCGTCGTCGGAGCCGTCATAGACGGAGAGCTCGAGCAGCGACTTGCCCTCCCTGGCGGCGGCGATGATGCGCTGGATCTGCTCGGTCGGGAACACGATCTTGCCGTCGAGTGTAAAGCTCTTCGGCGCCGGCAGCTTCAGCTTGACGTTGATGTGGTCGCCGTCGCGCTCGGCCGAGCCGTCGACGCGGCCGGCATCCGCCTCGTTCATGCGCGTCTCGATCTTGAAGCGGTAGCTCTTGCCGGCGGCGTCCTCCCAGGAATTGGAGCGGAGATCGCTGAGCGTGACCTTGCCCTCGCCGCTGTCGAGCTCGGAGACCTGGCGGAATTCCGAGGTATAGCCCTCGCAGGCGTTCCCCGTGAAATTGTAGAGGATGCGGCCGCGGGCGCTGTTGACCGAATTGGAGCGCGATTTGACGAGGTTGAGGTCATACAGCGCCTGGTGCGCGAGGAACGGACCGTTGGCGGCCAGCGCCCCGCCGCCGGGGCCGAAAGCGGCCGCCGCGAGCGCCATCACACCGAGCGAAGTCCGGAAAAGGTGCACCATGTCTGTTCCCTGAGGAAAGCGCAGATTCGACATTTTAATGACCGTTCCATTGCGTCGCAACTGAGGCCGTTTCACGTAAAGTTGCCGCTTCGCGTTGGCCTGCCACAACAAAATGCGCCCCCTTCCGGTTGCTTGCATGTGACGGCACGATGGGCGAAACAGGGCGCGCCCGGCCTTCGAACGGACGCGCCGGGGCAATGATTTTGGACAACGAGGTCGGACATGGCGGGCACGGTCGAGCAGAAACTGGCGGAACAGGGCATCAAGCTGCATGAGGCCCCCACCCCCGTCGCCAACTACGTCCCGTTCGTGCGCACCGGTAACCTGCTGTTCGTCTCCGGCCAGGTCTGCTTCGACCCCGCCGGCAAGCTGATCGCCAAGGGCAAGCTCGGCGCTGGTGTCTCCATCGAAGAGGGGGCGGCGGCCGCACGCGGCTGCGCGGTGAACCTGCTGGCCCAGGTCAAGGCAGCGCTCGGCGATCTCGACAAGGTCGTGCGGGTGGTCCGCCTCGGCGGCTTCATCAACTCGGCGCCGGACTTTCTCGACGGGCCGAAGGTGCTCAACGGCGCCTCCGACCTGATGGTCGCCGCCTTCGGCGACAAGGGCCGCCATGCCCGGACCACCGTCGGGGTCGCCTCGCTGCCCGCCGATGCGGCGGTCGAGGTCGACGGCGTGTTCGAGGTCGCCTGAGGCGCATGCGCGCTCCGGATTGGCTGACAGCCCGGCCGGTCGCCCACCGCGGCCTGCACGACATTTCGCGCGGCATCGTCGAGAACATGCCGGGCGCGGTGCAGGCTGCGATTGCGGGCAATTTCACGATCGAGGTCGATATCCAGCTCTCGTCCGACGGCGAGGCCATGGTGCATCACGATCACGCGCTGGGCCGTCTCACCGAGGCCACCGGGGACGTCATCTCGAAGACCGCGGCGGAGCTGAAGGCGGTCAGGTTCAGGGACACCGACGAGCGGATGATGTCGCTCAGCGACCTCTGCGCCATGGTCGCCGGCCGCGTGCCGCTGGTGATCGAGGTGAAGAGTCATTTTGGCGGCGACCGCAAGCTGGTGAAGCGGATGGCCGAAGTGCTGGCGTCCTATGACGGCCCCGCGGTCGGCATGTCATTCGATCCCGACCAGGTGCTGGCGCTGCGCGAATTGCTGCCCTCCCGTCCGCGCGGCATCGTCGCGCAACGGACCTATGAGGATGAGTATTGGGCTAACCTGACGCAGCAGCAGCGCGACAGCATGCTGTACCTTCGCCACGGCTTCCGGACCCAGCCCCACTTCGTCGCTTTCAAGACTGATCACCTCCCGGCTCCCGCTCCCTGGATCGCGCGCAACGTCTTCGGCTGCGCCCTGCTCGGCTGGACCGTCCGCACCCCGGAGCAGCGGACGCGGGTCGGCCAATATGCGGACCAGATGATCTTTGAGGGGTTCGTGCCGTAGAGGGGACGCCGCCGCTGCACGGCGCCAGCTCTCGTGGCCCGGAAGCGCGCGCTGCGATGCGTCCGGGCACGAGAGAGCTCAGTTCCCACCCCTTGAAGTCGCTGCTGCAATGCACGATCTTGGGCGCAATGGCATCATCCGACATTACGCTCGAGGCCGTACCATCCATTGGCGAAATCTCGCCCGAGGATTGGGACGCCTGCGCCAATCCCGGCAAGGCTCTTAACGAAAAGGCTTGCAAGGGGCATGCCCTGGGAACCTCATCCACCCTTCCAGGCGATTCCCTCGGCCTCTCAAGTCCTGCCTATAACCCGTTCGTCTCGCACGCATTTCTTTCCGCCGCCGAGAAATCGGGTTCAGCGACCATCCGCACCGGCTGGGGTCCGCGGCATCTGGTGGCCAAGCTCGACGGCCGCGTCGTCGGCGTCGTGCCCTGCTATCTGAAATCGCACAGCCAGGGTGAATACGTCTTCGACCGCGGCTGGGCGGATGCCTATGAGCGCGCCGGCGGGCGCTACTATCCAAAGCTCCAGGTCTCGGTTCCCTTCACGCCGGCAACGGGGCCGCGGCTGCTGGTCCGCGAAGGCGTCGACCGTGCGCAGATCACCGACGCCCTGGCGAGCGGCCTGGTGGCGCTGTGCGGCGTCAGCAAGGCGTCCTCGGTCCACGTCACCTTCGCGCGCGAGGCCGAATGGAAGCTGCTCGCCGAGCACGGCTTCCTCCAGCGCACCGACCAGCAGTTCCACTGGCACAACGAGGGGTTTGCGAGCTTCGACGATTTCCTGGCGACGCTGAACTCCCGCCACCGCAAGTCGATCAAGCGCGAGCGGCGCGACGCACTGGCCGCGGGGATCACGATCCACTGCCTCACGGGCAAGGACATCACCGAGGATGCCTGGGATGCGTTCTTCCAATTCTACATGGAGACCGGCTCGCGCAAATGGGGCCGGCCTTACCTGACGCGCGAGTTCTTCTCACTGATCGGCGAGACCATGAGCGAGGACGTGCTGCTGGTGATGGCCCGCCGCAACGGCCGCTGGATCGCGGGCGCGATCAACTTCATCGGCTCGGACACGCTGTTCGGCCGCAACTGGGGCGCGGTCGAGCATCATCCGTTCCTGCATTTCGAGGTCTGCTACTATCAGGCGATCGACTTCGCGATCAGACACGGCCTGAAGCATGTCGAGGCCGGCGCGCAGGGCGAACACAAGATCGCGCGCGGCTACCTGCCGCGCACCACCTACTCCGCCCACTTCATCGCCGATCCGGGCCTGCGCCGCGCCATCGACGATTACCTCAAGCGCGAGCGCGCCTATGTCGCGGAGGCCGGACGGGAGCTCGCCGAGCTCGGCCCGTTCCGCAAGGGCGCCGATGAGGCGCCTTGACGCCTCGCCGCTGCTGGTGACAGTAAGCGCAAAATCTCGAGGAGCCGCCGAGGAGCTACCATGACCGCCTACGACACCAACAACATCTTCGCAAAGATTCTGCGTGGCGAGCTGCCCTGCTACAAGGTCTACGAGGACGAACACGTGTTGGCCTTCCTCGACATCATGCCGCGCGTCCCCGGTCACACCCTGGTGATCCCGAAGGCCCCTGCCCGCAACATTCTCGATATCAAGCCGGACGACTACGCCCATGTCGCCCGCGGCGCGCACAAGATCGCGGCCGCCGCGATGAAGGCGTTTGAGGCCGACGGCATTACCGTGCAGCAATTCAACGAGCCGGCCGGTGGACAGGTGGTGTTTCACCTGCACATGCACGTCATGCCGCGCCACGACGGCGTCGCCATGCTGCCGCCGGCGAGCCGCATGGAAGACGCCAAGGTGCTGGAAGAGCACGCGGCCAAGCTGATCGCGGCGTTGAAGGCGGGGTAGCCCCACAGACTCCGTCATTGCGAGGAGCCCTTGCGACGAAGCAATCCAGAATACCTCCGCGGAGGCAGTCTGGATTGCTTCGTCGCTTCGCTCCTCGCAATGACGACGGAGAGAGCGTGACTACTCCATCTCGAAATCGCCCTTCTGCGGCGCGGCCAGTGGCGTGAACTCGCAGCGGTCGGGCTTGAGATCGATCAGCGGTGTGTTGTCGAGGCAATCGAGCCCACGCACCAGGATCGCATTGCCCTCGATGCCGACCAGCTTCACGATCGACGTGCCGATCGGGTTGGGCCGAACCGGCGAGCGCAGCGAGAACGTGCCGCGGGTCTTCTCGTTGTTCTTCGGGCTTTGCAGGATGATGTCGCGGCGCGACTGGTCGAGCCAGTAGAGCACTTCGAGATTGCTGTAGAAATCGACGCCCTTGATCGCCGGCACGAACGGCTCGAAGATCTCGAGCCGGCATATCGGGCCGTCCTGACGCCCCTGCCGCGGCGTCTCCAGGCGCGACGTCCAGGGCGTGCGGATACGGCCGATGAAGACGAGGCCGGCATCTTGCGTCGGCGGCAGCTCGATGGCGACCTCGCCCTCGCGTAGCTCCTGTTCGCGAACCATATTTCAGTTCCTTGCTGTTCGCCGGCGGTTTTAGCCCAACCACCACTTGCCGGCCAGCATGAAGACTTCGCCCGTGACCACGCCGGCGAAGATCGAGCGGCGGGTCAGCAGGAAGACGACGAGCCCGGCGCCGACCGCGCCATAGCGCAGCACGTCAGGTACAGTGGCAAGCGCCCCTGGCGGCTCCACCACGATCTGGGCGATGACACCGGCCAGGATCGCGGTCGCGACCGCCCGCACCCAGACCAGGAGCTCCGAGCCCTCGTCGATGCCACCGCCGAACCACAGGCCCAGCATGCGCCAGATCTGGTTGGGAACGACGCCGGCGACGAACAGCACGGCGAGCGCGTGCCAGTCGCCGATGAGCTGCGCAAAGCTCATGCGCGCACCTCCTGCCACCAATGCACGCCATAGGCGATCGTGCCGGCCGCCACGCCGCTGACGAGGATGTCGAGGCCGGAGTTCATCCTGGCGGCCAGCGGATAGAGCACGATCCCGAGCGCCAGCGCGACGACGTCGGCGACCTCGCGGCTGTTGCGTGCGGTCGAGAACAGGAAGGACAGCGGCGTCAGCAGCAGGATCGCCGCTCCCAGCGTCTGGGTCAGATTGGCGGCGAGGAAATAGCCGACGGTGTTGGCGACGAGGCACACCGAAACGAGGCCACAGCCGAGCCCGTGGACGAAGGCGATGCGCCGCTCCCGCGGCACAAGCGGCAGGAAGCGGTGGCACTCGACCCACAGCGTCACCGCCGTCAGATGCGCGGCGAAGACCAGCTCGCGTCGTTTCGTCGTCGGCGTCCGCATCAGCGGCAGCACGGACACGACCATCGGAAACAGCCGAATGGCGCTCACCGTCACCGCGATCGCGGACTGGATGATGGTCGCGCCCGAGCCGAGCGTCGTGATGAGAATGATCTGCGCGGGACCGGCCCAGACGAACAGCGTCGAGGCGAGCGCCCAGACCAGGCTGAAATGGGTGTCGTGGGCAAGCGCGCCGATGCCGAGATAGGTCACGAACAGCACGATGGTGAGGATCGTCTGCGTGATCGAGCGCAGTCCCCACGCAAACGCGCGCCACGGACTTTGCCATTGAGGGGAATCGAGCGGAGGAAGCGCCACGGGAGTGTCGGTCGGGGTTTACGGAATCGTGCCCGCATAACGGGCAATGGGGGCATCCGCGTCAAGGAAGCCCGCGGCGGGGCTGGCATGCGCGGGCGACGTCTGGCGCGACACCCGCACCGGAGCGGAGCTACCCGCTCACACCGCGGTTCTTCAGCACGAAGCAGGCGCCGCCTGCCTTGCGGATGCGGTTGCACAGATCATCGGCCTCGGCTCGGGTATCCGCGCCGATACGGACCTGGTAGAAGGCGCGCGTGCCGCGGCTGCGCATCACCGAGCTTAGCAGGCTCGGGTCACGCTCGCCGACCACGGCGCTCAGTTTCGTGACCGCCCTGGAATACATCGCCAGCGCCTTGTTGCGGTCGAAGCCGGCCGCGAGCTGCACGCCCCAGATCTTTGCGGCGGCAAGCTCCACATGCTGCTCGAGCTCGGCGACGAACGGGTTCGGCGCGCGCTTGAGCAGCGCCATCAGATCACGGCAGCTCGTCGGCGGCGAACTCGGCGGCCCCTTGCCGGTGCTGCCTGCCTTGGCCCAGGCATCGACGCTGGTGCCGGTGATGGCGAAGACGTAGTTGCGGGTTTGCTCCGGCATCGGGCCGGTGCCGGCAAGCCATTCCTGCACGCGCCGCGGACCGGCATTGTAGGCCGCCGCGGCGAGGCCGAGATTGCCGAACTGGTTGCGCAGCTCGTTCAAGAACTCGGCCGACTTCGGCAATGCCTGCACCGGATTGAATGGATTGAGCAGCCCGCGCTCGCTTGCAGTGCCCGGCATGAACTGCGCAATCCCTTGTGCGTGCTCGCCGTTGCGCGTCATGGGGCCGACCGCATCGGCCTGGAAGCGGCTCTCCTGCCAGATCACCCGGGCGAAGAATTCGAGCGGGAGATTGGCATCGCGCGCAGCCGCCTCCACGATCAGGCAAATCGACTCCCGCGTGTCGCTCTCGCGCGCGTCTGCGGGTTTCTCCGCAGGCTTCGCGGGTTCCTCGGCATTGGAAGGCACGACGGGGGCCGGCGTATCGTCTGCGAGCACCGGCGACAGCACGAAGGCGTGGCACAAGACTGCGATGACCCGAGCTATTCGCATGGCGTTGACGCTATCGGACAAATCGGACCTTGACTTGGAACCCCAGCCAACTAGCACAAGCGGCAGTATCAACGCAGGTCGCGCCCGAATGGTGACAATCTTTTTTGATCTCGACGGCACGCTGACCAATCCCAAGCCGGGAATCACGCGATCCATCCAATACGCGCTGGAGCGGCTCAACCAGCCTGTCCCGAGCGAGGACGAGCTGACCTGGTGCATCGGGCCGCCGCTGCATGCCAGCTTGAAAAAGCTCACCGGAACCGACGAACTCGCCGACCGCGCGCTGCTGCTCTATCGGGAGCGCTTCAGCGATATCGGCCTGTTCGAGAACGAAGCCTATGCCGGCATCATGGACACCCTCAAGAGGCTTGCTGCGACAACACCGCGCATGTTCGTCGCGACCAGCAAGCCTGCGGTCTACGCCACCCGCATCGTCGATCATTTCGGCCTGAAGCCGTATTTCGAGCGCGTGTTCGGCTCCGAGCTCGACGGCACCCGCGTCGACAAGCGCGACCTGCTCCGCTATGCGCTCGACGAGGCCAGGGTCGACGCGAACAACGCGATCATGATCGGCGACCGCAGCCATGACGTGGTCGGAGCCAGGACCAACGGCATGACCGCCATCGGCGTGCTCTATGGCTATGGCAGCGAGGCCGAGCTGCGCGATGCCGGCGCGCACCACATCTGCGCCGCACATCCCGAACTGCTAGGACATTGTGTGGCTTGACGTAAGCCCGTCTTCGCCCAGCGACGCTCAGCTTGCCGCCGCCGCGATCTCCGTGGCCTCGACGGTGTCGACCGGCAGCGCGAACTGCTCGACGCGCTGGTACCGCTTCTTGTTGAGCAGAAGCCGCGTCACATCGGGCCGCGAATAGTGGCCGGCGGGGTCAGCGGCGTTCTTGGCAACGCCGATGGCGCCAAGATCAATCTCGGCGATCAGCAATCCCTCCTGATCCGGCGCCAGCTTCTCGCCTATCTGACTGCCGTCGGGGGCGTAGATCGCGGCAAACCCGCCGCCAGCATGCAGCAGCGCATGCTTGTCCGGCCGGTCGCAGAGCTCGTCGATCATGGCCTGCGACACCGTCGCGCAAGGCGCCAGCACGAAGCAGGAGCCCTCCACCGCATAGACACGCGAGGCGGCGTTGTTGACCTCGGCACCCAGCGCCGGCGCGAAGGGATCGTAGAGCGAGAAGCTCGGCCAGGCCGCGACATGGACCTGCTCGTTCTGGGCATACATCGCGTATTTCGACAGCGGCTGGAGATGCTCCCAGCAGCACAGTGCGCCGAGACGGCCGATGTCGGGCCGCGCATGCACGGCAAGGTCGCTGCCGTCGCCCTCGCCATAGACGGTGCGCTCGGCATGGGTCGGCCGCAGCTTGCGGCGCTTTGCGATGGTCTCGCCGTCGGGTCCGATCAGCCATTGCGCCAGATAGAGGCTGCCGCCATCGCGTTCGGACAGGCCTATCACGGCGGTGAGCTTTGCCTTGCGCACGGCCTCGCGCAGCCGCTCGGCCTGCGGGCTGTCGTAGGACAGCGAATTGTCGAAATAGCGCTGCACGAAGCCGCGGCCGATGGCCCAGGCCGGCGAGTCCATCCAGATATGCCAGGGGTAACCGGGGATGAAGGCCTCGGGAAAGGCGATCAGCTTGGCGCCCTTTTCCGCGGCCTCCCTGATCAGGGCGATCGACTTGTCGATCGAGGCCTCGAGGTCAAGCCAGGCCGGCGCCGCCTGCACCACCGCGACCTTGTATTTCGGATGCTCGATGCCCATTCCCGCCTCCATTGCCGGTTGATCGGAAACCACGTCCGATGCAGTCTATTTGGCCAAGCCGGGCGGCCGGGCGCTCGACCACGGCGGAACAAAAACTCGACTGGGTAGGGACCGTCGGTCGGTACGGGATTTGCCTCCGGCAGGCCGGGTCCCCGGCGATTTTGCGGGATGTGAAAGGGAGGCTGTCCAGATGACCATCCAGTTCACGACAGACGGCAGCCCCGGCTATCGGCGGCTCGCCCTCTGGCAGGACATCGTCTGCGACGTCTTCGTCGGCCTCGACTGCAAGTCCGACCTCGGCAGCGCCTTTCGCGGCTCGGTCACGCAGGCTTCGCTCGGCAAGGCGGCATGCTCCGAAGTCTGCTCCGACCGCCAGCACGTGTTCCGCACGCCCTCTCGCATCGCGCGCTCGGACCAGGATTTTGTTCTCATTGCCCTCGGCAATCGCGGCAGCGGCGGTGTTGTGCAGGACGGCCGGGAAACCGTGATCCATCCCGGCGAGTTCGCGCTCTATGACACCACGCGTCCGTATGAGCTGAAGTTCAACGACGCCTTCACGCAGACCATCTTCAAGGTGCCGCGCGAGATGCTGCGGCGCCGGCTCGGCGGCACCGAGACGCTGACTGCGACGTCGTTCGGGGCCGACGCGCCGCTCGAGCGGCTCGCCTATGATTTCATCTTCCGGCTTTGCCAGAGCGCGGACGGGCTGGCCCCGGACACCGCCGCCGCGCTGTCGGAGCAGGCGGTCGATCTGCTCGCCATGGCTTTGAGCGAGCGGCTCGGCAGGACATCGCTGCCGTCCTCGACCCACCGCTCGGCCCTGCTCTACCGGTTGAAGGCGCACATCCGCGCGCATCTCTCCGATCCCGACCTCTCGCTCGCGGAGACCGCCGGCGCGCTCGGCATCTCGCCGCGCTACGTCAACGATCTTCTCGCCGACGAGGACACCTCCTTCCAGCGCCATGTTCTTGCTGAACGCCTCGCCCGATGCCGGCGCGACCTCGCTTCGCCTGTGCTCGCCCATCGCCACATCAGCGAGGTCGCATTCGGCTGGGGCTTCAACGACCTCTCGCATTTCGGCCGCGTCTTCCGCGAACATTTCGGAATGTCGCCGCGCGACTTCCGGCAGAGCCAGTTGCGGCATTGAGATCTGGGTGTGACCGCGATCGATCTGGTGCTGGTCGTGATGGCTGGAGCCTGACGCTTCTGCCGCGGCAGGCGGGTGATGCGAACACGTGTGCTCCCTCTCACCCGCAACGAGGCTCGAAGCTCAATCTTTGGTGACGACGTTCGGCGCGCGCGTTGCGAGGCCGTATTCGACGAGATGCGCCTATCCCAAGCAAGGCCGGTATGTGAGCGCGTGATAGGACGCAGCGCCTGCTTGCACTACCATCGGCCGACGGGCCGCATCGATCAACCAGCGGCCAGCCGAGGAGCACATCGATGGAATACCGACGCTTGGGCAGCTCAGGCCTCATGGTGCCCGCTCTCAGTCTTGGCACCGGCACCTTCGGCGGCGTCGGCCGCCTTGCGGCTTGGGGCGCGACCGACGCGACCGAAGCACGGCGCCTTCTGGACATCTGCCTCGAAGCCGGCGTGTCGATGTTCGACACTGCGAATGTCTATTCTCTCGGCGAGTCCGAGCGGGTGCTTGGCGAAGCGATCAAGGGCCGCCGCGACAAGGTTCTGATCTCGACCAAGGCGACCTTCCGCTTCGGCGAGGGCCCCAACGATATCGGCTCGTCGCGGCAGCATCTGCTCGCGGCCGTCGACGGTTCGTTGAGCCGGCTCGGCACTGATTACATCGACCTGTTCCAGCTGCACGGCTTCGACGCCTTCACCCCGCCGGAAGAGGTGCTCTCAACACTCGACGTGCTCGTGCGCGCCGGCAAGATCCGCTACGTCGGCGTCTCGAATTTCTCGGGCTGGCACCTGATGAAATCGCTCGCCATCGCCGACAAGCACGGCTTTCCGCGCTACGTCGCCAACCAGACCTACTATTCGCTGATCGGGCGCGACTACGAATGGGAGTTGATGCCGCTCGGGCTCGACCAGGGGTTGGGTGCCGTGGTCTGGTCGCCGCTCGGATGGGGACGCCTCACCGGAAAAATCCGCCGTGGCCAGCCGAAGCCGGAAGTCAGCCGACTGCCCAAGACGGCCGAGTTCGGACCGCCCGTTCCGGACGAGCATGTCTACCGTGTCGTCGAGGCCATCGACGAAATCGCGAAGGAGACGGGCAAGAGCGTCTCGCAGATCGCGCTCAACTGGCTGCTCCAGCGTCCGACTGTTTCGACGCTGATCATCGGCGCGCGCAACGAGAGTCAGCTGCGTGAAAATCTCGGCGCGGTCGGCTGGTCCTTGACCAAGGACCAGGTCGCAAAGCTCGATGCCGCGAGCACGGTGACGCTGCCCTATCCCTATTGGCACCAGCGCGTGACCTTCACCGAGCGGAATCCCCCGGCGGTGTAGGACAGTTGAGCTGCATCAAGCCCGCCTGCGTCGGCCGTGACACGCTGCAGCACTTGCGAGGCTGCCGCGCCGATTTGCCATGAAGGCCCTGCGCTGAGAACGATGGACATGAGCGATGAATAGGATCGCGCCAGCGCTGCTGGCCGTTGGCGTTCTGTGGAGCACGGCAAGTCAAGCCCTGGATCTCGAACAGCGCCGCGCCGAAGCATTGCTGCAACGGATGTGCGCGCAGTGCCACGCGGTCGGCAGGACGGGCAAGAGCCGGAACGAACTGGCACCGCCCTTCCGGAACCTCGGCGAGAACAAACTCTACGACCCCGATTTCATGCAGCGCCTCCAGGACGGCTACAGCAGCATCCACCGCGCCATGCCCACGGCTCGATTCGGCCGAGACGACGCCGAGGCCGTGGTAAGCTACCTCAAGGCGATTCAGGAGCCACGGAAGCCGAAACAGGACTGAAACCGCCCAGGCTTTGGCTGGAACCATCCCGGGTCGGATCAGGTTGCGGACCAGCAACCGCGTCTCGAGCAAGCACGCTTCACGATGTCATCGACCACCATCGAGCATGCCGACGGCCTGCCGCAGCCACAGCGCAACCAGGCGGTGCTGACGATTGCGCTCGGCATCATCATGGCGGTGGTCGACAGCGCCATCGCCAACGTCGCGCTGCCGACGATCGCGGCCGACCTCGATGCAAGCCCGGCCTTCTCGATCTGGATCGTCAACGGCTACCAGCTCGCGATCACGATCTCACTGTTGCCGCTGGCTTCGCTCGGCGAGATCGTCGGCTATCGCCGCGTCTATCTGGTCGGACTGGTGCTGTTCACGCTGGCCTCCGCGTTGTGCGCGCTGGCGCACACGCTGCCGCTGCTGACGGCCGCGCGCATCCTCCAGGGCTTTGGCGCGGCAGGCATCATGAGCGTCAACGCGGCGCTGGTGCGCTTCACCTATCCGCGCAGCCAGCTCGGCCGCGGCATCGGGCTCAACGCGCTCGTGGTCGCCTTCTCGGCTGCGGTCGGACCGACGCTCGCGGCCGGCATCCTGGCCGTCGGAAGCTGGCCGTGGCTGTTCGCCATCAACGTGCCCCTCGGTGCGGTGACATTGCTGATCGGCCTGCGCAGCCTGCCGCACACCAGGCCAGCGAGCCGTTCCTTCGACTGGCAGAGCGCGGGCCTGTCCGCGATCACGTTCGGTGTCGGCATCGCCGCCGTTGACAGCGTCGGTCATGGCGAGGCCGCCATCACCTGCCTCGCACAATTCGCCATCGCCATCGTCGCCGGCGTGCTGCTGATCTATCGCGAAACCCACATGAGCTCGCCGCTCTTGCCGGTCGATCTGTTGCGCATTCCGGTGTTCGCGCTGTCGATAGCGACCTCGATCGCATCGTTCTGCGGGCAGATGCTGGCCTTCGTCGCGATCCCCTTCTATCTCCAGAGCCGCTTCGGCTATTCGGCGGTGCAGATGGGCCTCTTGATCACGCCCTGGCCGATCGCGGTGGCCTTCGCGGCTCCCCTCGCCGGCCGCCTCGTCGAACATTATCCGGCCGGCCTGCTCGGCGGCGTCGGGCTCACGCTGTTCGCCTGCGGTCTCGCCGCACTGGCCTTCCTGCCCGCAAGCCCGACCCCGTTCGACGTGATCTGGCGCATGGCGCTGGCCGGTGCCGGCTTCGGCCTGTTCCAGACCCCCAACAACCGCACCATGATCGCGGCCGCCCCGCGCGAGCGCGCCGGCGGCGCCAGCGGGATGCTGGGCACGGCGCGCCTGCTCGGCCAGACCACGGGGGCAGCGCTGGTGGCGCTGCTGCTCGGACGGTATCCGGTTGAGGGCACCAGGCTGGCGCTGCTCGCCGGCGTCGGATTTGCCCTCTGCGGCGCGGTGCTGAGCATGCTGCGGCTGTCGCCCGTGGGCGCGCGCGGCGCCGAGCACGTCCGCGTCCAGGACGATCAGCGCCTGCGCGGGGACTAGCAGGCGCTACGTCTCGGCTACCGCAATCTCGTGCACAACTCCTGCGTGACGTAACTATCCGGACCAATGACCTATTGCCCTCGCGCTCCGGTTGCGCTCCAGTGACGGCGGGACAAGGGGCATTTCATGCGTTTATTTGGAATTGTGGCGCTCAGCGTCATGCTGGGCGGCTGCGCGTCCGTCACGCGCGGCACGACCGAGAATATCAGCATTTCATCAACACCGTCTGGCGTCGAAGCCGAGGTCACAGGGCTCGAAGTGCCCACAACCTGCACAACGCCATGCGCGATCGTTGCCAAGCGCAGCGCCGACATCACCATCACCTTTCAGAAGGAAGGTTATGAATCCCAGACGGTGCAGCTCACAAAGGAAGTATCAGGCACCGGCGCCGCCGGTTTCGCCGGCAATCTCCTGGCCGGCGGCCTCATCGGCATGGGTGTCGATGCCGCGACCGGCGCTGCGACCGATCACAAGCCGAACCCGGTCATCGTGACGATGCAGCCCTCGGTGCCTGCCCGCGCGCGGCCGACCGTTCCGAAAAAGCCACGGCCGGCGGCGGCCCGAGAGGCCGGAACGTAGGGCCGCCCGCAAGCAAGCTCTCGTTCATACTCGGCACACAAGCAAAAAGGCCGGCTTTGCAGCCGGCCTTTTCGATTTCATCGCGTGCAGATCAAGCCTTGACCAGCGGGCCCTTGGAGGTCGGCCCCTTCGAGCCGCCGGGACCGCCGGGCTTGGACTTGCCCGGCGGGCGCTTGCGAGCACCCGGGAGCTTCTCCTGCTTCGGCGTGACCGGGCCTTCGACGAACTCGAACCCGATCTTCTCCTTGGTCTCGTCGGCCTCGTCCTTCACCAGGACGACGCGGACGTGACCTCCGCCCTTCAGCTTGCCGAACAGCACCTCGTCGGCCAGCGGCTTCTTGATGTGCTCCTGAATCACGCGGGCCATGGGACGTGCGCCCATCTGCTCGTCGTAACCATGCTGGACCAGCCAGGCCTTGGCGGGCTCGGACAGTTCGATCGTGACGTCGCGGTCGCCGAGCTGCGCTTCGAGCTGAAGCACGAACTTCTCGACCACGGTGCCGATCACCTCGACACTGAGATGGCCGAACGAGACGATGGCATCGAGACGGTTGCGGAATTCCGGCGCGAACTGCCGGTTGATCGCCTCGTGGTCGTCCCCTTCCCGCTTCGAGCGCGTGAAGCCGAACGCCTGCTTGGCGAGATCGGACGCACCCGCGTTCGTGGTCATGATCAGGATCACGTTGCGGAAGTTGACCTGCTTGCCATTGTGATCGGTGAGCCGGCCGTGGTCCATGATCTGGAGCAGCACGTTGTACAGATCGGGATGCGCCTTCTCGATCTCGTCGAGCAGCACCACGCAATGCGGATGCTGGTCGACGCCGTCGGTCAGGAGGCCGCCCTGGTCGAATCCGACATAGCCGGGAGGCGCGCCGATCAGGCGCGACACGGTGTGCCGCTCCATGTATTCGGACATGTCGAAGCGCAGCAGCTCGACGCCGAGGCTTGCCGCGAGCTGCTTTGCGACCTCGGTCTTGCCGACGCCGGTCGGGCCCGAGAACAGATAGCAGCCGATCGGCTTCTCCGGCTCGCGCAGGCCGGCACGCGCCAGCTTGATCGATGCCGCGAGCGACTCGATCGCCTTGTCCTGGCCGAACACGGTACGCTTGAGCGTCGTCTCGAGATGCTTGAGCACCTCGGCGTCGTCCTTCGACACGCTCTTCGGCGGGATTCGTGCCATCGAGGCGATCGTGGTCTCGATCTCCTTGATGCCGATGGTCTTCTTGCGCTTGTTCTCGGCCACCAGCATCTGTGCCGCACCCGACTCGTCGATCACGTCGATCGCCTTGTCCGGCAGCTTGCGGTCGTGGATGTAGCGCGAGGAGAGCTGAACGGCGGCCTCGATCGCCTCGTTGGTGTACTTCAGCCGGTGGTAGTCCTCGAAATACGGCTTGAGCCCCTTCAGGATCGCGATCGCGTCCTCGACGGTCGGCTCGTTGATGTCGATCTTCTGGAAGCGCCGCACCAGCGCGCGGTCCTTCTCGAAGTGCTGGCGATATTCCTTGTACGTAGTCGAGCCCATGCAGCGGATGGTGCCCGACGCCAGCGCCGGCTTGAGCAGGTTCGAAGCATCCATCGCCCCGCCCGACGTGGCGCCCGCACCGATGACGGTGTGGATCTCGTCGATGAACAGGATGGCGTTGGGATGCGCCTCGAGCTCCTTCAGCACCTGCTTGAGGCGCTCCTCGAAGTCGCCGCGATAGCGCGTGCCGGCGAGCAGCGTGCCCATGTCCAGCGAGAACACGGTCGCGGCCGCCAACACCTCCGGCACCTCGCTGTCGACGATGCGCTTGGCAAGGCCCTCCGCGATCGCGGTCTTGCCGACGCCGGCTTCGCCCACGAACAACGGGTTGTTCTTCTGCCGCCGGCACAGCACCTGGATCGCACGGTTGATCTCGGAATTGCGTCCGATCACCGGATCGATCTTGCCGTCCCGCGCCTTCTTGTTGAGGTTGACGCAATAGGTCTCGAGCGCTTCGCCCTTCTTCTTGGCGTCCTCGTTGCCCTTGGTCTCGGTCTCCTCGTCGACGCCGCGCACGGGCCGCGCCTCGGATACGCCCGGCCGCTTGGCAATGCCGTGGCTGATGTAGTTGACCGCGTCATAACGCGTCATGTCCTGCTCCTGCAGGAAATACGCGGCATGACTCTCGCGCTCGGCAAAGATCGCGATCAGCACGTTGGCGCCGGTCACCTCTTCGCGACCGGAGGATTGAACGTGGATCACCGCGCGCTGGATCACGCGCTGGAAACCGGCGGTCGGCTTGGCGTCGTCGGCGCCATCCGTCACCAAGTTCTCGAATTCGGTCTCAAGGTAGTTGACGAGGCTCGTGCGGAGCTTGTCGAGATCGACGCTACAGGCGCGCATGACCGCGGCTGCATCGGAGTCGTCGATCAGTGAGAGCAAAAGATGCTCGAGCGTCGCGTATTGGTGATGACGCTCGTTTGCGATCGCCAGCGCACGATGCAGGGATTGTTCAAGGCTTTGGGAAAAAGTCGGCATTCGCGTCCTCTATGGCCCCCACCATCATGATCGTCCTCGCCCGGTCAGGCAACAACAACCTTTGTCACATATAGTTATACAAGACCGCGGCGAAAGACCGGTTCCGCGACTCGGCGGCGACACACCTGCGGTAATTTCAATGCAAAACCCGTTCCGATTTGGGCGGGATCGGCGCCGGCGCGGAATTCCGTAGTTTTGCCGGCCTGCAACGGGATTCGCGCGCAGCCGTGACTGCAACAATCACGCCGCGACTTGCACAAGGGCCGGCTTCAAACGCGCCGCAAGGCGTCTTACTTCTTTTCCATCACGCATTGCAGCGGATGCTGGTGCTTGCGGGCAAAGTCCATCACCTGCGTCACCTTGGTCTCGGCGATCTCATAGGTGAACACGCCGCACTCGCCGATGCCGTGATGATGGACGTGCAGCATGATCTTGGTCGCCGCTTCGACGTCCTTGTTGAAGAACTTCTCCAGCACGTGGACGACGAACTCCATCGGCGTGTAGTCGTCGTTCAGGATCAGCACGCGATAAAGGTTCGGCCGCTTGGTCTTGGGCTTGACCTTGGTGATGACCGAAGTGTTCGGACCCGAGGGGTTGCCCGAACGGTTCTCGTCATTGCTCATGCGAGGAGCGTCGGCGGCGGCTGGCGCGGACAGGTTGATACTGGAAGTCAATTGCGGCATGGCACAGGCGTTCAAATTCCCCACGGAAGCGCATGGCGGTCACCGCGCGACTCCGCCCTTCGGAGCCTGGCGCAGGCGCGCCGCCTTGTTGGATCGCCGCTCCCGACACATCCGGCTCGAGCCGGACCGTTCGCCAGCAATATGGGCCTGCCCACGGCTGGCCGCAAGCATGCGGAGATCGGGCCGATGCGGCCGTGGCAGTCCCGATTCCCGGTCCGGGCGATCCTCGTCAGGTTAATCAATCCGGGCCGATTTGACAAAAATTTCCGCCCGGCCTGTTTAGAACATGTTGACCAGGAACCCGGCAGTTAACCCGCCTGCGACGGTTTTTCGCGGATGGCTCCGGGCTTCTACGGTCCAAACCACCTGTCGTTCAATGGCGTGCCGCGAAATCGGGCAGAATACGGATTTCGCGGACAGCCAAGTCTCGCCTGCCCTCCTCAGCCGCCCTGGTCGACAACTCGCCCGCTTTGCAGCGGCCGAGCAAGGCCGCCATCGCGCTGGTGCCTGTGCTGGCTTTCATCGGTGCCGCGGTGGAGTATAGCCGCGCAGTGCAAGCACGTACCTCGCTGCAGGTCGCGCTCGATTCGGCGGCGTTGATGGTTTCCAAAGATCTGATCAACGGCATCCTCTCGGAATCCGAGATCGAGTCCGAGGCAAAATCCTAGTTTACTGGGCCTCTACACTGGTCGCGCCGGCACGATGTCGATGGCGGACATCCACACATCGCGAGTTCTACTGCGGCATGGGGAAATACCCGCAGGCGGGTGGCGATGTTTCTGGATAACAGGATCGATGGTTCAGACCGGCAAAATGACGGCCATGCAAGCCGCGGCCAAAGGACATGATGGGCACCTTGCCCAACTATCACAGGCAGTCGGGCGAGGTTTGCATTTCGATCATCCCGTTCTCGAAGGACGCCAACGTCGGCACCACCAATGTCAGTGCCTCGATCAATTGAATCGGATGGGAGGCCGCGCCCCTATTCCCGCGAACGACAAATCCAGCGCCTTCAACTCGGTCGTGGCCGGATCGGTCACGATCTTCACGATCCAAGTCAACATCAACAATGCGGACGCAAGATCTCAAGCGCTGCAGATTGCGCGACCAGTGGGAACTTCCAAATGGTCAGGACGCCTCTCGGACATCGGACGCGTTCAAGAACACCTTGACGCAGATTTCCAAGCTGCGCGTCGCGAAGTGATTCAATTCAAGTCCGCACCCGCAAACGAAAAGCCCGGCCAAATCTGGCCGGGCTCTTGATTCCAGGAGCGTGTTGAGCGGGTCAGTTCGCGGCCGGGGTGAACTTCGACACGATGGTCTCGACCGGCTTGAACGCCTGCTTGGCGAGGTCGCTGTAGAGGCCGGCGATCTTCTGCGATTCCGCAACGAAGGTCTCGTAGGCGGAACGGGCAAAATCGGTCTGCGCTTCCATCGCCTTGTCCAGCGACTTCACACCGGACAGCTTCTCGACGAAGGACTTGGTGTCTTCGAACGACTTCTTCGTGTAGTCGCCATAAGCGCTGGCGATCGCCTGGAGGCCGTGCTGCACCGAGGTCGCGGAAGCAACGCACTGCTCGAACTGCTCTTTCCCGTAGCTCTGAAAGTCTTCAACCTTGAACATGTCGGAATCCTTTTCCCTGGCTCGCGTCGGGAAGCCCCGGCTCCCTGACTTCGCCCAAAAATAGTGCAACGCACAAAAATGTCAAGAATCTTGTGCGTCGCACAAAATTCGACGCAAATCGCGGAAATTCCCGGGGTTTCCCGCAAGGGTTCCTTAAGCTTTTGGAAACCGCGGCCCCCTACCCTGATTCCCTGGACGTGTTCACTTCCGCAGGCGGCCAAAGCCGTTTGAGAACATCACCTTAGCCAGAACAGCGGCTCGGGTCCAACGTCCCCCGCGGCGAACACCAGCGGAGGGACAGCCTGAGCAGGTAATGATCCCGGGGCCATTGGGCACAATTTCGCCCCACGGGCCGGTGATCAAGTCAGAAACGGGGACGGGGTTCCATGCTTCGTAACAACTTGTCTTCCTCGCGCTTGGCGCGGGTTGGCGTTTTGGGGCTGCTTACGGTCACCATCGCGGTCATCTTCACCACCGATGCAGCGGAGGCGCGTCGCCATCGCCGCCACCATGTGCATCACCGCGTCCAGCGTGATGTGTCCGAGAGCTCGAGCTCGAAATTCGCGTCCATCATCGTCGACGGCAATTCCGGCGCGGTGCTCCAGGCAACAAGCCCTGACGGGATCCGCCATCCGGCGTCGCTGACCAAGATCATGACGCTCTATCTGCTGTTCGAGCGCCTCGAGTCCGGCAAGATGAAGCTCGATACCGAGATGCCGGTGTCCCAGCACGCCGCCAATCAGGATCCGACCAAGCTGAACCTGCGTGCCGGCCAGACCATTCGCGTCGAGGACGCGATCAAGGGCCTCGTCACCCGCTCGGCCAACGACGCTGCCGTAGTGATCGCGGAAGCGATCGCCGGCGACGAGGACGACTTCGCCCAGATGATGACGCGCAAGGCGCGTTCGCTCGGCATGTCCAGGACGGTCTACCGCAACGCCAATGGCCTTCCCAACGACGAGCAGGTCACCACCGCGCGCGACCAGGCGACGCTCGGTCGCGCCATCCAGGAGCGTTTCCCGCGCTACTATCGCTATTTCGCGACCTCGACCTTCAATTGGCGGGGACAGTCGATCCGCAACCACAACCACCTGCTCGGCAGCGTCGAGGGCGTGGACGGCATCAAGACCGGTTACACTCGCGCCTCCGGCTTCAACCTCGTCACCTCGATCCGCCGCGGCAACCGCCACCTGATCGGCGTGGTGCTGGGCGGCCGCAGCGGCGGCTCGCGCGACGCCATCATGCGCAGCCTGCTCGCGGAGAATCTCGACAAGGGCGCGACTGTCCACACGGTCGCCGCGGTCACGGAGCGCAACGGCGCCGAAGCCAATACCGACGTCGCCGATGCCTCGGATGCTCCGGCACGCTCCGCACCGCAGGTTCAGGCCACCGGCCCTGCTCCTGAAGCCGCCCCGTCGCGTCTCGCCTCGCGGCTGTCGACGCTGGCCGCTGCGGCCGCCGCGATGCCGCCCGCTCACGCCAGATCTGAAGCCAGCAAGCCTGAAGTTCGGCCGACTGAATCCAAGGTCGAGCCTGCGCCGCTCACCAATGGCGTGATTTCAAGCCAGCCGCTCTCCATCATCCCCGGCTCGTCCGAGCCGATGAAGCCGGTTCGGGTCAAGACGGTTCAGGTCAAGGCCGGCGCCGTGAAGGTCGCCTCCGCCGCCCCGACCCAGGTCGCCCCGCCGGTCACCAGCACCATCCCGCCCCGTTCCGACGTCGCGGAAACCTCCGGCGCCGTCGTCGCCCGGGCGGATCTCATCAACAAGCCCGAGGCGGTCAGCCAGCCGGAAGCACCGAAGGCCGAGATTGCCCGCACCGAACTGCCGCGGCAGCCGGCGGGCTTCGGTACTGGCAACGGCATCCTCGGGGTGCTGCCGGCGGCAACCGCCGCTGCGCCCGCCCCCGCCGGTCCGAAGCTCGCGTCCGCCGACCCGGCGCCGCAGCCGATCCAGATGAGCGCCACCACCAGGCCGGCCGTCGCTCACAGCGGCTGGATCGTCCAGGTCGGCGCGCTCGAGAGCGAGCACGAAGCCCAGCAGCGCATCGACGCTGCCCGCAGCTCCGCCCGCGGCCTGCTCAGCAAGGCCGATCCGTTCACCGAGCCGGTTGTCGCCAAGGACAATCGCAAGCTCTACCGCGCCCGCTTCGCCGGGCTCGAGCGCGACCAGGCCGAAGCCGTCTGCCGCACGTTGAAGCGCGCCGAGATCTCCTGCATCACCGTGCGCAACTGATCTCCCTTCTCCATTCCGAGCCAAATGCCCGCGCCCTTGCGCGGGCATTTTCGTTTTAGGGGTACGGTGATGCCGAGGCTATTCCTGACAAGGCCGCTCGACGACAACCTCTCGTCAAGGATTTACGGTTAAAACTTTACTCAAGGGATCGACCACGCCGACAATGGCGGGCATCGGGGCGACGGCAGACGGAGCGAACGGAGCTCACGCGGTACGGGCGTTTGTAGCGTAGTGCCGGAGTTAGCCGTTATGCGTGCGAAGCAGAGTATCCTTGGCCTCGTTTACCCGGGCAGCGAGATACGTCGAGCCCCCCTGGTCGGGATGGAGTTTCTTCATCAGGGCTTTGTGGGCCCGGCTGATGTCGTCGCGCCCCGCTCCCGGCTGCAAGCCAAGGATCTGATAGGCTTCCTCCGCCGTCATTTTGCCGCTCGCCGCCGTGCGGCGCTGCCGCCCTGCCGCATCGCCCTGCGCGTTCTGACGCCAAGCGGGAAACCGGCGGTCCAGATAGCTTTCAAGTAAGGCCACGCTCTCGGCGTCGAACGTCGGGACCATCGCCAGCAGGCCGGCAAGATCGAAGTCGCCGAGATTGCGCCCGGCGTGAGGTCCGGCGACGATCTGGCCTGTAAGCTGGCCGGAATCGTGGTCGAGCCGCATGTCGAGGAATTGCGAGCGCACGCGCGAAACCTGCCCTTGCGCCGGCGCCGCACCGCCACCGAACAGCCCGCCGATATTGCCGAAGCCGGCATTCGCCAGTGGCGTCCAGCCGAGCAGCCCCGCGCCGAAGATTCCGAGCGGGATCGCAACCGCCAGCTCGCCCCGCAAACCCGTGAAGGCCGCGACCGCCAGCGCCAGCACGCCGCCCCCAAACTTGATGGTTCGCGCCAGCACCGCCGGATTGGCCGCGCGGAACATCTGAAGCAGCAGATAAAGCGTGATAACGGCGACAGCGCCGGCAATCAGGGTCATGACCGGAATATAGTCGCCCTCGCGGCAAAATGCATCGCATCCACCGCCGCCGCGAGCCACGCCAGCCCGATCGCTACTTCATCTGGCCGATCAGAATCGCCGCGCCGCTCGCTGTCTTCGCCAGTTTCAGCAACGCTTCGCGTCCTCCGGCTGCATAGGCCGCAGCTGCCCGCAACAGCTCGCGCAGCTGCGCCGCCGCGCCGGGATCGAACCGGCACCAGGCGCCACCGGTCAGGCGCGCGATCTGGCGGAAGGCCTGCTCGGCGACGGCGTCACGGCCTTCCTGAAACACGAACACGGGCACCTTGAGCATACCGAGCTCACCGGCCTTGGCGTAGAGCTCGTCGACCTTTTCCTCCATGGCATCACCGACGAAGACCACGGCCCGCACGCCGGACGCCACCGCTTCGCGCCGGGCCTCGCTCAGCACCTTGCCGATCTGGGTATCGCCGCCGCGGCAATCGATCTTGCTCATCAGCGCCGCCAGCTTGGCGCTGTCGGAGATCCAGCCCGTGGCACGGCACTCGTTGAAGCCGCGATAGTAGACCAGCCGGATGTCAAGACTGCCGAGCGCTGCGGTCTCGCGAAACATGTCGGCCTGGAGCGCGCAGGCCAGGTCCCAGGTCGGCTGCCGGCTCATCGTTGCATCCAGCGCGAAGATCAGCCGCCCCCTCGCGCCCGGTGAATGCGGCGAAAGTGCCCGCGCCTTGGCGACGAAGGCGGCGATGTCTTCCGAGGCTGAGGTCGCCGCTTGCGGCAGTGCGCCGTCTGCTTGCGCCGAGACGGCATCGCGACCGCGCGGTTTGATGGGTTCGCCCGACATCGCTGCTTGCACCTTGCGTCAGCGACTAATGTGGTCAGCGCATGCGGTCCGGTCAATGTGCAAAGCCTCCGCGGGAAGGCCGGCGGAGGCTTTGACGATCGATGCAGTCGAGCGGTGACGTCAGCTCTTGTAGGTCAACCTTTGGCCGGTGCCATCAGAGCGACCGGACCAGGCTCAAGGATCTTGGGCGGGGACGATTGCGTGTCGACCGGCGCCACTTGGCTGTCGGTCGTGCTCAGGAACTTGTCGAGCATGCTCTGGATCGAGTTCTTCGCCACATCCGGACCGGTGTCGCGCATGTCGTTATGCTGGAATTCGGTCTTCACGACCTGGATGCCCGCCTTCTCGCACTCCTCGTCGGTCGGAAGCACGCCTGCATCGGTCTTGAATTGCGGATCCTGGGAGCGGAACGACAGGATCTTGAACTTGCCGGCGGTGACGAAGGGCACGCGCAGATTGTCGAGGGTGACAACCTTCTTGACCTCATCCGGATACTGCTTGGCGAAGTACATGGTGATGTCGCCGCCCATGGAGTGGCCGACCATCGTCACCTTGTCGTAGTCGGCATTGGGCTGAACCTTCTTCATCTCGTGCATGGCGAGATGAATGTTGGCGACGCCGCGCAGGATCTGCGGCAGGCGGCCGACATAGAGCTCGCCGGGCTTGGTCACCATCGGAGGATCGGTCGGCAGGTCATGCTGCGGGCTCAAGACCATGTAGCCGCGCGCAGCGAAGATGTTGGCGAGGAAGCCGTACTCGGTGTTCTTGACGGTGTTGCCGTGATTGATAACGGCGACCGGCAGCGTGATCATGCCGGCGTTGGCCTGCATTTCCTTGTCGCGGCGCACCGCGACGTAGACGGGCACCGGACGATTGTCGCGCGAGGCGTCGTAGAAGGTGATGGTCTCGTGCTTGATGGCCCACTTGCTCGCCGTGAAATAGGCGATGCCGCAGAGGGCACTGACCGAAACCAGAACGGCAATTCCACGCTTCATTTTCGTCCTCAGCCTCAGGCTTAGCGGCCTGAATCCCTGTTGAAAATCGTGTTCTTCCGGAGCTCTTTGGCCCCTTGTCGCCTATTCCCTAATATATGTCACAGCAGCGTGACAGGAAGGCTAAATAATGTGAAATCGCAGCCCTTCCATTGTGCGACGCACTCGTTTTCTGTGCACCCCATTCTCATACCACTACGTCAGGTGCAGCTCACCATCCGGTGCAACCGGCCCTGATTGGGCTCATTTCGCGGTCAACACGGAGTGAAAACGCGTCGAGCGCAGCTACGGTTCCCGGAGGAACCGGCTGCTTGGATCGATGGAGAGTAGCACCTTACCGCCGTCGCCTCAGACGCCCAGGATGTCGTGGACCTCGAGCGGCTTGTCGACCTGGTTGAACCACTCGGCCCGGTTGGCCGCGCGGCGCCGACCGCGCTCGTCGAGCGGCAGCTTGAGCTGGCGGAGCAGGCTCGTTACCTCCTCCCGCGCGGTAAGATGGCCGAGATTGGGCCGCATGCCGAGCGTGGCCTCGTCGATCTCGTCGAGGGCGGTCAGACCACGCGGAAAGAATTCGCGGTAGACGACGCGTTCGGCGAAGCCGTCGACGTAACGGAAGCCGAGCCGCAGCGACAAATCCTTCAGGCCCTCGGCGACGAGCTGCTTGTTGCGGGAGCCGAGCATCGACAGGCGGTTGCGCACGACGATCCAGTCGGTGGTTGCGCCGTCGAGCTGGCGGCGCTTGCGCCTGACGTCTCGCACCATCTCGGCATAGTGGCTCTCACCCGTCACCGCGTAGTTGGCGGGATCGACGGTACCGAGCACGTCGAAATCCAGGAAGCTGTCGTTGAGCGGCGTCACCAGGGTGTCGGCCATCGAATGGGCGAGCCGCATGAGATAGCTGTCGGTGCCGGGCGTATCGATGACGATGAAGTCGAAGCTGCTCTCGACCACCGAGACCGCTTCCATGAACTGCTGGAACTCGGAATGCTCGTTTTCAGCGATCTGCATGGTCTCGCCGAGCTTGATGCACCGATGCAGCGGCAGTTCGAGATCGAGCTTGGTGCGGCGGGCCCAGGCGGCGCGATTGTCGATGTAGCGGGTGAAGCTCTGCTGGCGGCAGTCGAGATCGATCGTGGCGACGCGCTGGCCAGCCTTGAGGAGCGCAACGGCGATGTGCAAGGCGGTGGTCGATTTGCCGGAGCCGCCCTTCTCGTTGCCGAGCACGACCACATGCGCCGAGCCCGATCGGCCTTGGCTAGCCTGCACAAGCATGATGATCCTCAACGCCGCTCGCGAATATCTTCGAGTTGGCCGCGTCTGTGGTCAAGTGAAATGCGTGACAGATCATGCAAATCGCAGCGCGCCCTGCTTCATCGTGAATCGCGGCGCCGTCTTTCGTCTGTTGATCCGGTCTGCAATGTCGCGACGTCCTGCGCCACCTTGCGCGGGATGCTGTGCCGCATCCGGATGCATGGCGTCCACGATCGCCGCTTGTTAAGGTTAGCCGGTCGGGCACGACGCCCGCACCCGCGCCGTTTCCCAATCCGTCGAGTCCTGATGTCAGCAAGCCCATTGATCGCCCGCACGGTCCCCGCCCTGCGACGCGCCGTCGACAATCTCCGCAAGCGAAAAGCCACGATCGCGCTGGTCCCGACCATGGGGGCCCTCCATGACGGGCATGTGTCCCTGGTTCGCCTCGCCAAGCGGCGCGCCAGCCGCGTCGTGGTGTCGATCTTCGTCAACCCGACTCAGTTCGCCCCGACGGAGGATTTTGGCGCCTATCCGCGCACCTGGAAGGCCGACATCGCCAAGCTCGCGGCCGAGGACGTCGATATCGTCTGGCACCCGGGCGTCGAGGCCATGTATCCGGAGGGCTTTGCCACCCGCATCGTGCCGGAAGGGCCGGCGCTCGCCGGCCTCGAGGACCGCTTCCGCCCGCACTTCTTCGGCGGCGTCGCCACCGTCGTCGGCAAGCTGTTCACGCAGTGCCGGCCGGACTTTGCGATCTTCGGCGAAAAGGATTTTCAGCAGCTGCGGGTGGTGACGCAGATGGCGCGCGACCTCGACCTCGGCGTCAAGGTCCTCGGCTCCCGCACCGTGCGCGAGCGCGACGGGCTCGCGATGTCCTCGCGCAACGTCTACCTCTCGCCCGAGGAGCGGCAGACCGCCACCGTCCTCTACCGCGCCATGAAGGAGAGCGCCGGGCGCATCCGGGCCGGCGATTCGATCGCGCCGGCGATGGCGGGCGGCGCCGAAATGATCAAGGCCGCCGGCCTGGTGCTCGACTATTACGAGGTCCGCCACGCCGAGACGCTGGCGCCGGTCACCTCGCGCAAGGACGGCCCCCTGCGGATCCTGGTCGCAGCCAAGCTCGGCACCACCCGGCTGATCGACAATATCGCGGTTTAGAGCAGCCCGAGATCACGCAGCTCGCGCCGCATCGGCTCCGGCATCGCCGCGATCGAGCCGGCTGCGGACTTGCCGAGATCGGCCGGAACGGAATCGTCGGTGAGATAGCGCCAGCCCTGGAACGGGCGCATCGGCCGCGGCGAGACCGAGATCACCTTCGGCTGCATCACGATCCGGCAGCGCCCGATGCCGTCCTTGTCGCGGAACGGCTCGATGCCGATGATCTTTTCCCGCGCGGCGATCTCGCCCTTGATCACCCAATAGAGCGAACCGCCGGCGAGGATCTCGGCGTCGCGCTTGGGCACCATGCGGGTGATATGGACGTGACGTTGCGGCAAACCCTTCTTCTTGGCGGTCTGCATCCGTTCGGCCACCCACTCCTTCAATTCCTTGACGGAGTCGCAGCCGACGGCAAGCTTGATCAGATGGAGTGGCATGCCCAAGCATTAGCCGGGCAGCCACGCATTGGGAATGCCGATCTACTCGTTATCCGCAGCCGCCGGAGCCGGCGCCGAGGCCGGTGGCGCGAGAGGAACCGGGGCGGCAGCCGGCGCACGCGCGGCCTTCGGCGCCGGCGGTTTCTTGGCGGCGGGTGCCGCTGCCTGCGCCGAGGTTGCAGCAGCCGGCGCGCGCGGCGCTGGCGGCGCTGCGTTGGCTGCAGGCGCGGCCTGGCGCGTTGCCGTGGACGGCTCCGCACTCATGATGCTCACCGGCGGTGTCGACGCAGCGCTCGGGAACTCCGCATTGGTCGGCTTGCCCGTCGGCATCGACGGCGGCAGCCCGGCAAGCGCTGCGGTGGCCGGCATCGCCAGCGCTGTTGCGGGCGTATTCCAGGTCGGCGCGTAGCGCGAGACCAGCGTGTCGTAGAGATGGGAGCCCATGTTGGCGGCGACCTGCTGCTGGTCGGTCAGCGAGCGGAACGCGGCGCAATCGAACTGCGTGCAGCCGTCGCGCACGATCAGCACATGCGCGACAAGGCCGTAGCGATCACGCTCAAGCGACTTGCGCAGCACCTTCATCTCGAGTGTCAGGCTCCTCTCGGCCGTGGCGGCGTCGCCGAGCGCGGTCAGCCGGTCGATCCTGGCGGCCGTGTAGGACACGGCGGCGGCCGCGGCGTCAGGCGCGCCGAACAGCGCCTTCTCGCAGCCAGCGGCGACGGCATCGCCGGCGAGATCGTCGAGACAGGACAGTGCCGGCAGGCTCGCGGCAACCGCGGCCTGCGCGCGCGCTTCGGCCGGGGCCGCCTGTCCGTCCGGTCCATAGGCGCGCACGGTGGCTGCCCCTGCAATCACGATGGATAGCAGCGTAATGACGGTCAGCGCACCGTTGGCGACGGATCTGTCGGCGCGGTGCAGCGTGAGCAGGAGGATCAATCCGAAGAATCCGGCGGCCGCCAGCGTCATCCACATCGGGAAGGCCGGCGAGTGCCAGATTTGGTCGAACGAAGTGGCCCATGCCCAGTTCATGCGCGACGTCCCCTCACGCGAGCAAAGAGCGAATGGTCAAGCGAGCACCGCGAGTCGGCAACTGCCCCGGCCCACCTTGTGAGCGTGAAGCTGGCCTTTTGACGGCGCAGGATACAAATCCCTGATGGCACCAATGCGCGGGTGCGGTCAGCTTCAGGAGAGCGCGAGCTGGCTTTCCTTGGCGACGCGCTCGAAGGCTTCGGTCGAGCTCTTGATCCGGTACTGGCAGTCGTCGCCGTCGGTCGGCAGCAGACGGATGACTTCGTACGAGCCGCTGGCAGCGGGACGCGCGACGTTGCTTGCCGTGAACAGGACGCGCGATCCCACGGGAAATTTGTGCTTCAACACCCTCTCCATTACTCAAACAGCGCCTACCTCGCCCAGTGTCCCACTGCGATGGCCGGCCGGAAACCCGGGCTGTTATATAGCACGCGACTCGCCGTTTTGGCCAGCGCCATGGCAGCATGGCAAGCACTCAAATTTTTCAGTCATTTCAGAATGATAACGGGACAAATGGCGGGCCGATGATACCAGCGGAGCTGCTCGTTCCGCCGGCATGTCGCAGGTCGGTGTCGCAGCCCCCCGATCCACCGCCCCCTAGCTCATTGCCGGCCTGAGGCGGCCGGCCGGCGGGCGGTCGGCCGCCCCCGTCAAGCCTGCGGTCAGGCGTCCTCGAACTTCGCGATGACGAGCGTTTCGGCAAGCCCGTCGCGCGTCCATTCCTGGAACGCCGGCAGTGCCATCATCGTCTCCATGTAGGCCTTGGTGTCCGGCGCCACCTCGATCGCATAGGTGCGAAAGCGGTGCACGACCGGGGCATACATGGCGTCCGCCGCGCCGAAGCGGCCGAACAGGAACGGTCCGTTCGCGCCATAGCGGGTGCGGCACTCGCGCCAGATCGCCTCGATGCGCGCGATGTTGGCCTTGGCGTCCGCCGACAACGCCACGGGGCGGATCGGCCGATGCAGGTTCATGCCGCATTCGTTGCGCAAGGCCATGAAGCCGGAATGCATCTCGGCGCACACAGAGCGGGCATGCGCACGCGCAGCGACATCGTCGGGCCACAGCTTCACTTCCGGATAGCGCTCGGCGATGTACTCGATGATGGCAAGCGAATCCCACACCGTGATGTCGCCATCGACCAGCACCGGCACCTTGCCGGCGCGGCTGAAGGACAGGATCTGCTCCTTGTCGGCGGGATTGTCGGTGTAGAGCGGGATGAGCGTCTCCACGAACGGAATGTCGTTGGCGCGGAGCGCGAGCCAGGGCCGCATCGACCATGACGAGTAGTTCTTGTTGCCGATCGCGAGTTTCAGCGCAGCCATATCACCAGTCCTTCTCGATACGCCTTGAAGCAAGCTGCTTTTAGCGCCATCGCCTGCCGCCAATCAATCGTTGCTGCGCCCCGTCATGCGTGGCAATCGTTGCGGTCCTTGCCAGGAGACAGACATGAGCAGGCATTGGGTCGACATCACCGCCGTCGGCTTCTTCATCATCGAATGGCTGGTCTATGCCCTGACGCTCGAGCACTCGGCCTATGGCCGCGACAGCCTGTCGGCGCGCATGAACCGCTATCGCGAGGTCTGGGTGCGCCGCATGCTCCACCGCGAGACGCGCATGGTCGACATGCAGATCATGGCCTCGCTGCAGAGCGGCACCGCCTTCTTCGCCTCCACCAGCCTTTTCGCGCTCGGCGGCGCGCTGGCGCTGCTGCACGCCACCAACGACGCCATCACGATTCTGAGCAAGCTGCCGGTCGACCTCAGCACGTCGCCCGCGATGTGGGAGCTGAAATGCGTCGGCCTCGTGCTGATCTGCGTCTATGCCTTCTTCAAGTTCGCCTGGGCCTATCGCCTGTTCAACTACGTCGCGATCCTGTTCGGCGGCATGCCGCCGGCCGACCGGCGCGACACGCCGGAGGCCGAAGCCCATGTCATTCGCACCTCCCGCCTGTTCGAATCCGCCGGCCGCCATTTCAACCGCGGCCAGCGCGCTTTCTTCTTCGCGCTCGGCTATCTCGGCTGGTTCGTCAGCCCCTGGGTGCTGTTCGTGACCACAGCCGCCGTGGTGGTCGTCACCTGGCGGCGGCAGTTCGCGTCCAGTGCGTGGGCCGCGATGGCGCCGGAAATGGTGGATGGTGAGGAGATGCGGAAGCGCGGTGATTGAGGCGCGTGTCCGGCACGAGCTGCAACGCGCAAGCGTTGCGCCGGGACCCGGGGCCACAGTACGACACAGCGATATGGGCCCCGGCTCTGCAGCGCACCGTCGAAGGGACGCTGCGCTGCGTCCGGGGCACGAGAGTGGAGTTTGGCGCAGGCTCTCTCCTCCTCGTCATTGCGAGGAGCTCTTGCGACGAAGCAATCCAGACTGTCACCACGGAGGGATTCTGGTTTGCTTCCGCCTTCGTGCGAGCGGATTGACCGAGGGCGACACAGCAGAATCCGGCTCCACGCTACCCACCGAAATCCCGCGGGCTGAACGGCAAGTCCAGCACCTTCCATTCCTCGTACTTGTCGGCCGGCAGCATCTTGTAGGGCTGGCAGTTCTGGAGCGCGCTCATTGCGGACTTGACGATAGCCACGCCCTTCACGGACGGCGGGGCTTCGAGCAGGATCGGCTCGCGTGCCAGCGTGCCGTCGGTGGCGAACACCGTGCGCAGCTTGACCTGGACGTTGTCGGTCGGCGCGACCCCCGCCGGCAGCTTGGCGCAACTTCTCAGGTGGCGGCGAAGCGCGGCGATGACCTCGGGCGGAAGCTTCGCGGCGATCGAATCCTTGGCGTCGCCGCCATCGTCCTTGGGGACATCTTTCAGCAGCTCCGTCGGCAGTTCAGGCGGAAGGCCCAGCATGACGCCGTATTTGACGGTGACGTCCGGCTCCGGAGGCAGATAGGCCGGCGGCGGCGCCGCCTGCGGCTGCTGCATTGTCTGAGCTGGCGGTTGCGACGGCAACTGCTGAGGCGGCGACTGCTGAGGCTGCGGTTGCGCATTGGCCTCCTGCTGCTTCTGCGGCTGTGAGGATGGCGGCTGGTTCTGTTTTGCCTCGGGCGAGGCCTGCGGGGATGGCGATGGTGCAGCAGCCTCCTGCTTGGCCGCGGGCTTCGGCGCTGCGTCGGCCTTGTCGGTGACATCCAGCTTCGGCAGCTTCAGATCGGGGAGCGGCTCCGGCGGCTTCTCCTTCGCCTCGTCCTTGGACTTCTCCTCGGCCTTCTCGTCCGCTTTGGCCTCTTCCTGCTTCACCTGCTCCGGCGTGACGATGTCCACCATCACGGTCTCGGGGGGCGCGGCGTGGAACGGATGGACTTCGCTGATCAGGATGATCAGCCCCACCAGCGTCAGATGCGCGATCGCCGACGCCGCAATGTCCGTCCGTATGATCTTCCGCAGTTCCATCGACCGATCTTCGGTTGCTGCCGCGGTCCTAGCATAACGGAAGTCCCCCTCAATCCCATTTCGGCGCGAAGCCGAAATCGGTCAGGCGTCCCCTGGGATTGGCGAGCCCGGCGACCCGGCTCATCTCGTCTTCCGATAGCTCGAAATCGAAGATGTCGATGTTTTCCGACAGGCGCTCGACGCGCGAGGTGCGCGGGATCGCAGCGACATTCTGCTGCACCAGCCAGCGCAGGCAGACCTGCGCCGGCGTCTTGCCGTGGGCGCGCCCGATTTCGGCAAGCGTCTGATCGGACTTGATGCGGCCCCTCGCAATCGGACTGTAGGCGACCAGCGCGAGGCCGTGCTGGTCGCAGGCCGCCCTCACCTTCGCCTGGTCGAGATAGGGGTGATATTCGACCTGGTTGCAGACGAGCGGCTCGGCCGACAGCGCGACCGCCTGCTCGATCAGCGCCACCGTGAAATTGGAGACGCCGATGTGGCGGGTCAGGCCCATCTGCCTGGCATGCGACAGCGCGCCCAGCGTCTCCGCCAGCGGCACGTGGGAATTGGGCCAGTGCAGCAGCAACAGATCGACGCAGGGAAGCCGCAACCGGGCGAGGCTCTCCTTGACCGAGCGTTCGAGATCGTTGGGCGCGAAATGGTTGGTCCAGACCTTGGTGGTGAGGAAGACGTCGTCGCGGCGCACGCCGGAGGCGCGCAAGCCGTCGCCGACCTCGCGCTCATTGTCGTAGACCTGCGCGGTGTCGATGTGACGATAGCCGAGCCGCAGCGCCTGCTCGACCACGCGCGCGGCAGGCCTGCCGCTCAGTTCCCAGGTCCCGAGCCCGATCGCCGGGATTCTCGCGCCATTGGCCTCGACGAACAGCATGAGGAATCCTCTCTGTTGCGGCAGCCCGAAATGTTACTATGGACCCGGCCGGTGATGCTGCCAACGGACGCGTCAACGATCGGGGCGAATATTCAGGTGCAGGACTAACGAGAGGTGTGCGTCAGACCTTGGCGAGCGCCTGGAACACGGTGTCCGGCGCATGCGCGATCACCGCGAGCAGCGCGCGGGCAGGCCCTCGTGGAGCGCGCTTGCCCTGCTCCCAGTTGCGGATGGTCTCGACGGGGACGCCGAGCTTGGCGGCGAACTCCATCTGGGTCAGGCAGGCGCGACGCCGCAGATCGCGCACCGCGAGCGGGCCGGTATCGCCCGGCGCGGCATTGGCCGCAGGCTGGACCGGAAATTCCTGCCCATCCCGCAATTCGACGATCCGTCCGTCCGCCTTCAGCCGCAACCGCATGCCGATTCCCCCAAGCACAGCGATGATGCGGCAGGTCGCTTAAGTTCGGATTAAAGATGCGAGGTCCCGTGCCCCGGACGCGGCGCAGCGCAGCTTCGCGGTGTGCCGCAGAGCCGGGACTCATGTCGCGGCACCGTGCCGTGCAGCTTTCCAGGTCCCGGTTCTGCGGCAGCAGCGCCATAAGCGCGTTTACGCGCGTCTTCGACGCGCTATTGGCGCCGCAGCGCGCCCGGGACACGAGAGCGCGCAGCAATTTTCCTACTTCAGCCCGAACCAGAGGGTCGCGATGCCGAGGAACGAGAAGAAGCCGACCACGTCGGTCACGGTGGTCACGAAGGTGCCCGACGCCACCGCCGGGTCGGCCCGGACGCGATCCAGCGCCATCGGGATCAGGATGCCGCCGAGCGCGCCAGCGACGAGGTTGCAGATGATGGCGAGCCCGATGACGATGCCGAGGCCCGGGATCTTGAACCAGGCGACCGCGGCAATGCCCGTGATCACGGCGAAGGCGAGCCCGTTGACGAGGCCGACCAGCGTCTCGCGCAGCACCACGCGCCAGGCGTTGGAGGAGCCGAGCTCGCGGGTGGCGAGCGCGCGCACCGCCACCGTCATGGTCTGGGTCGCGGCATTGCCGCCCTGACTCGCCACGATCGGCGCCAGCACCGCGAGCGCCACCATCTGTTCCAGCTGGCCCTCGAACAGGCCGAGCACGGAGGACGCCAGAAAGGCGGTGGCGAGATTCACCAGCAGCCAGTTGAAGCGGCCGCGCGCAATCGTCAGGAAGGTGTCCGACAGCTCTTCGTCACTGGTGACGCCGCCGAGCGCCTTGAGGTCCTCGTCCGCCTCCTCCTCGATGACGTCGACAACGTCGTCGACGGTGATGACGCCGACCAGGCGGTCTTGGGTGTCGAGCACGGGCGCGGCGACGAGATTGTACTTGCCGAACATGCGCGCCACCTCTTCCTGGTCCTCCAGGACGGAGACGCGGCGGCGGTCTTCGTCGGTCAGCTCGGTCAGCGCCACCGGGCGGCGCGTGCGCAGGAGCACGTCGAGCGGCACCGCGCCCAGCCAGTGCTGGTCCTTGTCGACGACGTAGATCTCGTAGAAGCGGTCGGGCAGATCCGGCGTCTCGCGCATGTAGTCGATCGCCTGGCCCACGGTGAAATCCTGGGGCACGGCGATGAACTCGGTCTGCATCCGGCGGCCGGCGGAGTTCTCCGGATAGAGCAGGCTGCGCTCGAGAGCGACGCGCTCCTTGAGCGGCAGCTTTTCGAGGATCTCCTCCTGCTCGGCCTCGTCGAGGGTTTCCAGGAGCTCGACCGCATCGTCGGATTCGAGCTCGCGGACGCCCTCGGCGACCGTCTCCGGCGGCAGTTCCACGAGTATCTCCTCGCGGACGGCCTCGTCGACCTCGTTCAGGGCCGAGAAGTCGAAATCGCGCCCTGTCAGCTCGACCAGGCGGACGCGGTCGTCGGGCTCCAGGGCACCGATCAGATCGCCGAGATCGGCCTCGTGCAGCTCGGCGACACAGGCACGCAGCGCAGCGCTGTCGCCAGCCTCGATCGCCCGGGCAATTTCTTCGACGAATTCATGACGAATTTCGCCGTTCTCATTGCGCATCGGCACGTGGTCGAGTACCGAATCGGAGGCGGATGGGGCAACGTCCATATGTTCATCCATGGCGCGCCTCGCCGGTTGACAGGTTGGAACCAGTGGTCTGAGCTGATGGTTCAGGCAATACCCACAAGGCAACTCTGAGCGCAATGACAAAGATGCTTCGACTGAAATGGACATCTATGACGGCGGGCGCGGTCATCGCGGCCATCATCGGCATCGCCTCGGCCGATGCCGCCGAGTGCCCGCGCAAGGATGCGCTCGGCACCTCGCGCATCCTGAGCGTTGACGCGAAGACGTATCCGCGCGTCGGCCTGAAGAGCTTTCCCGCGACGCTGCCGCTGGCAGATCATGAGGTCGTGCTGACTTTCGACGACGGCCCGTTCCCGCCGACGACGTCCAAGGTGCTGGCGGCGCTGGCGCAGGAGTGCGTGCGCGCGACCTTCTTCCTGATCGGCCAGCACGCCGCCGAATATCCCGACATGGTCAAGCGCATCGCCCGCGAGGGCCACACCGTCGGCCACCACACCTGGTCGCATCCGTTCATGGCGCATATCCCGTTCGACAAGTCGAAGGCCGACATCGATCGCGGCATCGCTGCCGACGAGATGGCGCTGCACGGCACCTCGACCACGACACCCTCGACGCCGTTCTTCCGCTTTCCCTATTTCGAGTCGACGCAAGCACAGCTCGACCTGCTCCAGTCGCGCGGCATCGTCGTGTTCGGGGCCGATCTATGGGCCAGCGACTGGGAGGAGATCACGCCGGAGCAGGAATTGAAACTCGTCACCGACCGCCTGGCGGCGAGCGGCAAGGGCATCATCCTCTTCCACGACAACAAGGTGCGCACGGCCGCAATGATGCCGGCCTTTCTGCGGTATCTGAGGGAGAACGGCTATCGGGTGGTCCACGTCGTACCGGCGGGTACGTCACAGAAGAGCGCCGATGCGCATTGATGCCGGAATGTCACGCCAGCGCAAAATGGGGTGATCCTGGCCCAATTAACACTCTGTTCATGCTACCTCCTGCAAAGATGGTTGGGGTATTGCACCTGAACCATTCCGGGGCGTCTCCGACCTACTAAGGCGGCAATCACGCACGAGGGCAGACGAGGTTCATGATCGGAATTAGCGTTGTTTTGCGGACGCGATCGTGGATCGTCCTCTGTCTGGGAATGCTGACTGCCGGCACACCGGCGGCCTTCGCAGCCGACTGTCCCGGCCACCCGGACGCCCTCGGCACCTCCCGCACCCTCGTGGTCGATCCGCGCGAGCATCCGCTGATCGGCACCATGCAGTACCGCGAGACGTTGCCGCTGAAGGACCATGAGGTCGTCCTGACCTTCGACGACGGTCCGCTGCCGAAATATTCCAACCAGGTGCTCCAGATCCTCGCCGACGAGTGCATCAAGGCGACATTCTTCATCATCGGCAGCCAGGCCAAGGCCAATCCGGAAGGCGTGCGCAAGCTGGTCGCGGCGGGCCACACCGTCGGCACGCACAGCATGGACCATCCGCTGACCTTCGACCGGATGCCGATCGACAGGGCCGAGGCCGAGATCAACGGCGGAATCGCGTGGACCTCGGCCGCGATGACCGATCCGTCCCAGCTCGCCCCGTTTTTCCGCATTCCCGGCCTGATGCGCGCCGAAGGCGTCGAGAACTATCTGATCTCGCGCGGCATCCAGGTCTGGAGCGCCGATTTCCCAGCCGACGACTGGCGGCATGTGTCGTCCGACCGCGTCTACCAGCTCGCGATCCAGCGGCTGGAGGCCAAGGGCAAGGGTATCCTGCTGCTGCACGACATCCAGGCCCGCACGGTGGCGGCGCTGCCCAAGATCATCCGCGACCTCAAGGCGCGCGGCTATCGCATCGTGCATGTGGTGCCCGCGACCGCCGAGCGACCGGCGACGCCGACCATGACGGTGGAATGGCTGCTGCATCCGCCGACCGAGACGACGCCGATCGCGCGCTGGCCGCGCGTGCCGAATTTCGTGTTCACGCAGACCCGGACGCTGCCGGCGCCCGCTCTTGCCGACCTCAACGCGCAGGCCGAGCATCAGCCGCTGCTGCCGCTCAAGACCATGGCGCAGGCCAATGTCGCGGCCACCCTGCCCGTGCCCGGCCGCGCGCTCTTTGCGATCCCCGAAGGCTCGGTCGAGGTGCTGCTGTCGACGACCTTGTCGCGGCGTGCCGCGACGCGGCTGGCGATGGCAGCCGAGACATCTCGTGCGGCCAGGGACAAGGCCGCACATGCCAAAGCAGCAAAGGGCAAGACGGCCAAGCTGCAGGGACGGCGCACGGCGCATGCAGCGCCGGCGGCACCGGATCATGCCGAGCAGCCCAAGGGCACGACAGCCACGGGCACTGCACCCAAGGGCCCGGCATCCAAGAGCGCCACCACCCGCCCGACCCGCGTCGCCAGCCTGAAGAAGCGCGCCTGAGCCCTCACTGCCGCATGATCGCGGCGACGCAGAGCAGCACGATCAGCGCCAGGAAGAACAGGTCCATATAGGACTTGAGCTCGCCATCGCGCCGCAGCCGCGCCACGTCGGCGACCACCTGCCTGCGCGCCGAGGCTCCGCCTGAACCGTCACTGATCGAAGCCTGCAGGCGCTTGGTCTCCGCCTCCAGCTTCTCGATCTTCTGGAAGAAGTAGAACGCACGCAGCGTCGAGGCGGCGCGCATGCCGGCATAGACCAGCACCAGGATCGCCAGGATCGCCCGGTTCGGATACTTCTCCATGAAGTTCAGGCTGAAATAGACCACCGCCATGAACGCGAAATTGGTGAGGAAGCGGTAGACGAAGCTAAGAAAGGCCATGCTGGCTCGAACCTTTGAGGGGGCGCAACTCGATCGTGTCGCGAAATTTCGGGATGGGGGACCCGGACCGGAACGGCCGGCCTGGATGCGGCAGCGGCCCGTCTACGCCAAGTTTGTTTCAACAAAGATACTATCGTCCCGAAACTTGCCGCCTTTTAGCCAGATGTGGCCACAACACAGGCCGGAGCATGGCCGATCGGACTGCCCGCGCGGCATGCCCGCGACGGCTCAATGGCGATTTGGCCGAAGTCGCGGTAAACTGCCGGCCGCCGCCATATGTGGGGTCTGCCGATGCCGAAGAAGGGAATCACGGGCCACGACGAGTGGGTTCTGACCGAGGCGCTCGCAACCGCCCTGGTCGCGCTGGAGCAGCTCGCACCGAAGCACCAGCCGAACGCGCATATGGACGACATCCGCAAGCTGCTCGCAAACGGCAAGGAGCCGGCTGCGGTGAGCCTGCACCTCGCCCAGGCCAAATGCCGCCTGTTTCCCGAGATCGACCCGCTAGAGATCTACCGGGAATACGGCATCGGCGAGGAGTATGGCTGAAGAGGCGCGCTTCGAGTGTCGCAAGGACCGGTGCGCGCCAATGCGCTAGTTTTGCGAGGTCTTCAGCAGCGGGCATTCGCTCTGGCTCAACGGAAGATAGGCTTCCTCGGCAGGTATCCTCTCGACAACGTCGTAATAGTCCCAGGGCGTCTTCACGTCCGAAGGCTTCCTGACCTCGACGAGATAGAAATCGTGCACCAGCTTGTTGTCAGCGCGCAGCCGCGCGCCGGGCGCGTAGAAGTCGTCTACGGGCATTGACCGAATCTGCTCCAGGACAGCATTGGTTTCATCCGTCCCTGCAGCAGCCGCGGCCCTCAGGTATTGCAGGACGGCCGAATAGACGGCGGCTTGTGGCGCGGTCGGCATGGCGTTGTGAAGCTTGTGGAACCTCTGGGCGAACGCCCGCGTCGCCTCGTTGAGCGCCCAGTACCAGGCGGTAACCGTCGTCAATCCCTTGGCCGTTTCGGCGCCCATGGCGTGCACATCGGTCAGAAACATGAGTTCGGCGACGGCCTTCTGAGACCCGGCATTCATTCCGAACTCATTCCATTGCTTCATCGAGGTCACGAGCTGTTCGCCAGCATTGGCGAACGCGACCACTTTGGCCTTCGAGGCCTGGGCCTGGAGCAGGAAAGAGCTGTAGTCGGCATTTCCCAGCGGATGAAAGACCGCGCCGAGCGACTTAGCACCAGTCGCCGCGAGCACGCGCTGAGACACTTCGACCATATTGCGGCCGAACGCATAGTCGGACGCGATGAAGAACCAGCTGTCGTATCCTTGCGACACCAGCTTTCGGACCGAGCCGGCGACCAGATTGTAATTGTCGTGCAACCACATCAGACCGGTGCGCGAACATTGCTTGCCGCCGATATCGGTGGTCCCGACCGCCGAGTAGATGACGATCTTGTTCTTGTCGCGCGCAATCGACTGGATGGCGAGCGCGACCGCCGAGTTCCCGACGTCGGCCACCATGTCGACGCCATCCACGTCGAACCATTTGCGGACGATCTGGGCGCCGATATCCGGCTTGTTCTGATGGTCGGCGACGACGATGTCGACCTTCAGGCCCGGCGCGATCTTCTGGAAATCCTGAACCGCCATCTTCGCGGCGACGACGGATCCGGGTCCGGCAAGGTCGGACAATGGTCCCGCCTGGTCGTTGATGATGCCGATCCGGACAACCTCACCGGAAAAATCGGCGGCCAGGCTCCGTTCGGCGAGCGCGACCGGACCCAGCGTCAGGATGATGCCGAAGGCCGACCGGCAAAGTCGGATGTGCCATGACTGCAATGCCCCTACGTGATCCACCATCTTCCCCTCGCTCTGTCACCGCGACGACTGTCGGCAATGATTGCTTCGAAACACCGCGCTATCCCTCCTGACGAATGGCTCTCCTGACGAACTCCAGACGCCTCGCCTGCGCGGGCGCGACCAGCTCCTTCATCGTAGCAACGATCGCAGCCGGTGCGGTATCCGGCGAACCGGCCCGGAAAGGCGGTACGGGATTGTACTCCATGCGCAGCTGGATCATTTCCGCAGCCGCGCGGCCTCTCAACATCGAAACGAGCGTGAGCGCGAAGTCGATTCCGGCGGTGATGCCGCCGCCCGTCATGCGATTGCGATCGATGCAGACCCTCTCGCGCGACACCTCGGCTCCGAAGAGCGGCAATGCATCGGTCGCCGTCCAGTGCGTGGCCGCGCGATATCCTTTCAGGAGACCGGCGGCACCGAGAACGAGCGAACCCGTGCAGACCGAAGTCAGGTATTTCGCGCCCCGCGCCTGCGCTTTCAGAAACGCAAGCACCTCCTCGTCCAGCATCAGCTCGTCGGTGCCATAGCCGCCCGGGACGCAGATCACGTCGAGTTGCGGGCAATCGGCGAAGGTGATGGTCGGCGTCAGCGCAATCACGGAATCGCTCGGCACGGGCTCGATGCGTTTCCAGATCAGATGCACCGTCACGTCAGGCAGGCTGGAGAAGACCTGAGCGGGACCGGTGAGATCGAGCTGGGTCACGCGGGGAAAAACCAGAAGACCGATCTGCAACGGACCCGACATATTCAACCTCGACATCGCGCTTGACGGTGGCAGCCTGCCATGTTGGCCTTGGGGGCGGAAACGGCGTAATTCCCTCATTTTTGGACGCGTTCATGATCGGTTTCCTGATCTTTCCCGAATTCCAGTTGCTGGATGCCGCCGGCCCGATATCGGTGTTCGAGATCGCAAGACGCCACACGCCGCATGCGCCGCGTGTGATAATGGTAGCCACGAAGGCCGGCGCCGTGCGCAGTTCGTCCGGCACCGAGATGCTCGCGCGCAACTTGCGATCGGCAAGCTCAGTCACGACACTTTTCGTGGCAGGTGGCGAAGGCGTCGAGGACGCGGCGCGCTGCAAGACGACGATCGCATTTATTCAGAGATTGGCGCGCCGCGGCGTGCGTCTGGCCAGCGTCTGCTCGGGGGCCTATTTGCTCGCCGAGGCGGGAGTCCTGGACGGTCGTTGCGCGACCACGCATTGGTCCTGTACCCGTGACTTCATCGGACGGTTCCCGAAAGTCCGGCTCGAGCCGGACCAGATCTTCACCCGCGATGGGGGCGTGTGGACATCGGCCGGAATCACCGCAGGAATTGATCTGGCGCTCGCCATGATCGCCGAGGACCACGGTGAACAGATTTCGCAAGCGACCGCTCGGCAGCTGGTGCTGTACCATCGCCGCAGCGGCGGACAATCGCAGTTCTCGACCTTGCTCGAACTGAAGAGGCCGAACGGGCGCTTCGGCAACCTTCTTTCATGGGTGCGCGAGAATCTAGATGCGCCTCTCACGGTCGAGGCACTTGCCGAGCGCGCAGGCCTGAGTTCACGGCATTTCGTCCGCTCCTTCATTGCCGAAACCGGATCCACGCCAACGAAGGCCGTCGAGCGCTTGCGGGTCGAGGTGGCACGGGAGCGCGTGCAGTCCTCCGGAGAAGCGATCGAGCGCGTCGCTCAAGCCACCGGATTTCGCGACCCCGAGCGGATGCGCAGAGCCTTCATCCGCGCATTCGGTCAGCCGCCGAAGTCCCTGCGGCGTTCCGCCCGAACTGCATGAGAGCTGCAGTTGACCGGCGCTAGTCCAAGGCCCGCCGGCAACCGATCCTGCGATCACCATGACCAGCGCACCAAGGTCGATCCTGCAATTGACGGTCAGCTCCTCCGAGCTCTTCGCGTCTCCCGCGCCCTGGACCTTCAGCGCTTGCGGCCGGTCGGCGGCTTGGCGCTTCAACTCGTCGATGATGGCTTCCTTGAGCTTTTCTTCCAGGATGGACATCTCCTCAGGCCGCCATCGCGCGGCAGGATTGTACGCATGAGCGACACATCGCGACGCCTTCGTCCATGCCGCCCGCAATCCTCGGCACATTCGCTGCCGATTTTTCCGATCGATCGCGAGGCTCACCGCCATCGCGCCCGGTCAAGCCAGTTGCTGCGGCAGGCTGCTGTGGATCATGCAGGCGGCAACCGCCGCGTGGCCGAACGCGACCGAGATCTGGTGCAGGTCGGTGACGACGTCGCCGATGCCGTAGAGCCCATCGATCGATGTGCGCTGGTGGTCGTCGACCTTCAGATAGCCCTCCCCGGTATGCTCGGCGCCCAGCGACACCGCGAGCTGCGAGCGCACCTCCGCCCCCATCGCGGGATAGATCGTGTCAAATTGCGCCGTGCGGCCGTCGGCGAAGACGGCTTCCACGAGTTCGCCTCTCCGCCGCAAACGCAGATCGGGCGCGAGCAGGACCTCCACATCCGCCTCGGCCAATCGTGACGTTGCCGCCTGATCGTCATCACGATCCGTTGCGAGCAGCGTGACGTCTTTCGAATAGCCGCGCAGGAACAGCGCCTTGCCCACGGCGCGCGCGAGCGGGCCGATGACGCCGATGCGGCGGCCGGACGCCTCGAAGGCGTCGCAGACGGGGCAGTAGCGCAACAGCCCATCCGCAACGGCGGCGCGCCATTCGTCGAACGGCGGATGGGTGTCGACGATGCCGCAGGCGAGAATGACGGCAGCGGCCGCATGCGCGCGGCCATTCCAGCTCGCCAGAAAACCCTGATCGCGTCGCTGCAGGGCGGTGACCTCGGCGTCCACGCGCGTGACGGCGAGCTCGTGCAGCTGGGCCGACATCCGTTCGATCAGTTCAGTGCCGGACAGGCCGTGGACGAAGCCCGGGACATTGTGGCTGCGTGGGATCAGCGCCGCCCGGCTCGCGCCGGCGTCCACGACGCAGACGCTGCGACGGAATCGCGCCAGATAGATCGCGGCCATGAGCCCGGCCGGCCCGCCTCCGACGATCAGGCAATCGAGCGGCGGCGCGCCGGTCATTTCGGGTTCGGGTCCGCAAGACCGGTACCGGGCTCCTCGAGGCGCCCACTCCTTGCAAGCCGGACCGCGTTGCCCAGCGCGCGCGCCGCGTTCTGCACCTCCTGCTGGAATTCCCTGTCCTCGTCGAGATCGCGATGCGAGGTGGCGTATGGCTCCATATAGCCGACATAACCGTCGAGCTCGGCGAAGCGCCCCGCCGAGATCAGCTGCATGTCGGTGAGCCAGTCGGACAAGGCGCGGCGCACGCCCTCGGCGCCGACCGCATCGCCGTGAACGACGAGGCCGAAATGGCGGCCGGCGAGATGGCGCGGATAGGGCCAGCCCTTCAGCTCCATCGCCTTGGCTTCGGTGGCGTTCTTGCCGTGGGTCGAGGTCGGATCGGGATTGCCGCCGTCGGCGCAGACCATGCGGTCCATCATCGCCTTGAGCCCGGCGGGCACGTGATACCAGTGCACCGGCGTCACGATCATGATGCCGTGGGCGGCAACCCAGAGCGGATAGATCTCGTTCATCCAGTCGCCGGTCTGGCCCAGTGAATGGTTCGGATAGCAGCTGCACGGCCAGTGGCAGAGCGGCATGGCGGTGCCGACGCAGGTCTTGCAGGGATGAATGGTCTTGCCGAACTCCGAGGCGAGGCGCGACAGATCGAGGATGTCGACGGCAAATCCCATCTCGATGAAGACGGGCTCGGCCAGCTTGACCAGCCGCCAGGTCTTGGACATCTCGCCGGGACAGGTGTGCTCGCTGCGCGCCGAGCCGTTGATGACGAGGATGCGCGGCGTCTCGTCCGCATCGTCGTGGCGCCGCTGCGCTTCCAGGATCTTCGCGCGCGCATCGAGCCAGTCGAGGGCAAGATCGTAATCGGGGTCGAAGAAGCCTGCACCCGCCTTCCGCGTCAACGGCGCCTTGCGCGAATGGCTGTAGGCGTCCCAGGCCGCAGCAGCGATGACATCGAGCTCACGTTGCAGCGGGGCAAAGGCGGGGTCGACGAACTGCTCCTTGTAGCGTCGCTCGAACTCCTCGCGCGACAGCTTGACGGGCGGCATTCCCTTGCGAACGTCGGCTTCCGTCATGCTGGCTCCTGGCGAAGTCGGTCATCGACCAACCCGGCGCGCAGCCCCCGGTTCCCACAGCTCTACTGTCGAGCAGCCTCCCGCGGCAGATCGAATTGCGCGATCCGCCGGTCGAGCCGCCACAGCTCGATGCGGTGGGCCAGCACGAGCGCGGCCGCTTCGCGTTTGGCCTGATCGTCATCGTCGCAGACCAGATTGATGCATCCGAACACGTGACCGTCCGGTTCGATCTGAAACGCGCGGTAATGCTTGATGCTCCCCACTACGATTGTTCTCGTCTTGGGGAGACAGGTGCGCTCAGCCACTCTGTCAGGTTCGAGGTCACCTCGTTCTGCTTGACGCGTCGCAGCAGCATTTCGCGTTCCCGGCCGGGCGGCAGGCTGCGCGCGCGCTCGCGGGCGCTTTCGCCGAAGGCGGCCAGCCGCTCCTGAAGCGATTGGGTCTGTTTCCTGCGGTTACGTTTGGCGGTCATGGATTTTCACACTGGATCTGGATGGAAGAAAGCTGGCCCCGACGGGAGGTTGGGGGCGCCGGGGCCCAAGTCGCTTGTCAAGTCGCGTGTCAGTCAAGCCGCTGCCGGTTGGGGCGGCCCAGCTCCGGAAGCGCGTTTGCAGTTTCGGCCGCACCTTGCGGTTCCGGCATTTCAATAAGTTAACGCTGCGTGATTTTGCGAAAGCGAAAGGCGCATGGCCGCCTCATCCGGACTGCGCCGGAACCGAAATGCCGATTCGCATGTTCAAGAACGACTTGAAGGAGGACCATCATGGCAAAAGCAGCATGGAAGCGGCCGGGCTCGCCGATCGGCCGCAAGGGACCGCGCAAGGAAAATCCCGCGTACAAGCGCCGCGCGCGCGAGCCCTGGACGCCGGCGGACGTGAGCAAGCTGAAGCAGCTCGCCAAAGGCAACACGCCGACCGGCGTGATGAGCATCAAGCTTCAGCGGCCGGTCGCGGCCATCCGCAGCAAGGCGCAACGCGAAGGGATTTCGCTGAGGCCCGTCAACCGCTCGCCCTATAGCCGGCGAACCAAAGCGGCGAAGCGGCGTTGATTTCCCGCACCGCCGGGTGACAACCGGACGCAACGGGGAACGATGGACGTGGTGCTCATTTTTCCGGTTTCTGCCCACGACACCAGCGCATCGGTACGCGCCGACATCTGACCCGTTCCCGGCGCGTGCAGCCTGACCAGCTGCACGCTGCAGCGGCGGTCGCTAGTTGGGCGGCTGCAAGCCCGGCGACCGCAGCCATTCGCTCATCTGCGATCCCGTCTCGGCCTGCCGCGCCTTGCGGAGCATCTCCTCGCGCGCCGCGCCCGGCGGGAGCGATTTGGCCTCTTCGCGCAGCCGCTCCGCTTCGGCGGCCAGCCGCGCCTCCAAACTATCCCCGTGCTTGATCCGACGCCGCATCGTCGTCATGGACGTATCCCTGTCAGTCAGCGGAGCGCGCCGTTGCGTTCACATGTTGATGATGCCAGCAAAATCGCGCTGGCGTGCATCCAACGTTCCTGACGTGGAACGGTTGCTCGGCTCGCCGAAAAACTCCGGCCCGGCGCAACGCAAGTTACTCAAAAGACGTCACTTGCTCAGAAACGCTCCGGCTCCGCCAACGCGAGCTAGTTGTCTTGATTGTCTCGGCGGGCCTTGATTTCCGTGCGAACCATGGCGCTCTCCATGATGGCCAGGCGCAAATCAGCCACGATTTGATCGTGATGCTCCATCAGCAGTCGACGCTCCTCCCGCAAAGCGCGGCTGGCATCGATCGCACGAGTTGCTCGGGGAATAAGGGCGTCGCGCATCCAACAACTTTAAGCCAATTCCGCGAGCCGCTCATTTACGTAGGTTACTCAAAATGAGCAATTGCGCAAAAGTGCACGTAGCACCGAGCTCCTCGTTCCATCGTGCGCTGGTTGCGCCAACTCATGGCTCGAAGATGGGTGCGCGGCCGCTGGTTACGGCCCCATGTTTGCGAAGGACTCGGCGAGCTGCTGTTCCATTTGATCGCGGGCCCGCCGGAGCTGCCGCCTGACTTCGGCATTGAGAGCCCGCAGGCGCATACTCTCTTCGATGGCCCAATCGGCGCGCTCCAGAAGACGCCGGGTTTCGAGACCAAGGCGATCGCCATCCATGGCCACGCTCCTCATCTCTATGCAGGCGGGAGCGCGCGATCTCTCAGCCACCGGCGCCTACGGACAGGGCCTCGGCCGGCGATACCGGTAGACTAGCTCAGATCAGCCCCTGTTCCTAGTGCACAGACGGGAGAAGGCGGGGTTTCATCCGCGCTCTCGACCGCCCCGATAGAGTTGCAGATAGCTCGGCGAGAACAGGGCCGCGTTCTTGAGCGCGTCGATATCCTTGATCATCAGCGTACGGTCGCGCAGCACGATCAGCCCCGAGGCGCGCAGCTCCTGGAGCGTGCGGTTGAGATGGACAACCGACAGGCCGGTGGCGTCCGCCAGGTCCATCTGCGTCACCGGCATCGCGCAGCTATTGCCCTCGACCATGCCGACGGGACGAAGCCGCTCGAAAATCTCGCAGAACAGGTGCGCGACGCGCTCGAGCGCGACGCGACGGCCGAGATTGATGGCCCACTCGCGCTGAATCGCGTTGTTGACGAGGGTCTCACACAGGAACGCTTCAGCAAGCGAATGGTCGGCAGCCAACAGGCTCTCGAACTGCGCGCGCTTGATCTCGGCATAGACGGCCTGGGTCAGCGCGGCGATGGAATGGTCCATGGTGGAGAGCAGGAACGCATGAGCGTCGCAGCTCTCGCCGGGAAAGATGAAGTTGACGATCTGGCGCCGGCCGTCCTCGAGCGTCTTGTAGCGGCAGAGCCAGCCCGACAGCACGACGCGGACGCTGTCGACGGGGTCTCCCTCCGAGATCAGGTCCTCGCCAGCGCCGGCGCGCTGCACCCCCTCGAGCATCGCATATTTAAGCGATGCCTGCGCCTCGGGCGACAGCGGCCTCAAGGCATTCAGCCGGCGAATGGCCGGCTCCACCAGGCTGCGATCGGCGATCGACAAGAGCATCAGTCAGTCAGCCACGGCCGGTGTGTGGAAGGAACCCTTGCTCAGTGGGATAGTGATCGTGCATTGCAGCCCCCCGGAATCGAAGGCCATCGTGGTCCGCCCTTTCAACTCGAACGCCAGCGTACGCTCGAGAAGCTCGGTGCCGAAACCCTTTCGCGGCGGCGGCGGCACCTTCGGCCCTCCCTGCTCACGCCATTCGAACATCAGTTGCGCAGGTTCGGTGCTTTCGTCAATGCGCCAGGAGACCTCGATGCGACCCGACGGCTGGCTCAGCGCGCCGTATTTCAGCGCGTTGGTCGCGAGTTCGTGAATGGCCAGCGCGAACGTTTCGGCGGCCTTGGGCCGGAAGCGTACCTTGGGGCCGGAGACCCGCATCTGCTCACCTTCGCGTGCATCATAGGCCAGCAGCTCCTCGACCACGAGATATTCGAGGTCGACGCCGCCTTCGGGGTCGCGGGTGACCAGCGCCTGGGTCCGGGCGAATGCGTTCAGCCGGCCGTCGAGATGCGAAGCATATTCCTCGACCGTGGAGCTCGATTCCGCAGAGCGGCGGGCAATCGAGCGTACCACCCCGAGCGTGTTGCGGACCCGATGCTGAAGCTCGGAGAGGAGCAGGCGCTGCCGCGCCTCGGCGCGTGTAATCGCCGTGACGTCGATGAAGGTGATGACGACGCCTGCAATGAAATTGTCAATGCTCCGGTAAGGCAGGACGCGCGCGATGTATCTCGTACCATCGTCCGGCGCCACCACCTCGCGCTCGACGCTCGCAAGGGTGCGCAGCACGCGGCGAACGTCGTCGTAGAGCTCCTCGATCGGAATGCGCGCCTTGATGTGGGAAATGGGGCGGCCTGCATCGGTTTCCACCAGGTGCAGGATTTGCGTGATCGCCGGGGTGAAGGTCATCACCCGCAGATCGTTGTCGAGGAACACGGTCGCGATCTGCGTGCTTTCGAGGAAGTTCTTGAGGTCGCTGGTGGCGCGGGTCAACTCCTGGACGCGGTGCGCCAGCTCGCCGTTGACGGTGGTCAGCTCTTCGTTGACCGACTGCAATTCCTCGCGTGATGTCTCGAGCTCCTCGTTGGCGGACTGAAGCTCTTCGTTGAGCGACTGGTATTCCTCGTTCGAGGATTTCAGCTCCTCATTCGTGCTTTCGAGCTCCTCGATGGTGGCCTGGAGACGCTCGCGCGTCGCGCGCAGCTCGCTCTCGAGCCGCTCGACATGCTCGGTGCGAATAGCGGCGTTGGGCTTGCTCTGATCGTCCCCGACAGATTGAGCCGGTCCGTCCTTGAACAGAACGACGAAATTCCGGTGACCGCCGGCGCCCTCCTGAATCGGCTCCACCGTGATGTTCACAAGGATGCGGTGGCCGGTGACACCGAGGTGCACCTGCTCGGCATGGACAGGCTCGTTGGTTTCCGCCGCGCGGCCGAGCGCCGTTCGCAGCTCCAGGCGGAGATCGCGATGCACGAGCTGGAGCAGGTCGAGCGTTGCGGCGCCTGCGGTCGGCTCGATGTATCGCCCGGTGCGTCCCGAGAAGTGCAGGATCTGGAAATTGTCGTCGGTGATGACATAGGCGGGGGCATATCGTTCCGCGATCCGTTGCGCGCGCCGCTCGAGACCGACATCGGGGCCGAGCGAGCGCATCGGCGGCACGTCGACGGGCACCTTGGTCGCAGCGGCCGTGATCGGAAATTCGGGCGGCAGCCGCGTTCCGGTCTCGAGTTTCCGGAAGATGCGTGCACGGCGGTCGATCGGCACGAACAGCTTCGGATGCCGCGTCACGTTCTCGGAATTGCCGAGAAACAAATAGCGGTCGGGCAACAACGCGAAGTGGAACAGCGGGATCAAGCGGTTCTGAAGCTCCGCGTTGAGGTAGATCAGCAGGTTGCGGCACGAGACGAGGTCAAGCCGCGAGAACGGCGCGTCCTTGATGACGTTGTGCTGGGAGAAGATGCACATCTCGCGCAGCTCCTTGACCACGCAATAGGTGTCGCCCTCGCGCACGAACCAGCGCGCCAGACGCTCGCTGGTCATGTCGGCCTCGATGGAGGTGCGGTAGCGGCCGACCCGTGCGGCGGCGAGCGCGCGGCCATCGATGTCGGTGGCGAAGATCTGCACCTGCGGCGCGCCGTCCATCCGCGCCATGTATTCGCGCAGCAGGATGGCGATCGAATAGGCCTCCTCACCCGTGGCGCAACCGAGCACCCAGACGCGAACCTGCTGTGCCGCGCCCTTGCCTTCGAAGATCTTCGGGATGATCTGGGTCTCCAGCACCTCGAACTCGCGCTTGTCGCGGAAGAACTCGGTGACTCCGATCAGGAGATCGTTGAAGAGATGCTGCACCTCATCCTTGTCGTTGCGCAGGAACTCCACATAAGCGGAGATATCGTCGATCTGGACCACTTGCATGCGCCTTTGCACGCGGCGCAGGAAAGTGTTCTGCTTGTAGCCGTGAAAATCGTTGCCGGTCTTGTTACGCAGGATGTCGGCGATCCGCGACAGCGAGGTCGCGGCCGCGGCCAGCACCTCGTCGAACCCCTGCTTCTCCTCCAGGCGTCGCAGATGGCGGGCATAGAGCTGGATGTGCTCGGGAATCTCCTCCGGCGGCAGCACGTAGTCCGCGATCGCCGCCGGCGTGTTGGCATCCTTGAGAGTGTCGGATGTCTCGCTCGCGATCTTCTCGGCGATGGCCAGACCGCCGTGATCCTTGAGCGTTGCGGTGCCCAGCGTGCCATCGCCGCCGGTACCCGACAAGACCACACCGATGGACTTCTCAGCGCGCTCCTCCGCGAGCGAGACCAGGAAGCTGTCGATCGTGGCACGCTCGCCGGGCGCCTGCTCGGCCCTGCGGATCGCGAAACGGTCGCCCTGAATCGTGGTGATCATCGCCGGCGGGCACAGGTAGACATTGCCGCCCTCGATCGGATGGCCATGGCCGGGGTCGGACAGCCTGCCGCCGTTTGAGCTTTGCACGATCTGACGCAGCCGTGCCTCGTCGAACGTCTCGTGGTGCTGAAGCGCCAGCACGATCGTCTGGTCGGCGCCCAGAGTCAGCCTGGCAAAGAAGCGCTCGATGCTGTCCAGAGCGGCCGGCGAGGCGCCAACGCCAATGACAAGCGGGGACTTGGCCTGGCGCTCTCCTTCGACCGCTTGCTCGCCGACTTCAGTCATGGACCTGTTAGCTCTCTCTCACTGGCCGGCACCGACGGGCGCCCGATCCCTGCAGATAGCAGAAATCAGCGGGACCCCGACAGATCAAAGACAAGAATGCCACAGAGCCTCCTTCGGTTTTCGCAACGTTTGAGCCCTGATGGTGGAGCCGCGCGGCATCCAGGCCGGAGAGACGGCGCGCGGCTTCAGGGCTCCGGCCACTGGCCAGCGTCGGGCTTTCCTGCCGCCAATTGCCGTTGCAGATAAGCGACGCGCTGAGCGATCAGGACGCGGTGGCGCTCCCATTCCGTCAGGGTCTGCTTGAACACGTCGACCAGCCGCTCGGCCTGGCCGGTATCGTGACCGCCGGCGTGAAGTTCGCGCACGCGATCCTCCTGCTTGCGGATGCGCTGACAGCCCTCCTCGATATCGCGGTCGGCCTTCACCAGAAGGCGCTGCTCGGCATCGAGCTGCTCGGTTTGTTCGGCAACGGAGATGGTCATGGCAGACCCCTCACTCCCGCTTGCGGGCTGGAGGATCGAGCGATTGTAGCACCACCCGCCTGATCATGTCGGCATATTCTCGATATTCAGCCGCTCTCGCCTGGTACATCTCGGCGACCGCGGGCCGGCCGCTGCGCCGGCCATCGGCGGCCATGCGCTTCACCAGCTCTGCCCGCTCCTCGATGATGCGCAAGGCGACACACAAGGCCTCGTCGACGCGTCCCTCCTGCTCCTTGGCGAGCGTATCGACCGTGAAGGCATGACCGACCTGGCAACGGAAGCGCATCGGGCGCGACTCCTTGACCTCGGACAGAACGCCACCGCAGGCCGGACAGGTCAGCGCGACGGGATCGGCAACCGTGAGCAGCTTGTCGCTGCCAATCCGGTCTCCGGCGGCAATCTCGACCTCCAACCTGATCTCCGGCGGGATCGGAAGCGCGGCTCCGGCCTGCTCCTTGACGAGTTCGGACAGGACGTCACCCATATTCGCACCGCGAACACAGAGGTCGACGGTGGTCTCCTCCATCGCGCGCCGCGGCATCTCGTCGGAGATGGCGTCCGCGGGATCCTGGACCACCGCCATCCCGCCGCAGCGCTTGATCGCATTGAGGCCTGCCGCGCCGTCGGACAACAGGCCGCTCAGGACCACGCCGATCACCCGCGGACCGTGAGTAATGGCTGCGGACCGGAATAGCGCGTCGATGGCCGGCCGCACCAGGTTCTCGCGCGGACCGCGCCCGAGCAGCACCCGATCCTCCGAGAGCAGCAGATGATGGTCCGGCGCGGTCAGGTAGATCTGTCCGGGCTCGATCTTCATGCCGTTTTCGGCCTGGCGAACCGGAAGCGGGCCGGCGCTCCTGGCCACCGTCGACAGGATCCCAATCCCCTGCGCCGGAATGTGCAGAACGATGAAGACGGCTGCCGGCAGATCCGGCGGCAATCGGCTCAGGATCTGCTTCAGCGGCTGGGTCGCTCCCGCCGAGCCTCCGATCACGATGATGTCGCGGTTGCTCATGGAACCCGTTTTCAGTTGCGTCGTTTTGCATCCAAGGCGGGCCCCCGTTTTATGTTCCTACGGGGCGGAAGCGAAGGCTGTAGGCACCATGACGATATCGCGTACGTCATCCGGTCAGCCTGCGCCTCTCACCGGGCGCAGAGTTTTCGTGGTCGAGGACGAATATTTCCTTGCCGATGACATCAGCGCGACATTCCGCGCACTGGGCGCGGAGATCGCAGGTCCCGCCGGTCACATCGAGGACGCAGTCGAGATCCTGCGCGACGGCAGCACGCTGGATGCCGCGGTCCTGGACGTCAACATTCACAGCGAGATGATCTTTCCGATCGCCCGCGAGCTGAAGGCGCGCAAGGTGCCCTTCGTGTTCACCACGGGATATGAAAGGGTCACCGTCGGCCCGGAATTTCAGGACGTGCCGCTCATTGAGAAGCCGATCGATGTTGCCGCAATGGCGCGCAAGCTGGCTGCGCTGATCGCCGGCCCCGCGCGATAGATCAGGCCACGCAATCAGAGCAGGCGCGCGAATGCGAGCCAGGTGCTCACCGCCATGCACAGGATAACCGCAGCGTAAGGTAGCGCGACGCGCAAGACGGCAAGCTCCCCCGGTTCAGCTCATCATCATCCAGATAATTGCCACCATCATCACGAGAAAACCCGTGACCGCAGTCGCGACAAAGGCCTGCTCGATGCGATCCATCGCCATCGCAGCCCCTGTTGTTTTCAGCCCGTACAATTTGACGGTTTCGAGGCCGCTGCGCATTAGGCTATGTGAATCGGCGGTCTCCCTTTTCGTCCGCAAGACGGTTGGCGCCGCTCCGCGAGATTGCGCCGGTCTCGCCCTACGACCGCGCGGTGCCCGGCTCAGCCATCTTGCGGTGCTGCTTGGCCAGCACCTCGTTCGGCGTGACGTTGGCGACCGTCGTCTGGATCTTGTTCTTCAACCCGGTGACGATGTCGGACTCACCGCGCAGCATTGCGTCGAACCCGGCCTTGGCGACGTCGTAGGCGCTGTCCTTCTTCTCGGTGCCGACCTTGGTGTCCATCATGTCGGCACGGCGGAAAAACTCGGTCTCGGTCGCACCCGGCATCAGGCAGGTGACGGTGACGCCGCTCTCGCGCAGCTCCTCGCGCAGCGCAAACGAGAATGAATCGAGGAACGCCTTGCTGGCGTTGTAGGCCGCCTGGAAACTGCCCGGCATGAAGCCCGCGATCGAGCCGGTGATCAGGATGCGACCGGCATTGCGGCGGAGCATCTTATTGCCGACACGGTGGATCAGATACAGCGTGCCGGTGATGTTGGTGTCGATGAGGCGTCTCACCCTGGCGAAGTCCTGGTCGAGGAAGGCCCTGCCGAGACCGATGCCGGCATTGGCCAGCAGTGCATCGATCGGCCGGTCGGCGACGGCGTCGCAGAGCTTGTCGACGCCCTCGGTGGTGGCGAGATCGGCCTCGACCGGCTCCACGCTGCCGCCGAGCCGGCGCAGATCGACGGCCACCCTTTCGATCTGAGGTTCGTCCGCTGCGATGACGAGGTTGAAACCTGCCTGGGCGCAGCACCTGGCGAGTTCCAGGCCGATACCGGTTGAGGCGCCTGTGACGACGGCGAGTTGATTGGCGGACATGCGCACATCCTTGAAATCGAGGTCATGGAATTGAGGTCTTGGAATTGAGGTGATGACGCTCAATCGCCGCCCTGCTCCCTCGTTCCTATTTGCGCAGTGCGAAGAATTTGCGCGCAGCGATAGCAACCATCGTTCATTCCTGGACTTAGATGGCACGTGGTTCAAACCAGGAGGACGGAAGATGAAGGCGCTGGTCTGGCACGGCAAGGAGGACATAAGGTGCGACACCGTCACCGATCCGGAGATCCAGGATCCGCGCGACGCCATCATCAAGGTCACGAGCTGCGCAATCTGCGGCTCCGACCTTCATCTCTTCCACAATTTTATTCCCGGCATGCTGCCCGGCGACATCATGGGCCACGAGACCATGGGCGAAGTGGTCGAGGTCGGCTCGGACGTCGACGGCAAGCTGAAGAAGGGCGACCGCATCGTCGTGCCGTTCACGATCATTTGCGGCGAATGCGACCAGTGCAAGCGCGGTAATTTCTCGGTGTGCGAGACCACCAACCGCAAGCGTCATCTGGCCGACAAGGTCTTTGGACACACGACGGCGGGCCTGTTCGGCTATACGCATCTGACCGGCGGCTATCCCGGTGGCCAGGCTGAATATCTCCGCGTGCCTTTTGCCGATGCCACCCACATCAAGGTGCCCGCCGGCATCCCCGACGAGCAATTGCTGTTCCTCAGCGACATCTTCCCGACCGGCTGGCAGGCCGCCGTGCAATGCGACATCGAGCCGACCGACACGGTCGCGATCTGGGGCTGTGGTCCGGTCGGGCAGATGGCGATCCGCAGCGCCATCCTGCTCGGCGCCAACCAGGTGATCGCGATCGACTGCCTGCCCGAGCGGCTCAGCATGGCCGAGGCCGGCGGCGCCACCACGATCAATTTCGAGACCGAGAGCGTTCTGGAGCGGCTCAAGGAGCTGACCGACGGCAAGGGCCCGGAGAAGTGCATCGACTGCGTGGGAATGGAGTCGCATGTCATGGCGTCCCTGCCCGACACGCTGCTCGACCGCGCCAAGCAGATGGTGATGGCGGAGAGCGACAGGCCCCACGTGCTTCGCGAGATGATCTATGTCTGCCGGCCGGGCGGCATCATCTCCGTGCCGGGCGTGTACAGCGGTCTGTCCGACATGCTTCCGATGGGCGCCTTCATGAACAAGGGGCTGACGATGCGGACCGGCCAGACCCACGTCAACCGCTGGACCGACGACCTGCTTCGCCGCATCGAAGAAGGTGAGATCGATCCCTCCTTCGTGATCACCCACACCGTCCCGCTCAGCCAAGGCCCCGAGATGTACCAGGTGTTCCGTGACAAGCGGGATTCCTGCGTCAAGGTCGTGCTGAAGCCCTGAGGAGCAGACTCATGTTTCATTTCTCCAACATCGTACGCACCAAGGGCGACCCGAAGATCATCGAGGGCGGACCGAGCCTGAAGCAGCCCGCGGACCAGCTCGCGCGCGCTCTCGGCTGGTTCAGCATCGGTCTTGGCGCCGTCGAATTCCTTGCGCCAAGGCGCGTCACGCGCACGCTGGGCATGGAAGGCCATGAGACGCTGGTCCGCGCCTTCGGGGTGCGCGAGATCGTGGCTGGGATCATGTCGCTCTCGGTGGACAAGAACGCCGGCCTGTGGGCCCGCGTCGGCGGCGACGGCCTCGATGCCGCCGCGCTGCTTTCAGGGCTGACGCCGGACAACCCCAAGAAGGGCAATATCGCGCTCGCACTGCTGATGGTCGGCGGCATCGCCATGCTCGACTACCGCGCCGCGCAGAACACCAAGCCGCGACGCCCGCCGCGCGACGCACGGCGCAAGCTCTATCCGAACCGCAGCGGTTTTCCCAAGGGCATAGAGAACGCCAGAACTGCGGCAAGGCAGATTGCAGCGCATACTGGGCATAACGAGGTGAAGCAAGGCGATGAGCACCGGGTCCCGTGACGAAGCGGCGTGGTGGGACTCCGCCGTTATCTACGAGATGGTTACGACCGATGCGGTCGCAGGACGATGTCCTTGCCTACAAGGCGGACGGAGGGAAGCAACGCAATACCCATCTCAAAGGACACCGGGTGCGCATTGCGCGCCTTCGCGATTGCGGATCGTATCCCGCTTAGCTTCCTACTCCCGCCAGAATTCGGCCAGCTCTTCCGCTGTCAGCAGGTCGACCTGGCCGTGAAAGCGGGTGCGATACATCGTCATGAGCGCATCGTGCCCGACATCAGACGAGCTGCACAGCGCGTCCTCGACAATGACGACCCTGAAGCCGAGATCGACGGCGCTCAGGACCGTCGAAAGCACGCAGACGTCCGTCTCTGCGCCTGATATCACGACGGTACCAATATTCTTTTCGAGCAGCAGGCTCGCGAGACCGGAATTGCTGAAGGCCGAATAGGCCGGCTTGTCGATGACGGCCGCCGGCGGAACGAAGCGGTTCAAGGCCGGCACGAGCTCAAGGGCGGACGGCGGCAGATGCCTGCGCGTCGCCTGGTGCCAGCGGCGAAAATAGCTCTGCCACTGCCCCGGACGATCCTCCGGATCCGGCGGAGTGATGAAACGCGTGAAGATCGTTCTCGCCGGATTGCGTGAGACGACCGAAACGATCGTCGGCAGGACGCGCTCCATCCAGGGCGTCGCCCAAAGGCCGCTGGGAGCGAAGATGTTCTGCATGTCGATGCACAAGTGAACGGCATCTCTGATGTCGGCGACATCCGACGTGCTGTCCCTCATCGTCGTCCATCCCTGACCATGTTGCCCTCATCCAGAATTCACGATGCCGAAATCGGCGCCTCTCCGCCGTCGATGATTTCGGGTGGAACGTCCTTGAACAGCAGGCCCCGCACCAAAACCCGAGATGCCATCGCAAGTTCCTAAGTGCCCGGAACCTTGCGTGGGCTCGCGCGTCATGTCGGGACGCAGGACGAGCATCCAAGCACGGCTCTCAACTTGGCGATCGCGCATCGCCGCCCACGCACCCTCTATCGGGCGACACCGCTCGGCAAGCGCGGACTCGCATTGGCCAAGTCGCGGGTCCTCGAGTTCACCGGCGAGGCCCTCAAGAAGTAGCGATCATGCATATGTGATCAGCCCGGCTAAGCCTTCGTCCATGTGATCTTGATGATGGCAGCGGAAAGGTCGGTCCGGGCCCGTCGGCGGCGAAATCGACCTCGGCCGTGGAGTATCTGGGCATGCTGATCGTGCGGTGGGCTTGTTCCCTACCTTCGTGATCTCGAACGAGTGGAGATGCAGGGCACGGGATGCTCGTCGCCGCTGTTGTTGTTCAGCACCAGACGATACCGCTTGCCCCTGACGACGGTGAAGACCGTGTCCGGCCGGGAGGATTCTCGGATCGCCTAACCCAAAGCCCTCGACGGTCAGAGCAGCTGGAACTCCAAGCCATGCAGCTGCGCTGGTGATACCCCCTTCAGCACAATAGCATCGTGAGTGGTGGGCGATGTAATGATCGTGTCCGGGCCGGCGTCGGTTGCTGCAGCCAAGATCTCGGCAACACTGCCGAACAAGTTACGACTGATCGCTATCGTGTCATTATCGACATCGAAATCGCCGATTGTTGCGGTGCCAAAATTCTCATTGAACACGAAATTGTCGCTTCCTCCTGCGCCGAAGATCGTGACGCCGTTGCCGACGTTCTGAAATGTCTCGTCCGCACTGGTACCATTGACAACGCTTAGGTGCGACATGTCTTGTGACGCATAGGTACCGACTATCGTAATCGTCAGCGCCTGACTTCCCACATTGCCGTGCCCGTCATTGACCTGCGCCGTATATCTAATGGTCAATTCATCGCCGGCTTTGAGAAAATCGAGATCGGCATCAGTCGGACTGTAGGTCCAATTCAACGTCTGCGTCGCACCATTTGTCTTGACGATGTCGAACGCGATGTAGCTGGCATCGACCAGCGTTGCGACATCGGCGCCAAAGGGCAGCGTCGTTGAGCCGCTCGAGCCGCTGAATTCAACGCTGGCGTTTCCGATCACTGACGCCGTGAGCGTGTCGCCGATATCGACGTCGTTCACGATCAGCGTTCCCGACACCGGTCCCGCGATGCCGGCGTGGCGATCGAGGACAACTCCCGCAGAGACGTTTTCGAGCTCAAATGCGTTGAAGTTGCCCGTTTCTAGAACCACCCGGTCGAAGGGGTTGATTCCGACAAATTCCAAATAGCCATTCGAAGCGAACACACCCTGATGTGCGCTCAAGAGCGCCCCAACTTCGGCGCCGGTGTAGGATACAACAAGATTCACGCCGTTGTAGAAACTGACCTTGTTCATTGCGTCAATCGTACCCCAATACAGGCCAAACGTGTTTCGCTCCGAGCCAAAGGTGATTGTCTCGGTGCTGCCGGCGCTGAGGCTCAAATAGTCGGTGGTATCCGCGCCGCCTGGCAACGGTCCGAGGAACAGAGCGACCGCGACGCCGGGGATCGATCCATTGATGACGCCGACATTTCCCGATCCCGAAAATGTGGCATCCAGCGAAGCACTGTAAAAGTTGCCGTGGAACGCGTCGGATCCGCTTGGCAGGTCATCGAACGACTCTGTCGCCAGGCCCAGCGAGTTTGTGTTTACCCCCTCGGCCAGCGCGATTGGATTGACCACGACGGCCTGCACCGGTGGATCGGTCTCGCTGAGAATTGTCGGTGGATCGTTGATGCCCGCTACGACCAGCGTCACGGTCGCCGACGCAGTCGCACCATGAGTGTCAGCTAACGTATAAGCGAAAGAATCGGTGACGGTCTGCCCGGCCCCGAGGGCGCGAAGGGCAGCGGCGCTCGTCGATTCGTAGATGATGTCAGCGCCGGAGAGCGACACCGCCGCGCCGCTCGCACTGAGTCCACTGACGGAAAGGACCGCCAGATGATCGCCGGTATCGGGGTCGGTGTCATTCGCAAGCAGAGTGCTTGCGGCGATCGTCAGCGAGCCGCCCTGGCTAACATTCGCCGCGCTCGGAGGAAGCAACGGCAGCACATCAGCATGTGCGATCGGCCCGTCATTGGCGCCGCGGATGGTGATTGTCACCGCCTTTCGTGTGTCGTCGATTGTCGCCACCGTGAAGCTGTCGGTAAGGGTGCCACCGACATCAAGCGCCTTTACCGCACCCCTGGTATCGGTCAGCACGTAAGTCCACACGCCATCCACCGTCATCGTGAAGACACCGTACCCACCATCGCTCGCCTGAGGCGCACTGACTGGTTTAAAGGTGTTGGGCGGGTTATCGACGTCCGTATCGGTAAGCGTGCCTGTTGCCGTCGCCGTGCCGGCGGCAGCATTGGCGGCGGCACCTGCCGCGTCCACCGCGCCCGTCGCGTCGCCGGCGATAATCGCTGCGTCATTGACACCGTTGATGGTGACCGTGAAGGTCTGATCGGCCCTGGATGCACCGTCCGAGACCATGACAACGAAACCTTCGGTTGTCGTCGCAGTCAGCGCATTGATCGCGTGATTATCCGGAGCGAACGCGTAGGCGCCGGTCGAGCTGTTGACGTAAAGCGTGCCATATTGCCCGGCTTTGGAAACATCATATGTCACACCGCCCAGTTTCGCGGCTCCAGTGACCCCGCCGCTTATGCCGTAGCTCAGCGGAGCGCCGGTAAAGTTGATCGCCTTCAGAGCACCGGCAGTCGAGGGGAAATGGTCAAGGGCAGACGTGTCGGTAACAATCGGCAAAGCCGTCACGGTCAACGACCGCACGGGGGGATCGACGATAGCGGGAACGACAAAGATCGTTTGTATCGCCGGCGCAATCTGCGGAAGCGGGGCATCAGGCCTGATAAAATCGATGCGTTGAGGCGTCAGGGGGCTAACGGACGGGGGTGTGCTTGATCCCTTTGCTCCTGTCTCCCTCGAAAAATTGGCGAGCACGTCCTGTTGTGCGGCGCGAAGCTCCTCCATCTGAGCGGCAGTATTGTTGACCTTGTTTACGGCGAACGAGGATCCTTTTTCGTGCAGAACAATAGTCTGTCCGGGATCGTCAACCAGAATATGTCGCGGGATCGCCTCTTTGGTTACGAGTTCGAACTCGCCATGCGCGAGGTCCTTATAGGTAATGATACCATCATCCAGGAATGTGGCTTCGGGGTCGGCCGCACGAGCTTGCTTTGACTCAGCCAAGATCAGGGCTGTGAACCACAGCATGCCAGTTACCCCGGATGGGGCTCGGCTTCCCCTAAACGTCCCAACGAACGCGAGTCCTCTTGTCATCCAACTCGCGAACGAGGCGCGCGCACGATCAAGAAAAGTCGTAGTCCGGGGATTGTCGACAAGTTGACAACGCGGAACCGCAATTGCTTCACCTGCGTTTTCCAACTCAGCATGGTGGCAAATTGACATTGCCTCAGCCTCGGCTGTCAAAATCCGCGCGCCGCCCGTGATTGCCAAATATGCCTGTTATATCGCCTGCGCCTTGAACCGACGCCCTGCGCCGCAACCGACATCTGCCCGTCGAAAATGACCTCGCGCGCATGAAAAACATCTGGTGCCATGTGACCTGCACAGAGCTCAGCGCTTCACAGAAATTTGTTCAAGCAATGTACTCGACCGAGATGCAGCCGTCTATGCGCGGCGCAACACCGGCACGGGCATTGGAAACCTAGGTCGCTCAGTCTAGCCCGTGAGGCCTAGTCGGTCCGCGATATTCGGAATCGAAAGGCGCGTTGCTTGTGTTATAATCGGTGATCTTCTCGGAAGGGGGAGATTATGTTCGTTCGCACGATTGCCGCGCTGGCGACCTATTTCGTTTTGACTTTGCCAGGCTCGTTCGCCGGACCAGCAGAAGCGCAAGTCAATGCAGCGCCGCCCGCGATCCAGGATGCAGCGAAGCTCATCGGAAAGGTCGTCAGCGTCACCGGCGCGGTGGCCATCGAACATGCAAACGCAGTCGTCATCGAGGCCAAAGCGTCTGGCTCGACGAAGGTTGGAGATCCCGTCTATGTAGGCGATGTCATCCGGACCGGGGCTGACGGCCGGGTCGGCATCAATTTTACGGATGGCACAACTTTCAATCTATCGACCAACGCCCGGATGGTCCTGGACGAGTTCGTGTATGACCCTGGAGGAAGCTCGAATTCGACCTTGTTTAGTCTAACCAGGGGGACGTTTACCTTCGTCGCCGGAAAGGTTGCCAAAACAGGCGATATGAAGGTCGACACTCCTGTCGCGACCATGGGAATTCGAGGGACTACACCGCACGTCGCAATCTCGGATGATGGTTCAGTCAAATTCTCCACGCTTATCGAGGAGGGCAGGAAGAAAACGGAGGCACCCGCGACGCGAGAACCCCGTCAGAACGCTACCCGCAAGTTCGATTTCAACATCTGTCGAGGCTGCTAGGATCATTGCCATACGCGCAACCGTCGTTCAGCAAATGCCCACAAGGTTCGGCGCACGCCCGCCACGCTGCGGCCGCGCAAACCCGCCGATCGAGAGGCATCGTCGTCATATGCGCCCTGGCCTTGCTACTCCTGCCGTCGTTGGCTGCCGCGCAGAACCCGACGGCCAACAGCCTCCGGGATCTTGAACTCTGCAATGGCTCGGAGCGCAGCTCGCTCGACTCACGGATTTCCGCTTGCTCGACGCTGATCGACTCGCACCAGAGCACGGCAGCAGGCCTGGCGATTTCCTACAATAATCGTGGGAATGCCTACGTTGCGAAGGGCGACTACGACCGCGCAATCCAAGACTTCAATGAATCGATCAAGCTGGCACCCGAATTCGCCAAGCCCTACAATAACCGGGGTGTGGCCTACCTGCTGAAAGGCGAATACGACCTCGCGATTCAGACGCTCGACCAGGCCATCAGGCTGGACCCCGGCTACGCCAAAGCCTTCGCCAATCGTGCGCAAGCGCACCTGAAGAAGAATGAGTACGATGCCGCGTCGTCCGACCACGACGAGGCCCTCCGTCTCACATCGGATCTTGACGAGGTATGGAGCGGCCGCTGCTGGACCAGAGCCGTGCTTGGCGCCCTGCAGGCAGCGCTGGAGGATTGCAACAGATCGCTTCGATCCCAGCTGAACAAGGCGGCCACGTACGACTCGCGCGGGATGGTCTATCTAAAGATGGGCGCGCTCGACGCGGCTGTCGCAGACTACAGCTCGGCGCTGACATTTGACCCAAAGCTTGCAAGTTCCCTCTACGGAAGGGGCTTGGCCAGACTGAAGAAGGGCGACGCGATCGGCGGCGACGCGGACATTGCAGCCGCAAAAGCCATTCGCCCCACGATCGTCGAGGACTTCTCGCGGTACGGCGTGCGATAGGCGCTAGTGTCTCGATAGTGCGACCTCATTGCCCGCGATCGGCGCCGTCGCTGTGGCCAGCCACGCCTCATGCGAGGCGTTCCTCGCACGCTATTCGGCAGCAACGCTCAGCAATTGCGCGGACGGCCTGCAGTCCATATCAACGGCCGGATGAACCTCGACGCCGTGTACGGCGCTGCGATACCGCTCGGCGATACCTTTCAGCACGCCGGACTCGTCGGGCTTATTGCCATCAACCTCGCTGATCAGCGTGATTTCATTCAGCGTTCCAACAAACGCCATTCATCCGCGATAATGAGCTCCGTTCGCTCGATCGGGCGACACTACTTCCGCGATGAGTTCGTGGTGCGGCGGAAGTGGATCGACGAGCACGCCTACGCCGATCTGGTCGGGCTTTGCCAACTCCTGCCGGGCCCGGCCAGCAGCCAGGCCGGCTTCTCGATTGGATTGATGCGGGCCGGCTACCTGGGCGCGCTCGCAGCCTGGACCGGATTCACCCTGCCCTCGGCCGTGATCCTCGTCCTGTTTGCTTACGGCGCCGGTGCACTGCGCGGGTCGGTTGGCGCAGGCCGTCTGGGGCATGGCGCGCAACCTCTGTCCCGACCGGGAGCGTGCGTCGATCGCGGTGATTGCGGCATTGATCATACTCTTCAGCACGGCTTCGATCGCCCAGATCGGCGCAATCGTTCTCAGCGGGCTCGCCTGGCGCGCCCCTCCGCTCATCGTCGTCGCCTTCAGCGCTGCTGCGGGCATAGCGATGACGCTTGTCTGAGTTCACGCTACGAGTTTGGTCTTATCGTCTTGTTTCGCCAGCATCGACGCCGGCGCGTTTCGCGAAGAACCACGGAACGCTGCTGCGTTCCGTGGTTCGGTTCAGTCGGCGATGGATCAGACGAAGCGGAAATCGTCTGCCGCGAGGGAGGCCATCTGCAGATTGGCCAGCGTCACGGTGTTGTCGGCATCGAGCGTCACGACGACGTTGTTGCCGACCTGCGTGGTGTGCGACATCACTTCGGCGAAGTTGGAGAACAGGCTGCTTGAGAATTGCAGCACGTCGGCCGAGGCACCGGTGGTGGCGAAGTCGGTGACGGTCTCCTTGCCGAAGTCGGCGGCGAACATGAACACGTCGGCACCCGAGCCGCCGGACAGGATGTCGTTGCCGGCATCGCCCGCGAGGATGTCGGCACCCGAGCCACCCTTGATGGTGTCGTTGCCGGCACCACCATTCAGCATGTCGTTCTCGGAGCCGCCATCGATGTTGTCGTCGCCATCGCCGCCGGAGATGGCGTCGACACCCGAGCCGCCCTTCAACGTGTCCTTGCCGAGGCCACCCTCGATCACGTCGTTGCCGGAGCCACCGTCGACGCCGTCGTCGCCGTCGCCGCCGCGCAGCGTGTCATTGCCGGCACCACCGGCGATGACATCGTTGCCGGCTCCGCCATCGAACATATCGGCGCCGTTGCCGCCTGTAAGATGGTCTGCACCGGCGCCGAGCACGAAGCCCTCGATGCCGCTGAAGTGGTCGGTGCCGATGCCTGCGCCGGTCGCGATGCCGGACGCCAGGTTGATCGTGACTGCACCGGTGGCGTCGGACAGATCCAACACGTCCTGACCGCAGCCGCCGTCGATGGTGTCGTCACCAGCACCGCCTCGGAGCACGTCGTCGCCGAAGCCGCCGAGCAGCACGTCGTTACCGGCACCGCCGATCAGCAGGTCGTCGCCGAGGCCGCCGTTCAGGGTGTTGGCTCCGGCCGAGCCGATCAGCGTGTCGCCAAACGCCGTGCCTACCGCGTTCTCGACCCCGGCGAGATGGTCGGCGCCCGGGAGATAGCCCGGATAGTAGGCCAGCCCGGAGTCGAGGTCGATCGTCAGCTCGAACAGGATGTGACTGTAGTCGATGGTGTCGACGCCGTCGCCGCCGTCGTAACGATCCAGACCAGGGCCGCCGATGAAGGTATCGTCGCCGGTGCCGCCGAACACCAGATCGTTGCCGAGGCCGCCGACGATCGTATCGCTGCCGCCGGTTCCGATGTGCAGCTTCCAGGTGCCGTCGGCGAAGCCGAGTTCCTCGATGTTGCTGAGCGTGTCGGTGCCGTCGGTGCCGACCTGATCAGCGATGTTGATCGAGCCGTCGGCATTGAGCGTCATCGCGTATCCGGCAATCGCGCCGGAGAAGGTCGCTGTGTCGGTCCCGGCGCCGCCGTCGATGATGTCGTCACCGGCTGCGCCCTTGATCAGGTCGCCGCCGTCATTGCCGTACAACGTGTCGTTGTCGGCACCACCATCGACCTGGTCATTGCCGGCGCCGGCGTAGATGTAGTCGTTGCCTGCGCCGCCGAACAGCACGTCATCGCCGCCGTAAGTGTAGTCCATGGCGATGGTGTCGCTGCCATCGCCACCATCGATGACGAAGCCGCCCGCAGATGTCGACAGCGCGACGTCGTCGCCGACGCCGAGCAGGATCGTGCCGGTCACCGTGGCGCCGACGTAGAGGTTGACCTGGTCGTTGCCGGCGCCCATGTCGATCGCCGAACCACCGGTCGCAACGATCGACCCCGAGTTGTTCAGGGTGTCGCGGCCGCCGCCCATCGAGATGCCACCGACGATCCTGCCGGTGCTGTTGTTGCCGACGAAGTCCTCGTAGTCGCCGACAAGGTTGATCGCCTCGTTGCCGCGGAGGTCGAACCGGGCAGCGTCCTCCGGCGAAACCCCTTCCGGTCCGTGGCCGTCGCCCTGGATCAGACCGTCATTGACGATGGTCGTCGCCCCCAGTGCGTTGCTGTTGCTGGAGTTGTCGACCTGGATCGCCCGGCCGTAACCGTAGATCTCGCCGGTGGCGCTGTTGACGATCTCGCCGCCGCCGATCGCGATCGCTTCGGACACGTTCGGTTCGCCGTCGTGATAGCCCTCGGCACCGAGGCCGGCAATTCGGCCGTAGTTCAGCACCTGCACCAAGCCATCGACGTCGATGGCGTCGCCATCGGAGTCGGCCAGTTCGGCGGAGCGGCCTTCCATCACCCCATGATTGGTGATGAACGCCTTCTGCGCGAGCGACCCGTCGGTGTCCAAGTTCACGGCCGACCCGTTGCGGCCGATCATCGTGCCACTGTTGATGACGGTGACGGCATTGTCACCGGTTACGGCATGACGCGAAGCTTCCATCCAGCCGCCGGCGTAGTTGTTGACCTTGCCGCCGGTGTCGCTCTGGAAGTCGATCAGATCGCCTCCGCCCACGAACGTCGGATCCGTCGTGATTGTCCCCCAGTTGTTGACGACGCCGTCAGTGCCCGGGCGGATCACGTCGGTATCGCCGCCGTGCTGGCGGATGACGCCCCCGGCAAGGTTGTTGATCACCGCCGACGCGCCGCTGTTGTCGAAGGTGCGGAAGTCGATGACGCGGCCGTTCGCTTCGATCAAGCCGGCGTTGTTGACGGTGATGGTCGCGTCGGCGTGACCGGCCCGTTCCGGGGTCAGCGCGCCGCGGACGACGCCGCCGGCCTGGTTGTTGAGGGTCACCGAGCCGGTCGCCCCCGCCGTGGTGGTGAGCGCACGGGTCGAGCCTGAGATCTCGCCGGCATTGTCGATGACCGCGTTGCCACCGCCCTGCCAGACGATCGCGTTGCCGGACACCGAGAGCGCGCCGCCGGCCTCGATGGCGACGCGGTCGTTGTTGTCCACAACGAGGCTCGAAGCCAGCGTCGCGCCGCCCTGGATCGTCACGCCGTTATACGATGCCGATCCGGCCACCGACCAGGCGCCTGCGGCCACCAGCAGGTTCTCGACATTGAGCGTGGCGATGAGTTCCGCCGTGCCGCCGCCGATCAGCTTGACGGTGTCGTTGCCGGCGCCGCCGTCGATCAAACTCGGCGCGGGGTCGTCGGTGGAGACGATGATGAGGTCGTCGCCTTCACCGGCTTCAGCAGTGTCGCCGGCGCCGGCCACCAGCTCGTCGTTGCCGTCGCCACCTTGCAGGGTGTCATAGCCTTCGCCGCCGACCAGGACGTCGTCGCCTTCGCCGCCGGTCAGGGTGTCGTCACCGTCGCCGCCAGCCAGCCGGTCGTCGTCAGCGCCACCGTCGAGCGTGTCATCGCCTGCACCGCCAAGCAGCGTGTCGTCGCCGTCGCCGCCGGACAGGGTATCATCGCCTTCGCCGCCATCGAGCTGGTCGTCGCCGCCGAGCCCGGCGAGGACGTCGTCGCCCCCGAGGCCGTTGAGGACGTCGTCACCGAGCGCGCCGGTGAGTTCGTTGTCACCGTCGTCGCCGACCAGCACCAGCGCCTCGGTTTCGAGCACCGTGTCCTGACGATAGTCGAGGTTCTGGATGCGCTCGTCGTGCGCCCGGTCGGTATCGGCGACGTCGTAGGGCGTGTCGGAGTAGTTCGCCGCCATGTATTCGGCGAAGGCATCCTGCTCGGTGCCTTCGGCGGCGAAGTTCGCTTCCTGCCCCGCATCCGGAACCAGGTCTGGCGACAGATTGACGACGTTGGCAAAGGCGGGATTGGCCGCGATGAAGCTCGCGAACGGATAGCCGTCGCCGCCGGTGAGCAGGAAGCTCAAGGTCACGACCCGGATCGCCATCTCCGGATCGACCACCAGTTCGCCGTTCGCGACCAGCGCCAGCACCGGATTGCCGTTGTCATCGATCAGCGCTGCCGACTGCACGCGGTTGCCGGCCGGCAAATCCTTGTCGAACGAGAACGCGATGCCGCCGACCTGGGCGAACTGGCCGGGCGTCGCGGTCGCCGTGGTCGCCGCCACGGCGTGCTCGAGCACCTCGAGCAGCTGATCCGCGGTCACCGTGACCATCGACAGCGCATTGTTGAAGCGCAACGAGTTGGCGATATCGAGCTGCGACACCTCGCCCGCTTCCTTGCCGACGCTGGTGTTCGCCAACGGCGGGCTCTCCACCGCTTCGCCGCCGACCGCATAGACGTAGCCGATCGAGTCGCGGATGCCGCCGCCGTTCTTGATCGAAACCAGCACGGTCGGGTCGACCTTCTGGGCGTACCACAGGTTCGCATCGGCGGAGAGGTCGCCGAGGTTGGTCTCCTCGGTGCGAGCCTCGCTGCGGCGGCCCTCGAGATAGACGTCCGTCTTGCCGAAAGTGTTGCCGTCCTGCACGTCGATGATGCCGCCCACCGCCTGGGCGATGTCGTTGACCAGATCGCCGCGGCCGCCGTCGGCAAACGGATCGGCGTCGTCGGCATCTACGTCGCCGTCATCGTCGACATCGACCGTGGTGTTGCCGTTGTACAGCGAGGTGACCACCTCTTCCGTGCTGGCGTAGGCGCCGTTGACCGCCGTGTTGGCGGTGTAGATCACGTTGCCTTCAGCATCGAAATCGACCACCAGCCGTCCGACATAGGAGTACTCGCCGGAGGTGTTGACGATCAGCGTGGTCTTGCCGTCGGCGTTCGCGGTGACGATCGGATAGGTGTCGGCCGCGGTGTCGCCGGCACGGAGTGCGTCGGTCTCGTCCGCCAGCAGCGTGTGCGAGCCGCCGGCGACGATGACGTCGACGCCGTGCAGCAGCGGCGCCAGCGCCTTTTCGAGCGCGAGCTGCTGCAGATGGCTGACCAGGATGATCTTGTTGATGCCCTGGGCCAGCAGACCGTCGATCGTCGGCTGCAGGATTGCCGCCAGCGCCGCCATGTCATCGACATTGTCGCCGATCACTTCGACGCCGCCGGTCGAGGAGATGCTCTGCACGATCTGGGTGGTCGCGCCGATCACGCCGATCTTTTCGCCGTTCTCCTCGATGACGGTGGCCGGCGCGATCTTCTTGCCGATACCGGCCTCCGGCGGGAAGCCGGTGTAGGCGTCGGCATCCAGGATCGTGCCGGTGTAGACCGAGGCGAGATTGGCATCGGCCGAGAAGTCCAGATTGGCCGCGAGGTACGGGAACTGCGCGCCAGGATAGCCGGCGGTCTGCTTGATGATGTCGGCGAACGCCTTGGTGCCGGCGTCGAATTCGTGATTGCCGATCGCCGAGGCCTGCACGCCGATGATGTTCAGCATCGCCATGTCGGCGGTGCCGAAGCCGGGCGAGACGTTCAGCGTCCCGGCAGCGAGGCCGTAATAGGTCTCCAGCGCGGTTTCGTAGACCTCCTTCAGCGAGCCGTCGCTGCCGGCGCTGAAGAACGGGCTGGGAATGAAATTGTCGCCCGACGACAGCGTGATCGAGTTGTCGTAGGTCTCCTCGAGATAGTCGACGATCGCCGCGAAGTTGCCGGCGCGATCGACTGCGTTCAGGCCCGCCTCGAAGTCCGATGCATGCAGGATTTGCAGCGTGTAAGCCGGGGTCGGCTCCTGCTCCCCGAGATTGAGGCCCACGACCACCGGATCGTGGTCGGACACCCGGATCGAGGAGTCGCCGTCGAAGATCGAGGTGTCGCGGCCGTAGTCGGTGTTGTAGTCGAGCGCGTCAGCCTCGTCGGCGTTGATGTGCCAGGTGGTCACACCGGACACCTGCGCGCCGAGGCTGGCATTGGCGAAGGCATAGTCGAGCGTGCCGGTCTGGCCGTCGAACACATAGGAATAAGCGTCGTCCTCGCGGTCGTGCAGATTCTCATAGCCGGCGCCCTCGATGAGCGCGGTCGACTGCTCCTTGGCGTAGCCGTTGAAGTCGCCGAGCAGCATCACGTCTGGATCGCCCGAGCCGGTCGGATCGCTCGCCGCCCACGCGGTCAGCGCGGTGGCGGCCAGCTCGCGCTGGTTCTGCCAGTTGCCCTGGCCGTCGCCCTGATCGGAATCGGCGCCGGAGCCGGTACCGCTCTTGGACTTGAGATGGTTGGCGATCGCCGTGAAGGTTTCGCCGGTCGCAAGCTCCTCGAAGGTCACCGCGATCGCGTTGCGGCTGGTGTTCTCGCCGTCGAACACCGCGCCGACCGTGCTCTGCCCGAGCAGGCCGCCGAGGCCGAGGCCGGGCAGGTCGGCGTCGTTGAGGGTCTCGATGGTCGTACCGTCGGCGATCTTCACCGCGGTGGTGTCGTAGATGAAGCCGACCGCGATGGCGTCGCCGCCAACGAACTGCTGGCCGGGATCGACCCAGGCATAGGTACCGGCCCCAGCCACGGCATTGAGCTGTTCGACCAGATACTTGATCGCGTTGCCGGAGGATGCAGCGGAGAAGTCGTTCTCCAGCTCGGTCAGCGCCAGCACGTCGACGTCCATGTCGAGGATGGTCGCGACCAGCTTCTCGGTCTGACGCGCGAACTCCGCGGCGTTGTCGGCGCCGCGCGGCGCTTCGCCGATCGCGGTGGTGCCGCCATTGTCCAGCGTCGTGAAGTAGTTCAGCACGTTGAAGCTCGCCACCTTCAGGCGGCCGCCGACGTCTTCCGGCGCATCGGTGCGCGGATTGTCGCCGGCTCCGAAGGTGTTGGCGCCATCCTCGACCGAGCGGATCCGCCAGGTCGCCCCCGAGGCGGAGTTGCCGGCCCACTGATAGTCGAGCACGCCGGTCAGGCCGGTGACGGTGTCACCCATCCGGACCGCGTCGGCAGTGCCGTAGTTCGGCGTGGCGGACGGGTTGTCGTTCGGATCGAAGCCGTCGAGGTTGTTGATCGCGGCGTTCTGGACGTTCAGGCCATCGTCATAGGTGATGGTGCGGGCACCGAGCTCGGCCAGATACGCCTGGTAGGCGGCGGCGTCGGGCGCGTTCTCCTGCGTGAACTGTTCGGGCCGTTCGCCCGCCGCCAGCTTGATCTCGTTGAACCGGTCGAGATTGTACTGCTCGGTGACGGTCAGGGTCTGCGGAATCGTGACCAGCATGCCTTCATAGGCTTCAAGATCAGGCTGGTAGTCGCCGTCCTGGCTCAACGTAGTGCCCATCGACGGCAGGTCGATCTGCACCGCCATCGTGTCGACGTCGGCCACCGCGCCGGCCTGGACGATCGAAATGTTGCTGGCGGTGAGCTCGGTCAGGCCGAAATATTCGCTGATCGAGCCGGTGACGCGGACCCGGTCGCCGATCTGGACGTCGGTGGCGCCGCCGTAGACGAATATCGCCTCGGAGGTCAGCACGTTGCCGTCGGAATCGGTGGTCTCCTCCTGGAGATAGAAGCCGTTGAGATTGCGGGTGGCGTCGGCATCGCCGTTCTGGAAGTCGCCGACCACGATGGCTTCGATGGTCACAGTCTGGCCGACCATGGCACTGCTGGCTCCGCTGCCCTGAATCGCGCTGATCTTGGTAATGCCGACGTCGTCGTTGACGATGGTGCCGGTCGCCGTCGCGGCGCTGCCGATCGTGGTGGTCACGGCCGCCGAATTCGAAACGTCCTGCAGCGTCAGCGTGAAGCTCTCGTTCGCCTCATTGTCGGTGTCGCCGGCGACGGTGACGGTGACGACCGCGGAGGTCTCTCCCGCCGCGATGCTGCCGCTGAAGCTGACCGGCTTGCCGCCGACGTAGTCGGCCGCATCGGTCTGCGCCGAAGCGATCGTTCCCGAGAACGCGACGTCGCCCGTGGTGCCGCCGCTGCGCTCGACGGTGAACTGATAGACGGTCGGAGCGCTGTTACCTTCGTCATACGACACCGTGAGCGAATCCGGCGCGAAGGCGACGTGCTGAGCTTCGATCGACGATTCGGACGAACTGGTGACGCGGATGTCGTCGATACCGACCCACTCGTCATTGCCGACGGCGTTGGTGGTGAGAATGCGAACCTGGATGTCGTTGCGGCCGTCGACGGCGGCGGGCAGCAGCAGATCGAACGGCGTCACTTGGGTCGCGGCACCGCCGGTGGTGACGTCGGCGGCGTAACCGCTTGGAACGTTGGTCCACGCCCCGCTCGAACCGAGCCGGTACTGCACGTTGATCTGCTGCGCCGAATCGTCCGTGCTGGCGTCGAGGTCGCGTGCGTTGAAGCTCAGCCGGACATCCTTGCGGCCGGTGGCGTCGAGGTGGATCACGAGGCTGGGGGCATCCGCACTGTTTGAGCCGTTCAGCGCCACCGTCGGGTTGGCGATCTGGAATTCAGCCACGCCGCCGTTGGTGATGGCGGTGTTGGTCTGGTTAGCGACGACGTCGACATCTCCTGACGACGATCCGGTAGCCGTACGCGCGTCCACCCCGGTGGCCGAAACGACATCGTTGCCGAGATACCCGACGATCGATGCCACCCCCGACCAGTCATCGTTGGTCGTGATAAGGCCAGTATTGGACCAATCCTGCAGGAAATCGCCGTTCGCCAGGACATGAGGGGTCGTCGACATGTATCGCCACTCCAGCGCTTGAGAAAAGACGTCGCGGATCGCCGCCTCACGGCATGCGTAAGGGCACGGTCCGGACGGTTGATGGTTAACGGATCGTTAATGCGCGTTGATAGAACGCCGACGACAACAGATCGGTGACTGCTTTTTAACGGGCCGGTGAAGTCGCGATACGAAGGTCCTGCGAAGGCCGAGCGAACCAACTACGGCACGTTCGACTTCTCGGCCGGTAGCAATCGCCCGTGACCCATCTTGTTACAGCTTGATCGGTCCGCCGCGACGGGCAGCCACGCCCGGTTGCGACTGCTGACCGGCGCGACCGAACTTCCGAACCAAGGCGGCGTTTCGTCGCAGGGTGTCGCGGCCTCGTTGCCATCGGCCGCCGTCATCGCGCACGCGCCGCTTTGTCATGCGCCTGACGTTGAACCTCGCTAACGAACGCCGACCGCATCCGACCGTGACGGTCCGACGTCGTTTTGAATTGAGTAATATGACCGCAACAACGTCCTCCACGTCGACTCCCGCGTCCGGCGATCTTGCGTCGGCCGCGATCGTCTCCTGCAGAACGGCCTTTCTGACGGTGGGACTGTTCTCGGCGGTGCTCAATCTGCTGATGCTCACCGGCTCGATCTACATGCTGCAGGTGTACGACCGGGTCATCCCATCGCACAGCATTCCGACCTTGATCGCGCTGTCGATCGCGGTGGCGGCCGCGTATGCGATGCAAGGGCTGTTCGATCTATTGCGTCAGCGCATTCTGACACGGATCGGATCGGCACTGCACGCGGCGCTGTGGCAACCGGTCGTCTGCAACATCCTGCGTGGGCCGCTGCGCGGCGGCGGCGCGAATCGCGGCCTGCAATTGTCACATGATCTGGACTCGGTCCGGTCGTTCCTTTCCGGGCTCGGCCCGACGACCTTGTTCGACTTGCCGTGGATGCCGCTGTATCTCGCCGGCTGCTTTCTCTTGCATCCTTATCTCGGCTGGACGCTGGTCGTGGGCGCGGTGCTGCTGTTCGGGATCGCGCTGCTCACCGAGGTGCTGACGCGGGCGCCGACCCGGGACGCGTCGCTTGCCGGCGCAATCCGCGGCGTCCAGCTTGAAGCCGGTCGGCGCAACGCCGAAATCGTGGCCGCGCTGGGGATGGAGCAGCGGTTGATCGACCGGATCGGGGCCGCCAACGACGATCTCGTCGCCGCCCAGCAGCGCAACGCCGATATCGCCGGATCGCTCGGCGCGTTGTCCAAGACGCTGCGCTTCATGCTGCAATCGGCGCTGCTCGGCCTCGGCGCCTATCTGGTGATCGAGGGGCAGGCCAGCGGCGGCGTGATGATCGCCGCGTCGATCATGGGCAGCCGCGCGCTCGCACCGGTGGAACTGGCGATCTCCATCTGGCGTCCGTTCCTCGGCGCGCGACAGGCGGGCCAACGGCTCCGCACCGCCCTGCGCGACGGCGACGCCCCGAATCCCGACGTCGCGCCCGAACGCGCCCTCCATCGGCTCACGGTCGAGCAGGTAACGATCGCCGCCCCCGGCGGCACCACCGCGATCGTGCACAACGCGTCGTTCGCACTTGAAGCCGGCCAGGCGGTCGGCATCATTGGCCCGTCAGCCGCCGGCAAATCGACGCTGGCGCGGGCGCTGGTCGGGATCTGGCCGATCGCACGCGGCGAGATCCGCCTCGATGGCGCCACCCTCGACCAGTGGCCGGCAGAAATTCGTGGCGGCATGATCGGCTATCTGCCGCAGGACGTCGAATTGTTCGACGGAACGGTGGCGGAGAACATCGCACGCTTCGACCCGGAGATCGACGAGGCGGCGGTGATCGCCGCGGCGAAGGCCGCCGGCGCCTACGAGATGATCCTGAAGCTGCCGAAGGGGTTCGAGATGCGGATCGGCGAAGCCGGCGCCACCCTGTCGGGCGGCCAGCGGCAGCGGATCGCGTTGGCGCGCGCGCTCTACAAGGATCCGTTCATGGTGGTGCTCGACGAGCCGAACGCCAGCCTGGACGCCGAAGGCGACGCGGCGCTGACCGACGCCATCCGGCGCGTCCGCGCCCGCGGCGGCATTGCCGTCATTATCGCGCATCGACCGGCGGCGCTCGCCGCGGTCGATCTCGTACTGACGCTGGCGACCGGCCAGGTGCAGGCGTTCGGCCCGAAGGACGAAGTGCTGCGCAAATCGCTCGCCGCTCATCCGGCGCCGGGCGGGGCGGCGCTGCAGGCGGTGCCCGACGCGCGCTCGGTTCCGGCCGCCGCCGCCAGTTGAGGACCTCCATATGACCGCACCCTCCACGCGCGAAGCTCGCCGCAACGATCCGTTTCGCGATATCCGGCGCGCCACCGGACTCGGAATCGGCACGTTGGCGATCGTGGTGTCCACCGCCGGCGTTTGGGCGATGACCGCGCCGCTCGCCAGCGCCGTGATCGCACCGGCACAGGTGGTGGTCGACAGCAACGTCCGCCGGGTTCAGCACCCGACCGGCGGCGTGGTCGCCGACATCTACGTCAACGACGGCGATCAGGTTCGGGCCGGCGACGTGCTGGTCCGCCTCGACGAGACGCTGTCGCGCGCCAACCTTGCGCTGATCGAAAACCAGCTCAACCAGCTAGGGGTGCGTCGTGCCCGGCTGCAGTCCGAGCAGAACGGCCGCGACGCGGTGGTGCTGCCCGGCGAGATCGCCGCACGCGGCGCCGTCGCCGCGATCGCGGAGATGATCGAGGGCGAGACCACGCTGTTCGCCCGGCGGCGCGAGGCAATCAGCGGCCAGCAATCGCAGCTGCGCGAACGCAAGGCGCAGATCGCGGACGAAATCCGCGGCCTGGAGGCGCAGATCGCGTCGAAGCGCGAACAGATCCGCTGGATCGACACTGAGCTGGAGGGCGTCCGCCAGCTGTACGAAAAGCGCCTGGTGCCCTATGCGCGCCTCACTGCGCTCGAGCGCGAGGCTTCCCGTCTGACCGGCGAGGAAGGCCAGCTGATCGCCGAGATCGCGCGCGCCAAGGGCCGGATCACCGAAACTGAACTGCAGATCATCCAGCTGGTCCAGGACCAGCGCCGCGAGGTCGCGACCGAACTGCGGGACGTCGAGACCAAGCTTGCCGATCTCGGCGAACGCCGCATCGCCGCGATGGACCAGCTCGATCGCGTGGTATTGCGCGCGCCGCAGGACGGTCTGATCCACCAGAAATCGGTCTTCACCGTCGGTGGCGTGATCACCGCGGGCGAACAGCTGATGCTCATCGTGCCGAAGGATTCGCTTGTGGTCGAGGCCCGGGTCGATCCGCAAATGATCGACCGGCTCAAGGTCGGGCAATCCGCCAAGCTGCGCTTCAGCGCGTTCGACGCCGCGGTGACCCCCGAGCTCGACGGCACGCTGACGCGGATCGCCGCCGACCTGACCAAAGACCCGCAATCCGGCGCGGCTTACTACGTCGCCCGCATCAGCCTCGACGCGAGCGAACTCGCCAAGCTCGACGGCAAGGCGCTGGTGCCCGGCATGCCGGTTGAAGCCTTCATCCAGAACGGCGTGCGGACGGCACTTGCCTACCTGCGCAAGCCGCTGGAAGATCAGCTCGCCCGCGCCCTGCGGCAGAAATAGTCCAAGTCCCTATCGCCATCTTTGTCCAGCATGCGTCCGCATTGCCGCCAGCACGATATCCCGACTTTCGAAGGCGTCAGATCTGCGGATCCTCGGCAGGCGAGCAGGCGTGGTGAGCTGATGTTGCCTGAGTCTGCTTCTGGCCGGCCCTAAGGCGAAGATCGCGGTCGCGCTCGGCACGTCAGCAGTTCAGGCCGGGACCAAATGGACGGAGTGGCGCCCAAACGCCGAGCGGCCTCATCATTCAATCACCTGAGCCTGATGTCGAGCCATCCCAGATCATTGACCTCGATCTGATCGCCGTCACCAATCAGGACGGTCGTCGTCTCAGCTTCCACAATTGCCGGACCTTCGATCCTGTTGCCTGGACGAAGTTGATCCGCCGCGAATACTTCTACTTCTCGCCATTCGCCGAAGAATGCCTTCCGACGTCCTTTTGGTTTGCAGGGCGCTACGGTCTTCCGCCCGCGCGCGACTTGTCCGACGCTCGGGACAGCGCCTATGGCAGCGACCCGCGCATTGACGAACACCGCTTCCTGATCCGGCGACGAGTAGGTGTACAGTTCTTCATGGCGACGATGGAATCGCTCCTCTATCCGATCCACGATGTTCTCCGAATTCCAATCGAGATCGTTTAGCGGGACGTCAATCTGGAAGATCTGCTCGCCGTAGCGCATCTCGGCGGAACGTTCGACAGCCACATCGCCGCCAAACCACGACTTCAGACGGCCCGTAGCTTCTCGTTCAAGGTCAGCGAAGATGGTCCTGACCTCCTGGGCCGTAATCCGTTGGCCGGCGCTGTAATGCGTACTGCTCACCTCGTACCTCAGATCGCTGGTCAACATCCCCCAGGCGGACAGTACCGAAGCCGCCGTCGGCACGATGACGCGCTTGATTTCAAGTTCGCGCGCAACTTCGGCCGCATGCAGGCCGGCAGCGCCGCCGAAGCTGAGCAGCGCGAAGCGGCGTGGGTCGACGCCGCGTCGCAGAGTCATCAGACGGATACCATCCGCCATGCGCAGATTGACCATTCGATAAATTCCTGCCGCCGCATCGTCCCGGGATAGCTCGAGCGCTTTCGCGAGCCGATCGACTGCCGCTTCTGCGGCGGCGCGATCGAGCGGCCGTTTTCCGCCCATGAACGCAGAGGCGTCCAGATATCCGAGAACAACATTGGCGTCTGTCACCGTCGGCTCGATACCTCCGTTGCCGTAGCACGCAGGCCCCGGCACGGACCCTGCGCTTTCTGGCCCGACGCGGAGCGTACCACCCGCGTCCAGAGTGGCAATCGAGCCTCCACCGGCGGCGATGCTCGCAATGTCGAGGCTCCTGAGCGCGATGCGTTGACCGGCAAGCCCTCCCTCGGCCGACAGCGACGCGCGTCCATCTGCAATCAGCGAGATGTCGGTGCTGGTCCCGCCCATGTCGAACGGCACAAGATCGGGAATTCCGAGCAGTTCCGCACAGCGCCGGGCCCCCGAGATGCCGCCGGCGGGGCCGGAAAGTACGGTGCCAGCAGCGAGCCGCGCGGCTTCCTCGAGTGGGGCCATCCCGCCATGCGAAAGAATGATGAAAAGGCTGCTGGCCAACCCTGCATCTTTCAGCCGGGCTTCCAGATTGGTCAGATAGCGCCGCACCACCGGAGCGACGTAGGCGTTCACGATCGTCGTTGAAACGCGTTCATACTCCTTGATCTGCGGCAACACATCGCTCGATCGAGAGACGTCGAGTTCCGGAAGTTCGCGCTTCAGTCGTTCGACGGTCGCAATTTCGTGCGCTGGATTACGATAGGCATGCAGGAAGCACACAGCCACGGAGCTTGCTCCGGCGGAGCGGATCGCCGAGATCGCCTCACCGAGGGAGTCTTGATCGAGTGGGATCAGCACTTCGCCGTCCGGCCTAACGCGCTCGCGTACACCGAAGCGCAGTTGGCGCGGCACCAGGGGAGACGGCGGTGCAATGCGGAGATTGTAGCGATCTTCCTTCAGACCCTCGCGCATTTCGATGACGTCACGATGGCCTTCCGTCGTGAGAAGCGCGACCCTTGCTCCCTTCCGCTCGAGCAATGCGTTCGTCGCGACCGTTGTCCCGTGCACCAGGCGGTCCGTCGCAGCGAGCATCTCCGCTCGCGGCATCTTCAGCCGGCTTGCGAGTTCCTCAAGTCCATTCATGACACCCAAAGACTGGTCTGCCGGCGTCGTCGGCGATTTTGCGAACACGGTGTTGCCGTCGCGGTCGATCGCGACGAGGTCGGTGTACGTACCGCCAACATCGATTCCGATGGTAAACATCTTCAGGCTATCCGTTAAATCGTTGTGAGTTTCGTCGTAAGGCCCTGCATCAGGTCGGCTTCGCGCGCTTGAGCTGACCGTTGACCAGGGGGGCCCCATCCTCCGCCACCCGAGGAGCGAACCTCGAAGCAGTCGCCGGGAAGGACTTCGATGCCGACCTCCTTCGTGCGCAGCACGCGCGGCGCCCGGCCTTGCGACACGAGGGTGTACTGATGTGGAAGCCCATCGCTGCCGCCGAGCATCCCGCATCCTCCATGCTTCGTGCCCTCGCCTGCCGTGTTCGCTCGCGCAGGCTTCGCCGTTTCCACGACGAGATCCAACGATACGCCCAGGCCGCCACGAAACTTGCCGTCTCCGCCGGAGTCCGGACGAAATTCGTGATGTCGGAAATAGAGCGGAAACCGGGCTTCGTCGACTTCGATGCTGCCGAATTTGATGCCCCCGACCGTATGCCACTCACCAATCGATGACCAACCATCGCCGGCCGACGACGCCCCTCCTCCGGGCCTGGCCTGAAACAAATGCCAGATAAAATTGCGTCCTGTCCGCGGATTCTCACCTTGGATGGCGATGCGGAATCTGCGGCTCCACCCGGCCATCGCACGATCGGGACACGACTGGGAAAGCGCCTTGACGATAGCTTCCACGATTTCATTCGAAGGATGGCTGGTGCACATCGTGACCGGACGGCCGGGATCTGCCCACACGATCGTGCCCTGTCTGGCAACGACCTTCAGCGGCCGAAGTGCGCCGGCATTCTTGGGAATATCCGCGTCGATGAGATAGGCAAAAGCCATGACGACCGCAGCCTGCATGTTGGCGTGCGACGAATTGACAAAGCTCGTCGACTGAGGATCCGACTCCGAAAGATCAATCTCGATGTCGGATCCCTTCTTGGTCACTTTCGCGGCGATCCTGATATCGCTTCGGCCATGACCATCGTCGTCGAGATACGCTTCACCATGGAACGTACCGTCCTGCCACGTCGATAGGACTGCCCGCGTCTGTTGTTCGGCGGCGTCGAGAATTGCCTCGACGGCCGCTTCGACGACCTGCCCACCAAATTCGTCGAGCAGCCGCCTGATCCGGCGTTCGCCGAGATGCGCCGCACCAATCATCGCAGCAAGATCTCCGCGGAAATCGCGAGGATTCCGCACGTTGAGTGCCAGCATGTCGAGCAGGTCGTCGCGAAGTTTGCCCGCTTCATAAAGACGGATCGGCGGTACCCGCAATCCTTCCTGCCAAATGTCGGTCGCACTCGGATTGTAGCCGCCGTGGGTGGCCCCGCCGATATCGCTCTGGTGTGCGCGCACGATGGTCCAGTACAGCCTCCGCTCCCCGTCGAAGACCGGCACGAACGCGGTCAGATCGGGCAAGTGACTGCCACCATGATAGGGGTCGTTGAGCAGCAGAACGTCGCCGGGCTTGATGTCCTTGAAGCGCTCCTCGATAGCAAGCGTCGCCCAGGACAGCGCGCCGACATGAACCGGAATATGATCGGCCTGCGCAATCAACCGCCCATTCACGTCGCAGATCCCCAGCGAGAAGTCACGGCTGGAGTTCAGGATCTGCGAGTAAGATGTACGCAGCATCGCCTCACCCATTTCGTTCACGATCGAACTCAGACGATGCTGGACAACGGAACGGGTGATAGGGTCAATCTTGGAGGTCATCGCAAGCCTGCTGGTAGGAATGAGGATCTCAATCCGGCGTCAGGTGAGCGCCGGTCGGAACAGTTCGCGGTACAAGGAGCCTGATCAGCCGAACGCGGCGACCTCCTCCAGGGACTCCGCAGCCGCCTTCACAATCGTATCGACGTCAGCATCGGTCATCGGCAACGACAGCGCCATCAGGCCATAGCTCGCGACGAAAATCCCGCGATTGAGCAACCCGGCGGTGAACACGGCCTGGCGCTTCGCTTCCATCTCGCTCAAGTAAGCTGAACGATAGTCCCGGACGTTGCGATCCGTAAAATGAATCTTGAGAAGCGAGCCCAATCCGACTGCGGTCCCGGCAACGCCAGTCTTGCGGAATGCCGCATTGATACCGTCGCGGACCGTGGTGCCGATCCCATCGAGGCGTGAATAGGCTGCTGTATCGAGCAGCTTCATCGCGGCAAGACCGGCACGCATGGTGACGGGATTGGCCGAGAACGTGCCACCGTGCGGGAGCGCCGGCTTGCCGGAAGATGGATCGAACACCGACATGAACTTCTTGCCGCCGGCGATTGCGCCGACCGGGAAGCCGCCGCCGATGATCTTGCCGAGCGTCGTCAGGTCCGGATCGATACCCCAAAGCCCTTGTGCACCCTCATAGCCGAGACGGAACGTGATGACTTCGTCGAATATAAGCAGCGCGCCGACCTCCCGCGTGACCTGACGGAGCGCTTCCACGTAGGCTCTGTCCGCCGGAACCAGACCAGCTCGGTTCGGCATCGGATCAACGAGTACACAAGCGAGTTCGGGACCATGCTCGCGGATCAAGCTCGCGGCCGCTTCGACGTCGTTGAACGGAATGGTCACGACGTCCGCGAGCACGTTGTCGGGCGTGCCTTTGGCATAGGCTACCGATACCGGGGTGTTGCCTCCCCAAGCCGCGGGTGTCGGGTCGAGGCTGACTTCAGCGTAGTCATAGGAGCCGTGATAAGCCCCCTCGCACTTGGCGATCTTCGGACGACCCGTGTAGGCGCGGGCAGCCTTCAGCGCCATCATCACCGCCTCCGTGCCCGAATTGCAGAAACGGACATGGTCTACCGATGGAAGCCTTGCTGCCAGCAATTCGGCGAGCTCGACTTCGGACTCCGTCGGCATGCCGAAGGCCGAGCCCAGCGCGAGCTGCTTGGTCGCCGCCTCGATCAATGCGGGATGAGCATGACCATGGATCAGAGACGTGAAGTTGTTGATGCAGTCGATATATTCATTGCCATCGACGTCCCGGACCCGGCAGCCGGCGCCTGAAGCTGCGTAGATCGGAAACGGCTTCATGTAGACTGTGGTGCGCGTATTGCCACCCGGCAGGCTCTTCAGCGCCCGCTGATAGAGATCTCGCGATTGAGAATGATTGGCGGGATACATCTTGCCTCCTTGATTCCGGGTTCAACGGCCCAGATAAGCTTCGCGCACGCGCGCATTGTGCTTGAGTTCGTCTGCTGGTCCTTCGAGCACAATGCGCCCTGTCTCCAGCACATAGGCGCGATCGGCGACCGAGAGCGCGAGCACCGTGTTCTGCTCCACGACCAGGATGGTCAGACCGGTCTCGCCAATGCACCTGACTTGTTCGTAAACCTCTTCGGCGAGCCGCGGCGCCAAGCCGAGCGATGGCTCGTCGAGCAACAGCAACTTGGGGCGAGCCATCAGAGCACGTCCGATCGCGAGCATTTGCTGCTCTCCTCCCGACAATGACCATCCCAGCTGTCGTCGGCGCTCCTTAAGGCGCGGAAACAATCCAAAGACGCGATCGAGATCGGCCGCAATCGACTGCCTCCAACGACGCCAGCTGACGGTCGCGAGGGTCAGGTTCTCCTCGACCGACAATCCGGGAAATATCCTTCGGCCTTCGGGCGCCTGCGCAATTCCAGCGGAAACGCGTTGATCGGTGGGCCATCCGGCGATCGAGCGCTCCTCGAATCTGATGTCTCCCGACGAGACCCGGTTAAGGCCGGAGATCGCATGTAGCAAGGTCGTCTTGCCGGCGCCATTGGCACCGATCAGTGCGACCGTTTCGCCGGATTCGACCTGGAGGGTCACTCCCTGCAGCGCCACGATATCGCCGTGCGCGACCACGAGATCGTTACACGACAGCATGAGCATATCCTTCGCCCAGATAAGCAGACAGCACGGCCGGATCTGCTTGAATCTCCGCTGGAGTTCCCTCGGCGATCTTGCAACCAAAATTGAGAACGAAGATGCGCTCGGCGAGCCGCATGACCATCCCCATATTGTGTTCGATCAACACCACGGCCAGTCCGTGCGCCGCCCGCAACTCCGCCAGGCGATCAATGAGTTGGTCGACCTCGCCGGAATTGAGGCCGGCCGCCGGCTCGTCCAGCAAGAGGACGTGCGGCCGGCAGGCCAACGCACGTGAGAGCTCCACCATTCGGCGCCGACCGTACGAGAGCGACCCAATGGCTTCGTGCGCCTCGTCCGCCAACCCCATTTGCTCGATGATCTCCATCGAAGCGTCGCGCAGACCAGATTCGCTCAGGTGGCCACGTATCGCTGCACCCGTCATCACGTTTTCCAGTACGCTGAGGCGCGCGAACACCCGCCCGTGCTGAAACGTACGGCCGAGGCCGGCACGAATGCGTTTGTTGGTGGCCATGCGCGTGATCGCCTGACCATCGAGAAACACCTGCCCTTCATCTGGCATCGCCAGGCCAGTCAGAACGTTCAACAGAGTGGATTTGCCGGCGCCGTTGGGCCCGATGACCGCGACGAACTGCCCCTTTTTGACGGTCAGATTCACGTCCGCCAACGCGGCCAGGCCGCCATAGCGCTTGTGAATGCTCCGTGCTTCCAAGGCATTCATGGCACTGTCTCCGGAGCACGAGAAGACGCGAAGGCCGGACGTCTCGCCGACCGGCGGCCCAGGCGTTGGCCGAGGCCAACGAGGCCTGTGGGCAGAAACACCAGAATGCCAAGCACCAGCAGGCCGAAGAAGAAGAGGTAGGCAGTACCGAGAAAGCGCAACCATTCCGGCAGAAACGTCAGCAGCACCGCTCCGAGGATAGCACCGACGATCGTCCCTTCCCCGCCGACGATCAACATGGCGAGGTACGTGATCGAATGCGCGTAGGTGAAATCCTCGGGCGCGACGAAGCGCACGTGCAGGGCGAACAGGCATCCGGCAACGGCGGCGCAGACGGCGGAAAGCACAAATGCTGCAATCTTGATCCGCGTCGTATCGATTCCGGTCATCTCGGACGCGATCTCATCATCGCACACAGCCATCATCTCGCGGCCGAGACGGGACTTGTGCAACGCGGCCGCCGCTGCGGCGATCAGCGCGAGGACTACAAGTGCAAGCCACAGGAATTGATGCTCCCCGGAGAAGCTGAGCGAGCCAAGCGCCAATCCCGGGATCCGCGCGATCCCGTTAGTCCCCCCTGTCATCGCAATCCAATTGGACGTCACGATATAGAACGACACGTTGAGGCCGAGCGTCGCCAACGCCAAGTAGTGCCCGCGCAAGCGAAGCAATGGGTACCCAATCAGGCCGGCAGAGACGGCTGTCGCCGCGATCGCCACCGGCGCAGCGAGCCACGGTGACCATCCGCAAGTGGTGGTTAGGATGGCCAAGCCATAGCCGCCCATGCCGACAAAGGCCGCATGGCCTAGCGAGATCAAACCGGCGTAGCCAAAGGCAAAGTTGAGCCCGATCACCGCTACTGCGGAGATCAGTGACAGGTTCAGCAAGCGAAGATGATATTCCGGCAAAGCGATACCGGACAGGCCGCCAAGCACAATGATCGCTGCGGCGATCTGCAGGGGAATACGTATCGCCATGCTGTCAGCCTCGATCCTGAATCTTCTCGCCGAACACGCCTTGCGGACGCACCAGCAAGAAAGCGATCATTATGCCGAACGAGATCAGGTCCTTGTACGCAGACGAGACGTAGGATGCGCCGAGGACCTCGGTCAGGCCAACGAACAGGCCGCCCACGATGGCCCCCGGCAGACTGCCAAAGCCGCCGATGATGGTGGCGGCGAACGCTTTCAATGCGATGGGGTCGCCCATATTGACGTCCGCGAACCACATTGGTCCGAGCATTAGTCCCGCCACCCCTGCGAGTACTGCCGCGAGGATCCACGATAACGCCAGCAGGCGGTTGACTTTAAGGCCCATCAACTTGGCGGCCTGCACATCCTGCGCGACGGCTCGCATCCCCACGCCAGCCGAGGTGCGGTTGAAGAGAAGCCATAATCCGGCGACCATCACGGCGGTCACAGCGACCACGCCAAGCGCGTGCGTGGAAATGATCGCGCCGCCAAGTGAGACCGCGCTGTCTTCGACGGGAGACGGCAGGCGGAACGGCCACGATCCAAAAGAGAGCAACGCAGCGTTCTGCATCGTGATGCTGATCGCGACGGTGCCGATGATGATCGTCACGATCGACCCACGTCGTAGAGGCAGGTAGACCGAGACAAAGAACAAGGCCCCGAACAGTGCCATGATGATTAGCGCCGCGCCATACGCAACTGGCCAGGGAAGCTGAGCGCTGATAAGCGTCGCAACGCCGGCGAACGTTCCGAACATGACGAATTGACCAGCCGCGAAATTGACCACTCCGGTAGCGGAGTAAACTATCACGAAGCCGATCGCGGCGAGCGCATAGACGCTGCCGATCGCCAGTCCGTTGACTAGAAGCTGGACGAAGTCCGCCATGACGTTCCTACACGATCCCGGTCTGCGGTCGGCGTGCCGAACCGCAGACCTCTTCCTTGCGAATGACTAGTTGAGCGTGACAGGCTGCACGAGCTCCAAGGTCTTGGTGCCCGGCTTCGCCTTCACGACAGCAAGGTCGCGTACGCCGTTGCCTTTGCTGTCGTACGAATAGACGTGCCCGATACCCTGCCAGCCCTTGACCGAGGACAGCCATTCGCGCAGCGCTTTCGGATCGGTCCCGACCTTGCGCATGCCGTCGGCCATCAGCATCGCGCCGTCATAGTACGCAAGCCCGTATGGATCTGGATCAACTCCGAACTTCGCCTTGAAGCGCTCTACGTAATCCTTCATCCGGCCACCGACACCGACATCCATGAAAGCATCGACCACCCCCCAGACACCCTCGAGATCTGCGGGGGAAAGAAGCTGTGTCGCCGCGGGTACCAGCGCAGCAGAGGACGTGACGAGCGGCATCTTGAAGCCGAGCTGCTTGGCCTGGCGAAGTACCAGCGCGCCATCTTGCGGATAGTTGAAGATCAAAATGGCATCCGCGCCCTTGTTACGCAGACTAAGGAGCTGCGCGGAGAAGTCCTTGTCGTTCTGACCATAGGCTTCCATGCCGGCGACCGAGACGCCTGCAGCCTCGAAGCGCTTGGCGGCCGTCTGCGCACCGCCCTGGCCGAAGTCGTTCTGGATATAGAGAATCCCGGGTTTCTTCGCCTTGATGACGTCGACCGCAGCCTTCACCATTCCTTCGGCCGAAACGCTGTCAGCGGGACGGATGCGAAACATCCATTCATTTCCGTTTTCAGCCACAACATCGGCACCGCCCGCATACATCGCAGGCACTTGCACTTTGCCAAGCTCGGGCGCGGTCGCAAGATTCTGCGTGGAGTAGCTCGACAGAAAGAAGAATGCGGGCTTGGTCTCCTGAGCCAGCTTTACGAATGCGTTGACCGCGGTGCCGTTGGACGCCTGCGTGTCCTCAAACACAATCTTGATCTGACGATCGTTGATGCCCCCTGCCTTGTTGATGTCCTCTTCGGCCATCGAAAGAGAATTCTGGTACTGCTTTCCCGTCAGCGAAAGCGGCCCCGTCATCGGCACAGTCGCGCCGATCAAGATGGGCCCACCCTGCTGCGCTTGAGCCGCACCGACCAACGGCAGCATTCCTGCTCCCATCATCAAACTGAGAAAGGCCTTCCGCGTGATCTTCATGTCGTCTCCTGGACTGAAATAACCTTGTCCATCACGCCCAATGGAGCTTCACGAGGCTTGACAGACGTTCCGTTTTCCGGAACATAATCCCGAATAACGAAACGGTAGACGGCCTCCTCGCCGGGTGTCAAGCCGTTCATTTTTGCTTGCGCCGCACAAAAATTGATCGGATCACATGCGCATGGATGACAATTCGCCCGGCCCGCTGGCTCGGTACATCGACGTGCTCGAATTGATTGCCGCCTTCCCCGGCGCGATCACGCTCGCCGACGTCTCATCGATCCTCGAACTCCCCAAAACAACCGCACATCGACTGCTGAAGGGGCTGGTTCGATCGGGACTGGCGGTCGAACGAGAAGCCGGACGTACCTACTCAGTCGGCGACAGGCTGACGCGCCTCCTGCATGCGAGCGCCGACGACGGCTGGTACGCATCGCTTGCCGGTCCCCATATTCATGCCTTGACGGAGGCGTCCACCGAGACTTGCTATCTCGCACGCCTGGTCGGGGCGCGCGTACTGGTAGCCGTTTCATATTCGCCCGATGTGAGGTGGCGCGGATATGTTCAGCCAGGAATCGAGATGCCCGTGAATGCAGCTGCGACGGGCAAGGCCATCATGGCATTTCAGAGCAAGGAGCTGGTCGCTGAAGCTCTCTCAAATGAGCTTCCTAAGCCGACCGTCAATTCACACACCAACCGAAAGTGGATTGAACAGGAGTTCGCAAAGGTCAGAAAACTGGGTTACGCTACCTGTGTCGGGGAGATCGACGAAGGGCTTGCAGCGCTCGCGGTCCCCATTGTGCTTTCAGATGGCTCAGTTCTGCAATCGGTCGGCATGACCGGGCCGCTTGAGCGTATCATGAACAAGCAGATGGAGGATCGACTTGCTGCTCTGCGGGACACTGCAGCGGCTCTCTCGAAGGCGCTCTCCCGAGGAATGGTTGTAAATAGTCGGCGTTGAGACGTCGCCATCGGCTCGAATTGGAGGGCAACGCGCTCGCCTGGCGCCAGTTGTCGGCTGCTGGCCCTTCGAGACCTTCGACCAACGTCGCTGAGGACATCTGCTCAACGACCTTTGTCGGACGTCACGGCCGCACGGGCGAGCCGAGGCGATTGACCCTTGACCGACTCCAGCCCTCCACGCCCTTGAAGCGATTGAACGGGGCGCCTGGCACTGGCCTCTTCCAGTGAAGTAGGTTTTCCCCAGCAAGCGCCTACACTAGAACATCACTCCGTTGCCCCGGCTCCCCATCGGGGACGAGACCGCCTTGCCGCGCTCCCGCCCAAACTCAGAGGTGCGACGATGGCCAACGAGTTTGACGAGTTGGTACGCTCAGCCGACCTGGATATGCACCGAGAGCCAGATGATGGCCATGTTCGGCTGGACCGATCCGAAAATGCCGGCGCCACTGCATCGCCCAGGCGAATCGAGAGAAGCTCGGCCTCGGCAGCATGGAGAAGATCGTCGCATTCGATCAGAGCCGGTCACACGACGACCTTTTGCGGGGACCGAAGCGAACAGTGTGCGAATGCCGGGCGGGAACAGAGTGATAACATCCCCGGGCAACACCCAAAAAGCTGAGTGATTTCAACGCCAATCGTGGATCTATGGTGCGCTCGGAGGGACTCGAACCCCCACGATTTTACTCACTGCCACCTCAAGGCAGCGCGTCTACCAGTTCCGCCACGAGCGCTTTGGGGATGCCGGCTTGAGGCTTGAGGGCCGGCCGGATCAACGGCGCCGATCTAACAAATCCATCAGAGGGGTACAAGCCTGCAAAGGCCCTGAATTCCACAAGCTTTGCAGGAAAGTTCCAGCCTTCTGCCCCGAATCGGCCTCGCTGGGTGGCCGGGGCCGCTAGCCGCCTGCCCAGCTGGTGCCAAACGCCTACCGGGTGCCCGCGGAGCGCGGCAGCATCTGCTTGACCTCGACCGCGATCCGGTTGCGATCGACCAGCACGACGCCGGAGGCGACCGGCAGATTGTTGGCAAGGACCTTGACCTCGTCGGCCTCGGTGGCATCCAGCTCGATGATGGCGCCGCGGGAAAGACGCAATACTTGATGGATCGGCATGGTGGTCGTCCCGAGGACGACCATGAGATCCACGGTGACTTTATCGAGAGTGGGCACTGTCAGGACCGCCGCGACTTGGGACTCTTCATTTGCGCCTGCGATCATCACCACGTTATGGTTAGCCAATGGTTAATTCGCCTGAAAACCCCCGCCAAAACCAGCGCCAAGAGCTCGATTTGACGTCGTTTTCCGCCGCAGGCGGCGAGCCCGTCGAATGGCTCATCTCGGATGCTCCGGTGCCCTATCCGGATGCCGTGGCCATCATGGAGGCCCGGGTCGCCGCGATCGCGGCGGGCGAGGCCCCGGAATTGGTCTGGCTGCTCGAACACCCCCCGCTCTACACCTCGGGCACCTCGGGCAAGCAATCAGACCTGCTGGATGCCCGCTTCCCGATCTTCGCGACCGGGCGTGGCGGGCAGCTCACCTATCATGGGCCTGGTCAGCGGGTGGCCTATGTCATGCTCGACCTCAAGCGCCGCCGGCCCGATGTCCGGGCCTATGTCGCGAGCCTGGAGGAATTGATCCTGCGGACGCTGGCTGCCTTCAACATTCGCGGCGAGCGGCGCGAGGACCGGGTTGGCGTCTGGGTCAGGCGCCCCGACAAGGGAGCCGATCACGAGGACAAGATCGCGGCGATCGGCGTCCGCCTGAAGCGTTGGGTGTCGTTCCACGGCATCGCGATCAATGTCGAGCCGGAGCTGTCGCACTTCGCCGGCATCGTGCCCTGCGGCGTTGCCGATCCCCGCTACGGCGTCACCTCGCTGGTCGATCTCGGCCAGCTCGTGACCATGGCCGATGTCGATATCGCACTCAGGCAGACGTTCGAAGAATTGTTCGGGCCAACTCGCGCGCTGCTGCCGGAAGCGGTCGCCTAGCGCTACCGCGTTCTGCGCGGAATCGGCTATACTTGATTCCGGCGTCGCCCGCGCCTCCCCCCTCCGCCGGGAAAGCAGACTTCATGTCGGGCGAATTGATCATCGGACCGACTGCTCGAGCGCTGGGCATAAGGAGGGATTGCGATCATGCTCGCAATGGGAGGTTCTCACGATGAGATTGTCTGCGCCGATCTATCATCTCAAGCGCAAGGCGAAGCGCCTGTCCCGCGAGGAAGGCATTCCACTCCACGACGCGCTTGACCGCGTCGCGACAACGGAAGGGTTTTCCGCCTGGAGCTTGCTGGCGGCGAAAGCCGCGGGCATGACGCCGGCCGGCAAGCTGTTTCCTCAGTTCCGGCCGGGCGAGCTGGTGCTGCTCGGTGCGCGACCCGGTCATGGCAAGACCCTGATGAGTCTCGAACTTGCGGTGGAGGCCATGAGGAAAGGTGGCCGCGCCGCGTTCTTCTCGCTCGAATACACCGAGAGAGACGTTCTGGACCGCTTGCGGGCGATCGGCGTGGAGCCAGCGCAGTTCGACAAATTGTTCGAGCTCGATTGCTCCGATGCGATCAGCGCCGATTACGTCGTCAAGCAGATGGCCCCCGCCCCGCGCGGCACATTCGTGGTGATCGACTATCTGCAACTGCTCGACCAGCGGCGGGAAAACCCCGACCTGACCGTTCAGGTGCGCGCGCTGAAATCGTTCGCACGCGACAAGGGGCTGATCGTCGTCTTTATCTCGCAGATCGACCGATCCTATGATCCCGCAGTCAAGTCCTGTCCTGATCTCAGCGATGTCCGCTTGCCGAACCCGCTGGACCTGAAGCTGTTCGACAAGACGTGCTTCATCAACAATTCAGAAGTCCAGTTCCGGGCTGCGAGCTGACGATCCCTTGCAACCGGTCGCGGGTGAGATTGCTCACCCGCGATCAGGCATCACGCCGCCTGCAGCGAAACCTCGAGCTTGCCGGCGATGTAGCGCCGCTCCTGGGTCAGGCCGCCAAAGCCGTAGGCATCGCCCTTGACCTCGTCGACATGCAGATAGGTCTCGGGATGCAGCGGGCCCAGGATCTCGGCCATGCGCTTGAACATCGCAGCGAGATAAGCCGCCTTCTCGTCCTTGGTGTTGGTGCCTTCGGTGACGTGGATGTCGATCCAGTAGCTTGCGAGCTTCTGCTCGGCGAGCGACTTGCCGCCCGCGAACCAGTCGCCCGCATCCACGGACTTCACGATGATGGCGGTGACCTTGGGATCCTTGTGCAGGATCTTTGCCGTGAGCTCGGAGACGGCATTGGCGACGTCGGCCTTCAGCGACGGCGACTGGCGAGACGTGGCGTAGGACACGGTGATCAGGGGCATGGACGTTCTCCTCAGGATGCCGCGCGGCGGTCTGCGCGGCGTTGGTGGGAAGCTAGACCTCCTCCGTTCATTTTGGTATCTTATCTCATCTGATATCAGTGATAACGAATTATAATGACGGCCACCCTCGACATCGCCACGGTCCGGGCCTTCCTGCTGGTCGCCGACCTCCAGAGCTTTACCCGTGCGGCCGAAGCGATCGGCACGACGCAGGCGGCTGTCAGCCTCAAGCTGCAACGCCTGGAGACGTTGGTCGGAAAACGCCTCGTCGAACGTTCGCCGCGCGCGGTTCGGCTCACGGCGGATGGTGCTACTTTCCTCGATCGCGCCCGCGCGCTCATGGACGCGCATGACCGTGCGCTCTCCGGCGAGGCTTCCGCCGCGCAGTCGCTTTCGCTCGGCATCTCCGACCATGCCGCGGGCCCTGAGCTGGTGCCGCTGCTCGAACGGCTGCACGCGATATCCGCGAATCTCACGCTCGCCGTCACCATCGGTTTCTCGCGCGAGATGCAGGACGCCTATGATGCGGGCGAGCTGGACGCGGTGATCGTCCGCCAGGAGGGCAGCCGCCGTGGCGGCGAGAAGCTGGCTGATGACGAGTTCGGCTGGTTCGCGTCACGGCGTTTCACGCTCCCGAAGGGCGAAGCACTGCCGCTGGCAACGCTCGCCCCGCCCTGTGGCGTCCGCGCCATCGCCGTGCGCGCGCTGGACAAGGCCGGCATCGCCTGGCGCGAGCGATTTGTCGGCGGCGGTGTCACGGCGGTGGTCGCCGCTGCGCTTGCCGGACTTGCAATTGCGCCGCTGGCGCGGCGGATCGCACCTCCGGGCTTGGTCGATCTCGGGCCGGCGCACAAGCTGCCGAGACTCGGCAGCTCGAAGGTGATGCTGCACTCGAAAGTCGGCGATCCCGCCAAGCTCGCGGCGCTGCGCGCGGTGGCTGCGACGTTCCGGAGCCTGGCGACGAGCTAGCGGCCACCGCGCCTGATCGCGGCGGCCTCTGTATACCGAGCGGGATATTGCCTAAAAATGTCCCATAGAATGGGAACAAATCTGCCATGTGCGGCGTTTGTCCCCGTCGAGGCGGGGTCCGGAATGTCCGAAAAGTTCAGTCAACAGAGAGACTTGTTCGAAAGCGAGCGCAGTTTCCGGCTGTTGGTTGAGGGAGTCGCCGACTACGCCCTCTACATGCTTGATCCCAAGGGGATCATCACCAGCTGGAACGTCGGCGGCGAACGCATCAAGGGCTATTCGCCCGAGGAGATTCTCGGCCAGCATTTCTCCCGCTTCTACACCGAGACCGACCGCGCCAATGGCAAGCCGGCGCGGGCGCTCGGTATTGCCCGGGAAAAGGGCCGATATGAGGAAGAAGGCTGGCGCGTCCGAAAGGACGGCACGTTCTTCTGGGCCAGCGTGGTGATCGACCCGATCTACGAGGGCGGCGCGCTGATCGGCTTCGCCAAGATCACGCGCGACATCACCGAGCGCCGCAACGCCCAGCTCAAGCTCGAGGCAATGCAGAAGCAGCTCGCCGAGTCGCAGAAATTCGATGCGCTCGGACAGCTCACCGGCGGGGTTGCCCACGACTTCAACAATCTTCTGATGATCATCAGCGGAAGCCTTCACATCCTGAAGAAGAGCGCCGCCAACGACCCCAAGCTCGAGCGCGCCATGTCCGCGATCGAGACCGCGACCAAACGCGGCGCCGCGCTGACGAACCAGCTCCTCACCTTCGCGCGGCGGCAGAGCGTCAACCCGCAGGCTATCGATTTCGCCGAACGCGTCGCGGCCATCCGCGAGGTGCTCGACGCCGGCGTGGGCAGTTCCGTGCGCCTCGCCTACGACATCGGCTCCGACACCTGGCCGATCAAGGCCGACGTCTCCGAGCTCGAGACTGCGCTGCTCAACCTCGTCATCAATGCCCGCGACGCGATGCCGGACGGTGGCACGGTGACGATCGGCGCGCGCAATATCGTGCTGAACGAACCTCCCCTCGCCGGCGACTTCGTCGCAATCGACGTCACAGATACCGGGCTCGGAATTCCCTCCGACGTTCTCGACAAGATCTTCGAGCCGTTCTTCACCACCAAGCCGATCGGAAAAGGCACCGGCCTCGGCCTTTCGCAGGTGCACGGCTTCGCTCATCAGGCCGGCGGCACGATAACGGTCGCAAGCGAGCTCGGAAAGGGCACGACATTCACCATCATCCTGCCGCGCGGCACAGTTGCGCCGTCGCGCGAGACATCGGGGACGCCTCTCCGCGGCAGCGGCACGGTGCTGCTGGTCGAGGACAATCCCGACGTCGCCCTGGTCAGCATCGGTCTTCTGGAGCAGCTCGGCTATCAAGTGCGCCGGGTCGCCGATGCCGAAGCGGCATTGCGCGAGATCGAGAGCAACGGCGTCGACTTCGTGTTCTCGGACATCGTCATGCCCGGCAAGATGGACGGGCTCGGCCTTGCCCATCGCCTCCGCCAGATCCGCCCCGGCCTGCCGATCCTGCTCGCCACCGGGTACAGCGAGGTCGCCGCCGGTGTGCGCGGCGATTTCCCGATCCTGCGCAAACCCTATGAGATCCATGAGCTGAGCGAGGCGATCGCCAAGCTGCCAAGGTGAAATTTCCCATCGAGTGCTTGGGCACCTCGGCCTCGACGTCGTCATGGCCGGGCAGGCCCGGGCCTGACGGTCTTCTCTGAAGCTACACCGTCGGCAGGACCGAGAACGTCTCCCCTGCCCGGCGCAGATTCAGCTCATCCGCGCTCGCGGTTTCACTGGTGACGCTGTCGACGCGCGAGGACGGCGGGCCGTGGCGGCAAAGCGCGACCATGTCGGCAACGTGGTTCGGCGCGCCGGCGAACAGCGCCTCCACGCTGCCGTCGCGACGGTTGCGGACCCAGCCTTCGAGGCCGCTCGCCGTCGCCTGATACTCGACCCAGGCCCGATAGCCGACGCCCTGCACGCGTCCGCGGATCATGACCTGAAGAATTGCCCGGCTCACTTGTTCAATCCGAGGACATCGGCGCTGCGCACCCTGGCCTCGCCCTCGCGCATGACACGGGCCATCAGCTCCGGCGATGCCAAGCCCTTGAGGCTTTTGGGCGCCGTGCCCTCGCGCAACGCCCTCTGCGTCTCGTAGACGGCCTGCGTCGCGGCGGCGATCGGCGCATGGCCCTGGAGCGCGATGCGTACGCGCTGGCTCGCAAGGTAGTCGAGCGCATTCAATTCGTCCGGCGCACCGCCGAGTACGATCGGCAGGCGCGTGACAGATGCGATGGCCTCGAGCTCGGCGCGCGACTTGATGCCGGTGAAGAACAACGCATCGACTCCGGCAGCCTCATAAGCCTTGGCGCGGCGAACGGCATCCTCGATCGAGGTGATCGCGGCAGCGCCCGTGCGGCCCATGATCACCAGCGACGGATCGCTGCGGCCGCCAAGCGCCGCCTTCATCTTGCCGACGCCTTCGTCGAGCGAGATCAGCTGCGTCTTCGTTTCGCCAAAGGCAGCCGGCAGCAGCGTGTCCTCGATAGTGAGGCCGGCGGCGCCCGCCATCTCCAGCTCCTGCACCGTGCGGCGCACGTTGAGCGCATTGCCGTAGCCGTGATCGGCATCGACCAGAACGGGGAGCGTTGCGGCACGCGACATCCGCCGCATCTGCTCGGCAAGCTCGGTGAGCGTGATCAGCGTGACATCGGGATCGCCGAGCACGGCGAGCGAGGCCACTGATCCCCCGAACATGCCGAGCGGAAACCCGAGGTCCTCCGCAATGCGGATCGAGATGGCGTCGTAGACCGAGCCGGGATGGACACAAGTTGCGCCCGACAGGATGGAGCGAAGTTTCTCGCGGCGGGAACGAAAGGCCATGGGTGCCCTCTCATTTGTAGCGACGCAGCCGCAACATACTCGGTCATTGCGAGCGCAGCGAAGCAATCCAGGATCTTTCCGCAGAGGCAGTCTGGATTGCTTCGCTGCGCTCGCAATGACGGTGTTCGTGGGGACGCTGAGATCCCGACGAAGACGCTTTACGCAAACTCCAGGATCAGCGCGTCCACCGCGAGTGTCGCGCCCGCGCTGGCGTGGATCTTCTTCACGGTGCCGTCCTGCTCGGCGCGCAGCACGTTCTGCATCTTCATGGCTTCGACCACCGCCAGCGTCTCGCCGGCCTTGACCTCCTGCCCTTCGGTCACCGCGATCGAGACCACGAGGCCGGGCATCGGACACAGCAGCTTCTTGCCGGTGTCGGAGGCCGTCGTCACCGGCATCAGCCGCGCGGAAGCCGCCTCGGCCTCGGTCCAGACATAGACCGGCACCTCGACACCCTGATGCGCGAGGCGGATGCCGTTGGCGATCGGACGCGCCTGCACCGCGACGAGGTGGCCGTCGATGGTGCCCTGCCAGACCGGATCGCCGGGCTTCCACGGTGACTGCAAGAGATGCGCATTGCCGGCCTTGCCGTCGGGATCGATGAAGCGGATCGCGATCGCCTCGCCCTCGCGCCCGACCTCGAGCAGGATCTCCTGGCGGTCGAGCCAGACCGAGCGGCGTCGCTCTCGCTGCACGATGCGGCCGCCCATCTGGCCCGAGATCTGCCGCTTGCGCTCACCGAGCACGTGATCGATGGCGGCGCCGACCGCGGCGATCCGCCGCGCGACCTCGCCTTCGGGCACGCGCACCGCAAAGCCCTTGGGGAATTCCTCGGCGATGAAGCCGGTCGAGAGCCGTCCCTCGCGCCAGCGCGGATGGTGCATCAGCGCCGACAGGAACGGGATGTTGTGCCTGATGCCGTCGACGTAGAAGGAATCCAGCGCAGTGGCCTGAGCCTCGATCGCAGCCGCGCGCGACGGCGCATGGGTGACGAGCTTGGCGATCATCGGATCGTAGTGGATCGAGATCTCGCCGCCCTCCTGCACGCCGGTGTCGTTGCGGATGGTGATGCCGTCCTTGCTGGCTTCCGCCGGCGGGCGATACTTCACGAGCCGCCCGATCGAGGGCAGGAAGTTGCGGAACGGGTCCTCGGCGTAGAGGCGGGACTCCACCGCCCAGCCCGTCAGCGTGACGTCCTTCTGCGCGATGGCGAGCTTCTCGCCGGCGGCGACGCGGATCATCTGCTCGACGAGGTCGATGCCGGTGACGAGTTCCGTGACGGGATGCTCGACCTGGAGGCGCGTGTTCATCTCCAGGAAGTAGAAGCTCTTGTCCTGCCCTGCCACGAACTCGACCGTGCCGGCGGAGTCGTAATTCACGGCCTTGGCCAGCGCGACCGCCTGCTCGCCCATCTTGCGGCGGGTGGCCTCGTCGAGCAGCGGCGACGGCGCTTCCTCGATGACCTTCTGGTTGCGGCGCTGGATCGAGCATTCGCGCTCGCCGAGATAGATCACGTTGCCGTGCTTGTCGCCCAGCACCTGGATCTCGATGTGGCGGGGATCGACGATGAACTTTTCGATGAAGACGCGGTCGTCGCCGAACGAGGCCTTCGCTTCCGCTTTTGCCAGCCCAAATCCCTCCTCGACCTCCTGGGTCGAGTAGGCGATCCGCATGCCCTTGCCGCCGCCGCCGGCGGAGGCCTTGATCATCACGGGATAGCCGATCGCATCGGCGATCTTGACCGCATGCTTGGCGTCTTGGATCACGCCGAGGAAGCCCGGCACGGTCGAGACGTCGGCATTCGCCGCCGCCTTCTTGGATTCGATCTTGTCGCCCATCGCGGCGATCGCGCCGGGGTTGGGGCCGACGAAGACGATACCGGCCGCCTCCAGCGCGCGCGGAAACGCCTCGCGCTCGGACAGGAAGCCGTAGCCGGGATGCACCGCCTCGGCGCCCGTCCTGCGGCAGGCCTCGACGATCTTCTCGATCACCAGATAGCTCTCGGCCGCAGCCGGCGGACCAATCAGCACCGCCTCGTCGGCCATCTCGACATGGAGGGCATCGCGGTCGGCTTCGGAATAGACCGCAACCGTTTGAATTCCCATCTTGCGGGCGGTCTTGATGACCCGGCAGGCGATTTCGCCGCGATTGGCGATCAGAATCCGTTTGAACATGCTTTTCTTGAGTCTCGACCTTGGGCGGGACCCGTCTCCTGGCCGTTGGGGCCTATGGGACGGGCCGTGTGGCTCCCGTGGTACATCAAAATGGGCCGGAGGCAACGGTCTAAATCCGGGGCCTCTGGCGTGCCAGCGCAAGACCGAAATGGGCCCCGGCGAGCCCTAGGGACGCCGTGCCGCTTCCCGGGGCTTCCCGGCCTTGGCCACGTCCCGGACCAGGCCGTGAATGAAGCCCAGCTTGCCAACCACAGCCGGCGACAGGATGAAGGGATAGAGGTCGCGCAGGCCCATGGCGCGGTTGACGCTGTTCATGGCGAAGGTGAAGGGCAGCCATGCGTTGACCAGCGCCTCGATATCCCTTGCCTCGTAGGGGTTGAAACGGATGCGCGCCGTCAACTCCCCGTCGCGGTCGACCCTGGGGCGCACCTCCATGCCGAACTCGGCGGCCATCTCCAGCGTGTCGACGATGTGGAGATAGTGCGCCCAGGTCTCGGCGAAGTCTTCCCACGGGTGTGTCGTGGCGTAGGCCGAGACGTAGCTCTGCCGCCAGTCCGGCGGCGGGCCTTCGGCATAGTGCCGCTGCAAGGCCTGACCGTAATCGACGGAATCGTCGCCGAACACGGCGCGACATTGGTCCAGCCTGCCGCCGTCCCGCACCAGCACGTCCCAGAAATAGTGTCCGACCTCGTGGCGGAAATGCCCGAGCGGCGTCCGGTAGGGCTCGCCCATTTCGAGCCTGCGCCGCTCGCGCTCGATGTCGTCCGCCTCCTTGAGCGCGATCGTGATCAGGCCGCTGTCGTGGCCCGTCATGACCTTCTGTCCGCTGTTCGGATCGTCGGCAAGGAAATTGAAGATCAGCCCATGCTCGGGATTGTCCTGCCGGGTCTGGAGCGGCAGCCTCCAGCGGATCAGGGCATAGAGTAGACGGTGCTTGGCCACCTCCAGCTCACGCCATCCAGCAAGCTGCGCCGGATCGGAGAGGTTCGGTACCGTCCCATTGTGGCGGCAGGCGCGGCAATAGCCGGTGGTATCGTCCGTGTCTGTCAGCCAGTTGCAGGCGTCGTACTCGGCATTCCGGCACAGCATCCGGCCTTCGCCGTTGTCGGCCAATGTCCGCCAGGCTTCTCCGTCGGGCTCGATCGCCGACATTGTCTCCTTCTCCGGCATGAAGGCGACACGATGGCCGCAGCGTTCGCAGGCACGATTCTCGAAATAGAGAACGTTGCCGCAGGCCTGACAGACGAAGAGCTTCAAGATTTAGCCTCTTTGGAAAGGGATTCTTATGAGCGAGTTGGCACCCCGCGAAGACGCCTCGATCAGCCGATCGTTCCAGTCTCCGGAACAAATTGCCAGACCAGACGTTGTCGCCGGGTCGTTCCTCGCGTTCAGGCACGCGCTCCCATTTTCCGATACTTTACCCTCTAAACAATGGTCATCACGCTCCGTCTGTGTGAATATCGGTTCGGCACGTGCGCACCCGCATCACAACGGCCGATGCCTTGAACGATCCCTTGCCCGAGACCATCGCCGCCGAAAGGCTGCGCCAGCACCTCGAAGACGTCGCGCGCGAGCGCGATAACGCCTATCGCGCGCTGCAGGAGCGCGAGGCCGAGCTGGCACGCATCCAGCGCATCGGCAAGGTCGGCGGCGTCGAGGTCGATTTCCGCGAAGGCTTCAAGAATCGTCGCTCGCCCGAATATCTGATGATCCACGGCCTGCCGCCGGAGGCGGCGGACGAGACGCACGAGGCCTGGGTCAACCGCATCCATCCCGACGATCGCGACGCGGCCGTCAAGCATTTCTTCGAGGCTCTCGCCGGAACGAGCGAAGACTACAGCGCTGAATACCGCATCATCCGTCCCAGCGACGGCGAGACCCGCTGGATCCGGGTCGTCGCCAAGATCGAGCGCGACAAGGACGGCCGCGCGATCCGCCTCGTCGGCGCCCACATCGACATCACCGACCAGGCGCTGGCGCGCGCGACGCTGCGCGAGAGCGAGGAGCGCTTTCGGCTGATCGCCGACAGCGCGCCGGTTCCGATCTGGGTCACCAAGCTCGACCGCAAGCGGTCCTTCGCCAACCGGGCCTATGTCGATTTCGTCGGGCTGCCCTACGATCAGGCCATCGACTTCGACTGGCGCAAGGTGCTGCATCCCGACGACCTGCCGCACGTGCTCCAGCAATCGGTCCAGGGTGAAGCATCCCTCAAACCCTTCGTGTTGGAAGCGCGTTACAGGAACGCAAGCGGCGAATGGCGGTGGCTCCGATCGGAATCGCAGCCGCGCTGGGACCCGACGGGCAAGCATATCGGCTTCATCGGCGTCGCCCACGACATCACCGTCGCCAAGCAGGCCGAGATCGAGCTCCGGCAGCTCAACGAGACGCTGGAACAGCGCATTGCCGAACGCACCGCCGAGCTCGAATCCAACGAGGCACGGCTGCGCGCGATCCTGGAGACCAGCAATCAGTATCAGGGCCTGGTCAATCTCAGAGGTGAGCTGCTTTACGCCAACAAGACCGCGCTGGACGGCATCAAGGCACGCTCTTCGGATGTGATCGGAAAGCCGTTCTGGGACACGCCCTGGTTCGCCGGCACAAACGGCATGAGCGCCGCCGTGCGAGAGGCCTTCGACACGGTGCTCAAAGGAGAAGCGGTGCGGCTGGAGATGCGCCTGCGCCTTCCCATCGGCGAGCGCGATTTCGATTTCGGCATGCGGCCCGTGCTCGACCGCCACGGCAACATCACCGGCGCGGTGCCCGAGGCCGTCGACGTCACTGAGCGCCGCCGCGGCGAGGAAGCGCTGCGGCAATCGCAGAAGATGGAGGCGATCGGCCAGCTCACCGGCGGCGTCGCGCACGACTTCAACAATCTCCTCACCATCATCCGCTCTGCCACCGACTTCCTGCGCCGCCGCGAGCTGCCGGAGGAACGCCGCCGCCGCTATGTCGACGCCATTTCCGAGACGGTCGAGCGCGCCTCGAAGCTGACGGCACAGCTTCTGGCGTTCGCGCGACGGCAGCCGCTGAAGCCGCAGATCTTCAATGTCGGCAGCCAGGTCGAGGGCGTGGCACAGCTGGTCCGGCCACTGGTCGGCGGCCGCATCGAGATCGCCGTGGAAGTTCAGGATCCCGATTGCTTCACCGTGGCCGACATCGGCCAGTTCGAGGCCGCGCTGATCAACCTCGCCATCAACGCCCGTGATGCCATGGATGGCGAGGGCCGCCTCACCATCGCCGTGCGCAAGGTCCAGGGTATCCCTCAGCTGCGCGCGCAATCGGCGCGCAGCGGCGACTACGTCGCCATCTCCGTCACCGACACCGGCAGCGGCATCGCGCCCGAGCATCTCGACTCGATCTTCGAACCGTTCTTCACCACCAAGGAGGTCGGCAAGGGCACCGGCCTCGGCCTCAGCCAGGCCTTCGGCTTCGCAAAACAGTCCGAGGGCGACATCGCGGTGACGAGCACGCAAGGCAAAGGCGCGACCTTCACCATCTATCTGCCGCAGGCGCAAAGCCCGGCCACCGAGAAGGAAGCTGCAGCGCTGACCAGCGAGACCGCGACCACCGGGCGCGGCTACCGCGTGCTCGTGGTCGAGGACAACGACGAGGTCGGCCAGTTCTCGACCGAGCTTCTGGAAGACCTCGGCTATGTCGTCCGCCGCGTCGCCAACGCCAACGCGGCACTGGCGATCCTCGGCGAGAACGAATTTGCCGTCGACCTCGTGTTCTCCGACGTCATCATGCCCGGAATGAACGGCGTCGAGCTAGCCGGCATCATCCGCGAGCGCTATCCGGGCCTGCCCGTGGTGCTCACCAGCGGCTACAGCAACGTGCTCGCCGAAAGCGCCCATCGCGGTTTCGAACTGATCCAGAAGCCGTATTCGGTAGAGTCGCTGTCGCGCATATTGCGCAAGGCGATCACGGAGAAGCTATCCGTGGCGCGGTGACTACGCCACCTGACGGAACAAAGCTGCCGTGAAATCGGTTTTCGCCGGGACCTTCCAGCCTGGATCGAGGAATGCATGTCGAGCCAAGACCTTGATCAGGCGAGGCGCGCCGGCCGCGCGCTGGATGCGGCCAATTTCTTCCTCGCCGACGTCCGCGACGGGCTCGGCCCTTATCTCGCGGTCTATCTTCTCACCGAGCAGCATTGGAACGAGGCTCGCATTGGCCTCGTGATGTCGATCGCAACCATCGCCGGCATCGTCGCGCAGACGCCGGCCGGTGCGCTGGTTGACGCCACACGGACGAAGCGGCTGGTGATGGTGGCCGCTGCGATTCTGGTGACGCTCGCCTCGCTCTCGCTGCCGTTGTTCCCCAACCTCCTGCCGGTGATAATCTCGCAAGGCATCGCGCAAGCCGCTGCTGTGGTCTTCCCACCGGCGATCGCCGCGGTCTCGCTTGGCATTTTCGGGCATGCCGCATTTACCCGGCGCATCGGCCGCAACGAGACTTTCAACCACGCAGGCAACGCCGTCGCGGCGGGCATCGCCGGCCTCTCCGCCTATTGGTTCGGACCGACCGTCGTGTTCTACCTTCTCGGCGCCATGGCGATCGCGAGCCTCGTCAGCATCCTGGCGATCCCCGAACGGGCCATCGACCACGACCTCGCGCGCGGACTGCACCACGCTCGTACTAATGGTGCACCCGAACATCCCTCGGGCCTCGGCGTGCTCCTGACCTGCCGTCCGCTGCTCATATTCGCGATCTGTGTCGTCCTGTTTCACCTCTCCAACGCGGCGATGCTGCCGCTGGTCGGGCAAAAGCTTGCGCTGCAGGACAAGAACATCGGCACCAGCCTGATGTCGGCGTGCATCGTTGCGGCGCAAGTGGTGATGGTGCCGTTCGCGATGCTGGTCGGCGCACGGGCGGACCGCTGGGGACACAAGCGGTTCTTCCTTGTCGCATTGTTGATCCTGCCGATCCGAGGGGCACTCTATACGCTCTCCGACAATCCGTTCTGGCTGGTCGGCGTGCAGCTTCTGGATGGCGTCGGCGCCGGCATTTTCGGTGCAATCTTTCCCGTCATCGTCGCCGACCTCATGCGCAACACCGGCCGCTTCAACGTCGCACAGGGCGCCGTCATCACGGCCCAGAGCATCGGCGCGGCGCTGTCGACGACACTGGCGGGCCTGGTCGTCGTCGGCGCCGGTTACAGCGCAGCATTCATCACGCTCGGCGCCGTAGCGGCGATCGGTGCCGTGATCTGCCTCCTCGCCTTGCCCGAGACGCGGCAAAGCGACGACGGCGATCCGCGCCCGCGGGGGAAGACAGCGGCGCCCGCATCGGCTATCGCAGCCGAATGAATCCACTCCCATTCGAGAACTGAACAGTGCCGTCTGACGCCATCTGGACCTGGAGCATCATCGTCGTCGCGACCGCAGGCGTCATCGTCCGGCCCTTTCGCCTGCCCGAGGCGATCTGGGCGGTGATCGGCGCCGGCGCGCTGCTGCTGTCTGGTTTGCTGCCGTGGCCGGATGCGTTGACAGGTATCGAGAAGGGCGTCGACGTCTATCTTTTCCTGATCGGCATGATGCTGATCGCAGAGCTGGCGCGGCTCGAAGGCCTGTTCGATTATCTCGCCGCGCTTGCGGTGGAGTATGCACGTGGTTCTCCGCAGCGACTGTTCCTGCTGATCTACCTCGTCGGCACCCTCGTTACCGTGCTGCTCTCCAACGATGCCACCGCGATCGTGCTGACACCGGCCGTCTATGCCGCGACGCGCGCGGCCGGCGCAAAGCCGCTGCCGTATCTGTTCGTCTGCGCCTTCATTGCCAATGCCGCAAGCTTCGTGCTGCCGATCTCCAATCCGGCCAATCTCGTCGTGTTCGGCGCGCGCATGCCGCAGCTCACCGAATGGCTGCGCCTGTTCGCCCTGCCCTCGGCGGCCTCGATCCTGCTCACATACGTGGTCCTGCGCCTGAGCCAGCACCGCGCGCTCAAGGAGGAAACGATCGCCCGCAGCGTGCCGCATCCGAAGCTTGGACGCGGCGGCAAGCTCACGGCAATAGGCATCGTCGCGATCGGCATCGTGCTGGTCACCGCGTCGGCGCTGGACAGGCAACTGGGCCTGCCGACCTTCATCTGCGGCGTCGCGACGGCGGCGATCGTGCTGCTGATCAACCGGCAATCGCCCTTGCCCGTGCTGCGCGGTGTCTCCTGGAGCGTGCTGCCGCTGGTCGGCGGGCTCTTTGTCATGGTGGAAGCGCTGGTGAAGACCGGCGTGATCGCGCAGCTGAGCGCGCTGCTGCACCAGGCGGTCGCGCAATCAGTGCCCCAGGCGGCCTGGAGCGTCGGCATCGCCACCGCGCTTGCCGACAACATCGCCAACAACCTTCCGGTCGGCCTCGTCGCCGGCTCGGTCGCCGCCAGCGATCATCTGCCCGCACCGGTCATCAGCGCCATCCTGATCGGCGTCGATCTCGGCCCCAATCTGTCGGTGACCGGATCGCTCGCCACCATCCTCTGGCTGGTCGCGCTCCGGCGGGAGAAGATCGAGGTCGGCGCCTGGCCGTTCCTCAAGCTCGGTCTGCTGGTGACGCCGCCTGCCTTGATCGGTGCACTGGCGGCTGCCATCAGGTAGCGGCAAGGCGCGCCGGCTAAATAGGCACAGCCGTTTGCGGTGCATCAATGCCGGCGATGCGGCGGCGGCTAGAGTTCACTTGTCGCGTGCTTCAGACAGGCCGCGGCAAGGAAGGTTGATCATGCAGATTCGATCAAAGTCGCTGCCGCAGAGCTTCTCGCTACGTCGCGGAATTCAGAGCTTCGTCGCGCCCGGCAAAGGCCGCACGGAGGCGTCCCATCCCTTGCTCGTCTTCTCCGTCGTGGTGCTGCTGGCCCTGTTCGCCATCTTGGAGATCGACGTCCACACGGCGCAGCTTCAGGCCATCGGCCTGCTCGGCCATGGTACCGGGATCGATCCCGTCTTCCTGAGCCCGTAGCGGGAGGAGCCCGGTCGCGGCCACAGCGCGCCGCGACCGGGCTTATGCGTCAGTCGTTCTCGTAGCCGTAGACTTCCGGCAGGATGAAGATCGCGGCAAGCAATCCGATCAGCGGGAAGATTGCGACGAACAGCGTGGCGTTGGCCTGTCCGATCGCCGCGAACAGCGACGGGAACAGGAAGATCGCCAGGAACGACGGCAGCTTGACGAACATGTATGCGAAGCCGCTGGCGGTGCCGCGATATCTCGGCCTGGCGACCATGGTCGGGATCGTCATGCAGTTCGACGCGTCCCAGTAATGGCCCCACAGCATGGCGGCGGCCGCGAACGGCAGCAGTATCTTGTTGTCGGTGTAGAGCGCGAAGGCCGCCACCAGAAGCGAAGCCAGCACGATGCCGAAACCGGCGATGGCGATACCGCGATGGCCGATCTTCGGCGTCAGCAGCGGACCGACCCAGCCGGACAACGCGGCAAAGCAGAACAGTCCCATCGTCACCAGGTTGTTGCCGAGCACGCTCGACACGCCGACCATCACGAACAGCACCGGCAGGTAGAACGCGAAGGTCGAGAATTCGCTGCCTTGCGCGAAGCAGGCGATCCAGCCGTAGATCGTCGCGCGCCAGCGGATCGGGTCCTTCTTGAGGTCGGCGAGGAACGCGCGGGTGGAGACCTTCGGCACCTGGACGTCCCGATCCGGCAGCATGTCGAGATTGTCGTTGAACATCTCGCGCGCGACCTGCTTGGCCTCGCGGTAGCGCCCCTTCTGCACCAGCCACACCGCCGTCTCCGGCACGTCGTGGCGCATGATCAGGATGATCAGCGCCGGCACCGCGCCGAGGCCGAGCGTCACGCGCCACAGCATCTCGTGGTTCATGTCGATCAGGAGGAAGATCACGATGACGCCGATGGTCAGGACCTCGCCGACGGCGAACATGAACTGCCAGCGGTTGCCCATGACCTCGCGCTCGCCCTTGGCCATGGATTCCATGATGTAGGTGTAGCCGGTCGAGATGTCGGAGCCGAGCGGGATGCCGAGTAGGAAGCGGATTACGACCAGCCACGCAACATTCGGCACGAAGGCCTGCGCCAGCGCCAGCACGATGAACATCACCATCGTCACCAGGAACATCACGCGGCGCCCGATCTTGTCGGACAGCCACCCGCCGAGCAGCGCGCCGATCAGGGCGCCGCCTTGCGTGCCGGCCGCAGCAAGGCCGAGCATCAGCGGATCGGGATTGTACTGCTCCTTGATGAAGATCAGCACGAAGGCGATCGAATAGAGGTCCCAGGCCTCGACCAGGATCGAGGCCATCATCAGCCAGCCGACCTTGTTGCCCTTGGGGCTGTAGTTCGTGATGAGGTAGCGGACCGCGGCTTCGCTCGCGGTTGGTTGTGGCATCGCCATCGTTGACATTTTCTTGGTCCTCTCTTCGAAACTTTCTACGCGCCCAGCAGCGGCTCGATGCTGCAATCGAGCAGGCGCGGATCGATCCCGGCCTCCATGCCCGTGAACATCGAATCCATGTAGTCGATCAGGGCATCGCTCGCCCTCACCGCGTCCTCGACGCGGCGGTTGGCGACGGCCGCGAGAATGGCGAGATGATGATCGATCGTGCCTGACAGATCCGCCTGCCCCGGCATGAAACGGTGGTGGATGTAGCCGATGCGCCGATACAGCGTGTGCAGTGGCCGCATCGTATGCACCAGGAACGGCTCGCCGGCCGCCTCCAGCACCAGCGCGTCGATGCGTCGGTCGATACTGTTGAATTCGTCGAGGGTCAGGCTGGCGCGGCGCTCGCGCAGCAGACGCTCGATGTGCAGCGCCTGATTGCGATGCGAGAGGCTGGCGCGATCGGCGGCAAGGCGGATCACGAAGCGCTCCATGTCGCGGCGCAGGCCGAGCAGCATGCGCTCGCGCGCCAGATCGATCGGCGCGATGTGCAGACCGTGACGGGGCCGGATGATGATCAGGGTATCTGCCGAGAGACGATTGACGGCGTGATGCACCGGTGTGCGCCCGAAGCCGGTGATGTGCTGCAATTCCAGCATCGTCATGAATTGTCCGGGCTTGAGCTCGCAGTGAACAAGGAGCTCTTCGATCTTCTGGTAGGCCAGCTCGAAGAAATTGAGCCGGTTGCGCCGCGAGGGCTTGCCCTCGCCGTCGTCGTTGTTTCTCACCACCTCGAGCGCGCGCTTGCGCTTAGCCATGTCGTTCTCTCCCGTCGGCCCGCGCTCTCGTTGCTGGATGGCGCCCTGCTTGTTCGAGCCTTAAAACATGTTGTGATATATTACAAGCCGGCGTAAGACTCCCGCGCGACCTGCAACATGTTGCAGTGCGAAATGAGACGACGGACGCGCGACGTCTGTAATGGGAGGACAATTGCCGTGAAGATCACGTCGATCGAGACGCTGCGTACCGAGGAGTTTTCCAACGTCATCTGGGTCCGCATTCACACCGACACGGGTGTGATCGGGCTCGGCGAAACATTCTACGGCGCGGGCGCGGTCGAGGCGCAGATCCACGACACCTTTGCCGGCCGCCTGCTCGGCCGCAATCCCCTGCACATCGAAGCCATCCATCGCGACATGCTGAATTTGCCCATGGCGCAGTCCTCGACCGGTGTCGAATATCGCGCCGCCTCCGCGATCGACATTGCGTTGTGGGACCTGTTCGGCAAGGTCTGCGGCCAGCCGGTCCACCAGATGCTTGGCGGCCTCTGCCGCGACAAGCAGCGCATCTACAACACCTGCGCCGGCACGCAATATGTCCGCTCGACCAATATCAGCCCGGTCGCGAACTGGAATCTCGGCGCTTCCAGGGGACCTTACGAGGATCTCGACGGTTTCATGCATCGCGCCGACGCGCTTGCCGAAAGCCTCCTGGAAAGCGGCATCTCCGCCATGAAGATCTGGCCGTTCGATCCGGCCGCGCAGGAGAACAAGGGCCTCTACATCACCGCCGCGCAGATGAAGCAGGCCATCGAACCTTTCGAGAAGATCCGCAAGGCGGTCGGCGACAAGATGGAGATCATGGTCGAGCTCCACTCGCTGTGGAACCTGCCGACGGCCAAGCAGATCGCGCGCGCGCTCGAGCCCTACAAGCCGACCTGGTACGAGGACCCGATCCGCATGAACTCACCGCAGGCGCTGGCCGAATATGCGCGCTCGACCGACGTCTGGGTCTGCGCCAGCGAGACGCTGGGCTCGCGCTTCCCCTACAAGGACATGCTCGACCGCGACGCCATGCACGTGGTGATGGCGGATCTGTGCTGGACCGGAGGCCTCACCGAGGGCCGCAAGATCGCCGCGATGGCCGAGACCTATCACCGGCCCTTCGCACCGCACGATTGCATCGGCCCGATCGGCTTCATCGCAGCCATCCACATGTCGTTCAGCCAGCCCAACACGCTGATCCAGGAATCGGTGCGCGCCTTCTACAAGGGCTGGTACAATGAGCTCGTCACCACGATGCCGGTGATCAAGGATGGTTTCGTCTACCCGATGGAAGGTCCCGGCCTCGGCGTCGACCTGCTGCCCGCCGTCTTCGACCGCTCCGATCTCACCGTGCGCCGCTCCAACGTCTGAGGACTTCCCGAGATGAGCACTTCCCTCTTCGACCTCTCCGGCCGCACCGCGCTCGTGACCGGCTCCTCCCGCGGCCTCGGCCGCGCCATCGCCGAGGGCATGGCCAAGGCCGGCGCCAGGATCATCGTCAACGGGGTCGATCCCCAGCGCGTCGAGCAGGCCGTCGCCGAGTTTCGGGCCGCCGGGCATCAAGCCGAAGGCGCCGCGTTCAACGTCACCGACGAGCCCGCCATCGTCGCCGCCTTCGAGCGCTTCGACCGCGAAGGGCTCGCCGTCGACATCCTCGTCAACAATGCCGGCATCCAACACCGCAAGCCGCTGGTTGAATTCACCACCGACGAGTGGCGCAAGGTGATCGAGACCAACCTCACCAGCGCCTTCGTGATCGGCCGCGAGGCGGCCAAGCGCATGATCCCGCGCAAGCACGGCAAGATAATCAACATCGGCTCGCTCGGCAGCGAGCTCGCCCGCCCGACCATCGCGCCCTACACTGCGGCCAAGGGCGGCATCAAGAACCTGACCCGCTCGATGGCGGTGGAATGGGCGCAGCACGGCATCCAGGCCAATGCGATCGGCCCCGGCTACATGCTGACCGACATGAACGAGGCGTTGGTCAACAACGCCGACTTCAACAACTGGCTGATGGGCCGCATCCCCGCAAAACGCTGGGGCAAGCCCGACGAGCTGGTGGGCGCTGCGATCTTCCTCGCCTCGGACGCCTCGACCTATGTCAACGGCCAGATCATCTATGTCGATGGCGGCATGATCGCCGCGATGTGACCGCGAACCAGGAGCAGCTTATGCGCGCCGTCGTCATCCACGCACCGAAGGATCTGCGGATCGACCTCTATCCCGATCCGGCGCCCGGTCCGGGCGAAGTCCGCGTCAAGATCGCCAATGGCGGCATCTGCGGCTCGGACCTGCATTATTACCATCACGGCGGTTTCGGCGTCGTCCGCATCCAGCAGCCGATGGCGCTGGGACACGAGATCGCCGGCGTGGTTGCGGCGGTCGGCGACGGCGTCAGCAGCGTGAAGCCCGGTACCCGCGTTGCAGTGAACCCGAGCAAGCCGTGCGGTGTGTGCCTGCATTGCCAGGAGGGCATGCGCAACCAGTGCCTCGACATGCGTTTCCTCGGAAGCGCGATGCGCTTTCCCCACGTGCAGGGCGGCTTTCGCGAGTTCATCACGATCGATGCGACGCAGGCCGTGCCGATCGCGGACAAGCTCTCGCTCGCCGAAGCCGCGGTCGCCGAGCCGCTCGCGGTCTGCCTGCATGCCGGCAAGCAGGCCGGTCCCCTGCTCGGCAAGCGCGTCCTGATCACCGGCTGCGGTCCGATCGGCGGGTTGATGATCCTGGTCTCGCGCTTCGGCGGCGCGGCCGAGATCGTGGTGACCGATGTCGCGGACGCGCCTCTCGCGGTCGCCAGGAAGCTCGGCGCCACGCATGCCATCAACGTCGGAACCGACGCCGCCGCGCTCGATCCCTGGCGCGCCGGCAAGGGCGTCTTCGACACGCTGTTCGAGGCCTCCGGCAATCAGGCGGCGCTGCGGACCGCGCTCGACGTGCTCAGGCCGGGCGCGACGCTGGTGCAGCTCGGCCTCGGCGGCGAGATGACGCTGCCGATCAACTCCATCGTCGCCAAGGAATTGCAGCTCCGCGGCACCTTCCGCTTCGATCCCGAGTTCGAGCTGGCGGTGCGCCTGATGGGCGAAGGCCTGATCGACGTCAAGCCCTTGATCACGGCCACCATGCCGTTCGAGAACGCGGTCGCCGCCTTCGAGCTCGCCAGCGACCGCACGCAGTCGATGAAGGTGCAACTGACGTTCTGAACCGCGCTACTGGCTCTCGATCAGCCGGTCGCTGACCAGCCGCACGGCCCCGCGCTTCCAGGAATAGTCCGCGCCCATGCGCAGGCCGCTGTCACCACGCGTCAGCACCGTGCCGGTCCTGGCATCGCGCACCTGGAAGCCGAACGTGTATTCGGTGCGGCTCACCCGCCGCACCACGCCGATCAGCGACTGATCCGCGCCGAGCTCTTTCGCGATCGCCGCCTCGCAACCACCACAATCGCGCAAGGCACGCCCCTTCCCCGCCTCGCCGCGCGCGCCGCTGACGTCGACGATGCGGTAGCGGCCGGATTGGCCCAGTGCCTCGCGCACGCCACCGGTCACCTCGGCCATGTATGACGCGTCCGATGCCGCCGATGTGCCGGCCGAGGCGGCGGTCGTATCCTCGAGCTCGAAATCGAACACGGCGAGCGCGACCGGCGCGGGCGTTGCGAGCGCAGCCATGATCTCGCGGGAGACGAAGATCTCGGCGCGCTCCCAGGATTCGTCATTGTCGCCGCGGAAGCTGTAGAGCTTGTCCATCACGAGCTTCTTGGCGCCGATTTCGATCACGGCGACCTTGGCCCATTGCACCAGCGTGCTCGTCTTCTGGATGCCGCCGATCACCTTGAACGCCGCGCCGTCCTGGGCGGATGGAACCAGCCGATAGCGCGGGTCCGCGCCAATGTCCCTTCGAAGCGCGGCCATGAACGCCGCCAGCCGCCGCTCGTGGGCGGCGGTCTGGTCGGCCGGCTCGGCCGAGGTGTCGGTATAGCTGAAATCGTCCATGGCTACGCCAATGGCGTCCCCGGCATCGGCCCGTGAACAACAGAGGCCGCCGAGGAGAAAGACGAGAATCAGCCGGGAGCGGTGCATGAACGGGCCTCCTCGATGGAGCGGGCCCGCAAGTCTGGACGGGTCGCCTGACGCCATGCAGCCGTGACCGTCCCGACGAACGCCGGGAAAATTTCACGACGTTGCACTGCGGTAAGGCGGGAACGCTTCCCGCCGCTTGCGTTCTGCCCTTTAATGCGGGAGCGACAAACCCGCTCGCACCAGGTGTCCGCCGATGTGGAATCGCCCGAGGTTCGATCTCAAGATCCGTCTGACGTTGCGCGTGGCCGCGATATCGGCTGCCTGCTTCGCCGCGATTTCCGCCTATTTCCTCGTGACGGCCGACCGCGCCGCGTATGCGCGCATCGACAGTATCGCCGCCATCGTGGCGAAGTCGCTGGAGTTGCAACAGGGCAAGGTCCAGTGGGTGGCCAGCCCGCGCTCGGACTTTCCGAACCTCGATCCTGTTTCCGCCTATGTGATGACGCCCGGCCTGTGTCTGGCATTCCGCGGCACGAGCGGCGACATCCTCCAGCGCTTCTGTAGCGGCGCGCCTGCCCCGGCGAGCCCGCCGCCGCAGGCCTTCACCGCCTTCTACCGCAGCCTGTTCGACCCCGGCCGCGAGGCGGCACGGCCCGTGATCGTGCGCGGAACGAGGCTCGGCGAGACCGTGGTCTCGGTCGATGCGGCCGTGCAGACGGCCGAGGCCTGGCACGAGGCCGGTCGCCTGATGATCGCGCTTGCGATCGCGCTGCCGCTGCTCTGCGCGCTGGTCTATGCCGCGCTGGCCCGCGCCCTGCGCCCCACCCGCATGATCGGCAACGGTCTCGAGCGCATCGCTGCCGGCGATCTCACGACGCGGCTGCCGCCGTTCGACCTCGCCGAGCTCTCCGCCATCCGCGACGTCTTCAACCATCTCGCCGAAAGCCTCGACACCGCGCTTGCCGAACGCAACGAGCTGACGCGGAAGCTGATCGCGCTCCAGGACGAGGAGCGCCGCCATCTCGCGCGCGAGCTGCATGACGAGTTCGGCCAGTCGCTCGCCGCCATCCGCGCGCTTGCCGCGTCCGCCCGCCAGACTGCGGCGCAGGACTGTCCCGCCTTGCTCGGAGAGTGCGACGGCATTGCCCGGACCGCGACCGGAATGATGGAGACGTTGCGCGGCGCGCTGTTCCGGTTGCGGCCGCCCGATGTCGACGAGCTCGGCCTCGTCGCGAGCCTCGAAGGACTGGTGTCGGGGTGGAACGGCCGCAGCCGCGGCCAGACCCGCTTCGATATCCGGTTCGACGGTGCCTTCGAGAGCGTGCCTGCCTCGGTCAGCGCCAATCTCTACCGCATCGTGCAGGAGGCGCTCACCAACGCGGCCAAGCACGCCGGCGCAACGAAGGTCAGCCTGCATCTGGCGATGGCCGACAATGAGATCGCGCTCGCGATCGAGGATGACGGCCGGCCGAACGAGGCTGCCGCCCGATCCGGCATGGGCCTGCTCGGCATGCGCGAGCGCGTCGCCGCGCTTCGCGGCCGGCTGAGCTTCGAGACCGGCCCTCACGGCTCGGCGCTGCGCGTGTTCATTCCGCTCGCGGCCGACGATCGGCAGGCGCTGGAGCACGCGGCATGAGCGCGGCCGACGCCACCATCCTGCTGGTGGACGACCATTCCGTCGTCCGCGAAGGCTACCGCTCCGTGCTCCAGAAGCAGCCGGGCTTGCGCGTCGTCGCCGAGGCGGCCGACGGCGCGGAGGCCTACCGGCTGTACAAATCCGAGGCGCCCGACCTCGTCATCATGGACCTCAGCATGCCCGGCATCGGCGGCATCGAGGCCGTCAGACGGATCAGGCAGTGGGACAAGACGGCACGTATCCTCATCTTCACCATGCACGAGAATGCCGGCTTTGCCGTGCAGGCGATCCGCGCCGGTGCGAGGGGTTACGTCACCAAGACCAGCCCGCCCGAGACGCTGGTGCGCGCGGTCAAGGACGTGCTCGCCGGCAAGATCGCGATCAGCCCCGACATCGACCACGAGCTTGCGCTCAGCCGCATCAGCGGCGAGAGCTCGGCCGCCGACGTGCTGACGCCGCGCGAATTCGAGGTGTTGCGGCTGCTGCTCGCCGAGAACACGACGGAGGAGATCGCCGAGACGCTGCATGTCAGCCCGAAGACGGTGGCGAACCTGCATTCCCTGATCAAGGACAAGCTCGGTGTCGGCTCCGACATCGAGCTGGTCCGCCTGGCGCTACGCCAGGGACTGTTGACCGAGGTCTGATCGCCGTTGCCTTACGGCTCCAGCCGCGCTCCGTCAGGGGAGAACGCCTCCACGGTGTCACCGATCCTGAACGACATCATGTCACGGCCGACGAGCAACGGCCCCTTGTAAGTGGTGCGCGTGCGCAGGATCAGCGGCTCCTCGGGAATGTCGGGCGCGGGCTTCACCGTGCCGAACACGATATGGGAGTAGACGGCAAGCTTTGGCCTGGACGAGGCAAAGATGCGGCCGGCCTCTTCCGGAGAGGTGTGGTGAGCCTGGATGTCCTTATAGACGGGATTCTTGGCCAGCAGCTCTGGCTCGATGACCGCGACCTCGTGGATCAGCAGGTCGGCGCCCTCGGCCGCCTTCGCGATGCGCTCATCGTACTTGGTGTCGCCCGACAACACGACCTTGTGGCCGCCATATTCGACGATGTAACCGAACGACGGCCTGATCTTCTCGCCGTGGTTCACCTCGATCGCGGTGACCGTCACGCCGTTGTTCTCATAGACCCGCCCGGCTTCGATATCCTTTGCCGCGAACGTGACTGCTACGGGATCGAGATGCTCGTCATCGATGCGGATGCGGACGTCGTCGGCGAAAGCTTTGGTGAGGTTTTCCGTCATGGCGACGGTTCCCTTCGGGCCATAGAGCTTCATCGGCCCCTTACGCGAAGCCCAGGGCGTGGCAAGCCACCCTGTCAGCCACATGTCGGGAAGGCCGACGACATGGTCCGAGTGCAGATGCGTGATGAAGTTCGCGGTGATCGCGCCGAGTGGAATCTTCAGCTTGTAGAGCTGGATGGTCGCGCCGCGGCCGAGATCGAAGAGCAGTTTTTCGCTCCCTGCCTCCACGAGCGTCGACGCGCTGAAACTGGTCGGTCGCGGCGTCGGCACGCCCGTGCCGAGCAGCGTCACCTTCATCGGTTCGGCGGAGGCGACCGTGGCGAACGCGAGCAGCACAAGGCCCGCCCGCAGGAGCGTTTTGAGCATATTTCCTCTTCCTGAGTGTTGGATTGTCGCCGCGGATCATTCGCGCGCGATCACCTGGTCCAGCCATGCGCAGTTGAGCGGTGGCACGCGCGGGTCGGCGACGCGCACGCCGCGCGCGGCCGCATCTAATCGCATGTCGCGCAAGCGCTTGCGCTGCTCCTCGGGCATATGGAGCCGCTCGTGGCCCCATAGCGAGGGCCCATCGAAGGTCTCGTGCGGCTGCCAGGTCTCGGGATCGATCACGCGCCCGCCCCAGCCATATTCGATGAAGAAGCCGGACGGCGTATTTACGTAGAACGAGGTCATGTGGTCATTGGTGTGCCGGCCGAGCGTGTAGGCGATGCGCCCCTCGTCCAACTGCGCGAGGTCGTAGCCCTGCCCGACGTCATCGAGACTGCCGAGCTCGACCATGAAGTGATGCATCGCCTTCCGCCCCGAGCCGACCATCGCAAAGGAGTGGTGGCGGCCATTGACGTGGAAGAAATAGAGCCCGTACGGCTTCAGCCCGAAATCGGAGACGTGAAAGCCGAGCACGTCGCGATAGAACGGCAACAGAGGCTCGACATCCTCCACATTGAGCACGACATGCCCCATGCCGAGCGCGCCGGTGCGGAAGCCCGAGATCGGACGGCCCGGCTTGAAGGGCTCGCTCGCAAGCTCCGGCTTGCAAAAAGCTTCCAGCCGGTTGCCGGCGGGATCGGCAAACGCGATCAGCTCGGCGACGTGCCGCTCGTCGGCGAGCGAGCGCGAGCCTCGGACCACCTTGATGCCATGGCTTTCCAGCCGCCCCGCCAACCGGTCCAGTTCGGCGGTCGAAGGAACCTCCCATCCCATCACCGCAAGGCCGGCATCGCTGCCACCATTGACGATCAAGCGCTGCTTGCGGTCGTCCATACGATAGGTTCGTATCTTGCCGCCGCGATCGACCTGCTGCATGCCGAGCAGCCCGGTCGCCATCCGGCTCCACTGGTCGAGCTGGGATGAATTGATCCCGATATAGCCAAGCGCTGTGATTTCCATCGACATCCTCCCGAGGGCATCGCGATCGCCGCAGTGCGGCGAGCTTGATACCGGCCGCGCGCGATCCTACGGTGGCGTTCCGCAATCGCTTCGCGTTCGCAACGACGATAGCCGCGCCGCGATGTGCCACAAGGGAGGAAATACGAAGTGTCCAAGGAGCGGACGCGGAACGGCCAGCCTCGGCAGTCCGAGGGCGTCCGCGCCTTCAAGCGCGGGCTCGACGTGCTGCACGAAGTCAACCGCTCCGGCGGCATCCGCGCCGGCGACGTCGCCCGCGCGCTCGACCTGCCCCGCCCCACCGTCTACCGCCTGCTCGAAACGCTGGAGGAACTCGGCTACATCGCCCGCAGCGCCAGCGACGACCGATTTCGAGTCACCCGGCGCGCGCTGAGCCTCGGCGACGGCTACGATCCTGGAGTGGTGATCTGCCAGGCGGCGGCGCCTTATCTTGCCGATCTCAGCAAAAAACTGGTCTGGCCGGTCGATCTCTCCACCTATGAGAACGCGGCGATGGTGGTGCAGGAGACCACACACTCTCGCAGCCCGCTCTCGATTGACCGCGGCATGATCGGCAAGCGCCTGCCGATGCTGCGCACGTCTGCGGGCCGCGCCTATCTCGCCGCCTGCCCCGCGCGCGAACGTGATTTGATCGTCAATCATCTGCGCCGGATCGACGAAGCCGACGACCGCCCCTTCCTCGACCAGGGCCGGCTCGACCGCATGATTGCCGAGACTGCCGCACGAGGTTACGCGATCCGCAGCGAGGGCGAGTTCAATCCCAAGACCGCTTCGATTGCCGTCGCCATCGTGCGCAATGGTGTGGTGTTCGGCTGCATCTCCATCATCTGGATCCGCTCGGCTCTCGGGATCGAGGAAGCGGTGACGCAGTTCGCGGGACAACTTCAGGAGTCGGCATCCGCCATTCCGGTCGAGGTGTAGCGCGGCCAGTATGTCGACGCCGTCAAGTCCGGCCATGACGACCTTCCACATGTCCGTCCGCTGGGCGGACACTTGGCGCAGCGGCGTTGATGCTGCGGCGCGGCTTGGGGAAGAGATAGCCCCATGCAAGATAAATCCGCCCCTGAAGAGTTTGACGTCGTGATCGTCGGCCGCGGGCCGGTCGGCGCCACGCTCGCCAACCTGCTCGGCCTCTCCGGCGTACGGACGCTGGTATTGGAGCGCGAGGCGCGGGCCTATCATTTGCCGCGAGCGGTGCATTTCGACGACGAATGCATGCGCGTGTTCCAGACCGTCGGGCTTGCCGACACGATCCTGCCACATGTCCTCCTCAGTCCCGGCATGCTCTTTCTCGATGCCGCCGGTCGCATGCTATTGGATTGGTCTCGTCCACAGACGCTGACGCCGATGGGCTGGCATCTCAGCTACCGCTTCCACCAGCCGGATCTGGAGGACGTGTTGATCGGCGGGCTCGTCCGCTGGCCGCACGTCACCCTGCGCAACCGCTGCGATGTGTTCGCGCTGGAGCAGGACGAGACTGGCGTGCGCGTCCGCTACGAGGATCTTTCCAACGGAAAGCTCACCGAAGTCCGCGCCGGCTATGTGATCGGCTGCGATGGCGCCCGTTCCCTGGTGCGCCGCTTCATCGGCTCAGGCATGGAGGATCTCGGCTTCCACGAGCGCTGGCTGGTGATCGACGTCCTGCTCAAGCGCGAGCGCGATGATCTCGGCGACTACAGCCTTCAGCATTGCGACCCGCGCCGTCCGGCGACCTACGTGCGCGGCACCGGCACGCGGCGGCGCTGGGAGATCACGGTCCTCCCCGACGAGGATTCCCAGGAGGTCGCGCAACCGGCGAAGGTGTGGGAGCTGTTGTCGCGCTGGATCACTCCCGACGATGCCGAGATCGAGCGCGCCGCGGTCTACACGTTTCATTCCGTCATCGCGCAGCAATGGCGGAACGATCGACTGCTGCTCGCGGGCGATTCTGCGCACCAGACCCCGCCCTTCCTCGGCCAGGGCATGTGCGCCGGCATCCGCGATGCCGCCAACCTCGCCTGGAAGCTTGCCGCGGTCATTCGCGACGGCGCCCCGCCCCACCTGCTCGACACCTATCAGAGCGAGCGCCAGCCGCATGTGCGCGAATTCATCGAGTTCGCCATTCGCCTCGGCGGCGTCATCAACACCAAGGCGATCGAGGCGGGCCTTGCCGCCGGCGAGGTGCGCGAAAATGCGCCGGTCAAGCTGGAGGTGAAAAAGCCCCTGCTCGGCCCCGGGCTCGCGCTCGGCGATCTGCCTCTCGCCGGACATCTCGCGCCGCAATTCGCGCTGCGAGACGGCAGCCGAAGCGACGACCGGATCGGCTACGGCCATGTCCTGCTCGTCGATAGCTTGGCCACGCTTCCTTCGCGTCCCGCTCATTCACTGCCGGGGATCAAGATCCTGACCAGCAATGATGCCGAGGCCGTCGGCCCTTGGCTGCGCGAGCGCGGCATCATCGCCGCACTCGTTCGCCCCGACCGCTACATCCGCGGCACCGCCCGTAACGAGACCGACCTCGACCGGCTCATGGCCGCCATCACGCCTCCAACCCACGTGCCGTCCGCGGCCTGAGCGAACATCCCAAGGATACCCCATGAAGCTGCTCTCTTTCATCGCCGACGGCCGCACCTCGTTCGGAGCCGTCAAGGACAATGGCGTCGTCGATCTGGGCTCGCGCATGACGGGCTGCACAACGCTACGACAGTTGCTTGAGGCTGGCCGCGTCGCCGAAGCGGCCAAGCTTGCAGCCTCCACTGCCCCCGACCATCCGCTCGACAGCATCACCTTCGCACCCGTGATCCCCGATCCCGGCAAGATCATCTGCGTCGGTCTCAACTATCGCGACCACGTGGCCGAGACCGGCCGCACCGTCACGGAGAAGCCGGCTCTGTTCGTTCGCTTCCCATGCAGCCAGGTCGGCCATCTCCAGTCCATCGTGAAACCGAAGGTCAGCGACGATTTCGACTATGAAGGCGAGCTCGCGCTCGTCATCGGCAAGGAGGGCCGTCACATTCCCGCCGGCCGCGCGCTCGACCACGTCGCCGGCTATTCCTGCTACAACGAAGGCAGCATCCGCGACTGGCAGCGCCACACCAGTCAATTCCTCGCCGGCAAGACCTTTGCCGAGAGCGGCAGTTTCGGTCCGTGGCTGGTGACGACGGACGAGATTCCAGATCCGTCAAAGCTCACCTTGCAGACCCGGCTGAACGGCAACGTCGTGCAGGACACCACGACGGATCTCCTGATCACCGCCATCCCCGAGCTGATCGCCTACATCTCCACCATCTGCCCGCTCGCGCCCGGCGATGTCATCGTCACGGGTACGCCGGGCGGTGTCGGCGCCAAGCGCACGCCGCCGCTGTGGATGCGCCCCGGCGACACCGTCGAAGTCGAGATTTCCGGCATCGGCACCTTGCGCAACAGGGTGATCGCCGAACCGGCCTGACCGTCAAGACCGATCAATCAACGATAAACTCAGGAAACGCCATGGGCACGACCCGCACCACCTCCGCCGCCACCCTGCTGATGACACTCGTGCTCGCGGGCTCCGCTGCGCGGGCCGAAATCAAGGGCGACGCCATCCGCATCGGCGTGCTCACCGACATGAACGGCGTGTTCGCGACCGCGATGGGTCCGGGCTCGGTCGAGGCGGCGCGCATGGCGGCGGAGGAGTTCGGCGGCAAGATCAACGGCAAGCCGATCGAGATCCTGCAGGCCGATCACCAGAACAAGCCGGATCTCGCGGCATCCCTCGCGCGAAAGTGGTTCAGCGACGGAGTCCAGGCAATCGCCGATGGCGGCAGCTCCGGCGCGGCGCTGGCGGTGCAAGAGCTGGTGCGCGGCAACGGCAAGATGTTCCTCATCTCCGGCGCCGGCGCAAACCAGCTCACCGACGAGGCCTGCGCGCCGACCAGTGTGCAATGGACCCAGGACGCCTACTCCACGGCGACTGCGGTGGTCTCCGGCATCATGCAGACCAGCAAGGAGCCGTGGTTCTTCATCACCGGCGACTACGCGTTCGGCCATTCGATCGAGGCGACTGCACGCGACCGCATCGCCGCGCTCGGCGGCAAGGTCGCCGGCAGCGTGAAGGCCCAGCTCGGCACGCCCGACTACAGTTCGTTCCTGCTCCAGGCGCAGTCGTCCGGCGCCAGGATCCTCGCCATCAACGTCGCCGGCGACAACGCCACCGCGATCAAGCAGGCCGAGGAATTCGGGCTCGCTGATCAGGGCATGAAGATCGTGCCGATGTCGTTCCAGAACGTCGACATCGAGTCCGTGGGCTTGAAGGCGACGCGCGGGGATCTCATCGTCACCTCGTTCTTCGAGGACGTCTCGCCCGCCGCCCGAAAATTCTCGGATGCATTCTATGGGCGGCGCAAGGCGATGCCCTCGCAGATCCAGGCCGGCGTCTACTCCGCCGTGCGCCATTATCTGCAAGCGATCAAGGACACCGATTCCGACGACAGCGCGACCGTGATGGCGAAGATGAAGGCAACCCCGGTGTCAGATGCCTACACGCCCAACGGCCGCATTCGCGAGGACCAGCGCATGGTGCACGATCTCTATCTGGTTCAGGTCAAGACGCCGGAGGAATCGAAAGGCCCGTGGGACTTCGTCAAGCTGGTCGCGACGATCCCGCCCGACCAGGCCTTTCGTCCGCTCGACCGCAGCAAGTGCGGCCTGGTCGGCAAGTAATCGCTAGGCTAGATAACGCGTGATGTAGCCTTCCATCGCGTAGAGCGCACAGAGCGCGAGGCTCGACCATACCGCGGCGCTGAAATACAGGAACATCCAGGTCAGCTCACCCTTCCAATGCGCGATGTCGTGGGTCACGACCCAACGCGTCGAGACGTCATGCAGGCCCTCGAGAAAGCCGAGGAACCTGTTGCCCTCGGCGTGCCCCGCCCGCCAGCGGCTGAGATACATCGGCACGTCGACGGTGATGAGGAAGGCGAGGAAGCAGGCGATGCCGACGACGCCTGACATCAGCGCCCAGCGTACCACGCCCTGGAATTCCGGCATCAGGCGGCACAGCGCGATGCCGGCGAGGAAGAAGGTCACCGCCCACAGCGAATTCTCGATCGCGTTGTAGAGATAGTTGGTGGTCACCACCGCGTACCAGGAGAAGCACTCGGCGATGATGATCACCGGGACGATCATCCACGCTATGTTCACCACCGTTTCGGCGCCGGTCATGGTGCCGAGCTGATGCAGGATGATGGCCCATTGCGCCGCGAAGCAGACCTCGGCGACGGTCGCGACCGAGCGTCCCACGAAGACGCTCGATAGCCAGGTGTCGAACAGGCAGATGCGCTGCACGTCGGCGCGCGGCAGCACCGAGCGGAAGGCACAGCCGAACACATAGCCGGCGCACAGCAGGAACATCAGCCCGATGTCCGAGCCGCCACTGATGCTGCCCGCCACTGTCGGATAGAACTCCCGATAGAGCATGAACCAGACGAGAATATTGGCGCTGCTCACAAACGTGAGGGATCCCCACCACCACGCGAGGGGATTTGACCGCGCCTGCCACTGCAACATGAGCCGCTCCGCAAAATTATCGATCTGACATGCCGTCGTAATAATCCTGTCACAGGACGGCATGCAATCGCGACAAAAATCTGTTTGCCCGGTCGTTTGAGAGCTGCCTCTCACGGAAGTGTCCCAAGCATGGTCGCGTCCACATATCGGACAATATTTGCGTAATTGGCGAATCTATTGGACATCCGATCTGCGCCTGTCTGATAATTAGGAATGGCCCCGACGAGCTCATCCAAGCCACGACATCCGCCCTCCTCCGCAGCAGCAGTGCTGGCGGACAGCGCCGACGACGCCGCTTTCGCCACGACGCTGGCAAAGGGGCTCGTCGTGATCGAGGCGTTCAAGGCCGGGAGCACGCTGCTCGGCAACATGGAGCTGTCGACCCTGACGGGCATCCCGCGGCCGACAGTGGCGAGGCTGACCCATACGCTGGCCGAGCTCGGCTATCTCCGTTACGACGCCGAGCGGTCGAAGTACCGCGTCGGTGCGCGGGCGCTGCGGATGGCGCATCCCCTGCTCGCCGGAATGCAATTCCGCCAGGTGGCGCGGCCGATGATGCAGGAGCTGGCGCACAGCGTCCGCGGCACGGTCTCGATCGGCCTGCTCGATGCCACCTCGATGATCTATGTGGAGACCGCGCGCTCCGGCGATGTCGGCCCGCACGTGCCCGACATCGGCATGCCCATTCCCGTCGTGATGACCGCCATGGGCCGCGCCGCGGCGTCGACCTTGCCGCCGGCCGATGCAGACCGGCTGGAACGGAACATCGCCGCCGAAGACGCCGGGCTGTGGTCGACGTTCCGGGACAAATACCGCGCCGGGATCGCGCAATGCAAAAACCGCGGCTTCTGCACCTGCTGGGGCGAGTACATGGCCTCGATCCATGCCGTCGCCGCGCCGCTGTTTCATGCAAGCGAATCGAAGCAGTCGTTCTCGATCAATTGCGGCATCCCCGCCTTCCGGCTCCAGCCAGGTCAGCTCGAGGGCGAGATCGGTCCGCGCATCGCGGCGCTCGCCGACAGCATCCGCGCCATCGTCGGGCAGGCCGAGCCCACGACGACGACGCGCAAGACCAAGAAAATCACAAGCGCCGGGACATGACATGGCTGGGCCGCTCGAAGGATTGAAGGTTCTCGACATCGCAACGATCATCGCCGCGCCGTTCGCCGCCACGCTGCTGGCCGACTACGGCGCGGACGTGCTCAAGATCGAGATGCCCGGGCACGGTGACGGCGTGCGGTCGTTTCCACCGTTCAAGGACGGCAAGCCACTGTGGTGGAAGGCCGCCAACCGCAACAAGAAGTTTGCCACGCTCGACCTGCGCACGCCGGAAGGGCTTGCGCTGTTCAAGCAGCTCCTTCCCCGCTTCGACGTGCTGGTCGAGAATTTTCGTCCGGGAACGCTGGATCGCTGGGGCCTTTCTAGGGAGGTGCTGTGGTCGATCCAGCCACGCCTCGTGATTCTGCGCGCCACCGCCTTCGGGCAGGACGGCCCCTATCGCGACCGCCCCGGCTTCGCCCGCATCTTCGAGGCCATGGGCGGCCTCACCTACATCACCGGCGAGCGCGAGGCCGAGCCGACCCATCCCGGATATCCGATCGGGGATTCGATCGGCGGCCTGTTCGGCGCCGTCGGCGTGCTCGCGGCGCTGTGGAAGCGGGCGCGCGACCCGCATGCACCGGGCGAGGAAATCGATCTCGCGCTGACCGAAGCAGTGTTTCGCCTGCTCGATGTGCTCGCCATCGAGCATGACCAGCTCGGCGCCGTTCGAGAGCGGATCGGCAACGCCAACGGCTATTCGGCGCCGGCCGCCGTGTTTCGCACCGGCGACGATCACTGGGTGACGCTCGCAGGTTCGACCAACGCGCTTTTCGCCGCGAATTGCCGGGCGATCGGCCGGCCCGACCTTGTCGACGATCCGCGCTTTGCCACCAACGACCAGCGCGTCAAGCACGCCGCCGAGCTCAACGGCATCTTCGCGGCCTGGTGCGCCGCGCATCCCCTTGACGAGGTCCTCGCGAGGTTCAACGCCGCGCAGGGAACCCTCGCGCCGATCTATTCGATCGATCAGATCGCCGCCGACCCGCAAGTGCAGGCGCGCGAGGTGATCACCCGCGTTGCCGACCGGGATTTCGGCACGGTTGCCATGACCAATGCCGTTCCTCGCTTCACCGTCGATCCCGCACGGTTGCGCCACGCCGCGGGCGACGTCGGCCAGGACAATGACGAGGTGTTCCGGGACTGGCTCGGCCTGTCGGACCACGAGATCGAACGGCTCACCCAACGAAAGGTGATCTGACGTCGCAAGAAGACCAACGACACAAGAAGACCAACAACAAGAGGGAGGACGACAACGGTGGCATCATTCAAGGTCACACGCCGAACCCTGCTGGGCACGATCGCAGGCGGCCTCGCAGCAGGATCAGGCTTGGCGGCGCATGCCGAAGACGCCTGGCCGTCGCGCATGGTGCGGCTGATCTCGCCTTACGGGCCCGGCGGCTCCAACGACATCTCGCTGCGCCTGCTGGCCGAGGAGTTCAGCCGCAGCCTGCGTCAGCAGTTCATCGTCGAGAACAAGCCGGGTGCCGGCACGCGCATCGCCAACGACATGGTCGCTCATGCGCCGGGCGACGGCTACACGATCCTGTACGTCGCGGCGCCCTACGCGACCGCCGAGGCGCTGTTCGGCAAGCTGACCTATGACCGCAAGGATCTGCAGCCGGTCGCGATGGCGGTGATCGCGCCGTTGTTCCTCATCATCAGTGCCGACGCCCCGTTCAAGACGCTGCCCGAGTTGATCGCCTACGGCAAATCGAAACCGGACGGGCTGACCTTCGCCTCTCCCGGCGCCGGCTCGCAGCCGCACCTCGCCGGAGAGCTCCTGTTCCGCGATGCCGGCGTCAAGGGGCTGAACATCCCGTTCCGGGGCGATGCGGCCTCCTACACCGAGCTGCTCGCCGGCCGCGTCGATGCGACGCTGACGGCGCTGCCGACCGCCCTGCCCTACATCCAGAGCGGCAAGTTCATCGTGCTCGGTGTCGCCTCGGCCGAGCGTAGCGCGCTCTACCCGCAGGCGCCGACGCTGCGCGAGCAGGGCTTTCCCAACGTGGCCGCCGCCGGGTGGTACGGCTTCATGGCGCCGTCCACGACGCCGCGTGCGATCGTCGACAAGCTCCAGGCCGAGGTTCTGCGTGCGCTCGCCGAACCCGTAATCAAGGACAAGCTGACCGCCCAGGGCCTCGAAGTGCGTGCCGGCACTGGGGCCGAGTTCGGCCGGTTCATCGACAACGAGACGCAGAAGTGGACCAGGCTGATCCGCGACGCCGGCCTCAAGGGCGAATAGCAAGCGGGAGGGACAAGCACATGACAAGCACTCTTCTCAAGCGCGTCGCAGCTTCCGCGCTGTTTCTGGCGCTCTCGATCACGGCAGCGCAGGCGCAGAAGAAATACGACCCCGGCGCGTCCGATACCGCGATCAAGGTCGGTCAGACCGTGCCGCTCAGCGGCCCGGCCTCGGCCTACGCCGTGATCGGCAAGACCCAGGCCGCCTATATGAGGATGATCAACGACCAGGGCGGCGTCAACGGCCGCAAGGTGGAGCTGATCCAGTATGACGACGCCTATTCGCCGCCGAAAACGGTGGAGCAGACCCGCAGGCTGGTCGAAAGCGACGAGGTGCTGCTGACGTTCCAGATCATCGGCACCGCGCCGAACGTCGCCGTACAGAAATATCTCAACGCCAGGAAAATCCCGCAGCTCTTCGCCGCGACCGGCGCGGCGCGCTTCACCGACCCGAAGAACTTCCCCTGGACCATGGGCTTCAACCCGTCCTACCTCGTCGAGGGCCGCATCTACGCGCAGTACCTGCTGAAGAACCACCCGAACGCGAAGATCGGCGTGCTCTACCAGAACGACGACCTCGGCAAGGATTATCTCGCCGGCCTCAAGGCCGGCCTCGGCGAGAAGGCGAACATGGTCGTGGCCGAGACCTCCTACGAGATCACCGAGCCGACGATCGACTCGCAGATTTTGCGGTTGAAGGATGCGGGTGCCGACGTGCTGTTCAGCGCGACGACCCCGAAACAGGCGGCACAGGCGATCAAGAAGGTCGCCGAGATCGGCTGGAAGCCGCTGCACATCATCGACATCAACGCCTCCTCGGTCAGCGCCGTGCTCAAGCCCGCCGGCCTCGACAACTCCAAGGGCGTCGTCAGCGTCGGTTACGTCAAGGACGCCGCCGACCCCGAATGGAAGGACGATGCCGGCATGAAGCGCTATTTCGCCTTCATGGCCAAGTACTATCCTGAAGGCGACAAGGATTCGAACCTGAACGTCTACGGCTACATCACCGCGCAGCTGCTGGTGCAGGTGCTGAAGCAGTGCGGCGACGATCTCACCCGCGACAATGTCATGCGACAGGCGGCCAACCTCAAGAACGTCGAGCTCGACCTGACGCTCCCGGGGATCTCGGTCACGACCTCGCCGACCGACTATCGGGTCAACAAGCAGTTCCAGATGGTGCAGTTCGACGGCCTGCGCTGGCAGAAGCTCGGCGACATCGTGACGGACGAGGCCAGGGAGTGAGACGGCGAGAGGCCGTTTGGCCGTAATCGTTCCTGCCGGTCAACGCACGCAAGGCGAAGGCACGAAAGAGCCACCGGCCGCCCTGGCGCACCGGAGGCTCGATATCGGCGGGGATCGCGGAGCTACGCGGCCTGGCGCTGATGCGTCAGGTATTCCATCGTCACCTTCTCGACATTGGAGTCGATCCAGGCGGCCATGCGTTGCTCCTCCTTCAACGATGTCTCAAGTGATGCCTTGGCCTCCGGCATGCCCGCGGCGCCGCAGAGCGCGAGCAGCGACTTGTAGGCGGCGATCTCGAAATTCTCGAACGCATTGTTCGCGAAGGTGTTCTTGAGAATCTCGTCGCCCGCAGCCGAATGCGCCATGGCCGTCATGTTGGCCATGACCGACTGCGCCGTATCCTTGAGGGTCGACGTGCTCTCGCCACAGGCTTCCAGGCATTTTTCCAGCCGGCGCAATTGCTCGTTGGTCTCCTGAAGGTGAGCGGTGACCTTAGCCTTGACCTTGGGATAGTCGTCGAGCCGCTCTGACTGGCGCTCCATCAACTCTCGCGCCTGTACTTCCATCGCATGCGCATTGCGTAGTCCCACCACGAACGTATCGCGGGCTGCATTGGCCATCTTCCTGTCCTCCGTTGTGACTGGCTTCGTTCGCGCAACAGGGAAGCACGGGCGATTGTTCCTGAGAGGGCCGGGCCGATTGCCGCAGGAGACCCGACTATCTCAACGCGTGTTCCGGCCGAAGATCGCTTTGCCTTCCATCGACGAGCATAGGAACAGTCGCCGCCGCGCATGATTGGTTCGCCGTAGACATCAAGGAGAAACAACATGCGTAAGACTGTTCTGACGATCTTCACAGCTGCGATGCTGGCCGGCGCTTCGGTCGGCGCAGCGTTCGCACAAGGCGCCGGCGGTGGCGGCGGTGCTGGCGGAGCCGGCGGCGGCGCAGGTGGTGCCGGTGCAGGCGCCGGTGCTGGCGCGGGTGCCGGTGGCGGCGCTGGAGCCGGAGCAGGCTCGGGCAGCGGCGGTGCGGGTAGCGCCGGCGGTGGCGGTGGCATCACGCATGTCGAGCGTGGCGGACAAGGCGCTTCCAGCCCTCCGGGCATGCGCAATGAAACCACTCCACGATCCGACGGTACAACGCGGCGCTAGGAGAGCGGCTCCGGCGACGCAACCCGGGACCTTCATTGCACAACTGCAGTGAAGCAGATGCATGACCCCCCGGTCACCAACGCGCTCACGTGACACTGCAGGACAAGCCGTCGGCTGCGACGACGGCTTGCCTCACAGACTGCCGCCTACCTTCGTCATTCTGTGCACGCCCCATTGAGCGTGCCGGAATGACGCTGCCCTCACCGGTTCATAGCGGCGACATAGGCGGCAAGCTTGTCCAGCGTCTGGTAGCCGTATTCGACGGCGCCGAAGCCGATCATGCCGTCGCGCTGCTCGCTGGTCGAGGCCAGCTGGCGCATCATCAGAACGGTCTTGCCGTTGCTCTGCTCGGCAAAGGTGACGGTGAAGCGGAACATGCCGGGATCATCGTCCTGGTCGAGGCCGTGATCCATCTCCATCAGAGAAGGCCGCTCGATGCGGCGGAACCGCATGCGGTTCGGGTACACGGTGCCGTCGGGCCCGATCATGTTGAAGCGCCAGACGCCGCCGACGCGCACGTCGATCTCGAAGGTCTCGACCTCAAATCCTTTCGGCCCGAACCATTGCGGCAGATGCTTCGGGTCGGACCACGCCTCGAACACCAGATCGCGCGGCGCATCGATCACGCGCGACATCACGATCTCACGGTCGAGCGACCATTGCGACAGGGCGGGATTGGCAGACTTCGTCATCACTCGGAACCTTTCCGTTTGGTTGTTCGGGACGGCCGCTTGGCGCCCGCCCTCTCCTTCTCTTTCTCTTTCTTGAGTTTCATCACGTAGGCCTCGAACCGGTCGAGCCGCGCCTCCCACACCGCGCGCTGCTGCTGGAACCAATCCTCCGCGCCGAGCAGCGCATCCGGACTGAGACGGCAGGTGCGCACGCGGCCGGTCTTCTCCGACAGAACGAGCCCGCTCGTCTCCAGCACGTGGATGTGTTTCATGAAGCTCGGCAGCGCCATGTCGAAGGGATCGGCGAGCTCGCCGACCGACGCCTCGCCCGCGCAGAGCCGCATCACGATCGCCCGCCGCGTGGGATCGGCGAGCGCTGCGAAAACATGGTCGAGGCGGGACGATTGGTTAGCCATGAAGCTAACTATAGCGCCGCAGCCCAGCGCCGTCAACAATTGTTAGCTCATAAGCTAAGTAATTTTAGAGGCGCAGTCGCCGCCTCAGACCGAGCGCGTCAGGCCGCCGTCGACGCGGATGTTCTGGCCGGTGATGTAGGCCGCGCCGTCGGAGGCCAGGAACGAAATCGTCGCCGCAACCTCTTCGACCTTGCCGTAGCGCTTCAGCGGCACACTGTCGCGGCGCGCGTCCAGCTGCGGCAGGCTGTCGATCCAGCCCGGCAGGACGTTGTTCATGCGAATGTTGTCCGCCGCATGCGTGTCGGTGAAGATCTTGGTGAAGGCGGCAAGGCCGGCGCGGAACACCGCCGAGGTCGGGAACATCGCGCTCGGCTCGAACGCCCAGGCCGTCGAGATGTTGATGATGGCGCCGCCCTTCTGCGCCTGCATCACCGGCGTCACCAGCCGCGTCGGACGGATCACGTTCAGCAGATAGGTGTCGAGGCCGGCGTGCCACTGCTCGTCGGTAATCTCGGTGATGGGCGCACGCGGCCCGTGCCCGGCGCTGTTGACGAGCACGTCGATCCGCCCCCATTTCGCCATCGCGGCGTCGACCAGGCGCTTCAGATCGTCGTTCGACTGGTTCGAGCCTGTGACGCCGCAGCCGCCGAGCTCGGCGGCCAGCGCCTCGCCCTTGCCGGAGGACGACAGGATCGCGATGCGAAACCCGTCCGCTGCCAGCCGGCGCGCGGCCCCCGCCCCCATGCCGCTGCCGCCGGCGGTAACGAGCGCAACCTTCTCTGCTGCCATGACCGATCATCCCTGTGTTGAGGCGAGCCGCAGGCTCGGCCTATCATGGCGCCTTCTACAGCCAGACCTCGCGGCAGGTCCATGGTCGAAGGCATCCATCATGAGCGACTCGAGATGAGTGATCTGCAGATCCGCAATCTGCGCCCCGACGAAATCGCACTCGCCGTCGACTGGGCCGCGGCCGAGGGATGGAATCCGGGCCTGGCCGATGCCGCCTGCTTCGCCGTCCCCGATCCGCAAGGCTTCTTCGTCGGCGAGATCGACGGCGAGCCGGTCGCGACCGTCTCCTGCGTCAATTACGACGACCGCTTCGCCTTCCTCGGCTTCTACATCGTGCGCCAGTGCTTTCGCGGCGCGGGCCATGGCCTGCGCATCTGGAACGCAGCCATCGCGCATGCGGACGGGCGCGTGATCGGGCTCGACGGCGTCGTAGCGCAGCAGGACAATTACAAGAGGTCCGGCTTCCAGCTCGCTTACGCCAATATCCGCTATGGCGGCGTCGTGGGGGCGCCACCGAGACGACCTGCCGGCGTCGTCACCCTCGACAAGATCCCATTTGCAATCGTTGAAGCTGATGATGCCACCGTGTTCCCTGCCGCGCGCAGCACCTTCCTGCGCGCCTGGATCAACACACCAGGTCACGTCGGCCGCGCATTGCTGCGCGAGGGCAAGCTCGCCGCATGGGGCGTGATCCGTCCGTGCCGGACGGGCCATAAGATCGGCCCGCTCGTCGCCGACGATCGGGCGGCAGCGGAGGCGGTCATGCAGGCCTTGCTGGGAAGCACGAGCGGCGGCGACATTTTCCTCGACGTCCCCGCCGTCAACGGCGAAGCGATTGCGCTCGCGGAGTCGCTCTGCCTGAAGCCGGTGTTCGAGACGGCGCGGATGTACACCGGGCCGATCCCGCCACTTCACATCGACCGCGTCTTCGGCGTGACCAGCTTCGAGCTGGGCTAGTCAGTAGCAGCGCATGATGTTGACGGTGTGTTCGCTGCCGCCGCGGCCGGGCACTGTCACCTGCTCTGTCGGGCAGCTCGGCACATAGGGCCGGTTGGATGGCACGACGTTCGGCGGATAGCGATGCGTCCAGTCCCAGGGAACATCATAGGTGTAGGTGTAACGCACGTCGCTGGAGAGTGGCTGGGCGGCATCGACAAAGGGCTGGCTGTAGCCAGCGCCATCATACAAGAAGCCGCCGCCGCCCGGCCAATAGACCCACGGAGCGCTGCGGCGATGGAACCGGGCGCCCGGCGCGATCGGCGGACGTGCTCCAACCGGCGGCGCGGTGGTGGCGACGCCGGGCGCCGCGGCCACGGCGGGTCCGGCAGAGCCGTCACTTGCAGTCAGGAGCAGCGCGGCTGCGCTGAGCGAGGCGAACAGCGCCCCATGTGATCTGGCAATCATGATACGCACCACACTCGTTTGGCTTCGCGATAGCGGCTCCCCGCAAGAGGCTAGGCCGGGCTGCCGCCCAGCCGCAAACATATCTTTAACTATTGGTTAAGGCACGCGATTAGCGGGGATCATGGTGCGGCAGAACGCCCGGGATTCTCATCTCGTTTCAGCCACTTCGTTCCGCGGCGGGCGCATCATAACCAGTTGATCGGAGTTGACCGCTCCTGGCCCATGCGTCCGGAACGCTCCCGCATTGCAACCGTTGGCCCCCGACACAAGCAAGGAGCATCTCCAATGCAGAACAAGTCAAAACTCCTCTGCCTGATCACGGCATCGCTGGTCGCGGGCACTGCGGCCGCCTCGGCGCAGGGCTACGACTGGAGCGGCCGGTCCGTGGGCTGGGACCGCACGGCGCCCGCCTATGAACCAGTTCAGCCGCGCGCATACTATCCGGACGTGGCCGGGCCGTATGGCGCACTCAACGGCACCAACCATCCAACTCCGAGTTCGACGCAGGGTGATGTCGGCCCTGGCGGGAACAACAACGGCACGCTGACCGGCAGATATCGCTGGTAAGATCGCCTGACGCGAGGCCCACCGTCCGTAATGGGCGGTGGGCCTTCGTGCGTCGGCGGCCCCCGCCCGCGCAGCCGACCGGAAGGGATCGCGCCTCCGGGCACAATCCCTTGCGTTGCCTGTCGGGCAAAACACCCAAATCATCGGTCAAGACGCCTCGCCGAAAATATTCCGCTTTACCGAAATTCGGAAACGGCGTATGTGTCGCCGCAACCCGGCCCATGGAAGAGGGGCGTATCGCGATCGTCACGAACGCGGGCCGGGCGGCGGTGGACGCAGATGGCGTTGGCGCGAGCGGACTTGCAGGGCGGGAGACCGTGAGCAGGGTCGTCGCGCATACGACCGGTGCCATCAGCGTACGGCAAAATCGTGTGGTCCTGGCGTCCGGGGTCTGTGCGCCAAGTCTTGCGGTGACGTTGCGGCCCGACCGGGTTCGCACCGTCAGTCATCCGCAAGGCGACGGGGGCAATAGTGCATCGCTCCCCGGGGAGATCACGACATAAGCCGTAAAACCACTGCGCAGGGAAGGCCGGAATGTTTTGGCTTCACCTGTATGCCGCTGTGCAGCCTTTTTTAAGCACACGCTTTCGCACAGTGGACCGCGGGTGCCAGCCGGCGCCCGGTCTTCCCTGCGCCCTTTCAATTGAGGGCGAGGCGACAAGCAAAGCTCGGGCGAAGTGCGCCGCGAGGATGCGATGCTGTGTCCGCATGAAGGCGAGTACGTTGCAAACCCTATGCATCACCGTCACCCTGAGGTGCGCGCGCTGCGGCGCGATAGCGTCGCAGAGCAAGCCTCGAAGGGCGACGGCCCCGCTGCACCAGCTCGGCCGTTCATCCTTCGAGGCTCTGCATGCGATGCGTTCGCATCGCACGCCTCGCACCTCAGGATGACGGATCAATTGTTGTCGCCGCGGAGAGATTCTGACGATGCTGATGCAGTTGCGCGCGAACACTCCGCTCTGGTGCCCCGGACGCAGCGCAGCGTCTCTTCGACGATGCGCTGCAGAGCCGGGGCCCATGTTGCAGCGACCCGTGCGGCTTCCTGGGTCCCGGCTCTGCGCAGCAACGCTCATGCGTTGCAGCTTGTCCGGGACACGAGAGCGACGACAGGGTCCCCTCCCCAGCCCTTGCAGCGGCAACGGGCCTTGTAACAAGACTGTCATCCAGCGAAACTAAACGAAGCTAGGGGCCGCGGTTGCGGCCACGCCGCCTTCACCGCTAGGAGATCCTGATGCGCCGTTCACTGGTGTTGCTGTCCGCCGGACTGACCGTGCTGTCCACCGGACTGGCCTCTGCCCAGAACAGCACGCCCCGCAACCTGATCCTGTTCATTCCCGACGGTCTGCGTGCGCTGAAGGTCACACCGGAAACCGCGCCGGCGATGGCCGAGCTCCGCGACAAGGGCGTCAACTTCAAGAACCCGCATTCGCTGTTCCCGACCTTCACCATGGCCAATGGCTCGGCGATGTCGACAGGCCATTATCTCGGCGACACCGGCGTGTTCTCCAACACGATCTGGACCAACTACACCTCCGCACCTGCGGGCGACACCGTCGTCCCCTTCATCGAGAACGACGCCGTGCTCGGCGACATCGACGAGCATTTCAAGGGCGACTACCTCAACGAAGAGACCATCCTGAAGATGGCCCGCGACAAGGGGCTGAGCACCGCGGCGATCGGCAAGGTCGGCCCGACCTACCAGTTCGACCACACCGACAAGCCTGAAAAGCCCGGCCAGCATTCGGTCGTGTTCGACGATTCCACCGGCGGCAAGAACGGTGTCGCATTGTCCGACGAGGTGAAGGACGCCTTGACCAAGGCCGGCCTGCCCCTCGCCACGCCGCCGCGCGGCGACAATTCCAAGGCGGGCGATGCCAGGACGCCGGGCACCACGGTCGCAAACGTCGCGCAGCAGGCCTATTTCGCCGACGTCGCCACCAAGGTGGTGCTGCCGATGTTCAAGGCGCGCAACAAGCCGTTCGTGCTGGTGTTCTGGTCGCGCGATCCTGACGGCAGCCAGCACAATACCGGCGACAGCCTCAACCAGATCATGCCCGGGATCAACGGGCCGACCTCGATGGCCGGCATCAAGAACGCCGACACCAACCTCGCCCAGCTCCGGAAGGCGCTCGACGAGCTCGGGCTCACGGCCTCGACCAACATCATCGTCTCCGCAGATCACGGCTTCTCGACCATCTCCAAGGAGAGCAAGTCCAGCCCGTCGGCCAAGGTCGGCTATGACGACACGCCGAAGGATTTCCTGCCGATGGGATTCCTGGCGCTCGACCTTGCGAAGGCGCTCGACCTGCCGCTGTTCGACCCCAACGACAAGAACGCGAAGGTCGAAGGCAACAAGCATCCCAGGGCGGGCAACGGCGTGCTCGGCAAGGATCCGGAGAAGCCCGATCTCGTCGTCGCCACCAATGGCGGCTCCGACCTGATCTATCTGCCGAACAAGGACAAGAAGCTGGCGGCGAAGACGATCAAGGCACTGCTCGAACAGGATTACGTGTCCGGCCTGTTCGTCGAGGACTCGCTCGGCCGCTTCCCCGGCACGCTGCCGCTATCGAGCATCAACCTGCGCGGCAAGGCGGCGACGCCAACGCCGTCGATCGTCGTCAACTTCCGCTCCTATGCCAGCGATTGCGGCGAGGCGCCGACCAACTGCTCGGTGCAGGTCGCCGATACCGTGCTGCGCCAGGGCCAGGGCATGCATGGCAGCTTCAGCCGCGGCGACACCATGAACTTCATGGCCGCGATCGGTCCGGACTTCAAGGCGGGCTATGTCGACGAGATTCCGGTCAGCAATGCCGACGTCGGCATGACGGCCGCCCGGCTGATGGGCCTGCGCGGCTCGCAGAACGGCGGCCTGATCGGCCGCGTGATGTCGGAAGCCATGCCCAACGGCGTCGTACCGAAGGCTTTTGTCGGCACGCTGAAGTCGAAGCCCGCCGAGGGCGGCCTGATGACGGTGCTGAACTTCCAGCGCGTCGGCAGCCAGCGCTATTTCGATGCCGCCGGCTTCCCGGGCCGCACGCTCGGGCTCGAGCCTGACGCCGGCAAACAGAAAACGGCGGGGAAATGACCCCGCCGTTCCCTCGCGTCCTCGAGTGACGCACAAATCTTACATGCCCGGTTTCTTACATCCCGATGTCGAACACGTTCGGCAACTGGCCCGCCAGAGGCAGCGCAGTGGCGCCGACGAAGGTCGCCACCATTGCCATCAGGCGACGGTTGTTCTGGCGCTTGCCGCGCATCTGGCCGGCGATCCACTCCAGCATCTCGCTGTTGACCTTGGAGGCATAGGACGGCGCCCAGCTCTCGATCTCGGTGTCGGCCGACAGCGCCACGCTCCGCGGCGGCACCTTCAGGCCCGAGGCGCTCGCCGCATAATGGGCAACCGCCTTGGCGAGCAGGTCGTCGAACCGGCCGCCATCGGTGCGCTCGGTCGCGGCCTCGTTGATCTCGAACAGGCGTTCGGCTTCAGCGCGGCTGACCGGCTGGTCGTTGACGGCGGTCGCGGTCAGGATGCGCAGGCACCAGGCGGTGTCATCGGCATCGAGCGAGCGGGAGAAGTGGACGCGGCCCTTGGTGGTCGGGCCTTCGCCCGTGATCACGCCGTCGCGCACGATGGAGAGTGCATGAGCCGCGGTGTCGCGGCAGGACGGTTCGAGGGACGGCGACTCAACAGACTTAGGCGCAGCGGCAGACATAGTTCACTTCCAGACTTCTTCTGATCGGCCAGCATTTTCATGCCGGCGTAAAGGGGTGGTTAACGATTCGATACGGGGATCGCGACTTTTCGAGATGGTTGCCAATTGGTCGCTGTCAGGATCATTTTGGTTCCGGGACACGCCGGGCGAGCGTGATGGAAGTCATAAAAGGCATTATCGGGGCGAGCGAGACCGTGTGACACCGGATGGGGATGTTTCGCCGCAGGTGCCGCTGTAACAATAAGTTGCTAGGAAATCGGCCCTTCGAGCAAAGAATTCACATTTTACTTGAGCCGGTTCAGTTGGCGTTCACTTGGCCCGGTAAGAGCCCTATACTGAGGATGACGGCCAGAGACAAATCTTCCTGTAAATTCAATGCGATGAGGTAAAATCATGACACTTCCGATCGGCGCCACCGCACCCGACTTCGAAGCCGAGACCACCGAAGGGAAGATCAAGTTTCACGACTGGATCGGCAACAGCTGGGCGCTCTTGTTTTCACACCCCAAGGACTTCACGCCGGTGTGCACCACCGAGCTCGGCGCGCTCGCCAGGCTGAAGCCGGAATTCGACAAGCGCGGCGTCAAGCTGATGGGGCTCTCGGTCGATCCCGTCGACAACCATGCCAAATGGTCGGAGGACATCAAGGAGACCCAAGGCACCGCGCCGAACTACCCGATGATCGGCGACACCGATTACAACGTCTCGAAGCTCTACGGCATGCTGCCGGCCGCGATCTCGGGCGATCCCCTCAAGCGTACCGCCGCCGACAACCAGACCGTCCGCAACGTCTTCGTCATCGGGCCGGACAAGAAGATCAAGCTGGTGCTGGTCTATCCGATGACCACGGGCAGGAACTTCCAGGAGATCCTGCGCGTCATCGACTCGCTCCAGCTCACCGCCAAGCATCGTGTCGCCACCCCGGCCGACTGGAGCCAGGGCGACGACGTCATCATCGCGGGCTCGGTCTCCAACGACGAGGCCAAGACGATCTACCCGCAGGGCTGGAAGGAGCCGAAGCCTTACCTGCGCATCGTGCCGCAGCCGAAATAACGACGCTGTCATCCGGGGCGATGCGTTAGCATCGAACTCTGGTGCGCAATTGCGCACCTGAGGATCTTGAGATTCCGGGCTCGGTCCTCCGGACCGCCCCGGAATGACCGTAGCGATTAGGCCGTCCTCACGCGGTCGAGGAAGCCGTCGACCTCGGCCTTCAGATGCAGGCTCTCGCCCGACAGCGCGCGGGCCGAGGCAAACATCCGGCTCGAGGTCTCGCCCGTCTCGCTGGCACCCTTGGCGGCGTGCCGGACGTTGACGGCGACCTCGGCCGTACCTGAGACCGCCGCGCGAACGCTCGCCACGATGTTGTGGGTTGCGCTTTTCTGCTGCTCGACCGCAGCCGAGATCGAGCCGGCAATGCCGCTGATGCGCTCGATGGTCTCGCTGATCGCCTTGATGGCAGCGACCGATTCCTCGGTCGCAAGCTGCATGCTCTCGATCTGGTTCGATATCTCGTCGGTCGCCTTGGCGGTCTGGCCGGCGAGCGTCTTGACCTCCTGGGCCACCACCGCAAAGCCGCGGCCGGCATCGCCAGCGCGAGCGGCCTCGATGGTGGCGTTCAGCGCCAGCAGGTTGGTCTGCTCGGCGATCGAGGTGATCAGCTTGACGACGTCGCCGATGCGCGTGCCGGCCTCCGAGAGCTGCGCAATGCGCTGGTCGGTCGCCTCTGCCTGCCGCACCGCGTCGGCGGAAATCTGGTTCGATTCCTGCACCCGGCGGGTGATCTCGGAGATGGATTGAGACAGCTCCTCGGAAGCCGACGCCGCCGAACGCACATGCTCGGAGGCGGTTTCGGACGCTCCGGCCGATTGCGCCGACAGATCGGCCGTGGCGCGCGCGGCATCGGTGAGCTGTCGCGCAACGCGCTCGAACTCGCCGGACGATGCGAGCACCTTGTCGAGAATGCCGCCGACGCTGCCGCGGAACTCCTCGACGAAGCTACGCAGCTCCGCCTTGCGCTGCTCGGCCGCGGCAGTCGCTGCCGCCGCCTGTTCGCTGCGCAGGCGCGCCCGCTCCTGCGAATTGCTCTTGAACACCGCAACCGTGCGGGCGATCTCGCCGATCTCGTCGGCACGGTCCTCGCATTCGATCGCGACGTCGCTCTGGCCCTCGGCAAGCGCGGTGAGCGAGCGCGTGACCGAGGTGAGCGGCCGGGTGATCCGGCGGACGACCAGCAGGGTCAGAGCCAGCACCAGAAGCGCAGCAAGCCCGGCGGCCGCCGCCATGCTCTCGATGGCCTGGGCCAGCATGTTCTCGTACTGGATCATCGGGATGCCGACATAGAGAATGCCGGCGACCTTGCCGGTCGAGTCCAAGATCGGGAAATAGGCGGTCATGAACGTCTTGCCGAACAGCGTGGCCGGCCCCTTATAGGCTTCGCCACGGCGCAGCGCGGCCTGCCCCGGATGATCGGCGGCAAGCTGGGTGCCGACGGCGCGGTCGCCGTTTTCCTTCTTCACATTCGTGGAGCGGCGGACGAACTGCCCGTTCGCCGCGTCGAACACGAACAGGGTCGCATTGCCGCCGACATAGGACACCGCGCGATCGACGATGGCATGGTCCTTGAAGTCGGGCATCTTGGGGATCTCCGCGCGCACGACCGCGCCGTCCTGGACCGTGATCTTGGCCTCGGGAACGGTCTCCGCGAACGCCAGCGCCAGCGTGCGCAGGCTGACGTCGATGTCGCGGAGCGCGCGATCATTGAAGGCGGAGGTCAGCGACCAATAGCCGGCGCCGACCACGAGCCCCGTATTCATGGCGATCAGCAGCACGGCGCACAGGACAGCCTTGGTACCCAGCTTGAACTGCGGCAGGAACTTCGAAGCTTTGAACATGGATGGAATGGCCCCAGTAATTCCTGCATAATCGTGCAATAGGCTTACGGTGGCATTAACGACCATAATACCGCTGCAGGCGGCACGCCTTTCCAAATCGTAAACGAGGACACCCCCTGACCGCGCCAAAGGTGCCGCCCATCATCGTCTGGTTTCGCGACGATCTCCGCCTGTCCGACCACCCCGCCCTGCACGCCGCCGCGAAGACCGGAGCGCCGGTGGTCTGCCTCTTTTTGCTCGATGAGACGACCGGGCGGGCACCGGGTGGCGCGGCGCGCTGGTGGCTGGCGCAGTCGCTGCGGGCGCTCGGGGCCGCGATCGCCGAGCGCGGCGGATCGCTGGTCCTGCGCAGGGGACCAGCCGCCAGGGTCATCCCCGAGGTGGTGCGCGAGAGCGGCGCCCGCGCCGTCTACTGGAACGGGATCGCCCAGGCGCCGCATCAGTCGGTTGAGCGAGCGCTCGAATCGGTGCTGGCAAAGCTCGGAGCAGACTCGCAAAATTGTCCCGGCGATTTGCTCGTCCCACCCTCGGCGATCCGCAACAAGGATGGCCGGGGCCTGCGCGTGTTCACACCATTCTGGCGGCGCGTGCTGTCGCTCGGCGACCCGCCAAAGCCGCTGCCCGCACCGAAGGCGCTGCGCCCTGCACCAGGGATCGCCAGCGATCGTCTAGAGAGCTGGAAACTCGAGCCCGCCAAGCCCGATTGGGCGGGTGGCCTGCACGAGACATGGATTCCCGGCGAAGCGGAGGCACGAGGCCGCCTCCGCGACTTCCTCAAGCGCACCGCACGCGTCTATACCGGCGACCGCGACCGCCCGGACCGGGAGGGCACCTCGCGGCTCTCGCCGCATTTGAGGTTCGGCGAGCTCAGCCCTCGCCAGGTCTGGCACGCCGCGCGGTTCGCCGCGGCCGAAGATCCGGCGCTCGGGCCGGGCATCGAAAAATTCCTGAGCGAGCTCGGCTGGCGCGAATTCTGCCGCCATCTCCTACACGACCATCCCGACCTCGCCACCGCAAACCTGCAGACCAACTTCGATGGCTTCCCCTGGACGCGCGATGACAAGGCGCTCGCTGCCTGGCAGCGCGGGCGCACCGGCTATCCGATCGTCGATGCCGGTCTGCGGGAGCTCTGGCACACCGGGGTGATGCACAACCGCGTCCGGATGGTGGTCGCCTCCTTCCTGGTCAAGCATCTGCTGATCGACTGGCGCGAGGGCGAAGCCTGGTTCTGGGACACGCTGGTCGATGCGGACCCCGCCAGCAATCCCGCCAACTGGCAGTGGGTCGCCGGCTGCGGTGCAGATGCAGCGCCCTATTTCCGCGTGTTCAATCCGGTGCTCCAGGGCGACAAGTTCGATCCGGACGGCGCCTACGTTCGGCGCTGGGTGCCGGAACTGAAGAACCTGCCGGCCAAGCTGATCCACCAGCCCTGGCACGCAACGCCGATCGAGCTTGCGAGCGCAGGCATCACGCTCGGCAAGACCTATCCGCAGCCGATCATCGATCATGCCAGGGGACGGGAGCGTGCGCTTGCCGCCTACGCAAAGATCCGCAGAGGTTGAGCGCCGCTTTGACACAATTTCGAAACCCGCTATCGTCATCGCCTCAGTCAAACCGCGGGGGACGATATGGACGACGAAAAGCCGATCACCGAACAGGCGATGGACACGATCACCAGCGCCGTGGAAGCGACCAAGGACGCGGCGGTCACCGCCGTCAAGCAAGTCAGGAAAGCCGCCAAGAAGGTCGCGAAGAAAGTAGGCCCGAAGAAGACGTCCAAGAAGAAGGCCAAGAAGAAAGCGAAGACGTCCTCAAAGAAAGCGGCCAAGAAGACCGCAAAGAAGGCCGGCAAGACATCTGCGAAAAAGGCCGCCAAGAAAGCTGTCAAGAAAGCCGTCAAGAAGAAGAAGAAGAAGAAGGCCAAGAAGGCGAAGCGCTGATCACAACGCTCAGAACAGGTCTCCGGGAGTGGACATCCGCCTGGAGACCTGCCCTACGACACGCGACCCTTGCCGCGCGGCGGCCCGGCCGGTCCAGCCGACCACGAAGGTGCTGCGCTCAGCAGGGATGTATTCCGACGCCCCGCCCCGCTTTAGGTTGTTGTTTAAGCATGATCTTTTCGGAAAACCGCTGCGCACTTTTCCGGATCATGCTTCAGAAGCGCCGGTTGACGACGAATACCGCCGCCGCGCACATCGCCATGCCGGCAATCGCCAGCGCATCGAGTCTTTCCCCGAACAGCAGATAGGCCATCAGCGCGGTGACGGCGGGCACCAGATAGAACAGGCTCGCGACCGAGGTTGCCGCAGCGTGGCGGATCAGCCAGTACAACAGCCCGATCGAACCGATCGAGAGCGCCACGGCGAGCCAGGCGAGCGCGAGGACGAACTCCTGTGTCCAGTGCACCACCCGGTCTTCGAACAGGAATGCCCCGATCGCGAAGAAAATGGTGACGGCAACGTATTGCACGAGATTGCCGGCTCGCCAGTCGATGTGGTTGCAGTAGCGGCGCTGATAGAGCGTACCGAGCGTGATGCTGATCAGCGAGACCACCGAGGCAAGCCAGCCGAGCCCGGCTTCGCCGGTCATGGGACGGTTGTGCAGGATCAGCACGACGCCGCCGAGGCCGAGGACGAGGCCGGCCCATTGCACCGGCGTCACCTTCTCGCCGAGCCAGCGATTGGCGATGGTCGAGGTCAGGATCGGCTGCAGTCCCGGAATCAGCGCAGAGAGTCCGGCGGGAATCGAATGCGCGATCGCGATCGCCGTGCCGCCGAGATAGAAGCCGTGGACGAGGATGCCGGCGACCGCGCTGTGCGCGATGCCGATCCGGTCGGGCCATTTCGGCCGCGCGATGGCTGCGATGATCGCCATCAGCCCGACCACGATGGCCATGCGGATGGCGAGATAGGTCAAGGGATCGGCATCGTTGACCACGTATTTGGTGCCGATGAATCCCGTGCTCCAGAGCAGGACGAACAGGATCGGCGCGGCGCGGGCGGTCAGGTTTTCTTGATTATGGTTCATTGCCGCCTCATTGCCTCAGCGAAGGCCATGCGGCAATGCGAATTTCGCTCGGAAGATGCTGCGCTGCGGCGGATGACAGCGGTCTAGGTCAGCTCATCACCATTCTTCCGGACAGGGATCGATGATCTTCCAGAGCTCGACGCCGTTCTTGATCTTCTTCATGTCGGTGGTGAGTCCACCATTGCGACGAATCCAGTCCTTCACCTTGTCGGGGTAGTAGGACATGAGATCGGAGGTACCTTCGGCGCTGGTGACCTTGATGCCGAAGGTGAACGCCTTGTCGTAATAGGCCTGGTGGAAACCGAGGCTCGCGCGCGGCGTCACGCAAATCTTGTTCATCGGCACGATGCCGAGCACGAGCGTGCAGGCCGAATTGCAGATGCCGTCGATGATGACGCGCTCGCCTTTCTCGCGCACGCGCTTGTACTTGGCCTTGTACTCCTCGACATAGCCGCCATGGTCGCGAGTAATATGCAGCTCGGCGCGCGCCGGCGTAGCGGCAGCGACGGAGAGCAACAGCAGGCTCAGAAGCGTGATGCGCATGGCGAGGTAACGGCGATGGCCTTCAGGAATGCACCGACCTCGAAGGACCCGCAAGTGATCCCGTGGGGACGGCGGCAGGAATCTCAAGCAAATACTCTTTGGTCATACTTGTGTGGGGAATTCGTTAAGCACCCGGAAAAGGCCAAAAATGGGCAGCTTTCGACCGCATGTCCGGCAATTCTGTCACACCCACCCGGAAATCTGCAGGACCGGCCATGATTTCGGGCCTCCGCAGCGATGCCTGACCGCCCGAAATTGCTATAAATGGCTGATCTGTTCGAGCGGGTTCCGGAGAATCGAGATGAGCAAGTTGACGCTTGTAGCCGCGGTTGCGGCCCTGACGGCTGCAATCCTGGCCCCTGGCCTTGCGGAGGCGAATGGATATCACCGGCACCACCGCTCCTATGCCAACCCGCTACCCTACCCGATCAGCTATCTGCACAATTACGGACCCGGCATCACCCCCGGCACCTTCGCCTATTACGACGGTCCGTCGACCAACTACTGCTACCGCAGCGCGGCCGCTTATATCGGCCAGGACGGCCGGCGGCACCCCTGCTACTGAGGCGCCGCGCCCTGTGCGGGTGTCCTATTTCGCGGCGCCCGACAGCAGCAATTGCTTCTCGATCTCGTAGACCGGCAGCTTGACGAGATCCTTGCTGACCTCCCCCTGGAGCGCCTTGCGCACGACGTCCGAATAATCGGCGCGGATCATGCCGAGCGCGCGCGGTGAGGCCACCATGGTCAGGGCCTTGGTCTCGCCGGAGTTGATGGCAGCATCGAGCCGGCCCGCCAGTCCCCGCAAGAAGGCGCGCTCGGCCTCATCGTGCCAATCGGTCTGCTCGACTGAGCTGCGCGCCCCGCCGGCCGCCGGGTGCAACCGGCCCGGCGCATCGCTGCCTTGCGCGGTGGTCGAAGGGTTGGACTGCTCATGCACTTCCCTGGTGTGGAGATTCGGAAACTTGTCGTCGCCGAGATTCTCCAGAATCAGCGCCTTGCGCCCGTCGCACACGACCAGCCAGTCGCCCTTGGCCATTCTCATCTTGTCCATCACAACTTCTCCTTGACACTCGCAGATGCCGCTTCGGCATCAGAGCTGCTCTTCGAATTCCTCGAAGGACTTGCCGAATTGCGCCATCGCTTCTTCCAGATGATCGGCGAGCATGGGGGTGCCGATCAGGTAGGATGCCGTGCGCCGGTTGTGCGCCTGCGCGGCCTGAGCGCGCAGTTCGCGCCAATCGGAGAGATCGCCGTCGCCGCGACCGAGCCAGGTCAGCGCCACGAGATCGATCTGCTCGTCGACATTGAGGTCGCCGATGAAGCCCGCAAGCTCGGCACGATCGGTGGTTTCGCCGCGTCCACCGCGGCCGAAGCTCATGTCGTCGTCACCGGACTCCAGGATGACACCGTTCCCGGCCGCTTCGCTGTCGGACCGGCGCGACTTCGAGATGACGAAGAAGACCTTCTCCGGCGAGATCGACAGATTTGGAATGACTCGCATCCAGTTCACCTTGTCCGGCAGCACGCACAACGCCGCTGCCATGTCGTCGACACTAAAAGCCAAGGCAGACTTGCGAATTGCGCAGGATCAAGGTCCAAGTCGCAGGTCCAAGTCACGGCATGCCCTCGTGGCCCAAGCCAGCTGGCGTGCTGGGATCAGGGCCGGGCCAGCTCGCTGAAGGTTTGTTCATCAGCATTACATTTCGGGTCCGCCACAATTTGATCCGAACAACTTCGATATCCTGCATCGCGTAAGCGGAGGAAGACATCATGAATCTCAAGACTGGCCTCGTCGCCACGTCCCTGTTCGGCGCCCTCGCGGCATCGTCGGCGGCATCCGCCATGCCCATCGCGCCCGCACCGGCGACACCGCAGATCTCCGGCGTCGAGCAGGTCCGCATGGTCTGCAACGCCTGGGGGCAGTGCTGGTGGCGCCCGAACTACTACGGGTATTACGGGCCGCGGCCATATTACGGCCCACGGTACTATGGGCCGCCGCGCTATTACGGCCCGCGCTATTATGGTTACCACGGCTATCGCCGCTGGTGACGTTTGAAGGGGCCCTCGGGGCCCCTTCGCTTTTGCAGGATCATTTCTTGCGCGGCCGTCCCCCGGCCTGGATCTGATCCAGATCAAAGTTGAAATCAGCCGATACCGTCATTCTACATGGTGACGAAGCGACGGAGTTGCGTCCTTCGCCAGTCAGCCCGCATGCAGCATTTCATCGACCTCGCCGCCGGCGAATCGATGAGCCGAGAATGTGGCCGTAACATCGAGCCGGCGGATCTCATGGCATGATGTCCGCAATACTACGGTCCGGAATCCGGTTTACTGAGCCTGGATGTTTCGCCATTGATGGCGATGCATCGACATTCATTTGATTATCTCATTTCAGCAGCCGGCCAGAACCCATGGTGTTCGACGACCTCGCACCGTCCTCCGCGCTTCAACTGATCGGGTTTTCCGATATCGACGCGTTTCGGCCGATCGAGACGATGGAAGATGCGAGAAGCATTCCATTGGACATCCCGAACTTCGCGGCGGCCCGTGCCGTCGTCTCCCTGCCGGCGTGCCGCATCATCATGACGAGATCGTTCGCACGCATCCTCGATACCGCCTATCGCATGCCGGGTGGGATGGTGATCCTGTCCATGACCGACGACCTCCGGGTCAACTTCAAGGGAATGGATCTCGACGCTCGTTTCTTCGTTGCGCTCCGCGGCAACGATGAGTGCCAATTCGTCGAGCCGCGGACCAATCATCATGCCATGATCATCTTCTCCCCTGCGCTGAGAGACCGGGGCTGGTTCGACCACGTCGACGATTTGCAGGCGCATGTCGCGAACCGGGCCGCCCTGCTGCACACGCGACAACTCTTGCTCGACATCCTGCGCACCGCGTCGGTGCAGCCGGGCCTGTTCGAAACCACCGAGGTTGCGGCCCATCTCCAGGAAGGCCTGCTGCTCGCTCTCGACGATCTGTTCCGGATCGATTCGATCCCGGATCGGAGCACCTCCGTCCAGGGCGAGCGAGCGATCAAACTCGTGCAGCGCATCGATGATTACGTCGCGACCTATCCGACCACGCCGATCTATACAGCCGATCTCGCGCGCGCGTTTGGCGTTTCAATCCGGACGCTCGGCGGCGCCGTCAGCATGGTGCGCGGCATGAGCCTGCACCAGTACATTCGCCTGAAAAGGCTGTGGGCGACCCGCTGCCGCCTCCTCAAGGGCGGCGGCGTCACCGTTGCCACCTGCGCACGCGCCCACGGCTTCCACCATCTCGGTGAATTTGCCGCAGCCTACCGCGCGATATTCCACGAAGCGCCCTCCGACACGCTGTCACGCGGCCGGCGAAGCGGTGTCTCGGCAGGCTGATTGACGCGGCAGGCATCGAGACCGTGACCGGCACTAGCCGTTTCGGAACATATCTAGAACATTGAAATCGTGGCGCGCTCGGAAGGATTCGAACCTCCGACCCTCGGAATCGAAATCGGATGAGTTCCTCAATGAAATCAACGTCCGTTCCGAAATTTCATGGTCCGTTCTCCCATTGATAACCTTTGGGAATTTTTGACATTCGGAATGGTCTTCGTGCCAAGTTCAAACCGGACACCAATTGCGATCAAGTTCTACAGCGCAGCCAAATGACCGGCCAAAAGCGGACTTCGCCTGGTATCTACTCGCAGCGGTTCCGCTTCGGGTAAGGGATCAGCTCTTGGGCCAAGCGCTCGGCCGTGCCTTCGTTCGGATGATGTGCATCTTCTTTCCCGCGTCAGGCGCCGGATCGTCACACCCGCGATAAAGCCATTCTCGTTTCCGCACGTGTCCCATGCCTGTTCCGTTGAAGAACGTCTTCGGTTTTGAGCGATATCGAAGCCCTGGAATCCACCGATCGGGCTCCGGGTAGTTGAATTGAACTGCCTCCAACGAACGTCTTGCTGCACGGGCTTCTTCGATCGTGCCAGGCCGGTAATGCTCGGCGTCCTCAGTCTCGCCGTCGGGAACGAAGGTGCGTACAGTCGACGCCGGCCGGCGCTTGTGCTTCACTACCGCGAACCGCTGCCGCACGTACTCGCCGTCCTCCTGTCGCCGGAAGTAGATGTTCTCCTCCGCCGCGATGCACTGGATATCGTTGTATGCATCGACGGCCGCCTCGCTCTTGAGGAAGACGTGGCTATTTGTAGCGTCGAGCGAATACACCAATCCATCATAGCAGATCACCGAAAAGCGCGGCGACATAGGCATGACGAAGATCAGCCCCGACGAGGCGACCCCAAATGCCGAGCCCTCCAACTTTTCAAATGCAAAGCGGTTGAGCATCACGGCCGGATCGTCCGCGATGATGAAGTCGCGGCTTGTGTGGTTCTGCACGAAGCGAACCTTCAAATCCCTCAACATGTCACGCGACTTGATGCCGAAGCGCATCGAACTCATGACGAGCTTTTTGTTGTCGGGCACTGGGTCTTTTTCGGGCGCCCACGTATTCGCGTTCATCTCCTCTATCGAGTGCCGGATGCGTGCGGCGGCCTTCGCCGTGCGCCAGTGTTGCAGGTACATAAATAGGCTGATCTCTTCCCAATCCCTATCCGAATTGCCTCCGGCCGCGACGCGATGGCGCGCGAGACCAAACATGCCTTCTAGCCTGCTAAGAAGCACCTCGAGTTGACCGTCATCGCCGTACCAGTAATGGCGGGCGCATTGACCCTTCACCGCCGCATCCGGGATCAGTCGATCGGCCCGGATGTTGTAGAGGTTGATGCTCTTATCCTCAGCATCCTTCGTGAACGGGCGCAGCAACACCCGCGGCACGAAGTGCTGATTCTTGTGATCGGCCATATCGCTCCACCCCAGCGCCGTGAGCGCTCTCAGGACGGCCGGCGGTGCCGGAGCCCGCGTACCGCTATTTCGTGATGCCCATGCGCGGAGCGATGAGCAGTGTTTCAACGTATTCGCTGCCCGTGGGCGAAATATGCGCGCGCTTTCCCGCTTTGTCGTATTCGATTTTCCGCGTCTTATGCAGCCTGAAGAGTACATTGCTGCGGTACATGCTTGCATTGCTGTATTCGATTGATTTGAGCAGATCATCCTCAGACACCCACCCGGAGGCCTGATGCAGAAGCAACAGTGTTTGCTCCACCGTGGTCATCTTGGTGTCGAGCACGCGCTTCGCGGTTCCGGCCGACCATATGAGTGGCGTCTTGCGCTCGACTAGGCCATTAACTGCGGCCTCTGCCTCGTCGGTCTTGACGTTGTGAAATACGCGCACGAGTTCGGCCAAGATCCAGCTGGCCATGGAATACACGGCGCTCGCGTCCATGAAGTTCGGGTCGACATCGCCACCGACGTGACCAACGCCGCGGTTATTCCGGATGTCGTATAGCGCCGGCAAAATGCGCGGGATCAAAATGCGCAGACTGTGGTCGCCCGGCTTACCTGTGTCTGAATTGCGCTCTAGTGCGTTGCTGTCAGCCTTCATGTTGCCCGGCTTAGTCGGAGACGCAACATAGGTGCCGGTGATAAAACCGTGGCAAATCCAATATACAACCTCGCAGAACTTGCCGCCTTCCAATTCGGACGGCGACCAGCGGTGCTCCGCGAAATTCGAAGCGATTTCTCGGTACGTTTCGATCAAGGGATCACGCAGGCTCGCCGGAATCGCGGTAAGCATCTTTGTCGTGTCGATGGTCACTCGGCGGTGAACCCCTTGATGAGTTCAGCCGCAGTTTTCATTCCTGGTCCTGTAACGGTCCAGCCACTTTCCTTCGAGCCGTTCAGTACATTGCCCGGCTTTTTCATATGCGTTGCGTGATTAGTCTCGGCGTAACAGCCCAATTTTTTGCAGGTTTCGCGCGCCGACTTGTCGGTGAACTTCGACTCGCCGGTTTTCAGAAACTCCGCAATGCCGGTCAGCATGTAGGCGTTGATCGCCTGAGCCTTCTGGTTTTTGCCCGGCACCGTGTCAACGATCACGTCCACCGTCTCACCATCAACGTGGAAAACGTGCGCGATCTCTTCGGCCGTCACCTTGTTGCGCGACATCCAGGTGCGAACCTTTGAGTTGAACTCGGAATCGTCGTCGTCATCACCGACGCCGTCGCTGCCCTTGCCGCCTTTTTGGTCAGTCACGGCAGCGTCGTCGCCGAGCATAGTCAGCGCGGCCTTGATCGCCTTCTTGCGGTCAGCGGGATCGATGGGCTCAAGCAAATCGTACAGGCCCGCAACAAGGATCTTTATATCGGTCATTAAAATGCTCTTGCAGGACGGGAATCGTGCGCAATGATCGAATGTAAGGTTCCCGGCAAGGGAATCCAAGCGTGCAATGGTCGCCGCCAGCAACTTTGGAGCGGCGCAATCGCGTTATCGGAATGAGCGGGAAAAATAGCATTCGGAATGAGGGGAAAGAACGAAATGAGATAGCGTCGTAAGCTATTGAGCTGACTGAGGATTTCGATGGCGCGCTCGGAAGGATTCGAACCTCCGACCCTCGGAATCGAAATCCTAAAAATTTAGAATCCAGCGCTGTCTTGGTTCGTCCAAAAACGTACACCTAACACATTGATCTCACGGCGCTTTAATTGACGCCGCTTCCAACCTTGTCTTAAACAGAACAGGAACGAACACGCCGATCTTGGTGCAAAAGTTTCCCGGGGAAACCGCGCGCCGAACCCCGGAGCCGGAATCCGATGCCCCGTTTCACCGACCGATTTGTCGCCTCGCTCAAAGCCGAAGGCACCGAGCGCTTCGAGGTCAAGGACGACGCCTGTAAGGGACTGGCGATCAGGGTGACCGCCTCCCGGAAGACCTTCTGCTTTCGCTTCAAGCGCCACGGGAAGATGCAGCGAATCACCCTGGGGGAATACCCTTTCATGACGCTGGCACAGGCGGTAATCGCGGCGAACCGCCGATACGCGGATTTGCACGAAGGCCGCAACCCCGTAGCTGAAGCCCAGCGCGAGGCGACGGAAGCGGCCGTGGGGGCCGATGAGCTGACCTTTAACCGGCTGGCTGACCGCTACGTCAACGAATATGCGAAGCCCCGCAAGAAGTCGTGGAAGGATGACGAGTGGGTCCTAAAGCGGGCTAAGGCCGAATTCGGTCCCCGCATCGTATCCACCATCACCCGCAAAGAGCTGGTCGTTTTCCTGCGCGGCCTCGCCGCTACCTCGGTGCGCAACGCCAACAAGACCCAGGCGTCAATCTGCACCATGTACAATTGGGCCAACCTCGAAGACGAAACGATCATCAACCCCCTCGCCCGCATCCCCAAGGTGGGCGGCAAAGAGCGGGAGGAAGATCGCGTCCTGAGCGACGACGAGCTGAGGGCCGTTTGGCCTGCCTTCGTCACGCCGCCCGACGCGGTGTTCTCGGTCGCGGTGGGCATCGCTGTTCGCCTTATCTTCCTGACAGCTCAACGGCCGTTGCAGGTCTCGGGCATGCGCCTTGACGAACTGATCGATCTGGACGGCCCCGCCCCGCGTTGGGACCTACCCGCCTCCCGAATGAAGCGGCCCAAGCCCCACTCGGTCCCGCTTAGCGCTGAAGCGGTGAAGCTCATCAAGCAGGCTCTTGCGGAGAGACTGTACGACGATAGTCCGTATGTCTTCCCGTCCACTCGGGGCAAAGGCGATAAGCCGATTGATCGGCATGCGCTGTCGCAAGCAGTCCGCCGACTTCGGCTGAAGCTAAAAATGTCCGAATGGTCTCCGCACGACGCACGCCGATCAGCTACGACCTGGGCACGCGCTATGGGTATTCCGCGCGACACAACGGAGGCACTCACGCATCACGCGATTGTCGGCAGCGGAAAGACCTACGACCGATATGATATGCAGGCCGAGAAGCGACAGGCGGTGGATGCTATTGCGGAATACGTTGCCCGTGCCTTGAGCGAGCGCAACGGGCGTTTCGCCCAAGACGCCGCTTAAGGGCGCTGTCAATGGCTTGAAAGACGACCCAACAGCGGCACTGCTTGTCTGTTGCTAACTCGCGCCCCTCCATACGTACCCGCTGTACTGCACGCTCCACTTGTGCAAAATCGTCCACTCCATAAACCGGGAGTGGCCGATGAAACTGTCAGACGGCGAGAAGCTAATCCTTCTCATGCTTGCCGACATGTACAAAGCGATGGAGATCAAAGGCGAGTTCGACGCTGATTTCATTTCCAATACGATCTTCAAGAATCAGCTCTGGGGTTTGAATTGGGAGCTTAGCGGCATTCCGTTCGAGCCTTCTGAGGATCCGCCAGAGGTGCGAGAAACGACCGACTTTCTCGACATGTGGCGTTTCGTGGAGGAAGGCTATGGGGCTTTGACCCCTGCCGAAAAAGCGCAGCTAGAGAAGGATGCAGAGCCCTTCGGGACCGACGTCAAATTCCCAGGCTTCGACGGAAATAACGAGCCGCACTACCATATTGCAAATTACATGCTGAACGACATGCGGCATCGGTTTGATTCCTTCAAGGGACGCGATCTCAATTCGCACAGTCATTCAGTCGACTCCTACAGGCGCATGTACCGCGTGTTCGAGCCGCTCCGTGCGAATCTGCACAATCGGCCGCTGAATCTGGCCGAACTGACAGAGATACTAAAAGCGCAGATGCATCCAAGCTATCGCTAGCGTTGACGCATCCGCTCGCGGGGCATTTCAATGAGCGAAAGCGTCCGTTGCGATCACTGCGAAGAAGAGTTCGAGCCGGGGGAGCTGATGGTTCTTGCCCCTCCGGCCGGACACGGCGAGCTGATCTGCGGGCGGTGCATAGAGATCACGCTGCGTCGCGCTATCGCGGAGCTACCGCGCGAGAATTGATTACCCCGGGGAGTGAGCCGCAATGCGCACGTCGGCATGCCTGCGCCCGGTAAAGCGCGCTTAGAATCCGAATTTGATATAATCGCAACGGGCGTAGATGTCTCGCGACTGCCAGACGAACTTGTACTCGCCCTGCTCAATCAAGTCAGAGCACTTGATGTTACCAAAGCTAGCAGACGGGATCGTTACGACTTTCTTCTGTATGTAGTTGTAGAAATTCGGATACTTGGGGTCAGGCTCTAAGCGCGCTACCGTTACCACCCCGCAATGACCGTCGGGACCGGTGTTAGACGCCCACGTTTGCGAGCCAGGGACTTTCTTAAACTGCAATGAGAAACTATTCGTGCCGACAATGCAGGTGCGCGCTTCCTTTTCGAAGTTCAGCGTCGTCAGCCTCGTCATCGTCTGCTCGTTTGGATTTTTGCAGAACTCTACCAGCGTGCTCATCGTTTTAAGCAAGTCTTGCTTGGCCGGAAGCTCCATGGAGCTGAGCTGTGCGTAGCCCTCATCAGTAGGCTTTGGATTCCTTATCTTCTCAACCGCCTGTTCCCATTGTGCGCACTCTTCTGGCTTGATCGGCTTCTCCGTCTTCAGTTGCGCAAGAGCTTTCGATATTTCTTCTTGAAGCTTTTTGCCCCCACCTTGGCGGCGTACGGACGCCTGCGTCATATCACAGTCTAGGTTTGCACCGGATCGAAGATGACATTCGTATTGGAGGCTAGACCACTCGGTCGTATTGTAAATGATACCGGTTGTCGGCTGGCTCTGAGCTTGTGCAAACTCGGGCAGCAGCGCCGATACAGCAACCAAGCACACCAACTTAGCAATCAAACTTGAGCCCCGCATTATTGCCCCCTGGTTTTACGGGTGCGCGTTCGCGTCATCCGAGCACTCGCGGGGCCTTCCGCCCTGGTTGATGCACCCCCGATAGGACCAAGGGGCCACTGAGCTTCCCGCCCATACTCCACGCCCGACTTTATGCGCTTCACGCTGCGCCTTATCGTATTTCCCGTTAGAGTATTTCGGCCAATCAAAAGCAAGCCCACTGTCCACTAGCCATTCGGCCATGTCTGCTCCGCCGACCGAACACCTTGCGACCGTGCGTCCATAGACATCACGGCTGACGGGCTCACAGCTAACAACCCTTCCGGCTATGAAGCCGTCCAGCTCATTCGCGGCCTTCGCTCCGCACCGATACGGCAAGCTGTTCTCACCTCGGCAGAGCTGCGAGCTTTCAGGCGCATCGATGCCCCACAAGCGAATGCGCGTGCCTTGGATTTCGAGCGTGTCGCCATCAATCACGCTGGCCTGCCCGGCAACCTCAGAAGCGCTCACGTTCATCGGGAACGCGACGGCACAAACCGCGCAAAGCCTCGCTATCGCGCGCCGCACTTTGTGCCTTCCTGACATCTCACAAGCGTAGCTCTCTTCTTGTTTGAGCCACTAAATCCTGTCGTTTCGACAACCACTTCACGTATTCATCTCTAGCCGCACCAAATGATTTGGCCGTCGCCAAAACTAGTTTCTGCAATTCCCGATTTGCGTCGTCGTCGTTGACAACGTCTCGAAGCTTGATCCAGACGGCAATGCCATTGCGATATTCACCTGCCGCAATTGTGAAATTGATAAGCGGGTCCTTTGGAAACAGGATTGCGTTCAGTTCATCGCGATAGTCGCGCTCATTTGCGAGCAAACCGTCGTAGAGAAAGGTGTCCATGTCTCTGGCTGCCGATCTAATGCTGTCCAAAGCCGCGACGTATGATCCAGCATCCGCGGGACGAGCGAAGAATCTCTGAATTAGAGCATTCTGGGCTGGCACCAACATGTCCCGATCTGCCCTACTTATCACTTCTGAAATCTTGTCGAGTCGCCCCGAGATTTCATTTTTATTGGCGGGCGAGTAATAACGATTGGCAATGAGAACGGCACCTGAAGTCGCCGCTTTTGGGGCGGACTGCTCGACAACGGCAGCCTTGGACGGTGTCTCTTGTGATGCGACGGCTTGCGAAGCCGAAGGCACATTGACAATTGTCGTCGTCGTCTGTTTTCCCACCAAGTAGCCGGTCACCAAACCAGGGGCCGTCAAGATGACAAGGGCTACCACGCAAATCGGCTTTGATAGCTTCCACGATGCCTTCCAAAGTCGCAGCACATGCTGATGCTCTCTTGGATAGCGCATCTTTAGGAATGCGAGGACTTTCTCCCACATGGGTTCACTTCTAGAGCTTGGCTGCCTTGACTCGTTCAGAACATAATGAGAACATATAAAAAGTCGAATATCACGGAACTCAATCAATGTCCAAGGCAAGTCTGCCCCATCCACAATCAGACGTGGAGTGGTGGGAAGCGGCTGCCGATCAGGCCATAGCAGCTTGCGGCGGCGACGCACGCGAAGCCGTGAAGGCGCTGTTGATTGCGAACGAGTTCTTAGAGCGCGAGATGGAAGAGCGCGTGTCGCGTGGATATGTTCGCGGCGTGAAGCACGGCAGGTTCAATACTTATTCGGGATAAGAACTAACATGGGAAACGACGTGGTGCCCTCTGAGGGCGGCGGTTTTCTCGATCAGCTCAATCTTCCGAAAATCGTAGCCGGTCCGGCAGGCGAGGCTATATCGCGTTTGATTGGCGGCGCTGTCGATATTCCGGCCGCTTGGCTGGCGCAGGTCGCACAAGGAGTGAAGGATCGAACCGAAGCCAGAACCGTAGTAAGCAAGGCCGTTGCCGATGCGGCTGCTAACCTTGCAAGGAATGATCCGGAAGTGGTTCAGCGAGCAGCACACTCCCTGCTAGCAAAGGAGCTGCGACACCAAACAAATCGCGAAGCAATCGCTAGAAAGGCAATTGAGCATCTGGGCGAAGAGCCGCTAGAGCAGACCACTAAGCCGGATGACGACTGGCTGAATGTCTTCGAGCGCTACGCCGAAGATGCCTCTTCCGAGCGACTTCAGGATATTTGGGGCCGCATTTTTGCGGGTGAACTGCGGAGACCGAAGACATTTTCGTTGCGAACGCTTCGATTTGTCGCTGAGCTAGACGAGCACGTCGTCGCGTTGTTCGAGAAGTGGTCCCCCCGCGTTATCAACGCTGATTTTATTGCCTTTCCGCCTCAAGGCGGAGAGAACTTTACCGAACTCCTCCAGCTACAGGACTGCGGCCTGGTTACTGGCGCCACCGGTTCTTTGAGTAAGTCATTCGATGTGGGTAACGTACCGAATGGTGAGATCATCAATTTTGGCTTTCAGTTTAAGAGCCATATGCTGATTGTGCAGGCTTGCGCGCCTTGCAACCTGAAACTTCAGAACATCCTACTAACTACAATCGGCCGTGAAATTTTCCAAATCACTCGCACGCCAGGAGCACCCGAACCGGTCAAAGAATTCGCCGACCGCCTTCCTAAGCACAATGTCCTAAAGATCAGCTTTTATCCCCTGGAAGGCGGCCCGACAGAACAGCTCTGGTCCAAGCCGGAAGAGGCAAGCCCCGCCCAGCAACCACCTACTGCATCTTAGAAGCGGTGTCGTAGCTATCTACGCTGAGCTGCTAGCCAGTCTGCCAGCGGATCGCTCGATGCGGTCGCCTCGGTAGCCAGGCCGGATGCCCGGTCGAGATACCAATCAATCGCCTTGCGGTCCCAACGCTGAGTGCCGGGGATCGCCCCTGGCACCAAGCCCTTCTTGACCCATGTGTCGAACGCGTCCTCGGAGCACCCACAATAGGCCGCTGCATCGGCCTTCGTGAGACCCCGAGGGGCGATCTGTCCCGGCCGGTGCATCAGCTTGGTCGGTTGGTGGGGACGCCCTTGGACGCGTCTACAAACGCCCTTCCCACGTCCCCCAGCTCGGGGCTGAACTCAATCTCCAAACGCCCGCCCTGCCCTTTGCGAACATTGACCAAGTGACGGCGACCCTCATCAAGAGCAGATGCAAGCTTCTCCCGCATCTGCTCCGCGCCTAGGCCCCTGCCCCACACATGCCGCGTGACTACCAGCTCCATCAAGCGCTCTAGATCGGCGCGCAATGGCCCGCTCCGCTCGCGATCACAGCCCGTTCGATCTGCCACGGGCATTCTTGAAGCCAAGAGAACACGTTCTCAAGGCTGTACGACTTTTCGACTTCGGGCTCTCCCGGCCGCTCAGGCCCTTCGATCAAAACGAACGTCCCGCACGGCTTGCGTACCATGCGGTCGACTAGTTGCTGTTCGATGCCGATGCAGAAGTAACGACGGATTGCGATGGTGATGTCTTGCATTGCCCCTGCCTTTGGGTGGAGAGCCTGTTGGCGCAAGCTCTCCGGTGATGATGGTCCCTTCGGCAGTGAGACGGTGGCAGAATGCTTGTAAGGCCGCAATAGGATATACGTCAGGCGAAATGGCTGACAGTCCTGACAGTCTTACAGCGCTGTGAACGGTTGACTCACGGGATAGCGCGCCTTCAGCAATCGCAAACGGTAACGCCCAAGTGCCCGCTCAAGCATCAAATCTCCGCAGCACTTGATGAGCACCTGTATATTGCGGCTCGGAATGTGGCGTCGCCGCGAAGCTGCCCAAGCGAGATGAGGAAGCAGCCGTTCCGGCAGCGTATCGATGAGCTGCAAGATATCGAGTGAAGTCGAGCAATCTCGGAGAGCGGCCAATGCAGGCACAAGCACGTCGGGAATATCCGGCTCGCTAGGCGCCGTGCGCGGTGAGAACTGAAGTTTGACGACCCCCATCACTCTATGCCTCTACCGAGCCGCACGACCTTAACCTCGATACGCGCGACACTGTCGTCTTTGATGTCGGTCACCTCGAAGCTCTCGCCCGTGCGACAAAGCTTGATGCGGAAGCCCTGCTTTACCGGCCAGGGCAGCGCTTTGTGATCGAAGCTGAAGACAGGGACATTGGTCGAGATGAGCGGGCTCATCGAATGGCCGCGCCCGCGTATCTTGTTCTCTCCCATCACAACGGTTTCGGGCTTCGCCATGAATACGGCGGTCGTGCTGATCGCTCGTTCGGGCTCCGGGATTGTCGGGAAGTTCACACCTCCCGACCGCACCGGGATTACGATCACGGCTTCGCCCATGGTATCGTCAATTGCGGCGGACACGTCCTGCATGCCCGCTCGCCAATCGTTTGTCCCTGGAAACAACGTCATTCCTGCGCTCCTGTCGGCGGCCCTTGCATGGGCTTGACCGAATTGTCACCCGGTCCCTGCAAGCCCGTCCCGAGTTGACCGTTCAAATGCATGTTCGCTACCGCTTCCATTCGTTTGACCAGCGACTCGAAATAGGCGGTGGGCTTCACCTCGATTTGGATATTGTTGTGCAGCTCGGCTTCGCCGGTCACGGTGCCTGTAACGGCCACGTCTTTGAAGCCGCTCGACTTGCCGATTGGCATGATTGAATCCTGCCAGCCCGCAGACTGCCCTTCCCCAAACACCCGAGAGCTGCCTGCGTACGGAACGGGTGCCGCCTCCAAAATCCTATGACCGCCGCCCGTCCTCGGATTGGCGTTGTTGGGGTTAGTCAAATCCCAAGGCACACTTGTAGTCGCCCATCCGGGCGTAACGCCGCTATGCTTTCCGCCACCCGTGCGCGGGTTGGCGTTGGTTGATGACCTCGGAAGGCTCTGCATCAGGTCGATTGCTTCGTACACGCCCCAGGCGGTAAGCCCTAGCGGTCCGAGCACGCCAATAGCCTTGCTCGTTTTTCCGAGCAGCCCGCCCGCCCCCGACGCGCCCGCGACCGTCCCAACCGCTGCACTACCAGCCAAGCGCTGCAAGGCCACCGACGCCTCGCCCGCAGACACTGTCAGCGACCGGAAGCCGGTCAGCATTTGGACGAACAGCCCACCGGCTGTCAGCCCCGCCGCTGCCGTGCTCAACGCCGCGAAGTGCCCCGCGAACGCCTGCATTGACGGGCTCAGCTCATTGAACGCGCCGACGACCTTCCCGGCCCCATCGACGAGAGGTGTAAGCCAGCCTTCGCTCGCCTTGACGAGAGTGCTTTCGAGCGCGTCGAATGAAGCGGTCAACCGGTCGACTGATGCCGCAAGGCCCCTGGACATTTCGTCGGAGACCTTCTGCGAGAAACCATCGACGTGGGCCATATCATTTTTGGCCTCATAGTACTTCTCGCGCTCTTTGAGCAGTGCGACGCCGCGAGCGCCTTGCTTGTCTCCGAGATAGCCCTGCATCAACATCGGATTGTTGACGGCCATGAAACGGTCGAGCAGTTCACTGCCGCGAATGCCGGTCTTCGTCCAGTCGTAATATTCGTTGGCCGATTTGACGAGATGCTTGCGGTCGGTCTCTGACAGCTTTTCGCCGTCCGCTGTCCGCGCCTTAACAACCGCCTCCGCGAACTTTCCGCGATCCGACAAAATCTCGTCGCCGTGCTCTTCGAGGTCCTTATTGATCGCCGCAATGGCTTTCGCGCTGAACCCCTTGCCGAACGTTCGGGCCAGCTTATCGCTCAGACCTTCACCCGACATAGTCCCATGCCCGGCGTATTCGTCCAGATTGATACCGTACTGCGCAGCGATCTCGCGCCCCTTGCGGGTCGGCGCCATCATGCGGGCGTAGAACTGCCGGGCGAAAACGCCCGCTTCGCTGCCGACGATGCCGCCGCGTCGGAGCGCCATTCCCATGGCGACGCTTTGCTCGGGTGACACGTTGACGGCGCTCGCCGCCGCTGCGCTGTACCGCGTATAATCCAACACGTCCTCGAACTTCATGTTCGATTTCTTGGTCGCTACAGCCGCAATGTCGTTCAGGTGCTTGGCCTTGCGCTGAGCATCGGCGGGGGAATCGAAATGAACGCCATACTGGCTAATCATCGATTCCATCAGTTCGGCGTTCTGCTCGGCTGTCACGCCCATGGCCCTTGCGCCAATCGCGGTGGGGCCGGTGATTGCTATATTGGTGGCCGCGTCGTACTTCAGGCGGCCGAAAGTCTCATGAGCCCTTTGGGTCGCTTCGACGTTGGCGCCAAGCTTCGCGGCTAGCTCGTTTTGCTGCTTTCGCAAAGCAGCCATATCAGTGTCGCTGTAGCCAGTTCGGGCCTGGATGGCCCGATCTTCGCGGAGGTACGGCAGGGCGTGCCTGACAGTGTCTACGCCTACGTGCGCCATTTTTAGGCTGGCGTAGCCTGCTACGGTGGCGGCAATCGCCTTATGTGCCGCGTGCATTTGATGCAGCACGCCAACGTGTTTCTGCGCGGCAAGTGTCGCCTGATTAATACTATTGGTGTACTTCCCGCCAATGCCGTCGCCGCTGAACGCTTCCTTGGCGACCTTTTCCGCCTGCTTTAGTGTAGCGATCAGCTCGCGAAGCTTGGGCGAAGCAAGATCGTTCGCACTGATCGTTGCTGTGACTGAAGGATTGGACATCGCATCCCCTACCTTTTTCGTTGCGCGCGGTACTCATCGAGGTCCGCGAACATGTCCGCATATTTTAGAAGTTTAGGCAGCCGCATGGACTCGACGCTGCGCACGTCGAGCCCACGGTCACCGATCAAAGCGGCGATCAGTCGACGGGCTGCTCGGAAGGGTTTCGATCAGGCAGCGACCTCATGATGATCGTTGCGATCTCGCCGCGCATACGCATGAAGTCCGACACGCTCAGATCGGCGAGTAACAGATCGTCCACACCCGACATCGCCGACGCGAACTGCATGACGGCTCTATTGTTGAACACATACTCGAAACCGTCGCCGTCCTTCGAGGGCTTGATCTGGAACGGGTCGTCATACTTCACCAGCAGCCCCGCCTTCGGGTCTTTGAGCTTGAGTTCGGTGACTTCGCCGTCGTGAGTCTTCAGCGGCTGCGAGAGCTTGAAAATCGTTGTCATGTTGGCAGTCGTTGATTAGGTGCTAGGAATGAGCTTAGACGCGTCCACGCCAAGCTGAGCGAGTGTCTGAACCAGCGGCGTGCCAATCTTGTCGTGCGTGTCGAGCGCGAGCCTGATGAGCTTAGCTTCCTGGGTCATGCCCTTCCCGCTGGCGTGCAGCGCGCAATATTTGATCTCGGCAAGCCGTTTCAGCTTGGCGGGCTCAATGTCCTTCACGTCGACGCGAGTGGCCTTGCACTCATAGCCTCTCGATTTGTTGAACGCGTTCATTGATCGCGCAATTTCTGCACGTCGCGCGGCGTGCGGGTCATCATTGGTCGTCATGGTGGTCTCTTCCGTGGTGTCGGTGTGTTCAGTCTCCACCGGTAGCGCGCGAAGGAACGCACGGGCTTGCTCGGTGGTAAGGGTTTCAGGCGTGCGCAGAGTGAGCAGCTCGGCCGTTGCGGCCGGTCGATCTTTTGCTTCCGCCAAAGCGTAAATCGACGCTCGCCAAACTGATTTGGGATTAGACTGCGCCACGCGCGGCGCCGCCTCAACCTGTGATATGGCGAATCCGAGCGCTCGGGCTGTTTGATCGGTGACAGTCAGCCCAAACGGCGGTAAGCGGACAAGGTCGGCGTACTCAGGATGCCTCGTCGCGAAGCGGGCGGATGGTACGACCAAGTCGGAATAAGGCGCGACAGTATAGCCGAGTGCTTCGGCGTCCTGCCGGGACATGCTTTGTCCGGAGGGCGTCAGTACGTCGCGACGCTGTTGGGGGGATTCGTAGACGATAGTCATTGAACAACCTCAATTGCGAAATCGAATCGGGCGATGCGCCGGGACGTATGGTCCGACCCGAACCGCGCGCCCCACATTCACGCCCGCTTCGCAGATGGTTTCGAGGCGGCGAATTTCATGCTGCAAGGTCTTCACGTCCGACCTGTGCCAAGTCGTCCACATATCGCCGTAGCGCGTTTGCGCCCTCGCCTGCCCGGCCAAGAGCTTGTAGTAAGCCGCGCGCAACGCGGAGAGCATCGCGCACGGATTGTCGACAACGGGAGCGGCGCTCCCGTTGGGTGAGTAGTCAACCATGGTCGTTATGTCCTGTTAGGTCGTCGACGTATCGTCTTCAGGCTTCCAGTCGTCCCGGTTCTTCGGCACCGGATACGGCAGGCCCGCTGCTTCAAGCTGCTCACGCTCGCTCTTGCGCTGGGCCAGAACTTCCTCGAAGTCCAAACCACGTTCGCCTAGTTTCGCTTCGAGCGTAGACAGCCCGTTCTCAATTTCGAGAATGTCGGCCTGCGTAGCCTTCAACGGGTCGGCAACCGGCTTGCCTTCGCCGCGCCAAACCGCGTTGCTGTAGGCGCCGGGGGCCTGCCAGAAAGTAGGCGCACCTTTGGGAAGACGGATGGTGCCTGTCTCGCAAGCCTCTTCCAGCCAGGCGGTAAACGCCGACTGATAGAACGGCTCAACGATTGCCGACCGTCTGCGCTTGTTGATCCGCCAGGGCAGCTCTTGGGCAAGCCGCGATGCGCTGAACGAGGTGTCCGAATAGTTGCCCGAAACATCTTCGTAGCTTGCCCCTGCGGCCTTGGCCGCCTCGCGCACCAAGCTCTTGTCCAGCGCATCATGTACGGTGTTCGGGCTCTGCGGGCGGTGCAGAACGAGTCGATCTCCCTTCATCATATGCGTCACTACGCCCGGCTGAAGGTTGATCTTCACGGTCTCATAGTACGCCGCCTGCGCCTCCGCCCACGCCTCAGGCGACACCCCCGGAGGGGCGGGCATGTCCATGGCGTCGGCAGTTGCAAGTTTCCCTAGAGCGGAATCACGCGGCAAGTCCGATTCCACCGTGGCGGCAATCATTGACTGCACCAACGCGGCGGCTATGCCGAACTCCCGCAGCGTAGATTTCGAATGCGCAGGCGTAAGCGCGGCGGCTAGCGGCGACACGCCGCGAATTTGCCCTGGTACGATCAGGTCAAAGAGGTGCACGATTCGCGTGCGACCCCACGAAGTGCGAGAGCGAAAAAATGTAGCTTGCGGCGCGGAGCTAAAGTTTCCAAGCACAAAGGGCCTGATCCAATACCCCTCAACCCTGCCTCTCTTGTCGAACTGAACGCCCTGCATGATACTGCTACCGCCGTCAGCGGCTCGCGTAATGCTCTGATCGAGTTGCCGGACGTCAAGCATGTTGACTTTGGTGCGGGTGGCCGCACCGGTCCCGCCTAGCCAGTCGAAAGCGAATAGGGTCTCACCCGTAAGCAGCCAGCTCTTGAACGCCGCGACCGCGAGTTGATGCAGCGAATGCCGGCCCGAAGCGTCGCATTCAAAGCCTTCCTTAGCCCACGTAAGCCACGCCGTTTCAATTTGGTGCGAAAGCTCGCCCGCAGCGTCCTTTGAAATGCCAAGCGCCGCGAAGTTCGGGCGTGACGACAGCGTGAGCCCGTTTCCAACAGCGTAGGTCGCGAAGCCCTCGACCAGCGCCGCTATGACCGGATTGGACATGAGGAAGTCGAGCGTAATGGACGAGACTAACGACCGCTCCCGGCTGATCTCGCTCCCAGGCGTACCCCAAAAAGGCTGCCAACCGCCAAGGTGACCGGTCGTGAACGGGTGTGCGTTGTAAGAACGCGCCCAAACGAGCGACGGCTTGCCGTCCGTTCCGTCCATGATCCCGGCCTTGGCTGCTGCCCCCACTTCGAGGGGTGCAAGGGTCGGCTTGGTCAAGGCGCCCTTTGCGACAGCCGCAATCGACCGTGACGGCCGGCTGCCACGCGCCGCACGGGAAGGGCCGCGTCTATTTGCCTTCATCGCGCTTAGCTCCGACGACTTTTGTTGAAGGCCTTCATGCTGCCTTCGATCTCTTTCAGCCGCTCAGCCTTCGGGTCACCTGTGATGTCAACCATGGCAGCGTTTAGGCCGATGGGGCCTTCGCGATCCATGGCGGCTAGATAGGGGTTTGCTGCGGGCGCTTCAGCGAGAATGCTGCGCGCGGTCTCAGCGTCTAGCGCAGAGCCGAGCGCGAGCTTCTGCGCCATTGCCGGATTGCGTCTGCCTTCCGGACTTTCTAGAATTGCCGCGATGCGCAGGCGCTCGCTTGCGATGGCCGCATTTACCTCGCCCGTCACAGCAGGCGGCTTCTTAACTTCACGCATGGTAGTCTACCTCATAGTTGCGAGAGCGCGGCCAAGCGCTTGGCCGACTCGGTGATTGATGGTTTGGATTGAGCAGGTATTGACGACTTGCTGATCGCCGCCTGCACGTATCGATGTTTTGCGATAGCAGTGGCGTAGACCAAGCAGTCGAGAGGTTCGTTACGTCGCACGGTGCGGTGAAACTCGTAGCGCGGGGCGCCTTTGAAAACGCGTGCGCGCAACTGCTCAGAAGCAAGGCCCTCGAAGTAATCTTCGTCGAGATGATCCGGCAACCGGATAAACCCAGGCGACGGGTCCTCAATATTGAGCGCCTTTTGCACAGCAAGCTTGACCGCGTCGACGCCCACAAGCATCAACTTCATATGTCCCTTAAGCCGTCCGCCATAAGCGAGTGGCATTCGGTCGAATCCTTCCTTTCCTTTCACAGGGTACGCAGCTCGCGCCTTGCGGCGTTGCGACAGCACGAACTTCACGACTTGATCGGCATTAAAGCCAGAATCGACGGCCTGAATTAGGACTGGCAACGCGCGCCCGTCTGTCGTCGGGAAGGTAGAGCCCATAGCTGCGTCGAGTTGTTGCCAAACAGCGTCGCCACTAGTGTCCCCAGGCAGCTTAAGGTGATTGAGGACGCTGAACGTCTGATCGGCATGGTGACCCAGGAATGTCACCTCAAGCCGATTGCTCTGAACGTCTACGCCCGCCGAAACGAAACCAAGGCTCGCCGCATAGGGCGGCGCGATCTTCTCGGCACGCTGTTGCAGCTCCGACGATGACAGCTCTACTTCAGTGCCCGCGTCGTATACCTGTGCAAGCGTGGTGTTGTAGAAGGCCTGCTTTTGCTCTGGCGTTACGGCCGCCTCATACTGTTGAGCGACCGACGCCATGGTACTGAAGAGCGACGATAGCTCTGTCAGGTGATAGGAGCGAACGCCCTTCTCACCTGATGCTGTGGCCTGCCACTTCCCGCCTTCTATCATTGAGCGGCGAGCCCGTTCGTCGTGGATAACCCCGCAAGCCTCGCAAACTAGGTGAGCCGTCTCGGGCTTGCCGGGCTCCCATTTGAGATTCTCAAAGGCAAGCGGTTCTGAATGACCGCAGTCGGGACATTTAACGAAGAACTTTCGTTGATCTCCCCGCAGATACCAAGCATTGATGCGGGAGCCGACGCGCGTCGTGGGCGTACTGACGATGATGATCTTTCGGCCCTTGCCTTCGAACGTCTTCGTTCGTTTGACGGCCAGGCCGATGGGATCGCCCTCCGCGCCTGCCGACGTGGCAAACCTGTCTATCTCATCGAGAAACAGAAACTTGATGGCGCGGGCGGCGAGTTCGTCCGCTTTGAAGGACGATGCAAAGCTGAGTTGCCCGCCAGGAAAGCTTTTCGCGGTGACCGAGTTCACACCTCCGCTGCTTCCCTTCCGGGTATCTTGTCCCTTGCCGATCAGCGACCGCAAGGCCGGGGAGGATAGAACCAGTGGGTCCCATCTCTCGCGCACGAACTCTTCCGAACGCCCACCGGTCGGAGACACGTGAAGCATAGGGCCCGGATCGCTTGCGATGCAGTGCCCGAGAATTGCGTTGATGGTGGTCGACTTGCCGGTCTGTGAGGCAAGCATAAGCACGATGGTTTCAACATCGTCGTCAGCAACGGCGTCGATTGGCTCGCGCTGGTATGGTGCGAGACGCAACGGCCCCGGCAATGCGTTGGCACTGGCGGGCAGAATGATCTGACTTTCGGCGAAGGTGGTAGGCGCGACAATCGGAGGCGGCGCAAGCGCGCGCAACCATGCTCGCGCTAGGTCGTGATCGATCATTGCGGAATGTCCCGTTAGCTCAGCGCCTCGATGTCGAGCGCCTCGAAGAATTTCTCATCGTTCGCAAGTTCGCCAAGCACGGTTCGTGCTTCAGCCTCGATGGCCCGCGCGATCTCGCGCGCATCGGTCTTTCCCACCAACCTGTCAGCGACCCGAAGTCCTAGCGCAAGGAAGGCGGTGCGGACGTCTGCCAATATGCGGATGCCGGTGTCCGTAACGTCCTGTCGGTCTATCAGTCGACCAGCAAGTTTTTCGTTTTGAAGACGGAACTTCTCAGCGCGATACAGCTCCGTTTGCGCTCTGGCGTCTGCATAAGCGGAGCTGGCGCCCCCGCCCTCACCTCTGCCGCTCGCGTTGTGGCCTAACACCTTATCGCTGTCGGCTACGGCGCGCACAGTCTCGACGGCCTTAGAGAAGTCAGCCGCGCATTCCTGTTCGGTCATGTCGGCCGCAATGAGTGCGCGTCGTACGGTCGCTTGGTTCAAGCCCGTTTCGTCAGCGATCTTGCTGATTGTGCCCTTTGGTCGGCCCATGTCGGTTCTCTGCTATCGATTTTTGTACCGTTTCGAATGAAAAGATTGCGGCAGCGGCCCGCTCGGCCCGATGGAGGGGTGCCCGCAGGGGACCCAAGTTTCGGGAGGGCGCATTGTGCGGCTCGCAGGCACTACCTTTTGCCGCGTGATGGTCCCCACGTGGCGCACGGCTGCGTCTTCCGCGTGACACGTGGGGTCATGAAGGCCGTGCATCGCGAGCGTCATGCGCTCGGCTGCCGCCTTGGAATTGATGCACGCCAACGCTCAACGCGGGCCATGTCCTGCAAACCCGTGCTGTGGCGTTGGCGTGCGAGCCGCCTCTGCGCTGCGACGACACGTCCTTGAGGTCTCGGCAAAGTCGTGGCGCTTCCCGCGCGCTGGGCGGTGTCGGTGATGAGTGAGCTATTCGCCCGTGTCGGCAGGCGGTGTGTACGGCAGACCTTCAGACAGAAGCTGCTTCTGAATCTCTTGCAACAACCGCTGAGATAGTTGCTTCTCTGCTTCCTTCTGCCAGGCGACGCGCGCCGCAGCTCTGTCCTGCCCCATCGCAGTCGACGGCATTTCGGCGTACACACCCTTGATGGGCAAGCGCGCCTTGCTCTTGCGGAAGGCTACGAAACGGGCGCCATTAGCCATTCGGACTACGAACGCATTGGCGATGTTTAGGCTGGCCGAACCGCCTCCCGTTAGTCGGTGAGTGCTGGCTCTTAGGCCGCCTGCACCAACACTCGCGCCCTTGGTCTCTAAGATGCCAATACGGAGCTTGGTAGCGGTAAAGCTCGCGCTCAGGTCCGTTTGAGTCGTGCGCCGCAATTTCGTCACGCCCGGCTTGATCCGCGCGACCGAGACGCCCGCGTCCTTCGCGATGATGCCGAGCGCTACTTTGCGGGCGGCCGTCGCGGATTTGTCGACGGCGCGGCGAATGGCATTTCGGATGCCGTGCGCGGATAGTTGGGAGGCCCATGCTTCGAGCTTGCTTCCGTCAAGCTTAACTTCAAGGCCCATGGCCTATCACTCCTGTTGCGGAATGCCCGTTCAAGGTCTAGCTCGCCCCGCACTCGCTGTTCTCGCGCGCGATGCGCGACCTCGAATCCGGTCGTTGCTAGGCGCGCAAAGGGTGAGTCAGTCATCGTCGGGCTCGCTCGGCCGCTCGCAGCCAAAGCTCTTGGTGCCGTCCCCCGCACGCAAATAGTTCACGCCAGTAGTGTTCCACGAGCCCGGAACGCTGTCGGGTGCGCAGGTAGAGCGCCCCTGTCCGATGCAGCTTGCGAACAAAGCCGCGAGCGTCTCCAGAGCGTCGGCCTGACGTTTGGCTGCGTTCGCGGCGCGTCGCTGGACGGTAAGGCTCTCTTCAGCCAGATCGGCTTGCCGCTCGAAGGCTCGCACGATGCGAATCCGTTCTTCCGCGCGCAACATTTCGAGGTCGATTGTAACCGTGTCGGACTCAGCGTCGCGGCGACGCAGCGCTTCCGCCAGCCCGGCCTTCACCGGGTCAACATGCTCCATTTGGCGATCCTTCAGAAAAAACAAAGCGGGTTGCCGCGCGGACGGCTGGGGACTAACCGACCGCGCGGCTACGAAAGGTAGAGGCCGCGACCCGCGAGGCGGCCCCTCATAAGCCGATGATACCAGCGCACAATTTGCGCAATTCTGGTAAGCGATTGGATATAAAAGCGTTTGAGAACGCTGCAAAGTGATTTAGGGAGGGACACACTTGGCCTTCGACCCACTGTCGGACTCCACTCGCAAATATCGCACCTCTCTAGTTGCGGTGGCATCGTCGCTGCTTGCAGTACAGATATTTCGCGTCAAAATTACCGAACTGCCTGTCGCTGGTATAAAAATCGAACTGATTGATCAACTCATCCCCGTCGCGCTCACCCTTTCACTCATCTATTTTGTTATTTCATTCGGCGTTTGCTTGGCGGATGACATAATCAATTTTCAGGGCTCTATCTTTATCGACGAACGCGTGAAGAAGTCTGTTGAGAACATTAAGAGCGGAGAGCAGCTCTTGGCGAAGTACCTCTTAGACATCTTGCAAAGGTACCTTCAAAAGGATGACGCAAAAGCCATCGCCGATGAGCTAGGTGGCTACATGTTTGTAGTTAGTCCGGACCCCGAACAGCGCATTGTTGAACGTGGAGTCGAACTGCTGAAGCCGCACGGGAAAAATATAGTTCTTGCTGACACTATACGGGCTGAACTGATCGAGAATATCAGACGCAGTTATCGAGCCGCTCGACGCGATCATCCCCTTGTCAGCCCAATTGGCGAAGTTGATTGGTCATTAAGGTCCTACTATTATTTTCGACTGTTTCGAATCTACGCACTGGAAGCGGCGTTCCCGTTCGTCCTTGCCGCCTTCGCTTTTGCTGCCCGCATGTCTGGCGATGTTAACGGTGCGCTTCAGCGATTATTGTCGGTCGTTTAGCGATCCAACTGTTGGCCTCAATCCTTACCGCTTCGCTGCCCCTAACTACCCTGGGATTCGGGTTCGGCAGCCCTCGCGGACTTCTCTCGCTCTGCCGTTCCGGCAAGCTGGTTGGAATCAGCGTGCTCGGGCCACGGTGCGGCGGCCTGCCCTGCGGAGCTATCAACTGTAGCTCGGGTTCAGAGGCGGGCTTCCCATGCGCTGGGAAGCATAGCGGGTGCTCTTTAACGCCGTTGCCCGCGCGGCTTGGAAGCGGTGAGGATTGCGGTCCCCATACGGTATTAACGCCCCAGCGGGGCGCTCCGTGACAGCCGGGAGCCAGAAATCTTCACGATGACCGACTGACGCCCGACCGGCTGACACAGCCTGAAAGGGTGTTCGCCATGCGGAACACCCGGTTCGCTGTCCGTTCGCCAAAATGCCTCTACGGAGAACAGAGGACTTCGCTTTCCCATGATGCTCGGAGCTTTAGGCCTTCAGTCATCCAGCCCGTCGGCATAACGATCACGACCCTCGTGCCGTCTCCCTTCTAGGGAAGGGAGAGACGTGCACGGTTGATGGGAAAATCAGTGCACGGTTGGTGCACGGTTGTTGCACGGTCGGGCTAAGTGACTGATAGTCTTATAGAACAACCGTGCATCCGACCGTGCACGAACCGTGCAGCATGACCGTGCACCGAACCGTGCATCAACCGTGCACGGTGCATGGCTGCACGGTGGGCTGCACGGTTACTAAGCGAGAAGCTAAAAATGACTGACGAACAGACAGCGCCGCCTTCCGATCCGGACACGATGCCGTTTGCCGAGTTCCTCCAAACCGTTCCGCCCGGACAAACGCGACTCGTTACGGGCGTCGGAGCGCCAGGATTCAGCAAGGCGTCAAAGGGCTTGGAGTTCTATATCCAGCTCAAGGCGCCCCCGCTGCTGATCCATTGCGAGCAGTGCGGCGGCGAACGAACGTTTCGAGGGAAAGAAGAAGAAATACAGCTACGAGACGTGGCTAGCGTTTATCTCGGCTACGAATGTTCGAATTGCCGGTGGTTCCGAAAAACCTTTTCTCTGCATCTTCGGATGCTTCCGACGCCCGCTAAAGCGGCGGAGGTGTACAAATATGGCGAGATGCCTCCCTTCGGAGTGCCGGTCCCAAATCGCCTCTTGAAGATGCTCGGAAAGCAGCGAGATAATTTCCTGAAGGGGCGACGCTGTGAGAACCAAGGACTTGGCATCGGCGCGTTTGCGTACTATCGCCGAGTCGTGGAGAGCCAGAAGAATGAAATTCTTGATGAAATGATTGCGGTCTCGCGAAAGCAGGGTGCATTGGCTGAAACAATCGGTGCCCTGGAGGAAGCGAAGAGCGAGATTCAATTCAGCAAGGCAGTATCGTCCGTGAAACTCGGCCTACCTGACTCAATCTTGATAAATACCCATAATCCACTCACTCTGCTTCACTCGGCTCTAAGTGCTGGCGTGCACGAACATACGGACGAACGATGCCTCGAACTCGCGCAAGCCGTTCGGCTCGTTCTTGTCGAACTCGCCGAACGTCTTAGCCAAGCGCTAAAGAATGAAGCGGAACTGAACTCCGCCGTTTCACGGTTACTCAAAGCAAGGGAGGCCTCAGACTAAGCGGTACTCCGTCCGCCTATTGTCTCCCGACTTAACGACCTCACCGCCATCAACCAACTTACTCAACAGCCGCGTGACCACCGTGGGGTCTTTAATCTCGTCTAGTCCTCGCCGCTTGCGATCAATGTTGAGCGCGTCAAGGACCGTCTTCTTCGACAATCCGATCTCACCGACCCTATCGCCCGTAGCGGTCGCAATGGCTTCAACACGCTCAGTGAAAACACGCAGCGTCGCCGAGAGCTTATCGGCCGGGCTGTCAGTCGACGGCGGCACTTGAGCGTCCTCCGTGTCATCGACAGCCAGGTCTAGGACCGGCAAATCGTCGGCCAGGACCACGCTGATCTCCTCCCCATCCTCATCAACTCCGACCGCATGAGACCGAAGCTGATATCTGAAGTTCACCTTGGCCGGATTGCCGATGCGATACTTTGAACCTGCCTTGATCGTGCCAAGTCCACGGCCGTCCTTTGCGATCTCAATGACTGTGTCGACATTCGCCTGAAGCGCTCCGCTCCCACGCACTCCCTCGCCTGACTTGGTGGGGTGGGCAAGTGCAGTCACGTTGGCGCCGGTCGCGGCCACAATGCGTTGCATCGCCGCCGTGTAGATACCGGCGTCCTTCGCGTCGTTATCGTTGCCCGGCATGATGCTCTGAGCCAACGTATCGATGACGATCATAGCGACAGGCAACCCGTAGTGCGCTGTGGCCATGTTGGCGACCTTGATTAGGTCCCGTTCGTCTTGCGTCGGTTTGCCAGACGGATCGTAAAGGCGGCACGGCCCCCGATAGACAACGAATGCGCCGTTAGACAGATCGCGCCCGGCCTTTTCCATCCTGTCGCACCACGTGGCAACACGTCGCTCAACGTCCTGTGAATTTTCGAGCGCGACATAGACCACGACACCCTTCGCGACCTTTCGGCCGCGCCAATCAAAACCGTGCCCGACGTGCAAGCCGATGTCCGAAAAGACAGCCGTCTTTCCGGTGCCCCACAAGCCCGTGGCTACAGAGGTCGTTCCCCGCGCCACGAAGTATTTGACGCACCAATCGAGTGCATCAAGGACAATGCCTCTCAGGCTTTCGATATAGGTGAAGCGCGACCCGAGACGGCTCGCTTTGCTGTCAGACTGAACGTCTTCACGGCTTTCGTCCTCGTCGACGACAGCCCCGAACGCCTCCCCGGTCGACGACTTGCTGAGCCCTTGGTTCTTAAGCCACTCTCGCGCGGTCTGCCGGTTGTCGTATTCACCGGAACGCGGCTTGCCGTCGACGAACTCGCCCGCGCCGTCCCACCCCGAAAAGAAGGACGCGAGATGCTCCACCGGCATTTCGGGCCACTCGCGCATAACGTGACGCGCGGCCTTGAAGCGGTTGTCAGAACAGTCGGCGCTCGGATCGCTGTAGAGCGATCTGAACTCGCTGTTCTCCGTTTGCAGCCTGTCAAAATCGTAGTCTCCGAGCGGCGTGCAGAGTTCTTCCCAATCCGGCAACTCTGCTTGGTCGAGCTGCTTGACGACATCGCGCTCTTTGGAAACGGGAATGTCTTCACTAACGTCCGAAGACGAAGCGCCGATCAGCTCGACGATGTAATCAGGCAAAGGCGGTATGCTGCCGTTGGTATACGCCTCGACAAACGCCCGGAGCGCAGCCTGATCGCCATAGCGCTTGCCGTCCTCACGGACGGACCCAGGCCCCACGAACTGACCGCCCCGGCCGCGCACGTCGCAGCCGTACAGCCTTTTGAGCGCGCCAGCGCTATTGGTGAAGGCGTTGTCGGGATCGCTGAAGATGTAATGCTTCCCACCTGACTGCGTGGTGATGACTTGCACACCTTCAGGCACGCCGCCGTGTTCCTCGAACAGCTTTGTGATCAGCTCGGGGCCATTGAACTTGATATCGGCATCAATCACGACCAGGCGTGCGGGCCCGCATGCGATGGAAGGAACGGCATCCCAATTCGGGGCACGCCACATGCGCTTGACGATCTCGGGATCGGTCGTCGCACCGACGAACACGGTGAGCGACTTGTTTCCCTCTTCGCGCGCTTGTTCGATGGCCGCTTCGCGATCCTCGGGGCTAATCTCAGTATCGCGGCGATTGTAGAGCTTTACGAGTGGGACCTTGCCGCTCGAAGGGAACACGGGAATGCCGTTGCGCGCGAGGAACATCGCGTTGTGCTTGTTCTGCACGCGTCTAGCGTCATCCCGATTGGCCGGGAAGGCAACGATCTTTGATGCGGACGAGTCGGCCACTTAGACCTCTTCCAACTCTGTAAATTCCAGTTCTGCGTCTTCGGCGCCAGCGGCGTGCAACGTGACGCGGAGCGCGGACATATTGTCGGCACTGATAAATAGCTTATCGTCATGCAGCACTGCGGGGACAATCACTGTCAGCTCTTCGCCGTCGCGTCCTGTCAGCCTCGCCGTCGCAACGCCTCGTTTCGGTGATGACATGATCTAAGCCCCTGCTCGACTGACCGGCATTTCGAATGTAAGCCGCAGCGTCAGCCGCCCGCGCTCCACCAGCTTGCGAACATGCGCCTCACTCAGTCCCAGCGATGCCGCGATCTCAGCGCTTGTCGCCCCTTCGCCTGCCTGAAACAGTGCGTGTGCCGTGCGCTCAGGCATTCGGCTTATTGCCTCGACGACTTGGCTCGCTTCCAACTTCGCATGAGAGTCGTGGACATCGGGGGATTCGTCGTATTCCTTGACGCCATCGCGCTCCGAGCTGTCGCGATCTTCGATCCGCGGTAGATCGGCGTGAAGCACCTCGCGCTTGCGGGTGCGGCCAAGCTTGCGGTTGTAGTCGTGAAGCAAATTGCGCATGAGCGCGTAAAGCCAGCCAGCGACGGAGCCGCCGCAGAATTGGTCGTGGCGTTCGATAGCGTGAACGCACGTTGCCTGTAGCAGGTCCTGAGCTGCATCATTGCTATTCGGCTGTCGGGCGCACAGTCCGCGAGCGGCAGTGCGGAGAACGGGCTGACAGCGGATAAGCTCAGCGTCGAAATGCTGTCGGGTGATGGATGACATGTGTGACATCTCGTAATGTGTTGCCTTCACCGCCGCGCGACGTGCCGCCTCTCGCTGAGAGACGTCACGACGCCACGGCGGTATGGCTTGTTCACTTCCGGTAGGTGGGCGATTCGCTCAGCGAGCAACTGGCGGGCACAAAGCTCGCGGCGGGGCTGCTCTCCGTGATCCCGACCCGGGCACGCCAGGGCTCGCTAGGTTCGCGATTTTCGGGCAGGCGCCCCAGTAGGGTCACAGCAACTTCGTGCAGCGTCACCTCTTCCGAGGGTCGGTCGAAGAGCGCCGCGATGGACGCGGGAGCCTGTCGACGGTCATTTCGAAAGGTCTCTAGCCATTCGCGCGGCGTGACCGCGTGTTCGCCGCTGCCGATCTTGGCGGGCATCGGCAGAAAGCCTGCATCGAGACGAAGCAGCTTTTCGAGCTTCGCAAGACGGGCGGCGCTCATTGGGCGGCCCCTTCATTGGCGAGGACGGCGGCAATCCTGCTGGACCGGTAGCGACGCGAGCGACCCAGCTTGAAGCCGCTTCCGACGGCGGAGCGACCGGCAGGGGAATAGAGCCAGGCTCGGCTCACCCTGAGCGCGGTGCATACCTCGTCGACGGTCAGGGCAGCTTCACCCGCGAGGGCGGCCGGGCTGCGTTTGTCGACGTGACGTTCGGAAAAGGACGGCCGAGTAACGGCCGGTTGGGACAACATGGCAAAGTTCTCCTGTTCTCGCGCCGCCGGGCGTCGCGAGTTCTTATGGTGAATGGGCGATAAATTCGGCGCCGCTTTACCCCTCCCCCTCGGAGGATGGCCGGTGCGTGTTGGCGCCTACAAACCGTTAAAGCTCAAGACGGGAGGTTCCGTCGATTTTTTCGCCACGCCAAATGAAGATTATTTTTGGGAAGCCAAGGCGGCCTTGGACGACGACAGACAGCCGACGCTGCCCCCTGGAAAAGTTTCCCCACGGTTTCCCACGTCCGGTTTTCGGGGAGAGCAACAGGCGCTAAGTAATTGATTTTATTGGCGCGCTCGGAAGGATTCGAACCTCCGACCCTCGGAATCGAAATCCGATGCTCTATCCAGCTGAGCTACGAGCGCCCTGGCCCGGGCACCGGGCCACCGAGATTCGCCAGACCGCGCCGGTGACGGACCAGCACACCGGACGGCGTTCGGATTGGTTCGAATTAGCAGAGAGCCCGGCCAATAAAAAGCCCTTCCGGCCTGGATCGAGGCGGGTCGGAGGCGCTGTCACCAAGTCGTGTTGAAGAGACCGAAATGCGGCTGCTGAGCGACCTGCATCATCGGCCGGCCGGGCTGCGGCGCCGGATGCGTCCTGACGATCTTGCGCTTGGGTTGAGGAGCCGGCACAGGAGAAGCTTGAGCCTGAGCGATCTGAGATTGACTGGCGATCTGAGATTGAGTGGCCCCTGCCTTCTTGGCGGCGGCGGTATTGGTCCTCGGCTCCGGCGTGAACTGGGCGAAGGTCTCGCGTACCCGCGTCTTGGCCGAGATCTCGGCCAATGCCGGCGAGACGTCGTCCTGTACCGGTGGCTGGGGAGCCGCAACAGCGGCAGTCTTCACCGCAGGTGCGGCAATCGTCGGCTCGCTGGTGTCGAGCACGACGCGCTCTGGCAGGTGCCGATTGGACCGGATTCGGATCAGGGGCTGCTCGTTGCCCGCGGTCGCGACGGCTTGAGCTACGGGCGCCGCCGGGAAAACGAAATCCGCCGCGAACAGCAGTGCGAGCAAGGCTCCACCGACAAAAATGAAATACCTAAAGATGGGCATTGGCCGCGCTCCGCCCCCCGCATCCCCGCGTGGGCTCTCCGCCTCAACAGGCGATCTCTCAATTGGTTCCTGACCCAGCCATTTGGTTCAAATGGCGATGCATAGTTTCTTGGCCAAGGTCCGCGTAGAGTAACTTTTCCGCTACCGGAACGTGCCGCCTTTAAGCGCGGCGCGCTGCGACCAGCGAACATTTCGCCTGATCGGCATTCACGCTAACGAAGCCGACGGGGATACGCGCAAAGGTCTTGCGGCTCTTCATGCTGACTGCATCCGCCAGCACCCGGCTACGGTTGGTCAGATGACTGCCGTCGCGCCGCGTAAACGCGCAGACGATCTCGACATCCTTTACGGCATAGTCATTGTCGTTTCGCAGCGTCAACGTCACCAGGGCTTTGGAGCCAAGGCCGCCACGGCGCCAGGTCTGCGATGAGATCCTGAGCCGACTGAGTTCCGCCGTCGCAGGTGCCGGAGCTTCGGACGCCGACGACACCACCGCGGACGCATCGCCCGAAGGAGCCGACTCAACAGCCGCCAGCTCCGGCCTCGCCGCCTCAGCACTGTTGCCTTTGGAAAGGGGCAGCAGCATCCAGATGCCGCAGCCGCCGATGATTGCCGCCAGCAGCCACAGAAGACCACGGCCAAACGAGACGCTCGCGATCGTTACGGCCCGCGCCAATCGTTCGCCGGTTCCGGCGAAGCGCCCCAATCCGATCCGGTCGAGCCTGGCACTCATGGTTGCAGCACCGATCGCAGCCGAGCGCCATGAACGATGGACTGGGCCGCTGCTACCTTAATCCGGGCGACGAATTAAGGTTCCCGCACGTGATGCGAGTCGGCATGGACGGTGGCGACCACCGGCCGAGGCCGCTAACATGCGCCGCAGCATCGGAAGACCCCGTTGGGAGAATATGAAATGCCAATCGCCGTCACCTGGGATCACGTCCATCTCCGCAGTCCCGATCCAGAGGCCACGGCGGCCTGGCTGCGCGACATCCTTGGTGGCGAGATCGTGCGCGCCCCCGGACGGATCGACGTGAACCTCGGCGGAGCCAGGATCTTCATCGCACCGCTCGAGGGCGACAACGCCGTCAACCCGCCGCCCCCGCATCCGCATCAGGGTCTCGACCATTTTGGCCTGACGGTGAAGGACATCGACGCCGTCGCCGCCGAGATCAAGGCCAAGGGCGTCGCCTTCACGCGCGAGCCGACGACCATTCGGCCCGGCGTGCGCATCTGCTTCATCCGCGGTCCCGAAGGCATCTCCATCGAGCTGCTCGAGCGCGACAAGAAGTACACCTGACGCGGCGCCGGCCGCCTCAGGCATGCCACCGGGACGACGTGAGCCCGCGTGGGGCTAAGTCATGCTACCGGGCATAAAGCAGCGGATGGTGACGCCCATGTAGCCGTAGATCGGCCAGACCATGGTGCGCCCCACCCGATTCGGCTCCGAGATCACGGCCTCCTCGGGCACATCGATCCAGACGAGTTCCTGCTGCTGGCCGTCGAGCGCGTAGCCGTGGCGCGGGACGCGGACGCGATAGTGCCCGTCCTTGCTGTCCCAGTCGGAGTCCGAGAGCGCCGAACCGTCGGCATCGGAGCAGCAAGGCCCCTTGCCGCTGCGCAGACTGTCGAACCATGCTTTCAATTCGGCATTGGTGTTGACGAACTGCCCGCGGTCGCGTGCGTGCCCAAAGGGGGCTGCCAGCGCAAGCAAGGCCAAGGCGCACGCCAGGCTTGTCAGGCTTCGCCGGCGTATCGCACTGCCAATCCGCCGTTGTTCGCTTTTGCAATTCGTGGGACGCGCACCGTACAGACGCGGCTCATCACCGCCGGAATCGATCCAGTTGGTCACGTTCGTCTTGCTCCAGCACCCCGCGGCCAGTGCAACAATGATTATGCATTTCGCGGGCCAACTCCGATTCGTAACGGCGAGCCCCCGCTTCACCATCAGAGCGTCATGACGGCATCAGCACAAGCCGGGACAATTACGGCTCGCCGCTGCAGGCTTCCGCGAGCGGTCGGCAAACTGCCGCGTTGCGCGAGGGGATCGGCTTTGGCATAAAAGCCGGACCGGTGACGCCATTGGGCGATGGCGGCCGGCCCACGGGACGTTATGAAGAACGGCCTCTATTCAATTCACGTGACCCTGCTCGATGGTCGAGTCGGCAAGGGCAGCGGTGTGATTCTTTTCCGCGACGGCAAGATTCTTGGCGGCGATGCCTACCTCTATTACACCGGCAGTTATACGGTGAAGAACAACAACACCTTCAAAGGCGAGGTGCTGGTGCAACGGCACACTTCGCCTCGGGGCGACGACAATCCGCTGTTCGGCGGCCCTGCCCCGGTCGGCATCGGCGTCAGCGGTACCTACACGGACACGCGCGCGGAGATGACGGGCACAGCGCTGGTCGGCAAGGCCAGCCTGATTTTCGGCGCCACCCTGCACAAGCTCGCAGAGGTCGATTAGCTATTCCGCAGCCTGCTCGAGCGGCGCCACGCGCGGCAGGATGATCTGGATACGTGTGCCGCCGCCAGGCTCGGAATCGAGATCGAGCCGTCCGCCGAGCCGATTCGTAACGATGCTGTAGACGATGTGCAGCCCAAGGCCGGTGCCGCCCTGGTCGCGCCGCGTCGTGAAGAACGGATCGAAGGCACGGCGGCGGACGTCGAGCGACATGCCGCAGCCATTGTCGGAGAAGATGATCTCGACATTGTCCTTGCCGGATTCGCGCACCTGGATCTCGATCGTCCCCGGCCGGCCGTCCGGGAAGGCGTGCGCCACCGAATTGAGAAACAGGTTGGTCAGCACCTGGCCGTACGGGCCGGGATAGCTGTTCATGGTCAGGTCCGGCTGGCACTCGACGTTGAGCGTCAGATTGTGCTTGCGCAGGCCCGGCCGCAGGCTCATCACCACCTGCTCGGTGAGGTCGCCGAGATCGAAAGTACGCTGGTCCGAATAGTTGCGGTCCGCTGCGACCTGCTTGAACGACTGGATCAGCTCGGCGGCACGGTTGAGATTGGAGACGAGCTGCGAGGACGCATCGCGGCTGGTGTTGAGGAAGTCGTTGAGGGTGGAGCGGCGCAGCTCGCCGCGCTCGACTTCGGCGGTGAACATCGCGGTCTTGCGCTCCAGCGCGGAGGCGACCGTGAGGCTGATGCCGACGGGATTGTTGACCTCGTGGGCGACACCGGCGACCAGGCGCCCGAGCGCGGCGAGCTTCTCCGCCTCGATCAACGAGGCCTGGGTTTCGCGCAGATTGCGCAACGCGGTTTCGGCGGCTTCCTTGGCCTTGCGCATTTCCTGCTCGCCGCGCTTGCGCTCGCCGATGTCGAGCGCGACGGTCACGATCCGCTCGATCTCGCCCTCGGCATCGAGCAGCGGCAGCTTGTTGACCAGCCATTGCCGCATGTTGCCTGCCGCGTCCTTGTATTCCTCCTCGTAGAAGCCGAGCCCCTTGCGGAGCTTGAGCACCCTCTTGTCGCTCTCGTCGGACTTGGCCGCGCCATAGCGCGACATCAGATCGGCCGTGGTGCGGCCGAGCGCATCGCCGGGCTCGATGCCGAAGATTCCCGCCATGTAACGGTTCATCAGCACGTAGCGCAGCTCGCGGTCCTTGACGTTGATCACCGCGGGCACGGTGTCGATGACCTGCTGGAGCAGGCGCCGGCCTTCGGCGATGGCGTCCTCCGCGCGCTTCTGGTCGGTGATGTCGCGCAGCGTACCCTCGTAGCGGACGATGTTGCCCTGCTCATCCCGCACGCCCGTGGCGCTGTCGGAGAGCCAGAGGATGTTGCCGTTGCGCTGGCGCACCTGGTACTCGAACTCGCGCACCATGCCGTCGCGCGCCATCAACCGCTGGTATTCGGCACGCGCCTCGGGATGGACGTAGATCGTGTGGGCGATGTCGTTGATGCTGTCGATCAGCTGCTGCGGGCTGTCATAGCCCATCATCCGCGCCAGCGCCGGATTGGCATTGAGGAGGTCGCCGGCCGGCGTCGTCACATAGATGCCGTCGACCGAGCCCTCGAACAGTTTCCGGTAGCTCTCTTCCGCGAGGCGCTGTTCGGTGAGCGCGTGTACCGCCGCCTCGCGCGCCGTGTCGGCCTCCTCCAGCGCGCGGCGGAACACTTCGGCCGCCCGCGCGATGTCGCCGATCTCATTGTCGAGCTCGGCGGACGGGATCGAGGTGTCTTTCCGGCCGGCCGCCAGCGCGCGGATGGATCGCGCGATCTGGGCGAGTGGACGCACCGTCCTGCGTACGACGAACAACGCAGCGGCAATGCCGATCAGCACGCCGATCGTACCGAGCACGATGCTCTGCCACCGTGCCTCAGTCAGGGTGCGGGCAAAGTCGCGCGACAGCACGTGGCCGCGCCTTGCACTGACCTCGCGCAGCAATTCGGTGACGCGGCCGATCAATCGGCCCTCGGTGCCCAGCACCTCGCGATCGATGTCGGCGATCTGCCGTTCGCGGACGGCGACGGCCATGATGGCCTCGGCATAGTCGTTCACCGCCGACTTCAGCGTGGCTTCGCCAATATCAAGCGCCCGCATCCCCTGCGCGGCTTGCTCGGCCGCGGACGGGTTGCGCGCGAGCAGCCCGACCGCGATCCGGCTCTGCGCCTCGGACAGGCGGGATGCAAGCTCGCGGTCCGCAGTGCCTGCGACGGCCGCATCGAACCGTTCGCGCAGCGGCGGCAGGCCGGCGAGCAGCTGGGCGCGGCGGTCGATCAGGGTCGAGATCCGCTCCAGACCGTTGCGATAGGTCGCAAGCCGCTCGGTGACCCCGTCGATCATATCCTGCTGTTCGGGCGCGAGCTCGATGCGGGTCTTCTTCAGGATGTCGCTCAGGGTCGAGGCCGCCTCGCCCACCTGCTGGAACTGGATGCCGGCGCCGGGGTCTGTGACGAAGTCTCGCGCGGCGACGCGCAGCTCGTTCATGCGGCGATCGATGTCCTCGGCGAGATCTCCGACGCTCTGGAGCCGTTGCAGCTCGGCGAATGTCGTGTCGATGTGCCGGATCGCGATCACGCTCGCGGTCGAGGTGACGATGATCACCGCCAGCATCAACAGAAAACTGCCGAAGGTGAGCTGGCCGATGGAGAGCGAAAATGTTCGCCTTTTCTCAGGGGGCGGCGTCAATTCGGCGGACATTGCTGGTTTGAGGACCGGGCTGCTGGAGACCCAATATACGACGTATTGCCGCCCGGGGGGAACATGCCTCGGGGCGCGGAATATCCTTAATTAATATCGGGGCCTGTTGCCCTCTTCAGCCTCGGTCCTATGACAGTTTGACGCTGGCTGCCCTGCGGGCCGGGATGGTCATGGCGGCGACACCGAGGACGACGCAGGCAAGGCCGATCCAGGCGGTCCGGCTCAGGGCTTCACCCAGGAAGGCGACGCTGATGGGAACGCGGAGAACGCCGAGCTTACTTCGTCGAGCGTCGAAGTGTTCTAGCCGACAGCCCCCACCTCGAACACCTCGCCGTCATAGCCGGCTTCGCGGGGGATGCGAAGCTGGCGGCCGGTTTCGGTTTTGGTCATGACCGGCATCACCGTGACGATGGACAGGCCGCGGGCGTGCTCCAGCGCCGCGCTCACATTTGGCTGCTTGGCGAGCCGGATCAGGTTGCGCGTGGTCGGGAACGGCAGCTTGAAGCGGCCGCTCTCACCGCCCTCCACCGCTTCGCGCGGCGAGACCCATATCGAATCCGTGGACTCGCGGCCGTCGTGGGCGCCGAGCTGGTCGGGCGGAGCTGCCGCGAGGAAGAACCACGTGTCGAACCGCTTGGGCATGCCCTCCGGCGTGATCCAGTGCGCGTAGGGCACGAGCGTGTCGAGCGCGAGCTGGAGGCCATTGACGGCGAGAATGTCGAGAAAGCCGATCTTGTGCTCGTTGAGCGCGACCCGGTGTGCGTCAGCGATCTCGCCAGCGCGCTTGGCATCGACCGGCGCGCCCGTCTCCTTCGAGCGCGCCAGCAGGATGCCGCTCTCTTCAAAAGTCTCGCGGATCGCGGCGATACGAAATCCGCGGTCCGCTTCGCTGAGCCCCTCGCCGCCGGAATACAGGTCCGAGCGCGCGACGATCTCCTTGTCGCCGGCATCGACGCTGCCGCCGGGAAACACCAGCGCGCCCGAGTTGAACTCGATCTGATGATGGCGGACCATCATGAAGACCTCGACTTCCTGTGCGGCACCGTCGCGCAGCAGGAGGATCGTCGACGCGGGGCGCGATGCTGATGTTTCGGCCATTCGACTAGCCTGCGGCGCTGGATTGGGGGCCGAGATTGGCGCGCTTGTCGACACGGGCCACGCGCGACAGCAGGTACTCGACTTCAGCCTTCGCCGCCGCCGTGATGGTGGCGCTGGGCTTGCGCTGGGCGCTGGAAGCGATGACGCCGCGCTTCTGCAGCACGTATTTGCGCACGGCAAGGCCGGCGCCCGGTTGTTGCTCGTAGCGGATCAGCGGCAGATGCGCGTCGAACAGATCGTGCGCGGCGTCGCGCTTGCCTTGCTTCGACAGGCGCACGACATCGATCAGAAGCTCGGGGAAGGCGTAGCCGGTCATGGCGCCATCGGCGCCGCGCTCCATCTCGAAATCCAGGAAGAGCCCGCCATTGCCGCAGAGGATCGAGAGCGGCCGCAGCGAACCGTCCTTCTGGAAGTTGCGCAGCGCCGAGATCTTCTCCAGGCCCGGCCAGTCCTCGTGCTTGAGCATCACGCAGTTCGGATTGTCCATGACGATCTTGCGGATCACCGCGGGCGTGAACACCACCGAGAGGGTCAGCGGATAGTCCTGGAGCACCCAGGGCACGTCAGGGCCGATCGCCTCGGCCGCCTGCTTGAAATAGCCGATAATCTGATCGTCGGTGCGCAAGCTGGGCGGCGGCGCGATCATCACGCCGGCCGCGCCCGCATCCATCGAGGCCTTCGCCAGCGAGCGCATGGTGGCAAAGCCCGGCGCGGAGACGCCGACGATCACCTGCATCTTCTTGGCGCGCTTGACGAAGCGCACCGCCACCTGCTCGGCCTCGGCGGCGTCGAGCTTCGGGGCTTCGCCCATGATGCCGAGCACCGTGACGCCGTCGCAGCCGACCTCCTCGTAGAAATCGGTCAGGCGGTCGATCGAGCGCTCGTCGATCCGGCCGTCGTCGTGGAACGGCGTCGGCGCGATTGCGAAGGTGCCCTTGGCGTCGGCGGTCAGTCTCATCGTCTTTCCTTGTCTCTTTCTATCGTCATTCCGGGATGGCCCGCAGGGCCAGGCCCGGAATCCATAACCCCGGCTGGTGGTTATGGATTCCGGGCTCGCGACTACGTCGCGCCCCGGAATGACAGCGTGGCTAAAACCGCCGCGCCCCCATCTTGATCTGCTCCTCGGAGAAGAAGATCTCCTTGGCATGATCGGCGATGTCCCGGGCGTTCCAGCCCGTGTGCGGCGGTTTCCAGCCTTCCATTTCCATCATCCGCATTTCGCGCACGCCGCGGGGCCCGGACACGCCCAGCACCTTGCCGGTCTGGTCGCCCGACAAGTCGCTGACCATGTATAGCACGGCCGGCGCGATGCCGTCCGGCCCCAGCGCCGCGCCGGGGTTCTCCTTATAGCGGGGCAGGTCTGCGGTCATGCGGGTCAGGGCCCCCGGGGCCAGCGTCCAGACCCGGATATTGTACTTGCGGCCCTCGATGGCCAGCACGTTGGACAGGCCCCAGATGCCGCCCTTGGCCGCGCCGTAGTTGCTTTGGCCGAAATTGCCGATCAGCCCTGATGTCGAGGAGGTGTTGACGATCACGCCGCCGCCGTTTTCCCGCATCCAGCGAAACACCGGCAGGGTGCAACAAAAGGTGCCCTTCAGGTGCACCTTGATGACCTTGTCCCAATCGGCCTCGGAGGCCTTGGCGAAGGTCTGGTCGCGCAAAATGCCGGCGTTGTTGACCAGGATGTCGGCGCGGCCGAAATGCTTGATGGCGTCGTCGAACACCGACTGGCCACCTTCCATGGTGGAAATGTCTGCGCCGTTCGCGACCGCCTTGCCGCCCTCGGCCTTGATCGCGTCCACGACCTGCTGCGCCATCGACTTGTCGGCGCCGGAGCCGTCGCGTGGCCCGCCGAGATCGTTGACGACGACCGAGGCCCCTTCCCGCGCGAACAATCTCGCGTAGGCCTCACCGAGCCCCCCGCCCGCGCCGGTGATCAGCGCAACCTTGCCGTCGAGCAATCCCATGGTGGCTTCTCCCTGTTTGTCTTTCTTTCACCTCTCCCCGCTTGCGGGGAGAGGTCGGAAATCAAGCACAGCTTGATTTCAGGGTGAGGGGGAGCCTCCGCGAACTCGACTGTCACCGTCCCTGCGGAGACTCCCCCTCACCCCACCCTCTCCCCGCAAGCGGGGAGAGGGAGTGAGACGCCGGTGCCCGCCTAACCCAGCACCGTCTTGCCGTTCTTGATCACGGTGACGCCGCGCGACTTCACCTTGGCCTCGAACGAGATCACGTTGCCGTCCTTCCAGAGGTCCATGGTCACGGTCTCGCCGGGATAGACCGGCGAGGAGAACCGCGCGACGTGCTGGCGGAACGCGCTTGCGTCGTAGTCGGCATAGGTCTGGAGCACGCCGCGGCAGGTGATGCCGTAGGTGCACATGCCGTGCAGGATCGGGCGCGGGAAGCCGGCCTTCTTCGCGAATTCCGGATCGGAGTGCAGCGGGTTGCGGTCGCCGCAAAGGCGGTAGACCAGCGCCTGGTCCGGACGCGTCGTGATGTCCATGGTCTTGTCGGGGCTGCGCGATGGGATCTTGTGCGGATCGGGTTGGGTCAGGTTCGGCCCGCCGAACCCGCCGTCGCCACGCGCAAAGCGCGATGCGACCAGCGTCGCCAGCTTCTCGCCCTTCTCGTTCTTCAGCACGGTCTGGTGAACGATGACGACGCCCTTGTCCTTGCCCTTGTCGTAGACCTCGAGCACGGAGGAATCGGCCGTGATGTTGGCGGCGACCGGCAGCGGCTGGTGGAAGGTGATGTCGCGCTCGCCATCCACCACCATCACGCGGTTGAGATTCATCTCGCCCGGCCCCGAACCCCAGGCCGCGACGGAGGCGAAGGTCGGCACCACCTTCAGCGGCCGCGGCGTCAGCGTGCCCTCGTTGACGAAGGCCAGTTCCTTCTCGTCCATGGGATCGGCGCCGAGGCCGATGCCGTAGGCGTAAAGCATCACCTCGCGATCGGTGTAGGCGTATTTCTGGTCGATGTTCTTCAGGCCTTTGAGTTCTTCGTATCTGGCGGACATTCTCTGGTTTCCTCCCGGCGTTTCTTCGGCGGGCGGCGGCGCCTATTGATGCGCCCTCTCCCCTTGTGGGAGAGGGCCAGATGCTGCCCGCAACAAACTCATCTGGGTGAGGGGTTGGCTCCGCATCGAAAGCTTCCTCCGGGGAGCGATACCCCTCATCCGGCGCTTCGCGCCACCTTCTCCCGCAAGGGGAGAAGGGAACTAAGCCGGCGTGAAGAACGGCAGCGGCGCGCCGTCGGTCGGCTTGAACACCACTTTCACCTTCTGGCCGATCTTCAGCTGCTCCAGATCGCAGTCGACGAAATTGGTTTGCACCGACGGCCCCTCCTTCAGCGTGACATAGCCGATCGCGTAAGGACCGGTCGGCGACTTCCGCATCAGGCTCCAGGTGTAGATCGTGCCCTCGCCCGACGCCTCCTCCCACACCGTCTTGTCGGAGTAGCAGAACGGGCAGATCGAGCGCGGGAAGTAGTGCGCCTCACCACAGGCGGTGCAGCGCTTGATCATGAACTTGCCCTGCTTCGCCGCGTCCCAGAACGCTGCGGTTTCCGGGTTCGTCACCGGCGCCGGATATTTCTTTGCATCTACCATCACACGCGCTCCAGAATGGCGGTCGAGGCGGCGTGGCGCACGCCCAAAAGGCCGCCAGTGCCGTGGGCGATGGCGAGATCGCAATTCGGAACCTGCACCTTCGGATGCGCCTCGCCACGCAGCTGCCGCACGGCCTCGAGGATCTTGGTCATGCCGCCGCGGTTGACCGGATGGTTGCTGCAGAGGCCGCCGCCGTCGGTGTTGAACGGCAGCTTGCCGACGCCCGAGATGAGGTTGCCGTCGGCGACGAACTTGCCGCCCTCGCCCTTCTTGCAGAAGCCGAGATCTTCCAGCTGCATCAGGACAGTGATCGTGAAACTGTCGTAGATCGAGGCGTATTTGATGTCCTTCGGCGTGATGCCGGCTTCCTCGAACGCGCGCGGACCGGACCACACACCGGCGGAATAAGTGAGGTCGAGATCCTTGCCGCCGCGCGGACCCTTCATCGCCTCGCCATGGCCGATCAGGCGCACCAGAGGCTTCTTCAGGCTCTTGGCGATCTCGGGCGTCGTCACGATCAGCGCGCCGCCGCCGTCGGAGACGACGCAGCAATCCATGCGATGCAAGGGATCGGAGATCATCGGCGAGTTCAGCACGTCCTCGACGGTGACGACGTCCTTGAGCATCGCATGCGGATTGTATTGCGCGTGGTGCGATGCCGCGACCTTGATCCAGGCGAGTTGCTCCGAAGTGGTGCCATAGTCGTGCATATGGCGCATGGCACACATGCCGTAGGCATTGTGGGTGGTCGCGCCGTAGGCCGTCTCGAAATCGACCTCGGCGCCCGCCGCGCGCGGCGGCATCGCCCCGGTGCGCGGCTTGCCGGCCAACGTAATCAGCGCGATCGAGCATTTGCCCGCCGCGATCGCCTCGGCGGCGTGACCGAGATGGATGATGTAGGAACAGCCGCCGGTCTCGGTGGAATCGACGTGACGAAGCTTCCTGGTGTTCAGGCCGAGATAATCGACCATCGGCCAGGCGCCGCCGGGCGCGTCGCCCGCGCAGAAATAGGCGTCGATGTCGTCCTTGCTGATCCCGGCATCCTCGATCGCGCCCTTGGCGACCTCGGCGTGGAGCTGGGCGGTGGATTTGTCCGGCGCATGCCGGGTCGGGTGTTCGTAGATCCCGGCAATGTAGGCCTTGCCCTTGATGGTCAAACTTCAGGTCTCCGCTTGCGCTTCTTCTTGCTCGTTTTTTCTGAACCGCGATGGCCTGATTGGCAAGCGTGGAAATATTCCGTCGCGCGAGAGGGCAGCGGGTTGGCGCAAGTGGGGGCGATGTCTCCTGTCCCGGACGCGCTGCAACGCCCTTGCGTTGCTGCGCAGAGCCGGGACCCATGCGGTCGCGCACGTCGTTGCGACGTGGGCCCCGGCTCTGCAGCGCACCGCCAAGAGCGCTGCGCTGCGTCCGGGGCACGAGAGGGCGTTTTGCAGACACACCCCCGCATCCTCGCGGCGCGTTTTGCCCGAGCTTTGCTTCCGTCTGGCTCCCTCTCGAAACAAAGGGCGCAGGGAAGACCGGGTGCCGGCCGGGCACCCACGGTCCGCTGTGCGCGAAATGCGCGAAGAACAAATGCACAGCGGCATACAGGTGAAGCCGAACATCCGGCCTTCCCTGCGCAGTGGCTTTACGGCTTATGTCGTGCTCTCCCCGGGGAGCGATGCACTATTGCCCCCGTCGCCTTGCGAGCGATCGCAAGACTTGACGTACAGACCCCGGACGTCAGGACCACACGACTTGCCGTCAAGGCCGTTTTTCCCGGTGTTTTCGCTTGGTTCCAGCGGCTGGGCCCCAATAGGCCCTAGTCTCAGTACAGCG
>NZ_JBXAPN010000009.1:0-311296 GCF_058803975.1 Bradyrhizobium sp. GW821-FHT13H06 | reverse complement strand
CCGGTGGCAAGGTCGATCGCGTTGAGCACGTCGGCGACGGTGCCGGCCTGGAGGTAGACCGTCGAGTTGCCGTTGCCATCGGTGATCACGTTGCCGCTCTTGCCGAAGCCGGTCGGGATCGCCGGGGCGTTGGTCGAGCCCGGGACCGGCGCGTTCTTGAAGGTGATGACGTGACCGTCGACGTTCAGCGTCGAACCGTCCGTGATCAGAGCGCCCAGCGAGCCCGAGCTGGTCGTGCGGGTCGCCGTCGCCGTGGCGTTGCCGCCACCCGTTGCAGTGGTCAGGCCAAACGCCTTGAGCAGGTCGGCCTTGCCGGTCACGGACACGTCCGCACCCGCCGAGCTCTTCAGCGTCACGATGCCGGCGGCCATCGACGACGCCGTCGCACCGGAGGCAACACCGATCGTCGCAGCACCGTTGGTGATCGTCGAGGTCTGCACGCCGCTGGCGAGGTCGATCGCCGTCAGCACGTCGTTGACGGTCGCAGTCGGCGCCGCGGCGGTGCCGAGATAGACGGTGGTGTTGCCGCTGCCGTCGGTCACGAGGTTGCCGCTGACACCCGAGCCGCTCGGGACCGCGGCCGCCAAGGGAGCCGTGCCGGCGCGGAAGGTGATGGTCTTGCCGTTCACCGTCAGCGTGTCGCCGTCGGCGGGAGCCGTGCCGATCTTCGTGGCGGCGGTGGTGCCGATCAGGGTCATCGTGCCGGTCACGGCGGTGGTGCCGTCGGCGGCGTTCACGGCAACCGTGTTCGAGAACGTGCCCTGGGTCGCGCCGAGAGTCGTCGTGCCAGTCGCAGCAGTCGTGCCGCCGGCAGCGCCGCTGTACAGCACGCTGCTGAACGCGGTGGCGCTTGCATAGGAGGTCGTGCCGCGCAGGTCCGCCGCAGTCGCACCCGCAATCGTGGTGGAGACGTTGGACTTGGTGGAGTAGCCGACGGTGGTCTGCAGCGCCTGGTTGGCGATCGACTTGGCGCTGTCGATCAGCTTCTGCAGCGAGGTGATGCCGGTGTTGGCAGCCTGCAGCACCTGCACGCCGTTGGCGATGCCGTCGAGCAGGTTGTTGATGTCGCTGGCGCGGTTGTCGAGCGACTGGGCGGTGAAGAAGTTGGTGGGATTGTCCAGAGCCGAGTTGACGCTCTTGCCGGTCGACAGACGGTTCTGTGTGGTGGCGAGGAGGTCAGCGGTGGACTGGAGGGAGAGCAGGTTCTGACGAACCGATGCGGAGAGAACGATACCGGACATGACTCTGTTACCTTTCTGGTAAACGACGCTACTGTTACGCGTCTGCTTGGATCGAGATTGACCCAGCGACCGGCGGACCGTGGCGCCGAGACTTCTAACGAAGCATGAAATGAAACCCGCGCTTTTGCCGGGTCACGCGTGATTCGGGGCGCCGAAGCCGCGCACATCGCCACACCGCCGCACAGACATGACGTTGGAAAGATTGAGCTTTTTCTCGCGAATGCCGGAGATTTACAGCTCGTTAACTAATTCCGGGCGAGAATCAGGCCTTGATGAGCCGCAACGAACGCTCGGTTACGAAAGCGTTGATGGAGAACAGGCATGGCCCTCAAGGTCGAGCTCAGACCGCACGAACGCATCATCGTCGGTAACTGCGTGATTACCAACACGGACCAACGCGCCCGCCTCCTGATCGACGGCGACAACGTGCCGATCCTGCGCGAGCGCGACATCCTCACGCCGGAGACCGCCAATACGCCCGCCAAGCTCGTCTATCTTGCGGTCCAGCTCATGTACATCTCGCCGGATCCGCAGACCCAGCACGGCACCTATTTCAACCTGGTGCGCGACATCGTCACTGCGGTGCCGAGCTCCTGGCCGATCATCGAAGGCATCAACAACAACATCCTGAACGGCGACCTCTATCGGGCGCTGAAGGACGCCCGCAAGCTGATTGCCTATGAAGAGAAGCTGCGGGATCAGTACGCGGCCGCGCATCCCAAGGCCGAAGCGGACAAGGCCGACGTGAGCTCTGCCGCCTGACCACACGCTTTCGCTTCGCCCAAGCTGCGAACGACGACGGCCCCGGATCGCCTCCAGGGCCGTCGTCGTTTCAGGCACGCATCAATGCTACTGCGCCGCGAGCGGCGGCGCTTCGACCTCGATCAGTCCGCCGCGGCTCCGCCGTTCGCCGAACTCCAGCACGGCCGCGACCAGCGCATCGACGTCCGCTTCCTCGGTGCGGTGATTGACGATCGCGGCGCGGATCGCGAGCCTGCCGTCAAGCGTCGTGCTCGACGGCGCTGCGACGCCGGACTCCTGGACGTCGGCGACGATCTCGCGATTGACCGCATCATCGGCACGGTAGCGGAAGCAGACGATGTTGAGATTGACCGGCGCCAGCAATTCCAGCCGAGGTTCGGCCAACACGCGCGCCTCCAGATATTTCGCCAGCGCACAGTTTCGCGCGATCACCGCACCAAGCCGCTCGGTGCCGAACGTCTTCAGCGTGAACCACGTCTTCAGCGCACGGAAGCCACGCGACAGATCGGGGCCGAGATCGCAGGGCCAGACCGCACCCGCCGCAAGCCCCCTCGCCTCGCGGCGCAGATAGGCCGCCGGCTGCGCAAAGGCCTGCCGATGCCGCTCGCCGTCGCGCACGAGCAGGAAGCCTGCGTCGTAGGGCACCTGTCCCCATTTGTGGAAGTCGAGCGCGATCGAATCCGCGAGCTCGATGCCGCCAAGCAGCGGCGCAAGCTCGGGCGACAGGATGGCGAGCGCACCGAAAGCGCCGTCGACGTGAAACCAGATTCCTTCCTCGCGGCACAGCTCCGCGATCGCCCTGAGGTCGTCGATCGCGCCGATATCGACCGTGCCGGCGGACGCGACCACCAGGAAAGGCTTGAAGCCGACCTCGCGATCAACGGCAATCTGCGCGCGCAACGCGGCGACGTCGATGCGATGATCGGCATCGACATCGATCTTGCGCAGCGCATCGGTGCCGAGCCCGGCAATATCCATCGCCCTGGAGACGCAGCCATGCGCCGCCCGCGAGGTGTAGGCCGTGAGCAGCGCACCGTCATTGCCGATGCCGTGCTGCCGCGCCAGCGTGCCGAGCGCACTCGTGCGCGCCACCAGCACCGCCATCAGATTGGCCATCGACGTGCCCGTGACGGAGATGCCGCTCGCGCTGTCGGGGAAGGCGAACAGGCGGCGCATCCAGTCGACGATCTGGCGCTCGACCTCGATCGGCATGTGGTCGCGCCCGCCGAGATTGGCGTTGAGCCCTGCCGCAAGCATTTCCGCGAGCATGCCGACCGCGGTGCCGCCGCCATGCACCCAGCCCATGAAGCCGGGATGGACGTTGCCGGTCGCATAGGGGGCGACATGCTCGGCGAATTCGCGATAGACCTCGGCGAGATCGCTCGCCTCGCGCGGCAGATCGGCCCTGAATGCCGTACGGACGTCTTCGGAGATCGGCTGCCAGACGGGCCGCGCCCGAACGTTGGCGATGCCGTCGATCGTCTCGTCCAGCATGCGATGGGCGAGCGCGCGAAACTCGCTCCAGTCCTGCGGATCGAGCGAAGTACTCGTGACGGCGCTTTGCGTGTTGCGGATGATCTCGTTCATGCTGCGCTCCCCTTGCCCGTCCTTGCATGCCGCGACAGCATCGCCGTGAACGCGGCAAAGATCTTGCGCATCTGCGGCGGCTTGTAAGGAAACACGGCTGGCGAATCCATGTTGTGCACGACGGCGGTGTTGTCGGCCTCGAACACCAGAAGCTCGCGCCTCTCGTTCTCGGCGCAATCGACGATGAAATAATCGAGGCCGACGCGCCGGCTCATCTCGTCGAGCGCGCTCCTGTGGCGCTCGGCGAAGTCGCGATCGAAGTCGCGCATGAAGACGGCTTCCTCGGCCCGCTTCTCCTCGCTGAATGCCATGTAGGCGTTGAGATACCAGATGTCCCAGCGGTCGGCGATCGCCATGTGGCAGGCGTAGGGTTTGCCGTCGATCATGGCGAGGCGATATTTGCGGTACAGCCCGTCGGGGCTCACATAATCGACGAAGCGTGCGACGAAGAAGTCCTGCTCCTTGCGTTCGGCGAGGTAGGCCGCGAGCGCAGCCGCATCGCCGAGCTTCGCGAGGCCGACGCCGGCATGCGAGCCGCGCGGCCGCGCGATGATCGGAAAGTGCAATTCGCCCGCGATGTCCTCACAGGCGATCCGGTCCTCGGCGAGATCGGACAATTGCGCGTGCGTCGCGTGGATGGTCGCGGGAATGTCCAGACCCGGCACACCAGCCAGCAGCCGATACAGCTTGTCGCGATCGAGATTGCCGATGCGATCGGGCGGATTGAGCAGCGGCCGCGGCCAGTGCGGCGCGGCCTTTTCGATCAGCGCGAGCGCCTCGCGGCATTCCTCGGAATCGGACGCGATCACGATGGCGACGTCGTGCTCGGGCAAGGTTTCCGGCAGACCGACGCCCTTGACCACATAGAGTGTCAGCAGCTCGATGTCGGAGCCTTCGAGCAGGAAATCGATCGGCGTGTTGCCGCCCATATCGATGTCGGCCGCAAGCGCGAGCACGCGCAAGCCGGGCTGCGGAGCCGCACTGGGCGTACGGAAGAGTTGATGGAAGGTCAGCACTTCGGACTGGATCGCAAGCCCCTGATCCTTGTCGCCCAGAAGCTGGGTGATCAAGGAGAGATCCAGCCCTTCGCCCGCCAGCGCGGTCCCCGCCGCGATCCGCGCCACGAGCTGGTCGCGCAACGGATGCAGATCGACGCCTTCGAAGGCCTGGCGAGTCAGCTGCGCAAAGCCGATGCGGTCGGCATAGTTCGCCGCAGTCAAGCCGATCGGCGCAGAAACTGGATGCTGCATTTCACACCTCGAACTCGGACTTGACCGGCACGGTCGCGGCTGCACCACGGTCGAGCAGCAGCTCGATCTTCACCAGGACATGGGCGATGCGATCGAGAACGTGCTGCACATTGCGTCGCGCCTTCGCCGTATCCGGCGACCAGGCTTCCGTCACGAGCCGTGCGCCGACGCAGAGGCGCAGCACGGCCTGCGGCGTCTCGTCCTGCCGCTCCAGCCGGACCGGCTGGCCGACCAGGCAGCGCTGCGCGGCGATCTCTCGGTCCGCCGTGCTGCCGCTGATCTCTTCGCTCATGTCACGCGCCAGCGCACGGTGAACGGCCCAGGTCTCGGCGATCGAGACCGGCTGGCCGTCGCGCAGCAGCGTGAACGGAAAGATCGTTGCTTGCGCGAACTCCTCGTCGTCCGCGTCGGCCGTATTGATCGCGGTTGGAGTTGGAACAGAGCGAAGCGACGGCGACAGCGCGATCATGCTGTCGATGCCGGCGCCGAGCTCGGCGAGGATCTCGGCACGGGAAACGGCGGGCACGGCGTAATAGCTGCCGATCTCGGCCAGCGCCGCCTCCCAGCGCAGCCATTGACCGAAATTCGGGCGGCGCTCGAAGCGCGAACGCAACGCCGTCCAGGCCACCGGCCAATCGCAACGGCCGGCGTAGTCGAAGATGCCAGGCGCGATCCCCTCACCCCGGTCGAGCGAGCGCGAAAGGCCCTTCGGCACCAACAGCGCGCCGCTGAAGGCAGGCCCGCCGAAGAATTTCGAGCCGGTGATCAGCACCATATAGCCGCGGTCGAGATAAGAGCGCAGCCGGCGGCGGCCGAGCCGGGCCTGGCAGGCATCGACGACGATTTGGACCTCGCGCGGCCAGCGCCGCGCGATCTCGTCGAGGCAGGCCGCGCTCGGCGCACGCCATCCGAGCTTCGAGGAATCCATGATCTGGAGCAGCACGGGCGCGCCTTGCGCGATCGCAGCCTCGACCGCATGCAGAACCGCGGCATCGGCGTCCGCGCGCATCGCGATCCCGGGTGCGGCCTCGCGCAGTGGCAACGCAAGGCTGGCGCCGGCGAGCCCGGCAACCACTCCGTCCTTGCGAACCGCAACGCCGCTCGCCGTCATGGAGCTGAAATGGTGTCCGCGGGCAGTATGGATCGTCCCGCTTCCGGTCTGGTCGGCGCCGACCACGATCGTCACCGGTCGCGCGCCGAGGATCGTCCGCGCCAGGAACAGGGCATGGAGCTGGGAGTCCGTGCCGGACGGCGAGAACACCACGTCGACGCGCGGCGAAAGCTGGAGATGGCGGCGCAGCTCGTCGCGCATGTCCTCGCAACGCGCGTCGAAAGCGACCTCGACCTCGTCGAACAGGCACTTGTGCATCAGCTCTTCGCGCGCCAGCGCGGCACGGTCATAGGCCGCCTGCGAGATCGTCGATGCGGTCGAGGAGGCGAAATTCCAGAGCTCCGGCTCCGGCGAAGCCGCGCAGCCATAGGCGTTGACGCGGTCCGCGGGATCGAGCGCGAGCCGCGGATCTCCGCCGGAGACGAGCAGCGTGTCGAGCGGCGTGAAGAGATCGCGCAGGCGATAGCGCGAACCGCCGTCAGCCGTGCGTTCCGGTTCTGACGAACGGGATGCGCCTCCGCTCATCCCGGCAGCCTCACGCTGCGGCATCGGCCGCCGCCGCGGGCGCCGGCGCGAATTGCGAGGCGATGTCGCCGCGGAACACCGACGGCCCGACGTGATCGAGCGAGCTCTGGATGTCGGCCCAGATCTCGCCGCCGATATCGGTCCAGCGCTTGCAGAAGGCGAAATCCTCGGACAGATACGTACCGGTCGCCGGGTCGATCATGCATTCGAACAGCGCGAACCGGTTCTGGCTCGCCGTCAGCGCATCGTGCGAATGTTCGCGGAAGAATTGCAGGTTGGCATAGTCGGGGTGGCGGCACATCGCCTCCAGCGCGTGACGCCGGATCATCAGGAAGCCGGTGCCGGCGTAGCGCACGCGGGTGAAGCCGTTGACCACGACGATGCGGTCGGGATCCTCGATCTCGAGCACATAGTCGAGCGAGGCCGCCGGCACGTCGGTGCGGCCGGCCTCGATCGCACGCTTCGCCTTGTCCCAGTTGACCCGCTTGACCGGATAGCAGCCGGCGACGACGTCCGCGCCGCATTCGATCAGCCGGAACACCTGCTCCGGTTTGAACCCGATATCGGCATCGATGAACAGGAAATGCGTCGCCTTGGGGTCGTCCAGAAACAGCGCGACCAAATTGGCCCGCGCGCGGGTGATCAGGGCGTCGCCGTCGCGCAGGTGTACCTTGAGCTCGAGATTGGACATGCCGTGCACGGCGCGCTGCAGCGCGAAGATCGAGCTCGCATAGATGCTCGACACCTGCCCGCCGAAGCAAGGCGTTGCCACCACCAGCTGCATCCTGTCCGACATCGACCGCCCCGCCCCGCTCCAATCCTCACCAAGAGGTAAACAGGCATGGTTAACGGCGCCTTAACGCCCCCTTACAGGAACTTGACGAGCGACAGCTGGGCGAGGTTCGAGGTCACCTGGTAGGACGCCTGGAGCGCGTTCTGGAGTGCCAGGAGCTCGCTCGCGACCTGGTCCGGCGAGGCCGATTCCGCCTGATCGATGATGCCCTGGAGCTGCGCCTTGGCCTGGGTCTGGCGCGTGGTGGCGTCCTTCATCGTGTTCTGGGCCATCGCGATGTCGGTCTGGATGTCCTCGATGCGCTGCTGGCCGGGCTGCTGCGTCAGCGCCTGCGTCACCCGCAGGCTCAGCGCCGACACCTGCCCGCCCGAGTACTGGCCGGTCGGCGAAGTCGAGAAGGTCCCGAACACCGCGATCGCCTGCAATTGCCGGCGGATCGCGTCCTCGTTCGCCTGGGCGCCATATTGCACCGTGACGGCATCGTCGACCCGGGCCGCCGCCGTGGAGCGCGCCGACCCCGGCCCGTCATTGCCCAGGTACCACTTCACGGTGGTGGCCGAGCCGTTCACCAGCGTCGTCGCCGAACTCGCGGGCGAGGAGCCGACGCGCAGCGGCGGTTGCGTGGCGGTCACGGGCGTCGCGCCGAAGCCGAGCGAGCCCAGCGCCCCCGTATTCGAGCTCGTGATGTTGAGGCTCGCCGCATCGTCGGTGTTGATCGTGATCGAACCGCCATGGACCGTCGAGGGCTTCGACGTCCCCGTGATCTGGTCGATCTTGCTCAGCAGGGTCTGGATGCTGTCGGTGACGTTGAGCTGGTCGCCGGTCGCGCCCGAGCTGACGAAGGTCAGCGTGGTGCCGTTGACGGTGATGGTGTCGCCGGCGACGAAGCCCGGCGAGATCGAGTCCGAGGGGCTCGCGCCGGACAGCGCCGTCGCGCCGGTGACCGGGGCCGGCGGTGCCGCCTGGCTGTTGACCGGCGTGCCGATCGCGGAGCTCGCGGTGTTGAAGAAGTTGTCGCCGGCGACGACCGCAGATGCCGCCACCAGCGAGGTGTTGGCGAGCTTGGTGATCGCGGTGTTCAGCGCGGTGTTGAGGTTGGTCGCGGTGTTGTTCGGATTGACGGGAGTGCTCGCATCGATGGCGAAGCTGCCGAGCGGCGTCGGCGTCGCCGTCGAGGCGGTCAGGTCGATCTGCTCGGTGGTGCCGTCCGGCAGGGTGAACTGAATGCTGAGCTTGTCGCCGTTGTTCGGGTTGACGCCGTTGAGATCGACCGAGAACGACACCGGCGAGCCGCTCGGGCCGGTGACGGTCGCGCCCGTCAGCGTCGAGGACACCGCCTTGATCTTGAGCCCGAACGGCGACCCGGCGACGTCCTCCGACACCTGCACGGAGCTCGGCGTCGGCTGCGTCTGCACCAGCCGCCCCATGCCGTTGGCGCCGAGATCGGCGGCCTGGCGCTCCGCCATGACGGTCTTGAAGCCGGCCTGCGTCGTGGTGCCGTTGATGATGTCGCCGGCATCCGCAACCGACTCCGTGTTGACGGCCGTCCCGGAGAACAGATAGCGGCTGCCCGTCTGCGTGTTGAGGACGCCGACCATCGAGCCGAATTGCGCCGCGGCAGTGTTCTGCGCGATCGTCTGGCCGTTGACGTTGAGGTCCTGCGCGGTGTTGGCCGAGCCCGTCTGCACCGTGTTGCGGATCTTCGTCAGCGACTGCAGCGCGGTATTGGCGAGGTTGATGCTGACGTTGACGTTGGTGATCGTGTCGGTATAGCCGGCGATGTTGGAGAGCTGCGCGCGCCCGGCGATCGCAAAGCCCTCGTTGGTGCCCATGCCGGAATAGTTCTGCGACAGCTTGCCGGTCGAAAGCTGGGTCGACAGGTCGGTGAGCTGCTGATTGATGTTGCGGATCTGTGCGCCGAGAATCGACGAAGAGTAGTTGATGCTGCTGATCGACATCTTTCAGAGCCCTGTTACTTGTTACACTTGAGCCTGGAGCAACGTGTTCATCATGCTCTGCACCACCGACATGACGTGGGCGTTGGCGGCATAGGCATTCTGAAGCTGAATAAGGTTCGACATCTCCGAGTCCAGGTTGACGCTGGAGGTCGAGTTGAACTTGGCCTGGAGCGTCGAGACCACGACGCTCTGGCCCTGCTGGAGCTGGGTCGCCTGGGTGGCGGCGTTGGCCTGGACGCTCAGGAACTGCTGGAGGTAGTTGGAGACGCTGCCGGTGAAGGGCTGGTTCGCCGAGCCGAGGCCGGTCTGCGGCGAATAGGAGAACACCGCATTGGTGAGCTGCGAATAGAGATAGTCCGAACGCGTGGTGTCGCCCGCGGGCGTCACCGGCGATGTGTTGTAGACCGACAGCCGGCTCGGATCGGAAACCAGCTGCGTGTTCACGGCGATGCGCCCGGCAAAGCCGGTCATCTGCGAGCCGGACGCCGTGATCGCGCCGGTGTAGAGCGCCTGGCCGCCGTCGGTGAACAGCGGCAGCTGCGGATTGCCCGAGGTCAGCGACGTGATCGTCTTTGTGGTCGATGCCGAGTTCACCTTGGCGAGGCCGGTGTTGTCGTCGGTCACCCGCAGCGTCGTGGCGGTCGCCGGCGCCGGGGCGGCGGAGAACGACAGATGCGTGCCCGACAGCGCGGTGTTGAGCGCGGAGGCGATCGCTCCCATGCCGCCGGAGAAGTTGACGCCGATCCGCATCGGATTGGCGTTCGTCGCGTTCTGAAGCGGCAGCGCGGCCGGATCTGTCACATTGACCAGCGTGATCTGGCGCTGGGTGTTGGTGGCCGTGTCCGTATAGGTGATGTTGACGGTGTTGCCCGGCGCCGCGCCGGCAAGGTCGAGATCGAACCCGGCCGGCGGTCCGGTGACCGTGCTTCCGGCCGCGGTCTTGTCGGACAGCGCGCTCGCCATCGTGGCGGCGAGCTGGTCGATCTGGTCCTGCGCCTGCACCAGGGTCTGGTCGCGCAGCTTCAGGTCGGCCGCGATCTGGCCGGACGACACCACGTTGTTGGCGACGACGTCGACCTGGGAGCCGTTCGGCAGCTTGATGTTGAACGCACCGACGCCGGACTTGGCCGGGTCGATATTGTAAAGCGAGGTCGCCGAAAGCGCACCGGCGGAGGCAAAGGAGAATTCCGAGGCCAGCCCGGCGCCGACGAGCTGAATGCCGGTCGTGGTGTAGATGTTGGTCTGGTTCGAACCGTCGGTGGTGACGCGGACGTCGACATATTTCGACAGCGTGTTGATGGCCTGGTCACGCTGGTCCATCAGCGTGGCGGCCGAGGGATCGTTGACCGACAGGCCCTGGAGCTTGGTGTTGATGTCGGCGATCTGCTGCATCGCCGCGTTGGCGGCTCGCGCCGAGTTGCCGAGATCCTGCTCGACGTTGGAGCGCAACGACTGGATGCCGTTGGTTGTGATGTTGAGCTGCTGCGCCAGGGCCTGCGCCGCGCCGAGCGCGACGGTCTGCGCCGACGACGCCCCCGAACTGGTCGAGAGCGCCTGAAGCGCCGTGGTGAACTTGTTCAGCGCGGCTTCGAGCGTGCCGCTGTTGCCGGGCGTGCCATAGACATTCTGAAGCTGCTTCAGGATGTTGGCCATCTGGTCGGCGTAACCGCTGCCGCCGGTCTCGGTCCGCAGCTGGTTCAGCACGTAGCTGTCGAGCTCGCGGGTAACGCCGGTGGTCATCACCGACGAGCCGAAGTCGCCGGTGGTGACCTCGATCTGGTTCGGCGTCTGGACGACGTAACCCGGCGTCTGCGAATTCGCGACGTTCGATGAGACGATCGAGAGCGCGGCCTGATTTGCACGCAGACCGCTCATCGCGCTGGCGAGGGCTGAACTCAAACCCATGTCACTGACCCGCCTTTGGTTACCTTACGCGCCGATCAGCGCAATACGTTCAAGAGATCCTGCACCATCGAATTCGCGGTCGTGATCACCTTGGTGTTGGCCGAATAGGCCTGCTGGGTCACGATCAGCTTGGTGAATTCGTCGGCGATGTCGGTGTTGGATCCCTCCAGCGACGAGCCGCTGATGGTGCCCGAGGCGCCGTCGATGGCGTCTCCCGACTGTTCAGTCGCAGCGTAGGCGCCGCCATCGAGCGCCTTCAGATAGTTGGTGCCGTTGAAATGCGACAGCTGCACCTGAGCGAGGTTGAGGTTCTGGCCGTTCGAGAAGGTGCCGACCACGACGCCATTGTTGTTGACGGCAACCGAGCGGAGCTGACCGGCGGCATAGCCGTTCTGCGTGATGGTGTTGATGGTCACCGCGCCGCTCGTGCTGGCATATTGCGTCAGCCCGCCCGAGGAGATGTTGAAGGCGACCGAGCCGAGCGACTGGCCGCTGACGGTGACGTTGTTGATGGTGATGCCCGAGCCGCTCGGCGAGGTCAGCGAGCCGTCGGCGGCAAAGGTGAAGGTCTGGCCGGTGTTGACCCAGCCGACCGTGGTGCCGGTCGCGTTCGGGTCGGTCTGGTAGAACAGGTTCCAGCTATCCGAATGGCCCGCGCCCAGCGAGGCACTGTCGGTCTTGGCCCAGCGCAATTGCAGGTTCACCGGCGTGCCGGCGGCGTTGTAGGCGGTCACCGCGCCGCCGCTGATCGACTCCTTGGTGAAGGTCGCGATGTCGTTGCCGATCACGCCGCCGGTGCCGGCGGTGCCGCCACCATCGCGATTCTTGGTGATGGTCGAGGTGAAGCCGAGCGCGGAGAAGGCAGCGCTGTTGGAGCTCGACACCGAGAGGTTGGAGACAGTGCCGGTGTTCAGCGTGATCACGCCGCCGCTGCTGACCGACGACCCCGAGGCGCCGGAGAGCGCGTCGATCTTGCCGAGCAGGGTGGTGATGTTGTCGGTGATGTTGATCTGGTTCGGTCCCGAGGCGCCCGAGTTCATGAAGGTCAGCGTCTGACCATTGACCGTGATGGTATCGCCGGCGGAAAAGCCGGACGAGAGCACCTGGGCGCCGCCGGCAGTCGCAGTGCCGCTCAGCACGGTCGCGCCCGAGATCGCGGGCGAGGACAGCACATTGCCGCCGCGCGTCACGCTGCTGACGCCGAGCGCGGTGGCTGCCGTGCCGCTGCCGATCGCAACGTCAGTGCCGGTGCCGGTCGAGATCTGGATATTGCCGCTGACGGAGAGCGAAGCGGTGACGCCGGCGCCGCCGGCAGTCTGAATTGCATTCAGGATGTCGGCCACGGTCGCCGTCGTGCCCGCACCGAGGCCAATCGTCGTATTGCTGCCGACGGTCGAGACCGTGGTGCTGCCGTCGAACGTGACGGTGTTGCCGTTGATGGTCAGCGTCTGGCCGCTCAACGCGGTGAGAATGCTGGAGGCGAGATGCGTGCCGGCGGCGTTGTCAAGGGACGTGGTTGTCGAGGCGACCGCCGACGAATTGTTCTGGAGCGCAACCGTGCCCGTCGCCGTCGTCGACGAATAGGCCGAGCGGATGTTGCCGGTTGCTGCCGCCCCTGACACCGTTGCGTTGGCATAGGGCGCCGGCGGCGTGCCGACCGGCAGCGGGTTGGCGGCGAAATCGGACGGATTGAGCCCGCCGGCCGCCAGCAGCGTGCCGGTCGAGGCAGTCGTTTTCGCCACGGTGTTCGGCTGGGTCGGTAGGTTCGCAGCGTACTGGATCGAGGTGGTCGCCTGCGCCGGAATGAAGTTGTTCTGGAATTGCAGGACGTTCGCCACGCTGCCGGTCGGGTTACCGGTCTTCGGGTCGACCGTGACGCCCATCAGGTAATAGCCGGCGCCGTTGACCAGGTTACCGTTGGCGTTGAGCTGAAAGTCGCCACGCCTCGTGTAGTAGGTCACCCCGGTGAACACCGGCACGTTGTCGACGACGCCGCTTGCCTTCTGGATCGAGAAGAAGCCGTCGCCGGTGATCGCCATGTTGGTGGCGACGGTGGAGCCCGAGATCGTGCCCTGCGTGGTGATGGTGGCCTTCGCATTGGCCGTAACGCCGCCCGCGACCTGCTTGCTCGGAACCGAGGAGTCGGGAATGAGATCAACGAAGCTGGTGCCGATGCCCTTGTAACCGGTGGTGGATGAGTTCGCGATGTTGCCGGAAATGTTCTGCAGCGCGTAGGACTGCGCCTGCAGGCCACCCACCGAGGTGTTCATTGCATCGAAGATACCCATAACTTTGTCTCCAAATCCGATCCCGGCGGCCGGTCGACCATGGCCGCAGTCGGGGGAGACGTCGCAAGGCCTATGCCAATGCAGGGATCTTCAGGAAATCAATGGCTTAAGCAAAAAGGCCCCGGTCGGACGACCGGGGCACAATTGCCGGGCCGGCAACAATTGCCGGGGCGAGTGTCGTTCCGGAGCGATGCGTCAGCATCGAATCCGGAACCTCGAGATTCCCCGGTGCGCAATTGCGCACCGGGGGTTCGGTCCTGCGGACCGCTCCGGAACGACGACGAGAAAGACCTACGTCGCCGACGCCGCCGCGGGGTGGAAGACCAGCCCGAAACCGTCGATGCAATAGCGCAAGCCGGTCGGCTTCGGACCGTCGTCGAAGACGTGGCCGAGATGGCCGCCGCAGCGGCGGCAATGCACCTCGGTGCGGACCATGCCGTAGGTGCGGTCCTCAGTCTTGCCGACATTGCCCTCGATCGGCTGGTAGAAGCTCGGCCATCCCGTGCCGCTCTCGAACTTGGTCTCGGACGTAAACAGCGGCAGGTCACAGCCGGCGCAGGCGAAAATGCCCTTGCGGTGCTCCTTCAGCAGCGGGCTGGAGCCGGGCCGCTCGGTGCCGTGATTGCGCAGGATCTCATATTGCTGCGGCGTGAGCTGGGCACGCCATTCGGCCTCCGTCTTCACAATCTCGAACTTTTCCGCGGCCTTCTCGCCGGCCTCGGCGGGGGATGCTCTCAGCCAGCGGAAGGCCGAAAGGCCAAACAGGCCGGCGACAGTCGTCAACAGGATGCGGCGGTCAACCATCTCATTCTCCGTGCGCGGGGAGTCCACGCCATGAGATACGGGCTCTAACGGCCGATGTTACACTTCCGGGCGGGATTTTTCTTGGACCTTATCGCGAGATGCCGGCGTCGTGAGAGGCCGGTTCCCTGCCCTGTTCAACCTGTTCTACGTCTTGGGCCGCAGGTCTCGGCGGCGGGGCCGGCCGCGGGCGAACGCCAGGCGGGGGACGGCGCGGGCCGGTGCCGGCGGCCCGGTTGGCTTTGGCGAGGCGGGCCTCGCGTTCCCTGTCCTTGACCCGGGCACGTTCGCGATAGCGGGCGAGCGAGCCTGCCGCGGCGGAACTCGCCCTGCTCCAGATCCCGACCAGCTGGCCCGCGACGCGTCCCGTGGTGCCGCCCGCCCAGACCAGCTCGAACGGCGAGAACAGCCGCCAGCGCTCATCGCCCCACAGAATGCTGCGCGCGATCATCTGTCCGGCCATGGCGGAGGTGTTCATGCCCTGGCGGCCGAACCCGCTCGCCACCCACAGGCCTTTGCGCAACTGGCCGATCTGCGGCATGCCGTGCACGGTCTGGCCGGTGGCGCCGCCGAACATGTCGGCGATCTCGACATTGCCGAGCTCGGGAAAAATCGTGCGGATCCGCCGCCTGACGGCGCCCGCGAAGCGCTGCGGACGCGCCGCCCAGGTGGTCTCCGGGCTCTCCCACATCAGCCGGTCGCCGTCGACGATCCGGAAATGGTCGACGCCGTCGGAATCCATCACCGATCCCTTGAAGGCGATGATCTCATGAAGCCGCTCGCCGAGCGGCGCGGTGACGCCGGCATAGCGCCAGACCGGCAGCAGCGTCTCCGAAAGGCGCTTCAGTGGCGCGCCGAGATGAATGTTGCCCGCGAGCACGATGTGGGTCGCGCGCAGCCGCGCCGAGGGCGTGACGATGCGCTTGCGGATGCCGGAATGATCGATGCTGACGACCGGCGTGTCCTCGAAGATGCGGGCGCCTGCCCGCCGCGCCAGCGCCGCAAGGCCGTGCACATATTTCCGGCCGTCGACCTGGAACGCCCTGGGATAATACACGCCGTGGAAGTAGCGATCGGTCTTGAGCAGCCCGCGGACGTGATCGGCCTGCCAGCCCTCGACCTCGGTATCGAAATCCTCGTTCAGCATCTGCAACCGGCTGATCAGCCGGTCGCCGGTATCGACGTTGGAGACCTCCAGCACGCCGTCGCTGAGGCCGATTCCCGGCATGTTCTCTTCCGTGGCGTTGGCCCGGACGAACTCGGCGCCTTCCTTCGACAGGGCCCACAACTCGCGCGCGTCCTCGAAGCCGATGCGCTCGATCAGGTCCACGAGCGGCAGTGCGAAGCCAGGCATCACGGTGCCGAGCTGGTTGCCGGAGGCGTTCCAACCGATATGACGGCCCTCGAGCACCGCGACGCTGGCCCCGAGCCGGGCCGCCTCCAGCGCGATGGAAAGGCCGGCAAGTCCCGCGCCGATGACGCAGATGTCGGCATCGAGATCGAACGTCAACCGCACGCGGTCGCGCAAGCCGGCTTCTTCCTGGGACACGCTTGTGAAAGTCTCGCTCATGTCGTTTTCTTAGAGCATGATCCGAAGAAGTGTGCAGCGGTTTTCCCTCGCGACGAACGCAAAATGCGTTTGCGCGGAGATCATGCTCAAAACAATAACTCTAAGGCGCGATGGCGATTCGTCCCAATCTCACCGCGCTTTTGGACCTGTCCGGCGCTTGTCACCTTGTTCTCGACCCGCGCCCGTAGATTATTCTGGACACACAACGATTCGAGAATGCCATGCGCCGTTTGATGCTGCTGCGTCACGCCAAGACCGAGACCGACGCGCCGAGCGGCCGTGACCAGGACCGCCGGCTCGACGAGCGCGGCCACAAGGATGCTGCGCGGATGGGCGACTGGATCGCCACCCATCCCCCCTTCCCCGATACCGTGCTGGTATCGCATGCCGTGCGGGCCCGGCAGACCTGGGACATCGCCTGGGAGGCGATGAAGGACCGCGTCCCCGTGCCGCAGGTCGAGGTCCTGCCGGAACTCTACGGCGCCGATTCCGCGGAAATCCTGGAAGCCATTCGCACTGCAACCGCCCCGGCCGACCCAAAGCAGTTGCTGCTGATCGGCCACAACCCCGGCATGCACGAGGCCGCCCTGATGCTGATAGGCGGCGGCGACCCGGCCGGCGCCAAGGCGCTCAGCGACAACCTGCCCACCGCGGGGCTTGCGATCTTCGACTTTGACGTCAAGGATTGGGGTGACGTGGCCTACCGCCGCGGCAAGCTGGTGCTGTTCGTCAGCCCCAGGCTGCTTCGACCGGGATGATCGCGCGACCCGCCGGCAAGACGTGCTGACCGAAAGATTTGGAGGCGCAGATGTTCAAGTCCATCCTCGTGCCCATCGACCTCGCCGACACCGATCTCGCCAAGCCGGCGATCGCAACCGCGGCGACGCTGTCCCAGACCTGGAGCGGCACGGTACGCCTGCTCAACGTGCTGCCGATGACGCCGGTGATGCTGGCCGAATACGTCCCGGCCGATTTCGACGAGCAGCAGCGCCAGACCTCGGAGGAGGCCCTCGCCATCGTCGCGCGCGAGTCCGGCATCGAACCGGGCCGCATCTCCAGCATCGTGCGCCAGGGCGGCATCTACCACGAAATCCTGGAGGAAGCCGCGCAGATGAAGGCCGACCTGATCGTGATGACCTCGCACCGGCCGGCGATGCGCACCTATTTCCTCGGCTCCAACGCCGGGCACGTCGTGCGCTACGCCAAATGCTCGGTGCTGGTGGTGAGGCACTAGCGCGGACAGGACGCAGCTACAGGCTGACCGCCGGGAACCGCAGCAACAGCTCACGCTGTCGACCGACAAACGAAGTTGCTGCGGAGAAATGGAATCGTGAGGTTGCGGGGTTCGTAAAGGAACGAACGCAGCTCGCCCTCGTTTAGATCAGCTGCAACATTTCTCATTCTGCTGTGAGGCATCGTGCAGACCCGCTCGAGGTGCTGCCAATGACCTTTCTGCAAACTCGTTTCCCCGTGCTTCTGTCCGGCTGCCTGAACGCCTTCAGGCGGTATCCCGCACTCACCGCCATTGCTGGTGCAGTAACGGTCATGGCGGGGGCGGCTCTCGTCAATCGGCAGCTTGCCAGGAAGGCGCAACGCGATAATCCCCCGCAGGGACGGTTCATCGAGGTCAACGGCGTACGTCTGCACTATGTGGAGCGCGGCAAGGGTCGACCGCTGGTTCTCTTTCACGGCAACGGCAGCATGATCCAGGATTTCGAGTCGAGCGGCTTGATCGATCTGGCAGAGGAGAGCTACCGCGTCATCGTGTTCGATCGCCCCGGATTCGGACATAGCTTGCGACCCCGCAATGCCGTTTGGACCCCCGAGGCGCAAGCGGATCTGTTCAAGGAGGCACTCGCTCATCTGGGCGTCCAGCGTGCGATTGTGCTGGGCCATTCGTGGGGAGCGTCGGTCGCAGTGGCGCTGGCGATCAGGCATCCCTCGCTCGTCGAAGCTTTGGTGCTGGCGTCGGGATACTATTTCCCAACCGCCCGCACCGATGCCGCGGCCTCTTTCCCATCTGCAATACCCGGGCTCGGAGATATCATCAGTCACACCGTCTCCCCGATCTTCGGGCGGCTGATGTGGCCTGTGATGTTGCGTAAATTATTCGGCCCGCGCGAAGTCCCCGAGAAGTTCGCCGATTTTCCCAAGGAAATGGCCGTGCGGCCAGCACAGATGCACGCCAGTGCTGCGGAAGCGGCCTTGATGGTCCCTGCGGCCTTTGTAGCTGCGAAGACCTACAGCGAACTCAAGATGCCCACGATCATCATCGGGGGTGAGGACGACCGTCTGATCGACATCGACAAGCAATCAGTCAGGCTCCATGGGGAGATCAAGCAGAGCAAATTGCATCGGATCGCCGGAGTGGGGCACATGATCCATCAATCTGCGACACCCGACCTGATGGCGGCCATCGACGAAGCCGCTGCCGCGACATTGCATTAGCCGGCAACGTCCAAAGGACATTCGAGATACAAGCGAACCGGGCCGCGCTTCGCGCGGACCCGTTGGCTCGCAAGGACGATGCGGAGACAGTTGCGCGCCGAAGCCCCGCTCTCGTGCCCCGGGCGCTGCGCAGCACGAAGTGATGCGCTGCAGAACCGGGACCAAGATCTCAACGAACTCCGTTACCTTCTAGATCCGGGCCTGCGCAGCAGCGTAAGAACGCTGCAGCGCGTCCGGCACACGACAGAGCAAGCTCACAAATACCGCGTCAGCTCGGCCTTGAACTGCCCGTACACCGCGTCCTCGATCTGGCTGCGCGTGATGCCGATGTCGCGCAGGGCGCGGTCATCGAGCTCGCTCAGCGTCTTGACGGCGGAGCGGCGCTCCAGGCGGTTGAACAGCGCAGAGGCGGCGTGGGCAAGCACACTGAAAAATCCGCCCGATGAGGATGGGCGTAAACTCGGCCCGGCAGTTTGCGAGATCGTGGTCATTCTTTCTTCTCCGGCGTGTCGTTCCGCGGCGAAGCCGATGCCGTTGGCGCGGACGCTGTCAGCGCCTGCACCTCATTGCCGTCGGATTGCTCTCGCGCACCCTCGGCTCAATCGCGGATCTTGATGGAACTTAAATGCTCCGGTACATTACTCGGAGCAAGCAAAACATTGCTCTCGGTGCAATAATGTCGAAGTTCGAGTACGTGAAGCTTGCCGACGCCATTGCGGCCGATATCACTAACGGCACGTTAAGGCCCGGCGACCGGCTGCCGCCGCAGCGCAATTTTGCCTATGACCGTGGCATCGCGGTCTCGACCGCGAGCCGGGTTTATACGGAATTGCTCCGCCGCGGCCTCGTGGTCGGCGAGGTCGGCCGCGGCACCTTCATCTCCGGCGACATCAGGCGCCAAGTCGAGACGACGCGCGAGCCGGCCGAGGCGCGCATCAATTTCGAGGTCAATTACCCGCTGCTGCCCCAGCAATGGGCAATGATCGCCAAGAGCCTTGCGGGGCTGGAGCGCGTCGACGCGCTGGAGTCCGCGCTTCGCGTTTCGACCAGCACCGGCACCAGGAGCGCGCGCAACGCGGCCGCCGCCTATCTCGCGCGCAAGGATTTTACGCCGCAGGCGGACCAGATCTTCTTCACCGCCAACGGCAAGCAATCGCTCGCGGCCGCGCTTGCGGCGCTCGTTCCAACCGGTGGCCGCTGCGGCGTCGAGGCGCTGACCTATCCATACGTCAAGAGCATCGCCGCGCGGCTAGGTGTGACGCTGGTCCCGATTCCGATGGACGAGCACGGCGCGCGGCCGGATGCGATCCAGAAGGCACATCGCGAGGCGCACCTGTCGGCGCTGTATCTCCAGCCCATCATCCAGAATCCGCTCGGCGTCACCATGAACGCGACGCGGCGCGCCGACATCATGCGCGTCGCCGAGAAGCTCGATCTTCCCATCATCGAGGACACCGTCTACGGCTTCCTCGCCGACGATACGCCGCTGGCCGCGCTCGGGCCGGACCGCTGCATCGTGATCGACAGCCTGTCCAAGAAGGTCGCGCCCGGCCTCGCGCTCGGCATCCTGGTCGCGCCGCCTCACTTGCGCGAAAGCGTCATGAGCGCGGTCCGCACCGGCGGCTGGATCGCCTCCGGCCACGCGCTGGCGGCCGGGCAGCGGCTGATGGCCGACGGCACCGTCGCCGAGCTGACGCGCCTGAAGCGCATCGACGCGGCGCGCCGCCAGCAGACCGCCGCGAGGCTCCTGGCCGGCTATCAGCTCGCCGCCGATGCACGCTCCTATCACCTCTGGCTGACACTGCCGCCGCACTGGCGTTCGCAGACCTTCGTCGCCGCGGCGGCAAGGCGCGGCATCGCGCTGACGCCGTCCTCGACCTTCGCGATCGCGCATGGTCATGCACCAAACGCGGTGCGGCTCGCCCTCGCCCCGCCGTCGCCCGAGCAGCTCGATTCCGGCCTGCGCACGATCGCCTCGCTGCTCGGCACCAAGGAAGAGGATTTCGACTCGACGGAGTAGCTCAGACCTCCGGCCAATCCGCGATAAAGCCCCTCGCCTTGTAAGGCTCGATCTTGTCCCATTCGTGCAGCATGCGGCGACGAAATTCGGCATCGGTATGCCAGAGCGCACGCGGCGTCGCGAAGCTGTCGACGGTGAGTAGCATCTTCTCGACCTCCGGCCAGTGCCGCTGCAGCGTCATCGGGTAACGCCGCGCGGTCCAGGTGTTGCCGAGGCAGATCACGCTGCGGATGTTCCGCAGTCCGAGCGCCGCGTCGATGACCGGCAGCGAGAAGATCACGTTCTCGCCCGTGTTCATCGCGCAATGCTCCTCGAGGATAACGTCCGCCGGAATGCCCGCCGCGATCATCGCCGTCTTGATGATCGTGCACTCGGATTGCTCCGAGCCCGGCGTTACACCGCCGCTGACAATCGACCAGCGGAACAGCCCCTCGCGCCAGAGCCTTGCGGCAGTGCCGGCGCGCAAGCCAACGTCTTCACGGGTGCCGAACATGAACAGCAGGTCGGCTGGCCGCAGCGGCGTGTCGGTCAGATGCGTGCGGTTGATCCTGGCGATCTCATCTGCCGTCGGCAGACGGGTGCTGCGGTCCATGACTGACATGAACGCAAGATGCGACGCCGGCGCCGCGACGCGAAGTCACGTTTGATTGCTGCCGATTGCACTCAAGGCAGCAGAGCCTTCGGCACGCGATCGAAACTGTAGCTCTGCGGCTGGTTGCGCCGCACGAAGCCGCCGACCTGCCAGGCGAACAGCGCCGCGAAGCCGAGAATGAACAGCGCACCGGCGAACTCGCCGATCAGAAGCGCGCGGATCAACAGCCCCGCCATCGCCACCGTCAGCACCGCCAGGAAAGCCAGCGCCGCCGCATAGGTGTTGCGGCCAAGGCCGGCGGTCAATTCGGCCCGGCTGCCAGCCTGCGCCATCCGCGCATGCAGCGCGAGAATGAAATCGCGGAAACCGCTGTCCTGCGGCGCCATCAGCGCCGCGGTCTGCCAGCTCGTCGAGAGGATCGCGATGCGCCCGCCGCCGGTGCGGCTGACATCGGCCCGGAATCGGTGCTGCTGCATCGAGACCGGGCGGAACGACAGCCGGATCGCCGAGATCTCGTCGTAGCGCCACAGGCCGGAGCGTCCGGCGATGTGCCAGGACAGCCCCTGCTCCGTCAGCTCGAAACGATGCGCCGACCCGATCAGCGAGGCCTTGTAGGCGTAGCTCGTGGCCGAACCGGCTTCAGCTCCCCGCATCTCGATCATTGATCCCGTTCGCGATCCGCTTGCGCGATCGCCCTCGTCCATCCTACAAGCGAGACATGGCTCAGACGATGTTTTTTCCGCGCCGCCTGATTCTCGGCGCCGCCGTGATCTCCGGCGTGCTGCTCGCGCTCGCGGTCCACATGCTGGGCGCGCGCTACGGTCTCGACCTCGGCGGCCTCTGGCGCTCCGACACGCATGAGTTCATGCCGGCTGGCGCGGCGATCGCATGGTGGCTGATCGCCACGGTCGGCTTCTCCGGCGGCTATTTCACCGCGAGCCTGATGCAGAGCGCCGTCTCCGGACAGATCCCGCATAGGATGCGGCAATTCCTGATCGCGGTCGGCGTGCTGCTGCTTGCGGGAGCGGGCCAGGCGGCCTCCGCGCCGAGCCCGATCCCGACCGTCTCGGGCGTGCTGGCCGGGCTCGCCGCGCTCTGCCTCGGTGCCGTGATGGCGTTCTGCGGCGCGCATTTCGCGCTGCGCCGCGGCTGACCTGCTCTGCCGCCCCAAGCCGGCGCGCTCATAGCACCGAAGATACACGTCAAAAGAAAGCGCCGCGCGTGGTCGCGCAGCGCTTTCCCGGCTGCACCGTGACTGCTAGCTCGCCGCGCGCAGATTGACCTTGCTCTCGGCGAGTGTCGTGAGCTTCTTGTCGGTCGCCTTCTCCTCCTCCAGCGTCTTGGCGAGGACGCTGGCGCAGTCGTTGCGGCCGAGCTGCTTGGCCCAGGCGATCAGGCTGCCATAGCGCACGATCTCGTAGTGTTCGGCGGCCTGCGCCGCGTTGATCAGCGCGGCGTCGAGCACGGCCTTGTCGGCGACTTCGCCGGCGGTCTCGTCGGCTTCCTCGATGATGCCGTCGATGGCCGGGCAGTCGACCGCCTTCACGGCGACGCCGTGCATCTTGAACACTTCCTCAAGTCGAGCGACGTGCTGCTTGGTTTCCTCGAGGTGCGTCAAAAAGCCCTGTTTCAGCTGCGGATCGGTGGCCTTGCTTGCCATCTTCGGCAGCGCCTTGGTGAGCTGCTGCTCGGCGTAATAGATGTCCTGAAGCTGATGCACGAACAGGTCGTTCATGGTTTTGATGTCTTTTGTGAACAGTCCCATCGTTCCGATCCTCTCGGGTTTTGGGGAACACGGAGGCGCCGGCTTGCACGAAAAGCCGCATATTCCGCCATGTTCGATTGCTGATGAAGCCTAACGAGAACGCGGCATCGACGTTCCAAAAAGGCCGAAGCCGCTTGCGCTGGAACAATGCGGACGGCGCCAGGATTTGAAATCGTGTCGGCGCACCAAACGCGCGAGCGGAGCCGGTTTCACGACTCATATGCTTAACGCGCATCCGATGTGAACCGCGTATGACAAAGTCGCCGGTCCAACGCAGAACCTATTGTTGTCAAGGGCTGCACAAGCCGCTGATTTTGCCTTAAATGAGCTTGATCAATGCCTAGCGATCGATGCCTGCCTTTGGCCACGATCGCGCCCGACCGGCCAATGCCTGGCCCGGTCGGTCTTTGCCCCCCGTCGGGAGGATGAATGCACGGACTGCTGCCCGCGCTGAAACGCGGCTTCAAGAGATGGATCGGCTGGCGACGGCTCGGAATTGCCGCGAGCATCTTCATCATCGCCTTCGCGATCACCACGCTGGTGCGGACCCTCAAGGGCATCGATACCGGCGTCATCCTGACTGCGTTGACAGAGATTCCCCGCGGCAGTATCGGCCTGGCGGCGATCTGCGTCTTCTTCGCGTTCTGTACGCTGACCTTCTACGACTTTTTTGCATTGCGAACGATCGGCAAGAAGCACGTGCCCTATCGCATCGCGGCGCTGTCCAGCTTCACGTCCTATTCGATCGGCCACAACATCGGCGCCACCGTCTTCACCGGCGGCGCGATCCGTTTCCGGATCTATTCGGATTACGGGCTGAACGCGATCGACGTCGCGAAAATCTGCTTCCTGTCGGGCCTGACCTTCTGGCTCGGTAACATCTTCGTGCTCTCGATCGGCTTGGCCATCCACCCGGATGCGGCGTCCTCGATGGATCAGCTTCCCCCATCGATCAACCGGCTGATCGCGCTCGGCGGCCTTGCCTCGATCGGGGCCTATCTCATCTGGCTGTGCATGGGCGAGAAGCGGCGCGAGCTCGGCCAGAAGGGCTGGAAAGTGGTGCTGCCCTCGGCCCCGCTGACGCTGGTGCAGATCCTGATCGGTGTGGTCGATCTCGGCTTCTGCGCCATGGCCATGTACCTGCTGATGCCGGCCAATCCGCCGATCGACTTCATGTCGCTCGCCGTGGTGTTCATCCTGGCGACCCTGATCGGCTTTGCCAGCCATGCGCCCGGCTCGATCGGCGTGTTCGATGCCGCCATGCTGGTGGCGTTGCCCGAGTTCGGCCGCGAGGAGCTTCTGGCGACGCTGCTGGTGTTCCGCATCCTCTATTTCGTGATCCCGTTCGGCCTCGCCATCTCCATCATGGGCGCGCGCGAGCTCTGGATGAACGTGGTCGAGCCCTGGCAGGAGCGGCGGCGGCTGGCGGAGGCCTGTGCGCAGGGCAATTTACCCAAAGAGGTGACGCCGATGCAGCGCGAGCGGTTGCTGCGGCAGGCCAATAAGCGCTAAGGCAGCGGGTGCAGACAAAGGTTGCGGGCGGCTGAGCAATGCTCTCTTATTTCCGCCTCAACTTTGCCGTTGAAGACCCGGGCCATGATCCCTCTATCCCTTCGTACTCTCGCCGCAGGCGCTCTGCTGCTTGCCGGGCTTTTGACCGCCTTGCCGTCCGAGCGCGCCGCCGCGCAGGATGCGGGCGCCATGCAGATCGATTGGGAGGTGCGTAACCGCTTCCGGCTGTTTCGCGAGGAGCGCGACTTCCTGCTCCATGTCGAGAACGCGCGCAACCGCAGCATCCTCGCCGCCGAGCAATCGCTGGAGCTGCAGAGCGAGGGCCGCGGCTGGGCCCGCAACATGGTCAACCGGCTCTGCATCGACCTCCAGGGCCGGGTCAACCAGCCCTGTACCCGCGACAACGTCAAAGAGAACTACATCACCCCGATCGACCATCCTGTGACGGTGCGACTGACCGGCGCGGTGCCGGTCGGCGCCACCTGCGCCTGGTCGTTCGACGACGGCGACGGGCCGCAACAATCGACCTTCGACTGCGCCGAGCCGATCAATCTGCGCGTCCGCTACGGCAGGCAGACGGTCGCGACCGTCGACGTCTCCGCCGGCTCCCATCCGACCCAGCGCCTCCAGACCGAGATCCGGGTCCGCGACATATTCGTCGCCGGCCTCGGGGACAGCATCGCCTCCGGCGAGGGCAATCCGGACCGGCCGCTGGCACTCTCGGACGAAGGATTTTGCTTCCGCTCCTATCTCGGTACCGCAGGCGCACAGTACTACCGGCCGAGCCGCCACGGCTTCAAGGGCGGCCGCGCCTGCGAGGCGCCGGATACGCTCGCCAACTGGCAGCGCTACAGCGCGCTCTGGTTCAACGCGCCCTGCCACCGCTCGCTCTATAGTTACCAGGCCCGCACCGCGCTGGCGCTCGCGGTCCGCTACACCCACATCGCCGTGACCTTCCTGCCGCTCGCCTGCACCGGCGCCAGCATTGCCGACGGGCTGCTTGGCTCGCAGCGCGCCCGCGAATGCCCACCCGGCAAGACCGGCGTCTGCAACACCAGCGTGAACGCACAGGTCGCCGAGCTGCGCGAAGCGCTCACCGCGGCAAAGAAGCGCCAGCCCGATCGGACGCTCGATCTCGTGCTGCTTTCGGTCGGCGCCAACGACGTCTATTTCTCCGGCCTCGTCGCCGACGTCATCGTCGACACCGCGACCGAGCGGACGCTATTCCGCCGCTCCGGCGTGATGGCGAGCGTCGATGATTCCCGCGATGCGCTGACGCGGGAGCTGCCGCAAAGCTTCGTTAAGCTGCGCGAGGCGTTGAAGCCGCTCGTCGGCGGCGACCTCTCGCGCGTCGTCTATGTCTCCTACGCCAACCCTGCGCTCGCCGACGGCGGCGTTCCCTGCCGCGGCGGCCGCGCCGGTTTCGACATCCATCCGTCCTTCAACGCCGATCCGCAGCGTCTCGCCCGCGTCTCCACCTTCGTCGACACGGAATTCCTGCCGCAGCTGAAAGGGCTTGCCACCTGCACCCGCGGTGCGCTGTGCCGCGATCCCGAAGCCGACCGCATGACCTTCGTCGATGCGCACCAGGCCGCGTTCGGCGATCACGGCTTCTGCGCCCATTCGGGCAATGACCCCGAATTCGACCGGGCCTGCTTTGCCGAGAACGGCCAGAGCTTCAATCCCGATATCGTCAGCGCAGCGAGCCAGCCGATGCTGTGCGGCCGCGGCGCCTCGGAATATCGCGCCTACCTGCCCCGCGCGCGCTGGATCCGCGACGCCAATGACAGCTATTTCGCAGCGATGACCTATCCGCAGGGCCTGCCGGCCGCGAGCCAGCCCACCGACATTCACGACGCGACATGGGGCGTGCTCTCCGCCGTCTACGGCGGCGCCGTGCATCCGAGCGCCGAAGGCCACGCCGCGATGGCGGATGCCGCGCTGCCGGCCGCGAGCACCGTGCTGGGGCTCGATGCGGTGCCGCCGAACGTGACGCGGGGATTTCTGCCGCAGCTGCTGCCGAGCGTGCGGCAGTAGCAACGCTGCCGCCACACGCTCGGCGTCATCGCCCGCCTTGTGCGCACTTGCGCACTGGGACGGGCGATCCAGTACTCCGTGACAGCCGTGATTAAATCGAGGAGCCGCGGCGTACTGGATTCCCCGCCTTCGCGGGGAATGACAGCAGTGTTGCGTGGTACAAGCTCGCACCTAAACATCGCTCTCACATTCTCACTCTCTTAGGTCGTTTCGCCAACCCGCCGTTCCATCGATCCAAAGACGGCATCGATCGATACTTCCTTGAACTTGGACACTTCGCCGCGCGCGCCTCTAGGACTCGCCTCGAGGAAATGTTCGAGTTCTAAGGAGGCGCATGATGAGCGCAGTGGTGTCCGCCGCGGACGTGAGGAGATCTCGCGTCAGGCTGTTCATCGTGACCATGTTGTTCCTGGTCACGACAGTGAACTATGCCGACCGCGCCACGCTGTCGATAGCAGGTCCCGCGCTCTCCAAGGAGCTGCATCTCGATCCCGTCGCCATGGGCTGGATCTTCTCGGCCTTCGGCTGGTCCTATGTCGTAGCGCAGGTGCCGGGCGGCTGGCTGCTCGATCGTTACGGCTCGCGCCTGGTCTATGCCTTCAGCATCATCATCTGGTCGCTGTTCACGCTGATGCAGGGCTGGGTGGGCTTCCTCAGCGCCGGCGCGGCCGTCGTCGTGCTGTTCGCGCTGCGCCTCCTCGTCGGCGTCGCGGAAGCACCGTCGTTTCCCGCCAATGCCCGCATCGTCGCGGCGTGGTTTCCCGGCAATGAGCGCGGCACCGCGTCGGCCTTCTTCAATTCGGGACAGTATTTCGCGACCGTGATCTTCGCGCCGCTGATGGGCTGGATCGCGCACGCCTATGGCTGGCGCTTCGTGTTCTTCGTGATGGGGGCGCTCGGCATCGTCATGGGTCTCGTCTGGATCAAGACCATCTATGGCCCGAAGGAGCATCCTTCGATCAACGAGGCCGAGTTCGACTACATCAGGAACGGCGGTGCGCTGGTCGATCTCGATGCGCCCAGGGAGGATCTGAAGCAGGAGCACGCAGCGCAATCCGGCTCCGGGTGGGACCACATCCGCCAGTTGCTCTCCAACCGCATGATGCTCGGCGTCTATCTCGGCCAGTACTGCATCAACACGCTGACCTATTTCTTCCTGACCTGGTTCCCGGTCTACCTCGTCAAGGAACGCGGGCTGTCGATCCTGCAAGCCGGTTTCGTCGCGACGCTTCCTGCGCTGTGCGGCTTCATCGGCGGCGTGCTCGGCGGCATCATCTCCGATGCGATTCTGCGCGGGACCGGCTCGCTGACCATGGCGCGCAAGATCCCGATCGTCGGCGGCATGCTGCTGTCGATGTCGATCATCGCCTGCAACTATGTCGACGGACAGGCGCTCGTGGTGGGCTTCATGGCACTCGCCTTCTTCGGCAAGGGCATCGGCGCGCTCGGCTGGGCCGTCGTCTCCGACACTTCGCCGAAGGAGGCCGGCGGCGTCTCCGGCGGCCTGTTCAACACGTTCGGCAATCTCTCCTCGATCACCACTCCGATCGTGATCGGCTACATCCTGGCCGCGACCGGCTCGTTCAACGGCGCGCTGGTGTTCGTCGGCCTCAACGCGCTGGTGGCGGCGTTCGCCTATCTCGTCATCGTCGGCAAGATCGAGCGGGTGGTGCTCAAAGGTTCCTCCTGAGGGCTCTCACGGGAGCTTGACCAGGCAACTTGCGGCGGCTCACCAGCCGCCGTCTTTGTATTGGGGGTTATCGATGCTAGAAGTGCCGGGGAAACGCCTTATCCATCTAAGGCATGTATCGATGTTCGACCTCAACCAGCTCCGCTGCTTCGTCACGGTGGCGGAGGAACTGCATTTCGGCCGCGCCGCCGCGCGGCTGAACATGACCCAGCCGCCGTTGTCCCGGCAGATCCAGGTGCTCGAGCACATCATCGATGCGCCGCTACTCGAACGCACCAGCCGCTCGGTCCGCCTGACCCCTGCCGGGCGCAGCTTCCTGCCGGAGGCGCGGCGCATCCTCAAGCTTGCGGAAAGCGCCTCGCAGGTCGCCCGCCGCATCGCGCTCGGCAAGATCGGCTCGCTGAAGATCGGATTTACGGCGGCCGCCGCCTACGGCTTCCTGCCCGAGCTCGTCGCCGCCTGCCGCGCCAAGCTTCCCGAGGTCGATTTCTCGCTGAAGGAGATGGTGTCCGGCGACCAGTTCGAGGCGCTGACCTCCGGCCAGATCGATGCCGGCCTGCTGAGGCCGCCGATCGCGCGTCCCGAGCTTGCCAGCCGCCGCGTCGTCGCCGAGCCTCTGCTCGCGGCGATCCCGAGGAAGCATCCGCTGGCGAACGCCGACACCATCGCCATCAAGGACTTCGACGACCAGCCCTTCGTGATGTACTCGCCCTATGAGAGCCGCTACTTCCACGACCTCCTGGTCGCGCTGTTCACCCGCGCCGACGTGCTGCCGCGCTACGTCCAGCATCTCAGCCAGATCCACTCGATCCTCGCGATGGTGCGCGCCGGCCTCGGCCTTGCCATCGTGCCGGCCGCAGCCGCGAACCTGAAGATCTCCGACGTGCGGCTGCGGCCGCTGAAGCTGCGCAACCGCGTGCCCGTCGAGCTGTTCATGGTCTGGCGGCGCGAGGACGAGAATCCGCTGTTGTCGGCGCTGATCAAAACCGCCGGCGAACTGTCCTCCGCGGAGCTGCCAGAGGATTGATGCTCAATCCGCATCGGTCGATATAGGCTTTGGCTTGGACGCGCATCGAACGGTCTCCTAAACCACGGCGCATGGACGCGCAGGCTTTGCGTCCTCCGCAACACGCACGAAGGGAGCAGCGCCCGTGAGCAAGATGACCCCGCAGGACATGGCCCGAAAGATCGGATCCGGCCTCCTGTCCTTCCCCGTCACGCCGTTCAGGGCTGACTACTCCTTCGACGAGGCGACCTACCGCGCCAACATGGACTGGCTGTGCGGCTACGACGTTGCCGGCCTGTTCGCCGCCGGCGGCACCGGCGAGTTCTTCTCGCTGACCCCGGCAGAGGTTCCGCAGATCGTCAGGGTCGCCGTCGAGGAGACCAAGGGCCGCGTGCCCGTGCTTGCCGGCACCGGCTACGGCACCGCAATCGCGCGCGAGATCGCCATCGGTGCCGAGAAGGCGGGTGCCGACGGCCTGCTGCTGCTGCCGCCCTATCTCACCCATTCCGAGCAGGACGGCCTCGCCGCCCATGTCGAGGCCGTCTGTGCCTCCGTGAAAATCGGCGTCATCGTCTACAACCGCGACAACGCCATCCTCCAGCCCGACACGCTCGCGCGCCTGGCCGAGCGCTGCCCGAACCTCGTCGGTTACAAGGACGGCATCGGCGACATCGAGCTGATGACCCGCGTCTACACCAAGCTCGGCGATCGCCTCACCTATATCGGCGGCCTGCCGACTGCGGAGACCTTCGCGCTGCCGTATCTCGACATGGGCGTTACGACCTATTCCTCGGCCGTGTTCAACTTCGTGCCGGAGTTCGCCACCAGCTTCTATGCCGCGGTGCGCAAGCGCGACCATGAGACCATCCATGCCGGCCTGAAGAACTTCATCCTGCCGCTGATCGCGATCCGCAACCGCAGAAAAGGCTATGCGGTCTCGATCATCAAGGCCGGCATGAAGGTGATCGGCCGCGACTCCGGCCCGGTCCGCCCGCCGCTGACCGATCTCACCGAGCAGGAGATGGCGGAGCTGACGGCGCTGGTGAAGAATCTGCCCGCCATCCGATCGACACAACAGGCGGCAGAATAATCAGACAACGGGGAGGAGCGCGCGATGGCCCGAATTGAGATCTCTGGCGCACCTGTTGTCACGGCGATGCAGGTGATCCCGGTCGCGGGCCGCGACAGCATGCTCCTCAACCTCAGCGGCGCGCATGCGCCGTTCTTCACCCGCAACATCGTCATCCTCACCGACAATTCCGGCCACACCGGCGTCGGCGAGGTGCCGGGCGGGCAGAGGATCTGGCAGACACTTCAGGATGCCCGCGATCTCGTCATCGGCAAGACCGTCGGCGCGATGAACAACATCCTGGCCGACGTCCGCACCGCCTTCGCCGACCGCGACGCCGGCGGCCGCGGCAAGCAGACCTTCGACCTGCGCGTGATGATCCACGCGGTCACGGCGATCGAATCCGCACTGCTTGATTTGCTGGGCCAGCATCTCGGCCTGCCCGTCGCAGCCCTGCTCGGCGAGGGCCAGCAGCGCAAGAGCGTCGAGACGCTCGGCTATCTCTTCTTCGTCGGCGATCGGCGCAAGTCGAAGCTCGACTATGTCGCGGGCGAGAGCGGCAAGGCGGAATGGTTCAACCTCCGCCATCAGGAAGCGATGACGCCCGAGACCGTGGTGCGGCTCGCGGAGGCGACCCACGACCATTACGGCTTCGCCGACTTCAAGCTCAAGGGCGGCGTGCTCCGCGGCGAACAGGAGATCGAGGCCGTCACGGCCATCGCAAGGCGCTTCCCGAACGCGCGCGTCACACTGGACCCGAACGGCGCCTGGTCGCTGGACGAGGCCGTCAGGCTCTGCAAGGGCATGCACGGCATCCTCGCCTATGCCGAGGATCCCTGCGGCGCCGAGGCCGGCTTCTCCGGCCGCGAGATCATGGCCGAGTTCCGCCGCGCAACGGGGCTGCCGACGGCGACCAACATGATCGCCACCGATTGGCGGCAGCTCTCCCACGCGCTGCGTTTGGGCTCCGTGGACATTCCCCTCGCCGATCCCCATTTCTGGACCATGCAAGGCTCCGTGCGCGTGGCCCAGACCTGCCGTGACAACGGCCTGACCTGGGGCTCGCACTCCAACAACCACTTTGACATCTCGCTCGCCATGTTCACCCATGTCGGCGCCGCCGCCCCCGGCAAGGTCACCGCGATCGATACCCACTGGATCTGGCAGGACGGCCAGGCGCTGACGAAGGAGCCGCTCCAGATCAGGGGCGGCAAGATCGCAGTGCCCGATCGCCCCGGCCTCGGCATCGAGATCGACCGCGCCGCCATCGAGGCCGCGCATCAGCTCTACAAGAAGCATGGACTCGGCGCCCGGGATGACGCTATGGCCATGCAGGACCTGATCCCCGGCTGGACCTTCGACGACAAGCGTCCGTGCCTCGTGCGATAAGAAAAGTCAGTCATGATCCCGGGAAAGTGGACACCGGTTTTCCGATAGGATCATGTCCCTTGAACAAGGAGGAAAAGATGACAGCGATCCTGAAGAACTTCATCGGCGGCGAATGGGTCGACGGCTCGGGCGTCACCAGGAACATCAACCCCTCCAACACCAACGACGTCGTCGGCGAATATGCCAAGGCCGACAAGGCGCAGACCGAGAAGGCGATCGCCGCCGCCAAGGCCGCCTTCCCCGCCTGGGCGCGCTCGACGCCGCAGGAGCGCTATGACGCACTGAACAAGATCTCCGCCGAGATCCTCGCCCGCAAGGAAGAGCTCGGCCGCCTGCTCGCCCGCGAGGAAGGCAAGACGCTCCCTGAGGGCATCGGCGAGGTCGCGCGCGCCGGCCAGATCTTCGCGTTCTTCGCCGGCGAAGCGCTGCGCCTGATCGGCGAGAAGGGCGCCTCGGTGCGTCCCGGCCTCGATGTCGAGCTCACGCGCGAGCCGGTCGGCATCGTCGGCATGATCACGCCCTGGAATTTCCCGATCGCGATTCCCGCCTGGAAGATCGCGCCCGCGCTCTGCTACGGCAACACCGTGGTGTTCAAGCCGGCCGAGCTGGTGCCGGGCTCGGCGCATGCGCTGTCCGAGATCATCACCCGCTCCGGGATTCCGGCCGGCGTATTCAACCTCGTGGTCGGCTCCGGCTCCGTGGTCGGCCAGACGCTGCTCGAGCATCCCGATGTCGCCGCGATCTCCTTCACCGGCTCGGTGCAGACCGGCCGCAAGATCGCGCAGGCCTGCGTGCTGTCGAACCCCATGAAGAAATTCCAGCTCGAGATGGGCGGCAAGAATCCGCTGGTCGTGCTCGACGACGCCGACCTCAAGACCGCCGTCGAGGTCGCCGTCAACGGCTCCTATTTCTCGACCGGCCAGCGCTGCACCGCCTCCTCCCGTCTCATCGTCACCGAAGGCATCCACGACCGCTTCGTCGCTGCGATGGCCGAGCGGCTGAAGGGCCTGTCGGTGGACGACGCGCTCAAGGCCGGCGTGCATATCGGCCCCGTGGTCGACCAGAGCCAGCTCGACCAGGACCTGCGCTACATCAAGATCGGCCAGGACGAGGGCGCCAAGCTCGCCTTCGGCGGCGAGCTGCTCAAGCGCGAGAACCCCGGTCACTATCTCCAGCCGGCGCTGTTCACCGAAGCCAGCAACAACATGCGCATCGCGCGTGAGGAGATTTTCGGCCCCGTCGCCGCCGTCATCCGCGCCAAGAACTACGAGGAGGCGCTCGCGATCTCCAACGATACCGAGTTCGGGCTTGCCTCCGGCATCTGCACCACCAGCCTGAAATACGCTTCGCACTACAAGCGCAACAGCGAGTCCGGCATGGTCATGGTCAACCTGCCGACCGCCGGCGTCGACTATCACGTGCCGTTCGGCGGCCGGAAGGGCTCGAGCTACGGCGCCCGCGAGCAGGGCTCCTATGCGCGCGAGTTCTACACGACGGTGAAAACGGCCTATACCTTCCCGGGCTAACCGCGGGGAATATCTCGTAGGGTGGGCAAAGCGACTTGTCCGCCGTAGCTCGAAGAGCGAAGGCGGAAGCGTGCCCACCGCTTACGTTTCGGTGTGAAGCATGGTGGGCGCGGCGCGTTGCGCCTTTGCCCACCCTACGGCTTCGGAGACAAGCGCAAATGGACCAGGACGTCGCAGCGAAAGAGCAGCCCCGCTACATCAAGCTCAACGAGCGCGACAATGTCGCGATCGTGGTCAATGATTTCGGGCTTCCCGCCGGCTCCCGCTTCGCCAGCGGACTGACGCTGCGCGCCTTCGTTCCACAGGGCCACAAGACCGCGCTGGTCGACATCGCGCAAGGCGCGCCCATCCTCCGCTATGGCGAGATCATCGGCTACGCGCTGTCGCCGATCCTCGCCGGCGAATGGGTGGACGAGGCCCGCATCCGCATGCCGGATGCCCCTGCCCTCGACAGACTGGAAATCTCGACCGCCGTCCCCGCGCCGCTGCCGCCGCTCGAAGGCTTCACCTTCGAGGGTTATCGCAATCCGGACGGCTCGGTCGGCACCAAGAACATCCTCGGCATCTCCTCCTCCGTGCAATGCGTCAAGGGCACGATGGAATATGCGGTCAAGCGCATCCGCGCCGAGCTGTTGCCGAAATATCCGAACGTCGACGACGTCGTGCCGCTGACCCATGCCTATGGCTGCGGCGTCGCCATCAATGCGCCCGACGCGGTGGTGCCGATCCGCACCCTGCAGAACCTCGCGCTCAATCCGAATTTCGGCGGCGAGATTCTGGTCATCAGCCTCGGCTGCGAAAAGCTGGCGCCCGAGCGGCTGGTGCCGGAAGGCATCAGCGATGCCATCGTGCGCATGCAGGACGAAGCCTTCGACGGCTTCGGCGCCATCGTCGATGCGATCATGACCCAGGCCGAGGCCCGGCTGAAGGTGCTCAACACCCGCAAGCGCGAGACCTGCCCGGCCTCCGATCTCGTCATCGGCCTGCAATGCGGCGGCAGCGATGCCTTCTCCGGCGTCACTGCGAACCCCGCCGTCGGCTTCGCCGCCGACCTCCTGGTGCGCGCCGGCGCCACCGTGATGTTCTCGGAAGTCACCGAGGTGCGTGACGCCATCCAGCTGCTCACCCGGCGCGCGATCAACGAGGATGTCGGCCGCGCGCTGGTGCGCGAGATGGCCTGGTACGATTCCTATCTTGCCCGCGGCGGCGCCGATCGCAGCGCCAACACCACGCCGGGCAACAAGAAGGGCGGGCTTGCCAACATCGTCGAGAAATCATTGGGCTCGATCGTGAAGTCCGGATCGAGCGCCATCACCGGCGTGCTCTCGCCCGGCGAGAAGGCGACGCAGAAGGGCATGCTGTTCGCGGCAACGCCCGCCTCGGACTTCATCTGCGGCACGCTCCAGCTCGCCTCCGGCATGACGCTGCAGGTGTTCACGACCGGCCGCGGCACGCCCTATGGCCTTGCCGCCGCGCCCGTAATCAAGGTCGCCACCCGCAGCGAGCTTGCGCGCCGCTGGAAGGACCTGATCGATTTCGACGCCGGCAGCATTGCCACCGGCGAGAAGACCATTGAGGAATGCGGCTGGGACCTGTTCCGCCTGATCCTCGACGTCGCCTCTGGTCGCACCAAGCCGTGGTCGGACCGCTGGGGCATTCACAACGATCTGACGCTGTTCAATCCGGCGCCGGTGACCTGAGGGTCACGGACCGTCGATCAGGTGCATGTCGCCCAGAGTTAGCGGCAGGCTGCGGATGATGAGGTCCGCTACCGCCGCGCGCAACCGTTCGCTCGAAGCCGAGCCCTCGAGCGGCTCATCGACTGATCCGCTCGGGCCGGCGATCCTCACCGTCCCGGTGTTGTCGAGTGGTGCAGCCGCCCGCTTCTCGATCACGTCGAACGTCTTGCCGTCGATGACGCGAACCTCGTACAGCGCGTGGATGAGGCCGTAGTCCGCGAGCAGCGTCCGGTATTCGGCGAGCCCGACGCCCTCGACGTTGCGGCCGTTTCCAAGCTTCGATCTCGCCCGGGTGATGACGATGTACGCATCCAGTCCCTGCGGCGTGACATCGCTGCGAACAAGTTCCTTGAATGGATCGCTGCGCAGCAGATTGACGGGCGCAACCGCCGAATCCCTGATCGCAGCGAAGGCTGCGCGCCTGTAGTTCACCGGCTGCACGCGAAAACGCCCACTGAGCAGCTTCGTCGCCTGCTGGACGATCAGCTCGTCCAGCCCCCATGCGCTGATCGAGACACTTTGCGCGGTGTTGCCGAGCGCGGTCAGGCCGGCTTGCGTCAGGCTCATCTCCTCGCCGATCGCCGAGACGATGCCGACGGTCTTGATCGCCTTGAGCTTCGTCGCACGCGTCTCGAACGCCGCAGCGGCGCCAAGGGCGATACACGCGGCCGCGAGGCCAACCCATAGAAAAGCAATGCGGCGCATGATGACCTATCGGATTCTGAAATCGAACGAATAAGACGCGCCGAGGCCAACGGTGGTCTGGTTCGACGATCCCCGCAGCTTCACCAGCGGGCTGTCTGCGGCGTCGCCAAGCAGCTTCTCGTATTCGACATAGGCGTGGACCTCCCACTGCGGATTGATGCGATAGGAGATCTGGCTGCCGAAGCCCACGGAGTGCGCGCCGCCCCTGGCATTATACGTCGGCAACCCCGATGCCAGGGCCTGCGTGGCGTCGACGCCGAAATAGGGCGCGGTCGCGTTGGTGCTCTTCCAGGTGAAGCGGGGACCGGCCGAGATCGTCAGCCGTTGGATGAGCGGGACGATGACGTCGGCCGAGACGTCGGCCACTGTGCCGGTATGGCCGCCAAAACCCTGACGCAACTCGCTGCGCAGGCGCAGCCAGTCGACCGGATAATATTCGACGAAACCGCCGAGCTCGTAGGCGGCGTCGACATTGCCGAGGCCGGTCAGCTCGGAATATTTGTCGCTCTTGCGCGAGGAGACGTATTTGAACGCAGGCCCGGCGCGAAAATTGCCGACGTCGAGCAATGCGATGCTGGCGCTGTCGCGCGGACCGCGAAACTGGTCGATCGATCCGGCGCGGCGAATGGAGAAGATCGGAATCGGACGAAACTTGCTGTTCTTCGACCCGACGAAGTCAGGCGTGTATTCGCCGCCGATGCCGACCATGACGGTCCAGTTTCCGGACGGTGAAGGCAGCATCGGCAATTCGAACGGTGGTGCTGGCAGCGTGAACACGCTCTGCCCCGATACAGATTGCGCACTCGTCAAGATCGCACCGAGCGCAGCGAGACAGGCAGTCGTCCGCCGCGCGGTCGCCGTGAGGCGGAGAGCGGCTTCTTCGAAAAACATCATTGCGGGGCCCCCGGACCGGCCTTGCGGGCCTGGTCGACTCGTGTGGTTCAGAGCCACAGCATGTGGTCCGGCAAAATTGCCCCAAGATTGCAGGGCGAGAGCCGTCGTCCGAGACGTCGCGCGCTAGGCGCCGTAGGATCAACATTGCCCGAACATTGCCGCGCCGCAGCCGCGCCCTCAAATCTTGACGGACAGTGCCCACGAACTCTCCCGTTCCTGCCTTTTATTCGCCAAGCTCGCTGCCCTAATGGGAACCCTAGCGCACGAGCCGAAACGCCAGGCGTCGGCCAGGGAGCGTCACGGTCAGGGTTTTGTTACCCCAGCAGAGTCAAGGACGACCCGCGTGCGCTCCCTCGTGATCGAAGACGAACCGCAGATCGGCGCCTATATCAGCCGGCTGCTCGGGCAACTGCACGGTATCGTTGACCTCGTCGGCTCGATTGCGGAGGCCAGCCAGGCGCTGGAGAACTTCAAATATGACCTCGCGATCGTCGACCGCATGCTGCCCGACGGCGATGCGCTCCAGGTCGTCACGGCGCTGAGCCAGTCGCCGGAGCGCCCGGCGATCATCATGCTGACGTCCAAGGACGCCAAGGAGGACGTCGTCGACGGCCTCAACGGCGGCGCCGACGACTATCTCGGCAAGCCGTTCGAGCCGCAGGAATTGATCGCGCGCGTGCGCGCCGTGTTGCGACGGCCCCGGCTGCTCGCGCCCTCCGTGCTCTCGCTCGGCAATGTCGAGCTGCATCTCGGCAGCAACGAAGTCGTGGTCGCCGACAGGAAGATCCTGCTGCGGCGACGCGAGGCACTGATCCTGGGGGCACTGCTGATGCGCCGCGACCGCGTCATCACCCGCGCCGCGCTGATCGAGGAGATCTACGGCTTCGACGACGAGATCGAGTCCAACACGCTGGAAGCGCAGGTTTCCCGCCTGAGGAAGAAGCTGACCGAGCTCGGCGGTGACGTCGAGATCCGCAGCATGCGCGGCATTGGCTACATCCTGCGGCTGGCGACACCGCGATGAGATCGATCGCCCGGACCTTCGCGCTGTCGCTCGGCATCGCCGCGACGACGATCTTCCTGATCATGCTCGGCGTCTTCGTCTGGCGCTATCCGGTGGACGAACGCGAGTTCAGGGCGTGTCGGGTCGTAGCCTCCATTCTCAAGAATGCCACCGTGATCGAAGGCAACACTCTGACGGTCCGCCCAACGCGGGTCCTCGAGGAGTTGAAGGCGAAGAGCCCGCAACTCTGGTACGTCGTGTCCATCGGCGATCTGATCAGTGAGTACGGCAGCGAACGCCGGCCTGCCCTTCCCTTCGCGTTGCCCCGTCACGGGCCGGTCGGCATTTCCGTCTTCAACACACTCGACCAGAAGAGCACCTTCTGCCTTGCCATGATGCAGCAGGGCGCGCTGCAATTCACGATGATGGCAGGAAAATCCCAGGTCCGGTTCCACTGGATCGCAGTGAGCTTCCTGTATCGCAACATTTTCTCGATCCTGATCGTGGCGCTGGCCTTCGCAGCGACGATCGCCGTCGGCGCGGCACTGGCCGCACGATTCGTCTCGCGCGGCATCGAACGGGTAGCGCTTCGCGCGCTTGCGATCGACCCTGCAGCACCGCAAGGTCTGATCCCCCTGTCGGAAGTCCCCTCCGAGTTGAAGCCCCTGGTCGAGGCGCTGAACCGCGCCTTCGGCGAGATCGACGCCTATATCCGGATGCAGCGCCGCTTCCTCGGCAATGCCGCGCACCAGCTGCGCACGCCCCTGACGCTGCTGCGCGCCAAGATCGAGGACGTGCCCGAGCCGGGCCTGAAGGCCGAGCTGGTACGCGATGTCCGCCGCCTCACCTCGCTGGTCTCCGCCATGCTCGACCTGGCGAGGCTGCAAAATCATGCGATCGAGACAAGACCGATCGACCTGGCCCAGATCACGCTGGAGGTACTCGCCGATTTCAGTCCCTCGGCGCTGGATGCCGGCATCGAGCTTGCGCTGGAGCGCGACGGGGATGGTCCGTTCCTGGTCCAGGGCGTGGACGCCGCGGTTCGCAGCGCCCTCGCCAATCTCGTCGGCAACGCCCTCATCCACGCCCGTGGCGCGCGCCGCATCGTCGCCATGCTCTGCCGCGATGGCGTTTCGATCCACGATGACGGTGCGGGCCTGCCCGATGGCGCCGGACACAAGCTGATCGAGCCGTTTCAGACCGGCAACACCGCCGGCGACGGCGCAGGCCTCGGCCTGTCGATCGTCCGCGAGATCATGGCCGCCCACGGCGGCGAGTTGCTCGCCTCTTCCACGCCCGGCCGCGGCACGACGATGAGCCTGCGCTTTCCCGCCGCCGCCGCCCCGGTCAGATCTTCGCAGCTCGATCTGCAAGAGCGTTGAGCTGGTTATCGTCATTCCGGGACGCATGACGTGCGAACTCAGGTGCGCCATTGCGCACCTGAGAATCTCGCGCAACAACCTCCGGATTCCGGGTTCGACGCTGCCGCGTCGTCCCGGAACGACATCGAAGTCTTATGGCGTCTAGGTCATGCTGCCCGGCATGAAGCAGCGCACGCGCGGATGACCGTCGATATAGTGCTTCCAGACCATGGTGCGGCCGAACTTGTTCGGCACGGTGATCACGGCACCGTCGGGCACCACGACCCATTCGTCGTCGATCCGCACGCGGTAGCGGCCGCGATCCGACTCCCAATCGACGTCGGCAATGACGTAGCCGTCGGCATCCGAGCAGCACTGCCCGAATTCGCTGTGCAGACTCTCGAACCAGGGTTTCAGGGGCGAGTTGGCGTAGCGGCCGTCGTCGCGCGCCAGCGCCGAAGCCGCGAGTAGCGTCGTCAACCCCAGCAGCGTGGCCGCGCCTGATATGGCAGGTCTCATGTCGTCTCCGCGGTCGAAGTGATCGCCGCGAGGCAAACGCTGCCGTCCGCCCTCCGCGTGGTGCGCGGCGGGCGTGGAGACGGCGACTCGCTCCCCCAGCAGCTTTGCCGACAGCTATGCAAATCCGGCGCCAGCGCGCATTCCGGGGAACTACTGGAGCGAAGCCGGCACACGTTCCCCTTTGGGCGAACGTGGCCGCACGGGCCGTTCAGGGATGCGGAGGGAGCGATACCGCACTGGCTACGCCACTGGAGCCTGTCACCGGGCTCGCCGAAGGCAAGAGCCGGTGGCGGGGAACGAGCTTGCGCCGAAGCTACGGCCGTCGAGGCGGCACAGTGCGCGCAGTACGCCTCTACTGCTTCGGCGGCGCCATCATCGCACCGCCCTTCTTCGCCGCTGGTGCCGTCGGCTTTGCGGCGGCGGCCTGCGCAGGGAGATATTTTGCCACGATGGCGGGATCGATCTGCGCGATGTTGGCATCCGGCAGGCGCGTCCAGGTCTCGTCCTTGCCGAGCAGCGCGATGCCGAGATAGCCGCGCAGCGTCAGGGTCTGGCCGTCGGGGCTGATCCGCATGTTGGCCTTCCAGATCTGACCGTCGCGCGGATTAAGCACGTTGCCGCCTTCGTACTTCAATCCTTCGCGCTTCATGTTGCGGACGAATGAAATGCCGAGCACCGGCGCGTTCTTGCGATCGTCGGTGCACTTGCTGCAAACCTCGTTCGGATTGTCGGTTGGCCGCGGGAAGGTCTTTGCGATCACACCTTCGAAGACGCCGTTGCGGTCGATGAAGAGGAACCATCCGACTGTCTTGCCGTCTTCGACCTTCTGCCAGAGGCCCGCCGCCGTGGGCTCGGTGGTCTGCGCCGCACACGGGCTCACCGTCGCGAGCGACAATGCGAGCGCGAGGAAGGAGAGCAGCCGAAAGCTGGAAAAATTCCGCATGAGATCACCTTGCTATTCCACGACCGGAATGGCCGCAGACTACGGCGATTTCGCGAACGGTTCCAGCACCAGAAACATGGGGCACCGCCTCCCCACTGCGTTCCCTCAGTTGACACCGAGCTTCTTTTGCAGGCTGGAGGACGAAGTTGTGTACTGGAACACGAGCCGCTTCTCCGGATAGACGTAGCGATGGGCTTTTTGCGACATCAGCGCGCCCTCGTGGAAGCCGCACAGGATCAACTTCAGCTTGCCCGGATAGGTGTTGATGTCGCCGATGGCGAAGATGCCTGATACGTTGGTCTCGAACGCGGATGTCTCGACCGGCACCAGATTGTTCTCCAGCGCAATGCCCCAGTTCGCGACCGGGCCGAGCTTCATCGTCAGCCCGAAGAACGGCAGCATGGTATCGCAGGCGATTTCGCTCACGCTGTTGTCATTGCCCTTGATGGTCGCGCCGGTGAGCCGGCCGTCAGCGCCGGAGAGCGCGGTGACCTGGCCGAGGCGCAGATCCATCTTGCCGCCGGCAACCAGCGCGCGCATCTGCTCGACGCTGTGGGGTGCGGCGCGAAACTCGTCCCGTCGGTGCAACAGCGTGATGCGCTTGGCCAAGGGATGCAGGTTGAGCGTCCAGTCGAGCGCGGAGTCGCCGCCGCCGACGACCAGCACGTTCTTGTCGCGGAACGTCTCCATCTTGCGCACGGCGTAATGAACCGAAGTGCCTTCATAGGCCTCGATGCCCGGCACCGGCGGACGCTTGGGCTGGAACGAGCCGCCGCCGGCCGCGATCACCACCACCTTGCATTCGAACACCTTGCCGGCATCCGTGGTGCAGCGGAAGGCGGGATCGCCGATCTTCTCCACGGTCTCGACCATCTCACCGAGATGGAAGGTCGGATGAAACGGCTTGATCTGCTCCATCAGCGCGTCGGTGAGTCCCTGCCCGGAGACATGCGGAATGCCGGGAATGTCGTAGATCGGTTTTTCCGGATAGAGCTCGGCACACTGGCCGCCGACCTTGTCGAGGATGTCGACAAAATGCGTCTTCATGTCGAGAAGGCCGAGCTCGAAGGCGGCGAACAGACCGCAAGGGCCGGCGCCAATAATCAGCACATCGGTTTTGATCACGTCGCTCATGTCGTCTCTTTGTTGGTCGTTATCGGTTGGACGGCGCCCGTCGGGCAGAGGTGACCCTGCCTGTCTAGCCAACGGGGATGGAACAGGGAAGGCATAAAAGCGGGAGCGCCCCGCAGCCGCGCCCACTTGCCGGGCCAAAATAACTGGGTTGTAACGAGGTTGGATATGACGGAGATCAATCGGTGAACGCACCCGCCCGCCTCGACATGACGCCGCGCCTTGAGGACTTTCCGTTTCGCCTCAGCGACAACGTCCGCTTCGGCGACCTTGACCCGAACCAGCACGTCAACAACGCGGTCTACGCCACCTATTTCGAAACCGGCCGTGTCACGCTGATGAAGCTTCCCGAATACGGGCTGACCCCGCCGGGCCTCGCCTGGATCATGGTGCGGCTCGACATGCATTTTCGCGCCGAGCTGCACTGGCCGAATACGATCGAGCTTGGCCTTGGGGTGGTGAAGCTTGGACGGACGTCCGTGACCTTCGAACAGGTCGTGTTCTCGAACGGGACGTGCATTGCGTCAGCGACGTCGGTCGGCGTCCTGCTCGACGAGGCCACGCGGCGACCCGCGCCGCTCACCGCAGAGGTGATCGAGAAGCTCAGACCCTGGCACAAGCGCGGAATCGAGGTCGCGGCACCGCGCAGTTGAATTGGCGAGGGACGATCAGGCCTGACGTTCCGGCGTCGCCACCACGAGACCGTCGAGGTCGTCGGAAACCTTGATCTGGCAAGACAGGCGCGAATTCGGGCGCACGTCGAAGCCGAAGTCGAGCATGTCCTCTTCCATCGGCGTCGGGCTGCCGACCTTCTCGCGCCAGGCTTCGTCGACATAGACATGGCAGGTCGCGCAGGCGCAGGCGCCGCCACATTCGGCTTCGATACCGGGAATGCTGTTGCGGATCGCGGCTTCCATCACGGTTGCGCCGTTCTCGATTTCTACCGTGCGGGTTTCGCCCTTGTGGTCGACAAAGTGAATCTTGGCCATGTGTGCTCGTACTGCCGCGGTGCTGGGAATGAAGGAGGGTCCGGGCTGTCCTATAACGGGTCGGTTAGCCCGGCGCCATAGCGTTTTGATGCGAAGAATGATTCCCGCTTTGCGGGAAGAAAACGCGTCAAAACAAAAGACTAGGGGCCCGTCTCCGACCGTATCGGCTTACGGCTTCAGGATCGCCTCGATGGCGGCGCGGGCCTCGGTCACCGCCTCTTTCAGAGCGGCGAAGGCATGGGGCCGGCCATGGCCGGTCCGGATCGCACACTCCAGGCTGGCTGCGGCATCGGCCACCGCAAAGGCGCCAATCCCGCGCGCCGAACCTTTGAGCTTGTGCGCGAGCGCGCCGGCGTCGGCCGGACTCGCAGCCATCGCCGCGAGCAGGCGGCCCGCCTGCTCGGCGAACATCGCCAGCACTTCTCGCTCCAGTTCAATGTCGCCGAGCGTCATCCGGGAGAGGTGATCGAGGTCGAGCGGACTGTCGATCGGTGCAAGCGGGGGCGAAGGCATCCAGTCCATCCGTTGCAGTTCAGGCGTCATGGCGCAGGCCCCGGCGTCGCGCGGCGGCCGCCGGTCCGGCGGTCAGGTTCCCTCAGCCAAGCACGAAAATGGTTAACGAAATGTTCCAGCCGTTTGACGCAGATCTGCCCGCTTGTTGACGGAAAGTTGCCGCAATCTGCCGAGTCCGGTGGAGAATTGCATTTATTGCTAAGGCGTTAGGGCGCGATCCTGTTAACGATGATTAAGATTGTCTTAATCGCAGGCATTTCATTCGCGACGCTCTGCCAATAGGATGTTGCGGAAATTGGCGGACAAGCCGTCCGGGTGGGGACGGCTCGGAGATCCGCGCAAGCGGCATGATCCGGTCTGTGGGCTTGCGCCGAGCGCAGGGCTCGCGGGGGGACGCGTACAAGTAACGAGGGCTCGGACTGAACATGGCGAACACTCCGAAAAAGGTCAAAGACCCCACAGAAGTTGCGCTTTCTGCGATCCAGGAAGCCCTGAACATCAGTGACACGGCTGCCGATACCAGCCGCAACGCCACCGCGCGCAACGAAGCGGCGCCCCCGGTGCCGCCGGCGCCCCCGATCTTCGACGAACCGAGCTTCGAGCCGCGACCGGCCGCCAATGAGCGCTCGACCGTGTTCGATACGGTCGAGGAGCCGCTCTCATCGCGCCGCGCCGCGAATGACGACCGCGAGACCATCGGCCAGTTGCTCCAGGCGCTTCAGAAGGGCCGCCCTGCCCGCAGCGTCTACACCTTCGCCACCATCTTCGCCGGCGTCTGGCTCGCCGCCTGCGCCGCGCTGACCGTCGGCTTCCTGCCCTCGATCCAGGCCGCCATGGGCCAGAGCGGCGGCGTCCTCGTCATCGCCGGCCTGATCGCGATGGTCTTCGCGCCGATCATGCTGTTCTACTTCCTCGCCAGCCTCGTCTGGCGCGGCCAGGAAATGCGCATGATCGCGCAGGCGATGGCGCAGGTCGCGATCCGCTTCTCCGAGCCCGAAGGCTCGGCCTCCGATTCCATGGTCACCGTCGGCCAGGCCATCCGCCGCGAGGTCGCGGCGATGGGCGACGGCATCGAGCGCGCGATTGCGCGCGCCGGCGAGCTCGAGACGCTGGTCGCCAACGAGGTCGCCGCGCTGGAGCGCGCCTATAGCGACAACGAGGTGCGCATCCGCGCCCTGCTCCAGGACATCGCGCATCAGCGCGACAATCTGGTCGGCCAGGCCGAGCAGGTCCGCAGCGCCATCTCCGGCGTGCAGATCGATCTGCGCCACGACATCGCGCTGATCTCCGATGCGATCGCGTCCCGCGTCGACGAGGTTGCGAAGTCCATCACCGGCGCGCTCGAAGAGCGCGGGGCCCACATCACCCAGGCGCTGAGCAATGCCGGCGACAACATGATCCTAGCGCTCGGCGAGCGCGGCGGCGACCTGCTCGACCGCCTCGAGGAAGCCAGCAACGAGACCACACGCGCGGTGCTCGACGCCAGCGAGCGGCTGACCACCAGCCTCAACTTCAAGACCGGCCACGTCCACGACGAGTTCGTCGACCTCGCCGACCGCGTCCACGAGATGCTGAACGAGCGCATCGACCGCATCACCGGCGAATTCGAGCAGCGCTCCGCCGCGATCGTCGACGGCATCTCCGAGCGTACCGAGCAGGTGCACGATTCCCTGAAGAATTCGTCGGACTCGCTGCTGCTCGAGCTCGAGCTGCGCTCCAACGACCTCTCTGCCAAGATCGACGACGCCGGCAACCGGCTCGCCAACCACATCATGACGAGCGGCGACAAGGCGAGCGAGGCGCTCGACGCCACCGTCAACACCCTGGTCGCCAAGGTCGTCAGCCAGACCGAGACCGCGCACGACTCGCTGTCGCTGCAGATGAGCGCCTTCGACGAGCTGGTGAGGAACCAGGGCACCGAGCTGGTCGAGAAGTTCGCCCGCGACTCCGGCACGCTGGGCGCGCTGATCACGCGCCACATCTCCGAGTTCGATCGCACCGTGAAGACCTTCGGCGGCGAGATCGTAGAGCGCATGGGCCAGCGCACGCAGGACATCGCCGAGACGCTGAAGACCTATGTCGACAATTTCGATACCCGCTTCACGGCGAACGGCGGCGAGATCACGGCGGTGCTCGACCAGCGCCTCGTGCAATTCGAGACCACGGTCGGCGAACGCGTCAGCAATCTCGACGCCTCGCTGAACGGCAAGATCGCCAGCCTCGACGGCACGATCGAAGGTCACATCAGGACCTTCGACGACCAGCTCGTCGGCCGGGTCGCCGCGCTCGAACAGTCGTTCGACAGCCGCGCGAAATCCATGACCGAAACCATCGACGGACGCATCAACACGCTGGCGACGTCGCTGACCGACGGTGCCGCGCAGGCGATCCAGTCGATCGACAGCCGCCTCACCTACCTCACGACCTCGCTGACCGACGGCGCATCCCAGACCATCCAGTCGATCGACACGCGGCTGACGCACCTCACGACGACGCTCACCGGCGGCGCGACGCAGGCACTCGAATCCATCGATTCCCGCCTCACCTACCTGACCACCGCCGTGACCAACGGCGCCTCGCAGGCGGTGCAGTCGATCGACACGCGCCTCACGCTGCTGAGCTCGACGCTCACGGACGGCACCGCGCAGGCGATCGAGGCGGTCGACCGCCGCATCACCGGCGTCACCGAGATCATCGACGGACGCAGCACGCACCTGACCGACACGGTCACGGCGCGCTTCCAGGAGATCCATCAGGCCATCGAGACCAAGGTCGGCTCGGTCGCCAGCGACATCGACGTGCGCGTGGCGCAGTTCGAGGACCTGCTCGGCTCGCGCGTCGAGGCCGTCGCCGGCCGCATCGAGAGCAGCGGACGCCAGGCCAGCGAGGACATGATGTCCCGCGCCGAGATGATCTCGACCGCGATCCGCTCGCATGTCGAGGACGCCGAGCGCTCGCTCACCAACCTCGTCGTCAACACCAGCGAGACGATCCAGACCGGCGCGCGCACCGCTCAGCAGTCGCTGCTGACGGTCTCCTCCGACGTCAACGCCCAGCTCAGGATGACCTCGGCCGAGGTCGAGCAGGCGCTGACCGCGGTCGGCACCGGTGCGGCGAACTCGATCCTGACCAGCGCCCGCGAAGCGCAGTCGACGCTGGTCGCGGCATCGGGCGATGCCTCCAACCAGATCAAGGGGCTCGCGGCCGACGTCGAACGCACGCTGTCGGCAGCCGGCGCTGCCACCGCAGCCTCGATCCTGGCCGGCGCCCGCGAGGTGCAGACCACCCTCGTTACCGCTTCCTCGGACGCGGCCAACCAGGTCAAGACTCTCACCGCCGACGTGCAGCGTTCGCTCACCATGGCCGGCACCACCACGGCGGAATCGATCACCGCCGGCGCCCGCGATGCGCAGAGCGCGCTGGTCGCGGCTTCGACCGAGACCGCCAACCAGATCAAGGCGCTGTCCTCGGACATGCAGCGCTCGCTCACGATGGCGGGCACCTCGACGGCCGAGACCATCATGAGCGGCGCCCGCGAGGCTCAGAGCACGCTGGTCACGGCGTCCTCGGATGCGGCGAGCCAGGTCAAGTCGCTCGCGGCCGAAGTGCATCGTTCGCTCTCGCAGGTCGGCCAGTCGACCGCCGAGACGATCACCACCAGCGCCCGCGACGCCCAGAGCACCCTGCTCGCGGTCTCGGCCGAACAGACCAGCCAGGTCCGTTCGCTCGCGGCCGAGATGCAGCGCGCGCTGGCGACCGCCGGCGGCGCCACCATCGAGGCGCTCACCAGCGGCGTTCGCGAGGCCCAGGGCTCGCTGATCTCCGCCTCGAGCGATGCTGCGAGCCAGATCAAGTCGCTGACGACGGACATCGAGCGCACGCTGACCGCGGTCGGCACCGACACCGCCTCGACCATCCTCAGCAGCGCGCGTGAGGCGCAGATCTCGCTGACCTCGACCTCGGCCGACGCAGCGAGCCAGATCCGCACGATCTCGACCGAGATCGAGCGGACGCTGAGCGCGGCGGCCGCCAACGCGACCAACGACATCCAGACCAGCGCGCTCAACGCCCAGAACGCGCTGATCTCGGCCTCCAACGAGGCGAGCTCGCGGGTCAAGTCGAGCTCGGCCGACGTCGAGCGCTCCGTGCTCGCCGCCAGCAGCAGCTTCGGCCAGGCCATGACCGGCAAGACCGACGAGATCGTCACCTATGTGCAGCAGCAGGCCGACCGCCTGTCGAACATGATCGACGCCAAGCGCGGCGCGCTGGTCGACGCGATCGGCTCCAAGACCAGCCAGCTCACGCTCGACATCGACCGCGTCACCTCCGATGCGCTGAAGTCGATCGAGACGCGCGGCCAGGCCTTCTCGCAGACCATGATGGGCAACGGCTCGGAAGTCGCCCGCACCATCAACGCGGCGAGCGAGATCGCCACCAGCGCGGTCGGCAAGTCGCTCAAGGACCTCGAGCAGGCCTCGCGTTCCGCGATCGACCAGTCGCGCCAGGTCTCGATCGCGGCGGTCACCGAGATGCAGGAGACCAGCAAGATCCTGCGCACCGACACGGTGGCGCTGTTCGAGCGTCTGCGCGAAGGCAACATCCTGCTCCAGGAGGTGCTGACCGGTGCGCACGACAACCTCAACTCGCTCGAGCGGGCGCTGGTGACGCGCGTCGCCGACTTCGTCTCGGCGATGAACGACGTCACCTCGCGCAACGGCGATGCGACGCAGAACCTGGAAGAGCAGCTCAACGTCTTCAACAGCAAGACCACCAAGGCGCTGCAGGATCTCGGCGAGCTGTCGATCCAGTTCGACAAGCACGGCCAGGCGCTGGTCGAGGCCGCGCAGGTCGTCGAGCAGAGCAACAAGAACACCACCGCCTCGCTCGCCGAACGCAAGCAGGCGCTGGAATCGCTCGTCACCACCATCGACCTGCGGACCGCCGATCTCGACCAGCGGCTGTCGCGCTTCACCGGACTGCTCGATGAATCCCTTGCGGCCGCCGAAGAGCGCGCCCGCGACATCGCCCGCGTGGTCGCCGAGACCGCCGGTGCAGGCTCGGCCGCGATCACCCGCCAGTTCGAGGCGGTGCGCGCGGCGTCCGAGGAGGAGCACCGCCAGACCATCGAGGCGATGCACGACATCTACCGCCAGACCACGGACGAGGCGGATACGATGTTCAAGCAGTCGACCGAGAAGTTCACCAACCTCGTCTCCAGCATGAAGCAGATGGCCTTCGAGATGCACAACGAGCTCGAAGCCACCCGCAACGAGCTGCGCCGCGGCGTGCTCGAGATGCCGCAGGAGGCTGCCGAGAGCACCGCGCAGATGCGCAAGGTGATCGTCGACCAGATCGAGGCCCTCGCCGAGCTCAACCGCATCGTGGCCCAGCATGGCCGCGGCCTCGACGTCACCACGGCGGGCCGCGCCAGCGTGCAGCGCCAGGAAGAGCCGGTGCTGGCGGCCGTCGGCGGCCGGGCTGCCGAGACGCGCATGCGCGACACCGGCAGCGCCTCGACGCTGCCGCCGCCGGACCTCGGCATGCCGGCTCCCTCGCGCCGCACCGAAGCGCCGCCGGTCGCACCCGCCGGCAACGACCAGGGCCGCGACGGCTGGCTGTCGGACCTGTTGAGCCGCACGGACGCCAACCAGGGCGCTCCGACCGGCCGTGAGGCCGCCCGCGGCCGCCCTGCCCCCGCGCCGCTGCCGCAGGCCCCGCAAGGTGGCGGCAATCCGCTGGAATCGCTGTCGCTCGACATCGGCCGGCTGATGGACCGCAACCTCGCCGCCGAGATGTGGGACCGCTACCAGCGCGGCGAGAACAAGGCCTTCACCAAGCGCCTCTACACGCCCGCCGGCCAGAAGGCGTTCGACGAGGTCGCCCGCAAGTACCGCGCCGACCGCAACTTCAAGGGCACGGTCGACCGCTACGTCGCCGAGTTCGAGCGCCTGCTCGACGAGGTCGCCCGCGACGGCCGCGGCCCGCAGGAGCTGCGCAGCCACCTCACCTCGGAGACGGGGCTGGTGTACACGCTGCTCGCGCACGCGGCGGGCCGGCTGGGGTAAGCGCAGCTCGCGAATAGCGAATGGCGAATGAAAAGCGGAGGCCTCGTGGCCTCCGTTTTTGTTTTGCGTTCATTCTCGCTCCGTGCCCCGGACGCAGCGCAGCGCGTCGCCCTTGCGACGTGGTGCGCTGCTGAGCCGGGGCCCATGGCGCGGCATCGCACGGTGCGGTCTTCTGGATCCCGGCTCTGCGCAGCAACGCAAGAGCGTTGCAGCGCGTCCGGGGCACGAGGCAGCGAACTTACTCGCTCCTACTGCCGCCGCGGCGGCGCCGCCGTCGGCTTCGGCGGCTCGGGCGGCGGCGGGGCGGGCTGCGATGAGTTGCTGGCGCCGAACAGCACGCGGGTCGGGTTGCGGTCGAAATTGTTCACGGCGCGGCTGATGTCGCCGAGGGTGCGGCGGCCGTCGGCCATCAGCGCGCCGGAGCGCTTGTCGAAGTCGTCGGCCAGCTCGCGGATCGACTTCACCGCCTGGAACAGCTCGCCGCCGTCCTTGCCGCCGGCGAGCGTGTTGAGGCCGAGCATGAGACTGTCGGCCTTGAGCATGACGCCGTCGACCTTGGCCATCACGGCGTCGATCTTCTCGGAATTGCGCGCCAGCGAGTTGGTGAAGGTCTCGAGGTTCTTGAGCGAGTTCTTCACCGATTCCTGATTGTCGGCGACGATCTTGTTGATGTTCTGCAGGGTGCCGCGGATCGCCTCGGTGACGTCCTGAAGCTTGTTGGGATCGGCGGTGAGCGTCGGGATGCCGTCCTGGTCGAGCGGCGGTGGGGCCGCGGCCTCGTCGCCGCCCTTGAGCGAGATCGCGGCGACCCCGGTGAGGCCCTGGAATTCGAGGCCGACCAGGGTGTCCTTGCGGATCGGGGCGTTGTTCTCGATCATGGCGAGTGCGACAACCCGCCGCGGGTTGTCCAGCTTCACCGAGACCACCTCGCCCACCCTGATACCGTTGAAGTTGACACTGCCGCCGTTGCGCAGCCCCGCTGCGGGCCCTTCGAACACGACGCGCAGAGGGCTGCGCTGCTTGGTGGTGTGCAGCGACTGGAACCACAGCACGAAGCCGATCGCCGCGGCGATCACCGCCAGCGTGAACGAGCCGATCAATACGTAATTCGCCCGCGTTTCCATCAGGTGCTCCGGCTACTCGACCCAGCTATTCAACCCATGACCGCGCGGGCGCGCTTGCCATGAAAATACTGCCTCAGCCAGGGATGCTGCGAGGCCTGCATGTCGGCGATCGACCCTGCCGCAATGATCTTACCGTTCCCTAAAACGGCGATGCGGTCGCATGCGGTGTAAAGGCTGTCGAGATCGTGGGTTACCATGAAAACCGTCAGCCCCAAAGTGCGCTGGAGGGTCCTGACCAGCTCGTCGAAATCGCCGGCGCCGATCGGGTCGAGACCCGAGGTCGGCTCGTCCAGGAAGACGAGGTCCGGATCGAGCGACAATGCGCGCGCCAGAGCCACGCGCTTGATCATTCCGCCGGAGAGCTCGGACGGGAAACGCTCGGCGACTTCGGGCTTGAGCCCGACCATCGTGAGCTTGGCCATGGTGATCTCGTCCATCAGCCGCTGCGAGACGCGCAAATATTCGCGCATCGGAAACTGGATGTTCTGCCCGACGGTGAGCGAGGAGAACAGCGCACCCTGCTGGAACAGCACGCCCCAGCGCCGCTCGACGTTGCGCCGCTGCGACGTGCTGGAGGAATCGAGGTCGACGCCGAACACCTCGATCGAGCCGGCAATTTTCGGCACCAGACCGATGATCGTGCGCGTCAACACGGATTTGCCCGCACCCGATGGGCCGACAAATCCCAAAATCTCGCCGCGCTTGACGTCGAGATTGAGCCCGTCGAGCACGCGCGTCGTGCCGAACTGCACGGTGATGTCGCGGACGCGGATGATGGGATCCTGAATCTCGCCTGCCATCGTCACATCCCGATCGAGGCGAAGAAGATGGCGAACACGCCGTCCATGACGATGACGAAGAAGATGCCCTTCACCACCGATGCGGTGGTGTGCTGACCCAGCGATTCCGCGCTGCCCTGCACGGCGAGCCCTTCGACGCAGGCGACGATGCCGATCACCGCGGCCATGACGGGCGCCTTCACCATGCCGACGATGAAATGATCGATCGAGATGGCGTCGCGCAGGCGCAGCAGGAAGGCCTCGGGCTCGACGCCGCCATAGAGCCAGGCAACCAGACCGCCGCCATAGAGCGCGGCCATCGCGCCGAGGAAAGCAAGGACCGGCAGCGCCAGCACCAGCGCCAGCATGCGCGGCAGCACCAAGACCTCGATCGGATCGAAGCCCATGGTGCGCAGCGCGTCGATCTCCTCGCGCATCTTCATCGAGCCGAGCTCGGCGGTGTAGGCGCTGCCGGAGCGGCCCGCCACCATGATCGCGACCAGCAGCACGCCGATCTCACGCAGCACCAGGACGCCCAGCATGTCGACGACGAAGATGTCGGCGCCGAAGCGGCGGAAATGGAAGATGCCTTGTTGCGCGATGATGCAGCCGATCAGGAAGGTGATGAGCACGATGATCGGCACCGCGCGCCAGCAGACCTGCTCCATGTGGTGCACGGTCGAGGTCAGGCGGAACGAGCGCGGGTGGATCAATACGCGAATCCCCGCCGCGAGCACCGCGCCGAGCATGTCGACGAGGCCTGTCACGGTCCCGGCCACACCGGCCACGGTCCGGCCGATCTGCTCCAGCATGCCGGAGATGGTGATCGTGCTGCTGTCGTCCACCTGGGTCGCCCGCACCCGCCGCACCTCGTCCACGAGGCTGGAATAATTGGCGGAGAGGCCCGCGATCTGCGCCTCGACAGCGCCCTGGGTCAGGCTGCGGCGCAGCCGCTCGATCAGCCAGGCGCCGAAGGTGTCGAGCTTGGCGACCTCGGAGACGTCGATGAAGATGCTTTGCGGGGTGCCTGCGAGCTTCTCGGCGTCAGCCACCATCCGCTCCAGGACCGGCGCGAAGCTCGCGGTCCAGGTCCCGGTAGCGCAAAGTGCCAGCGCGTTGCCCTTGGCAATCCGTTCGAGCTTCGGATCGCTGCTCAAGATATCCGCTCCCGTATCGGGGCGGAGAAAATCAGATTGTTGCGCACGCGCCCTTACCCAGAGAAGGTATCCCCAAGTGGTTAATGTTAGTTGATAGAGGTAACTAGCCGGTTCAGATTTCGCCAGAGTTCAAAATGACTTCCTTGAAATTTGCAGCCTTGGCGGCGCGAATCGAGCGCTTCCCGATCGCAGGCAGCTTCACCATCAGCCGAGGGGCCAAGACCGAGGCCGTGACCGTCGTGGCGGAGGTAAGCCGGGACGGCCTGACCGGCCGCGGCGAGTGCGTGCCCTATCCCCGCTACGGCGAGACGCCCGAGGCGACGCTGGCCGCCATTCAGGCCATGCAGCAGGCCCTCGCGGGCGGGCTCACCCGGCAGGCCCTCCAGGCCGCCATGCCCCCCGGTGCGGCCCGCAACGCCCTGGATTGCGCCCTGATTGACCTCGAGGCCAAGGCGGCGGGCCTGCGGGCCTGGAACCTGCTCGGCCGCCCGACGCCCGGAGAGCGCATCACCGCCTACACGATTTCGTTAGCGGCCCCCGAGGCCATGGCCGCGGCGACCGCCAAGGCGGCGCACCGGCCGCTGCTCAAGATCAAGCTCGGCGGCGACGGCGATCCGGAGCGGATCGCGGCGGTGCGCAAGGCCGCCCCCGAATCCGAGCTGATCGTCGACGCCAACGAGGCATGGACCGAGGCCGATCTGGAGCACAACCTCGCCGCCTGCGCCGCGGCCGGCGTCACGCTGGTGGAGCAGCCGCTGCCGGCAAGCAAGGACGAGGCGCTGGCGCGGATCAGGCGGCCGCTCGCGGTCTGCGCCGACGAGAGCGTGCATGACCGCTCCTCGCTCGCACCCCTGCGCGAGCGCTACGATGCCGTGAACATCAAGCTCGACAAGACCGGCGGCCTCACCGAGGCGCTTGCCATGGCCGATGCCGCACGGGCGCTCGGCTTCGAGATCATGATCGGCTGCATGGTCGCGACCTCACTGTCGATGGCGCCGGCGATGCTGATCACCCCGCAGGCGCGCTTCGTCGATCTCGACGGACCGCTGCTGCTGGCGCGCGACCGTGACCACGGCCTGCGTTACGACGGCAGTCTGGTTTATCCGCCGGATTCTTCGCTGTGGGGATGAGCCGTGAGGCGGTGCCGCGCTGACCAGATCACGAGCGCACCGGCGGCCGCCATCGCGGCCATCACGTAATACAGGCCGTCACCGATGCGGGCGTAGATCGCGCCCGACGCGATCGAGGTCGCAGCCCCCAGGAGGCCGTTGCACGCGGCGTAGTAGCCCTGCCCGCGCGCGATCTGGTGCTGCGGCACACGCCGCACCAGGAGACTCATGGTGCCGAGGATGGTCATGCCGAAGCTGAAGCCGTGGCCGAGCTGCACGACCGCGAGCAGTGCCAGCGGCGGCTCGCTCGCGGTGACGACCCAGCGCACGGCGGCGCTGAGCCCCCCGATCGCCATCATCGTGGACGGATGCAGCGAGAAGCGCGGCGACAGCGCGAACACGACGATCTCGGCGATCACGCCCAGCGTCCACAGGCCGGCGATGGTCAATCCACTGATGCCATGGAGCTGCCAGTTGATGGCCGAGAAGGTGTAATAGGCGACGTGGCTGCCCTGGATCAGCGCGGCCGCGGCGATGATCGCCCAGAAGCCGGCATCGCGCAGCAGCGCCGTGCCGGCATGCCGCTCCGTCGTCCTGTGCCTGACATCGTCGAGCGGCTGAAGCAGCAAGCTAGCGAGCACCGCAACGACCGCCCAGGCCACGATGACCCAGATCAGATCGCGCGCCGCGATGACGTCGACGAGATAGCCGCAGGCGAGCGAGCCCGCGGCAAAGGCCGCCGAGCCCCATAGCCGCAGGGGTCCGTAGTCGAGCCCGTAGCGGGCGACACCGCGCAGCGCATAGGCATCGGTGAGCGGCATCGTCGGTGTCCACATCATGCAGGTCAGCGCATAGATCAGGAACAATGCCAGCGGCTGCTGCTGTAGTCCGAGCGCCGTGAAGCCGACCGCGGTCGCCAGCACCGACACCATCATGGCAGCGCGAATGGCATGCCGCTTCTCGGCAAGCGCGGTGACCTGGGGCAGTGTTGTGAAGCGCGTGATCGCCGGCAGCGCGTTGATGAGCCCGATCCAGGCCGCGTCGATGCCGATCGCCTTCAGCCAGACCGGAAAGAACGGCAGATGCGTGCCCGAGACCGCGAAGATGGCCGAATAGAACAGGGCGATGCTCACGGCGAATCGCCGCTTGCTGGCTGCAGCGATGGGGATTTGTGAGTCGGGCGCCATCAAACCAATTGCGATTCGGTCGATATCGTGGTGATCGTTACAGTAACGCGCGGTGATTTGCGCGACGAGATTGTCATGGCCAACGAAGCATTCGCCCTCTCGCCCATGTCTGCCCGCGCGGCCGAGCCGAACGAGCAGGATTACGACGCGATCCGCGAAGCCTTCATGGAGACCGCGCGCGGCCGCTGGTTCCTCGGCGAATACGCCAAGCGCAACCGCAATGCCGACACAAGCATGGTCCTGGATGCGGTCGCCAGGATCGAAGAAACCCTTGCGGCGCAGCGGCAACCCGTCGTCGAGGACCGCCTGCCCGAAGCGCTGGTCGAGATCCGCCGCGCCATCCGCGAGGCCGAGACGATCGCGATCGCGGCGGTCGATCCCGCGGCGATCGAGGCCAGCCTCGCGCCGATCCCGCGCGGGGTGCGCATCATCAAGGAGATCTCCTGGCGCTGGCGCGAGATCGGCGCCGACGGGCGAATCTGCGACCTCATTGATTCGCAGCTCGCCTCGATCGAGGCCGCCTGCGGACAGATTTCGACCATCGCCCCCCGCGTCGAGCTCAAAGCCGCCTTCGATCTGCTGAGGGATCGGGTCGAGCAGCTTGACGGCGGCGCTACGCCGCAGGCCGCGCCCGCCGAGACGGCCAGCGAAGCCCCCGTGGCTTTGACGGACACGCCGCAGGACATCGCAGCAACTCCCGAGCCCGAAGCAGCCGCTGAGAAGGCCGGCACCACCGAAGCGCTCGCCATGGCCGAGCAGGCTGTCGACGCTGCCGCCGCGCCGGCGATGGTTGCCGAAAGCGACATCGCGTCCGACCAGGTCGCAGTCGAAGACGTCGCTCTCGAGGAGCCGATCGCCGAACCAGCCGCCTTCGCGGAGGCCGCCGATGCGTTCCCGCCCGATGCCGCCGCGGAAGCCGAGGACGAAGCCATACTCGAGGCCATCGCGCTGGAGATGGCCGCGCCCGATCCGGAGTTCGACGAGATCGTCGAGCCGGTCGAGCTGGCCGCGCCGATGCCGGAACCGATGGCCCCGGACGTCGCAGCGCCCGTTGCCGCCGAGCTTCCGGAGCCGATCGCATCCGAGCCGGTCCTCGCGGAAGAGCCCGCCGCGGACGCACCGATCGCAATGGACTCGCTCGCGCGCCTCACCGACGCCATTGCCGAAGCCGCCGCCGAGGTGATGGAGCAGCAGGCCCCGGCCATGGCAGCCACGGCAACGTTCGCCGCAGCGTCGACCGCGACGCTGCCTATGCCATCGCCCTTGTCCACGTCCTCACCCGAGCCCTCGCTCGGCGCCACCATCCTCGCCAGCGGCATCCTGCAAAAGCCGCGCGCGCCGGCCAACGACCCGCTCGCCCCGATCCGCCGCATGACCCAGGCCGAGAAGATCGCGTTCTTCTCGTAAGCGGGAAGGTCTTCCACGCCATTCACTCTCGTGTCCCGGACAAGCGAAGCGCAGATCCGGGACCCAGAAGCCATGCATTCAACTGCAACATGGGCCCCGGCTCTGCAGCGCACCGCTGAACCGGACGATGCCTTGCATCGCCGGGGAAGCGCTGCGCTGCGTCCGGGGCACGAGGCGAGCATTGAGGCGCGCGCTCTCTCCGCGCTGCGCTCGCAATGACGTGCTGAGGCAGCGAGCGTCGCTCTGTCGCCGTCATCCTGAGGTGCGAGGCGTACGATGCGCAGCATCGTGCGGCGAGCCTCGAAGGATAGACGGCCCCGATGCAACCGGGCCGTCGCCCTTCGAGGCTTGCTCAGCGGCGCGATGCGCCGCTGAGCGCGCACCTCAGGGTGACGGTGATGGAACGGAGAAACGCATCAGTGTATGTAAACCCATCAGACGCTGGTCCTCACACCATGCCCTCCACCGAAGACACCCTCACTCTCTGGCGGCCCGTCGGTCCAAAGGAGCTGGAGTTGATCCAGCAATCCGGCATGCGCGCGTTCCCGCCGCGCCTGCCGGACCAGCCGATCTTCTATCCGGTTCTGACCGAGGACTACGCCATCAAGATCGCGCGTGACTGGAACGTGCCGGCGAGCGGCGCAGGCTTCGTCACTCGCTTTGCGGTCAAGCGCAGCTTCATCGAGAAATACGACGTGCAGGAAGCCGGCGGACGGTCGCATCTGGAGTACTGGATTCCGGCCGAGGACCTCGACGCGTTCAATGCCGCAATCGTCGGCCTGATCGAGGTCGTCCGCAGCTTTCCCTAACGCCGCGCGATCAGCGGCCGCTCACCCGCAATTCCAGATCGGCCCGATCGGTGTTCGCGTCCAGCACGGGCCGAAGCTGCCGCCATTGTAGCGGCCGCCGTTGAAGCCTGGCCGGCCGAAATAGTGCCACTCGCCATCCCAGCGGTAATATTGCGGAACCGGGTCGATGTACCAATGGCGCCGGTCGTTGCGCGCAAGGCGCCGCATCGCGTCCTTCTGCTTGTAGAGCGGAATGCTGTTGCTCAGCGGCTGCCGATAGCCCGGCAGGAAGCCGTAACCCTTCCAGACCGGCTTGGGACGCTTCTGCACGGGCTCAGCGAGCGCAACAGCCGGCAGCAGCGACAGGATGACAGCAACGAATAGACACACGAGGCGGGACATGCATCGACCATAGACGCTCGCCTGCTGGAAGGCCATTCAAATTCGAGTGCTGGATGAATGGATCCATGCGCAGGATCATCGCACAAGATGATCGCATTCGGCTTACAGCAAGCGGTGCCTCGATCGAACGCGGCTCCGTTAGCCGATCACGCCCTTGCGGAGCAGGAAGCAGCCATAGCCTCTGCTGTCGCCGACCTGCACGACGCCAAAGCCTGCCGCCGCCGCACGATAGAAATCCGCCCGTGACAGCTTGCCGGGAGTGACGGGGCGGCCGGCGGCGCGCGCGATCTCCGCCAGCACCGCATGCTGCACCTCGGGCACGCGGTCGGGATCGTCGACCGGCATCATCACGCGCACCGGATCGGGATCGAAATCGTCGAGCGGATAGACCGACATGATGGCGCGGATGGCAGTCTCCATGCTCATGCCCGGCAGCTGGATCAGGCGCCGCGACGTCGTGCTCTGCGCGATGCGGGTGGCGGGGTGATTGGCATCGACGAAGACGAGGTCGTCGCCATGGCCCATGGAGGCGAGCAGCCAGAGAAGGTCGGGCGTCAGGATCGGATCGATCGATTTCAGCATGTGGCGAACTATCCTCCCAATCGATCGCTAACCATAGCAGGTTCCAAGCGTGATTCAGATCACGTACGCGGCCCTGATGATAGGAATCACGGACCACAGGCTCGAACGCGGCCAAGCTTGCTCGCAACCAATCTCGCATCGAGATGAGTGCCAAAGGAGCACGCCATGTTCCGCTTAAAGCCTTTCCTGATGACGGCGAGCCTGCTGGGAAGCCTGTTCGGCTTTGCCTGCGGGCCGGTTTCCGCGCAAGTCGCCCCGGTCGCACCCGCCCCCACCGCGCTGCAAGGCCCCGAGCAGCGGGTGGCGCTGGTGATCGGCAATGCGAACTACCAGAACGCGCCGCAGCTTGCGAACCCCGACGATGACGCGCAATCGATGGCGCAGTTCCTGAACTCCGCCGGCTTCGAGGTCGTCGCAGCGACCGATTTGACCCAGAACGACATGCTCCGTGTCGTCCAGGACTTTTCCGCCAAGGTCGCCTCGCGCGGTCCCAACACGGTGGCGATGGTCTATTACGCCGGTCACGGCGTGCAGCTCGCCGGCGAGAACTATCTCGTTCCCGTCGACGCCAAGGTCTCCAGCCCGACCGAGCTCGTCAACAATTCGGTGCGCCTCGTCGACGTGATGTCGACGCTGGAGACGATCCCGAGCCGCATGCGCATCGTCATTCTCGATGCCTGCCGCAACAACCCGTTCCCCGAGGTCAACGATGCCGGCCGCGGCCTTGCCATCGTCGATGCGCCGAACGGATCGATCGTCGGCTACTCGACTGCGCCGGGCGCCGAGGCGCTCGACGGCACGGGCGGTCACAGCCCCTATACCCAGGCGTTCCTGAACGTCGCGCGCGAGCCCAACGTGCCGATCGAGCAGCTGTTCAAGCGCGTGCGCCTGCAGGTCAACCAGACCACGAGCGGCGCGCAGATCCCGTGGGAGAGCTCCTCGCTGACGTCCGACTTCACCTTCTTCGGCGACACCGCGGTGGCCGCCAACCGCGCGCCGGTGAAGGCGCCTGTCGTGCAGCTGGCCTCCAACCTGCCGAGCCGTTCGACACGCCAGGCCTATGACTACGTCGTGTCCGAGGACCGTCCGGAATACTATCAGGAGTTCATCCAGATGTATCCGCACGATCCGCTGTGCGACCACGTCCGCTGGCTGCTCAAGAACCTCCTGATCTCGCAGGCCTGGCACAAGGCGGTGCTCGCGAACTCGCCGCTTGCCTACAAGAGCTTCTACGACAGCTACGGCAACAGCCCCTATGCACAGGTCGCGCTGAAGCTGCAGGCGCAGCCGAAGCAGATCCCCCTGATGCAGGCGACCAAGTTCCTGGCGCCGCAGACCATTGCGCCGATCCTCAAGATCGGCAATCTCGGCCAGCCCAAGTACTTGCCGCTGATGCAGCAGGGTCATGGTGGGTCGCAGACGGGCGGCAACCTGCCGGCCCTGCAGAAGCCGGTCGACGGCAACGTCCTCGGCAAGCTCGGCAATGGCGGCCACATCGTCAACCTGCCCTCGGGCAACAACCAGCCGAACGGCACGCCGTCGCAGACCCCGGGCAAGATCGTCACCCTGCCTGCGCCGAGCAACACGAGCAAGAGCAACGGCGGCATCGGCAAGATCGTGACGCTGCCTGCGACCAACCCCAAGCCGGGCGTCGGCAACGGCACCCCGGGCAAGGTCGTGAGCATGCCGGTGAATGTCGGCAAGGGCGGATCGAAGATCGATGCGAAGCCGATCAATGTTCAGACGCAGAACCGCCCGATCCGCATCACCAACGGCAACACCGGCATCGTGGAGCCCAACGGCAACCCGGTGAACAAGGTGCAGGTCCTAAACAATCGTCCGCAGTTCAATGCGATGCCGAACCGCATGGTCAACAGCAACGACAACTTCCGGCAGTCGATGAACCAGGCGCCGAACATGAACGGCGGCGGCAACCGTCGCGGCGGCTTCATGCGCTGATCGCACGAACGAAGAAGGTGCGCTCCCTCCCCCGCTTGCGGGCAGGGCAATCACATATGGTGCGCACGGTGCGGCGGCATCGGCACTAGGCTCCCTCCCCCGCTTGCGGGGGAGGGTTGGGGAGAGGGTCTCTCCACAACGGGACAATCCCCAAGAGGAAAAAGCCCTCACCCGGCACTACGTGCCGACCTCTCCCGCAAGCGGGAGAGGTTGTACCGAGCAAGCCGTGAATTCGAACCGCGAAATCGACAAGACGAAAGGGCAGAGCGGTGACGCTCTGCCCTTTCTTCATCTCAGCCCTTGAACGTCATCATTCCGGCATGCGCCGAAAGGCGCAGGTCCGGAATGACGGCTAGAGCGGAATGGGCTTAGGTTGAATCAGCCGGCCCGCGGGCTCGGTGCACCTCTCCCGCTTGCGGGAGAGGTCGGCGCAACGCGCCGGGTGAGGGCTCTCACCTCTTGGGGGCTCTCGATTGCGGAGCTACCCTCTCCCCAACGCTCCCCCGCAAACGGGGGAGGGAGCGCACCTCCGTCGTTGCGGCATCAGAACCTGATCTCATCGTACTCTAGGCCACCAGTTCGGCGAACAGATCGGCATCGACATTGCCGCCGGAGAGCACGATGACGACGTTCTTCCCAGCGACGTCGAGACGCCCCGCGAGCAGCGCGGCGAGGCCGACGGCGCCGCCGGGCTCCACCACCAGCTTGAGCTCGCGATAGGCGAACGCGACGGCCGCACCGACTTCCTTGTCCGAGGCAGTGACGCCGCGCGCGAGCAGCTTGCTGTTGATCGCGAACGTCATCTCGCCGGGCATCAAGGCCATCAGCGCATCGCAGATGGTGCGCCCCGCCGGTGCATGCGGCTCGCGGTGGCCGGCGGTCAGCGAAATGCCGTGATCGTCGAATGCCTCCGGCTCGGCCACCACGATCTCGGCCAGCGGATAGCGCGCCTTCACCGCCGTCGCGACGCCCGCGATCAGGCCGCCGCCTGAGGCCGGCGCCACCACGATGTCAGGGGCGAGACCGAGGCTCGCCATGTCCTCGGCGATCTCGCGGCCGGCGGTGCCCTGCCCCGCGATCACGAAGGGATCGTCATAGGGCTTGACCAGCGTCGCGCCGCGCTTCTCGGCGATGCCCCGCGAGATCGCCTCGCGGTCGTCCTTGTCGCGATCGTACAGCACGACCTCCGCCCCGTAGGATTTGGTGCGCTCGCGCTTCGACAGCGGCGCATCCGCCGGCATCACGATGGTGGCCTGCATGTCGAGGATCTTTGCCGCGGCTGCCACGCCCTGGGCATGGTTGCCCGAGGAGAACGCAACCACGCCACCGGCGCGCTTGTCCTGCGGGATCGAGAACACCTTGTTGAAGGCGCCGCGGAACTTGAACGAGCCGGTGCGCTGGAGCATCTCCGGCTTCAAGAACACTTTCGCGCCGACGCGCTCGTTGAGCACAGGGAAGGACAACAGCGGGGTGCGGATGGCATAAGGCGCGATCACGCGCGCTGCGGCATCGATGTCGGCAGGGCCGACCGGGAGGAGCTGTTCGGTCATGGCGGAATGGTATCGCGGCCGACGAGGCCCCGGCAAGACACCTCCGCGCGAGGATTCCCAAAACGTTCTCGCGCGATCGAGATGGCTCTAGGCGACGAAGCGCGGCTGTTCCGTCCCGTTCCCGCCGGGCAGCACCGCACCAACCGCCCTGATGCTGTCGATAAAGACCCGCGCCGAGGCTTCCCAGGTGTAGTTGGCGGCGAACGCAACGCAGTCCTGCCGACAGACGTCCAGCGCGGCGAAGCAGGCACTGCCCAGATCGTGATCGAGCGCGCCCACCGGCGCATCGCCGATCACGTCGCGGGGGCCTTTCACCGGAAAGGCCGCCACCGGCAGCCCGCTGGCGAGCGCTTCCAGCAGGACCAGGCCGAACGTGTCGGTCTTGCTGGGGAACACGAACACGTCGGCGGCTGCGTAGATGTCCGCCAGTGCCTCGCCCTGCTTCTCGCCGAGGAAGATCGCATCGGGATAGGCCTCCTCCAGCGAGGCCCGCGCCGGGCCGTCACCGACGATGACCTTGGTGCCGGGCAGGTCGAGGTCGAGGAAAGCCTCGAGATTCTTTTCCACCGCGACCCGGCCTACCGACAGGAACACCGGTGCCGGCAGGCAAAGATCGATGGCACGGGGATGGAACAGGCCGGTATCGACCCCGCGCGGCCACAGCACGACATTGTCGAAACCGCGGTCGGTCAGTTCGCGGGCCAGCGCCGGGGTTGCTGCCATCACGGCACGGCTGGGCGCATGGAAACGGCGCAGCGCGTGCCAGATCAGCGAGCCCGGCACCGGCACGCGGGCGCGGACATATTCCGGGAATCGGGTGTGGAAGCTGGTCGTGAACGGCAGCTTGCGCTGGCGGCAATAGCGGCGGACCATCAGTCCGATCGGCCCTTCCGTCGCGATGTGGATGCTGTCCGGACGCGCTTCCTGGATCAGCCTCGCGATCCGGGCCGGGCGCGGCATGGCCAGCCGCACGTCGCGATAGCTCGGCATCGCGAAGGTGCGGAACGATTGCGGCGTCAGGAACGCGAATTCGACGTCGAGATCCTTGGCCGCGTCAGCAAGCTTGGTCAGCGTCCGAACCACACCGTTGACTTGCGGGTGCCAGGCGTCGGTCGCGACCAGGATGCGCATCAGGCGGCCCTTGTCATGCAGCTCTTGCCGCGACCTGCGGGACCGCCGCCGGCTTCTGCAGATGATCCGCCCAGGTGATGATCTCGAAATGGCCGTCGTCATGCTCGACCAGGGCGGTGCAGCTCTCGACCCAGTCGCCGCAATTCATGTAGCGGATGCCGGCCTCGTCGCGGATCACGGCGTAGTGGATGTGGCCGCAGATCACGCCGTCCGCTTCGTGGCGCCGCGCCTCGGCGGCGAGCGCCTGCTCGAACGCGCCGATATAGTTGACGGCGTTCTTGACCTTCTGCTTGGCCCATTGCGACAGCGACCAATAGGGTACACCGAACAGGCGGCGGAAGAAGTTGACGAGGCGATTCATCTGGATCGCGAAGTCGTAGGCCTTGTCGCCGAGATGGGCGAGCCAGCGCGCGTTCTGCACCACGAGATCGAAGATGTCGCCGTGGATGACCAGATAGCGCTTGCCGTCGGCGCCGGCGTGAACCGTGTTCTCGACGACGTCGATGCCGCCGAAATGCGTGCCGTAATAGTTGCGCAGGAACTCGTCGTGATTGCCGGGGATGTAGATGATCTTGGCGCCCTTGCGCGCCTTGCGCAACAGCTTCTGGACGAGGTCGTTATGCGATTGCGGCCAGTGCCAGCTCGATTTCAGCGCCCAGCCATCGACGATGTCGCCGACGAGATAGATCGTGTCGGCATCGTGGTAGCGCAGGAAGTCGAGCAGTAGATCGGCTTGAGAACCGCGGGCTCCGAGATGGACGTCGGAGATGAACAAGGTGCGAAAGCGCCGCTCCGGGCTCTCGTCACTCACAGCGTAACTTCCCATGCGCCAGCCTGTAACAATGTCCCGTGACAGGGGGATGACCGATTGAACCTTGAGGCACCTCAGCTACGAATCAAACTTCGCCTCGCCCTCCCCGCGAATATCAGTCGCATGCGACAATCAGGCGACATGGCGCCGCAGAAGGTGATCGTCATGCCCGGGCTTGTCCCGGGCATCCACGTTCTTCGTGCTGCGTGGCAAGGCGTGGATGGCCGGGACAGGCCCGGCCATGACGATGTGGGGGCTAGCGTGCCCCCAAAGCGCACCGCGGCCGCGCTGCCGCGGGCGGCCCGCGTCAGTAGAACCTGTGGAAATGATGGATCGGCCCATGGCCGTGGCCGACGCTGAAGCGGTCGGCGGCGCCGATCGCGGCGCTGATCCAGGCCTTGGCATTGCGCACGGCGTTTTCCAGATCCTCGCCTCTGGCCAGCCCCGCCGCGATCGCCGAGGACAGCGAGCAGCCGGTGCCATGGGTGTTGCGGGTGGCGATGCGCGGCGCGGCGAGCGCGATCGTGCTGTCCGCACCGACCAGATAGTCGATGCTCTCCGCGCCCTCGCCATGCCCGCCCTTGACCAGGACAGCGCGGCAGCCGAGCGCCAGCAGGCGGCGCCCCTGGCTCTCGATCTCGGCCTCGCTTGCCGCGACCGGCTCATCGAGCAGAGCCGCGGCCTCCGGCAGGTTGGGCGTGATCACGGCGGCCAGCGGTATCAGCCTGGTGCGCAGGGCGTCGACGGCTTCCGCGGCCAGCAGGCGGTCGCCGGAGGTCGCGACCATGACGGGATCGAGCACGACGTGCCGGGGCGCCCAGCGCGACAGCGCGGCGGCGATGGCATCGATGCTGGCGACCTGGGCGACCATGCCGATCTTCACCGCGCCGATTTCGAGATCGGAGAACACCGCGTCGATCTGTCCGGTGACGAACTCGGCCGGCACCGCGTGGATGCCCGTGACGCCGCGCGTGTTCTGCGCCGTCAGCGCCGTGATCACGGAGGCGCCGTAGACGCCGAGCGCGGCAAAGGTCTTCAGGTCCGCCTGGATGCCGGCGCCGCCGCTCGAATCGGAGCCGGCGATGGTGAGTGCGACCGGGGTCGTCATGACGATTTTCCGCGTTTTCGAGCCATGAGCCGTCTTAGCAAGCTCGCGCCGAACCCAGCAAGTTCGCTTGCTAAATCCGGCCGGTTTTGGCCTATTAGCCGGAAGAATACGCTCCCGGAGTGCCCGCGATGGTTCCCTTTTTCGTCCAGATCAAATGCAAACTCGGCCAGTCCTATGTGGTCGCCAACGCGCTCGCCGAAGCCGAGATCGCCTCCGAGATCTACTCCACGGCCGGCCAATACGACCTGCTGGTGAAGTTCTACGTCGACAAGGACACCGACATCGGTCACTTCGTCAACGAGAAGGTGCAGGTGCTGCCGGGCATCCAGGACACCCTCACCATCATCACCTTCAAGGCGTTCGGCGCGGGCTAGAGCATGATCCGGAAAAGTGCGAAGCGGTTTTCCGGAAAGATCATGCGCAAACAACAACCCGAAGCGCGATGACGATGCATCCAGATCCCATCGCGCTTTAGCGCTGCTGCGCTAGCTGCCCTGCTTGCGTTTCGGCGGCGTCGGCCCGTCCACCGGCGGCAGCGATTTGAGGTACTCCGCCATCGCCGCGAGATCCTGGTCCGGCAATTGCGAGGTGTTCTTGATCACGCGCGTCATCGCGCCGCCGGCGCTGTCGCCATCCGGCAATTCACCGGTCTTGAGGAAATAGGCGAGATCCTTCGCGCTCCACTCGCCGAGGCGCTTCTGGGTGATGTTCGGAACCCATCCCTCGCCTTCCGGATTCGGACCGCCGGCAAAGCGCTGGCCGGCGATGATGCCGCCCAGCGCATTGCGCGGGCTGTGGCACTCGGCGCAATGGCCGAAGCTGTTGACGAGATAGGCGCCGCGATTCCACTGCGGCGACTTGCTGGCGTCGGCGACGAAGGGCTTGCCGTCCATGAACAGGAACTTCCAGATGCCGATGTTGCGCCGGATGTCGAAGGGAAAGCTCACCTCGTGATCACGCACCTTGCCTGCAACCGCCGGCAGCGTTTTCAGATAGGCAAAGAGATCGAGCACATCCTGCCGCCTCGCGTGCTGGTAGGAGGTGTAGGGAAAGGCCGGAAAATAGTGCTGGCCCGATGGCGAGACCCCGTGCATCACCGCGTTGACGAAATCGGCGTCCGTCCATTTGCCGATGCCGTCGTTCGGATCGGGCGAGATGTTCGGTGCGTAGAACGTTCCGAACGGCGATTTGATCGCGACGCCGCCACCAAGCCTGAGACGATCAGGCTGATTGGGAACGGCATGGCAGGACGCGCAGCCGCCGGCGTTGAACATCACCTCGCCGTTGGCCAAATCGGGCGCGCGAGCCGGGATGGCGCTCGCAGCCGCCACCACCGGCGCACTGAGCCACCAGTAAAGGCCGGCAGCGGCGACCGCGACGAGCAGCGCCGCGACAATTGTTCGTTGCAACATGCGGACCCATTCACTCGTTGCGGCGAACTTACGACCGATGCGTCGCGGCTCCAGCCACGAAGAATTTAGCCCGCCCTGGCCGGAGACCGGAATAAACTGAAATGCCGGCTGTTGGAAGTTTGGCAGCCCCTTCGGGTTCAACAGGGAGAACGTCATGAACAAGTCCGTCATTGCCGTGTTCGCGCTCGGTGCCGTTGCCTTTGCAGGGTCCGCGAACGCCGAAAAGCTGAAAGCAACGCTCGACGGCAAGGCCGAGGTGCCGGCGACGACCAGCAGCGCCACGGGAACGGCCGATCTCAACTATGATGCCGCCAGCAAGAAACTGTCCTGGACCGTCACCTATTCCGGCCTGTCCGGGCCCGCCACTGCGGCGCATTTCCACGGCCCTGCCGAGGCCGGCAAGAACGCAGGCGTTGCCGTCCCGATCCCGAACGCGGCCTCGAGCCCGGTCAAGGGCGAAGCGACCCTGACCGACGCGCAGGCCGCCGATCTGCTCGGCGGCAAGTACTACATCAACATCCACACTGCAGCCAATCCGGGCGGCGAGATCCGCGGCCAGGTGACGAAGTAAGCCTCGAGGCTGCTTTGTCGGCGAAGGCCGGGCGCTGGAGGGGGCGTCCGGCCGTTTCGATTCCGGGGCGCTCAAGCTGCGTTCAGCGCCTGCGCGAGGTCGGCGATCAGGTCCGACGGGTTCTCGATGCCGATCGACAGCCGGATCGTGGAATCGAGGACGCCGATCTTGCGGCGGATGTCGGCGGGGACGCCGGAATGGGTCATGGTTGCGGGCAGGCTCGCAAGCGATTCCGTTCCGCCGAGGCTCACCGCCAGCTTGAGGATCTGCAGCGCATTGAGGAACTTGACCGCCGCCTCCTTGCCGCCTTCGATGTCGAAGGAGAAGGTGGATCCGGCGCCGAGACACTGCCTCGCGAACGCGCGCCCGGCCGGCGAGTCCTCCTCGTGATGACCGAGGTAATGAACCTTGGCGACTTTCGGATGATCGCGCAGGAAGTCCGCCACGAGGCGCGCATTGTCGTTGGCCTTCTCCATCCGCAGGCTCAGCGTCTCCAGCGAGCGGTTGATCATCCAGCAGGAATGCGGATCGAGCTGGGTCCCGATGGCGCCGCGCAAGGCCTTGATGCCTTTCATGATCGCCTTCGAGCCGAGCGCGGCGCCCGCGATCAGGTCGGAATGACCGCCGACATATTTGGTCAGCGAGTACAGCGACAGGTCCGCGCCATGCTCGATCGGCCGCTGAAACACCGGTCCGAGCAGCGTATTGTCGCAGGCGATGACCGGTGTGTGCCCCTGCGCCTTTCCGATCGCGTCGGCAATACGGCGGATCATCGCGATGTCGACCAGGCCGTTGGTCGGATTGGCCGGCGTCTCGATCAGGATCATCGACACCCGCCCCTTGCCCATGGCCTCCTCCGCGGCCTGCCTGACCGCCGTCTCGTCGATGCCGTCGGCAAAGCCGACGGCGCCGATCGACAGGCGCGCAAGCGTGTTCGTCAGCAAGGTTTCCGTCCCGCCATAGAGCGGCTGCGAGTGCAGGATGACGTCGCCGGGGCGAACGAAGGCCAGGATCGTGGTTGAGATGGCCGCCATGCCGGATGAGAACAGCGCACAACTCTCCGTGCGCTCGTAGATCGCGAGCCTGTCCTCGACGATTTCGCTGTTGGGATGATTGAAGCGCGAATAGACGAGGCCCGCGCCCATGCCTTCCGGTGGCTCGCGCCGGCCGGCGACGTAATCGAAGAAATCCTGCCCGTCCTCGGCCGTCTTGAACACGAAGGTGGACGTCAGGAACACCGGCGGCTTGATGGCGCCTTCGGACAGTTGCGGATCATAGCCATAGGTCAGCATCAAGGTTTCCGGATGCAGCATATGGTTGCCGATATGGGTCTTGGACGGAAACGGTTTTGCCATGGCCTGTCTCGCTGTTGCTTCAATTCCGCGCCGGGCGTTGGAACCTCCGGATGCCGTGAGACATCGATGCCGCATCGGCATCACCATAGATAACCTCTTTGACAGCGATCCGTCAGGCCATGCGAACGGAATTCGTGGCCGGCTCGTGGCCAGTCGCGATCAGAGGGAGCGCCAAGCGCGCGGATGGAGCGCAGGCAATCCGGGACGGCCCCATCGGCATCGACCGGCTGGCGCGGCGATCGCAGAAACCGTAGGTCGGATGAGCTCAGCGAGATATGCTTCCACCGTCCCGGGTGTCGTTGCGCTCGTCCGGGCTACGAAATTCGGGCCACGACCCGCGTCGTCACTTCAGCTTCACACGATACGTCTCGTGGCAATCGTTGCAACGGTCGTTGATCGCAGTGTAGGCGGACTTCAGGCTCGCCACGTCGGTGATCTTGCCCTTGGCGTCGGCGATCGCCTTCTGCACCGGCGGGATCTTCGAATCGAAATCGGCCTTGTTCTGCCAGATCTTTTGCGACGAGCCATAGGTCGCGTCGACCACATCCTGCTTGGGATTGACCGCGAAGGTCTTGGCGATCTTGGCAACATCGGCCTCGATGTTGGCAATGGCCTGATCGGCAGCCTTCTTGTCGAAGGGGATATCGCCTTTCGTCATCTTCTGGATGACGCCATACTGGTTCTTGGCGATCGAGCGCATCAGATTGTCCTGTTGGACGGCAATCTCCTGCTGCGCCATCACGGCGCCCGCACCCAGAAGCAGGGTGCCTGCGACAATCATCGTTCGTTTCATCGGGTATTCTTCTCCGGCTCGCAGAGTTCTTGGGAGATGGGTCACATGAATAGAACCCCGCGGCGGGCGTTTATTCCCGCCCGCGGGGAAGATCACCGTTCACAGGCTGTGGCGGCGATGGTGCTCGTTGATTGCGATCCACACCCGCTCCGGCGTTGCCGGCATGTCGATGTGGTCGATCTTGTATTCGCGCCAGAGCGCGTCGACGATGGCGTTGACGATCGCCGGGCAGGAGCCGATCGCGCCGGCCTCGCCCGCCCCCTTCACCCCCATCGGATTGGTCTTGCAGGGGATGTTGTTGGTCTCGAACACGAAGGCCGGCCCGTCCGCCGCGCGCGGCAACGCGTAGTCCATGAAGGTCGCGGTGATGAGCTGGCCGTCGGTGGCGCCATACACCACCTGCTCCATCAGCGCCTGGCCGATGCCCTGCATGGCGCCGCCATGCACCTGTCCCGCCAGCAGCAGCGGATTGAGCGTCTTGCCGAAATCGTCGACGATCACGTAGTTGACGATCTTGATGATGCCGGTGGCCGGATCGATCTCGACCTCCGCGACATGGGTGCCGTTCGGATAGGTGCCGTCGGCGCTGGCAAAGGTCGCGCTGCCGTTCAGCTTCGATGGATCGACGCCCGGCCGCTTGGCGAGATCGGCGAACGAGATCGAGCGGTCGGTGCCGGCGATGCGCACCACGCCCTCGGAGATCTCGAGGTCGCCCGCGCTGGCTTCCAGCGCCTGCGCCGCGATCTCCTTCAGCTTCTGGCCGAGCTCGCGCGTGGCGCGCTCGACGCTGACGCCGCCCGAGGGGATCGAGGCCGAGCCGCCGGTGCCGAGGCCCGTTGCGATCTCGTCGGTGTCGCCCTGGTGGATGTGGACGCGCTCGGGCGCGACGCCGAACTGCTCGGCGACGATCTGCGCATAAGCGGTCTGGTGTCCCTGCCCGCTCGATTGCGTGCCGATCAGGACGGTGACGTCGCCATTGGGATCGAGCCGCACATTGGCGGTCTCCTCGCCCATGGTGCCGCACACCTCGACATAGCTCGCAAGGCCGATGCCGCGGATCAGGCCATGCTTCTTGGCGAGCTTCGCGCGCTTGGGAAACTCCTTCCACTCGGCGATCTCCATCGCACGCTTCAGATGCGCGGCGAAGTCGCCGGAATCGTAGACCTTGCCGGTGGCAGTCTTGTAGGGCAGCGACTTCGGCTGGATGAAGTTCTTGCGACGGACCGCGTCCGGCGTCATGTCGAGTTTTCGCGCGCAGGCATCGACCAGACGCTCGATGACATAGGCCGCCTCAGGCCGTCCCGCGCCGCGATAGGCGTCGACCGGCACGCTGTTGGTGAAGATGGTGCGCACCCGGCAGTGGAACGCCTGGATGTCGTAGAGGCCCGGCAGCATGCCGGCGCCGCCATGGGGAATGTAGGGCCCGAAGGTCGACAGATACGCGCCCATGTCGCCCATCAGGTCGCAATCCATCGCCAGGAACTTGCCGTCCTCGGCCAGCGCCATCTTGGCGGTGGTGACGTTGTCGCGGCCCTGCGCGTCGCCCATGAAATGCTCGGTGCGGTCGGCCGCCCATTTCACCGTCTTCTTCAGTTTCTTGGCCGCGACCGCCATCAGGGCGTATTCGCGGTACGGGAACAGCTTCGTGCCGAAGCCGCCGCCGACGTCGGGACAAATCACCCGCATCTTCTCGGTCGGGATCTTGAGCACGTTCTGGCACAGGATGTCGCGTAGCCGGTGGCTGCCCTGGCTGCCGATGGTGAGCGTCAGGTGATCGCGCTTGGCATCGTATTCGCAGACCGCCGCGCGCGTCTCCATGAAGCTCGCGACCACGCGCGGATTGACGATCGAGATTTCGGCCACCGCATGCGCCTTGGCGAAGGCGGCTTCCGTCGCAGCCTTGTCGCCGATCGAGACGTCGAACAGCACGTTGCCGGGCTTGTCCTGCCAGACCTGGGCTGCGCCCTTCTTCACGGCGTTGACGACGCCGGTCACCGCCGGCAGCGGGCTCCATTTGACCTCGATCGCCTCGATCGCGTCGCGGGCCTGGTCGATGGTCTCGGCGACGACGAAGGCGATGGCATCGCCGACATGCCGCACCTCGTCCTTGGCGAGGATCGGGTAAGGCGGGCCGGTGAACGGATCGGTCTCGAGATTGAACAGGCACGGCAGATTGCCGAGATCCGCAACGTCCTCGGCGGTCAGGATCAGCGCGACGCCGGGCAGCCCGCGAGCCGGGCTCACGTCGATGGTGTATTTGGCATGCGCATGCGGCGAACGCAGCATCAGGCAGCGAAGCGCAGCCTGCGGCGCGTAATCGTCGGTATAGCGGCCCTTGCCGCGGATGAGCGCGTCATCCTCCTTGCGCAGCACGCTTTGGCCAACGCCGAACTTGATGGGAGCCGCCATTTTATCTTCCCGTTCTCATGGTTGTTTTGCCGGCATATTGCCGTGGAAAAAGTGGCAAGGCAAACGGGTTTCGCCATGCGCATGGGTCGCAGGCCGGGAAAAAAGCACCGCTTGCGCGTCATAGCGGAATTGAGTGAAGGCCCCCCGGGGTCAAGTCTATGTGACTTTCTAGCCCTACCTCCGTTCAATCAGGTCCCAGCGATTGCCATAGAGGTCTTCAAACACCGCGACAGTGCCGTATGACTCTCGCCGCGGTTCTTCGACAAACTTAATCCCTCGCTTACGAAATGCGTCGTAGTCGCGCTCGAAATCATCAGTCGCCAGGAACAGAAAGACGCGACCGCCGCTCTGGTTGCCGATGGCCTGCGCTTGGCCCGGGTTCGCAGCCTTTGCCAGTAGAATGCCGCTCTCGGTACTACCGGGCGGCGCTACAACAACCCAGCGCTTCTCCTCGTCGAGACGTGTGTCTTCCCGAAGCTCAAATCCCAGCCTGTCAACAAAGAAGACGATCGCCTCGTCATAGTCTCGAACGACCACCGCGGTTAGACTCAGATGCTGTCGCATGTAGGGCCGCCAAATCGTTTTCACCGACGAACTGGTCGGCGTCATCATAGTTGATCCACCCCCCGTTGAGGACGGGCCCTAGCCGCGCACCAGCGAGACCAGCCAGCTGCGGCCGAATAGGACGAGGATCGCAAGCGCGTAGACGACGGTGCCGCCGACGGCCAGCAGGACCAGCGTCACTTCGTCCCGGAAGTGCATCGGGCCCAACAAAGGACCGCTGAAGCGCGCGATCAGCCAGAACGCGGCGGCGAGGATCAGTCCGGTGACGAGGAATTTGGCGAGCGACATCAGCCAGGCGCGGTCCAGCACGAGGAAGCCTCGCCGCACGGCGAAGAACAGCACGAGCAGAAGGTTGGTCCAGACGCCGACGGCGGTTGCGAGCGCGAGGCCGATCTGGGCCAGCGATCCCATCAAGGCGACCTTCAGCGCGACGTTGACTGCGATGCCAGTCAGCGACGCGCGAACCGGCGTCGCCGTATCCTTGCGCGCATAGAAGGTCGCGACCGCACTGCGGATCAGCACGAAAGGAATGAGGCCGATGGCATAGGCCGCGAGTGTGCCGCCGGCGGCGACGGCATCGGCCTTCGAGAATGCGCCGCGGGCGAACAGCGCACGCATGATCTCGTCGGGCACGGTGAGGAAGGCCGCCACGAACGGGATCGAGAACAGCAGCGTGAAATCGAAGGCGCGACGCTGCGCCTTCATCGCGCCGTCATGGTCGTTGGCCGTGATCCGCCGCGACATCTCCGGCAACAGCACCGTGCCGATGGCGATGCCGATGACGCCGATCGGCAGCTGGTTGAGACGGTCGGCATAATAGAGCGCCGACAGCGCGCCCGCGGGCAGGAAGGTCGCGATGATGGTGTCGGCGAACAGCGCGACCTGCGTGCCCATCGAGCCCAGCGTCGCAGGTCCAAGCGCCTTGAAGAAGCCGCGCACGTCTTCGTCGAGCTTCAGCGGTGCAAAGCGCGGCAGGCCGCCATGGCGGGCGAGATCGCCCGCCAGCAGGAAATATTGCAGGAAGCCGGAGATGAGCACGCCCCAGGCTGCGGCATGGCCCGCGGTCGGAAACCACGCGGCGAGCGCCAGCGTCATCATCATCGCGACGTTGAGGAAGATCGAGGCGGCAGCGGCGCTGGCGAAGCGCTGCATCACGTTGAGCATGCCGCCGTAGAGCGTCACCAGCGTGATCAGCAGCAGATAGGGAAAGGTGATCCGGGTCAGCTCGATCGCGAGCTTGCGCTGCTCGGCGTCGTCGCTGAAGCCCGGTGCGAGGATGCTCATGGCCTGCGGCATGAACAGCCAGGCGACGATCAGCAGCACCACCTGCGAGGCCAGCAGCAACGTGAAGATGCGGTCGGCGAACAGGCTTGCCGCCGCCTCCCCCTTCTCGCCATGGACATGGGCATAGGCCGGCACCCAGGCCGCGTTGAAGGCGCCCTCGGCGAAGATCGCGCGGAAATGATTGGGCAGCCGCAGCGCCACGAAAAAGGCGTCGGCGACGGGACCGGCGCCGAGGATCGCCGCAAGCATGATGTCGCGGGCAAATCCCGTCACCCGCGAGAGCAGCGTGTATCCGCCAACCGTGAAGATGCGTCCGAGCATGCCTCTGTTGTAGAGCATGGCGCGATTAGGTCTAGGTGCAAGCAGCGGGGAAGGTGTGCTCCCTCCCCCGCTTGCGGGGGAGGGTTGGGGAGAGGGTGTCTCCGCGCTGGGATTATTGAGATTAACTGAGGACGTCCCTGTGTGGCGAGAGCCCTCACCCGCCGCGCTCTGCGAGCGCGTCGGCCTCTCCCGCAAGCGGGAGAGGCGGAGCAAGCCAGCGGACAATCCCCGTGAAATCCATATGCGATTGCCCTGCGCTTGCGGGGGAGGGCTGGGGAGAGGGTGTCTCGACGACGAAGACTCCCCCAGAGGAGAGAACCCTCACCCGCGCCTTCGGCGCGACCTCTCCCGCAAGCGGGAGAGGTGAAGGAAGCCGCGAAGAATTCAGCCCGCGAGCGCGCCGCGGACGGCGGCGATGATTCGCTCCTGGTCGGCTTCGGTCACATAGGCATGCATCGGCAGGCTGATCACGTCCTGCGACAGGCTCTCGCAACCCGGCAGCCCGCCTTCCGCGACCGGATATTGCTTGTAGGCGGTCTGCTGATGCATCGACTTGCCGTAGTAGATCGCGGTCGGCACGCCCTGGGCCTTCAGCGCGGCGGCAAAGCCGTCGCGGTCGGTACCCTCGGGCAGACGGATGGTGTACTGCGCCCAGACCGAGGTATTGCCAGGGCTGAGGCGCGGCACGGTGACCACATTGGACAGACCGCGCTCATAGCGCTCCGCGACCTTGTTGCGGGCGGCGATCTCGTCGTCAAAGATCTTCAGCTTCTCGATCAGGACCGCGGCCTGCATGGTGTCGATCCGGCCGGTCAGGCCGAGACGGACATTGTCGTATTTGTCCACGCCCTGCCCGTGCACGCGAATGCTGCGCAGCGTGGCCGCGAGCTCGTCGTCATCGGTGAAGATCGCGCCGCCGTCGCCGAAGCAGCCGAGCGGCTTTGCCGGGAAGAAGCTGGTCGCCGTGGCATGCGCGAGCGTGCCGAGCTTGCGGCCCTTGTAGCTCGCGCCAAACGCTTGCGCGGCGTCGTCGAGCACGAACAGGCCCTCGGCCTTGGCGATCTCCGCAATGGCGTCGTGATCGGCCGGCTGGCCGAACAGGTCGACTGGAATCACCGCGGCGGGCTTGAGGCCGGCCTTGCGGGCGGTCGCGATGCCGCGCTTCAGCGACTCCGGGCTCATGTTGAAGGTCGCCTCGTCCACGTCGACATAGACAGGCGTCGCGCCGGTCCGCGCCACCGGCGAGGCGGTCGCGATGAAGGTGAAGGACGGGCACAGCACGGCATCGCCGGGCCCGACATTCTTGGCCATCATCACCATCAGGATCGCGTCGGTGCCGCTGGCGCAGCCGATCACGTGCTTGGCGCCGCAATAGGCCGCGAGCTGCTTCTCGAGCTCGAAGACCTCGGGTCCGTTCACGAACTGGCAATGGTCGAGCACGCGCTTGACGGCCGCATCGAGCGAGGCCCCGAGCCGGCGCCGCTGCGCGCCGACGTCGATGAAGGGAATGGGATCGGAACGCAGATGCTGGTTCATAGTCTGGTTCTTGGCGCCTTGTGACGTTTGAGCGGTCGACATGGAAAAGGATCAGCCGGCGACGCGGCGCGGAGCCTTGCGGACGGGCGACGTCGCCGCAGGCCGCGACGGCGTTTCGAGACATTGCGTGGCGATCTCGAGGCTGGCGACGCCTTCATCGCCCGTTACTGCCGGCGTATCGCCATGGCGCACCGCCTTGAGGAACGCGATCAGCTCGGCGCGCAGCGGCTCATCGTGGCCGACCGGCAGATGCCGCATCGAGTAGCTGCCGTCGGGCTTGAAGCCGAAGCACTCGGTGACCTGACGCGTGAGCAGATCGCCCATCACGTATTTGCCGCGCGTGGCGACCGTGACGCTGCGCGCCTTGAACGGCGTCAGCCAGTTGGTGTTGATGTGGGCGAGCACGCCGTTGGCGGTGCGGAACTGCAGGAGCGCGATGTCCTCGCGCTCGGCGACGGCGCTCGACAATTGCGGCTGCACCTCGACGATGTCGGATTCGGTGAACCAGCGGATCAGATCGATGTCGTGCACGGCAAGATCGATGACGACGCCGACATTGGACATGCGCGGCGGGAACGGGCCGACGCGCGTGATGGCGATGGAGAGAATGTCCTCGCCCGCGATGGCCTGCTTGACCGCGGCGACCGCCGGATTGAAGCGCTCGACATGGCCGACCATCAGCGTCACGCCGGCCTTCTGCGCCGCGGCGACGATCTCGCGGCCCTCTTCCACGGTGGAGGCGATCGGCTTCTCGACCAGCACGTGGATGTTCTTGGCGATGCAGGCGAGCGCAACCTCGTGATGCAGATGGGTGGGCGCGGCGATGGTCACGGCGTCGACGCCTTCGGCGAAGAGCTGGTCGAGCGTCTCGAAGCTTTCGCAACCGGCAAGCTCCGTTGCCCGCTCACGATGTGCCGCCGAGGGATCGACGACGCCGACGAGGCTGACGCCGGGTAGACCCGCAAGCACGCGCGCGTGGTTGCTGCCCATCACGCCGGCGCCAATGACGCCGACGCGCAAGCCGGCCTTCGCCGGTGCAGATCCTTTGGAACTCATCTGAGCAATCCCCGATTCAACCCAAATCCCCGGCGCCTCTCCTAGCACGGCCGCCACATTTGTGGCGAATGCGGACTTGGGACCCCGGACACGATTTGATTCAAAAAGTTACACGTTCCCCGGGCCTTAAGCCGCAAAAGATACCGTCTTCCCGGCCCGGGTTGCGTGATTCGGAGCTTGCTGGTTACGACCTTTGATAGTCGTCTTCAATCCGGATGATGTCGTCTTCCCCGAGATAAGAGCCGGTCTGGACCTCGATCAGCTCCAGCTGGATCTTGCCGGGGTTCTCCATCCGGTGGACGGCGCCCATCGGGATGTAGATCGACTCGTTCTCATGCACCGTCTTCACGGTCTCGTTGACGGTGACCTGGGCCGTGCCCCGCACCACGATCCAGTGCTCGGCGCGATGATGGTGCTTCTGCAGCGACAGCCGCCCGCCCGGCTTCACCACGATGCGCTTGACCTGGTGGCGCTCGCCATTGTCGACGGACTGATAGCTGCCCCAGGGCCGGTGCACCTTGAGATGCTCCTCGGTGACCTTGGGCGCGACCGCCTTCAGCTTGGTCACCAGGCGCTTCAGGCCGTTGGCATCCTTCTGGCGCGAGACCAGGATCGCGTCCGCGGTGGCGACCACGACGAGATCGTCGACGCCTTCGAGCGCAACCAGCGCGGAATCGGTGGTGACGTTGCAGTTGCGGGAGTCCTCGAACACGGCGGTGCCATGCGCCGCGTTGCCTTGCGCGTCCTTCTCCGACAGCTCCCACACAGCGAGCCAGGAGCCGACGTCGGACCAGCCGCACGACACCGGCACGACGGCGGCGCGCGAGGTCTTCTCCATCACCGCATAGTCGATCGAGATCGCCTTCGCCGCGCCGAACGCCTCGGGCTCCAGCGTGACGAAGCCGAGATCTCGGCCGGCATTGTTGACGGCGCTGGTGACGGCCTCGACGCTTCCCGCATCGACCCTGCGATATTCGTCGAGCAGCACGCTGGCCGGGAACATGAAGTTGCCGCTGTTCCAGAGATAGCCCGAATTGACGTAGTCGGACGCCTTCACCGCGTCCGGCTTCTCGACGAAGCGCGCAACCGCATGCACTTCGCCGGAAATCACCTCACCCGGATTGATGTAGCCATATTCGGTCGCCGGCCGCTCCGGCTTGACGCCGAAGGTGACGATGCGCCCGGCGCGCGCGGCGGTGAGGCCCTCGCGGCAGGCCGCGACGAAGGCGGCATTGTCCTGCACCACGTGGTCGGCGGCGAGCGCGAGCACGATCGCTTCACTGTCGCGGTTCTGCGCGAACACCGCGCCCGCCGCGATCGCGGGGCCGGAATCGCGCCGCATCGGCTCGAGGATCACGTCCGCCTCGATGCCGATCTCGGCGAGCTGCTCCAGCACCATGAAGCGATAGGCCGCATTGGTGATGACGATCGGGCGATCGAACAGCGAGGGATCGGACACGCGCAGCAGCGTGTCCTGGAATGTCGAGCGCGTGCCGAACAGCGGCAGGAACTGCTTGGGGCGAACCTCGCGCGAAGCGGGCCACAGCCGCGTGCCGGCACCGCCGCACATGATCAGGGGGATTATGCGTTTGTCCATCGTGATCTCAAACCTTGAAGTAGTCGCGATACCAGGTGACGAAATTATGGACCCCATGCTCGATCGGCGTTGACGGTGCAAAGCCGGTGTCGCGCATCAGATCCTCGACATCCGCGAACGTTTCCCGCACATCTCCCGGCTGCATCGGCAGCAATTCTTTGATCGCCGTCCGGCCCAGCTCCCGCTCCAGAAGACCGACGACGTGCATCAGTTCCTCCGGATGGTGGTTGCCGACATTGTAGAGCTTAAACGGCGCATTTGCGGCAGACGGATCGTCCGCAGGCACAAGATCGATCAGCTTCGATACGACGCGGGTCACATCATCGATATAGGTGAAGTCGCGGCGCATCTCGCCATGGTTGAACAGCCGGATCGGCTTGCCCGCCATGATGGCGTTCGCGAACAGAAACACGGCCATGTCGGGCCGGCCCCACGGGCCGTAAATGGTGAAGAAGCGCAGCCCCGTGACCGGCAGGCGGTAGAGATGGCTGTAGGACTGCGCCATCACCTCGTTCGCCTTCTTGGTCGCGGCATAGAAGCTCACGGGATGATCGGTGCGGTCCGCAACCGCAAATGGCAATTTTGTGTTGGCGCCGTAAACGGAGGATGACGAGGCGTAGACGAGATGACGACAGCCGTTGTTGCGGCAGCCCTCCAGCACGTTGAGAAAGCCCAGGAGATTGGAATCGGCATAGGCGTGCGGCTGCTCGATCGAGTAGCGCACGCCGGCTTGCGCCGCCAGATGCACGACTTTGGCAAAACGATGTTGGGCAAACAGCGCCGCCATCGCCTCGCGGTCGGCGAGGTCGGTCTCGACGAAGGAGAAGCGGGAATCGTCCCTGAGCAGCGCCAGGCGCGCTTTCTTCAGCGCCGGATCGTAATAGCTGTTGAGATTGTCGAGCCCGACGACGGGACGTCCTTCGCCCAGGAGCTGCCGGGCGACGTGAAAGCCGATGAATCCGGCGGCACCCGTGACCAAAATCGCCTGATCCGTCATCCTGTTCCCTGGGGATCCCCTAGCCCGGTCCTGTTTAGCCGCCAGCTCGATCGGGTCGCAATAGGCTCGCCGCTGCCCTCACAACACCCCAACGACGGCTATTGCAAGATCGGCGCCAAGACCATACCAAAGCGGCCGAATTCGGCGCCTCGCGTCGGGTTGCCTCAAATCTTCGCAAACCCTGTCCATGCGGGCGAGATGCGCCGAATCCTGTTGTCGACGGCCAAGATCATGATTTCCGCGGCGCTGCTCTATCTGGCGCTGCGCAAGGTCGACCTGTCCGAGTTGTTTTCGCGCTTCACCGTCACCAGCCTGTTCTGGATCGGCGTCGCGATCGCGGTCGCGTTCCTGCAGATCTTCGTCGGCGTGCTGCGCTGGCGTCAGATCAGCGCCGTCTGCGGCGCGCCGCTCGAGCTCAGCCGCGCCATGCGCTACAACGTGATCGGCTCGTTCTTCAACCAGACCCTGCCGTCGGCGATCGGCGGCGATGCGGTCCGGCTGTGGCTGGTCGCGCGCGCCGGCGCCGGCTGGCGTGCGGCGACCTACTCGATCTTCGTCGACCGCGCGATCGGTTTGATCGCGCTCGCGGTTCTCATCGTCGCCAGCCTGCCCTGGAGCTACACCCTCATCACCGATCCGCACGGGCGCTCGGCGCTGCTGCTCGTCGACCTCCTGGCGCTCGCCGGCGGCGTCGGCTTTCTGATTTTCGGCGCACTGAAATGGCCCTGGCTGAAGACGTGGTGGGCCACGCATCACATTCACGCCTGCGCGGTGATCGCCAATCGCGTGATCTTCAGCCGCCCCCGCGGGCCGATCGTCGCCATCCTGTCGGTCCTCGTTCACGTGCTGGCCGTCGTCATCGCCTGGTGCGTCGTGCAGTCGATTGCGGCCCCGGTTCGCTTCAGCGACGTCTTTCTGCTGGTGCCGCCGGTGATGCTGATCACGATGATGCCGATCTCGATCGCCGGCTGGGGCGTGCGCGAAGCCACGATGAGCCTTGCGTTCGGCTTCGCGGGACTTGCCGCCAACGAGGGTGTCAACGTCTCGCTGCTGTTCGGCGCCGTGTACTTCATCGTCGGCGCCGTCGGCGGCCTGGTCTGGATCCTCAGCGCGGAGAAGGCCGCGCAAGGGTCGGCCCCGATCGGAGTGCCGGAGTGAGCTCGACCACCGAAGCGCTCGCCGGCGCGCCCGTGCTGCTTGCCGTTGCGATCGCCGCGCTGATCTCGGCGCTCGTCACCTGGACCAGCCGTCCCCTGCTCCAGCGCTACGCACTGGCGCGACCGAACGCGCGGTCCTCACATCGCATCCCGACCCCGCAGGGCGCGGGCATCGCGGTGATCGCCGCGACCCTGATCGTCGCCTCGCTCTGGGGAGCCTCGGCCAATGTCGCGATCCCGCCGGCGCTGGTCGCTGCGACGGTCGTGATCGCGCTGGTCGGCTTCGCCGACGACATCGTGTCGCTGCCCGTGCTCGTGCGGCTGGTGCTGCAGGCGGCCTGCGTCGGCGCAGTGGTGTTCACCGCGCCGGAGACCGCGCGCATCGTGCCGGCGCTGCCGCTTCCTCTGGAGCGCGGCCTCATCGTCCTTGCCGGAGTCTGGTTCGTGAACCTCGTCAACTTCATGGACGGGCTCGACCTGATGACCGTGGCGGAAGTCGTGCCGGTCACCGCGGCGCTGCTGCTGCTCGGATGGGTCGGGGATCTCTCGTGGCCGGCCGTGCTGATCGCCGCCGCGCTGTGCGGCGCCATGCTCGGCTTTGCGCCGTTCAACCGTCCGGTCGCAAGGGTCTTCCTGGGCGATGTCGGCAGCCTGCCGATCGGCCTCTTGCTCGGCTGGTGCCTGCTGGAGCTCGCCTTCCGGGGGCAGACGGTCGCAGCCCTGCTGTTGCCCGCCTATTATCTTGCGGATTCCACCATCACGCTGTTCCGGCGCATCATCAGGCGCGAACCGTTCTGGTCGGCACACCGCACGCACTTTTATCAGCGTGCAACCGACAACGGGTTCACGGTGAAGCGGGTGGTCGGCGAGGTATTCGCGCTCAATCTCGTGCTGGCATTGCTCGCCATCGTCACCATTCGCGCCGGTTCGACGACGATCACGATCGTCTCCCTGTTGGCTGGCGCGGGCGCGGTCGGGTTCGTGCTGCGCCGTTTCTCCCGGCCTCAGGGCTCCTGATCCGAGACCGCCAGGCGCAAGCCCTCCTCGAGGGTCACCTGCGGCTGCCAGCCCGTTGCGATCGCCTTCGAAATGTCGAGCTCGAGCGAGCCGATCAGGCCGTCATGCATATCCTGCCGGCCCATCATGCGGAGGACCGCGCCGAGCAGTTCTGGCGGCATGCGGAACAGCCGGCTGCTCTTGCCGGAGGCTCGCGCCAGACATGCGATGAATTCAGGCGTCGAGACCCGCTCCCGGTCGGCCACCAGGAAGATCTCGAAATTGCCCCCCGGGTCGGGATGGCCGAGCCGGTGCAGGATGAACGACGACAGGTTCTGCACGGAGAGAAAGTTGCGGCGATTGCGGATTGCCGCAAACGGCAGCGGCAGCCCCAGCCTGACCGCGCGCGCCAGCAGCGGGAAATTGCCCCTGGCGTGCGCGCCGTAGATCAGCGGCGGCCTGATCACCGAGATCTTCATGTCGACGTCGCGGGCCAGCGTGCTCAAGCCCGCCTCGGCCGCGGCCTTGGATGTGCCGTAGAGGCCACGCGGCGTCGGCAAATCGCTCTCGCTGAACGGCGCGCGGCCGTCATTGCTGCGGCCGTGCACCAGAACGGTGCTGATGAAGATGAAATGACGCACGCCGGCCGTTGCTGCGTAGCGTGCCAGGCGCAGCGTGCCCTCGACATTGACCTTGCGGTAGAGTTCGGCCGCGTGCTCGTCGTTCTTGTAATGCACGCGTGCGGCGAGATGGATGACGGCGTCGACGCCTTCAAGCGCCGCCTGCCAATCGGTTTCGGGGCCGATCGAGTCGATCACGACCTCGTCGTCCGCCCCTCCCGAGCTGCGCACCGCGCGGCGGACCGACCAGCCCTCGCGTGTCAATGCGCGCACGATGTGACGACCGACGAAGCCACTCGCTCCCGTTACCAGCGCGACCGGCTTTGTCTCGCTCATCGTTGCTCCGACAGAACAGCGCGCAACCCATCGACCGGCATGGTCAGGCCGCCGTCGACCCGAATTCGGGCACCGCGTCCTTCAGGATGGTCCTGATGGTGGCGCGATCGTCGCGGGCGATCGCCTGCTCCAGCGCTGCAATCCACTTGCGCAGCGTCTGCATCGGCGGCTCGTTCGGCTGCGCCGCCATGATGCCGGGAACACCGATCTCGCGGGTCGGCTCCTCGGAGGCGAACAGGATCTCGTGCAGCCGCTCGCCCGGCCGCATGCCGGTGAACACGATCTCGATGTCGTAGCCCGGCTGCAGTCCGGAAAGGCGGATCATGCGCTCGGCGAGATCGACGATCTTTACCGGCTGGCCCATGTTGAGCACGTAGACCGAGACGTCAGGGCGCTGCGTTCCGAGCGCGTGCGTGGCCGCGGTGATGACGAGATCGCAGGCCTCGCGGATGGTCATGAAGTAGCGGACCATGTCGGGATGCGTCACCGTCACCGGGCCGCCGGCCTCGATCTGCGCCTTGAACTTCGGAACCACCGAGCCGTTCGAGGCCAGCACGTTGCCGAACCGGACCGAGATCAGCCGCATCGGCGGCTTGGCGCCGCCGCGGCCTGCGGCGAGCTCGTGATCGAGCGCCTGGCAGTACATCTCCGCAAAGCGCTTGGTCAGGCCGAGCATCGACACCGGCTCGATCGCCTTGTCGGTCGAGATCATCACCATCGCCCCGGCGCCGGCCGCCACGGCGGCATCCGCAACGTTGATCGAGCCGAAGATGTTGGTCTTGACGCCTTCGCTCCAGTCGCGTTCGAGGATCGGAACGTGCTTGAGCGCCGCGGCGTGGAACACGATGTCCGGCCTGAACTCCGCCATCAGGCGCATGATGCGCTCGCGGTCGCGAATGTCGGCGATCCGCCCTTCGATCTGGGCTGCCGCCCCCCGCGCGGCGAGCGCTTCCGTGATCGCGTAGAGCGCCGGCTCGGAGTTTTCCGCGATCAGGAGCCGCGCGGCGCCGAAGGCGACGACGCGCTCGCAGATTTCTGCGCCAATCGAGCCGCCGCCGCCGGTCACGATGACGGCCTTGCCCCTGATCAGCGCTTCCAGGCGCCCATAGTCGATCGTCTCGCTCGGCCGCAGCAGGAGGTCCTCGACCGCGACCGCGGTGAGCCGCGGCGTGTCGCCGCTCTCCAGCGAGGGCATGCGGTTGACGATCACTCCCAGCTTGCGCGCCCGCATCAGGATCGATTCGGGGTGTGCTTCCGGCTCGAATGCCGACGGTGTCATGATGAGGCGCGCGATCGCCTTGTTGCGCTTGGCGAAGTCCGCGATGACGTCCTCGACGTCGTCGATGCCGCCCAGCACCGGCAGGTTGCGGATGAACTGGCCGCGATCCGCCATCGAGGGCGACAATACGCCGACGGGCCAGATGTGCTTGATGGCCCCGCTCTCGATGCCGCGCAGCAGCACCTCCGCGTCCGCGGCGCGCCCGATCAGCAGCGTCGGGGCGGCATCGTTGCCCTTCGCGTGACGCCGCACCCGCGTATAGCGGAAGTAGCGATAGGCCATGCGCAGCGCGCTGAGGAAGGCGATCTCCAGGAACCAGTAGAGAACGATCGTCACCTTGCCGAGGAAAAAGGCGCCGCGGACGTTGGGAGCGACGAAGATGTAGTCGAGCACGAGCAGGGCGACGGTGAGCACGGTCGCCGCGCGGATGATGTTCAGCGCATCCGGCAGCGAGATGAAGCGCCACTTCGTCGTGGTCAGGTTCAAGACGAAGAACACGACCACGCTGAAGGCGAGAAAATAGGGCAGGATCTGGAACAGCAGCGGCAAGCGCTCGAAGAAGTCTTCGCCACCCTCGAATCGCAGATAGAAGGCGGCAAAAAGCGCGGCCGTGGTCGCCAGCAGGTCGTGGAGCGCGATCAGGAAATTGCGCGAGGTAAGATGCGAAAGACGCGTCATCCGCCGACCGATAAAAACCCAGTTAGATGCAACCTGATCGCGCTGATACCCCATCTGGACAAGACTTGCCAGCCGCGCGACCGCTCAGGAACCGGCTTCCCTCATCTTCGCCTCGGCCTGTTGTGCCCGGATCACCATGCCGCCGGCAACGCCGACGCCGATGACGTACATCCAGCCCTCGTGGAAGTCGAACAGATGCGAGTTGAACAGCGAGGTGAAGACGTTCTGCACCACGACCAGGAGCCCGATCCAATTGGCAAGCCCGTCGCCGCGAAACAGCAGCAGATGCAGGATCCAGATCGTGTAGAGAACGGCGACGCCGATCAAACCCCATTGCACGGCAACATTCAACGTCTGATTGTGGGGGTTGCCGATCACTTCGGCTGACGCCTTGTGCTGACTGCCGGGCGTCGCGACGCGCTCGAACAATCCGCGCGTCGAGCCCGTGCCGTGTCCTGCGATCGGCGCCTCCGCGAAGAAGCCGAGCGACTTTCGCCAGAATTCGAGCCGCAGGCCCAGCGAGGTCGGCTCGCCCCTCTCCATATAGCGCGTGTAGTCGTCCGTAAACCTCTCGGCAGTATGGCGCAAATGCGGCGAGACCTGCCAGGCGAGAAAGGCGACGGCGAGCAGCGCGGCGGCGACGATCGCAATGCTGCGCCACCTGAGGTGAAGGAGCGCGAACACGCCGAACATGATCGGAATGGTGACGAGCGCGGTGCGCGACACCACCACGAAGGCCATGTTGACGAAAAAGCTGAGCGCAAGCGCCGTGAGCAGGGCGGCGAACCAATATCGCTTCTCCCGCAGCAGCATCACGATGGGATAGGCGAGCGCGACCGCGCAGAGCGTGAATTCCTGGCTCTGGTCGATGTAGTTCTTGACGAAGATGCCGCGCTCGGGCGGATCGGTCTTGAGCGCAAGATCGGGATAGAATGCGACCAGCCACGACATCACCGACAACAGGGCGCAGGACACCAGGAAGGCGACGAAGACCCACCGGGCGCGCGGCGAGCGCTCGAAATGATAGAGCAGGACCGGCAGCACGAGCAGCTTGACGGTCGGATTGACCGCATACAAGCGTGCGCCCCAGGCCGCATCCGACCACAGCGTCCCGACCAGCGCGAGCAGCACCAGCGCGATCGGCGCCACACAGATCGGACGCTTCAGCGATTGCAGAAAGGCGCGGACGTCGAGGAACGGCACCATGCAGAGCAGCATCAGCGCGTTGAATATCCCCGCAAGCGACGTCGACCAGGGCAGCGAGGCGGCGGTCAGGATCGCAAACAGGTCGACCGTCTCGCGCCAGGCCGCCGGACTGCGCAGGCGCCGCCGCAACATCTGGCCGGGAGTCTCTCCGGCAAGCGCCGTCACTTGCCGCCTCCCCGGGCGCGATGAACCAGCGCCGTCGTGCTGAAGCCCTGGAGGATGTCGACCAGCACGACCGTTCCGCCCGCAGCCTCGACCACCTCGTGGCCGACGACCTGCTCGCGGGTGTAGTCGCCGCCCTTCACCAGCACGCCGGGCTTGATCCTGGTGATCAGGTCGATCGGCGTGTCCTCCGCGAAGATGACGACGAGATCGACGGCCTCCAATGCTGCGAGCACCTCGGCGCGCGCGCGCTCGTCCTGCACCGGGCGATCGGCGCCCTTCAGCCGCCGCACCGAGGCGTCGCTGTTGAGCCCCACGATCAGGCGATCACAGGCGGCGCGCGCCGCGGTCAGCACCTTGACGTGACCGGGATGAAGGATGTCGAAACAGCCATTGGTGAAGCCGACGCGCTGGCCCTGCCTCTTCCATTCGACGAGCTGGGCATCGAGCGCAGCCGGATCGAGCACGATCTTCTCCTCGGCCGCGAGAGTGGCATGCGGCAGGATCTTTCGGCGCAGCTCGGCCGCGCTCACGCTGGCGGTGCCCTGCTTGCCGACGGCGACGGCGGCGGCGGCATTGGCCACGCGTAGCGCCGTATCCCAGTCCGCGCCGGCCGCAAGCGATACTGCGAGCGCGGCGGCGACGGTGTCACCGGCGCCGGAGACGTCGCGTACCTTCACCGGGAAGGCCGGAACGTGCACGGCCCCGCCATTGCGCGGCACCAGCGTCATGCCGTGCTCACCCTGCGTGACCAGGATCGCCTCGCAATCGGCGAGCCGCATCACGTCCTCGCTGGCCTCGACGATGCTCTGCACCGTCTCGGCACGGCTGCGGGTCGCCTCCGAGAATTCCTTGCGATTGGGCGTGAGCAGCGTGGCACCGCGATAGATCGCCCAGTTCAGGCTCTTGGGATCGACCACCACGGGCTTGCCGAGCTTTCGCGCGGCGTCGATGGTGTGGCGGATCACGCGCGCGGTCAGCACGCCCTTGGCGTAGTCGGACAACAGCACGATGTCGGCGCGCGCGATCTGCGGCAGGATCGCGTCGATCAGTTTCGTTTCGATGTCATCGGAAGCAGGCTCCGCCTGCTCCCAATCCGCGCGCAGCATGTGCGTGGAAAAATGCTCGGAGACGAAGCGGGCTTTTCGCGTGGTCGGCCGGGAGGGATCGCATACCAGCACGCTTTCGATACCGGCTTGCTCACCCAGCGCCGATGCCAGCCGCCTGCCCGCATCGTCCTCGCCGACGAGGCCGACGAAGATGCAGCGCGCGCCGAGCGAAGCGACATTGCGCGCGACGTTGCCGGCGCCGCCGATGTGAATCTCGCTGCGCTGGGCGGTGATGACCGGCGTCGGCGCTTCCGGCGAGATCCGCGACACCTCGCCATAGACGAACTCGTCCAGCATGATGTCGCCGATGCACAGCACCGTGCGGCCTGAGATCGTTTGCGCGAGGGCGTCGAAATCGAGAATGGGGGTCGCCATGATCAAAGGCCTCAGCGGAAGCGGTCGGGCCGGTCGAGATAATCCCCGACATAGGCCTTGACCGCGTCCTCGAGCGTCGTGAAGCCGCCGTTATAGCCGGCGCGGCAGAGGCGATCGACCTCGCTCTGGGTGAAGTATTGATAGCTGTTGCGGATGCTCTCGGGCATATCGATGTATTCGATGTTGGGCCTGGTGCCGAGCGCGGCGTAGGCAGCCAGCATCAGATCCTTGAAGCTGCGCGCCTTGCCGGTGCCGACGTTGAACAGGCCGGACACCGACGGCGTCGCCAGCAGCCACATGACCACGCGCACGACGTCGTCGACATAGATGAAGTCGCGGCGCTGGTCGCCGTCTTCGATGCCCTCGCGATGCGACTTGAACAGCTGCACGACGCGGCCCGCCTTGACGTCGTCGAAGCGCCGCGCCAGCACGCTCATCATCGAGCCCTTGTGGTATTCGTTGGGGCCGAACACGTTGAAGAATTTCAGCCCGGCCCATTGCGGCGGCAGCGGATCGCCGTTCGCCACGCGCCCGGCAACCGCGAGATCGAACATGTGCTTGCTCCAGCCGTAGAGATTCATCGGCCGCAACTTTCTCAGTGCCGGTAGCGAAGCGTCGTCGCCAAAGCCGGCCTCGCCGTCGCCATAGGTCGCCGCCGAGGATGCATAGATGAACGGCACCGCGTTCATCGTGCACCAGTCCAGCAGGCGCATCGACAGGCGGAAATTGGTCTCGAACACGAGGTCGCCGTCGGTCGCGGTGGTCGCGGAGATCGCCCCGACATGGATCATGGCGTCGAGCTTGCGGCCCTCAAGCCAGTCGGGCAGCTCGGCCGGGGGAACGATATCCACAAGCTGCCGCTTGGCGAGGTTGCGCCACTTGCCCTCGGTGCCGAGCAGGTCGCAGACCACGACGTCGCTGCGGCCGGCCTCGTTCAGCGCGGCCACGACATTCGATCCGATAAAACCGGCCCCGCCGGTCACCAGCAACATTCCAACTACCTGCCCGATTTTCTTAGTGCCCGGTCCTGCCGTAGCGCATGATCCGCCAAAGTGTAAGCGGTTTTGGGATCGTCGCTTCTGCCGGCTTTACCTGCCGGCCGGGAGCGGCTACCGAACCGCCAACATCAGCATGTCGTCGGTCCTAATTAACGAATGAATATTGATTCGCAATTTGTTGGAGATGCAGACCGGAGCGACACGCGCCCGATCCTGATCATTCCCTACATGTGGATCGGCGATTTCGTGCGGAATCATACCGTCGTGCGGGTCCTGAAGGAGCGCTGGCCGAACCGGCCGGTCGATCTCCTGACCACGTCGCTGTGCGCCCCGCTGATCGATTACATGCCCGGCGTGCGCGCTGGCATCGTCTGGGACCTGCCGCGCAGCCAGCTCGCAATGGGCCGCCAGTTCGGCCTGGCAAAGCTCTTTCGAAAGCGGAACTACGGTACCGCCCTGGTGCTGCCCCGGACCTGGAAGGCGGCGATCGCGCCGGCGCTGGCCGGTATTCCTGAACGGGTCGGCTTCGTCGGCGAGTTTCGGTTCGGCCTGATCAACCGCTGGCGCTGGGGCGAGAAGAGACTGCCCCGCTTCATCGACAAGAACGCCGCCCTGGCCCAGCCCGACGGCGCACCTCTCCCTCCGGAATGGCCGGTGCCGCAACTGCGGGTCCCGGCCGAGGAGATCGTCCGCTGGCGCGAGGCCAATCGCCTCGGCGCCGGAGCCGCCGTGGCGCTCGCCCCGGGCTCGGTCGGGGTCTCAAAACGCTGGACCTACTATCCCGAGGCCGCCCGCCTCCTGGTCGAGCGTGGCCTGGAGGTCTGGGTGGTCGGCGGCCCCGCCGAAAAGGGTCTGGCCCAGGAGATCGTTGCCGCGGGCGGCAAGGGGGTCCGGGACCTCACCGGCAACGATCTGCGCAACGGCGTCCTCGCCATGGCCGCCGCCGGCGTGGCCATCTCCAACGATTCCGGCCTGATGCACGTCGCCGCAGCCCTGGACACGCCCACCATGGGCATCTTCGGCCCCACCAGCCCCTACCTCTGGGCCCCCCTCAACCGCCTTGCGGCAACGGTGGTGCAGGACAAGGAAATGCTGCCCTGCCAGCCCTGCCAGAGCACGATCTGCAAGATGAACGATCACCGCTGCATGCGGGACCTCGCGGCGAGCGAGGTGGTGGCGATTGCGCAGCGCGTGCTGAGGGAGGCGGGAGCAAGGGCGATGACGTGAGGCGATCGGGGCTCGCGCCGATGGTGGCATCATGCCAGTGTTTTGCCCGACAAGTCAAAATCTGATTCGAAAAATCCGCAGTAGATCAAGCGCTCCGCCAAGCCATTGATTTTGCTGACCCGGCCTACTGTGCATGGGGTTGTTTTCGCGGTTTTTGTTGCTGCGCGCGCGAAAACCGCGTCACAGCAGCGGCCGATAGACCGCGCCGATCCGGGCGGCTTCGGCATCGAGGCTGAAGCGTTCGAGCACCCGCGCCCGCCCGCGCTCACCCATCGCGGTCGCCGCAGCCACATCACGCATCAGCGGCTCGAGCGCCGCAGCGAGCGCGTCGGCATCACCCGCCGGGACCAGCACGCCGGTGACGCCATCCTCCACCACGAGCTCGGCCGCGCCGGCGCGTGACGCGACGAGCGCGCTGCCCGCCGCCATCGCCTCGATCAGCGTCAGGCCAAAGCCTTCGTTGCGCGAGGTGAAGGCGTAGATCGTCAGCCGTTGATACCAGCGCTGCACCGCTTCGATCGGCAGCTCGCCTGTGATGACGATGCGCGATTGCAGGTTGGCTGCGTCGATCCGCTTCTTCAGGTCATTGGCAAAGGGCATCTGCTCGGGCGTGACCTGACCGACGATGACGGCGGTGAAATCGGGATAGCGCGGCAAGAGGCGGCACATCGCATCGACGAACACGTCGGTGCCCTTCTGCGCCCGCACGCGGCCGAAGCAGCCGATGGCGTAGCGGCCCGGCAGCGCGGCTTCCGCGAACGCGCCAGCGCGATCGGTCGGCGGCGCATAGACGTCGGTGTCGACACCGTGCGGAATCACCGTCGCCTTCACCTTCAGGAACGAGGCCGAGATGTCGCTCGTTGCGATGATCGCGTCCATGCGCCGGATCAGCCAGCGCGTGATCCAGCTGTGATGCCGCTGCGCCGCCGAGGTGAACACCAGCTTCAGCGGCCAGCCGAGCGCGCGCAACGCCACGCCTGCGATCATCTCGTTGTTGCGGCGCGCATGCCAGATCACGGGCCGCTTGCGGCGCCACAACTTCAGAAAATCGGCAACGCTCAGCCGCGCGATCCCCTCCGGCACGTCCGAGCCGAACCAGGCCGCGCGGTACAGTTTCGCCAGCCGCGGCGCCACCATCCGGTTGGTCGCGGTGACCCCGGAATAGCGCCTGTGCAGATTTGGCACGATCACGTCGAGATCGCCGGGGAAACTCGCCACGTCACACTCCATTTAGCAAATTCCCTATACGCAACATTAAGCATAGTGACCAGTTCAGCCGCGCCGATACCCCCTCTTCACCACGCAAGCGCTAGCTTCGCGCGTTGATCGAAGACGGGTGAGATCATGACTGTGCTAGTCACCGGCGGCGCCGGCTACATCGGAAGTCACACGGTCCTGGCGCTGGCGGAAGCCGGCGAGGACGTCGTCGTGATCGACGATCTCTCCACCGGTTTCTCCGCTTACCTGCCCGAAGGCGTGCCGCTGTTCATCGGCGATGCCGGCGATGAAAACCTGCTCGAAGGCGTGATCGCCCAGCACGACGTCGAGAGCATCATCCATTTCGCGGGCTCGGTCGTCGTGCCGGATTCGATGCGCGATCCGCTCGGCTACTACCGCAACAACTTCACGACCGCGCGCAACCTGCTCAACGTCGCGGTCAAGCGCGGCATCGGTCGCTTCATCTTCTCCTCGACCGCCGCCGTCTATGGCAATCCGGACCAGGTGCCGGTGCCCGAGCACGCGCCGACGCGGCCGCTGTCGCCCTACGGCTCGTCGAAGCTGATGACCGAGATCATGCTGCACGACGTCGCCGCCGCCTTCGGCATGCAATACGTGACGTTGCGCTATTTCAACGTCGCCGGCGCCGACCCGCAGGCGCGCATCGGGCTCGCCACTGTCGGCGCCACGCATCTGCTCAAGATCGCGGTGGAAGCCGCGACCGGCCAGCGCGCCAAGATCGACGTGTTCGGCACCGACTATCCGACCCCGGACGGCAGCTGCATCCGCGACTTCATCCACGTCACGGACCTCTCGCAGGCCCACCGGTCGGCGCTCGCCTACCTGCGCAACGGCGGCGCCTCGACGACGCTGAATTGCGGCTACGGCCGCGGCTATTCGGTGCTGGAGACCATCGACGCGGTGCGGCGGGTTTCGGGCCGCAGCTTCGCCGTGCAGTACGCCCCGCGCCGGCCCGGCGACATCATGACCATGGTCGCAGACACCAGCCGCATCCGCAGCCTGCTCGACTGGCGGCCGCAATATGACGACCTCGAGACCATTGCGGCGCACGCCCTGGCCTGGGAGGACAAGCTGTTCCGCGAACGCCATGGCGAGCTCCGCCACGCCGTCTCGGCCTAGAATCATCCCAAGCGCAAGCCCTTAATTGGGCTTGAAAAACCCGGCTTGAGCGGGCACAGAGGCCCATCGATCCCTGACGCACGGGCAGGTCTTGTCCCGCGCCGTCAATGGACACCGGATGGCCCAGTTCCCGAAGAAAATCACCGACGATCCCTACGCGGCAGCGGTCCTGATTCGCCGCCTGGTCACGGAACAGGGCATCGTCTACTGGCGGCGCTACCTCGTCGCCTTCGCGCTGATGGCGCTCGCCGCAGGCGCGACCGCAGGCGCGACCTATGTGCTCGGCCAGGTCATCAACCAGGCCTATGTCGGCAAGAACATCCCGGGCATCGCGATGTTCTCGGGCATCACCGTCGCGTTGCTCTTCATCAAGGGCGTGGCGACCTACGGCCACATGGTGATCCTGACCAAGATCAGTAACGCGATTCTTGCCACCAACCAGCGCCAGCTGTTCGCCAAGCTGATGCGCGAGAGCGTCGGCTTCTTCTCCGAGCGGCATTCGTCCGAGTTCCTGGCCCGGCTGACGGCGGGCGCCAAATCCATCACCGACGTGCTCAACATGCTGGTCAACGCCATCGGGCGCGACCTGTTGATGCTGCTTGCCATGATCGGCGTGATGGTATGGCAGGATCCGCTGATGTCGTTCATCGGCCTCGTCGCGGTGCCGCCGGCAATGCTGGTGCTGCGCAAGCTGGTCAAGCGCATCAAGGGCCTCGCCTTCAACCAGTTCACCGGCACCGCCGACATCATGGAGACGATGCAGGAATCGCTGCAAGGCATCCGCACCGTCAAGGCGTTCACGCTCGAAGAGACCATGCAGAAGCGGATCGACGAGAACATCGCGGTCGTCGAGCGCAACGCCAACAAGATGGCCCGCGTCGCCAACCGCTCCAACCCGCTGATGGAAATGCTCGGCGGCTTCGCGGTCGCCGGCTGCCTGATGTACGGCGGCTATGCCGTGGTCGCGCTCAACGCCACGCCCGGCGCGTTCTTCTCCTTCATGACCGCGTTCCTGATGGCGACCGAGCCGGCCAAGCGGCTGGCGCGGCTCAACATCGACCTCAACAGCCAGCTGGTCGGTGCGCGCATGCTGCTCGAAGTCGTCGACAGCCCGGCGAGCGAGCAGTCCGACGACGACAAGCCGTCGCTGAAGCTGTCAGATGCCCGCATCGAGCTGCGCGACGTCAGCTTCTCCTATCGCGACGGCGAGACCGTGCTCAACCGCATGAGCTTCACGGCCGAGCCCGGCAAGGTCACCGCGCTGGTCGGTCCCTCCGGCGGCGGCAAGTCGACCGTGCTGGCGCTGCTCCTGCGCTTCTACGAGGTGACGCAAGGCGACATCGTGATCGACGGCCAGTCGATCGGTGCGGTCTCGCGCAAATCGCTGCGGGCACAGACCGCCTATGTCGGCCAGGACGTCTATCTGTTCCGCGATACCATCCGCAGCAACATCGCCTTCGGCCGGCCGGGCGCGAGCGAGGACGAAATCGTCGACGCCGCCAAGGCTGCCTGCGCGCATGATTTCATCATGGGCTTCCCGCTCGGCTACGACACGCCGGTCGGCGAGCACGGCACGCAGCTCTCCGGCGGCCAACGCCAGCGCATCGCGGTGGCCCGCGCGCTGATCAAGAACGCGCCGATCATCCTGTTGGACGAAGCCACCGCCGCGCTCGATTCCGAATCCGAGCGGCAGGTGCAGGAGGCGATCGAGCATCTCTGCCGTAACCGCACCACCATCGTGATCGCGCACCGCCTGCACACCATCATGCACGCCGACGCCATCCTGGTGGTCGAGGGCGGCGAGATCGTCGAGCAGGGCCGGCATGACGAGCTGCTCCGCCGCGGCGGGCGCTATGCCTCGTTCTTCCGGTTGCAGCATCGGGACAGCAGCCCCTTGGAGCTGGCGCCGATCAGCGCAACCGCCTAGAATTCTCTTCACCTCAAGTCCAGCGAGACCGCTTCATGAACGCCGCCTCCTACGTCATCCCGCTTCCGCCGCAGGCCTCGCTTCCCGTCGTCGGGGAGAGCGGCCGTTATCCGGTGCGCCGCATCTGGTGCGTCGGCCGCAATTATCTCGAGCACATCCGCGAGATGGGCAATGACGAGCGCGCCCCGCCGTTCTTCTTCGCCAAGCACGCCGACATGCTGGTGCCCGATGGCGCCACCATTCCCTATCCGCCGCTGACCAAGGACCTGCATCACGAGGTCGAACTGATCGTCGCGATGAAGAGCGGCGGCCTCAACATTCCCGCCGAGAAGGCGCTGGACCACGTCTACGGCTACGCCGTCGGCATCGATCTCACCCGCCGCGATCTCCAGATCGCCTCGCGCAAGAAGGAGCGTCCCTGGGAGATCGGCAAGTCGTTCGACTATTCGGCGCCCTGCTCCGCGATTCAGCCGGCCTCGAAAATCGGCCATCCTTCCAAGGGCAAGATCTGGCTGACGGTCAACGGCAAGGAAGCGCAGAAGGGCGACCTCACCGAGCTGATCTGGAACGTGCCCGAAATCATCTGGCAACTCTCGCAGCAGGTGAAGCTCGCCGCCGGCGACATCATCATGACCGGCACGCCCGCCGGCGTGTCGCAGCTCCAACCCGGCGACAAGCTCGAATGCGGCGTCGAAGGTGTCGGCACGCTGAAGGTGAGCATCGGCCAGCCGGAATAGCAGCGGCGAACGCATCAAAGCAAAAGCCCCGGAGCACGCTCCGGGGCTTTTCATTTCGCGAAGGCGCATCGCCGCCCGATCACCGCAGCGCGGACCACACGATGAGGCCGAGGATCAGCGCCGTCAGCGAGTATTTCAGCGTGTAGTAGACGTTGCGGTTCCACTCCTTGACCTTGCGGCTGGCGAGATGGATCTCGTAGAGCTTGCCGAACATCTTGTTGAGCACGCCGACATTCTCGCCATCGACGTTCTGGGTCGCCGACGCCTTGACGATGTGATGGCTGACCCAGCGGTTGATCGCGGTCATGAAGCCGTACTTCATCGGACGCTCGACGTCGCAGAACAGGATGATGCGGTTGACGTCGGTCGCATTCTCGGCGCTGTGAATGAAGGTCTCGTCGAACATGAAGGCCTCGCCATCGCGCCAGACGCATTCGACGCCGTCGACGACAATCCGACACTTGTTCGAGTTCGGGGTGACCAAGCCGAGATGGTAGCGCAGCGAGCCCGCGAAGGGATCGCGGTGGGCACCGAGCCTGCCGCCCGGGGGCAGCATCGCGAACATCGCGCCGTGCACGCTCGGGATCGCGTTCAGGAGCTCCACAGTCTTCGGGCACAGTGTGCGTGCCGAGGGCAGGAAGTCGTCGTACCATTTCAGGTAAAACCGCTTCCAGCCGCTCTTGAAGAACGAGTAGAAGCCCCAATCGTTGTTCTTCGCGGCAGCGCGAATGAAACCTTCGTCGAACAGGCGCACCGCCTCGTCGCGGATGGTCTCCCAATTCTCGCTCAGGGGCTTCAGCTCCGGAAACTGATCGACCGAGATCACCGGCTTGTTCGGCACGGCCGAGCCGGCGTACATCAGCACGTTGTAGGGCGCGAGATAGGTCGAGTGATCGCCGAGCTGGCGCGCGAAGCGCAGCCGCTGCTTGCCGCGGAAGTGAACGTAAATCGTCGAGGCCGCCAGCACATAAAGAATGACGAGTTGCGGCGCAAAAAGCTGTTTCAGCATTTCCCCAGTTCCCAAGTGAACCCAGCCGGGGACGTCATCTACTCCGGCCGAGCCCGAGCGACAAGATATTCACCGGAAGGTTGCAATCACGCTGGGGAGAGCGTTCGGCCCGGAACTTGGGGTTGAAAGGGCCGAAACCGTCCGAAATCAGGCCCGCGACAGCGCCTGCAGCCCCTTGAAGGTCAGGCGCTTCGGATCGGTGACGCCGGCCAGGTAAAGTCGGCGGATGAAGGCGATGACGGCCTCGCGGTCGCAATCGGTCAGCGCGACGACAGCGTCGACCGCGATCTTCTGGGCTTCCATTGGGCTCACCTCGGCTTTGCGAGTAACCCCGGCCGAGACAGGCTAGGACTCATCCGTTAAATCGGCGTTAACCGTTTTGGAACCCTCGCCGATTCAGCCGGGCCGCCGTATACGCAAAACAACGCATTGCGGGGGCGCGAAGCGGCTCAGCGCGCCTTGATGCTCTTCTTCAGCAGCGCAAACTGCTTCTTCAGCCGGGGCACGGCGAAGTCGGTGAAGGCCCGCACCTTCGGCACCGAGAGCCGGCCCTGCGGGCAGATCAAATGCGCAGGCATCTCCGGGTCCTCGTCGCCGGCCAGCACGATCTCGAGCTCGCCGCGCGCGACCTGCTCGGCGACCTGGTACGAATACATCCGCGCCACGCCGCGCCCGGCGACGGCAGAGGCCACTGCCGCATAGGTGCTGTTGACGACGAGCCGCGGGGTGAACTGCACCGAGCGCGGCACCGATGACGCCGCCTGCGGCGCGAAGGTCCAGGAATTGGGCAGATGCGCCATGGCGACGATCTGGTGCTTGGCGAGATCGCCGGGCTCGGCGATGCGCGGATGCTGCTTCAGATAGCGCGGCGCTGCCACCACGACACGGCTGATCTCTCCGACCCGCATGGCAATCATCGCCGAATCCGCCAAGGGACCGATGCGAAGCGCGACGTCGATCCCCTCCTCGATCAGATTGACCGCGCGATCGAACAGCAGGAGCTTTGCCGACACGGTGGGATAGGCATCGAGAAACGCATCCAGAATCGGCCGCAAGACCATCTCCCCCGAGACCACGGGAGCGGTGATCGTGAGCAGGCCGCGCGGCGCCGTGCGCGGTCCCGCCGCGATGTCGTCGGCTTCCTCGAGCTCGGCGAGCACACGGCGGCAGATCGCGGCATAGCGCTCCCCCTCCTCGCTCAGCTTGATCGAGCGCGTGGTCCGGTGCAGCAGTTCGGCGCCGACGCGTTCTTCCAGAAAGGCGATGGCCCGGCTCACCGCCGCCGGCGAGCGGCCGAGCTTGCGTCCTGCGGCGGCCAAGCTGCCTTCGTCCACTGCCAGGACGAACACTTTCATCGCATCCAGACGATCCATTCCCTTCCCGTCTTGCTCTGAGCTTCCGCTCGCAGGCTAGGCGTTCGCTGCAACCTCGACAACTACCGCCGGGCGCCGGCGCCGCATTCGTTCGCGCGGCGAAAGAGTGTGTGCCGGACGGCGGCTATTCGCGACCGGGCCGCCGCGGCGTACCTCAGCACGCAAGCCAGCCGCTGCTGGCGCAGGTCTCAAAGCCAACAACAGGAGCCCATCATGGGTATCGAGCAGAAGGTCGCCATCGTCACCGGTGCATCGCAGGGTATCGGCGCCGCGCTGGTGCAGGGTTTTCGCGATCGCAACTACCGCGTCGTCGCTACGGCGCGCTCCATCAAGCCGTCTGGCGACGATGATGTCCTCGCCGTTCCCGGCGACATCGCCGACCGTTCCACTGCCGAGCGCGTAGTCTCGCAGGCGATCGCCCGCTTCGGCCGGGTCGACACGCTGGTCAACAACGCCGGCATCTTCGTCGCAAAGCCGTTCACGCAATACACGGCCGAGGACTATGCGGCGGTGATGGGAACGAACGTCGCAGGCTTCTTCAACATCACGCAGCTCGCCATCGCCGAGATGGAGAAGCAGGGGTCCGGCCACGTGGTGCAGATCACGACCACGCTGGCGGATCAGGCCGATTCCAACGTGCCATCCGTGCTGGCCTCGCTGAGCAAGGGCGGGCTGAACGCTGCGACCAGATCGCTCGCGATCGAGTACGCCAAGCGCGGCATCCGCGTGAACGCGGTCTCACCCGGCATCATCAAGTCGCCGATGCATCCGGTCGCGACGCATGCGCAGCTCAGTGCGCTGCACCCGGTCGGTCACATGGGCGATATGTCCGACATCGTCGATGCGGTCCTCTATCTCGAGGGGGCCTCCTTCGTCACCGGCGAGATCCTGCATGTCGACGGCGGCCAGAACGCCGGTCATTGAGACGAGGAGAAGCACGATGCCCATCGTCACTATTCAAGTCACCCGCGAGGGAACGACGCCGGGAGCGGCGTCGCTCACTGCGGTGGAGAAGGCCGCGCTGATCAAGGGTTCAAGCCAGCTCCTGCTCGACGTGCTCGGCAAGCCGCTCGATTCCACCTTTGTGGTGATCGAGGAAGTGGACACCGACAATTGGGGCTGGGGCGGCCTGCCGGTGCAGGAATTCAGGCGCCGCCGCGCCGCCCGGACAGGATGATCCCGCCCGTCACTACGCGTAGGAGGTCGACAGGACCGACGCAGACACGAAGCAGCAATTCGTGAGCCGGCCGAAACCGCATTGCGGAGGCGCCGTCAGGAATAGCGCATCACACCGTCGTCGATCCGGCCAAGGCGCAGGGAGACGATGTCGAGCGCGTAGTTCTGGTGCAGCCGCCACGGCCGCTTCGAGCCCTGCTTCGGCATCTTGGCCACCGCGCGCTGCACATAGCCCGAGGTGAAATCCAGCGACGGCTGCGCTGTGATCGTCGAATCGTCGTTGTGCGGCACGCATTGACGGAAATTGTGCCGGTCCATGTAGTTGATGAGACGGCAGACATATTCGCAGGTGAGATCGCATTTCAGCGTCCAGGACGCGTTGGTGTAACCGAAGGCCGAGGCCATGTTGGGCACGTCGGCATACATCATGCCCTTGTAGGTCAGCGTATTGGCAAAATCGACGGCGCGACCGTCGACACTGACCTCGAGGCCGCCGACGACCTGGAGCACCAATCCGGTCGCCGTCACGATGATGTCGGCCGCAAGCTCGCTTCCGTCCTTCAGGCGGATGCCGTCATGCGTGAACGTGTCGATCTCGTTGGTAACGACGCTGGCGCGCTGCTCACGGATCGCCTTGAAGAGGTCGCCGTCCGGCACCAGGCATAGCCGCTGGTCCCAGGGATTGTAGCGCGGGGTAAAATGGGTTGCGACGTCGTAGTCGGGGCCGAGCGCCATTCGCACGCCCTTGAGAATGAGGTCCTTGACCTTGGCAGGCTTGCGCCGGCTGAGCTGGAAGAAGAACATCCCCCACATCACGTTGCGCCAGCGGATCAAATGATAGGCCAGCTGCGCCGGCAGATTGCGGCGCAACTTGTTGGCGAGGGGATCCTGCGCCGGCCGCGATACCACATAGGTCGGCGAGCGCTGCAGCATGGTGACCTGCGCCGCCTTCTTGGCGAGCTCCGGCACCAGCGTGACCGCGGTCGCGCCCGAGCCGATCACGACGATGCGCTTTCCCGCATAGTCGATGTCCTCGGTCCACTTCTGCGGATGCACGATGCGGCCGGCGAAATCCGCAGCGCCCTTGAACTCCGGCGTGTAGCCCGCCTCGTATTTGTAATAGCCCGAGCACATGAAGAGGAAATTGCAGGTAAAGCGAACCAGCTCGCTCGCGCCCTCGCCCGAGATGCGCTCGGCCTCCACCGTCCAGCGCGCGTCCGGTGTCGACCACACCGCGCGCTTGACGCGGTGATGATAGCGGATGTGCCTGTCGATGCCGTTCTCGGCTGCGGTCTCGCGCACATAGTTCAGGATCTGCGGCCCGTCCGCGATCGCCTTCGGATCGGTCCACGGCTTGAAGGAATAGCCGAGCGTGAACATGTCGCTGTCGGAGCGGATGCCGGGATAGCGAAACAGGTCCCAGGTGCCGCCGATGCAATCGCGCCCCTCCAGGATGACGTAGCTCTTGGTCGGACACCTGGTCTGCAAATGATAGCCCGCGCCGATGCCGGATAGCCCGGCACCGACGATGAGGACGTCGAAATGTTCTTTCGCTTCCGTCATGGCGCTCTCCCTCGCCGCAGCATGGCAGGGCCGCGCCGAATTGCAACCATCACGGGACGGTCGCGCCGTAGACCTTGGCGGTGTCGAAATACTCGTGGAATTCGACCGCCTTGCCGTCCTTGAAGCGCCAGTAATCGATCTTCGGCGTCTTCGCGACCTTGTTGGTCTTCTTGTTGGTCCATGCGCACTCCCCGCGCGCGACGACGGTGTCGCCCTGCGCGACGAATTCGTTCATCGTGTAGTACTGCATGCTCCAGTCAGCCAGCAGACCCTCGAAATAGCCGCGCAGTGCATTGCGGTCGTCATAACGCGTGGCAAAAGGCACCGCCGCATCCCCCTGCGGAATCGAATCGAACTTGATCTGCGGGCCGATGACCTTGTCGAACCAGTAGTCGACGTCTTGGCCCTTGCTGTCGCTCCACTGGCGATAGGCTTCCCTCAACAGCTGAACATTGGCTTCGCTGGACATCGCATTCCCTCCATATGCATTTCCGACAATGAACGTGGGAAATCGGCCGCCGGCTCTGGAAAGTGGCAGGCTTGTTTCGGCTCTACCTGAAAGCGTACCACAGGCAGACCCAACAAAAAAAGGCCCCAGATCGCTCCGGGGCCTTTGTGTCGCAACTGCGTACGGCTCAGTAGCGGTAATGATCCGACTTGTACGGACCTTCCTGCTTCACGCCGATGTAGTCGGCCTGGTCCTTGCGCAGCTCGGTGAGCTTGACGCCGATCTTGGCGAGGTGCAGGCGGGCGACCTTCTCGTCGAGCGTCTTCGGCAGCACGTAGACCTTCTTCTCGTACTTTCCGTCCTTGTTGTTGGCGAACAGCTCGATCTGCGCCAGCGTCTGGTTGGTGAAGGACGCCGACATCACGAAGGAAGGATGGCCCATCGCGTTGCCGAGGTTCACGAGGCGGCCCTCCGACAGCATGATGATGCGGTGCTTGTCGGGGAATTCGATCTCGTCGACCTGCGGCTTGATGTTGGTCCACTTCAGGTTACGGAGAGCCGCGATCTGGATCTCGTTGTCGAAGTGACCGATGTTGCAGACGATGGCGCGATCCTTCATCGCGCGCATGTGCTCGATGGTGATGATGTCCTTGTTGCCGGTCGCTGTGACGAAGATGTCGGCGCGGGGCGCGGCGTCTTCCATGGTCACGACCTCGTAGCCTTCCATCGCGGCCTGCAGCGCGCAGATCGGATCGACTTCCGACACCATGACGCGGCAGCCAGCCTGGCGCAGCGAGGCGGCCGAGCCCTTGCCGACGTCGCCGAAGCCGGCGACCATCGCGACCTTGCCCGACAGCATCACGTCGGTGCCGCGGCGGATGCCGTCGACCAGCGATTCACGGCAGCCATAGAGGTTGTCGAACTTCGACTTGGTGACGCTGTCGTTGACGTTGATGGCCGGCCACAGCAGCGTGCCCGCCTTCTGCATGTCATAGAGACGATGCACGCCCGTGGTGGTCTCCTCGGACACGCCCTTGATGCTCTTGGCGATGGCGGCGAAGTAACCCTTCGGCTTCTCCTTGAGCTGCTTCTTCAAAAGCGCGAAGAAGACTTCCTCTTCCTCGGAGCCGGGCTTGTCGAGGAAGGCGGCGTCGCCGTTCTCGGCGCGCAGACCGAGATGGACGTACATGGTGGCGTCACCGCCGTCGTCGAGGATCATGTTCGGGTGACCGCCGCCGTGCCAGTCGAACAGCTTCGCGGTGTAGTCCCAGTACTCGGTCAGCGTCTCGCCCTTGACGGCAAAGACGGGAATGCCGGCGGCCGCGATCGCGGCGGCAGCGTGGTCCTGCGTCGAATAGATGTTGCAGGAGACCCAGCGGATGTCGGCGCCGAGCGCGGCCAACGTCTCGATCAGCACGCCGGTCTGGATGGTCATGTGCAGCGAGCCGGCGATCCGCGCGCCCTTCAGCGGCTGCTTCGGGCCGTACTCCTCGCGGGTGGCCATCAGGCCGGGCATCTCGGTCTCGGCCAGCGAGAGCTCCTTGCGGCCGAAATCGGCGAGCGAAATGTCCTTGACGATGTAATCGGTGAAGCCGGGCTTCGCGTTCATGGGGGGTTCCTGTTTGTTGGCTCGTCATTCCGGGGCGCTCGTGAAACGAGCGAACCCGGAACGACGCAAGAGAACTAGAGCGCGCGCTTGAGCGGCTCGACGAGATCGGTCTTCTCCCAGGAGAAGCCGCCCTCGTTGTCGGGCGTGCGGCCGAAATGGCCGTAGGCAGACGTCCGCGCGTAGATCGGGCGGTTGAGGTCGAGATGGGTGCGGATGCCGCGGGGCGTGAGATCCATCGCCTGGGCCGCCGCCTTCTCGAGCTGATCCTCCGGCACCTTGCCGGTGCCGTGGGTGTCGATGTAGATCGACAGCGGACGCGCGACGCCGATGGCGTAGGCGAGCTGGAGCGTGCAGCGGTCGGCAAGACCGGCCGCGACGATGTTCTTGGCGACGTAGCGCGCAGCGTAGGCCGCCGAGCGGTCGACCTTGGTCGGATCCTTGCCGGAGAACGCGCCGCCGCCGTGCGGGGCCGCGCCGCCATAGGTGTCGACGATGATCTTGCGGCCGGTCAGGCCGGTGTCGCCGTCGGGACCGCCGATGAAGAACTTGCCGGTCGGATTGATGTGCCAGATCGTCTTCGGCGTGATCCAGTCCCTCGGCAGCGCCTCGCGCACATAGGGCTCGATGATGTCGCGGATTTGCTTGGAGGTGAGGTCCTCGACCAGATGCTGGTGCGAGACCACGATCTCGCGCACGCCGACCGGCTTGCCGTTCTCGTACTGCACGGTGACCTGGCTCTTGGAATCCGGACCGAGCACCTTCTCCTTGCCGGAGTGACGGGCTTCGGAGATCAGGCGCAGGATCTTGTGGGCGTAGAAGATCGGCGCCGGCATCAGGTCGGGCGTCTCGTTGGTGGCGTAACCGAACATGATGCCCTGGTCGCCCGCGCCTTCTTCCTTGACCTCGCCCGGCTGAAGCGCATCGACGCCCTGGGCGATGTCGGCCGACTGCGGATGCAGCAGGATCTCGATGTCGCAGGTCTTCCAGTGGAAGCCCTCCTGCTCGTAGCCGATGTCCTTGATCGCGCCCCGGACGACGCTCTCGATCTGCTCGTTGGTCACCGACTTCGGACCACGGGTCTCGCCGGCGATCACCACCTTGTTGGTGGTTGCGAGCGTCTCGCAGGCGGCGCGGATGGCCCACGGATCGATGCCCGCCTTCGGCCCTTCACGATAGAACAGGTCGACGATCTCGTCGGAGATCCGGTCACAGACCTTGTCCGGATGGCCCTCGGACACGGACTCGCTGGTGAAGAGATAGGACGCGCGCATCAGTAACCCCTTGTTCCGCCGCTAGCCGGCGGGCGTTTGCGATGTTTACCTTTAATGATGTCAATCACGCCGGCGCGAGATGACGTAGGATTCGTCGAGAAACCAGAGCCCATTGTACTTTCGAAGCACGTCCCTGGCGGCGTCCAGGGTGCGGCTGTTTTGAGTCATTTCCGTCAACCGGTCGTCCTCAATCTGAGCGACATACACTGCCGCATTCCACGCTGCAAAGGCCGTCGAGGTTCCGATAGTGCCCGTGACCTCGTTGGGCAGAGCTTCCATATCATACCTGAAGATCGAACGGTTGTCCGCGTAGGCATTAAAATTTAAGTCGCGGCCCACCGATCCAAGTTCATACTTAACTGCGCGCAATAGCTCATGACGGCTCACTGAGAAAGGGTTTTCTCCCGGCCAGATCGCCTGGATCATTTCCATGCCCGGATCCTGGCCATGGGAGTGGATTCCGATCAGCCGCCCCCCCGGTCGAAGCGCCCGCGCCAGGGGGGCAATGATGCGTTTGGCCCGGAAATTGACCGAGGACAGGGCCCGGTAGGGCTGGGAAGCGATGACGAGGTCGAAATTGGCCTCGGCCTGGCCCGGCCGCGGAATGGTCGCATCCAGAAGAAACCTATGGTCCTCGCGATAGAGAACGAGGACGACGGGCCGCTCGTAGAGCGGCATGGCGGTGCGGGGGCTGATCGCGGCGCGCCAGTTCTGCTCCAGGAATGGCCTCAGCTCCGCGATCTGCTGCTCGAACTCGCCCGACGAAGCGCCGCGGAGCGGCACCTCATGCCAGACGGTAGCGGCCGCCGCAGCCGGCGATGCCGGCGTGAGCCAGGGCGCCTCCGCGTAGAACATGTTGGTGAAGACGAATACCGACGCCGGATGCTCGAAAATGCGATCCGGCACCTTTTCCAGCGTCAGGCGCAGGTCCTCCAGACTGAGCTCCTTGCCGGCGACATAGAACGGCATGTGCGGAAAGCGCTGATGCGTTGCGCGCAGCACCCGCGCCAGCACCGTGCCGTCGCCGACGCCGGCATCGAACAGGCGCAAGGCCGGCGGGCGCGGATGGATGGAGGCCAGTTCCAGCGCGACCCTGTCTGCGATCACTCGCTTTTCGCTGCAGGTGTGGACGAACAGCAGGTATTTCTGGCGGTTCTCGAAGAACCGGAAATTGCCGCGTGGATCGCGCTTCTCGGGCGGGACCTGAAGTCCCCGCGGCGGCGGCATGCCGCCGGCGATCGATGCGGCCATATAGGCCTGGATCCGCTCCAGCGTGTCGATGGTGATGCGTTTTCCCTCGCGCAGGCGGTGCACGAGCTTCCCATCATTCACCGCGCGCCGGCCGAACGTCGATTCCGCCATGTCCGCCTTGCGGCAGAACTCCGTGATCTGGCTCAGGATTTCGTCGTTCTTCATGAGTGGGACACGGTGGGCAGAAGGGTTGGGTTACGCCTCCTAGCAAATTCTGCCCACCGAGGGAATAGCGGGATCGTCGCGACCATGGCGAGCCGGCCGCTTATCGCGTACGCGACGGCGCCGGCCGGGCCGCGCGCAACGCCGAAGGCGCGAAAACGTCGTTCTCCCCGGCTCTCGCGCATGTCGGCAAGCCGGCCTGAGGTGCAGCAGATGGTGAAGCGCGTGCAGGCTGAGGAGTCGCGGCAATGCGGAACACGCAGGTGCCGTGGTCGAACTCGTCGCTGCTGTGCGAGGTTTACTTGGCGGGGAAGCAACGACGCGCCGGCCTTGAACGCCGTGCCATTCGCTGAACATTCAACTGTCATCGCCCGGCCTTGACCGGGCGATCCAGTATTCCAGAGACAGGGGGAGACGCGGAGAAGCCGCGGCGTACTGGATTCCCCGCCTCCGCGGAGAATGACCGTGAGGATGTGGGGAGGCCTCGCCGTACTTACGGCCGGGGCGCGTGGGGCCTCAGTTGCCCCACACTTCCTTCGCGATCTCGACCGCAAGGCTGAGCTTGGCCCATTGCTCCTCCTCGGAGAGGACGTTGCCCTCTTCCGTCGAGGCAAAGCCGCATTGCGGCGAGAGCGCGAGCTGCTCCAGCGGGGCGAACTTGGCGGCCTCTTCCAGGCGGCGCTTGATATCGTCCTTCTTCTCGAGCTCACCGAACTTCGAGGTGATGACGCCGACCACGACGACCTTGTTGCCCTTGGGCAGGAAGCGCAGCGGCTCGAAGCCGCCGGCGCGGTCGCTGTCGTATTCGAGGAAGTAGCCGTCGTAATTGGTGCCGGCGAGCATGGTCTCGGCGACCGGCTCGTAGCCGCCCGAGGAGATCCAGGTAGAGCGGAAATTACCGCGGCAGACATGCGTCGTCACCACCATGTCGGCTGGCTTTTCGGCCAGCGCGTAGTTGATGATGCGCGCATAGATCTGCTGGAGACCGTCGGGATTGTCGCCGCGCTCACGCGCCTTCTGCAGCTCGTCCTGCGAGCAGAGATAGGCCCAGACGGTATCGTCGAACTGGAGATAGCGGCAGCCGGCGTCATAGAAGGCCTTCACCGCCTTGCGATAGGTCTTGCCGAGATCCTCGTAGAACGCATCGAGATCGGGATAGACGTCCTTGGAGATCGACTTGCGGCCGCCGCGGAAGTGGAGCACCGCCGGCGACGGGATCGTCATCTTGGCGGTGACGTGGGCCTGGTCGGCGTATTTCTTCAGGAAGCGGAAGTGATCCAGCATCGGGTGGTTGTCGGGGAAGTCGAGCTTGCCGATGACGCGGACCGCATCGTGACGGGTCTGCACGCCCGCGAACTGGATGCCGGTCTCGGGGTGGAACAGCTCGCAGCCGGTGAGCTTGGCCAGGAAGTCGAAATGCCACCAGGAGCGGCGGAATTCGCCGTCGGTCGCGAGCTTCAGGCCAATCGAGGCCTGCTTGTGCACGACCTTCTCGATCTCCAAATCCTCGATCTTGCGCAGATCGTCGGCCGAGATCTCGCCCTTCTCGAGCCTGGCGCGCGCCTCCTTGATCTTGGCCGGACGCAGGAGACTGCCGACCTCGTCGGCACGGAAGGGGGCTCTGGTTCGCTGCATTTCTGTTTCTCCCGAAATTTCAGTCGGCGCTCGTTGTACTCCTTCTCCCCGCAAGCGGGGAGAAGCGAAGAAATCAGTGGACCGCTACCCCTGCGACGCCGAGGTGGCGTTCCAGGACCGAGGGGTCGGCCTTCAGCGCGGCACTCGGGGCGTCGTGGACGATCGTTCCGCGTTCCAATATCACAACGCGATCGGCGAGCCCCAGAATCTTTTGGGCATTCTGCTCGACGATGATCGAGCAGATGCCGCCCGCCCGGGTGATGGTCCCGATCGCCTTGAGCAGCTCCTCGACGATGATGGGGGCGAGGCCCTCGGTCGGCTCGTCCAGCAGCAGGACCTTCGGATTGAGGGTCAGCGCGCGGCCGATCGCCAGCATCTGCTGCTCGCCGCCGGAGAGCTGGTTGCCGAAATTGCTCCGCCGCTCCTTCAGCCGCGGGAACATCTCGTAGACCTTCTCGACCTTCCAGGCGCCGGGCTGCGCCACCGCCGTCATGTTCTCTTCCACCGTCAGCGAGCGGAAGATGTTGCGCTCCTGCGGCACCCAGCCGATGCCGGCACGGGCCCGCTGGTCGGGACGCAGCGTCGTGACGTCGGCGCCGGCGAGCGCGATCGAGCCGGAGAAGCGGCGGGTGACGCCGACGATGGAGTTGATCAGCGTGGTCTTGCCGGTGCCGTTGCGGCCGAGCAGCGCCAGCACCTGGCCCTCGGCGAGGCGCAGGGACATGTTGGGCAGGACCACCGCCTCACCATAGCCGGCGCGCAGGGAATCGATCGCGAGCAGGTCAGACATTGACCGCCTCCTCGCCGAGATAGACAGCCTTCACCTGCGGATCGCGCGCGACCTGCTCGGGTGCCCCCTCCGTGAGCAGCGCGCCCGAGACCAGCACCGAGATGCGGTCGGCGAAGGAGAATACGAGATCCATGTCGTGTTCGATCAAGAGCACGGTGACGTCGCGCGGCAGCGCGCCGACGACGGCGAGAATGTCGTGGCGCTCGCTCTCGGGCACGCCGGCGGCGGGCTCGTCGAGCAGCAGAACGCGCGGCTTGGCGGCAATGGCAACCGCAATCTCGAGCAGGCGCTGCTTGCCGTAGGGCAGCGTCACGGTCTGTTCGTTCATGACGTCGAGCAGGTGGAAGCGCGCCAGCAGTTCGGCAATCTCGTCATTGACGTCATTGCGCGTGCCCATCCGTCGCCACCAGTCGCCCCCATGGCCGAGACGCTCGGAAACGGCAAGGCCAATGGTCTCGAGCGGGGTCAGGTCGGGATAGAGCTGGTTGATCTGGAAGGTGCGCGACAGGCCGCGCAGCACGCGCTTGTGCACCGGCAGATCGGTGATGTCCTGGCCTTCGAGCAGGATGCGGCCCGAGTTCGGCTTGAGCACCCCGGTGAGCTGGTTGATGACCGTGGTCTTGCCCGCGCCGTTCGGGCCGATCAGCGCGTGGCGGGCGCCCTGCTCGATCCTCAAGGACAAATCGCGGGTGACACGCAGGCCGCCGAACTGCTTTTCGAGATTCTTGGTTTCGAGCGCGATGGTCATGCGTCGCTCTCCGGCACGGCGACCACGGCCTTGCGCCCGGCGACCTGCTTGATCACCAGATTCGGCACATACAGCACCCAGCGATGCAGCCGCTGGCGGCCGACCAGCACGATCACGACCAGCACGAGGCCGATCCAGAACTGCCAGTATTGCGGCGTGATGGTGGAGAACAATTCCTGGAGCATGCGGAACACCACCGCGCCGATCAGCCCGCCATAGAGATAGCCGGTGCCACCGATGACGAGCACCAGCATCAGATCGGCCGATCGCTCGAAGGCGAACACGTCGAGCGAGGCGATCGCGGTGGTCTGGGTGAACAGCGCGCCCGCGATGCCGGCATAGAACGCGGCCAGTGTGTAGATGGCGATCAGGCGGCGATTGACGGGAATGCCGATCGCCGCAGCCCGAAGCGGGTTGTTCTTGATCGCGCGCAGCGACAGGCCGAATGGCGAATGCACGACGCGGCGAGCGAACAGGAACAGCAGGAACAGCACCGCCAGCGAATAGAAGAAGCCGGCCTTGCCGAACATGTCGAACGGAACCTGGCCGAAGATCGGCTGCATCTCGATGCCCTGCAGGCCGTCGGTACCGCCGGTGATGTTGGAGAAGCGCTCGGCGAGCGCTTCCAGCAGCAGTGCGATGCCGAGCGTGACCATCAGGCGGGTCAGGTCGACGCCGCGGATCACCAGGAAGCTGGTGGCAAAGCCGAGCACCATCGCGGCCAGGCCGGCGGCGACCAGTGCCAGCACGGGCTCGGTGACGATGCCGTGCAAGGCAAGCAGCCCCGCGGCATAGGCGCCGACCCCGAAAAAGGCGGCGTGGCCGAGCGAGACGATGCCGGCGTAGCCGAGGATGAGATCGAGCGACATCGTGAACAGCGCCAGCCGCAGGATGTCGGTCATGATCAGATAGCGCGAGGGAAAGGCGAAGCCGCAGGCCAGCACGATCAGCCAGAAGGCGATTTCGCCATAGTGCCAGCGCGCTTGGCGCTGGGCGTGATAACCGACGTCGGAAGCGGCGCTCATGGGCGAACTCAACGCGCGGCCGTGCGGCCGAACAGGCCGTTCGGACGCCAGATTAGGATCACGATCATCATGGTGTAGATCACGAACGGCCCCATCTTCGGCACGTAATATTTGCCGGCGACGTCGCCGATGCCGAGCAGGAGCGAGGCCAGGAACGGGCCGGTGATCGAAGAGGAGCCGCCCACGGTGACCACGATCAGGAAGTAGATCATGAACTTCAGCGGAAAATACGGGTCGAGGCCGAGGATCTCGGCGCTGAGTGCGCCGCCGAGGCCGGCAAGCCCGCATCCGAACGCGAACGTGAAGGCGAACACCTGCGGCACGTTGATGCCGAGGCCGCTGGCGGCGCGCGGGTCATCGACGGCGGCGCGCAGGCGGCTGCCGAAGCGCGTCTTGGCCAGCACCATCTGAAGCGCGATGGTGAGCAGGCCGCAGATCACGATGATCATCAGCCGGTAGCGGCCGATGCCGACGCCGAACAGGTCGAACTGGCCCTGGAGCGCGGCCGGCAAATTGATGAAGACGCGCGAGGAGCCCTGGATGTAGTCCACGGCCGCCACCGACATGAAGGTCAGGCCGATCGTGAACAGAACCTGGTCGAGATGGCTGCGCGCATAGAGGTGGCGGTACAGCGTTCGTTCGAGCACAATACCGATTGCAGCCGAAGAAACGAAAGCGAGCGGCAGGGCGGCGAAGAACGGCCAGCCCATCCGGTTGACTAGCACCATGCAGACATAGCCGCCGGCCATGGCGAAGGCGCCATGGGCAAGATTGACGAAGTTCATCAGGCCGAGCGTGACCGCGAGCCCGCAGGCGAGCACGAACAGCAGCATGCCGTAGGCAACGCCGTCGAACAGGTTGGTGAGGATTGCGGTCATCGGGGGCGGGTCGTTGTCCAGACAATTTGGTCTAGCGGAGCGGGCTGCTGTGCTCCCTCTCCCGCTTGCGGGAGAGGGTTGGGGAGAGGGTATCTCCGCAACGGGACAATCCCCGCATTGAGAGAACCCTCACCCGGCGGCGCTTCGCGCCGACCTCTCCCGCAAGCGGGAGAGGTTTGGAAGAGCGCGTCACTTCTTGGTCTTGCCGAGGTCCTTGACGGCTTCGAAGGTCGCGAACTCGACGTTATAGAGTTCGCCGTCGACCTTCTCGACCTTGCGGATGTAGATGTTCTGCACGATGTCACGGGTCTCGGGATCGATCGAGATCGGGCCGCGCGGGCTCTCCCACTTCTGGCCCTTCATGGCTTCGATCAGCTTATCGCCGTTGGTATCGCCGCCGGTCTTCTTCAGCGCCTCGTAGATCAGATGGATGCCGTCATAGCCGCCCACCGCCATGAAGCCCGGACGATTGCCGAAGGCCTTCTTGTAGGCTGCGACGAAATCCTTGTTCATCTGCGAGGGATGCGCCGCAGAATAGAGGTGCGCGGTGACGGTGCCGAGCACGGCATCGCCCATATTGTTGAGCAGGTCGTCGTCGGTGACGTCGCCGGGCCCGATCACCTTGATGCCGGCCTTGTCGAGGCCACGCTCGGCATACTGCTTCATGAAGTTGCCGCCCTGGCCCGCCGGCACGAACACGAAGATCGCGTCGGGCTTGGCGTCCTTCATGCGCTGGAGGAACGGCGCGAAGTCAGGATTTTGCAGCGGCACCTTGACCTCTTCGACCACCTCGCCGCCGCCGGCCGTGAAATGCTGCTTGAAGAAGTTGAGCGCGTCATTGCCCGGTGCGTAGTCCGAAGTCAGCGTCGCGACCTTCTTGATGCCGTTCTTCACCGCCCAGTCGCCGATGATGGTCGAGGATTGCGCCAGCGTGAAGCTGGTGCGCACGATATAGGGCGAGCGCTCGGTGATGATGGAAGTGCCGGCTGCCATCACGACTTCCGGAATCTTGGCCTGCGTGGCGAGCGGCGCGGCGGCAAGCGCGGCCGGCGTCACGCCGAAGCCGGCGATGAAGTTGACCTTGTCGTTGACGATCAGCTCCTGCGCGGCGGTCTTGGTCTTGTCCGGGATCGCAGCATCGTCCTTGACGATGATCTCGATCTTCTTGCCGGCGACGGTATCGCCCTTCTGCTGCATGTAGAGCTTGATCGCGTTCTCGATCTGCTTGCCGGTCGAGGCCTGGCCGCCGGTCATCGGCAGGATCAGACCGATCTTGACGGTGTCCTGGGCCTTCGCAGGCGCGAGGCCGGCAAGGCCTGCAATGGCCGCAACAGCGGCGGCCCAAGTCGCCTTGTGCGACAGTTGCTTGCGTTCGAACATCAGATGTCCCTCCCCTTCATTCCTGACTCTTGTGCCCTGGACCGAGTGCCCGGCCCTTGCCTTTGATCTTGGACCGCGCCCGAGCGCTCTCGGGTGCCACATGGGCGTCTTTCGCGCCCTGCTTGTCAATCGGACGTTCGGCGGCCCTTCGGCGCAACCCAAGTGTTCCGAAGACCGGTCGACCGGACGCGGTGCTACGATTGCGTCGGAGCAGTTCGAGCAACCCGCTCGTGACCGCCTTCATTTGTACGAATGTACAAACAAAATGGACTTGTCAACGAAAACCCCTGCTCGCGGACCAAGCCATGTTGTCGCGAGGCTCGCACCAAGTCTAGAAATGCGATGGATCGCGTGCATGGAGGATTTCGCCTTTCTTTTGCAGAATCTGTACATCCACGCGCCTCACCCGGCCGCCATTCGGTAACAAATTACCTACCTCGAATAAGTCTATTTTACCTTGTTGAAGGCTACGCTTCTTCCTGCCGGCCCGAACCGGCGTCCAATCACCGAACGCGTACACCATGCCCAAGACTCTTCGTTCCGCCCTCGTCCTCGTTGCGCTCGCCGCGGGGCTGTCCGGCTGCGGGACGGTCAACGAAAAACTCTCCGCCGGCATGGGCGACTACGTCCCGCAATGGGCCGGCGGCCTGCCCGCCGATGCTCCGCCGCGACCGGGCACGCCGCAATACGACGCCTACATGAAGGAACGCGAACGCAAGCGCCTGGTGCCGGCAGCGGATCGCGAGAAGGAAGAGCAGGCGCAGAAGGGTGCAGCGGGGACGACATCGGGGAGCCCGGTGCGCTAACGGAGCGAATGGCGAACAGGGAGTGGCGAATATATCCCTCTTCCTACTCGCCACTCCCCATTCGCTAATCCACGAACACCACCGTCTTGCGGCCGTTGAGGATGACGCGATCGTCGAGATGGTAGCGGATGGCCCGTGCCAGCACGCGGCGCTCGATGTCCCGGCCCTTCCGGACCAGATCTTCCGGCGTGTCGCGATGGCTGATGCGCTCGACGTCCTGATCGATGATCGGGCCCTCGTCGAGGTCGCGCGTGACGTAATGCGCGGTGGCGCCGATCAGCTTGACGCCGCGCTCATGCGCCTGGTGATAGGGCCTGGCGCCCTTGAAGCCCGGCAGGAACGAGTGGTGGATGTTGATGCAGCGCCCCGACAGCTTTGCCGACAGATCGTCCGACAGAATCTGCATGTAGCGGGCGAGCACCACCAGATCGGTCTTCGTCTTGCCGACGAGGTCCATGATCTGCGCTTCCTGCTCGCGCTTGGTCTCCTTGGTCACAGGCAGATGGTGGAACGGGATGCCGCCGAAATCGAGCCCGGCATAGACTTCGCGCGGATGGTTGGAAACGATCGCGGTCGGAATCATCGGCAATTCGCCGGTGCGCCAGCGGTAGAGGATGTCGACCAGGCAGTGGTCGGACTTCGACACCAGCAGCATCACCTTGCGATGCGCGGCGCGGTCGCGCATCTGCCACTCCATGCCGAAACGCTCGGCGATCGCGGCAAAGCCGGTCTGCAGCGCCGACAGTTCCACGGCGAGATCGGCCGCGGTGAACACCACGCGCATGAAGAATTTCCTGGTCTCGACGTCGTCGAACTGCTGGGCATCGAGGATGTTCTGTCCGTTGTGGGCAAGGAACGTCGACACCGCCGAGACGATGCCGGGGCGATCCGGACAGGACAGGGTCAGGACATATTGATGGTCGGGCATGTTGATGACGGGCTTGGCTCTTGATGAAGGTTTGTGCAGCGGAACCATCCGCGATTTGCGCCCTGCTCTAGCACCGACCCCGCCCTTGCGCCAATCCCGGGCGCAGAGTCAGGATGAACGGACGATTGCAACCCATGATCGGAGCACACCCATGGCCGACCGCTTGAACGGCTACCGCATCTTAATTCTGGAAACGCGGGAGGAGGCGCAGTTTTCGAAGCTTCTGGTCGAGCAAGGCGCCGAGGTCGTGCAATGCCCGATGTTCACTATCCATGATGCGCCGGACCCGGCTCCGGTGGAGGCCTGGATCCGCCGCACCATCGACCAGCCCTTCGACGATCTCGTGCTGATGACGGGCGAAGGGCTGCGTCGGATCATGAAGCTCGCCGGCGCCCGCGGGCTCGACACCGCCCTCGTCGCGGCACTTGCCAAGGCGCGAAAATTCACCCGGGGCCCGAAGCCCGGCAGGGCGCTGCGCGAGATCGGTCTCGAGGCGCAGCAGACCACGGAGAAGCCGACCACCGAGGGCGTGATCGAGATGCTGGCCAGGCTCGACCTGAAAGCACGACGCCTCGGTCTCCAGCTCTATCCGGACAAGGACCACAGCGCCCTGACCGGCGCGCTTGCCGCGCAAGGCGCCGCCGTCGATAGCGTGCTGCCCTATGTCTACGATTCCAAGGCGGCGGATGCGAACATCGTCGCCGCCATCGACGACATGGCCTCCGGGCGGATCGATTCCATCGCGCTGACCAATCTCGGCCAGGTCCGCCGCCTGATCGAGGCGGCGAAGGCGCATGGTGCCGAAGCGAAACTGCGTACAGGCCTCGAACGGACGTTGATCGCCTCGGTGGGGCCGGCGGTCTCCGGTGAACTCGCCGCGCACGGTCTGCGCACGGACGTCTCGCCGGCGGATGAAGCCTATTTCATGCGTCCGCTGATCTCGGCGATGGCCGCGGCGCTGGCGGAGCGGAAGCCGAGAGCCGCGGCGAGCTAAGAGCCGAACGCGGGGGCGGCCTGCGGCGGCTGCGATTGACACAAGCATCGCCGGCGCTAGCTTGCCCGACCGCAAGAAGAACAACAAGGCAAGGGAATCGCCGTGATACGCGTCATCGCGTCGTGAGCGTCACCGCACGACCTTCGGCGCTCGCGCCATTCCGCATCCGCAATTATCGTTTCCAGTGGCCGTCCGACCTGCTCACCTCCTGGGCCTTCGAGGTCGAGACGCTGGTGCTCGGCTGGTACATCATTGTCGAAACCGGCTCGGTGCTGCTGCTCACCGTGCTTGCTTCACTCCAATTCGTCGGAACACTGGTCGCGCCCGTGTTCGGCATGATCGGCGACCGCATGGGCCATCGCGATCTCCTGGTCGCAATGCGTCTTGCCTATACGGCGCTGTCGTCGACCATCATGGTCCTGGCGCTGACCGGTCACCTGTCGCCGCTGAGCGTCATGATCATCGTCGCGATCATGGGCCTGATCCGCCCTTCGGATCTCGGCGTCCGGGGCGCACTGCTTGCCGAGATCATGCCGCCTGAGCAGCTGGTCGGCGCCATCAGCGTTGCGCGCACGACCCAGGACAGCGCCCGCATCGCCGGGGCGTTGACTGGCGCCGGGCTGTTCGCCGTCCTTGGCATTGGGCTCGTGTATGTGGCGATTGCCGGCCTCTACCTCATGGCTGCGCTTCTGATGCTCTGCCTGACACGGCCGGAAAGGTCGGTCACCACGAGCAATCTCCCGGCGAACGGCCACGCGGTTTCGAGGTTGCTGGGCGATCTGAAGGAAGGCGTCGTCTATGCCTGGAATGGCCCGGGAATGCGCGCGGCGCTGTGCGTCGCCTTCCTGGCCAATCTCACCGCATTTCCCTTCACGGGCGGATTGTTGCCCTACATCGCGCGGGAGATCTTTCACACCGACCAGACCGGCCTCGGTTATCTCTCGGCGAGCTTCGCCGTCGGCTCGCTGATCGGCTCCATCACGCTCAGCCTGGTCAGTGGCGTGCGCATTGCCCGGCTTCTGATCGGCGCGACGCTGGCCTGGTACGCCATGCTGCTGGTCTTCGTCGAGGTCAGGACCATGCCGGTGGCGATGGCCTGCCTCGTGCTCGCCGGCATCGCCCAGAGCATGTCGATGATCTCGGCCGCCGTCATTCTGATGCGCACCGCGAGCGCACATCTGCGAGGCCGCGTCATGGGCGTGCGCATGATGGTCATCTATGGCTTGCCGATCGGACTGCTCGCAGCCGGCGGCCTGATCGACGTCATCGGCTATTCCGCGACGGGCTCGCTCTATGCCGCCGCGGGCTTCTTCGCGATGCTGGCGATCGCGGTGCGTTGGCGCGCCGACCTCTGGCCGGTCCACGCCCCCGCCAATGCGCGGTGACGAATATCCGCCCTAATCCCCGTACCCGCGCAGCCGCTCGATATCGAGGATGGTGACGCCGCCATATTCCAGCCGCAGCAGCCCCTCTTTCTCCAGCCGGTTCAGCGCGCGGTTGGCGTTCTGGCGGGACATGCCGGAAAGCGCCCCGATCTCCTCCTGCGTGATCTCCAGATGCGTGGTCGATTCGGGATAGAGGATCGGGTTGAACAGCGAAGCAATGCTGCGGGCGAGGCGCGCGGTGGCATCCAGGGTGCGGTTGACCTCGAGCATGCCGATGAACTGGCCGAGCCGCTCGTTGAGTTGGCGCACCAGAAAGCGGTTGAAGCCGACGCTGTTCTCGAACAGCCACATGAAGGCACTGCGCTCCATCAGTGCGACGCGGCTGTCGCGCAGCGCGACCACGTCATAGCGGCGCGGCTCGTTCTTGAGCACGCTGCCCTCGCCAAACCAGGCCCCTGCCGTCAGCCCGGCAAGGCTGGTCTCCTTGCCGTCGCGCGAGACCCCGCCCATGCGGGCCAGGCCGCTCACCATGCCGGCCCAATAGGCAAAAATGTCGCCGCGCATGAACACGGTCTCGCCGGTGCCGTAGGACCGCTCCGTGATTCCGGCACGCGCGACCTCGATCTCCGCTTGCGTGAGCTCGCGCGACCAGGCGGCGACGCGCTTCAGATGATCTTCTGAAATCATGATCTGGCGGCCAGCCGCACGATTTCGTCACTCTGCTTTCTGCTGCATTGCAACATGATGGTTTCGACCGCCATTCGACCAAAGATGAACGCCGCTGCCGCCCTGCAAACTTTGTCGCAGAATTGTCAGCCGGGAGACATTTCAAAATAGCGCTTTCCCCTATTGAGGACCACCTCGGGCGATACGGCTTTCGATCCCCAACGGGAACGAGAGTGCGCGGCTCCGGTCGAGACCATCTGATGCATGGCCTCACCGTCACCGCCGTACTAGGATCGCTCGACAGAACGGACGAAGAGCGCCGCTGAAATGCGCCATGACCGGGAGGGATTCGTTTGGTGGCTACCAGTCTTGAAGTGCGCGGCGTCTCCTTGCGATTCGGCGGTGTTCGAGCGCTGACCGACGTCGGCTTCGCCATTAGGGAGGGCGAGCTGTTCTCGATCATCGGCCCCAACGGCGCCGGCAAGACCTCGATCGTGAACTGTATTTCCGGCCGCTACAAGCCGACCGAAGGCCAGCTCTTCTACCAAGGCCGCGACATCACCGGTTTGCCGCCGAATGCCCGCGCTTCGCTCGGCATCGGCCGCACCTTCCAGAACCTGGCGCTGTTCCACCATATGAGCGTGCTCGACAACATCATGGTCGGCCGCCATCACCTCCTGAAGAACAACTTCCTCACGGGCTCGCTGTATTGGCTCACCGGCGCGCGCAAGGAAGAGCTCGAGCACCGCCGCAAGGTCGAGGAGATCATCGACTTCCTCGACCTGCAGTCGGTGCGCAAGGCGACCGCGGGCACGCTCTCCTACGGCCTGCGCAAGCGTGTCGAGCTCGCGCGCGCCATGGCGCTGGAGCCCCGTCTCATTCTCCTCGACGAACCCATGGCCGGCATGAACTTCGAGGAGAAGGAGGACATGGCCCGCTACATCGTCGATCTCAACGAGGAGTTCGGGATGACGGTGGTGATGATCGAGCACGACATGGGCGTGGTGATGGACATCTCCCATCGCGTCATGGTGCTGGATTTCGGCAAGAAGATCGCCGAAGGCGATCCGGCCACCGTGCTCGCCGATCCCCACGTCAAGCGCGCCTATCTCGGCGAGGAGGACGAGGTGCTGGTCGATCCCGACGACGCGCCGCCGGCGCAGGAGAGCGCGGCATGATGGATTATGCAGGCCGGGTCGCGCAGGCCGACACTTATCCGAAGATGCTACGGCTCAATGCCAGGGAGCACGGCAACGAGATCGCTTTGCGGGAGAAGGATCTCGGGCTCTGGCGCATTTTCACCTGGAACGACTACCAGATCCGCGTGCGCGATTTCGCGCTCGGCCTGGTCGAGCTCGGCCTTGGCCGCGGTGATGTCATCGGCATCATCGGCGACAATCGGCCCGACTGGGTCGCGGCGGAAGTCGCGACCCACGCGATCGGTGGTCTGAGCCTCGGACTCTATCGCGACGTGCTGGACGAGGAGGCCTCCTATCTCCTCAACTATGGCGAGGCGCAACTCGTCTTTGCCGAGGACGAGGAGCAGGTCGACAAGCTTCTCACCCTTGCCGAGCGCGCGCCCAAGCTGAAGCACATCATCTATTCCGATCCGCGCGGGATGCGGAAATATGACGACCCGAGGCTGATGTCGGCGGAGAAGTTTGCCGAGCTCGGCCGGGCACGTGCTGCGCGGGAGCCGGAGCTCTACGACAGGCTGGTCGATGCCACCAAGGGCGAGGACGTCGCGATCCTCTGCACGACGTCAGGCACCACCTCGCATCCGAAACTCGCGATGCTCGCGGCCGGGCGCGTGCTCGGCCATTGCGCGACCTATCTCGCCTTCGATCCGAAGGGACCCGATGACGAATACGTATCGGTGCTGCCGCTGCCCTGGATCATGGAGCAGGTCTACGTGCTCGGCAAAGGCCTCTTGTGCCGGATGAAGATCAACTTCGTCGAAGAGCCCGACACCATGATGAACGATCTGCGCGAGATCGCACCGACCTTCGTGCTCTTTGCCCCACGGGTCTGGGAATCGATCGCGGCCGACGTCCGCGCCAAGGTGATGGATGCGACGCCCTTCAAGCAGCGCCTGTTCGACATCGGCATGAAGAGCGGCCTCGCCGCACTCGAACAGGGCAAGCGCTCCGGCTTTGCCGACGCGATCCTGTTCCGCGCGCTGCGCGACCGCCTCGGCTTCACCCGCCTGCGGTCGGCCGCGACCGGCGGCGCAGCGCTCGGCCCGGAAACCTTCAAATTCTTCCAGGCCATGGGCGTGCCGCTGCGCACGCTGTACGGCCAGACCGAGCTGCTGGGGGCCTATACGCTGCATCCCCAAGGCAAGGTCGACCCTGATACGACCGGCGTGCCGATGGCCGACAGCATCGAGATCCGCATCGACAATGCCGACGTCCACGGCGTCGGTGAGATTGTGGTGCGGCATCCCAACATGTTCCTCGGCTACTACAAGAATCCCGAGGCGAGCGTCGCCGACATCAAGGACGGCTGGATGTGCTCCGGCGATGCCGGCTATTTCAATGCCGACCAGCAGCTCGTCGTCATCGACCGCATCAAGGATCTCGCGGAGACCTCGCGCGGCGAGCGCTTCTCGCCGCAATTCATCGAGAACAAGCTGAAATTCTCGCCCTATATCGCGGAAGCCGTGGTGCTGGGCGCCAGCCGCGACGCGCTCGCGGCAATGATCTGCATCCGCTATTCCATCATCTCGAAATGGGCGGAAAAGAACCGGCTCTCGTTCACGACCTACAGCGACCTCGCCTCGCGGCCCGAGGTTTACGCGCTGCTGCAGAAGGAGGTCGAGACCGTCAATGCCACGCTGCCGCCGGCCCAGCGCATCTCGCGCTTCCTGCTGCTCTACAAGGAGCTCGATGCCGACGACGGCGAGCTCACCCGGACCAGAAAGGTCCGCCGCAGCGTCATCAACGAGAAATATGAGGGCATCATCGACGCCATCTACCACGGCGTCGCGGATATTCCCGTCGACACCATGATCCGCTTCCAGGACGGCACCACGCAGCGGGTACGCACCACGTTGCGTGTGGTGGACCTGGGTGTGCGTGGGCACATGGCGGAGGCGGCGGAATGAGCCTTCCGGCCGAGCGCGCGATGCCAGCCCATGCGCCCTCTCCCCTTGTGGGAGAGGGCATCTCTGCAGCCGACCACACGCTCGCTCGGGTGAGGGGTTCTCTCTCCCTGCCTTCGCTGCCGAGAGAACCCCTCACCCGTCTTCGCTTCGCGAAGCCACCCTCTCCCACAAGGGGAGAGGGAAAGGGCGCGCCGAATTTGTCAACGAGCATCATTGCATGAACACCGCCTTTCTCATCCAGCTCCTGGTCAACGGCCTCGTGGTCGGCACGCTCTATGGCGTTGTCGCGATGTCGTTCGTGCTGATCTACAAGGCGACGCAGGTCGTCAATTTCGCGCAAGGGGAACTGCTGCTGGTCGGCGCATGGGTGTGCTGGGCGCTGCTGGCGAAATACCAGCTGCCGTTCTGGATCGGCATGCCGATCACGCTGGTATTCATGTTCGTGTTCGGCATCGCGATCCAGGTGCTCATCCTGCGTCCGATGATCGGCGAGCCAATCATCTCGGTGATCATGGTCACGATCGGCCTGTCGACAGTGTTGCAGGCGACGCTGAAGTGGCTGTTCGGCGTCAATCCGCAGCCGTTCCCGCGGGTGTTCGAAAGCCAATCCGTCAGCCTGTTCGGGCTCCAGATCCAGACCGTCTATGTCATGAGCCTCGTCGTCTCGGTCGCGATGATGATCGGCATGGCCTGGTTCTTCCGCGCCTCCAAATACGGCCTGGCGATGCGCGCCACCGCGTTCAACCAGCAGGTTGCGCAGTCGCTCGGCATCTCCGTCAAGAGCGTGTTCGCGATGGCCTGGGCGATCTCGGCAACGGTCTCGGCGGTCGCCGGCGTCGTCGTCGCAGTCGTGAACGGCGTGTCCTCGGGCCTTGCCGCCTACGGCATCAAGGTGTTCCCGGCGGCGATCCTTGGCGGACTGGATTCAGTTGGCGGCGCCGTGCTTGGCGGCATCATCATCGGACTGCTCGAGAACGTCGCGCAATATATCGACAGCGAGTACCTGCACTGGGGCAATCTCTACGAGATCGCGCCGTTCTACGTCCTCATCATCGTGCTGATGATCAAGCCCTACGGGCTGTTCGGCACCCACGACATCGAACGGATCTGACCCATGGCCAGCCCTGCCCTCATTCCTGCTGGTGATTTCCGCACCTCCTACGCGGCCGACACCACAATCTTCCCGACCGCGACGAGCCGCAACTTCGCCATCGCAGGCGCGCTTCTGCTGTGTCTGGCGCCGCAATTCTTCAGCGGTTATTGGCTGAGCATCCTGATCCAGATCGGCATCTTCTCGATCGCGGCGCTCGGCCTCAACATCCTGGTCGGCTTCACCGGCCAGATCTCGATCGGCCATGCCGCCTTCTTCCTGCTCGGCGCATTTACCTCCGCCTACATTTCCAACAACGCGCCGATCCCGGTGTTCTTCGCAATCCCGCTCGCCGGCGTCGTCACCGCGCTGGTCGGGCTGATCTTCGGCATTCCGGCTGCGCGGCTGAAGGGTCTTTACCTCGTCATTGCGACGCTGGCTGCGCAGTACATCCTGCTCGACTTCTTCTCGCGCGCCGAATGGTTCTCCGGCGGCTCGGTGCCGGCGAGCGCCGCGCCTTTCTCGATCTTTGGCTATACGCTGCGCGGCGACAGGCAGTACTTCTACGTCGTGCTGGCCTATGTGCTCGTGAGCTACGTCCTCGTCACCAATCTGATGCGCACCCGTGACGGCCGCGCGCTGGTGGCGATCCGCGACCATTATCTCTCCGCCGAAATCATGGGCATCAACCTCACCAAGTACCGGACGCTGTCGTTCGGGCTTGCCGCCTTCTTCGCCGGCATCGCCGGCGCGCTCTATGCGCACTACCAGCTCGTGGTGTCGCAGGAGGGCTTCGGCATCGAGCGTTCGATCCTGTTCCTCGCGATGATCATCATCGGCGGCACCGGCTCGATCATGGGCACGCTGATGGGCACCGCCTTCGTGGTGCTGCTGCCGGAATCGATGGAGTGGCTGAGCCATCATCTGAAGGGCGGAGCGATCGACCAGGCACTCTCGCTCAACAACAACATCACCTTTCTGCGCGAGATCGCGATCGGGGTGATCATCATCGCATTCCTGATGTTCGAGCCCGACGGGCTCGCGCATCGTTGGCGGCAGATCAAGGCGTATTGGAAACTCTACCCGTTCTCGCATTGAGCGCGGGCAACTTCACTTAAACAATAAACAGGAGGAACCGACCCATGACGACGAAGTCCCTTTTGAGCACCGCATCGCTCGTGCTTGCGATCGCCGCATTCTCGGCGAGCGCTCAGGCGCAGATCGCGATCGGGCATCTCGCCGACTATTCCGGCGGCACCTCGGACGTCGGCACGCCCTTTGGCCAGGCCGTCGCGGATACGTTCGCCTGGGTCAACAAGAACGGCGGCATCGGTGGCAAGCAGATCAACCTCGACACCAACGACTATGGCTACCAGGTGCCGCGCGCAATCGCGCTCTACAAGAAGTGGTCGGCGCCGGACAACAAGGTCGCCGCGATCATGGGTTGGGGCACCGCCGACACCGAGGCGCTGACCGGCTTCCTCGCTCAGGACAAGATCCCCGACATGTCCGCCTCCTATGCCGCCGCACTCACCGATCCCGAGGGCGTCAGCGGCAAGGCCAAGCCCGCGCCCTACAATTTCTTCTATGGCCCGAGCTATTCGGACGCGCTGCGCGCGATGCTGATGTGGGCGGCCGAGGACTGGAAGGCCAAGGGCAAGCCCGGCAAGCCGAAATTCGTGCACATGGGCGCCAACCATCCCTATCCGAACGCGCCGAAGGCCGCCGGTGAAGCCATGGCGCAGGAGCTCGGCTTCGAGGTGCTTCCGCCGCTGGTGTTCGCGCTCACGCCGGGTGACTACAGCGCACAGTGCCTGAGCCTGAAATCCTCGGGCGCCAACTACGCCTATCTCGGCAACACCGCCGCCTCCAACATCTCGGTGATGAAGGCCTGCAAGACCGCCGGCGTCGAGATCCAGTTCCTCGGCAACGTCTGGGGCATGGACGAGAATGCGGCCAAGACCGCGGGCGATGCGGCCAATGGCGTGATCTTCCCGCTGCGCACCGCGGTGAGCTGGGGCGGCGATGCGCCCGGCATGAAGACGGTGATGGAGATCTCGAAGATGTCCGATCCCACCGGCAAGGTCTATCGCCCCGTGCATTACGTCGCGGCCGTCTGCTCGTCGCTCTACATGAAGGAGGCGATCGAGTGGGCCGCCAAGAACGGCGGCGCCACCGGCGAGAACGTCGCCAAGGGCTTCCACCAGAAGAAAGACTGGGTGCCGGCCGGGATGGAAGGCGTCTGCAATGCCTCGACCTGGACCGAGAAGGACCATCGCGGCACGCTCAAGGTCGACCTCTACCGTACCAAGGTCTCAGGCGCGACCGACGGCGACCTCAACGACCTCATGGCCAAGGGCACGATCAAGCTCGAGAAGGTCAAGACCGTCGAGCTGCCGCGCAAGCCGGAATTGCTGGGGTGGTGAGCCGAGCATTTGCCGAGCCCAGAACTGTCATCCCCCGCGAAGGCGGGGGATCCAGTACGCCGCAGCCTTTCGGGGAACGTCAGGCGTCTCTGGAATACTGGGTCACCCGCCTTCGCGGGTGACGACACCGAGAAAGTAGCTGATCATGAGTGAAACGGCCCAGATCGAGCGTCCCTCCCCCAGCATCGTCCCCGCCCCGCCGCTCCTCGCCGTGCGCAACATCGAGGTCGTCTACGACGACGTCATCCTGGTGCTGCGCGGCCTCAGCCTCGACGTGCCGAAAGGCGCGATCGTGGCGCTCCTGGGCGCCAACGGCGCCGGCAAGTCGACGACGCTGAAGGCAATCTCCGGGTTGCTCAAGACCGAAGACGGTGAGGTCACGCGCGGCGAGATCCTGTTCGAAGGCGAGCGGATCAACGGCATCGACCCCGACAAGATCGTGCGCCGCGGCATCTTCCAGGTGATGGAGGGCCGGCGCATCGTCGCCGACATGACGTCGCTGGAGAACCTCAAGCTCGGCGCCTTCACCCGCAGGGACCGCGAGGTCGATTCCGACCTCGACATGGTCTTCAACTACTTTCCGCGCCTGAAGGAGCGCACTGGCCTTGCCGGCTATCTCTCCGGCGGTGAGCAGCAGATGCTCGCGATCGGCCGGGCCCTGATGGCGCGCCCCAAGATGATCTTGATGGATGAGCCTTCGATGGGCTTGTCGCCGCTGCTGGTGAAAGAGGTGTTCTCGATCATCCAGAAGATCAACCGCGACCTCGGCGTCACCATTCTGCTGGTCGAGCAGAACGCGCGCGCTGCGCTCTCGGTCGCAAGCCACGGCTACATCATGGAACAGGGCAAGGTCGTGCTCGACGGCAGCGCGGACGACTTGCGCGACAACGAGGACGTCAAGGAATTCTATCTCGGCGGCGCCGGCGACCAGCGCAAGAGCTTCAAGAACCTCAAGAGCTTCAAGCGGCGCAAGCGCTGGCTGTAGCGTTTTCAAGCGAAGCGGGAACCGGTTCGCGTGAAGAAAACGCGTCGATACAAAAGAGCTTCAACTCTCAAGCACCTGCTCCGCTTCCGTGACCGCGCAGAGAACATGATAGAACGACGACGCAGGAATGATGTCGATCAGCGATTTGCCGTCGCGATCGAACTGGTCGTACCAGCCGCCCTTCACGGGATGGCTGAGATAATGCCGTTCGAGCCGCACCAGCGCCGCGCGCGCCTCATCCGCCGCCCCCGCCTCGCCGGACTCGGCTTGCGCGATCCACGCCTTCGCGATCTCGGTCTGCGGCCACAGCCGGCGCGTGCTGCGGCGGATGTTGCCGACGTCGTCCCCCTCGTCGATCAGGCAGCCCGTAACCTCGTCGCGATAGCGCAGCGCGGTCGACAGCAGTTCGGCACGCCGCGGCGCGGTCGGGCAGCCCGTGATGCGCTCGAAACCCTTCAGCAGCCAGACCCATTCCGCCTGGTGACCGGGCTCGACGCTGACGGGCTCGATCTTCGACCAGTCTTCCTCGAAGTACTCGGTCAGGATGCGCTTCTGCTTGTCGTAGAGATTGGCCAGGAACAGTGCGAAGAATTCTCCGGCGCGGTTCTGAAACGACAGATCGTGGGTCGCCTCGAAGCACGCGATCATCGCCTCGAACAGATGCATGTGCGGGTTCTGCCGGCGCGGCAGCGAGATTGGAAGGCCTTCGTGAACGCCGCCATGCGGCGAGCGCAGATGGCCGTCGAGGAAGGCGAGCAGCGCATCGATCTCGGCGCGAACCTGCGCGTCCTGGTCGAGGGCGTAGACGGCCGCGAGCGCAAAGAGGACGAAGGCGTGGTCATAGGCATCGCGCCGGGCATCCAGCACCGCTCCCTCGGGCGTCAGCCGGTGCACGTAGCCGGGCCGGCCGTCGGGCGCCTTCGCTCTGGACAGCAGATGCTCCAGCCCCTTCAGCGCGATGCCACGCCCCTCAGGATACCATCCCATCTGCGCCGCCTTGGCGTAGCACCAGATCTGGCGCGCCTGCACGAACACGCGCCGGGGCGCGGCCGCGTCGGCCGTGCCGTCGCGGTGCAGCCGGTCGATGAAACCGCCCGCAGCCTGATCCCAGCCGACCGTCGACCACAGCGGCAGCGCCTCGTCGATCATGCAGCGCTTCAGGCGCGCGATGACGTTCGACGCCTCGTCCGCCGCAATGATTCCTTCGTCCGCCATCGGGTCCTCTCTAGGCCTCACCAATGGCGGTCTGATACCCATGCTGGTGGCGGCGCGCAACGGATGCCAACACGGAAAGAACAGCCATGACCGCCCACTACGACGCCCGCGAAACCCGTGAACAGGCAGCGCGCGAGGCCGACCTGTTCTCCCGCCTGCCAGGGGTGCTGCGAGCTGCGATGGCCGCTCCGGCCTATGCCGAGCGGCTCAAAGGCTGCGATCCCGCCGCCGTGACCTCCCGGGCGGCCCTGGCGGGCCTGCCGGTGTTGCGCAAATCGGAGCTGCCCGCTCTGCATAAGGCCTTTGCGCCTTTCGGCGGCCTCGTGGCGGGGCCTCCCGGCTCGTTCGCCCGCCTCTTCACCTCCCCCGGCCCGATCTTCGAGCCGGAAGGACGGCAAGGAGATCCCTGGCGCGGCGCGAGGGCGCTGTTCGCGGCCGGGTTCCGTCCTGACGATATCGTCCTCAATACCTTCAGCTACCATCTCACCCCCGGCGGCTTCATCTTCGACGCCTCCGCACGCGCACTCGGCTGCGCGGTCATCCCGGCCGGCCCCGGCAATACGGAACAGCAATTCGAGCTGATCGAGGCCTATCGCCCGGTTGGCTACAGCGGCACGCCGGATTTCCTGAAGATCCTGCTCGACGCCGCAGCAAGCTCCGGGCGCGACATCTCCTCGATCAAGCGCGCGCTGGTCTCGGGCGCCGCGTTCCCGCCCTCGCTCCAGGCCGAGATCAAGGCGCGCGGCATCGACGCCTACCAGGCCTTCGGCACCGCCGATCTCGGCCTCATCGCGTTCGAGACCGAGGCGCGCGAGGGCATGGTCGTGAACGAGGACCTGATCCTGGAGATCGTCAAGCCCGGCACCGGAGATCCGGTTGCGCCGGGCGACGTCGGCGAGATCGTCGTGACCTCGCTCGATCCGCACCATCCCTGGATCCGGCTCGCCCTCGGCGACCTCACCGCGGCCCTACCCGGCACGAGCCCATGCGGGCGCACGAACATGCGCATCAAGGGCTGGATGGGCCGCGCCGACCAGACCACCAAGGTCAAGGGCATGTTCGTCCGGCCCGAGCAGATCGCCGAGATCGGCACGCGCCATTCCGCACTCGGAAGATTGCGCCTCGTCGTCACACGCCAGGGCGAGGCCGACGCGATGACGCTGCGTGCGGAAACGGCGGCCGCGAACGATGCCCTGCGTGATGAGATCGCAGCCAGCCTGCGCGCAGTGACGAAACTCGGCGGAAGCGTCGAACTGGTCAGTCCCGGCACGCTGCCTAACGACGGCAAGGTGATCGCGGACGAGCGGTAACGTCGACCGACGTCGACGGCAAGATCGCTCTCGCGAACGCAACGAACAGGCGACAGTTAAGCGGACTGGTGTCCGCATGGACACCCCGGATGTGCGAAGCGCATTCCTTCCGCGGCTGCGACCAACTCGCCGGCGCGCAGCGGCATGGCGCGGTGTTTCCGCACTTAATCCACGAGCTGATTCCAACATTCATCTCGTGTCGACCCGTTAACGTGCGCCTTCACTAAGAGCCGTGGCCACTATAAACGGGCGCTTCGTGGCCGAAGCGCTTGACAAGCGCCGTTTTCGCGTAGTGCCCCGGGGGCGCAGGAACCTTGCATCGTCCCCGCGGCTCCCGTATTACCAACCGCTGCTACAATATGGCCTGGAATTGGCCCCTTCCGGATCCAAAACGTGCTTGAACCGACCCTCGTCACCATCGCCGAGACCGAGACCATTGAGGAAGCCTTCCGGCGCCTGAATGCGAATATGCTCGGCATCCTGTTCGCACAGGACGCGAGCGGACGAATCGTCGGCGCCGTGACGGACGGTGACATCCGCAGGCGCATGCTGACCGGCATCACGATCCAGGACCGGGTCGCGTCCTGCATCAATCGCAACTTCGTCTGGGCGCCGACCGGCGGCCCGCGCGAGCAGATCCTGAAGCTGCTCGACCAGCGCGTGCACGTGGTGCCGATCCTCGATGGCGAGGGACGGCTGGTCGACGTATTCAGCCGCGAGCTGTTCAACCTCTCGGAAGAGAGCGAGGTGTTCGCGCGTGCCCGATCGCCGGTGCGGATCAGCTTCTCCGGCGGCGGCACCGACCTGACGCATTACTTCGTGGCGAATGACGGCGGCGCGGTCATCAGCGCCACGATCAAGATGTACGCTCACGCGACGCTGCGGCGCCGGAGCGATCCCAGCATCAGGATCTACTCGCACGATTTCCGCCGCACGGTCGAGGCCGACAGTCTCGCAGAACTCGGAACGGGCGGAGATCTCGCGCTGATCAAGTCGGTCGTGCGCCTGATCAAGCCGACTTATGGATTCGAGCTCGAAGTCTCCGCCGACTTCCCGGTCGGCTCCGGCCTCGGCGGCTCCGCTGTGGTCACCTCCGCCATCATCGGTTGCTTCAACGAATTCCGGGGCGATCAGTGGGACCGCCACGAGATCGCGGAGATGGCCTTCCAGGCCGAGCGGCTGATGCTCAACATTCCCGGCGGCTGGCAGGATCAGTACGCCACCGTGTTCGGCGGCTTCAATCACATGGAGTTCTTCTCCGACCAGAACACCATCGTGCCGCTTCGTCTCGATCCCAACATCATCGCCGAGCTCGAGGAGAGCCTGGTGCTCTGCTACACCGGCTCCGGCCGCGATTCCGGCGCCATTCACCGCGACCAGAAGGCTCAGCACGAGACCAGCGACGCCGTCGCCGCCGCTGCCAAGCAAAAGGAAGTGACGCGCGACATAAGGCGGCATCTGCTGCGCGGCCAGCTCCTGGAATGCGGCCGGCTGATCGACGAGGCCTGGCACGCCAAACGGAAGCTGAGCTCGAAGATCTCGTCGGACGCGATCGACGCGATCTATGATTTCGCCAAGCAGCACGGCGCAGTCGGCGGTAAGCTCCTGGGCGCCGGCGGCGGCGGTTATTTCCTGTTCTTCGTACGTCCGTTCGAGCGCTACCAGCTCATCGCGGCGCTGGAACAGCAGGGGCATCGCTGTTCGCGCATCATGTTCGAAGAGAACGGGCTGCGGACGTGGAAGTCGCGCGTTCCCGCACGGCTCGCCTGACGCATATGAGACGAGAATGTTGATGACATCGCCCAAACAGTCTGCTCCGGTCCGCATTGGCAACCGTCTTCTGGGCGAAGGCGAACCCTGCTACGTCATCGCCGAAATCGGCAACAACCACAATGGCGACTTCGACCGCGCCATTGCGCTGGTCGATGCCGCGGTCGCGGCCGGGGCAGATTGCGCGAAATTCCAGATGCGCAAGCTGGACGAAGTCTATCGCGCATCGAGCCTGTCCGGGAAGGACGACGACCTTGCCGTCGAATATACGCTCGATCTCCTTCGCCGCTTCGAGCTGCCGACCGCGCAGCAAAAGAAGATCGCCGAGTACTGCGCAGCCAAGGGTATCGAGTACCTCTGCACGCCCTGGGACGCGAAGAGCGTCGCCGTGCTCGAAGGCTTCGGCGTGCAGGCCTACAAGATCGCCTCGGCCGACCTCACCAACCTGCCGCTGCTCGCTCGCCTCACCGCCACCGGCAAGACGCTGATCGTCTCGACCGGCATGAGCACGACGGACGAGATCAAGGCCGCGGCGAAATTCCTCGACGACCGCAATGCCAGCTACGCGCTCCTGCATTGCCAGAGCACCTATCCGGCAGCGCTCCACAACATCCACCTGCGTTTCATGGAGACGCTGCGCGAGATTCATCCGGTCGTCGGCTATTCCGGACATGAGCGCGGCATCGCCGTTTCGACGGCCGCTGTCGCGCTCGGCGCGGTGATCATCGAACGCCACATCACGCTCGACCGCGAGATGGAAGGTCCGGACCATGCCGCGAGCCTGGAGCCGGAGGAATTCAAGGCGCTCGTCTCCGGCATCCGCGAGGTCGAGGCGGCGCGCGGCGAGAAGCTCGCGGAACGCGCGCTGAGCCAGGGCGAGCTCATCAACCGCGAGAACCTCGCCAAGAGCCTGGTGGCCGCGCGCGACCTTCCGGCCGGTACGATGATCACCGAGAGCGACATCGCCGTGAAGAGCCCGGGACAGGGCCTGTCGCCGTTGAAGATGCCGGCGCTGCTCGGCCGCAGGCTGACGCGGACGATGGCGGCGGACGACTATTTCTTCCAGAGCGACCTCGACGAAGGCGTCGCGAAGGCACGGCGCTACCGTTTCGACCGGCCCTGGGGTGTGCCGGTGCGTTATCACGATACCGCGCGCTTCCTGGAGATCTGCGACCCCGACATCATCGAATTCCACCTCAGCTACAGCGACATGGAGCGCGATCCCGCGGCCTATCTCTCCGGTACCTATGATCTCGGCTTCGTCGTGCATGCGCCGGAGCTGTTTGCCGGCTCCAAGCTGATGGATCTTGCAACCCCCGACGAGGCGCTGCGGCGCTACTCGCTGGAGCAGACGCAAGCGGTGATCGACATCACCCGCGGCCTCAAGAAGTTCTTTCCCAAGACCAAGCGCCCGCCCATCGTCGCCAATATCGGCGGCTTCACCATGGACGAGCCGCTGCCGCCGGAGGAGAAGGCCGAGCGCTATCGCATCTTTGCGCAGAGCTTGACCGAACTCGACATGGACGGCGTTGAGCTGACGCCGCAGACCATGGCGCCGTTCCCCTGGCATTTCGGCGGCCAGCGTCATCAGAACATCTTCATCTTCCCGGAGGAGTCGGCCGCATTCTGCGCCAAGCATGATCTGCGCATGTGCGTCGACATCTCCCACACCAAGCTCGCCGCCAATCATTTCGGCTTCGACTTTGCACAAGGCCTCGCCCAGCTCGGGCCGCACACTGCACATCTGCATTTCGGCGATGCCAAGGGGCTCGACGGCGAAGGACTCCAGATCGGCGAAGGCGAGATCGATTTCGACGAGATCGGACAGGTGCTGCGCAAGCATGCGCCGACGGCGTCATTCATTCCCGAGATATGGCAGGGCCACAAGAACATGGGCGAAGGCTTCTGGACCGCGCTCGAGCGTCTCGAGGGACACATCTGATGGCGCGCAAGACGCTGGCCGTGATCGCCGCGCGCGGCGGCTCCAAGGGCATCCCGCACAAGAACCTGCTCGATCTCTGCGGCAAGCCGCTGATCGCCTGGACGGTCGAGCAGGCGCGCGCCGCACGCGGCGTCGACGTGGTGGCGGTCTCGTCGGACAGTGACAATATCCTGGCCGCGGCCGAGGCCGCCGGCGCCGTCGGCGTGCGGCGTCCGGATGACATTTCGGGTGACCTCGCCTCCTCCGAATCCGCCTGGCTGCATGCCCTCGATGCGACCGAGGCGAGCATGGGACGGTTCGAGCGCATCGTCGCACTTCAGGCCACATCGCCGATCCGCGAGCCGGGCGACATCGAGAACGCGCTTGCAACCTTCGATCGCGACCATCTCGATAGCCTGCTTTCGGTCTGCGAGGTCGAGGATTACTTCAACTGGCGGATCGGCGCGAGCGGACCGGAGCCGATCAATTACGACTATCGCAACCGCCGCATGCGGCAGCAGATCGAGAAGCGCTACCTCGAGAACGGCTCGTTCTACGTCCTGATCCCATCCCTCCTGCGCGAGCAGAACAATCGTCTCGGCGGCAAGATCGGCTTCCACGTGATGGAGCGTCACAAGATGTTCCAGATCGATCGTCCCGAGGACGTCAAGCTTTGCGCCGCCATCATGCGCAGTTACGGCTATGCCTGAGCTCAGCGCCTTCTCTCTCGCAGGCAAGATCGCGGTGGTCACCGGCGCCTCGCGAGGTATTGGCGCAGCGATTGCCAGCGGCTTGCAGGGTGCGGGTGCCACGGTGTTCGGCCTCAGCCGGTCCGGGACCGCGCCGCAGGGCGTCACTGCCATTGCCTGCGATCTCTCCGACGATGAAGCGATCGACAACGCGTTCCGCGCCATTGCGGCAAAAGCCGAACGCATCGACGCGCTCGTGAATGCCGCCGGCATCAGTCTTCCGGCCCAGAGCGCCGAAAGCGAGCTCGCGCGCTTCCGCGCCACGGTGGCAACCGATCTTACCGGCGTCTACGCCACCATCCTCGCCGCCTATCCGCTCCTGAAGAACGCCGGCTCGGCCGCAATCGTCAACGTCACCAGCATCAACTCGATCCGAGGCTTTCCCGGCAATCCCGGCTACGTGGCGGCGAAGGCGGGCCTTGCCGGGCTGACGCGGGCACTCGCTGCCGACTACGCATCCGACGGCATCCGCGTCAACGCGCTTGCTCCGGGCTATGTCGCTACCGAGATGACCGCGAAGAGCTTTGCCGATCCGGTCATGCACGAGGCGAGGCGCCGCCACACCATGCTCGGCCGCTGGGGGCAGCCCGCCGACATGATCGGCGCCGCCATCTTCCTGGCGTCGGACGCCTCCGCCTACGTGACCGGCCAGGAAATCTTCGTCGATGGGGGCTGGACCACCAAGGGCCTCGCCATCAGCTCGGATAGCACATCGTGACCGCAACATTGCAACGCATCGGCTTCATGCAGGGACGCCTGTCGGCACTGGTCGACGGCAAGATCCAGGCGTTCCCGTGGAATGAATGGCGCGAGGAGTTTCCCCGCGCCAAGGCACTCGGCCTGACGCGAATGGAATGGACCATCGATCAGGAGCGGCTGAGGGAGAACCCGCTGATGACCGAGCCGGGACAAGAGGAGATTCTGACACTGTCGCGCGAGAACGGCGTGCGCATCCCGAGCCTGACCGGCGATTGCTTCATGCAGGCGCCGTTCTGGAAGGTCGATGCCGTCGTACGCGACGCGCTCGTCGCCGACCTCGACCTCCTGATCGCCGCCTGCAGCCGGATCGGCATCGAATTCGTCGTGATCCCGCTGGTCGACAACGGCAAGATCGAGCGACAGAGCGAGAGCGATACGTTGAAGCGCGTGCTGCTCGCGCGTTCGGAGACACTTGCGAGGCGCAATATCAGGATCGTCTTCGAGTCCGATCTGCCCCCGCGCGAGCTTGCCCGGTTCATGGAGGCATTTCCGGCGGAGGTCTTCGGCATCAACTACGACAGCGGCAACAGCGCTTCGCTCGGCTACGACAGCGCCGAGGAGATCGATGCCTACGCGCCGCGCATTCTCAACGTGCATGTGAAGGACCGTCTCAGGGGCGGCACCACCGTGCCGCTCGGCACCGGCAATGCTGACCTGGCGAAGACGATCCGTCTGATCGAGCGCTCCGGCTACAAGGGACAATACATCCTGCAGACCGCGCGAGCCGGCGACGGCGATCACGCCGGTGCGCTGGCGAAATATCGCGACATGACGGTTCGCTGGATCGAGGACGCAGCGCGATGAAGCTCGAGCTGAACGATCGCGTCGCCCTCGTCACCGGCGCCAGCCGTGGGATCGGGCTTGCGATCGCAACGACGCTCGCAGCGGAAGGTGCCAAGGTCGCGCTCGCCGCGCGCGGCACAAATGCGCTGGATGCCGCACGGGCCGCGGTCGGCGGGAGCACATCGGTACACGTGGCCGATGTCACCGATCCGGCTGCCGCGGCGACGCTGGTGCAGGAGGTCGAACGGCAGTGGGGGCGCCTCGACATTCTCGTCTGTAACGTCGGCAGCGGAGCTTCCGTACCTCCCGGGAAGGAAACCACCGCGGAGTGGTCGCGGATAATGGACCTCAATCTCTTCGCTACGACCAACGTGGTCGAGGCCGCCCGGCCGTTGATGGCGCGCGGCAGCGGCGACCGGGCCATCGTCTGCATCTCTTCGATCGCGGGCATGGCGGCGCTTGGCGCGCCCGTCACCTACTACGCCGCAAAAGCCGCGCTGAATGCGACCGTGCGCGGCCTGGCCCGGCCGCTGGCGCTCGAAGGTATCCGCATCAATGCGGTGGCACCGGGCAACATCCTGGCCGCAGACGGCACCTGGGCGCGCAAGCTCGCCGAGGACAGCGCTGCGGTCGAGGAGATGCTCGTCCGCGACGTGGCGCTGCGCCGGCTGGGCAAGCCGGAAGAGATCGCCGACCTCGTCGCCTTTCTCGTCTCGCCCCGCGCTTCATTCATCACCGGCAGCGTGATGGTCGCCGACGGCGGCCAGTTGCGTAGCTGAACAGGAGCCTCCGATGGCAAGCCCGTCCTCACGCTATGACCTGACCGGCCGCACCGCTCTCGTGACCGGCGCAGGCGGCCTGCTCGGGCGGCAGCATGTCGCCGCGCTTTCGGAAGCGGGTGCGCGCGTCGTCGTCACCGACGTCGGGCTTGCGCAGGCCGAAGCAGCCGTTGCCGCGCTCAAGCAGAACACGCCGTCCGCCGACCTGATCGCGCTTGCGATCGACGTCACCTCACTTGACTCGGTGCGGGCTGCAAACGAGCAACTTTCCGGCCGCGGCGTCTCCATCGACATCCTCGTCAACAACGCGGCGATCGACCCCAAGGTGACCTCCGCACCCGGCGTGATGCATTCTTCCCGCTTCGAGGCGTTTCCGGTGCCGCAATGGCAGACCGAGATCGCCGTGGGCCTGACCGGTGCTATGCTGTGCGCGCAGGTGTTCGGTGGCGCGATGGCCAAACGCGGTCGCGGCGTGATCCTCAACATCGCCTCCGATCTCGGCGTGATCGCGCCGGACCAGCGAATCTACCGCCAGCCACAGGTGACACGCGAGGAGGAGCAGCCGGTGAAACCGGTGACTTACTCGGTGATCAAGCACGGCCTGATCGGGCTGACGAAATATCTGGCGACCTATTGGGCCGGCCACGGCGTCCGCGTCAACGCGATCTCGCCCGGCGGCGTCTTCAACAACCAGGATCCCGCCTTCGTCGAGCGACTGACGCGCCTGATCCCCATGGCTCGCATGGCCGATGTCGACGAGTACCGCGCTGCGGTGCAGTTCCTCTGCTCCGATGCCTCGAGCTACATGACCGGGCAGAACCTGGTGATCGACGGCGGGAGAAGCGTGTGGTAGCGGCGGCACTATCGTTCGTAACGGAGGCGAGACAACACTGCCCTGCGCTCCGATGATCGATTTCCCTAATGCTGCAAAATACCGGCGAGGTTCATATGCGCTGGCCGCGAATGCTCGATGCCCAGCAGTGTTCGCCGGTTATCGTTCGTGCGCTGTAGATGCAGACTCGCGAGCGTGACGCCTACGCAGGTCGTGACGGTGGATCCGCGGCCGCCGAACGGCTTTAGGAAGTCGAACACCCGACTGCCGAACATGTCGACGACCGACATCTCGCGCGCCCCGAGCGGCGGAATCTCGCCGAAATCGGCCTCGATCTGCTCGCCATCCTCGCGGATCAGCTTCGATGTCGGCCGCGCCGCATGAGCATATTCGGGATCGGAGGAGTGATTGATCAGCATCAGACTGCTGACGATGTCGCTGGTCGCAATGATCTTCGGATTGATCCCGGTGAACCCGATATGCGCCTTGAGTCTGCCTTCGTTCAAGGGCCGGGCAAAGGCTCCGGTGCGATAGATCGCGACGTTATCCTGATCGACATAGGTCATCGAATAGCTGGCAGGCGAGGATCGGAAGCCGTCCATACGCCCGCGCGACATCACGGCGATGACCAGATAATCCTCCTGTGGCAGCTTGAGCGAGGCGAAAAGACGCGACAGCTCGATCTCGACGGAGGAACCCGGCGCATAATTGTCCGGAAACTCGTAGGTCGCACGGTACTCGCCGTCGCGGGACAGGATGTGCAGCTTGAACCTGAGCTTCTTGCTGAAGCCCGAGGCAACCAGGCTGGCGAGCTCGGGAACGAGATCCTTGACTGTTTCGCGGAAATTCTTGCGCAGGCTGCCGGCGACGAGGCTGCGGAGATACCTGATGTCGACGGGGCGATACCAAGCAGGGATCGAGAAACCCATGCGCGACTCGACACCCGCAAAGGTCGGGAACATGAATCTGGGCTCGTAGGGCTTCCAGGGACTGGACGAGAAACGTGTCACGGACGCGCCCCTAAAAATGATGCAAGCTGAATTTGCCGTTGGCAAACTCATAATAGCTGAAAGGGCTGGCGATGTTGGTGCCCTTGAACTCCAGAGCGAAACCTTCGGCTGCGCCGATCAACCTTTCAGCCTCGGGGAAAAGATCAAGCGTGCTGATGCGGACGGCTCCCATCGGCGCGATCTCCGGCAGCGCGCGCTGGCCCAATGCAGTGCCATCCAGGGCCATGAGCCGGGCGGTCCCAACCGAGACGCCCTCGGGCGCCATGCAGGAGTTCACGAGCACCACGCCGGACTCCTTCAGGAATCGCGTAAGATAGGATTGCATCCAGGCCGAGGTCGGGAACGGCGCCGCCGCCACGGGTTCGCGCTCGTGTGACAATGTCACCGCACCGTGCTGCGAGAAATATTGTGCATAGTAGCCGGTGGTCACCTTCCGTCCGGGACGAAGCTTGGTCTCGTGCTTCGGGACCAGCGCCATCGCCACCGTTCCCGAAACCTGCGGACACAGCTCCGAAGTCTGCAACTGCAGCTGTCCGTTGATGCCGAGCTCCCTGTGGAAATACCCGGCCTGCGTGCCCGCTCCGTCGAAGAGCCAGACATGCGCATCCACTTCCGGATGATCATTCATAAAGATCGAGAAGTAGTTGAATGCGCAGACTTGCGTCGTGACGGTCTCGTCGTTGCGCAGGTAGAGCACGGCGGGCGGATAACCTCTCGCGACGGCCTCTCCGATCTGCAGTTCACCGGACATTCGATTAAGACTCGGCGGGAGAGCAATGGACCGGCACAGACCAAATCGACCGGCAGCTTTCGACAAACCATACGCGATTTTCCGGCCCGCATGCTGAAACGTCGACGTAATTTGAGCGTCTGTTTACGCTCAGCCGACCGTTGAATCAACCGGGAATGGCGCGCCACGCCGAGCTGTTCCGAAGACACGGCTCGCCACGAGCATGTCAGCAGCTTGGAGGGCAACCTGTCTCTGCGGCCGCGACGTAGCCGGAAAAGAGGCACTTCGACCTCGGTCGGACTTGCCCCCGAGCCCGCCCCGCAACCTTGCGTTGCGCCTGCCGCTCCCATATAACCAAGCTGGCTATGCGACTTGATCCCTGCCTGAACAGCCGGATCAGGGCCCACCCTGGACACCCAGCATGCTTCAACGACCGTTCGTCAGCGCCACTCCAACCACGGCGTCCTTTCAGCCGAGGAATCGGTGACGTGCGCTGGCAGACAAAGGCGCGAGCATTCTCGGTGCTGTCGAGCATCCCGTTCGGCGAAGACATCCACTACGCCCTGCAGCGCTACGTCACACGGCGGCTGCCGCGGCCCGAGAAGCAGGTCAAATCCGTCTACACGCTCGCGCAGCGGCTGCTGGGCGTTCACGAAGCGTACAGTCTACGGCCGCTACGGGATTCGACCTGCTTCGAGTTCGGCACCGGGCGCGATCTGATCATTCCGCTCGCCTTCAGCGCGCATGGAGCGCAGCGCTTCATCACGGCCGACATCGCGCGCTTGGCCAAGCTGGAGTTGATCCGCTCCAATGCCGCCGTCATTTCCAGACTCAGCGGCACCAGCCACCCCGATATCAATTCCCTAGACGACCTCGAACGTTCCTGGAGGATCGACTATCGCGCGCCAGCCGATGCCCGGACGACAGGCCTGCCGGCCGGTTCGATCGACTGCGCGGTCTCCGTCGAAACGCTCGAACACATTCCCAAGGATGACATCGCGGCGATCTTGAAGGAGCTGCGACGCATCATCCGTCCTGATGGACTGGTCCTCATGCAGATCGACTATGGCGACCACTTCAAAGGCTTCGATCCGTCCATCAGCTCGTTCAACTTTCTGACCTATTCCGAGGAGGATTGGGCGCCCTTCCAGTCGCGCTTCCAATACGTCAATCGTTTGCGCCACAGCGAGTATCTGAAACTATTTAGAGAGGCCGGGTTTGAGCTACTCAGCGATCGGCCCGATCGCCGGCCGCCGGAGCGGCATATTTTGGAACGATTGGCACCATGCTTCAGAGGCTTCTCCGAAGAGGATCTGTTCACGCTTGGCTCCCTGATCATCGGCCGTCCGGCCGATCCATCGAACCGAGATTGAAGATCGCCATTTGCTCGTTGCTTGGCAGAATTGCGGGCTATGTTAGGGCAATTGCCGACGTCCCACCACAAAGCGGCGAAACAATCGAGTCCTGTCGGCCAGCACCCACGGTAGAATGGGCGCCCGCTCCTCGATAATGATTGCCGCAAACAGCGCAGCAATCTTCACCCAATATGTCGGCGTCGCGACAAAGTTCAGCATGCCGCCGATGTACATCACGTAGATGCCGTACAGCACGTAAAAAGATAGAGCCGCCGTCACATATCGTTCGGCGATGATCGACCGGATCATGACAGCTGAGAGGAGCGCAGTGAGCCAACCGGCCCCCAGCAGGAAGATCCAGCCGAAATAAGGACCAAACAGTTCGAAGAAAATTTCGGGAAATCCGCCCGCGAACTGAAAACCGCCTGTGATGTGTTCCGTCGTCCGCGGCTCACCAATGGTTTCGGACATCAGAAGCTGCGGGGTCGTGTTCCGTCCCGCAACGATGGGGCGGTCGAACAGGAAATCGAAGGCGTGGCGCGCGTCCCAATCTCCGTTGACCAGAACGCGTTGATAGGACGCCCATCCTATCTCCGAGGGCTGCACCAGAACGCGCTCGACAAAAGCATCCAGCGCCGCCTGACCTTCGAACCCTCGGACCCTGGTCAGATTCCAATAGAGCGCGAATGCAATCATCATGGCGATCAGCACAATGACGCCGGTGCCGGCCAGCACGATGCGGCGGTCGCTAACCCGGGGCAGCAAGCTGAACAAACTTGCGCTCCCGAGATCTCGCGCCTGAACGATCAGCACCGCGGAAAACGGTATGACAAAGAACGCACAATATCGGTAGAACGGCGAGAAGCGCCCGCCTGCGAGAAACATGTAGAAGGTGAGGACGGCCAGCAAACCCACGAAGCGGTAATCGTATCGCTGGCGTCGCAATCGCTCGGCCACAAACATGGTCCCCCACCAGAAGCAGAGCATGTCGCCTCGCTCGACCACCAGGCGATGGAGGAAGCTGGCCTGTTCGTTGAAGGTCCAACGCTCGATCTTGGCAAACAGCGGAATGACACCTCCCTGAATCAGGGCACCGAAAAGCAAGATCAAGAAGAGGACGGACGCGTAGAACGTGACGTCCGAAAGGGTCAGTTGAGATTGGGACGCAGGCAGTCCGGGAGTTGGAGCCGCCCGTGCCCATTCATCGAGCGCCCTCGAATTGAAGACCCAGAGGAAAGGAAGAAGCGTCAGAAAATACGCGATCGACTGGAACACCGTCATGACGCCGGGTCCAATGAACATCTCAAGCTGGGACGAGAACACGGGCCCCGTGAGATCGATATAGAGCGACGAGATCGTCCGCCATGCGAAGGTAAACAAAAGGAAGGCAAGACAAATGAGGATCGCCGACCTGAACAGCCCCAGCCAGACGAAGAAGAGTAGTATGGAGGCTCCAGCCAGAAGGGTCATTGCCTAAGTCCTAGCCGAGACGCGCCGGCCGCCTCAGAAAGAAGGTCAAAAGACCGACGAAAAGCAGAATGCCCAAGCCCGCCAGGATGGCTCTCTGCACGAGATTGACTTCCCTCGGCCCTTCCGTCGCGGGAGACAAACCATCTTGCGGCCCCGTCATTTTCACGGTGCGTTCGATATAAGCCAGCAGAGCAATGCGCGTATCAACATTGAGCATCCTGTCGACCGAAGCCCCTGGACTCTCAACGAAAGCAGCCCCGATGGAACCCCCGTCCGGCCGAGCCGGCGCCAAGTCCATACTGCTCTTCCTCAATGCATCGTTGAGCAGCACTCTCGCATCTTGCAGGCGCGCGCGCACCGAATGCAACAACTCCATCCTCGGCTCGAATAATCTCTGGTGTGCGGCCTGGATCGCAAGAACAGCCTGTTGAAGCAGGGTCGCCGCCTCCTCCTTCGAGGCGGAGCTCGCCTCCAGGCGGATCGACGAATCGCCAATAACGATCCCGCGCAATGAGGCTCCGCCGAACGCCCCACGCGAGTCGGGAAGCGCCTTTCGAGCATCGGCCAGAACAGTGCTCTGAAATTGGACCGCTCCGATTCGCGTCACCAGATCACGGGCACTCTCCACGGGTTCAACTCCTGCCCCAGCGAGCCCGAGAATACTTTGAAGGGTGGGCATCGTACCAATCGCGATCGTCGAGGTCGCGGTCCAGGATTCCACCTTTCGGCCGACGGCAAGGGAGCCAAGAGCAGCCAACAAGATCGCCCCGATCATGAGCGAAAGGACCCAATGTTTCCGCGCTGCTCGGACAGCAACATGGAACCATCTCGCAAGCTGCAGAAACGCTGGAGCTCGCGGCGTACGCTCGGCCATCGGCATGTGACTCTTGTCCCCGGCAACCCCCACAATACGGATGGGGAACCCGGTCATTATCATACTGAGCTATCTCTGGTTGATCAATCGGCCCATAGCCAAGGGCTCTCGATGATCGACCCTCATATGATCGCCCGCCTGCGCTCCGCCCGGCCGGTTCGTTCGACAAGAGAATCCTCGCCTTCTCCCTTGCTCGTTGCCTCCGGGCGTCGCTAAGCGTAAACAGAGCCCGCAACAGTTCCTGTCGCAGCGGGCAGCTCGCCATTGACGGGCGTTGGTGCGGGGGCTTTTTCACTCAGTGTCGCGTTCGCTAAGCCTTTGTCGACGATCGACCGACGTTGGGAGAAGATCCGGCCACCACAGCTCGATCCAACGAGAGCCAGAACCTTGAGACAAACATTTGCTGCTCACCTTCGACCGAGGCGCCGATGGGGAGAGCCGTCATGCTGAGACAGGCCGCGATCCTCGTCGGGGGACTCGGCACCCGCCTCGGCGAACGCACCAAAACCGTGCCGAAGCCGATGCTCGACATCGGCGGGCGACCGTTTCTCGACACGCTGATCGACGAACTCGCACGCTATGGCGTGTTCGATGAGATCCTGCTGCTGGCGGGCCACAAGGCGGAGATCGTCGAGACGCACTACGCGGCAGCCGCCAGGGGGCAGACGCGAATCGTCGTGTCCCGCGAGACGGAGCCGCTCGGCACCGGCGGCGCGCTCATCCATGCGCGCAACCTGCTGCACGATCGCTTCCTGCTGCTGAATGGAGATTCTCTGTTCGACTTCAACCTGCTCGACCTGATCGTGCGCGCCCAAGGGGGACGCGTTCACATGGCACTGCGCGACGGCGTCGTCGGGGACCGCTATGGACGCGTCGTCCTCGACGGTGACGTAGTGCGTGACTTCATCGCCCCGGGTGCGGGTGCCACGGGACCGGTCAATGCCGGCATCTACGTCATCGACAAGTCCGTTCTTGCCGACATCACGATGCTTCCCGCCTCGCTCGAGCAGGACGTATTTCCTGGCCTGACCAAGTCCGGCGCACTGCGCGGCACGGCCTATCGCGGTTACTTCATCGATATCGGCATTCCCGACGACTTTGCGCGCGCCGACCGCGAATTGCGGAACAAGCTGCGTCGGCCGGCCGTGTTTTTCGATCGCGACGGCGTGCTCAACCATGATTCGGGATACACTTTCGAGACGCACAGGCTCGAATGGATCGAGGGCGCACGCGAGGCCGTGAAGGCCGTCAACGACGCTGGCTATTTTGCCTTCGTCATCACCAATCAGTCCGGGGTCGCTCGCGGCTACTACGAGGAGCATCACGTGGTCGCGCTGCACCGCTGGATGGCGGACCAGATGGCGCTGATCGGCGCGCATGTCGATGCATTCGAATATTGCCCCGATCACCCCGAAGGCACCGTCGCGCGCTATTGCCGCACGAGCGACCGGCGCAAGCCGGCGCCGGGCATGATCATCGATCTCGCACAGCGCTTTCCGGTCGACATGACGCGCAGCATGGTGATCGGCGACAAGCCGAGCGACATCGAAGCCGCTCGTGCGGCCGGCCTCGCCGGCCACTTGTTCGAGGGCGGCAACCTGGAGACCTTCGTGAGACAGCGCCTCATGCCGGCCGGCCAGGCCTAGGGGCGCGTCACGAAAACTGCTGCATCCCCGGGCATTTGGCAGCTTTCTGGCGCTGCTCTGTTGCGCGCAACCGCCAGTGTGCTATAGCGCCATCTTGTTGCGAACACAGGCTTAATCGCCTTCTGGGGTCCGGCATGGCAGATCTAAGGGACGCCCGCGTCCTCGTTACCGGCAGCGACGGCTTCATCGGTTCGCATGTCGTCGAGGAGCTGGTGAAGGCCGGGGCTCGCGTCAAGGCGATCGTCTACTACAACTCCTTCAATTCCTGGGGCTGGTTGGACACGGTTCCCGCTGACATCATGAAGTCCGTGGAGGTGGTCGCCGGCGATATCCGCGATCCGCACTTCATGATCGCAACCGCCAGCGGCTGCACCGACGTGCTGCACCTGGCGGCGCTGATCGCGATCCCCTTCTCCTACGTCGCGCCCGACTCCTATGTCGACACCAACGTCAAGGGCACGGTGAACGTGCTCCAGGCGGCGCGCATGGCGGGCGTGCGGCGCTTCGTGCAGACCTCGACCAGCGAGGTCTACGGCACGGCGCAGATCGTCCCGATCAAGGAGAACCATCCGCTGGTTGGCCAGTCACCCTACTCGGCCTCGAAGATCGCATCCGACCAGATGGCGCTGTCGTTCCACGCCTCGTTCGACATGCCGGTTGTCGTGATCCGCCCGTTCAACACCTTCGGCCCCCGGCAGTCGGCGCGCGCGGTGATTCCGACCATCATCAGCCAGATCGCGACCGGCAAGCGCAAGATCCGTCTTGGCGCCGTCAGTCCGACGCGGGACTTCTCCTTCGTCACCGATACCGCGCGCGGCCTCATCGCAGGACTTACCGCGCCGGCCGAGCAATGCGTTGGCCAGACCATCAATCTCGGCAGCGGCTTCGAGATCTCGGTCGGCGCGACCGTCGAGATGATCGCCGATGTCATGGGGACCGCGATCGAAATCGAGACCGACGAGACGCGCCTCCGTCCGGCCAACAGCGAGGTCGAGCGGCTCTGGGCCGACAATTCCAAGGCACGCCAGCAGCTCGGTTGGAGCCCTGAATTCGGCGGTGTCGAGGGCATGCGTCGCGGCATGGTCAAGACCGTCAACTGGTTCACCAATCCCGCAAACCTCAACCGCTACAAGGCTGACGTCTACAATGTCTGAGGTGATGGTGGACAGTGTCATGACCAGCTCAGACTTCAAGCCGGAGACGATCGTCGATGCCGTGCGGCACGCGGTGGGGACGCCGAACGGCGTCCTCGGCCTGCACGAACCGGTGTTCGCCGGAAACGAGATCGCCTACCTCGAAGAGTGCATCAAGAGCACCTTCGTTTCCTCGGTCGGCCCCTTTGTCGATCGGTTCGAGCGCATGCTGGAGGAGGTCACCGGCGCCAAACGCGCGATCGCCGTCGTCAATGGTACCGCCGCGTTGCATGCCTGCTTCAGGCTCGCCGGCGTCGAGCCCGGCGACGAGGTCATCTCGCCAGCGCTGACTTTCATCGCGACGACGAACGCGATCGCCTATTGCGGCGCAACGCCGCATTTCGTCGACAGCTCGCTTGCCACGCTCGGCATGGATCCCGGCGCACTCGCGGTGCGCCTCGGGGCGATTGCGGAGCGGACCGCAGGAGGCACGATCAATCGCGAGACCGGTCGCCGCATCGCGGCGATCTCGCCGATGCACACGTTCGGGCATCCCGTTGCACTCGACGAGATCGCAGCGATCGCGCACGACTGGGGCATCGCGCTGGTGGAGGATGCCGCGGAATCGCTCGGCTCGACCTACAAGGGTCACGCCGTCGGATCGCAGGCGCGGCTCGCGGCGCTGAGTTTCAACGGCAACAAGATCGTCACCACCGGCGGCGGCGGCGCCATCCTCACCAATGACGAGGAGCTGGGACGCCGCGCCAAGCATCTCACCACGACCGCGAAGCTGCCGCACAAATGGGCCTTCGTGCATGACGAGATCGGCTTCAACTACCGCCTGCCCAACCTGAACGCCGCGCTCGGTTGCGCCCAGCTCGAGCAGCTCGACGGCTTCCTGGCGAGCAAGCGCCGGCTGGCGGCCGCCTACGAGCGTGTCTTTGCCGGCGTGCCCGGCGTGCGCTTCTCGCGCGAGCCCGCGGGTACGACGAGCAATTACTGGCTGAACGCGGTCCTGCTCGACGAGGCGCATGCCGAGCGGCGCGACGACGTGCTCACGGCATTGAACGAGGCCGGCTTCGGCGCGCGCCCGGCCTGGACGTTGATGCACAGGCTGCCGATGTTTGCGCAAAGCCCCCGCGGCGATCTTTCCACCGCGGAATCCATAGAGCGCCGGCTGATCAACCTGCCCAGCAGCGCCAGCATCAGGCCCCGCGATGAGTAGTCGCGCACGAAAAATCTGCTTCGTCACCGGCAGCCGGGCCGATTTCGGCCTGCTGGTCTGGCCGATGCACGCAATCCGTCAGACGCCAGGCCTGACGCTTCAGCTCATCGCCACCGGCATGCATCTCGCGCCAGAGTTCGGCTACACCTTCAACTCCATCCGCGAGGAAGGTTTTGAGGTTGACGAGCGCATCGAGACGCTGCTGAGCAGCGATACCGGCGCCGGAGTCGCCAAATCGGTCGGACTCGGCGTGATCGGCTTTGCCGACGCCTTCACGCGGTTGCAGCCGGATCTCGTTGTCGTGCTCGGCGACCGGTTCGAAATGTTCGCGGCCGCGCAGGCCGCGATGTTCATGCGACTGCCGATGGCGCATCTGTTCGGCGGAGACGTCACCGAAGGCGCGGTCGACGAATCCACGCGCCACGCCATCAGCAAGATGTCGCATCTGCATTTCACCAGCAATCAAGGCTCGACGCGGCGATTGATGCAGCTTGGCGAGCACCCGTCCCGCATCCATACCATCGGCTCGGTCGGCATCGACGCCATCAAGCATCTCGATCTGATGAACCGCGACGACATAGGCGACGCGATCGGGATGCCGCTCGGCGAACGCAATGCACTGATCACGTTTCACCCCGTCACGGTCGAAGCCGGGCGGTCGGTGGCCGAGTTGGAAGAGTTGTTCGCTGGCCTGTCGACACTCGATCCCGCCTTCCGTCTTGTCTTCACGCTCGCCAATGCCGATGCCGAAGGGCGCGCGCTGAACGATCGGACCAAGGCCTTCGCGGCGCGCCGGCCGAACACGATCGCGGTCGCCTCGCTCGGGCAGCTCCGCTACCTCAGCCTGATGAGCCAAGTAGACGTGGTGATCGGCAACTCCTCGAGCGGCGTGCTCGAAGCACCCTCCTTCGGCGTTCCCACGGTGGATATAGGCGACCGTCAGAAGGGGCGTGAGCGCGCGGCCTCGGTGTTTCATGCAGCGCCCGAACGTGGCGCAATTGCCGCCGCGATCTCGGCAGGACTCCAGCGTGGCCGCGAAGCCACCGTCAACCCCTACGGCGACGGCGAATCCAGCCGGCGATTTGCCGACATTATCGCCGACATCCCCGATTTCAGGCGGCTTCTGGCCAAGGGCTTTTACGAACTTCCCGCAAGCGGAGCGCGGCCATGACGACGCACACGCTGATCATCGCGGAAGCCGGGGTCAATCACGACGGCAGCCTGGAAAAGGCGCTGGCCTTGGTCGACGCGGCAGCCGATGCCGGAGCCGACATCGTCAAGTTCCAGACCTTCAATGCAAAGGCGTTGGCGGGCGGCGCGGCGAAGAAGGCCGACTATCAGCAGCGCACCACCGATGCCGGCGAGAGCCAACTAGCCATGCTCGAACGTCTCGAGCTGCCGCAGGCTGCGCATGAGACGCTGATCGCGCGCGCCAAGGAGCGCGGCATCGAGTTTCTGTCGACGCCGTTCGATAGTACTTCGCTCGACTTCCTTTTGTCTCTGAAACTGTCGCGCATCAAGATTGGTTCGGGCGATCTCACCAATGCCCCGCTGCTGCACGCAGCAGCAAAGGCCGGCGCGACGCTGATCCTGTCGACCGGCATGGCAACGCTCGGCGAGGTTGAGGAAGCACTGGGTGTATTGGCCCATGGCTATGCGCATCGCAGGGATCCCGCAGGCGTCGCCTCGTTCCGCGCAGCATGGCGCGATCGGGCGGCACGCGCCGCGCTGGCGCGGCATGTCAGCCTGCTCCATTGTACGACCGAATATCCCTGCCCCATCGCCGATGTAAACCTCGCCGCGATGGCGACGATGCGATCGGCGTTCCAGCTTCCGGTCGGTTATTCCGATCACACCGATGGGTTCGAGATTTCGGTAGCCGCGGTCGCGCTCGGCGCGACCATCGTCGAAAAGCACCTGACGCTGGATCGCAATGCGCCCGGCCCCGACCACGCTGCCTCACTGGAGCCGGACGATTTCAAGCGCATGGTCGGCGCCATCCGCAATGTCGAGACCGCGCTCGGCGACGGCGTGAAGACGCCGAAGGAATCCGAAATCAGGAACGTCCCGGTGGCGCGCAAGAGCATCGTGGCGGCGCGCGCGCTGAGGGCCGGCGAGATCATCGGACCGGCCGACATCACGGCCAAGCGGCCGGGCACCGGGCGGCCGCCGATCGACTATTGGTCCTTGATCGGAACGGCGGCGCCGCAGGCGCTTGATCCGGACGACCCGGTTTAACGACGGGGCTTTGCAGGGACCCCGCGCAGCACGGACCCGGGCGGCCATGAAGCCGTAACGACGGAACCCATCGCCACCAGCGTATCATTGCCAATGGAAATGTGATCGCGGACCCGGCTGCCGAGCCCCACAAAGGAGTTGTCGCCGATCTCTGCACCGCCGCCGACCACGGTTCCGGGAGACAGATGCGTGCAGTGCCCAACTCGCACATCGTGCTCGACGACCGCGCCGGAATTGATGATGCAGTGATGGCCGATCATGCTGCGTGCATTGACGATCGCACCCGGCATGATGACGCTACCCGCGCCGATCGTTGCCGATGGCGAGACGAACGCGCGCGGATGGATCACCGACGCCCAGCGCTTGAGCTGCAGCCGGCCGATCAATTGCCGTCGCGCGGGCCCCGCCTGCATCGTTCCGATCCCGACCACGAAGGCGGCATCCGGATAGTTGGACGCAACGTCATCGGTTCCGAGGTAGCGCGCATTGCCCAGTGTTCCCGGCTGGCGATCGAGGAAACCGACGACGTTGAACAGGCCCGACAGGAGAGCGGCCTCATAGACCATGAAGGCATGCTCGCCGCCACCGATGATGATGAGATCGTCCATCGCATTTCCCCTGCACAGACCGATCTTAGCGACGGGGCTGCGGTACTTCAAATCGACGGGGCCTGGCCCAAAAACACGGGTATTAACAAGGTCAACGCCCGGGCCCCTGGCGGGGTTGACGCCGCCTCTCGCAGCCGCGATATAGCAGGCTCAGCCGTGGGCCGCCCCCAATATCTGGCGTATACGAGGCAAATTGCCATGAAATCCTGGCGCAAAGCCGTCGTCGGTACCCAGGCGACTGTGGGCGAGGCCATCGCCGCGATCGAGAGCGGAAGCATCCAGGTTGCGCTGGTGCTCGACGACCACAATCGCCTGCTGGGCGTGGTCACCGACGGCGACGTGAGGCGCGGGCTGCTGCGCGGCATTCCTCTCGCCGGACTTGCGACCGACATCATGAACCGGACGCCGGTGTCGGCCCCTGCGACCTTGCCGCGCGAGGATCGCCTGCAGCTGATGCGGCAGAGGTCGATCAAGCAGCTCCCGCTTGTCGACGAGGGCGGCCATCTGGTCGTGGTCGAGACGCTCGATGAGCTGCTCGAGCCGCGTCACTATCCCAATCCTGTGCTGATCATGGCTGGCGGCCTCGGCGAGCGCCTGGGTGCGCTGACGCGCGACGTGCCGAAGCCGATGCTCCATGTCGGCGGCCGACCATTGCTGGAGACGATCGTCCGCAACGTGGTGCAGCAGGGTTTCGGCAACATCTACATTTCGGTCAACTACAAGGCTCAGACGATTAAAGACTACTTTGCCGATGGCGCCGCCTTCGGTGCCAACATCCAGTACGTGCACGAGACCGAACGTCTGGGTACCGCCGGCGCGCTTGGGCTCTTTTCGACACCGCCGGATCTGCCGATGATCGTCACCAACGGCGACATCCTCACCACGATCAACTATGGAGCGCTTCTCGACTTCCACAACGGAACGCCGGCGGAAGCGACGATGGCCGTTCGCGAGCACAAGGTGCACGTCCCCTATGGCGTGGTTTCCACGTCGGAGGGCTTTCTCCAGACCATTCGCGAGAAGCCGACCGAGAGCTGGTTCGTCAGTGCCGGCATATATGTGGTTGGAAGCTCGGTCTTCCGCCATGTCGCCCCCGGTGTCAGCATCGATATGCCGACCGTGCTGGAGCGGGTGATCGCCGATAAGGGACGCGTCGCCGTCTATCCCATTCGTGAATACTGGCTCGACATCGGCCGCCTGGAGGATTTCGAGCAGGCGCATGCAGAGTTTCACGAGGTCTTCCCGTGACCTCAACAACCGCCGTCGTGGTTGGCCTCGGCTCGATTGGCGCAAGGCATGCGCGGGTCCTGCGCGAGCTCGGCCTTCGGGTCGCGACTGTCAGCCGGCGCGAAGGCGGCGACTACGGGTCGATCGCGCAGGCCGTCGCGGCGGCGCATCCGGACTACGTGGTGATCGCTACCGAGACTGCGCGCCATGCGGGCAATCTGCAGGAGCTCGCGCAGACCAGGTTCCATGGCAGCGTCCTTGTCGAAAAGCCGCTGTTCGCAACACCGGCCCCGGCCCCGAAATATCCCTTCGCCCGTGTCAGCGTCGGATACAATCTGCGCTTTCACCCCGTGATGACGGCGCTGGCGGAACGACTGCGCGAGCGCGACGTGATCACGGTCGACGCCTATGTCGGCCAGGACATCAGGGACTGGCGGCCGGGCCGTGATCACCGTGCGACTGCATCCGCCACGGCTGACGCCGGGGGCGGCGTGCTGCGGGATCTCAGCCACGAACTGGACTATCTTTTGTGGCTGTTCGGGCCATGGCATCGCGTCGCAGCGCTCGGCGGCTCCTCCGGCGCTCGCGACATCGACGTCGACGACCATCTCGACCTGCTGCTCGATATGCAGCTGGCGCCATCGGTGCACGTCCACATGGACTATCTCGATCGCCAGGGCATCCGCCGCATTCGCGTCAATGTCGACGACGATACCATCGAGGCCGATCTCGTCGGCAGCCGTCTCACGGTCAACGGCAAGGCAACGGAGATTCCCAGCGAGCGCGACCAGAGCTATCGCGACATGCATGTCGCGGCGATGCGCGGCGCGAGCCCGGTCTGCTCGCTGCCCGAGGCCCTCGGCGTCGTGCATCTGATCGACGCCAGCGAGCGCGCGCTGCGCGCCAAGACCTGGATATCGCCATGAGTCTCGTCTGCACCATCTGCGCGCGAGGCGGCTCGAAAGGGGTGGTCGGCAAGAACGCGCGCGATCTCCTGGGCAGGCCGGTGCTCGCGTGGAGCATCGCGCAGGCGCGAGAGACCGGCCTGTTCGATGCGATCGCCTTCAGCAGCGATTCGGACGCCCTGCTCGAGGCAGCGCTGAAGGCCGGCGCCGACATCGCGGTCAGGCGCCCCGACGAGATGGCGACCGATACCGCGCCAAAGCTGCCGGCGATCCGCCATTGTCTCGAGCAGGCCATCGCGCAAATGGGCACGACGCCCGAGATCTTCGTCGATCTCGACGTAACCTCGCCGCTCAGGCTCGCCTCCGACATCACCGGTGCGGTGGCACTGCTGCGCGAGAGCGGCGCGCGCAATGTCATTACCGGGGCGCCGGCGCGACGCTCGCCCTATTTCAACCTTGTCGAGCAGCGCTCCGATGGCAGCGTCGGCCTGTCCAAATCTGCCGATCCTCCGATCACGCGCCGGCAGGATGCGCCGCGCTGCTTCGACATGAACGCGTCGATCTATGTCTGGCGCGTCGCGCCATTCCTGGAGCGGCCTGCGGTATTCTACCCGGACACGCGCCTGCTCGAAATGCCGGAAGAGCGTTCGATCGACATCGATTCCGATCTCGATTTCACGTTGGTGGAACTGTTGCTCCGCCAACGACTGGCGGCCTGAGGAGGCGCAAGCGATGACCACGAGCTTCAAGGCTCTGTTCGATCTGACCGGCCGCACCGCCGTCGTTACCGGCGGGTGCGGCATTCTTGGTCGTCGCTTTGCCGAGGGCCTTGCCGAGTTCGGCGCCAACGTTGCGATTGTCGATCTGGATCAGGCCGCAACCGATGCCGCAGCAGCCGACGTCGCCTCCCGCCATGCCGTCCGCGCCAGAGGCTACGGTTGCGACATCACCAACCCTGAAGCGGTGCGCAACACAGCCGATGCGATCGAGGCCGACCTCGGACCGGTCTCGATCCTGCTCAACAACGCGGCCAGCAAGACCCGCGACGTCGACGCCTTCTTCGCGCCTGTCGAGAAATTCTCGCAGGAGACCTGGCGCGAGATCATGGCTGTCAATCTCGACGGCATGTTCAACGTCGCGCAGGTGTTCGGCGGCCGGATGGCCGAACGCGGCTACGGCGCCATCGTGCAGACCGCCTCGATCTACGGACTGATGGCCCCCGATCAGCGCATCTACGAAGGCTCCGAGTATCTCGGCCGCGCCATCAACACGCCGGCGGTCTACACCGCCTCGAAGGCCGGTGTCATCGGCCTCACGAAGCACCTGGCGACCTACTGGGCGAGCAAGGGCGTTCGCGTCAACACGCTGACCCCGGGCGGGGTGGAGAGCGGGCAAAACGAGACCTTCAAGGCGCGCTATGGTGCCCGTATCCCACTGGGCCGCATGGCTCGCGCGGACGAAATGGTGGGAACGATCCTCTTCCTGGTGTCCGATGCGGCATCCTACGTCACCGGCCAGAACATCGCGGTCGATGGCGGCCTGAGCGCGTGGTGAGCGGCGGAGCATGCTCAAACAGCTGATCCGCAACACGCTGATATCCAGTGCGGCCTTCGGAATTGCGGCTGTGCTCGGGCTCGTCGTTATACCCGTCATCATCCGCACTTGGGGCGTGACCGAGTTCGGCCTCATCGTGCTGGCCCGCATCCTGCTGCCAAGCGGGATGATGGGACTGCTCGATCTCGGCCTCTCCGAGGTCACAACGCAAGCGGTCGCACGGGCGCGGGAGCATCGCAATTGGCGCATCGCCGGCCAGCAGCTCGCGCTTCTTACTGTGATGGCCGTGGGCCTCGCAGGGCTGCTCGCGGTCACGATCTGGATCAGCGCGCCTTACCTGACCATCGCGCTCCGCGTCGATGCTGCTCACGCCGACAGGTTTGCGCAAATTTTGCGCTACACTGCGCTTGCCAACGTGGTGCTGATCCCGGCACTGGTCTGGGAAGGCATCGTCAAGGGCTTTGAACGCTACAATGTCCTGCGGCTGGCGGAGGTGAGCTCCACGATCGCCTATGTGACCTGCACGATCTGGGCCGCCAATACCGGGGCCTCATTCGAGGTGGTGGCCTACATCTATCTCGCCAGCACTTTGATGCGCGCATGCTTGGCGTTCGCCGCAGCCTTCGTCGCTGTCGTGCGCAAGGTCAAACTCGCGATGTGGGACGCGCCGATCCGGCGCGAGCTGTTCCACCGCTGCGCGCTGTTCGCGCAAGGCAAGCTGACGGGCGGCCTGGCACTCCCGATTCAACCCTTCCTGGTCGGCCTCTTGTTCGGACCCAAGGGCGTGGGGGTATACGACACCCTGGTCAGGCTGCCCCGCGTGTCCAAGGTCGTCGTTGGCCTCCTGACGTCGGCCCTGCTGCCGGTGGCAAGCCGCCTCGACGAACGCGGCAACGCTGCCACGTTCCAGCGCCTTGGCGAATTCGGCCTGGTCGTCCTGCCGATGTTCACGGTGCCGCCGCTGATGGCGGCCGCCGTGCTGTCGCGCGAGATCATGCAGGTATGGATCGGACCACAGATGGCCCCCTACGCTGTCTGGATGGGCCTCTGCTTCGTGGTGCCGATCTGCGCTCAATACCTCGCCTTCGGCAACGTCATGTTCCTGACCCGCACAGACGTGCAGTCGCGTCTGAACCGGCTCATGATCTATCAATTGGCGGTGTGGGCCGCGGTGGCGGTTGCGACATTGCACCTGTTCGACGAGCGAGCGCTGATTCTTGGCCAAGTGGTTGCCAACGCCGTAATTCTACCGTTGCAGATCGGCACCGTGAGCCGCGCGTTGCGGCTTGACTCTCACCGCCTCCTTAGAGCACTTCTCATGCAGGCTGTCATTCTCGTGGTCCTGGGCCTGCTGCTCCTCAAGTTTGCAGAGTACCTGGCAATCGACGGCTTCTGGGGGCTTGGGCTTGCGATCGCTTCGTTCTGCGTAGTGAGCTGGACCGCACAGTATTTTCTCGTTCTGGAAGACCGCCAGCGGGCAATCTTCGCGGAACTCAGCCAGCGCTTCGGCTGGGCGTCGACCTAGCCTACTATTTGCACGAGTATGTTCGGGAGATCGATGAGCGCCTTGGTCGATACGAGGAGACGTGAACGGTGCGCATAGGCCTCGTGGTCGATCACCCCAAGCGTGACCTGCCGGGTGCGGTCATGCTCGGTTATCAGCTCGCGCGGCGCGGCGTCTCCGTCGTGCTGGTGCCGATGTACGAGCAGGCCGTCGACGTTCCTCGGCTCGGGCTCGACGCGCTGGTCGTCAACTACGCGCGTCCCGTCAACCTCGATCTCATGCGCAGCTTTGCGAGGGACGGGCTCGCGCTCTACGTGCTCGATACCGAAGGCGGCGTGCTCGCGGAAAAGGGCGGCAACTCGCCGCCGGCAATGGCGGCCCACATCAAGGGCAGCGGCTACGCCGACATCCTGGCGGGCTATTTCTTCTGGGGCAGTCGGCTGCACGAGGCCTTCCTCGCGGCCGGAACCATGAAGCCGGAGCAGCTTCACCTCACCGGATGCCCGCGCTTCGACTTCGCTGCGCCGCGCTGGCGCGCGCTGCTCGATGGCGAACCGCGTGACTACCTGCTCGTCAACGCCAACTTCCCGCTGGTCAATTCACGCTTCACCGGCAAGCCGGGCGGCGAGCGCGAAGCGATGGTGCGGGCCGGTTGGGACGGCGGCTATGTCGATCGCTTCATCGCCGACCTCAAGCAGGTCTTCGCCAACTACCTCGCCGAAATCGACCGTCTTGCCGCAGCGCGGCCCGACCGCACCATCCTGGTGCGTCCGCATCCCTTCGAGAGCGAGGAGGTCTATCGCAACGCGCTGGCGCGCCACGCCAACGTCCTGATCGACGGCACCGGCAGCGTACTCGACCGCATCCGCAATGCGGCCGCGGTCGTTCATCTTAACTGCGGCACGGCCGTCGAATCGGTCCTGCTCGGAAAGCTTCCGCTCCAGCTCGAATATCTGAACACACCGACCACCGCCGGCCATGCGGCGCTGCCCGCGCGCGTGAGCCGACCGGTCGCCTCGTTCGAGGAGCTGCTTGGCGCGATCGACCATATCGAGCGCGAGACCGAGACCTTCGATTTCGCCCGCGTTCATGCCGCCGATATCGAGGCCTTCTTCCATCTCAACGACGGGCAAGCCGCAGAACGGGTCGCTGATGTCCTGACGCGCGCCACGGGTGCGCGCCGGCCTTACGTGTCGCTACTGGCGACCGTGAAGGGCACGCGCGACAAGCCGAGTGTCGGCCAGATCGTCAAGGGCGCTGCCAGCGCCGCGCTCGGATCGGCCGTGACGGAACGGCTGCGCAGCCGGTTCAACCCGGCCCGGCGCGACAAGCGCATCGAGCCGGTCGTCGTCAGGACCCTGTTGCAGCGTATCGCAGCTCATGACCGCGCGAGCCCGGCGCAATTCGCCACAAGACGCGCACACTGCGCGACGACAGGCTTGCCGCTCGCGAGCATTGCCATCGACCCCACCCGATAGACTCATGGCCACACCCTCAAAGACCATTCTCATCACCACGCTTGCCGAATACCAGACCCGGTTCTGGATTCCGGTCGCGCAGCGGCTGCGTGCGGCAGGCAACGATGTCGAGCTGCTCGCCTTCGACGATCGCAGCGCCGAAATGTCGGCAGCCGAAGGCGTGCCGGTCACCAACATGTACCGCGACGGCCTGAGGACCGGTCCCTCCCCCGACGACCGCGGCGCGTTCGACGCGCGCGTCGCCGCCTACGGGCTCGACGGGACCAATTTGCTGTTCAGCCATGAGCGGTTCACGTTCGGCATCCGCGACACCGCAGCGCTGCGCCGGCGCTTCATGATCTATGCCAACGCGATGGAGACGGTGCTCGACCGGCTGGAGCGGCAAGGTAAGCGCGCCGAGCTGGTGCAGGAGCTGGGCGGCTTTCTCTCGGTGCTCGCGAGCTTCTACGCCGCCAGGCGCCGCAACATTCGCAACTGGTTCATCGAGCCTTCGTTCTTTCGCGGCCGCATGTACTTCACGCCCGACAGTCTCGCTGCGCCCGACGTGATGCCGACACCGGCGGATACGGTGTCGGCAGAGGTACGCGCCTATCTCGACGACACGCTGAAGCAGCGCGCGATCGTCATCCCCAAAAAGGACCAGCATCATTATTCAGCGGCCTTCAAGAAGGTCGTGAACCTGCGCAATGCCCGCCGCCTCACCGAAAAGCTGTGGGACCAGTTCGCGCTCGGAAAGCATCAGGAGTTCGGACACAATCTGCGTCACGCCCGCGTGCACGCGGCGATGGCGCTCAATGCGACGCGGCTGCGCAAGCTCTACAAGCCGATCCCCGGGGCGCCCTTCGTCTACTATCCATTCCACGTTCCCGCCGACATGGCGCTGACGCTGCGCTCGCCCGACTACCTCGACCAGGTCGCAACAGTCGACTTCCTGCTGCGGACGATCCCGGACTCGCATGTGCTGGTGGTGAAGGAACACCCCGCCCAGATCGGCGCGATCTCGGCCGACCGCCTGTTCGAGCTGGCGCGCCGCTTCGACAATTTCGTACTGCTGCCGCCGCAGACTAACAATTACACAGTGCTCAACCGCGCCGATGCGGTCATCTCCGTCAACAGCAAGTCGGGCGCCGAGGCCTTGCTGCTCGGCAAGCCGGTCGTGGTGATGGGCGATGCGTTCTACCGCTCCTGCCCGCTGGTCTACGCGGTCGACCGGCTGGCGGACGTGCCCGCGCGGCTGCGCGAGGCGCTCTCCGCCGGGCCATTCGATCCAGCCAAGGGCGCGCCCTATTTCGAAGCGGCCTGGCGCAGGTCTTATCCGGGCGAACTCTATATCAGCGATCCAGGGCTGCTCGACACGTTTGCGGCCTCGTTGTGCGCCGCGATCGCCGAGCCCACCGCCCGCGCGAATTGAACGGACCCGTCATGCCGCTCGTCTCGATCATCACCCCATCCTGGAACGTCGAAGGCCTGATCGAGGAAACCATCCGCTCGGTGCAGAGCCAGAGCTTTCCCGATTGGGAGCTCCTGATCGCGGACGACTGCTCGACCGACAGGACACCGCAGATCATCGCGGACATCGGCGAGCGCGATCCTCGCGTCAAGCTGATCCGGCAGGCAAAGAACGGCGGGCCGGCGCTGGCGCGCCAGGCCGCGATCGACCGGGCGCAGGGCCGCTATCTCGCCTTCCTCGACAGCGACGATCTGTGGCTGCCCGGGAAGCTGGAGCGGCAGCTCGCCTTCGCGAAGGCGAAGCAGGCCGCGCTGAGCTACACCGCTTTCCGCCGCATCAACGAGACCAACACGGCGACAGGACGGCTGATCGAGGTGCCGGCCTCGCTCAGCTATGGGCAGCTCCTGAAGAACACCGCGATCGCCACGCTGACCGCGATGGTCGACCGCGAGATCGCCGGCCCCATCGCGATGAAGAACGAGGGGTATGACGATTTCTGCCTGTGGCTCTCGATCCTCAAGCGCGGCCATACCGCATACGGCCTCAACGAGGATCTGGCGCGCTACCGCGTCAGGGGCTCCTCCGTCTCCAGCCGCCCGGTGCGCTCGGCCAAATGGGTCTGGCAGATCTACCGCAATGTCGAGCACCTCTCCCTGGTCCGATCGGCTTGGTGCTTCGGCCATTGGGGGGCACGGGCCTGGTTGAAGCGACGGGAGTTCTAGGCCCAGCCTAAAAAGTGCGAAAACAACCCCATGCACAGTAGAGGTGTTTAGATACCTCGGCCCAAGGCATTTGGCTATTGGCGAGTCCGGCCGTTGCCGATACCACTCAGCCGCTCCCTTTGCGAACAATCTGGAACCGATCATGCCGTTTGAAAACTACAGGAACAGCCGCATCCTCGTGACCGGGGGAGCCGGGTTCATCGGATCGCACCTTTGCGAGCGACTGCTCGATTCGGGAGCCGAGGTGGTGTCCGCGGACAACTATTTCACCGGCAGCCGGCGCAATATCGCCCATCTGATCGCAAATCCGCTGTTCGAGGCGGTCCGGCACGACGTCACCTTCCCGCTCTACATCGAGGTCGACGCGATCTTCAACCTGGCCTGCCCGGCCTCGCCGATCCACTACCAACGCGATCCGGTACAGACCACCAAGACCTCTGTGCACGGCGCCATCAATATGCTTGGGCTCGCCAAGCGGCTCAAGGCGCGCATCTTCCAGGCCTCCACCAGCGAGGTCTATGGCGATCCGCTGATCCATCCGCAGACCGAGGATTACTGGGGCAACGTCAACCCGATCGGCATCCGCTCCTGCTACGACGAGGGCAAGCGCTGCGCCGAGACGCTGTTCTTCGACTATTGGCGCCAGCACGGCCTGCCGATCAAGGTCGCGCGCATCTTCAACACTTACGGCCCGCGCATGCAGCCGAATGACGGGCGCGTGGTGTCGTCCTTCATCGTCCAGGCGCTCAAGGGCGAGCCGATTACCGTATTCGGCGACGGCGGCCAGACCCGCTCGTTCTGCTATGTCGACGACCTCGTCGAGGCCATCGCGCGGTTGATGGTGAGTGCGGAAGACGTCACGGGACCGATCAATCTCGGCAACAATTCCGAGTTCACCATCCGCGAACTCGCCGAGAAGGTCATCAAGCTCACCGGCTCGCGTTCCAGGCTGGAGTTCAAGCCGCTGCCGCAGGACGACCCGCGCCAGCGCCAGCCCGACCTCACCAAGGCGAAGGCGGTGCTGAACTGGGAACCAAAGGTTGCGCTCGAGGATGGGCTGAAGGAGACGATTGCCTACTTCAAGCACTCGCTCGAAATCGCCTGATCCCGCTCGCGGGGCCATTCCCGTGGTTGCGGATAGCTGCGATGTAGCCGGCAGGATGGGACACCGGCGAACCAAGACAGAGACGTTTGCCGGAGAAGCCTCGCGGAAAACGACCACGCCTTCAGGTCAGCTGGAAATCGAAATCGTGACGGGCCTGGAGAAAGTCGGCCAGAATGTCGATTGCAGCCGTGCCGTGACTGTCCGCCGGTCGAGTCCACTGATCCGACGCAGTCCACGGATCGGCGGGTGCCGGGATAAGGTCCGGCGGCTCGGACGGAGCGGTCAACGAGTGGGTGAAATCGAACGCGAAACCGTCGCCGGATGTCGGCGCAGCGCCCACCGTGCCGTCGCCGTTGAGATCCTGCTGCAGCGTCGGCTCCAGCGCTTTCAGAGACGGATCGGACCCGAGCACTTCCGGGGCCGCGGCAAGGGTCGTTAGGAAATTGCCGTTCGCGTCCGTGCTCCAGACTGAATAATGGGCATTCGCCGAGTTCTTCCAGACCACGTCGTAGCCACCGCCCGACACCTTCTCGGCGCCGATCACCGACCAGGTGCCCCAGTTCGCTGTGATCACCGCAGAGCCTGCATACTTCAAGGTCGGCCCGGTACCTGTCGCGATGCTCTCAAGATGGTAGTTGCCGCCGGATGAAACGACGCGCGTCGATCCAAACGCCTCGATCGTGGTGCTGCCGGCAGCAGCGACGCCGATCATCCCGTCACCGTTCAGATCTTGCTGCAGCGTCGGCTCCAGCGTCATCAGCGATGGATCGGTTCCCAGCATTTGGGGAGCCGAACCCAGCGTGGTCAGGAAGTTGCCGTTGCTATCCGTGCTCCACACGGAGTATTGCCCGCCTGCCGAATCCTTCCAGACCACGTCGTAGCCGCCGCCCGACACCTGCTCGGCACCAATCACCGACCAGGTGCCCCAGTTCGCTGCGATCACCGCAGAGCCCGCGTATTTCAAGATCGGCCCGGTACCCGACGCGATGCTCTCGAGATGGTAGTTGCCGCCGGATAAAACCAGACGCGTCGATCCAAGCGCCTCAATCGTGGTGGTGACGGCAGCAGCGACGCCGATCATGCCGTCACCGTTCAGATCTTGCTGCAGCGTCGGCTCCAGCGCTTTCAGAGACGGATCGGACCCGAGCACTTCCGGGGCCGCGGCAAGGGTCGTCAGGAAATTGCCATTCGCGTCCGTGCTCCAGACGGAATAATGGGCATTCGCCGAGTTCTTCCAGACCACGTCATAGCCGCCGCCGGACACCTGCTCGGCGCCGATCACCGACCAGGTGCCCCAGTTCGCTGTGAACACCGCAGAGCCTGCATATTTCAAGGTCGGCCCGGTACCGGTGGCGATGCTCTCGAGATGGTAGTTGCCGCCGGATGAAACGACGCGCGTCGATCCAAGCGCCTCGATCGTGACGGCAACTGGGAAGCCGATCATACCGTCACCGTTCAGGTCTTGCTGCAGGGTCGGCTCGAGCGTCTTCAGGGATGGATCGGTTCCCAGCATTTGCGGGGCCGAACCCAGCGTGGTCAGGAAGTTGCCGTTGCTGTCCGTGCTCCAAACGGAATATTGCCCGCTGGCCCCTTCCTTCCAGACCACGTCATAGCCGCCGCCCGACACCTGCTCGGCGCCGATCGCCGACCAGGTGCCCCAGTTCGCTGCGATCACCGCAGAGCCCGCATAGTTCAAGGTGGGCCCGGTCCCGGTGGCGATGCTCTCGAGATGGTAGTTGCCGCCGGATAAAACCAGACGCGTCGATCCAAGCGCCTCGATCGTGGTTGTCACCAAGCTGGAGCTTGCGAAGGTACCATCGGCGAATTGGAAGTACTCTACACCCACGGCAGTGTCGGTTCCGTCGGGCAGGCCGGAACGTTGGTCGACGATTGTGAATATCTGCGTCGCCACGTCGTACGAAATCAGGTAGTTGGCCCGGCTGCCCGAATACACCGCAGTGTCCGTGCCGGTGCCGCCATTTATACTGTCGTTGCCCGCACCGCCCGTGATGGTGTCGTTGCCACCGGCGCCGTTCAGCGCGTTGGCGATGGCGTTGCCAAGGATCGCGTCGTTGCCGGACCCGCCGACGGCGTTGTCGATGTAGGAGCGCGTGTCCCCGTTGTAGAGATAGGCGTTGTAGACGTTGCCCGATGCATAATGGCCGTTGCCGAGATAGGCCAACTGCACGGCGGAGAACACCGACGAAGCGCCGGGATTGAGGTTGATGCTCAGGTTGGTCGTGTAGTTCGACAGGTCGTAGGTATCGACGCCGCCGCCGTCCCAGACGGTCTCGTAGATGCGGTTGGCCGAGCCGCCGACGCCGCCGCCCGGCGCGAGCTGACCGACGCCGTTGATGAACTGCTGTCCGGTGGTCGAATTCCAGGTGTAGACGGTGTGGCTGCTCTGCGTCGTGTAGTCCGCGCCGTACATCGTCTGGAGCGCGAGGATATCGTTGGCCATGTAGGTCTGCGAATATCCATAGGCTTCGTTGGTGTAGCCGCCCGTGGTCGAAGCGCCGACATAGCTGCGATAGCTCATGACGGTATATTCGCTGCTGTCATGCGCGCTCGGCACCGCGACGTTGCCGGGGCCGCCAGCCTCCTGGCTGTGCTTGAGGCCCAGGGCATGGCCGAGCTCGTGCAGCGCGGTGGTGAAGTAATAGTTGCCGAGCTTGGCCAGCGAGAAATTGTATTGAGTGCCGAACCAGATGTCGCCGCCGGGCGCATAATTGCCGGGATAGTAGGCGTAGGCGGTCGGGTTGGCCGCGGACGACTGCGCGACCATGATGTCGGCGCCGTTCGTCCCCGCGTATTGGATGTCGGCGTTGGTGTAGCCGAGGATCAATCCGACCGCGTAGTTGATCGCCGCCTGTATCTGCGTGGGCGCCGAGGCAAAGCCCGAAGTGGTCGGCTCGCTGCTGCCGCCGTAATAGGGGTTGGAATAGTCGCCGGGCGCGTCGGGAAAGCTGTAGGTGATCGCGCCGGTCCATTTGTAGCCGGACAGCAGGCCGTCGATCTCGGCGTTGTTGGTGGCACTGACATTCACAGCGGTAGCCAATTGACTCTCCAGAGCAATGCCTCGCCAGATTCGCGGCGGAGGCGCATGATTCTAGCCTGAGAGTTGAACGTTTGGTTTAACTTGGGCTGCGGCGTCCGCTCCCTTCCGTAAGACCTTGTTAGGCGTCAAATCCCGTAGTCATACGGACACCGATGGGATACGGCTTCCGGCCCCTGTCATGTCCCAGAGACGATATGATGAAACGAGGCGCATTGTCAGCCGGTCTGATCGGTGTCCTCGCAACGTTAGCGGGATCGGATCATCTGTCCAACGGAGAACAGCCTGCCATGGTCGGGAAAGCCAAAGCGGATGACGGCAGGAAGGAGAGCGGCAAGGCAGGCCGCGCGCCCTCCATGCCAATCGCCCGCGATCCTGCCGTCGCGGTGGCAGAGGAATACGAAGCCGCCCGCCGGAAGGGAACGCGGGAAGCGTTCGAGCTCTTCATTGCGCGCCACGGCGATGATCCCTTGGCCGAGCAGGCGCGCGCGGAATTGAAGCGCCTGTCGCGCTGACCCTTCCCCACGCACCGCAGCAAAGCCGCCACGCACCGCAGCAAAGCCGTGTCAGGCATGGCATTTCGGCAGGCGGCATGCGCATCGGACGAGGGTTGCCGCAAGGTCTTTCGGCACTATGGTAGGCCCCGCAATCCGTCCCGGAGCCTCTCAAGATGCCCTTTCCGCATGCCTCGGAAGCCCTGTCGCGCTTCACCGTGCTCGATCTGACCCGCGTGCGCTCCGGGCCGACCTGCGTGCGGCAGCTCGCGGACTGGGGCGCCAACGTCGTCAAGATCGACGCGCTGACCGAGGATGCCGGCGGCGAACAGCCGGGCGGCCCCCGGCGGGGTTCCGACTTCCAGAATTTGCACCGCAACAAGCGGGCGATGACGCTGAACCTGAAGGATGAGCGCGGGCTCGCCGTCTTCAAGCGCCTGGCCACCAAAGCCGACGTCGTGGTCGAGAATTTCCGGCCCGACGTGAAGAAAAAGCTCGGCATCGACTATGACAGCCTCGCCGCAATCAACCCGCGCATCGTCTATGGCAGCATCTCCGGCTTCGGCCAGGACGGCCCCTACCATAAGCGCCCCGGTTTCGATCAAATCGCGCAAGGCATGGGCGGGCTGATGTCGATCACCGGCGCGCCGGGCGGAGGCCCGATGCGGGTCGGCATTCCCGTCGCCGACCTCACCGCCGGCCTGTTCTGCGCCATGGGCATCCTCACCGCGCTGCTCGAACGCGAGGTCTCCGGCAAGGGCCAGTGGGTGCAGACCTCGCTGCTCCAGGCCCAGATCTTCATGCTCGACTTCCAGGCCGCGCGCTGGCTGATGGAGAAGGAGGTCGCCAGGCAGGCCGGCAACAACCACCCGACCAGCATTCCGACCGGCGTGTTCAAGACCTCCGACGGCTACATCAATATCGCTACCACCGGCGGCCGGATCTGGGAGCGCTGTGCGCAGGCGATCGGCGCGCCGGAGCTTTTTGGCCATCCCGACTATGCGACGGCGCCTGCCCGCTCCAAGAACCGGGATGCGCTCAACGCCGAGATCGAGAAGCGCACCGTGACGAAGTCGACCGAGACCTGGGTCCGCGAGCTCAACGAGGCCGGCGTGCCCTGCGGTCCCATCTATGCCATCGACCAGGTGTTCGAGGACGCGCAGGTGAAGCATCTCGGCATTGCGCAGGACGTGCCGAACGACGAGGGCCGCCATATCCGCCTGGTTGGCCAGCCCGTGACGCTGTCGCGTACGCCGAGCAGGATGGTGGCGCGGCCGCCGGAATTCGGCGAGCAGACCGATGAGGTGCTGAAGGAGTTCGGTTTCGGCGCCGACGAGATTGCTGGACTCAGGGACGCCAAGGTGGTGTGACCTACAGCATGATCCGGAAAAGTGCGAAGCGGTTTTCCGGAAAGATCATGCGTGAACAACAACCTAAAGCGCGATGACGCTTCATCCAAATCTCATCGCGCTTTAGGTCGGAAACGACAATGCCCGGCAAGGTTGTCGGGCATCGATGGCAGTTCGCGCTGGACAGCTCAGTATTTTGCAACGACGGGCGTTGGAGTGAACGCGTAGTTGAAGCCGGCGCGCAGCACGTGATCGTGGAAGCTTACGTCCGCCTGGTTGGCGGTGCCCGCGAAGTAAGTCTTGCTCCCGAAATCCATGTAGAGATATTCGAGCTTGGCCGACCAATTCCGGGTGAACTTGCGTTCGACGCCCGCGCCCACCGTCCAGCCAACTCGGGTATCAGTGCTGGTTGCCCCCGCCCCGATTGGAAAGCTGAAACCGCCGAGCGGAGTCGTGCCGCCGAGGCCCGGCCCGAAGACCTGGATTCCAAGCGCGGTCGCGGACGAATATTTGAACTCGCCTACGGCGAGACCACCGGTCGCGTACCAGAGAGTCTGCGGATCCGACAGAATACCGACGCGCCCGCGGAATGTCGCGAACCACTGCAGGTCGTAGGAGAGATTTGCGGTGAGCGTCGCAATGGAGTTGAAGTCGCTGCCGAATGGGAGACCGATGATATTCGAACCGTAGCGTGCGCTCGTCGTGGTCACCGTCCGCGATGACCGCTCGCCGGTCGCCTGAATGTCGCCCTCGAGACCGACGACCCATTTCGGATCGACCTGCCAGTTGTAGCCCAGCTGACCGCCGGCCAGCCAACCGTCGACGTTCTGGCCAAACGCGCTGAATTGTGTGGCCGGAAACGGCAGTGCGATCGGCGCCACAGTCGTCTCTGCCCTGCCCCAGCTGTATCCGGCGTTCAATCCGGCGTAAAAGCCCGTCCAACTCCAGACCGGATCGACGACGGCCGGAGCCTTCACGTAAGGCTTCGATGCCAGATCAGCTGCCAATGCGCTGGTCGCGACCAGCGATGCCACCACAACTCCCGTCACAATCTTCATTGCAATGCCCCGTGAAAAACAAGAAATCCACGAGCAGCATAAGCGCCAAGGCCGGCCCAGGCTGTCGCGCGACAGCAACATTTGGAAACGACCACTAAGCGTCAGCGACCGGACTATGGCGACACGATAGAACTAAGACACAGATCAAATTCACCTTTCATTGCGTCGCCGTTTTGTCCTGCTGCCGCCCGCCGACACGGCCGAGCAAGCCGTCGATCACCGGCCAGAACAGCAGCAGAATCGCCAGCGTCGTGATCGAGCCGACCAGACCGTTCGACCAGAACACCTTCAAGGTCCCACCGGAGCCAATCATCGACAGGCGAAAGGCATCCTCGGCGCGGTTGCCGAGCACGAGCGCGAGGGTAAACGGCGCCAGGGGAATGCCGATCTTCTTGAAGACGTAGCCGACGATTCCGAAACCGAGCATCAGCCAGATGTCGAACATCGCGTTCTGGATCGCATAGGCGCCGATCGCGCAGGACACCACGATCATCGGCGCCACCGCGGCAAAGGGCACGCGCAGGATCGAGGCGAAGATCGGCACTGTCGTCAGCACCAGGACGAGGCCGACGACGTTGCCGAGATACATCGAAGCGATCAGGCCCCAGACGAAGTCCTTGTGTTCGACGAACAGCAGCGGCCCCGGATTGAGCCCCCACACCATCAGGCCGCCGAGCAGGATCGCCGCAGTGCCCGAGCCGGGGATGCCGAGCGCCAGCATCGGCAGCAGGGCCGAGGTGCCGGAGGCATGCGCAGCCGTCTCCGGCGCGAACACGCCCTCGATGCGGCCCTTGCCGAAGCTTTCGGGCTCCTTGGCGAAGCGCTTGGCGAGGTTGTAGCCCATGAAGGAGGCCGCGATCGCGCCGCCGGGGGTGATGCCGAGCCAGCAGCCGATGAAGGAGGAGCGCAGCAGCGTCACCCAGTATTTCGGCAGGTCCTTCCACACGCTGAGCACGACGCGCAGCGAAATGCCCGCCGCATGTCCCCGCAGCGCCAGCCGCTCCTCCATCGTCAGCAGGATCTCGCTGATGCCGAACAGGCCGATGACGGCGACCAGGAAGTTGATGCCGCGAAGCAGCTCCGGCGAGCCGAAGGTCATGCGGAGATTGCCGGACACGGTATCCATGCCGATGCCGGCGAGCAGCAGCCCCAGCGACATCGAGATGACCGTCTTGTGCTTGGCCTCGCGCCCGAGGCCGACGAAGGAGCAAAAGGTCAAGAGATAGACCGCGAAGAACTCGGGCGGGCCGAACTTCAGCGCGAAGGACGAGATCATCGGCGCGAGGAAAGTGATCAGCAGCACGGCGACCAGCGAGCCGATGAAGGAGGAGGTGAATGCCGCGGTCAGCGCCTCCGCCGCCCGGCCCTGCTGCGCCATCGGATAGCCGTCGAAGGTGGTCGCGACCGACCAGGCTTCGCCCGGGATGTTGAACAGGATCGAGGTGATGGCGCCGCCGAACAGCGCGCCCCAATAGATGCAGGACAGCATCACGATCGCCGAGGTCGGGTCCATCGTGAAGGTAAGCGGCAACAGGATCGCGACGCCATTGGGGCCGCCGAGCCCCGGCAGCACGCCGACGAAGATGCCGAGCACCAGCCCGACCATCATCAGCACGAGCGTCTTCCACGTCAGCAGGACGGCAAAACCGTGGAGCAGGAGCCCGAAAGCTTCCATTGTGCGGGCCCGCCTAGCGGCCGAGGGCCGCTTCGAGCGGCCCTTTCGGCATGATGACGTCGAAGGCGATGTCGAAGGTGACGAACATGATCGCCGTGAACACGAAGGCGGTGAGCAGCGACTTCCACAGCGCGATCTTGCCGACGAGGCGCATGAAGCCCGCGATCAGGAGGAAGCTCGCAACATAGAGGCCGAGGAACTGGGTCGCCGCGCAGAACAGCAGCGTCGGGACGAACACCGCCATCACGCGGCGGGCCTGCGCCCGCGTGACAAAGGTCTCACGCACCGCGCGCCGCGCGAGGAGCGCCGCGATCAGGCCGTAGAGGCTGCCGCCGCCGAGGATGATGGCGAGGTAGAACGGGAAATAGCCCGGCTCCGGCCCGGTCGCATCCCAGGACGCGCCGGTACGCCAATTGTCGTAGCCGAGCGTGGCGGCGAGCGCGAGCAGCAGGAGACAGACGACGATCTCGATCGTCCCGGAAGAGACGACGGAGGGGGAGTCGTCTTCAGGCGCGGTCGGATCGTCGACGACGATTTCAAGTTCGGTTTGGGACATGGGCGAGCAACAAATGCTGTGGCCAATCCCCTCTCCCCGCTTGCGGGGAGAGGGTTAGGGTGAGGGGGAGTCTCCGCGGAGACGGCGAGAGTTGGACTCGCGGAGAGTCCCCCTCACCCGGATTGCATCTTCGATGCAATCCGACCTCTCCCCGCAAGCGGGGCGAGGTGAAACAGCTACTTCGCGACGAAACCGGCTTCCGTCATCAGCGACTTGTTCAGCGTATCGTCCTCCTCGAGGAACTGCACCATGTCCTTGCCGGTGAGGAAGATCGGCTTGAGCGCCTGCTTCTCCATGTACTCCTTGTATTCCGTGGTCTGCGTCACCTTGTGGAACAGGTCGACATAGAACGCCTGCTGTTCCGGCGTCACCTTGCCGGGCAGGAACATCGCGCGCAGCATCAGATACTGCACGTCGACGCCCTCCTCCTTGCAGGTCGGGATGTCGGACCAGGACTGCGTCTCCGTCACCTTCGTCGTGTAGGAGATGCGTTCCTTGTCGAACACGCAGAGCGGACGCACCTGGCCCGCGCGCCAGACTTCGAGGTTCTCGCTCGGATTGTTGACGTTGGCTTCGGTGTGGTTGCCGACCAGCTGGGTCGCGGCCTCGCCGCCAGACTTGTAAGGCAGATAGGAGAATTTCGCGCCGGTCTTCTGCTCGAGGAACACGGTCAGCACGTGGTCCTCGCGCTTGGAGCCCGTCCCGCCCATTTTGAACGGCGAACTCGCGGCTTTCGCGGCTGCGACGAATTCCTTCACCGTCTTGGGACCCGCGCTGTTGTCCCAGAGAACGAACTGATCGAGTGCGACCACGGAGACCGGGGTCAGCTCACGCCAGTTGAACGGGATCTTGGCCGACAGCGGCAGCATGTAGATCAGCGAATAGGCGATCAGCACCTTGTTCGGGTCGCCCTCGCTGGATTTCATGTACATCAGCGCTTCCGCGCCCGAGGCGCCGCCCTTGAGCGAGACGACCATCGGCTGCTTCATCAGATTGTTCTTCTGGATCGCGGCCTGCATCATCCGCGCCATCTGGTCGGAGGCGCCACCCGCGCCCGCCGCAACCACGATCTCGACGGGCTTCGTCGGTTCCCAGCCGGCGAAGGCCGGCGTGCTCAACAACAGCGCCGTCGCAGCGCCGACGGCCTTTACTGAAATTCGCACGAGTTTCGCCCCCTGATGTTTTTTTGAGTTGTAGTGCGGAAGAATTCTATCCCTGCATTGTGCGGACTAACGCTGACGAGTGCAAGCAGCCCGGCAATTGGGCGCATATGACTTTCGACGGACGACGTCGATAGCGCATGAGCTTTACTTGCCCTTCCAGACGGGTGCCCGCTTGTTCAGGAAGGCGTCCATGCCCTCGCGGAAATCTTCGCTCATATAGGCTTTCAGGATCAGGTCCTCGCCCTCCTCCCGCGACAGCGTGCGGCGGATGCGGCGCACCGCTTCCTTGGTCGCTTCCAGCGTGAGCGGCGCGTGGCCGGCGACGAGCTTTGCGGTCTCGTCGGCGCGGCGTTGCAGCGTCTCGACGTCGGGCACGACCTCGTTGAGCAGGCCGAGCGCCAGCGCTTCCTGTGCCTCGACGAGGCGCGCCTTGAAGATCATGTCCTTGGTGCGGGCGGGGCCGACCAGCGCGACGATGCGGCTGATGTTCGACATCGACAGGCAGTTGCCGAGCGTGCGCGCGATCGGAAAGCCCATCCGCGTCGTCTCGGTGCCGATGCGCAGGTCGCAGCACGCGGCGATGCCGGCGCCGCCGCCGGTGCAGGCGCCGGCAATGGCCGCGATCACCGGAACGCGGCACTGCTCGAGCGTGCCCAGCACGCGGTCGATCCGCGCCTCGTAGTCGAGCGCATCCTGCGCGGTCTTGAAGGCACGGAATTGCGAGATGTCGGTGCCGGAGGCGAACGCCTTGTCGCCGGCGCCGGTCAGGATCAGCGCCTTGATCGAGCGATCGGCGTTGATCTCCAGGCAAATCTCCGCCATGCGGTCATACATGGCGAAGGTCATGGCGTTGCGCGCCTGCGGGCGGTTGAAGGTGATCCGCGCGATGCCGTCCTCGACGGAATAGAGCAGGTCTTCGTTTGCAGTCGTCGGTGCGTTCATCGCGCGCTCTCTTCTTCGTTACGCCGGTTCAGGCCACCTGAACCTTCAAGCTATCCGGGCCTCAAGCCACCTGGGCCTTGGCCATCTGCACCACGTCGCGTCCCTTCAGGACGTCCATGGCCGCGAGCACGCCGCCGCTCCGGTGCGGGATCTTTGCAAGATCCAGGCCCATCTCGACGCCGGCAAGCGTGCCCATCAGCATCAGATCGTTGAAATGGCCGATATGGCCGATGCGGAACACCTTGCCCTTGACCTTGTTCAGGCCGGTGCCGAGCGACATGTCGAAGTTCTCCAGCACGACCTTGCGGAAGGCGTCGGCGTCGTGCCCTTCGGGCACGCGCACACCGGTCAGCGCGGGCGAATGCGCGGCGGGATCGGCACATTGCGTCTCCAGGCCCCAGACCTTGACCGCGGCGCGCGTCGCAGCGCTGTGGCGCTTGTGGCGGGTCCAGACGTTCTCCAGCCCCTCCTCTTCCAGCATCTTGACCGCTTCACGCAGGCCGTAGAGCAGGTTGGTGGCGGGCGTGTAAGGGAAGGTGCCGAGCTTGTTGAAGTTGATCACCTCCTGCCAATCCCAGTAGGAACGCATGCCCGGGTTGGCCTTGGCCACGGCAAGCGCCTTCTCCGAGACGGCGTTGAAGCCGAGGCCGGGCGGCAGCATCAGGCCCTTCTGCGAGCCCGCGACCGAGACGTCGATGCCCCAGGCATCGTGCTCATATTCCATCGAGCCGAGACCGGAGATGGTGTCGACCATCAACAGCGCCGGATGCTTGACGCGGTCGAGCAGCTTGCGCACTTCCGCAGGCGGCGTCACGCAGCCGGTCGAGGTCTCGTTGTGGACGACGCAGACCGCCTTGATCTTGTGCTGCTTGTCGGCGGCGAGGCGCTTCTCGACCTCGGCGAGATCGGCGCCATGGCGCCAGTCGCCCGGGATGAAGTCGACGTCGAGCTTGAACTTTTCGGCGATGCCGCGCCACAGTACGGCGAACTGGCCGGTCTCGCACATCACGACCTTGTCGCCGGGCGCGAACACATTGACCATCGCCGCTTCCCAGGCGCCGGTGCCCGACGAGGGGAAGATGATCACGGGCTGCTTGGTACCGAACACGCGCTGCATTGCAGCGAGAACACCGAAACCGAGCTCGGCGAACTCCGGACCGCGGTGGTCCAGCGTCGGCATGTCCATCGCCCGCAGCACCCGGTCGGGCACGTTGGTCGGTCCTGGAATCTGTAGGAAATGCCTTCCAGTATGCACGGTCATCGGCGTCCTTCCCGGTTGAGCCTTGGTTTGGTGGGCGCCGAATAGCACCATTTGACCGGCTTGTCCCCTCTCGAAAGGGTCCGTCCGTGCTTGGCGGACCGGCCCGCCCTCACCTGCCTTTCCTTCCATCACGGCCCCTTACGTGCCGACGATCTTCAGATGCGGCGAGGCATTGCCCTGCGGGCGCTGCTCCAGGAGCTTCATCGCAACGTCGACGCCGCCGGCGCGGTGCGGCACGCCGGCGACCGAGAGGCCCATTTCGACGCCCGTGAGCGCACCGAGCAGCGTCAGCGCGTTGCATTCGCCGAGATGGCCGATGCGGAAGACCTTTCCCGCCACCTTCGACAGGCCCGAGCCGAGCGACATATTGTAATTGTCGAGCACGACTTTCCGGAACTGGTCGGCGTCATGCCCCGGCGGCATCAGCACCGCGGTGAGCACCGGCGAGTACTCGGCCGGCTCCTGGCATAGGATCTCGAGCCCCCAATGATTGACGGCGGCGCGCGTCGCCGCGGCCAACCGCTGATGGCGCGCGAACACGTTGTCGAGCCCCTCTTCCAGCAGCATCGCGATCGCCTCGCGCAGGCCGTAGAGCAGATTGGTGGCGGGCGTGTAGGGAAAGAAGCCTTTTGCATTCGGCTTGAGCATCTCGTCCCAGTCGAAATAGGAGCGCGGCATCCGGTTGGCTTTGGACGCAGCCAGCGCCTTCTCCGAGATCGCGTTGAAGCCGAGGCCGGGCGGCAGCATGAAGCCTTTCTGCGAGCAGCTGACGCTGACGTCGACCTTCCACTCGTCGTGGCGGTAGTCGGCCGAGCCGAGCGAGGAGATGGTGTCGACCATCAGCAGCGCGGGATGCGACGCGCGGTCGATCGCAGCGCGGATCTCGGCGATGCGACTGGTGGCGCCGGTCGAGGTCTCGTTATGCACGACCATCACGGCCTTGATCGCGTGCGCCGCGTCTTCGGTCAGCTTGGCCTCGATCACCGCCGGGTCGGCGCCCCGCCGCCAGTCGCCAGGCACGAAATCGACCTTGATGCCGAAGCGGCCGGCCATCTGCCGCCACATCGTGGCGAAATGGCCGGTCTCGACCATCAGCACCTTGTCACCCGGCGACAGCGTGTTGACGATCGCAGCCTCCCAAGCCCCCGTGCCCGAGGAGGGGAAGATCACGACCGGCCCCGTGGTCTGGAAGATCTGCTGGCTGCCTTCGAGCACGGCGCGGCCGAGCTCGCCGAACTCCGCGCTGCGGTGGTCGATGACGGGCATGTCCATGGCGCGCAGGACGCGCTCAGGGACCGGGCTCGGGCCCGGAATCTGAAGGAAATGACGTCCCTGATGCATGAGGCCTCCCTGGCTGCGGTCTTGGCAAAGCCGACAGCCATTTTGCATTCATTTTTTGCCGTTTCAATCGATTTTTGGTATGCGTTTGTGGACATCGACGCGATCGAATGGGCAAACTATTGTGCTGCAAATGAAATCCACGATTCCCGACAGCGCGGTTCCGATCGCCCTGGCCGCAGGCAATGGCGGCGACCGCCCCGAGGCCTCGCTCCACGGCGAGATCCTGCTGCGGCTGCGCGACTACGTGGTGGAAGGCAACATCGCGGAAGGAGCCCGCATTCCCGAGCGGCAGCTCTGCGAGATGCTCGGCATTTCCCGCACGCCCCTGCGCGAAGCCCTGAAGGTGCTTGCCGCCGAGGGCCTGATCGAGCTTTTGCCCAACCGCGGCGCACGGGTCCGCCAGCTCAGCCAGCGCGACCTCGAAGAGCTGTTCGACGTGATGGCGGGGCTGGAGAGCCTTGCCGGGCGCCTTGCCTGCGAGGCGATTAGCGACGCGGAAATCACCGCGATCGAGCAGTTGCATTACGAGATGTACGGCCACTATCTGCACCGCGACATGCACGGCTATTTCCAGGCCAACCAGCGCATCCATGAGAGCATTGTCGCGGCCGCGCGCAACGAGGCGCTGAAGACGGCCTACGCCAATTTCGCGGGGAGAATCCGCCGCGTCCGTTACTCCGCCAATTTCGCCCGCAAGCGGCAGCGCTGGGCGGAAGCGATGCGCGAGCACGAGGGCATCCTCGATGCGCTGCGCCGGAGAGCCGGCAGCGAGCTCAGCGACATCCTGTTCCAGCACCTGCGCAACAAGCGGACGGCGGCGATCGAGCACCTGACCGAGCCCCAAGAGCCTGCACCGGCCTCGCCCTGAGGGCGGCCAGCCTGCTCGCTTTTGAATTCATAATGCGTCGGTCGGGAACAATAATGAATAACTCAGCAAGGCGAGGCCTTACTGGAGCAGTCCGGGATCAGGGATGACAAACGCCTCCTCGCTCGAACGGCGCCTGCGGTCGGAACTGACCGGCGACGTCCTGTTCGACCCCTTCAGCCGCGGCCGATACGCTACCGACGCCTCGTTCTACCAGATCATGCCGGCCGGCGTGGTGGTGCCCAAGACCATGGACGAGGCCCTGCGGGCGCTGGCGATTGCCCGCGGCGAGGGGCTGAAGGTCACCCCGCGCGGCGGCGGCACCTCGCAATGCGGCCAGACCGTCAACGACGGCCTGGTGGTCGATCTCTCCAAGCATCTCAACCGGATCCTGACGCTCGACATCGAAGGCCGCACCTGCGTGGTCGAACCCGGCATCGTGCTCGACGACCTCAACCGCCAGCTCAAGAAGCACGGCCTGTGGTTTCCGGTCGACGTCTCCACCGCCTCGCGCGCCACCATCGGCGGCATGGCCGGCAACAATTCCTGCGGCGGCCGCTCCTTGCGCTACGGCACCATGCGCGACAACACGCTGTCGATGGAGGCCGCCCTCGCCGACGGCACTCTGAGCCGCTTCGGCGAGGTGTCGCGCGATCTCTCCGATCTCAAAGCCGGGGACGGCACCCGCGCCTTGTTCCGCGACATGCTCGATCTCGGGGCCCGCGAGGCCGACGAGATCGCGGCTCGCTTCCCCAAGGTGCAGCGCCGCGTCGGCGGCTACAATCTCGACGCCTTGGTGCCGCGCAATGCGCCGAACAACATGGCACATCTCCTGGTCGGCTCCGAAGGCACCCTCGCCTTCACCACCAAGGTCGAACTGAAGCTGTGGCCCGTGATCCGCAACAAGGCGCTCGGCATCTGTCATTTCGGCAGCTTCTACGAGGCCATGGACGCGGCCCAGCATCTGGTGAAGCTGAAGCCGATCGCGGTCGAGCTGGTCGACCGCACCATGATCGCGCTCGGCCGCGACATCGCGATGTTCCGGCCGATCATCTCCGCGGCCATCAAGGGCGATCCGGATGCCGTGCTGGTGGTCGAGTTCGCCGAGGAAGACCAGGCGGACAACCTCCTCCGTCTGAAGCAGCTCGGCGAGCTGATGGGCGATCTCGGCTTCGGCTGGAACAACGACACGCGCAAATGGGGCGGCGTGGTCGAGATTACCGAGCCCGCGCTACAGGGCGGCATCGCCGATTTCCGGGCCGCCGGCCTCAATGTCATGATGTCGATGAAGCAGGAGGGCAAGCCGGTCTCCTTCGTCGAGGACTGCGCCGTGCCGCTGCCGCATCTGGCCGATTACACCGCGCGGTTGAACGAGGTGTTCGCCAGGCACGGCACCAGCGGCACGATGTATGCGCACGCCTCGGAGGGCTGCCTGCATGTGCGTCCGGTGCTGAACCTGAAGCTGGACAAGGACGTCAAGGCAATGCGCGCCATCGCCGAGGAAGCCTTCGCGCTGGTGCGCGAGTACAAGGGCTCGCATTCCGGCGAGCACGGCGACGGGCTGGTGCGCTCGGAATTCCACGAGACCATGTTCGGCGGGCGCCTCGTCGCCGATTTCAAGGAAGTGAAGCGGCGCTTCGATCCCGCCGGCGTCCTCAACCCCGGCAAGATCGTCGATGCGCCCAAAATGGACGACCGTTCGCTGTTCCGCTACCGGCCGGACTATCGCGCCGGCGAGCTGAAAACCAGGCTCGACTGGTCCGCTTATCCCGGCGCGGGTGGCGGTTTCCAGGGCGCGGTCGAGATGTGCAACAACAACGGCGCCTGCCGCAAGCTCGAGGGCGGCGTGATGTGCCCGTCCTACCGCGCGACGCGCAACGAGAAGGACGTCACGCGAGGGCGCGCCAACACGCTACGGCTCGCGATCTCGGGTCAGCTCGGCCCCGACGCGCTGGCGTCGGACGAGATGATGGAGACGCTGAAGCTCTGCGTCTCCTGCAAGGCCTGTCGCCATGAGTGCCCCACCGGCGTCGACATGGCCAAGATGAAGATCGAGGTGCTCGCCGCGCGCGCTACCACGCACGGCCTGACGCTGCGCGACCGGCTCGTCGGCTATCTCCCGCGCTATGCCGGCCTCGCGTCGCGCTTTGCGCCGCTTTCAAATTTGCGCAACCGCAGCCCGCTCTTGCGAAAGCTGTTCGAGCGCTTCGCCGGCATCAGCGCGCGCCGCGCCCTGCCCGCCTTCCGCAGCGACGTGTTCGAGCCGCCGGCCGACAGCGTCGGCCCGGACGCCGGCCGCGAAGTCGTTCTGTTCGCCGACACGTTCAACCGCATCTATGAGCGCGAAAATCTCGACGCGGCGCTCCGCGTTTTGGTGGCCGGCGGCTATCGCGTGCATCTGCCGAAGCCTGCGCGCGGCGGCCGGCCGCTCTGTTGCGGCCGCACGTTCCTCTCCGCCGGCCTCGTCGACGAAGCGAAGTTTGAGCTCGATCGCCTCGTGGCCGCCTTCGCGCCCTTCGCCGCGCGCGGCGTGCCGATCGTCGGCCTCGAGCCGAGCTGCCTCCTGACGCTGCGCGACGAGCTCGCCTCGCTGCGCAAGGACAACGATGCCAAGGCCATCAGTGCCCATGCCCTCACCTTCGAGGAATTTTTGGTGCGCGAGGCCGAGGCTGGCCGTCTGCAGCTGCCGCTCGGGACCGTCGCCGACAAAGCCATTGTGCACGGCCATTGCCATCAGAAATCCTTCGGCGCCTTCAAGCCGGTCGAGCAGGTGCTGCGCCTCGTCCCCGGCCTGAAGGTCGAGACCATCGAGTCCAGCTGCTGCGGCATGGCCGGCGCCTTCGGTTATGGCGCGGACACCTATGACGCGTCGATCGAGATGGCCGAGCTGTCGCTGCTGCCTGTCGTGCGGCGCGCGGACCCAGATACGCTGGTCGTCGCTGATGGCACCTCGTGCCGGCACCAGATCCATGACGGCACGCAACGCGAGGCACTTCACGTCGCGCGCGTGCTGGCGATGAGCCTCGATCGCTCCGAAACCCATTCCACCTCTCAAGCCGCAAAGGAAACCAGCCATGGCTGAACTGACCCTCGACACCGCCCGCAAGATCCTCGACGCCGCCCTCGCAAAGGCCGGCGAGCTCAAGCTGAAGCCGCTGGTCGTCACCATCCTGGACGCGCGCGGCGTGCTCAAGCTTGCGGCCGCGCAGGACGGCACCAGCCTGATGCGCGCCGAGATCGCCCATGGCAAGGCCTATGGCGCGCTCGCCATGGGCATGGGCTCGCGGGCCCTGTTCCAGCGTGCGCAGGAGCAGGCCTATTTCATCGATGCCGTGAACACCATGGCCAAGGGTGCGCTGGTGCCGGTGCCCGGCGGCGTGCTGATCATGGACGGCGCGACCTTGGCTGGCGCCGTCGGCGTGTCGGGCGATACGTCGGACAACGACGAGGCCTGCGCGGTGGCGGGCATCCAGGCGGCGGGATTGAAGGCGAACGCGGGGTAGTCGTCCCAGAGCGCATCACATTGAACCATCACCGTCACCCTGAGGTGGCCGCTTCTTCAGCGGCCCTCGAAGGGCGACGGCCCGGCTGCATCTCGGCCGTGCATCCTTCGAGGCTCCCGGCGCGATGCTAGACGCACCGCGCCACTCGCACCTCAGGATGACGGATCAGCCAGCAGCCTTCTCTCACCGTCCCGTCCAGACCGGCTTCCTCTTCTCGCTGAACGCCTTCAGCCCCTCCTTGGCGTCCTCGGTCATCGCCAGCAGTGCGATCTGGCTTTCGGTATAGGCGATGCTCTCGTCGAACGACATCGAGGCGATCGCCCGCATGGCGTACTTGCCGCGGCGGATCGCGGTCGGCGATTTGTCGACGATGCGGCCGATCAGCCAATCGACCTTGGCGTCGAGCTCGGCGGTGGGCACGACGTAGTTGAGGAGGCCCGCGGCCTGTGCGGCCTTGGCGTCGAAGGGCTCGCCCGTGAGCGCCCATTCGTTGACGAGGCGCGGTGGCGCTATGCTCTGGAGCAGGCTCAGCACCTGCATCGGGAAGACGCCGACCTTCACTTCCGGCAGGCCGAAGACGACGTGATCGGCCGCGACCGCCATATCGGTCATGCACAAAAGGCCCATGCCGCCGGCCATGCAGACACCACCGACCCGCGCAATCGCCGGCTTGGTGGCGTTCTGTGAGAGACGCAACAGATCGGCATAGTCGACATTTGGCTTGGAATGATCCATCGCGAAAGCCGCGCCGGAGTTCTGCAAGTCGGCTCCGGCGCAGAACGCCTTGTCGCCCGCGCCCGTCAGCACGATGACGCGGACGTCCTTGTCCTCATGCGCGTCGCGATAGCCTTTGCTGATGCCGGCGATCACGTCGCCGTTCAGCGCGTTGCGCTTCTCCGGCCGGTTGATGATGATCCAGAACGCCTGCCCGCGCTTTTCGGTGATGACGGCTGTTGTGTCGGTCATGGCACGCTCGCTTCCTTGGCTCCGCTTGCAGCCATTTGCGGCAGCTCGGGCAGGAGGTGCAAGCGCAAACTGCGGCGCGCCGCTGCTTTAGCGCCTCGACACAAATTGCGAGCCGATAGCGGTGCGCGCCGCTCAGGCGACCGCTTTCCTGATCCAGACCTTGTTGTCGTGGAACGCGGCCCCGCCGATCGGCGCGATCGTGTCCGCACCCGTCAGCGTGTTGATGCCGCGGCCGCCGATGTGGTTCTTGTTGGGATGAACGGACTCTGCGATCAGCACACCGCGCCGCACGCCCTCGAACAGCGTTGCGACCAGCGTGGTCTCGCCGCGGCTGTTGCCGAGCGTCACGGCGTCGCCATCGGCGATGTCGAGCGCGGCCGCATCCAGGGGATGGATCATCACACTCGCCTTGCCCTCGCGCGCCTGAGAGGACGGCGTCTCGTTGAACGTGGTGTTGAGGAAGCTCCGCGAGGGGCTGGTCGCGAGCCGGAATGGGTGGGCCTGATCAGCGTGCTCGATCGCCGCCCAATGGTCCGGCAGCGCCGGCATCTTGTCGACATCGCCCATGGTCACACCGAACGGCGGATGCGCCCAGTCAGCCTTGAAGTGGAACTTCTTGTCGGCATGAGCAAAGCCATCGAGATAGTGCGAGGTGCGGAAATCCGGCTGCAGGTCGCGCCAGAGATCGGCTTCGAGGCCGGCGATGTCGCCGTGATCGCTCAGCTTCAGCGTCGCATCGATCAATTCGCGCGGCGTCATCTCGAAACCCGTATGCTTCGCGCCGAGCCGCGGCGCCAGCGCCTGCAAGACCTCGTGGTTGGAGCGGCATTCGCCGGGCGGATCGATCAGCTTCGGTCCGACCGAGATGTGCTGGTGGCCGCCGCCGTAGTAGAGATCGTCGTGCTCCATGAACATGGTCGCCGGAAGCACGATGTCGGCCATTTGGGCCGTCTCGGTCATGAATTGCTCGTGCACCGCCACGAACAGATCCTCGCGCGCAAAACCCTGCCGCACCAGCGCCTGCTCCGGCGCGACCGTCATCGGGTTGGTGTTCTGGATCAGCATCGCCTTGACCGGGCCCTTGCCTTGCAGGGCTTCGGCATCGCCGGTGAGGATGCGGCCGATCTGAGACTGGTCGAGCGCGCGCGTCGACTTGTCGATCGCGTCGTGGCCTTCGATGATGGATTCGTTGAAGTGCCACAGCGCATAATTGTTGAAGAACGCGCCGCCGCCTTCGTATTGCCAGGCGCCCGTCACCGCGGGAATGCACAGCGCCGCATGCATCTGCGTCGCGCCGTTGCGCGAGCGAGTGAAGCCGTAACCAAGGCGCAGGAAGGTCCGCTTGGTCTCGCCGACCGCCTTGGCAAAGGCCTCGATCTCCGCCACCGGAACGCCGCAAATGGCGGACGCCCATTCCGGAGTGCGCGTTTTCAGATGCGCCTCGAGCTCGGCGGGACAGTCCGTGTACTTGTTCATATAGGCGCGATCAGCATAACCGTCGCGGAACAGGACATGCATCACGCCGCAGGCAAATGCGCCGTCGGTGCCGGGGCGCAGGATGATCTTGATGTCAGCCTGCTTCATGGTCTCGTTGTCGTAGATGTCGACCGCGGCGATCTTCGCGCCGCGCTCCTTGCGCGCACGGGCGGCGTGCGTCATCACGTTGACCTGGGTGTTGACGGGATTGGTGCCCCAGATCACCACGAGATCGGACAGCGCCATCTCGCGCGGATCGACGCCGGCGATCTTGCCGGTGCCGATCGCGTAGCCAATGCGCGCGACGTTGGCGCAGATCGTTTGATAGAAGCGCGAATATTTCTTCACATGGGTGAGGCGATTGAGGCCGTCGCGCATCACAAGGCCCATCGTGCCGGCGTAGTAATAGGGCCAGATCGATTCCGCGCCGAACTCGCGCTCGGCCTCGTTGAAACGGTGCGCGATCTCGTCCAGCGCCTCGTCCCAGGAGATCCGCGCGAATTGCCCTGAGCCCTTCGCACCCGTTCGGCGCATCGGATACATCAGCCGTTCGGGGTGATGGATGCGCTCGGCATAGCGGGCGACCTTGGCGCAGACGACGCCGGCCGTGTAGGTCTGCTGCTTCGAGCCGCGGACGCGGCCGATGCTGCGGCCTTCGATCACCTCGACATCGAGGGCGCAGGCCGAGGGGCAGTCATGCGGACAGGTCGAATGGCGGATTTCGATCTTGGCGTGCTGGTTCATGCCCCAGTTCGTAACACCAAAATACCGGCCAGCCGAGCGCGTTTATCCGGCAAGACCCATGCGATTTGCACAAAGCGCACGCGCCGCGGGTTCCTGCTGCAACCGCGAAGACGGCTTGGCCAGGGACAAGAGCGGCGGTTGCGCGCCGGTCGGTTTCCGAGGGGCGCGTGCCGCCAGCTCTACGGCGAGAAGCGAATGCCTTCCTTTCCTATTTGTGCAGTTGGGTGAGACCAGTCGGTGGGCCATCGACCGCCGTCCAGCCGCCGTCGACGAACAGTGTGCTGCCGCTGACATAGCTCGCGGCATCCGAGGCGAGATAGGCCACCGCCGTGGCGACCTCGTCGGCACTGCTCCAGCGGTTGAACACGGTGTGGCCGGCATAGAGATTGTAGATGTCGGGACGCTGCTTGAACGGGCCGGTCAGCGCGGTCTCGGCGATGCTCGGCGCAATCGCGTTGACGCGCACGCCGGCGTGGCCGACCTCGGAGGCAAAGCCCTTCACCAGCAGGCCGATCGCTGCCTTGGTCGAACCGTAGACGCCGAGGCCCGGCTCGATGGTGACCGCGCGCACCGAGGAGCAGGCGATAATGCTGCCGCCCTTCTGCTCGACCATGATGCGACCGAAGGCCTGGAAGAACCAGACCGTGCCCTTGACGTTGAGGTTGAGGACGCGGTCGAGATCCTCCTCGGTGTAGTCGAGGATGGTCTTGCGAATGTTGAGCCCGGGCGTCGTCACCGCGATGTCGAGCCGCGGAAACTTCTGCATCACGGTTGTGGCGAGCGCGTTGACCTCCGCAGCACTCGCGGCGTCGCAGCTAGCCGCCTCCGCCCAGCCACCCTTTTCGCGAATGCCGGCGGCGGTCGCCTCCGCAGCGTCAAGCGCGCGATCGGCGCAGACAACGCGGGCGCCGAGCCCGGCCAGCGCCTCGGCCGACGATTTGCCGATGCCCGAGGCGGCGCCGAGCACCACGGCCGTCTTGCCGGTGAGATCGAAGAGCTTGCGATAGTCGGTCACTGGTAGCTTCTCCCTGGTACTGCTAGCCCTTGTAGCCCATTAAGAGGCGCGGCAGCCACAGCGAGAATGCAGGGACATAGGTCACGAACATCAGTGCTGCGATCAGCGCGGCATAGAACGGCAGGATGGTGCGCATCACGGCACCGACCGAGATGCCGCCGATGGCACAGCCGACGAACTGCGTGGTCCCAACCGGAGGCGTGTTGAGCCCGAGGGCGCAGTTGAGCAGCATCAGCATGCCGAACTGCACGGGATCCATGCCCGCCTTCATCGCGATCGGCAGGAAGATCGGGGTGCAGATCAGGATGGTCGCCGCCATGTCCATGAACGTGCCGAGCACGAACAGGATGACGTTGATGAGCAGGAAGATCATCCAGGGCTGCGTGGAGACCTTGCTCATCATTTCGCCGGCAAGGTCGGCAACCTCGTAGAGTCCCATCAGGTACTGGAACATCGTGGAGACGCCGATCAGCAGCAGCACCACACCCGTCGTTTTCACCGCCTTGGCCGCGGCCCGCAAGAAGTTCTGCAAGGTCATGGTGCGATAGATGAAGAAGGTCAGCAGGATCGTGTAGGTGACCGCGATGGCTGCCGACTCAGTTGCCGTGAAGACGCCGGACAGGATGCCCGCAAGGATGATGCCGACGATCAGAAGGCCCGGCAGCGCGGCCGCGAGCGAGCGGAAAACCTCGCTCCAGCCCGGAAACTTGCCGGCGGGATAGCCGCGCTTCACCGCGACTGCGTAGGCGGCGACCAGCATGCACACCATCAGCACCAGTGCCGGCAGCAGACCCGCGGCGATCAGCGCGCCGATCGAGACCTTGCCGCCGGCGGCCAGCGCATAGATGATCATGTTATGACTGGTCGGCATCAAGGCTCCGACCAGCGAGGCATGGGTGGTGACGTTGACGGCGTAGTCGGTGTCGAAACCTTCCTTCTTCATCATCGGGATCATCACCGCGCCCATCGCCGACACGTCGGCCACGGGCGAGCCGGAGACGCCGCCGAACAGCGTGCAGGCGACCACGTTCGACATGCCGAGGCCGCCGCGGATGTGTCCGACGAGGTTCTTGGCGAGTTGCACGATCTTGTCGGCGACACCGCCATGCAGCATCAGCTCACCGCTGAAGACGAAGAACGGAATGGCGAGGAAGGAGAAGATGTTCATCCCCGACATCATCTGCTGGAAGATGACGGCGACCGGCAGGCCCTCGTAGAGGATGGTGCAGATCGCCGACAGGCCGATCGCAAAAGCGACGGGAACGCCGAGGATCAGGAAGCCGAAGAAAGTGGCGCCGAGGATGATCAGTTCCATGAGGGCACGACCTCTTCGCCGCGCAGGAGAGCGATGATGTGCTCGATGGAAAAGGAGAGGATCAGGACGCCGGAAGCGATCAGCGGCACGTAGCGAATGACTTCAGGCAGACCAAGATTGGGAATCTTCACGGTGCCGACCGACGCGCCGAGGATCCAGCCGTTATAGGCCATCGCAATGCCGAACACGGCGACCAGAACATGGATCACGATCTCGATCTTCTCCCGCACGTGATCCGGAAGCATGACCAGCAGACTGTCCATGCCGATGTGCCCGGCATCGCGCACGCCCACGGCGGCGCCGATCAGCGTGACGTAGAGGATCAGGACCAGCGCCAGGTTCTCCGTCCAGGTCGGGCTGGAGTTGAGCACGTAACGACCGAACACCTGGTAGAAGACAATCGTGACGATGACGAGCAGGCCGGTCACCGACAGATACATCCCCACGCGCGCAACGGGGGCGTTGATCCGCGACAGCAGGCCGGCGGACGGGCTTGCCGCTACGGCGCCCTGCTCGTGGCTTGCGACGTGTGGGTCTGTCATCCCGCGCCTCCATGCGGAGTCCGGTGCCGCCGCGCGGCGACGCCGGACCCGGTCGCCGCCGTGTCTTACTTCGTGTCCTGGATACGCTTGACGAGGCTCTGGAGCTTCTCGTCGCCGGCGAACTTCTGGTACACCGGCTTCATCGCATCGACGAATTCCGCCTTGTTGGCGATCGTGACGACCTGAACGCCGGCGGCCTCGACGGTCTTGCGGGAGGCCTGCTCACGCTCGTCCCAGAGCTTGCGCATGACGGGCACCGATTCCTTGGCCGCCTTGCGGATCATGGCCTGATCGTCCTTGCTCAGCGTGTCCCAGACCTTCTTCGAGATCACGAGAACTTCCGGAGCGAGGGAGTGCTCGGTGATGTTGTAGAACTTGGCAGCCTCGAAGTGACGCGAGGATTCGTAGGACGGCCAGTTGTTCTCGGCAGCGTCCACGAGGCCGGTCTTGAGCGCGGTATAGACCTCGCCATACGGCATCGGCGTCGGGTTGGCGCCGAGGCTCTGGATCATGCCGACCCACAGGTCGGACTGCTGGACGCGAATCTTCAAACCCTTCAGATCCGCAAGCGATTTGACCGGCGCCTTCACGGTGTAAATGGACCGGGCGCCGCTGTCGTAATAGGCAAGCCCCACCAATCCCGCGGGCTCCATCGCCGCCAGGATCTCGTCGCCGATCGGCCCGTCGAGGACGGTGCGCATGTGCTGCGTATCCCGGAAGACGAAGGGCAGGCACAATGCGATGGTCTCAGGCACGAAGTTGTTGAGCGGCGATGCGTTGATCCGCATCATGTCGAGCGCGCCGATCTTGAGCTGCTCGATCGTGTCCTTCTCGGAGCCCAGGGCGCCGTTCGGAAACACCTTCACGCCGAGCTTGCCCCCGCTCGCCGTCGCGAGCTGCTTGCCCATGAACTTGACGGCCTCGACGGTCGGATAGTCGGCGGGGTGAATGTCGGCGGAACGGAAGTCGCGTGCGGTCGCCAGGGGCGCTGAAACCGCCAGTGCAACGGCCGTGATGATGCCGGTGAGTGTCTTCATCTGGGCTCTCCTCCTGGATTGATTATGTCGTTGTCGGGGCAGATGCTCGGCCGCCTTGGGTCGCTCCCCTTCCGGTGTGAAGTCAAGCGCCAATGTCGTCCCTAGGGCGGGCGGCATTCTCTGTCCAAGCCAAATCCGGCATCGATCAATGCAAGAGTTGCATCGATCTGCGCAATCCATGGAGGCGATGGACCGCGTTGACGTCGCCGGCACGTGACTTGACCCAACCAATGAAGGCCCCTCAAGATATCAGAGACTCCGGACCATCTCGAGGAATGCCATGCCGCGGAAGCTGATCGATATCTCGGTGCCGCTCACGAACGACGTGACCGCCGATCCGCCGGGCAATCACCCGACGATCCAGTATATCGATCACCAGCAGGGGCTGCCGCGCATGCTGCAGTTCTTCGACGGCCTCAAGGCGCAGGATCTGCCTGACGGTCAGGGCTGGGCCGTCGAGCAGGTCTCGCTGTCGACCCACAACGGGACGCATCTCGATGCGCCCTGGCACTTCCATCCGACCATGAACCGCGGCGAGCGGTCATGGACGATCGACGAGGTACCGCTCGAATGGTGCTTGCAGCCCGGCGTGAAGCTCGACTTCCGGCATCTGCCCGACGGCTACGTGGCAAGTGCGGCCGACGTCGAGGCGGAGCTGAAGCGCATCGGGCATACGCTGTCGCCGCTGGAGATCGTCGTCGTCAACACCAGCGCCGGCGCGAAGTTCGGAAAGGCCGACTACGTCAATTCCGGCTGCGGCATGGGCTACGAAGCCACCATGTACCTGCTCGAACGCGGCGTGCGGCTGACAGGTACCGACGGCTGGAGCTGGGACGCGCCGTTCGTCTACACCGCGCGGAAGTATGCCGAAACGAAAGATGCCAGCCTGATCTGGGAAGGCCACAAGGCGGGACGGCACATCGGCTATTGCCATCTCGAGAAGCTGCACAATCTCGACCAGCTGCCATCGACCGGATTCACGGTCTCCTGCTTTCCGGTGAAGATCGAGCGCGCGTCCGCGGGCTGGACCCGCGCGGTCGCCATCATCGACGAGTAAAGCGCGATGCGATCAGGGTGAATCGTCATCGCGCTTCAGGTTGCTTTTTCAGCATGATCTTTTCGGAAAACCGCTACGCACTTTTCCGGATCATGCTTTGGCTCCGGGGCGTCAGCCGTCGTCGAGGCCGCTCTCGGCGAGCTCGCGCAGCGCGTCCGTATCCAGCACCACGATGGCGCCGTGCTCGAGGCGAACCCAGTTACGTCCGGCCCAGACGCGCAATTGCTTGTTGATGCTCTCGCGCGTCATCCCCACCATCTCGCTGATTTCCTGCTGCGTGATGGCGAGCGTGCCGCTGCCGGAATCGAGCTTGCGCTCCTCGGTGAGGCCGAGCAGCGCACTCGCGAGCCGGCCCGGCAGATTCTGGAGGATCACCTGCTCGACCTGCTGGCTGGTCCAGCGCAGACGCGCGCACAGCAGCTCGATGAATTTCATCGCCAGCGCCGGCTGGCTCTTGACGAAGGGCAGGAAGTCGCGGCGATCGATGACGTAGAGCTCGCAATTGGTGTTGGCGGTCGCATCCGCCGACCTGGGGGCGCCGTCGAGCACCGCGATCTCGCCGAAGATTTCACCCGGACCGATCAGATTGAGGATGGCGTTCCGTCCGTCGGGCGACGAGGACGAGATCTTCACCGTCCCCGCGACCACCGCGAACAGGCTGTTGCCGGGATCGCCCTTGGCGGCGATCGTCGCGCCGCGCTTGACGGTGGTGTGCTTAGCGTAGCGGCAGAGCTGATCGAGCGCTTCCGGCTCCAGATCCGCGAAGATCGGGTGCTTGCGCAGGACCGATAATTTGCTGCCCGCCGACTGTCGGGGATCGCCGGTCTTGTCCTGAGGCACGCCGCGGGGCTCCTAAGACTACGAGGCACTGGGTTCCTGCGTAGTCAACGTTATCAGGCTTTTCAACCGGAAAGCACGCGCGCGATTCGAGGTAAATGCCATCAAAAGGACGTGGTACGGCCGAGAATTCACATCCGAAGGATGCATGGATGCGTCTCGGCTGACGCAGAGTTGCAGGCAGCACAGGCTGTGATTGCGTCGAGCTGCCAGTCACCGCCGGCCCGGCAAGAGTCGGCGGTCGACACGCCGGAAGCGGACGAAGACCCGAGGCGCTTCAGCTTCAGGGCTTGGTATCCGGATTGAGCCGGCCCGCGCTGGTTTGCCGGTCTGCCCAAGCCAGAGCCGCGGCGAATGCGACGAAGATCGCGACGACGACGATGGTCACCAGCAATGCGTCAGCAGGCATCATGCTCCTCCCGGATTGTTTGGGGCATTGTTTTGCTGCGCACGGCCGGCGTCATTGATCGGGATCAAACGCCCGGGGGCGTTGTGGACAGGAGGTCAGGCCGCAGCCATGGCCTCGACGCGAGCCGGATCGAGCAGGCTGATGCCACCGTGGATGATCTCGATCACGCCCTGACGCTCCAGCTTGGTGAAGGTGCGACTGACTGTTTCGATGGTCAGGCCGAGATAATCGGCGATGTCCTGACGGCTCATCGGAAGCGGTACCGTGTCGGAGAGGCCCTTGAGCGTGACCAGCCGCTCACGCCAGCCGAGCAGAAAGGTCGCGACCTTCTCGTCGGCCGAGCGTCGGCCGAGCAGGACCATATGGTCGCGAGCCTGGCTCAACTCGCGAATGGCCAGCTCATTGATTCGCCTGAGCAGCTGCGGCCGATCCTCGATGAAACGGCTGAAGGACGCCTTTGCGAATTGGCACACGGTCACCGCACCGATCGCATCGGCCGAGAAGTTGTGCCGGCCGGATAGATTCATCCCCAGGAAGTCACCGGGCAAGGCAAAGCCGACGATCTGCCGCCGGCCGTCGGGCAGCAGCTTGTACAGCCGCATGACGCCTTCGAGAACGTTGTAGAACGAGGTCGTGATCTCCTCCTCGGAGAACACGGTCTCGCCCGAGCCAAAATGGACGCGGCGGCCGAGATGCTCGAATTCCCTGAGCTCGGCCGCATCCAGCGACGAACAAACCGCAGCTCCGCGCACGGCGCAATCGTCGCAAAAATGTCCGTTCGGCTCAATCGTGACCACGGAAGGCTTCATCCACCGCTCCTCGCGCGGGCTATCCCCGACACCAGGCCGAGTCCACCGCGCGGCTGCATTTTACTGCATCGCGCCAAAGCCGATTGACTCAGATCAAATTTGAGTGGCATCCCCGTCTTATTCTGCCCTCCACGGTTCGACGGGATCACCTTCCATGCTGCAAAGCGCTCTGCGTCACGGCCTGATCGGGCTGCTTCTGACTACGCCTGCGCTGGCGGCCTCCACGGCCGAAAAGCGCGGCAAGGCCTTTGCTCAGGCCAATTGCGCCCGCTGTCACGCCATCGACCGCGTCTCCAAAAGCCCGGTCGAGATCGCGCCTCCGCTGCGCACCCTGCATCGCCGCTATCCGATCGACAGCCTGGGCGAGGCGCTGGCCGAGGGCATCTACACCGGTCATGCCGACATGCCGGTCTTCGAGCTCGATCCGGACCAGATCCACGACCTCCTGTCCTACCTGAAGACGCTGGAATAGTCGGCCTCACACCGCCTGCACGGTCCAACCGATCAGCTCCTTTGTGATGCGCGCGAAGGCTGCATCGAAGGCGGCGACCGCCGCGGCCGGCTCGACCTTGTCGAGCTTTTCGCTGGTCTCAATGAGGCGCGAGGCGATCACCTTGCCGTTCTTGTCCACGATCCGCGCCGACAGTCCGATCTCGGCCCGAATCTCACCCTCCGTGGCGATCCGGAAGCGCCGGATATCGATCAGGAGCTGGTAATCCGCCTGCCCGAGGTCGGACGTGCGCAGCGGGGCGTGGGCGATGTCGTAGTTCTCGAAGCTGTCGATCAGGCGCGCCTGGACCAGTTTCGGAATGCTGTCGGCCCAGAGGAAATCCCCAAAGCCCGGCCTGTCGCCGGCGGGCGCGAACAGCATCCGCTGGGTCTGCAGCATTGCAACCGCTGTCGGCTCGGGGATCGCCAGTGAAGCGGCCAGCGTCTTGCCGGCCGGGCCGAGGTTCTGCGGCGTACGCAGGTCGTAGGTGATCTTCTGCGCGGGCGTGCCGCCGCCGGTCATCTTCTCGAGGCCCGCCAGAATCCCGTCGATCTTGCCGGTGTTGCGGGCGAGCCCGTCGGAGAAAGTCTTGAAATTCGCAATAGTGTCCTTCAGCGGGCCGGAATTGTCCTGAAGCACCGTGTCGACCCGCCGCAGCGCGTCGCGCGCCGCCTGCGTCATGCTCTGGCCGGCGCCGGGCTCCGCGATCAGGGTCACGGATTCACCGGATTTGGCGACGATGACGCCGCCCTCCAACGTCACCACCGGCACACCGGTGAGGCCCTGGAATTCGAGGCCGACCCTGGTGTCGGAACGGACCGGCGTCGCGGTGGCAACCGAGATCGTCGCATTGACGAAGCGCGGATTGTCCGGCGCGAGCCCGAGCTGGGTCACCTCTCCGACGCGAATGCCGTTGAACAGCACGCCGGCGCCGACCAGGAGGCCGGGCACCGGTCCCTGGAATTGCACGTGGTAGTTCGTGCGCGGCCCGATGCCGCCGGTGTTGTTCAGCCAATAGACGAAGCCGAACACCGCGAGGATCGCGGCCAGCACGAAACTGCCGATCAGCACGTAGGGAGCGCGGGTTTCCATCTCTCATCTCATCTCGTGTTGCAGCATCTGCGAGCGCTTGCCGTGGAAATAGGCGCGCACCCAGGGATGCTCGGATTGCAGCAATTCGCGCATCGGGCCGATCGCCACGATCTTGCCGTCGGCGAGCGCGGCGACGCGGTCGCAGACCGTGGTCAGGCTCGCGAGGTCATGGGTCACCATGAACACGGTGAGCTCCAGCGTCCTTTGTAGCGTCTTGATCAGCACGTCGAAATCGCCGGCGGCGATCGGATCGAGACCCGAGGTCGGCTCGTCCAGGAACAGGATCGGCGGATCGAGCGCGAGCGCGCGCGCCAGCGCCACGCGCTTGGTCATGCCGCCGGACAGCTCCGACGGATATTTGTCGGCATCCTCGGCGCGCAGGCCGACCATTTCGAGCTTGGCGATCGCGATCTCGTCCATCAGCTCCTGCGACAGGACGAGATTTTCACGGAGCGGAAACTGGACGTTCTGGCGCACGGTCAGCGAGGAGAACAGCGCGCCCTGCTGGAACAGGATGCCCCATGCCATCGCTGCGCCCCGGCCGTGGCCGCCGGCGGATTGCCCCATGACCTCGATGGTCCCGCCGCGGCGCGGGATGAGGCCGATGATGGTCCGCATCAGCACCGACTTGCCGCCGCCGGACGCCCCCACGAGCCCGAGGATCTCGCCCCGGCGAACGTCGAGCGACAGATGGTCGAGCACGGTCTGACGGCCGAAGCCGACCACGAGGTCACGGACGCGAATCGCGAACTCGTCTTGCGGTCCGTCCATCGTCACATTCCGATCGAGGCAAAGAAGACAGCGAACAGGCCGTCGAGCACGATGACGAGGAAGATCGACTTCACGACCGACGTCGTGGTCTGCCGCCCCAGCGACTCGGCGCTGCCCTTGACGCGCAAGCCCTCGCTACAGGCCACGATCCCGATCACCAGCGCCATGAATGGCGCCTTCAGGATGCCCACCTCGAAGTGGGTGACCGAAATGGCCTCATGCAGCCGCGCGATGTAGATCGCCGGTCCCATGTCGCCATAGAACTGGGCAACGAGGCCGCCGCCATAGAGCGCGGCAATGGATCCGATAAAGGTGAGGATCGGCAGAGCAATGACCAGGGCGGCAACGCGCGGCAGGATCAGGACGTCGACGGGATCGAGCCCCATGGTTGAGAGCGCGTCGATCTCCTCGCGCATCTTCATCGAGCCGAGCTCGGCGGTGTAGGCACTTCCCGACCGGCCCGCGACCATGATGGCGACGATCAGCACGCCAAGCTCACGCAGCACCAGGATGCCGACCATGTCGACCGTATACGACTCCGCGCCGAATCTGCGGAAGTGGAAAAAGCCCTGCTGCGCGATGATGGCGCCGATCAGGAAAGTGATCAGCGCAACGATGGGGATTGCCTGCCACCCGATTCGGTAGAGCTGATAGACCAGTGACGTCAGCCGCAGCGATCGCGGCCGGCGCAGCACGCCGATCACGGCCATGAACAATGCGCCGAGCATCTGGAGGAAGATCGTGATGTCTTCCCGCGCCCCGACCGTGGACTTGCCGAGATCGCCCAGCCTCGCCAGAACCGGATTGGGCGCAGGCGCCGGGGCCGGCGTGTGGCGGTTGACCTGGCGCACCTCGTCCATCAGCCCACTGAAATGGTCGGCGACGCCGACGAATTCGGCCGATCTGCCTGACGATGCGGCCCTGCGCGACAGCTTTTCAAGGACCCAGGCGCCGAGCGTGTCGAGCGCGCTGATGCCTGACATGTCCAGGGTTACGACGCGCGACCGGTCGACGTCGCCTCCGACCGACCGGGACAAAGTTTCGAGCGTCACCACATTGGCGGCAGTCCAGGGCCCTTCAGGGCGCAATTTCAGCTCGTCGCCGGACGGCGTCGCGAGCAGCAACGGTTCGTGGTTCACGCTTCCACCTCATCGGGACAATCGGTCCCCATTCAGCCGGCATTTCTAGGCTAGCATGTGGCGGCCGGTTTGACCTGTCTCAAGACCCGATCACGCCCTGCCTCTTGACGCAAATCAAGCGCGATAGCACGGGCGGGTCTTAGACTTGCCTTGATTTAACGAGGATACCGGATTCATGTTCGACAGTGACAGGATGGGCGAAGAACTGCGGGCGCTGAAGGTTGACGTCACACGTCTGCTGAGCACCGCCGGCGAGGAGATGTTCGAGAGCTCGAAAGACCGCGCCGAGGCACTCGCCGATCAAATCAGGGCCGCGCTCACCGAGCTCGGCGAGACCGTCGAACAAGAGCAGGAACAGCTCCAGGGCCTCGTTGCGGAGCGTCCGATCACGTCGCTCGCCTCCGCCTTCGCGCTGGGCGTGGTTGTCGGCTTCATGTTGAGGAGACACTAGGTGAATACCGAGAACGTCGTCAAACATCTGCGCGTGCTGTGGCGTACCGACAGGATCATCGCGGACATCAGGCTGCGCCATCTGCTGATCGGCCTCGGCCTGCGCGCCTTCGCGGCGCTGATCGCTGCGTTCGGGCTCCTGATGCTGGAATTGTCCGCCTATTTCGCGCTGGTGCAGATCTGGAGCGCAATTGCCGCGGCTGCCATCCTCGGCGCCGTCAATTTCGTCATCGCGGCCGTTCTCTTCGTGATCGCCGGCCGCGCCCCCTCAGGACGTGACATCGAGCTTGCCAACGAAATTCACGGCGCCTCGATCGAAGCCCTCCAGCTCGAGGCGCGCGCGCTCCAGGCCCAGGTGTCGGGCGCGGTGCATCATCCGCTCAGCACGATCGTGCCGGTGCTGCTGCCGCTGATCGCAATCATCATCAAGAACCTGCGGACGCCGGCCAAGGCGTCCGCCGAAGCAACATCGGCCGAAGCGCGCTCTTGAAGCTCCGCACCTTGTGAAGCCTCGCACCTTGCGCTGACATGCTCCAGCGCACGCTCAGAGCTTCAACTTGACGTCGCAAAGGTCAGGCTCGGCCGGATCCGGCTTGACCTCGAAGCCAAGCTGCCGGCACATGTCGAGCATCACGGTGTTCTCCTGGAGCACGTCGCCCGATATGACCTTCAGTCCTTCCGACCGCGCATAGTCGATGATCAGCTGCATGAGCGCCCAGCCGAGCCCCCTGCCCTTGAGATCGGACCGTAGCAGGATCGCGTATTCGCCGCTCTCGTAGATCGAGTCCGAATGAAGCCGGACGACGCCGACCATCTCGCCGGTGGCCTCGTCGAATGCGATGAAGGCCATCGCGCGCGCATAGTCGAGCTGGGTCAGGCGTGCGATGAATTCGTGGGTGAATTCCTTCATCGGTGCGAAGAAACGCAGACGAAGGTCATGCGGGGTGACGTGGCCCAGGAATTCGTGGATGATCGGCTCGTCCTCGGGCCGCATGGGCCGCACGAAGATGCGCCAGTCGTCTTTGAGCTTGAGGCGGCGCTCCCATTGCGACGGATAGGCGCGAACGGCGAAATTGGCCGGGCCGGAGCCGACAAACTTCCGCTGCGGCGGCCCGACCGCAACGCGGGCATCGACCGCGGTCACGCCGGTTTCGTCCGCCAGCAGCGGATTGATGTCGAATTCGCGGATCTCGGGAATGTCGGCCGCCATCTGCGCCAGCTTGACCAGCACCATGGCGACGGCGTCCGGCTTCACAGCCGGCACGTCCCGGTAAGCGCGGAGCAGCCGCGACACGCGCGTGCGCTCGATCAGGTCGCGGGCCAGCTGCAGATCGAGCGGCGGCAGCGCGAGCGCCTTGTCATTGATGATCTCCACCGCCGTCCCGCCCCGGCCGAAAACAACGACCGTGCCGAAGGTCGGATCGTCGGCGAGGCCCAGGATCAGCTCGCGCGCTTTCGCCTTGACGACCATCGCCTGGACGATGACGCCGCCGATGCGCGCCTCCGGACGCAGCTTTTTCGCGCGCGCGATAATGCCCGTGGCGGCCACTCGCACTGCTTCAGGCGTGGTCAGGTTGAGAACGACGCCGCCGACGTCGGATTTGTGGACGATGTCCCGCGACATGATCTTCAGCACGACGGTGTCGCCCTGTGCGAAGATGTCGTTCGCATAGGCTACCGCCTGCTCGACATCGGTCGCCGCATAGGTCGGCACCATCGCGATGTCATAGGCTTCGAGCAGGTGCTTGATCTCGACGGGCTCGAGCCATTCACGGCCATCCGCGACCGCGGCGGTGACGATCTGCCTCGCTCCCCGGGCGTCCGGAACGAAGGTATCGGGCATCGCGGGAGGAACCTGGCTCAGCTCCTCCACCACCTCGCGGTGCCGCACCAGATACATGAAGCCGCGCACGGCGTCGTCCTCGGTCGGATAGTTCGGCACACCGGCGCTGGAGAGTGTCTGGATGATGTGCTGATCGGCTCCAACCCAGGCCGCCAATACGGGCTTCGCCCAGCTGCGGTGCTGCTCGCGATATTTTCTGACGAGCTCCGTCACGGTCGTGGCGATCTCGGCGGCGGAGGCTATCGCCGTTTGCACGTTGAGGACCAGGACTGCGTCGTTGTCACGATCGGCCAGCAGCTCCTCAAGCGCCACCGCGTAGCGCGAGGCGTCGGCATCGCCCACGATGTCGACGGGATTCGCACCGGACCAGGTCGGCGGCAGCGCTGCATCGAGCTTCTTGCGCGCTTCAGCCGAGATGGTTGCCGGAATTCCTCCGAGTTCGACCAATCGATCGATAGCAAGGACGCCGATGCCGCCACCGTTGGTCAGGATGGCGAGACGCTTTCCCGTCGGCGATTCGACACGGCCGAGCGTCTCGGCACAATCGAACAGCTCGCGCAGATCGGAGACCCGCAGGACACCCGCGCGGCGGAACGCCGCGTCGTAGACGGCGTCGGCGCCGGCGAGCGCACCGGTGTGCGTGGCAGCCGCCTTCGCGCCCTGCGCCATGCGGCCGGATTTCACCACGACGACGGGCTTCACGCGCGCGGCGGCGCGCGCCGCCGACATGAACTTGCGCGCGTCCTTGATGGCCTCGATGTAGAGCAGGATCGCGCGGGTCTTGTGATCCATCGCGAAATGGTCGAGCAGATCGGCAATATCGACGTCGATCTGATCGCCGATAGAAACGATGCCGGAGAATCCGACGCCGCGCTGCGCGGCCCAATCGACCATGCCGGCGGCAATTGCGCCCGATTGCGAGATCAGCGCGAGGTTACCCGCCCCCGGCATGTGCGCGGCGAAACTGGCATTCAGGCTGACGCCGGGCATCATGATGCCGAGGCAGTTCGGCCCGACCAGCCGCATGCCGTATTTTCGGGCAGCGGTGCTTGTGGCCTCGTGCAGCGATCCCGGTCCCTGGCCGAGCCCGGCCGAGACGATCAGCGCGCCCGCAGACCCGAGACGCCCGGCTTGGTCGACAATGCCTGGAATCTCGCCTGCGGGGGCGGTGATGACCACGAGCTCGGGCACGAAGTCCAGCCTGTCCAGGCTCTTCACCGCCGCGACGCCGCCGATCTCGGCATGGCGCGGATTGACGAGGCCAAACTGCCCCTTGAATCCGGCCTTGCGAATGTTCTCCAGGACGGCGCGTCCCACGGACCCCTGACGAGCGCTCGCCCCGACGAGCGCGACCGAGCGCGGCGACAGCAGGTTGTTCAGACGATAGGTTGACATGAAAGAAAATGCGCCGGGTCAGCGGCGGTTCCGATTGGTTGACGATCAAGACGAAAGAAGGAGCCTAGTGCGAGATCATAACCCAGCACGGTGGCTGGCCAATGACGGTCTTTGTCACACCGCCCCAGACGATCTCGTTCAGGCGCGAATGATGATAGGCGCCCATGACGATCGCATCGATGCCATGGGAATTCGCCCAGCTTCCCAGTACCTTGCCGATCGAGCTGCCGCCGCCTTTCGTTGTTTCGAACGAGGCATCGACCCCATGTTCCCTCAAATGATCGACGAGAGCCGTGCCGGATTGCACGACCGGCTCGGTCTTGTCGTCCGCCACGGTCACCACGCGGACCGAGGTGGCAGCCCGAAGAATCGGCAACGCGTCGGCGACCGCACGCGCGGCGCGAGCAGAGTGATCCCAGGCAATCATGACGTTTTCGAATTCAGGCCGAAGTTCGTCCGCGAGATGTTCGGGACAGAGCAGAAGCGGCCGGCCGGATCCGAACAAGAGGGCTTCGACAATGCCCTCTGTTCGACTGTCGTGCGGTTTCACGGGAACCAGCGTGAGGTCGCTGAAGCGGGCATGCTCGGCCAGGATCGCGCCGATCTGATCCGCAGGCACCTTGCCCGATCGGCTCTGGGCGCGAATGTTGGCGCGGGAAGCTGCGCTGGTGAAGGCATTCAGGAGCCGCTGCATGTCGCCGGCTTCGGGGCCGGCGTGCTCGGAATCGCGATCGTAAGGCAGCATCACCCTCGGTCGCTCAAAGATTTCTTCCTCGAGCGCGAGCGCGGTGATCCTGGCGCCGAGATCGGCGGCAACGGCCACGCATTTCTCTATCGCGACCACAGCCGGTCCGCGCGGCTGGCCGACAAGGGGCAGAAAGACGTCCTTGATGGGCATCCGCATTCTCCTGGGCCGCCACGATAGGCCGGCGCGCGTCGAGGCGCTTGATCCTCGTCAAGCGCAAAAAGACTCTATCCGGTCACCCGGGAACAGGCGTTGACCGGCGTCAAGGACTGGTCGCTTGGTCATTCTATGAATAATTCAATCGGAGCGGTTTGCCCCGGAGAGACTCATGCGTGCGATGGTGTTGCCGGCTCCACGAGCGCGGCTCCAGATGGAGGAGCGGCCTGACCCGATTCCCGGCGAGGGTCAGCTCCGGGTGAAGATCGGCGCCTGCGGCGTATGCCGGACCGATCTTCATCTCGTCGATGCCGAGCTGCCCAATATTCGTTATCCGATCGTGCCTGGGCACGAGATCGTCGGCCGGGTCGACCTCGTTGGGCCGAATGTGACAACACATGCGCCTGGCGACCGGGTCGGCATTCCCTGGCTCGGCTTCACCTGCGGAAAATGTCGATTCTGCCGGGAGGGCATGGAAAACCTGTGTGACGCGCCGCTCTTCACGGGTTATACGTGCGACGGCGGCTACGCGACCCACACCATCGCCGACGCACGCTACGCTTTTCCGCTCAGTGAGGCCGGCAGCGACGTGGAGATTGCGCCCCTGCTGTGCGCAGGGCTGATCGGCTGGCGCTCGCTGGTTCTGGCCGGCCCCGCCGACCGGCTCGGCCTCTACGGCTTTGGCGCAGCCGGCCACATCATTGCGCAGGTCGCGGTTTGGCAGGGACGATCCGTCCATGCATTCACGCGACGCGGCGACGCCGCTGCACAAGACCTTGCACGCCGTCTCGGCGCGGTCTGGGCGGGATCATCGGACGAAGCGCCCGACGAGCCGCTCGACGCCGCCATCATCTACGCACCGGCCGGCGAGCTCGTTCCGGCCGCGTTGCGCGCCGTCCGCAAAGGCGGTCGCGTCGTATGCGCCGGCATCCACATGACCGACATTCCAAGCTTTCCGTATGACTTGCTCTGGCAGGAACGGCAGTTGGTTTCGGTCGCCAATCTGACCCGGCAGGATGGCCTCGATTTTCTAAAGGTCGCCCCGCAAGCCGGCGTGCGTACCGAGACGACGGCGTTTCCGCTCGATCAGGCCAACGAGGTTCTTGGCATGCTGCGGAATGGCCAGATTCTCGGCGCAGCCGTGCTGACGCCGTGATGGTGCTTCGAATGCCCGCTCCGATCGAGGATGGAACGGCGGCCCAGGAGCGCATCTTCCAGATGCTGACCGACCATCCCGGCGTGACGCGGATCGACACGCATGGAGCCTCGGTGTTCCTGGATGCGAAGCGCGCGCTGAAGATCAAGCGCGCCGTCCGGTTTCCGTTCCTTGATTATTCGACACTCGAGAAGCGCAAGGCGGCCTGCGAGGAGGAGATCAGGATCAACCGGCCGCTGGCGCCGCAGATCTATCACGGCGTCGTGGCGATCACCGAAGAGCCGGATGGATCTCTGAAGGTCGACGGCGCCGGCCGGCCGATCGAATATGCAGTCGACATGTCGCGCTTCGACGAAAACAGGACACTTGATCATCTGGCAAAGGCCGGTCCGCTGGAGGCGAAGCTCGCCTCGGCTGCTGCTGAAGCAATCGTGGCGTCGCACGCGGCGGCGACACGCGCCGACGGAGAAGCCTGGGTCTCATCCATCCCGGCCCTGATCGACGGCAACAGTGACGGCCTGCGGGCCGGCGGACATTTCAACGCGGAAGACATCGAAAGGCTTGGCAAGGCGTCGCACGAGGCATTTCGGCGTATTCGTCCCCTGCTCGCAGAGCGCGGCCGCCAGGGCTTCGTGCGCCGCTGTCATGGCGATCTGCACCTCGCAAACATCGTTCTGATCGATGGTCGGCCCGTGCTGTTCGACGCCATCGAGTTCGATGCACAGATGGCAACGGTCGACGTGCTCTACGACCTCGCGTTCACCCTCATGGACCTGTTGCAGCACGACCAACTGCGCGCGGCCAATATCGCCCTGAACCGCTATCTTGCAGCGACGCCGGCCGACAATCTCGACGCGCTCTCGGCCCTGCCGCTGTTCATGTCGATCCGTGCGGCGATCCGCGCCCAGGTGGCCCTGGCACGGCTGAAGCGGCCGCATTCCGATCGTCCCGGCATTCTCGACCAGGCACAGCGCTATTTTGACCTCGCCAGGATGCTGATCCGTCCTCCCGCTCCGCGCCTGATTGCGGTCGGCGGACTGTCCGGCACCGGAAAGACCGTTCTGGCGTACGCGCTCGCGCCGCTCGTCGCGCCGCAGCCGGGAGCCGTCGTGCTGCGCAGCGATCTCGTCCGCAAGCAAATGTTCGGGGTCGAGGACACGCACCGCCTGCCGCCATCCGCCTATACGCCGGAGGTCACGGCCCGCGTCTACGACACGCTGGCTCAGCGCGCCCGGCGGGTGCTGGCGCAAGGCCATTCGGCGCTCATCGACGGCGTATTCGCCCGCGAGGACGAACGCGACGCGATCGCCGCGCTGGCGCGCGAGCGCAACGTGGCGCTGAACGGTCTATTCCTGGTCGCAGACCTCGCGACCCGGCAGGCGCGGATCGGAAACCGCCGGGGAGATGCATCGGACGCCACGCAAGAGGTTGCCGCGCTGCAAGAGAACTATAAGATCGGCCATGTCGGCTGGGCGACCATCGATGCATCCGGGACAGAAGAGCAGACGCTGCAGAACTGCCGGAACGCGATCGCCAAGGGGCACACAACGCAACCTGATTGATGCAGGCAAGGATGTCGGGACCCACCACAAGCTCGAGGGCGACCACGCGTGCCAAGCCGGCGACGCGGCGCAATACCCTGCCCGGCCGCCTCAGCCCCGGCATGGCCTGCGACACGGCCTTCCGGATCATCGCCCGCCGTCACCTCGATGCCGTGATCGCTCAGCACGACGGCACCTGCCGCGGCGATCCCGAAGCTCTGCACCAGATCCGCATCGCACTGACGCATCTGCGTACTGCCATCCGCTTCTTCTCGCCGATGGTCGACGACGTCCTGCGCCCGAACGTCTGGGCCGAACTGAAATGGCTGAACGGCCAGCTCGGCATGGTGCGGGATCTCGATGTGGCGATCGAGCGGGTCGTCGCCGAGAGTGGCGACGAACTCGCCGTGATCGCCGAGCTTCAGCAGTGGGACGAGAAACGGACCGAGAGCCACAGGCTGCTGGCGCGTGCGCTGCAATCCGCACGGTACCGCCGCCTGGTCGAGCAGACCTCGACGTGGATCGAAAGCGGTGCCTGGTCGACCCGGCGCAGCAAGGAAGCCATTCGACTGCGCCGCCGCACGCTCGCCGAACACGCGATGGAGCGGCTGACCGAGTGGGAGACGAGGCTGCTCAAGAAGGCGCGAAAACTCCGCAAGCTCGACGTCGAGAAACGACACAAGCTGCGGCTTCTCAACAAGCGGCTGACCTATTCGATCGAATCGCTCCAGGACCTGTTCGCCGCGGAAACGCCGACGAAACACAAGTCCATCCTCAAGCAATTGCGCAAGGCACAAAGAGCACTCGGACAATTGAACGACGATGCACGAGGACAGGCGCTGGCGGCGTCCTTGAACGGCGCCGGCCTCGGTGCCTCCGATCGTTTTCTCAACCGAAAGCGGGAAAAGAAGCTGTTGCGAACCGCGTCGGTGGCCTACCGGAAATTGGACAAGGCCAAGCCCTTCCGCTCCTCGGACCTCGCGCCGGGCTCCGAGCCGGAGGTCTAGGTGTGAACATAGTCTCCCGGCGCATCGGGCAGGCCGGGTGCGCCTCCAAGCCCGATCTGCGGCGGATCGCAGGGCGCGCCGGAGCGCGCCGCGAGCCATTTGGTCCATTCCAACCACCACGACCCTTCAACCCGCGGAGCCAGCTTCAGCCATTCATCCGCGCCGACATAGGGCGCATCAGCAGCCTTGGTCAGCACCTGATAGCTGTGGCCGGGCTCCTCCGGAGGCGCCACGACACCGGCATTGTGACCGCCGCTGGTCAACAGGAACGCCACGTCAGCATCGACCTGATAGTGGATCTTGTAGACGGATCGCCACGGCGCCACGTGATCGGCGAGCGTGCCGACCACGAACATCGGCACGTGAATATCGGAGAGCGAAATACTCCTGCCTCCGACGAGATAGCGCCCTCCCGCCAGATCGTTGTCGAGGAACAGCTTGCGCAGATACTCCGAATGCATGCGATAAGGCAGCCGCGTGGCGTCGGCGTTCCAGGCCATCAGGTCGCTCGGCGGTGCGCTCTCGCCCATCAGATAGTCATGTGAGAGCCGCGACCAGATCAGTTCGTTGGAGCGCAGCAGCTGGAAGGCGCCGGCCATCTGCGTCGTGTCGAGATAGCCGCGCTGCCACATCATGTCTTCGAGAAAGGCCACCTGGCTCTCGTTGATGAAGAGCGTCAGCTCTCCGGCCTCGGTGAAGTCGGTCTGCGCGGCAAGGAAAGTGACCGAGCCGAATCGGTTGTCACCGTCGCGTTCCATCGCGGCGGCGGCGATCGACAGCAATGTGCCCCCCAGACAATAGCCGAGCGCATGGGTCTTCCGACCCGGCATGATCAGGCCGATCATGTCCAGCGCCGCCATGACGCCCAGCCTGCGATAATCGTCGAAGGCGAGATCCCGATCCCTCGCATCCGGGTTGCGCCATGAGATCGCGAACACGGTGAAACCTTGACCCGTCAGATATTTGACCAGCGAGTTCTGCGGCGAGAGATCGAGGATGTAATATTTCATGATCCAGGCCGGCACGATCAGGATCGGCTCGGGCCGCACCTGCGCGGTGGTCGGATAATACTGGATCAGCTCGATCAGCTCGTTGCGGTAGACGACCTTGCCGGGTGAAACCGCCACCGTCTTGCCGACCACGAACTGCCCGTCGTCCGCCAGTTTCGAGTTGGAGAGCAGGCGCATCAGGTCGCTGCACCAGTTCTGCCAGCCGAAGATGAAATTCTCCCCGCCGCTCTGGAACGCCTTCTCCAGCACCTTCGGGTTGGTCGCAGCGAAGTTCGACGGCGCCAGCATGTCGAGCAACTGGCGCATCGAGAACTCGACGATGGCTTCATTTGCGTGCGACACGCCGCGTACGCCCGTCGCAGCATCGCGCCACCAGCGCTCTCCGAGCAGAAACGCCTGCGCCAGCAGGTTGAACGGCGGGGTCTCCCATTGCGATCCGCTGAAACGACGATCCCGCTGCTGCGGCGCGATCACGGACCACGGCTTTTGCCCGGGCGACGCCGCGTGCGCGGCAGCTTCTGCGAGCCGGCCGACATCGCGAAGGGCGTTCCGCGAAATCTCCATCTGGCGCTGCGGCGCTGCGGCCAGATGCGAGCTCCAATCGAGCCAGGCGAGCGACAGGGCAAGCGGCGAAATCCCGCCCGTGAACCGCGCCAGCATCGCGTGCAAGGCGCGGTCCAGAGGATACGGCTCTGATGCAGGCACGGAATCGGCCGCGACCGGAATGCTTTCGAGTTTTCCCGGGCTCACAGGCAAGGCTTCGGGACCAGCGGCGGGATGGGCGGGGAGAACCTGCACCGCCGGCTCTTCAGCCCGTGGAAATTTCTGCACGACGCTCATAGCTCATGTTCCTGCGGGCTTCAGCTGTACGTACGTAAAGGGTATCGCGAGGCGTCGAAGCCGTATTGAGCTGCATCAAACCCGGGTCCGGATCACAATTTCTCAATCGGGATCGATCGTGTTTCGCCCGATTGACTTGCGTCAAACAGCACCTCGATACCCGAGCTAGGTTGCGCGCATCGAAGTTTCAACAAAGCGGAGTTATCCATGCGCGCCCACCAGATCATGACCCGGTCGGTCATCTCGGTCACCCCCGACACCAGCATCGTCGAAGCGGCAAATATCATGCTGAAGCGGCATGTCAGCGGACTCACGGTGGTCGACGAGACCGGCAAGCTGGTCGGCGTCGTGTCGGAAGGGGATTTCATCCGCCGCAGCGAGATCGGCACCGGGCGCAAGCGCGGACGCTGGCTTCGATTCATCCTCGGTCCGGGCAAATCCGCCGGTGATTTCGTCCATGAGCACGGACGCAAGGTCTCGGAAGTGATGACCGACTCGCCCGTGACGATCACGGAGGATACGGCGCTCGCGGAGATCGTCGATCTCATGGAGCGGAACAACATCAAGCGGCTGCCGGTCGTGCGTGGCGACAAGGTGGTCGGGATCGTATCCCGCGCCAATCTGCTGCAGGCGGTGGCGGGGCTCGCCCGCGAAGTGCCGGATCCCACCGCGGATGACGACCACATTCGCACCCGGATCATCGATACCATGGAGAAGAGCGACTGGTGCCCGTTCGGACTGAACGTGATCGTGCGCAACGGTATCGTTCACCTCAGCGGCGTCATCACCGAAGAGCGCGCACGGCAAGCCGCGGTCGTCGCCGCGGAGAACGTCGAGGGCGTGAAGAAGGTGCACGACCATCTGTGCTGGGTCGACACCATGTCGGGCGTCTATCTGAACTCGCCCGAGGACGATGAGCTCGCCAAAGCAAGCTAACCAAGGCGAGCTGATCAGGGCGAGCTGATCAGGGAGAGCCGATCCCGGCAGAATTCAGCGAGGAATGACGGCGGTGGCTTCGATTTCGACGCGCGCCGCCTTCTCCACGAGGCGGACCACCTGAACCAGCGCCATCGCAGGATAATGGGCTCCGAAGACGTCGCGATAGACCCTGCCCAGTTCCTTCAGATTGGCCAGGTACTCGTCCATGTCGACGACGTACCAGGTCAGGCGCACGAGGTGCTCGGGCCGGGCACCGGCCTCGGCCAGGATCGCGGCGATGTTGCTCAAGGTCTGGCGTACCTGCGCGACGAAGCCTTCCGCAAGGCGCTCTTCTGTATCCCAGCCGATCACCCCGCCGGTGACGACGATGCGCCCTTCGGCAGCCATGCCGTTGGCATAACCTTTCGGAACCGGCCAGCCTGACGGCTGGAGGATCTGCGCCCTGATGCGCGTTCCGTCCTCGGCTGCCGTCGGCAGCACCGCGAGTTGCGAGCCTTTCGGGGGCGTCACGGACAATTCTCTATCCTTCTCTCATTCCGCAGCGACGCCTGACGACGTCGCCGCGACCTGCGCCAGCTGCCGCAGGGCAAAGCGCTTCAGCTTGCCGGTTTCGGTCTTCGGCAATTGCGTCACGAACTCGATCGCGCGCGGATATTTGTACGGCGCGATCTCGCGTTTGACATGATCCTGCAGCTCCGCCACGAGCTGCGCATCCGCAGTCACGCCGGGCGCGGTGATGACATAGGCCTTCACGATCATGCCGCGCGCATCGTCGGGGGCGCCGACCACGCCGCACTCGGCAACCGCCGGATGCGTAAGCAGCGCTGCTTCGACATCGGTCCCTGCGATGTTGTAGCCGGCCGACACGATCATGTCGTCGGAGCGCGACTGGTACCAGAAATAGCCGTCGCTATCCATCAGATAGGTGTCGCCGGTGATGTTCCAGCCGTTCTGGACGTATTTGCGCTGCCGCTCGTCGGCCAGATAACGGCAGCCGGTCGGCCCGCGCACCGCGAGACGGCCCATCGTCCCGGGCGCAACGTCGCGGCCCTCATCATCGACGATCTTGGCCTCATAGCCCGGCACGGGCTTGCCGGTGGCGCCCGGGCGGATCTCGTCCTCGGTCGCGCTGATGAAGATGTGCAGCATCTCGGTCGAACCGATGCCGTCCATCAGCTTGATCCCGGTGGCCTTGAGCCAGGCATTGAATGTCGGCTTGGGCAGTGTTTCGCCCGCGGAGACGCATTTGCGAAGCGAGGAGATGTCGCGGCCCGGAAGCTTGCCGATCATGGCGCGGTACGCGGTCGGCGCCGTGAAGCAGACCGTGGTCTTGTACTGCTCGATCGCGGACAGCAGGTCGTCCGGCGTCGTCTTTTCGAGCACGACGAAGGACGCGCCGATATGCATCGGAAACAGCACGCCGCCGAAGCCAAAGGTGAAGGCGAGCGGGGCCGAGCCGATGAAACGATCCTTCTGCTCGGCGCGCAGGATGTTGCGCGCGTAACCGTCGCAGACCGCGAGCATGTCGCGGTGGAAGTGCATGGTGCCCTTGGGATCGCCTGTCGTGCCCGACGTGAAAGCGATCAGGCAGATGTCGTCGGACGCGGTATCGACAGCTGTGAACTCAGAGCTGGCATCGGCAATCAGCGCCTCGAGTGAATTGTCGGTGTCATTGCCCCAATAGACGACCCGCTCGAGACCGGGCGCGGCGGCCTTCGCCTTTTCCATCTCGTCGGCGAGTTTTCCGTCGCACAGCGCCAGCGCGATCGCCGCTTTCTGGATCGGATAGGACAGCTCCTTGGCGCGGAGCAGCGGCATCGTCGCCACGACGATGCCCCCAGCCTTGATCACCGCGAGATAGGTCGCAACCATCATGGGGTTGTTGGCAGAGCGCAACAGCACGCGGCCGCCGGGGACGAGATTGAGCTTGCCGACCAGCACGTTGGCGATGCGATTCACCAGCGCCTGCAGCTCGCGATAGGTGTAGCTGACGGAAGGGCTGACGACGCAGGGCGCCTCGCCATGTCCCTGCTCGACCCAGCGATCCAGGAAATAGCTGACGCAGTTCAGTCGCGGGGGGTAGTGCAGCTCCGGCCGCGTGAAGATGAATTCGGGCCAGAGCTCGCGCGGCGGCAGATGTTGCCGCGCGAACGTATCGACATGGGCCGTCGCGGCGTTGCCGTCACACGAACCCGACACTTGAATCTTGGCGGCGTTGGCCATCGCACGCTCCTTTCAGCATGGATTGCACCCGGCAGCACGATCTGGAAACATTTTAGGCTTAAAACAATTCGGCGCAATAGCGGATTTTGGGCACGCCGTGCTTTTTCCTGCGGCAAAAGGAATTGGTGGCCGGTCCCAGCGGCGGGGCTTACGACCGGCGGCGCGCGGCCGATTTTTGCGCGGACGCCTTGGTCTTGGCCAGGAGCCGCATCAGCTCGCGCACGTCCTTCGGCGTCAGGTCGGCGAAGAGATCGGCGATCCAGGTTTCGTGTTCCGCAGCCATTCGGCGAAACTCGGCGCGCCCGAGCTTCGTGAGGCGGATCACCTGGACGCGGCGGTCCGTCTCCGAGGTCCGCCGATCGAGATGGCCGGAGTCCACCAGCCGCTCCACGAGGCCGGTCACATTGCCGTTCGACACCATCATGCGCTTGGAGACGTCGGACAGCGTCATGCCGTCAGGCGCCTTGTCGAGCTGCGCCATCAGGTCGAAACGGGGCAGCGTGACGTCGAACCGCTGCCGCAGCCGGCCGCGCACCTCGCCTTCGATCAGCGTCGTGCAGGTCAGGAGCCGCAGCCACAGCCGAAGCTCCTCGGCGTGGTCCTCCGGCGTTTCGACGGCCTTGGTCTCGGAATCGAGCATGTTGATGCAGCCACTCACGGCCGGCATTGGCGCCGGCACGGATTCCCCAACGTTTTGAGCTTCAAATAAATCGGAGCCGGCTGCAAGTCCAAAGCTGCAACAATCAACCGCAGGACAATTTCTTTAGGCTTCAAATAATTGGCGCGCCGCTTGCATGCGCCGCTCCCCGCAGAATGCGACGCCTCGAGCTCGGCTTGCCGCGGCGACCATCATCGGCATAAGTTTGAATTTGGAGTACGTGGCTTGCAGCGCAAGCCAATCGTCACGAGGGACAGATCATGAAGACGCAAATGACCTTGGCCGCAGCCGCCGTGCTGCTCGGCACCGTGGTGACCCCTGCCCTTGCCCAGGAAAAAATCAAGCTGGGCGTGATCGTGACCCTGTCGGGACCCGCCGCCGCGCTTGGCCAACAGGTTCGGGACGGCTTCACGCTTGCAGTGAAAGATCTCGGCAGCAAGATGGGCAGCCGCGATGTCGAGGTCGTCGTCGTCGACGACGAGTTGAAGCCGGATGCAGCGGTGACCAAGGTCAAGGGCCTTCTTGAGCGCGAGAAGGTCGACTTCGTGGTCGGACCGATCTTCTCCAACATCCTCCAGGCGATCCACCGGCCCATCACGGAATCGAAGACCTTCCTGATCAGCCCCAATGCCGGGCCGTCGACCTTTGCCGGCAAGGACTGCAACCCGTTCTTCTATGTGACTTCGTATCAGAACGATCAGGTGCACGAGATCCTCGGCAAGGTCGCGCAGGATCGCGGCTACAAGCGCATGTACCTGATGGTGCCGAACTATCAGGCCGGCAAGGATTCGGTGGCCGGGTTCAAGCTGGACTACAAGGGCGAGATCGTCGAGGAATCCTACATGCCGCTGAACACGCTGGACTTCCAGCCGGAGTTGTCCAAGATCTCGTCGCAGAAGCCCGATGCACTGTTCACGTTCATGCCCGGCGGCCTCGGCGTCAATCTCGTCAAGCAATACCGGCAGGCCGGCCTTGCCGACACCATTCCGGTGCTCTCGGCTTTCACGGTGGATGAATCGACCCTGCCGGCGCAGCAGGACGCAGCGGTCGGCATGTTCGGCGGCGCGAACTGGGCGCCCAATCTCGACAATCCCCAGAACAAGAAGTTCGTTGCCGCCTATGAGGCCGCTTATAACATCGTGCCCGGCACCTACGCCTTTCAGGCCTATGACGCCGCGATGCTGATCGACAGCGCGGTCAAGGCGGTGAAGGGCGATCTATCGAACAAGGACGCCGTTCGGGCGGCGCTCAAGAAGGCCGATTTCACCTCGCTGCGCGGCACCTTCAAGTTCAACACCAACGGCTATCCCATCCAGGATTTCTACCTGACCAAAGTCGCCAAGCGTCCGGACGGCAAGTTCCAGACCGAGATCGTCCAGAAGGTCTTCGAGAACTACGGCGACCGCTATGCCAAGGACTGCAAGGCGGCGAATTAAGGCCGCGTATCGCGTTACGGGAGGACTGCAATGAAGAGCGAAATCACCGGCATCACCCGGGCGAATGAGGGCATCCAGGGCATTTCCTGGAGCATCCTCGGCCAGACCTATGTGCCGAAGAGCTACGCCGAACACAGCTTCTCCTGGCATGCGACACTTCCGCCGGGCACGTTCGTGCCGCCGCACATTCATCCCGATCAGGATGAGTATCTCTACATGCTGGAGGGCAAGCTCGATTTCATGCTCGGCAATTCGGAGTCGCAGGCGACCGCCGGCGACCTGATCCGGCTCGGCATGGGCGTGCCTCACGGCATCTTCAACAAGTCAGAGCAGACCGCAAAAGTGCTGTTCTGGGTCTCCCCAAGCCGCAAGCTGTTCGACCTGTTCTGGGGCCTTCACAACATGAAGGAGCAGAGGCCGGAGGACGTGGTGACGATGGCCGCCGAGTTCAACATCCACTTCCTGCCGCCGCCTCCCGGCTAAGACGGGACTATGTTGGGCTCTGCAGCTGGCCACCTCTCCTTATGGGAGAGGTGATTTGCGTTCCGGGCTGGCGCCGATCCTCAAATTCATCCCGACCTACAGGCGGACTTCAGGCGCGTACCGCCGCAAGTCCCGGGACGGCGGCAAAGCCGGCCTTGGTGGCGTAGCCACGCACGATCGCCTCGCGCTGGGAATAGCTCAGGACGTTATCGACATTGTCGAAGCCGTCAGGCGCAAGCTGCTCGACGGCGTCGATGACGCCCTCAGGACCGCCGCGCCGATTGGAGCGGACGATCTCGGCCGTCATCGGCAGGCGCTTCTTCTCGTATTCGAGCAGCGCCTGGCGCGGATGCTCGGCACGCACCAGCACATCCGCAAGGCAGCGCGCGTCGAGGATCGCCTGCGAGGCGCCGTTCGAGCCGACCGGATACATGGGATGCGCGGCGTCGCCGAGTAGCGTGACACGCCCGGACGACCAATAGGGCAAGGGATCGCGGTCGCAGGTCGGATACTCGTAGAATTCGGGCGTCGCCGAGATCAGGCTCTTGACGTCAATATACGGCACGGAGAAGCGTGCCACATGCGGCATCAGCTCCTCGCGCCGCCCCGGCCGCGACCAGTCTTCTTTCCGCGGCGGCGGTGCATTGCCCTCGCCCACTTTGACCAGCACCGCCCAATTGGTGAGGCGGCTTGCCGCGCTCGATCCTTCCGCGATCGGATAGATCACCACCTTGGCATTGAGACCGCCGGCCACAATCATCGATCTGCCGGTGAGGAACAGCGGCCAGTCGCGGGCGCCGCGCCACAGCATCAAGCCGTTCCAGCACGGCGGCCCCTCGCTCGGGAACAGCGTCTCGCGGACGCGTGAGTGGATGCCGTCGGCGCCGATCAGGATATCCCCACGCGCGGTGTGGACGTGCGTGCCGGCACGATCGAAGAAGTAAGCGGTGACGCCGCCCTCATCCTGCGTGAAGGCACCAAGCCGGCAGCCGGTGTGAATTGCGTCCGGCCCGAGCCGTTCCTCGACGGCACGATGGATGACGCCCTGAAGGCGCCCACGATGGATCGAGAATTGCGGCACATCGTGACCGGCGTCGATGCCGCGGGCTTCGCGCCAGACTTCCTGGCCGTGGCGGTTGAGGTAATAGAGCTGATCGGTGCGGATCGCGACGTCGTCCAGCCTCTGCAACAGGCCGAGCCCGGCCAACTCGCGCATCGCATGCGGCAGCGTGTTGATGCCGACGCCGAGTTCGCGGATGGTGTCGGCCTGCTCGAAGATCTCGCAATCCAGGCCCCGTGAGCGGAACATCAACGCCGTGGTGAGACCACCGATACCGCCACCGACGATAATCGCCTTCATCGCCTTACTCCACTCGAAACACAGGCAACGGGGTTAACGTCGCACGGTCGGTCACTCCGCCGCAAGCGGCTTTGTCGCCTCCGCCTTGAGCTCGGCCCGGGTCCTGGGCTTAGCCTTAATTCTCAGCTCCTCCAGATCCTGCCGGTCGCGCACGCTGTTGCGGAAAATCTGATCCTTTCCCGGCAGATATTGCGGCGGGCAGAATGCGTCGTTGGCGCCGTACCAGGCCGCCGCCTTCATGGTAAAGAAGGGATCGACGAGATGCGGACGGCCGAGCGCGACGAGATCCGCCCGGCCAGCGGCCAGAATGGTGTTGGCCTGGTCCGCCGTGGTGATGTTGCCGACGCACATGGTGGCTACCCGCGCCTCGTTGCGGACCTGATCGGAGAACGGCGTCTGGAACATGCGCCCGTAGACCGGCTGCGCATCGCGCACCGTCTGGCCGGTCGAGACGTCGACGAGATCGACGCCCGCCTCGGCAAAGGCGCGCGCGATGGCAACGGCATCATCGCCGGTGATGCCGCCGTCAGCCCAATCGGTTGCGGAGATGCGCACCGACATCGGCTTGTGCGACGGCCACACCGCGCGTAGCGACTCGAACACCTCAAGCGGGAAACGCAGGCGATTTTCAAGCGAGCCACCATAGTCGTCGGTGCGGGTGTTCGTCAGCGGGGAGATGAAGCTCGCGAGCAGATAGCCGTGGGCGCAGTGCAATTCCAACATGTCGAAGCCGCAGCGCTCGCCGCGCTCGGCCGCCGCAACGAAAGCGTCCCTCACCGCGTTCATGCCGAAGCGGTCGAGCTCGCGCGGCACTTGGCTGTCGGGGAAATAGGGCAGCGGCGATGCCGAAACGGTTTCCCAGCCACCTTCGTCCAGAGGCCGATCCATACCGTCCCACATCAGCTTGGTCGCGCCCTTGCGACCGGCGTGCCCCAACTGAAGGCAGATCTTTGCCGCCGAATTGCCGTGGACGAAATCCACAATGCGCCGCCATGCGGCTTCCTGCTCGTCGTTCCACAGGCCGGCGCAGCCGGGCGTGATCCGGGCATCACGGCCAACGCAGGTCATCTCGGTAAAGATCAGCCCGGCACCGCCGATCGCGCGCGAGCCGTAATGAACCAGGTGGAAGTCTGTCGGCACACCCTCCTTCGCCGAATACATGCACATCGGCGACATCACCGCACGATTGGCGAGCTTCATCTCACGTAGACGGAACGGCTGGAACAGCGGCACCATCGGTCGATCGGTATCGACATCGAGGCCGCTGCTGCGCACCTGCCTCGCAAACGACTTCTCGACCTCCGCCACGAAATCCGGGGCGCGGAGTTTCAGATTGTCATAGGTGATCGCCTTCGAGCGCGTCATGACCCCGAAGGCGAACTGCACCGGGTCAAAATCCCAGAAGCGGTCGACATGCTCGAACCAGACCAGCGAGACGTCGGCGGCATGCTGCGTCTTCTCGACCTCCTCACGGCGGCCGTGCTCATAGACTTCCAGCGCCGCCTCGATGCTGGGCGCCTTCTCCATCGCCTCGGCCAGCGCGATCGCGTCTTCCATCGCGAGCTTGGTGCCTGAGCCAATGGAGAAATGCGCGCTGGCCTTGGCGTCGCCGAGCAGGACCATGTTGTCCTTGACCCAGCGCTTGCTGCGGATCATGGGGAAGTTGCGCCACATCGAGCGGTTGATCAGCAATTGATGCCCGCCGAGGAACCAGCCGAAGATGTCCGCCATCCGCGCGGCGGACTGAGCTTCGTCCAGCCCTGTCAGTCCCGCCCGCTCGAACGTCTCCGGATCGGTCTCGAATATCCAGGTCGAATGCCCGGCCTCATACTGATAGGCATGGGCGATGAACGGCCCCCACTCGGTCTCCTGGAAGATGAAGGTGAAGGCATCGAGCGGCCTGGTCGATCCCATCCAGGCGAATTTGTTGGAGCGGATGTCGACCTCCGGCTGGAAATGGTCGACGTATTTCTCGCGGAAGCGACTGTTGATGCCGTCGGCGATGAGAATGAGATCGGCATCGGCGAAGCGGGACTCGTCGTCGATGTCCATCTCGAAATGCAAGACGACGCCAAGCTCGCGAGCGCGCTCCTGAAGGATCAAAAGGAGCTTGCGTCGTGAGCAGCCGCAAAAGCCGTTGCCGCCGACGCGATGCACCGTGCCGCGAAAGTGCACCGCGATGTCATCCCAGTATGCGAACTCCTGGGTGATACGGCGGTAACTCGGAAGATCGTGCTTCTCGAAATTGTCCAGCGTGGCGTCGGAGAACACCACGCCGAAGCCGAAGGTGTCGTCGGCCCGATTGCGCTCGTATACCGTAATGTCGGCGGCCGGGCGCTGCTTCTTGAGCAGGATCGCAGCATAGAGACCCGCAGGTCCGCCACCGATGATCGCGACTTTCATGGGAGCCTCGCCAATTCACCCGGCCACGAAACTATTTTAAGCCTAAAATAATTCCGCGCAAGTCCCCGTTGCTGACATGGACGCCGTCAAGGCGATCGGTCTAGTCGCCCCTGAATACCGGCTTGACCTTGTTGGCGAAAGCCTCGAAGGCGCGCTCGAAATCCGCCGTGGTCATGCACAACGCTTGGGCAACGGCCTCCGCCTCGATCGCCTCCTCCACCGACATCGCCCATTCCATGGCCAGCATCCGCTTGGTCATGGTGTTGGCGAAAGTCGGCCCTTCCGCGATCTGCTTCGCCAGAATTTGCGCCTGAGGCAGCACCTGCTCCGGCGTGACGATGCGGCTGAAGAAGCCCCAGCGCTCGCCCTCTTCCGCGGTCATGAACCGGCCGGTGTAGAGCAGCTCGGAGGCGCGCGACTGCCCGATGATCCGCGGCAGGATTGCGCAGGCACCCATGTCGCAGCCGGCCAGCCCCACCTTGTTGAACAGGAACGCCACCTTGGCCCCGCTCGCCGCAAGGCGCATGTCAGATGCCATGGCGATGATCGCCCCGGCCCCGGCGCAAATGCCCCCGACCGCGGCAACGATCGGCTGCGGACAGGCCCGCATCGCCTTGACGAGGTCGCCGGTCATCCGAGTGAAGGCGGTCAGCCCCTTCGTGTCCATCTTCACGAGCGGGCCGATGATCTCGAACACGTCGCCGCCCGACGAGAAATTGCCGCCGGCACCGGTGACGACGATGGATTTGACCGCATCGTCGAAGGCGCAGGCACGGAAGAAATCGGTCAGCTCCCGATAGCTTTCGAACGTCAGTGGGTTCTTTCGTTCGGGGCGGTTGAGCGTGACCGTCGCAACGCCGTCTACCACAGCCAGCATAAAGTGCTGCGGCGAGTAGTCTGCAAGCGGCACGGTGACGGGATTGGCGGGTCTGCTCATGCGATCTCCTTGGCTTCCTTGTTCCCCGACTGCACCAGGCACGCTAGACCTCGCCCCCGGCCACGGCAATCGCCTGCCCAGTGATTGCGCTCGCGCCTTCACCGCACAGCCAGAGAACCGTGTCTGCCACTTCCTGAGGCGTGATCAGGCGTCCTTGCGGATTGTGTTTCGCGAGCTCTGCGACCGCCTGCTCTCGGCTACGCCCCGTCTTCTTCATGATGTTATCGATGCTGCCGGCAACGAGATCGGTGTCGGTGAAGCCTGGACACACCGCATTCACGGTCACATTGCTTCCGGCCATCTCGAGGGCGAGCGAACGCACGAGACCGACTACGGCGTGCTTTGCAGCAGCATACGCGCTGACATAGGCATAGCCCTTGAGCCCGGCCGTCGACGCGACAGCAACGATACGGCCATAGGGCCGATCCTTCATGCCCGGCAGCACGGCCTGGGCGGCATGCACGACGCCCATGAAATTGACATCCATCATGCGCGCAAAAAGGGCGGCATCCGATTTCGCGAACGGCGCCGATTCGGCGCTGCCCGCATTGGCAATCAGGATGTCGATCGGCTTGCGCGCACTCGCTCCGGCAATGGCAGCTTTCAGGGACGCTTCGTTCGAGACATCAGCGACGGCCGCAAAGTGCGCCGCACCCGCATTGACTGCCTCTTCGAGAACCGCCGCGTTCCGGCCAAGCACGGTTACGGTCGCGCCAGCGCCGACGAGAGAAGCAGCTATCGCGCGGCCGATGCCGCGACCGCCGCCGGTCACCAGTGCGTGCGGCGAGTGCGACAATCCGGACATGCGCTGTCTCCCTCCGATCTCGTGATCGTTCTTCCGATATATTTTAACCCTCAAATTTTTGCAACGAAACCGGCGCTCGCCTCCCGAACACCGCCGCACAGAAGCGGCCCGGAAATTGCTTTAAGTATAAAATTATCTCTTCCCATCCCCTACAGGCCTGTTAGCATCAACGGGCCAAGCAAAAGGATGTCGCGTGTCGCAGCCTGCGCCAATGATAACAAAGGACGGACGCTTCGCCTATGAAGCCGCGGGCGATCCGGGCGCGATACCCCTGATTTTCCTGCATGGCATTGGCGGCGCGGCGCGAAGCTGGCGGCAGCAGCTTGCCACGTTCGGCGACCGCTTTCACACGATCGCATGGGACATGCCGGGCTATGGCGGATCGGCGCCGCTCGCCAGCGTCAGCATCGCTGCCCTGGCCGATGCGCTTCAGCAATTCATCGAACAGCTTGGTGCGGTCAAACCTATTCTGGTCGGCCATTCCATCGGCGGCATGATCGTCCAGAAATGGCTGGTGCAGTCCCCCGGACTGGCACGAGCGGTCGTGCTGGCGCAGACCAGCCCTGCCTTCGGGAAGGCTGACGGCGATTGGCAGAAATCATTCATCGCGGCACGGCTCGGGCCGCTCGATCGTGGGGAGACCATGAAGTCGCTGGCGCCAACGCTGGTGAAGGAGCTGGTCGGCGATGATCCCGATCCGAACGGGATGGAGCTGGCGCGCGAGTGCATGGGGAGCGTGCCCGAGGCAAGCTATCGCGCCATGATGCTGGCTCTCATCGGCTTCGATCAGCGCAGCAGGCTTGGGGATATCTCCGTCCCCACGCTGCTGCTGTCCGGCTCCAAGGACAACAATGCGCCCGCCCCGATGATGGCAAAGACCGCGACCTATATCCCTGGGGCTGCATATGTCGAGCTCGCCGGCGTAGGCCATCTCGCCAATCTCGAACGCCCTGCCGCCTTTGACGAAGCTCTCGGCCGGTTTCTGAACTCTCTCGCGACCAAAGCCTAAGGTAACTGCGCGATGACCATGCAAGTCAGCAAGACTATTGCCACGACCGACAAGGTCGCGCTGGATGCGCCGATCTTCGATCCCGTTGCTTTCCGCCTGAGCGACGAACAGGCCGGCATCATTGCGCGCGCCCGCGAGATCGGCCAGAGCGTCTTTGCCGGTCGCGCCGCGACCTATGATCGCGAGGCGATCTTCCCGACCGAAAACTATCGCGACTTGCATCGCGTCGGGCTGCTCGGCATCGCAGTCCCCAAGAAGCACGGCGGACTTGGCGCGAACTACCAGACCTATGCCTTGGCTGCCGCCGAGATCGGCCGCTATTGCGGCGCAACCGCGCTGACCTGGAACATGCATGTGTGCTCGACACTATGGTCGGGCCCGCTGGCCGACGATCTCGACATGGATGAGCAGACGCGCGCGGAGCATGAGCGGCGGCGCGCGGTCCACTACAAGCGCATCGTCGAGGAGGGCGCGATCTATTCGCAACCCTTCTCTGAAGGTGGCGCAGCGGCGGCCGGCGGTGTCGCGTTCGGCACGGAAGCAAGGCCGGTGGAGGGCGGCTGGATCGTCAATGGCAAGAAGATCTTTGCATCGCTCTCCGGCCATGCCGACTATTACGGCGTGCTTTGCACCGAAATCGAAGAAGGCGAGAAGGCCTCGCGCCGCAACACGCTTTACCTCGCCATCCCCGCCAAGTCGGAAGGGGTCTCTGTCGTCGGCGATTGGGATCCGCTCGGCATGCGCGGCACGGTCTCGCGGACGCTTCTGTTCAAGGACGTGTTCGTGCCGGAGGACTCCGCTCTGATGCCGCGTGGCGTCTATTTCCAGGCCGCGATGCGCTGGCCGCACATGTTCCTGACGCTATCGCCGACCTATATGGGCCTCGCGCAAGCGGCCTATGACTTCACCGTGCGCTACTTGCGCGGCGAGGTGCCCGGCATGCCGCCGGTCAAGCGGCGGATGTACCCGACCAAGCAGATCGCGGTCGCGCAGATGCAGATCAAGCTGGAGCAGATCAAGGGGATCTGGTTCCAGGCCGTCACCGAAGCCCGCGCCAATCCGAGCAAGGAGCAGGTGCTGCGGGCTTATGCCGCGCAATATTCGGTGATGGAGGGCGCCAATGAGCTTGCCGCGCTCGCGATCCGCACCTGCGGCGGTCAGGCCATGCTCAGGTCGCTGCCGCTCGAGCGGATCTATCGCGACAGCCGCTGCGGCTCGCTGATGCTGCCCTGGACCGCCGAGCTCTGCCTCGACCGGATCGGGCGCGAAGCGCTGTACGAGGCCGGTGAAACGGACGACTGACGGTGGACCTCTGTAGCCTGATAGACCGCAACGCGGCGTTCGCTCCAGACAAGACGGCTATTTCCTTCGAAGGGAAGCGGCTGAGCTATGCGGCATTCGCCGCACGCATCGAACGGACCGCAACCGCCTTGAAGCAGGAGCTTGGCGTCGGCCGCGGCGACCGCGTCGCGATTCTGAGCCTGAACCGGCCCGATTATCTGGTGCTGCTCTACGCGTGCGCGCGGCTCGGGGCTATCCTGGTGCCACTGAACTGGCGGCTGGCTTTCGCCGAGCAGCTATTCATTCTCAGCGATGCCGGCGCCAAAGTGCTCGTGCTTGAGCAAGCCTTTGAGGGACTTCTTTCCACGCTCGCGCAGTCCGCACCGGGAACTGCCGTCATCGGCCTCGACTTCGCACCGCCCGGCGGCACAACATTCGAAGGTCTGCTGGCCAGGAGCGACGGCACCAGCCGAAATCCGCACACCGATCTCTCGTGTCCGCTGCTCATCGTCTACACGTCGGGAACGACCGGGCGGCCGAAAGGCGCAGTGCTGCGCCAGGAGGCACTGTTCTGGAACAGCGTCATGAGCCAGCACATGCACAACATGACGTCCGACGACCACGTGCTGACCGTGCTGCCGTTCTTCCACGTCGGCGGCCTCAACATCCAGACGACGCCGGCGCTCCAACTGGGCGCGACGGTCACGATCCATGCGCGCTTTACGCCCGATACCGCGCTTGCTGCCATCGAACAGGAGCGGCCGACGCTCACGGTGCTGGTGCCTGCGATCATCCAGGCGGTGAGCGAGCATCCCGCCTGGGCGACCGCCGATCTTTCGTCACTCAAGGCCGTCGCAACAGGCTCGACCATCGTGCCTCCGCACCTGATCGAGCGCTTTGTCACGCGCGATGTCCCGGTGCTTCAAGTCTACGGCTCGACCGAGACCTGCCCGATCGCAATCTACACAAGGCTCGGCGGCGACCTTTCGCGCCTGGGATCGACCGGCCTTGCCGGCCTGTGCTGTGAAGCCAAAGTGATCGATCAGGCTGGCAATGAGATGCCCGCGGGCACGCCGGGCGAGATCGCGGTGCGCGGGCCCAACGTGTTCTTTGAATATTGGGGCAACGAGGCCGCAACGCGCGACGCCTTGCACGACGGCTGGTATCGCACCGGCGATATCGGCCTGTGCGATTCTGACGGCTATTTCTGGGTCCGCGACCGCAAGAAGAACATGATCATATCCGGCGGGGAAAACGTCTACCCGGCCGAGGTCGAGCGTGTCCTGCTCGAACATCCTGACGTCAGCGAATGCGCCGTGATCGGCCGGCCCGACCCGCGCTGGGACGAGGTGCCGATCGCCTATGTCATTGCGAGATCCGGCTGCCGGCTCGAGGCGGACGAATTGAGGGCGCATCTTCAGGCGCAACTCGCGCGCTATAAGGTTCCGCGCGAGATCGTCTTCGTCACCGATCTGCCGCGGACGGCGCTCGGCAAGGTCCAGCATTTCCTGCTGAAGCAACTTGATACGCAGTCCCGCACGCAAGGAGAAGCATCTTGAAGATTGCGGTTCTGGGTGGGGGGAACGGCTCTTTCGCGGCCGCGGGCGATTTTGCACTGTCGGGACATGAGGTGCGGCTTTGGCGCCGCGATGCCGATCAGGTCGCGGCACATCGTACCGCGGGCGCGCGCATCACGGTCAAGGATCACAACGGCCGCCACGACGTGAAACTCGCGCTGGTCACGACCGATATCGCCGCAGCCGTCAACGGCACGGAGCTGATCCTGTGCCCCGCCCCCGCTTTCGCACAGCCGGATATCGCCCGCCTGCTCGCCCCGCATCTGCGAGACGGCCACGTCGTGTTTCTGCCGCCGGCGACATTCGGCTCGATGATCTTCGCCCAAGCGGCGCGGGATGCCGGCAACCACGCCAAGGCAAGCTTTGCGGAGACCGGCACGCTGCCGTGGCTGACCCGCAAGCACGGACCATTCGAGGTCGCGATCACCATCCGCGCCAAGCGATTGCCAGTCGGTGTGTTCCCGCTTGACCAGGCGCCCCACGCACTCGATGTCATCGGACGCGCTTTCCCGGGCGTGATCGAGCCGTGCGGGGATGCTCTGTCAGGCGCGCTGATGAATGCAGGACCCATCATCCATCCGCCGCTGATCGTGATGAACGCCGGCCCGATCGAACATTTCGAACGTTGGGACATTCACAAGGAAGGCACGCAAGCCGCGATCCGGCGGGTCACCGACGCGCTCGATGCCGAGCGGATCGCCGTGCGCGAGGCGCTCGGCTATGCTGCACCACATTTCCCGCTCGCTCATCATTACGCGAGAGAAGGCGAGATCTGGATGTATGGCCGGGGCTCGCACGACCGGCTGACCGATTCCGGCGACTGGCGCGAACGGATCGTGCTGAGCGAGCACCGCTACATGCGCGAGGATCTGCGGCTCGGGCTGTCTCTGCTGGTGTCCGTCGCCGATCTGGCTGGTGTGGCCACGCCGCTCGCCAAAGCGTTCCTGTCGATAGGTGGCGTGGTCTGCGGCGAGGATTTTGCGCAAGGTGGCCGAACGCTCGAAACGCTGGGGCTCGGCAATCTCAGGAAGGCTGAGTTGCAGACGCTGCTTCGCAACGGATTCTGATCGATGACCAATCACGTCAATATCGCCTGCCTCGGCGCCGGCCGCATGGGACGCGGCATCGCGGTCGCGTTCGCCTATGCGGGCCACAGGGTCACGATGATCGACATCAAGGCGCGCTCCGCGGAGGATTTCAACAAGCTGGAAGCGGACGCACTCGGCGAGGTCAGGAAGACCTTTGCCAGCCTGTCGAAGCTCGGGCTGCTGAGCGAAGCAGACGTCGAGCCGCTCATCGCGCGGGTCTCGGTGGTCGCGGCCGGCGAAAGCGGTCCAGCGCTCTCTGAGGCCGGCATGGTGTTCGAGGGCGTTCCCGAGGTCGTCGAGCTCAAGCGGGAGGTGCTGGGGGCCGCCTCAAGGCAAGTCGGCCCGGACACGATCATCGCATCGACGACATCGACCATTCTTGTCGACGATCTCTCCGGCGCAATCGTGAACCCTCGTCGCTTTCTCAACGTGCATTGGCTCAATCCGGCCTACCTGATCCCGCTGGTCGAAGTTTCTCCCGGCAAAGCCACCGATCCCGCCATCATCGAGGAGGTCAAGGCACTGCTCGAAGGCATCGGCAAGGTGCCCGTGGTCTGTGCGGCGACGCCTGGCTTCATCGTCCCGCGCATCCAGGCGCTGGCGATGAACGAGGCCGCTCGCATGGTCGAAGAAGGCGTCGCCAGCGCCGAAGAGATCGACAAGGCGATCCGCTATGGCTTCGGCTTCCGCTATGCCGTGCTCGGGCTGCTCGAGTTCATCGACTGGGGCGGCGGCGACATCCTGTACTATGCAAGCCGCTATCTCGAAGGCGCACTCGGCAGCGAGCGCTATCGGGCGCCGGACGTCATTTCACGCAACATGCATGAAGGCCGGATCGGCCTGCGCACGGGTGCAGGATTTCTCGATTATTCCGGGCTCGACATCGACGCCTATCGCGCGAAGCGGCTCCAGGCCATGGTCGACCTGCTCCGGCATTTCGGACTGGCGCGCCCCCCGGTGCTCGACCGCAACTAGCCGAAGACGTCCTGGAGCACGCCCTCCCGGACCACCGCAACGCCGTCGAGCTCAATCGTCGTTCCCATCATCGGCAGGTCGAAATGTCCTGCCGTGTAGCGCCCTGCAAATTCATTCGCGCCGGTCGAGAACAGGAAATTGCCGGAGACGGCCCGAATCTCGGTGCCGTTGGTGTCGCGCTGGTCGTACATCGACAGCGCCTCGTAGCGCGCGCCCGGATTCATACCGAAGCCGACATGCGACACGGCGTAGGCTTCGCGATCGCCCCAGGCGGCGAGATAGGCACGCATCATCGCAGCATCCGTGCCTTCCCCTTCCAGCTCGACGACATAGTCGTCCTTCAACGTCATCTTCACAGGAGACGTCAGGTAGCGCTTGAAAGTGAGATTGATGTCGCCGGGCGCCATCACCAGCGTGCCGTTGATGGTTCCGCTCTTGGGAAAGCTGACGACGATTCCGCCGGGCCAATGCGCCAGGGTGCCGGGTTTGTCGGTCCAACCCCACACACCGACCGTGGAGGCGCCGACCATGTCGACATCGAGCGCCGTGCCGGCCTTCGAGGTCACCCGCATGCGCTTGGTCGCGCGTAACATCTTGGCCGCTGCACGAACGCGCTTCTCGAGCGCGGAATCCGGCACCATGCGCTCCAGCGCTTCGGGATGCTCATTGGAGATCACCAGGATCCGCGCGCCGGCTTTGAGGATCTCAGGCGTCTCCACCGCGTGCATCAGGCCCTCGATGGTGCAATCCACCACGAAACCGGCCTGCTGCAGCGCGCTGATCACCGGTCCAAGCCGCTGGATCGCCTCGCTCGCTCCGGTCGAACGAACCGGAACGATGTTCCGGTTACGCGGCGTCGGCATCACCACATGAAACGGCCGCGCTCCCATCCGCAGCAGGGCAAGCTCCGCCAGATGCACGTTCAACGCACGCGACTGGGTTTCCGAGAGGATCGCCGCGGTATCGCCGGCCTTGACGGCGCATCGCTCGAATATCTCGCAGAATGCGTCAATCCATTTTGCTTCGATGCGATCGGCCAGCATGGTTCTCTCCCGGTCTTCAGAGTTCTTGTTGTTACGCTTCAGGGAAGCCCCGGAGCAAGTACGAGCGCAGCGCTCCCAGCAGGCCGTTCAGGATCAGCCCCAGCAGCGAGATCGTGATCAGGGGCACGAACATATCGACGGCCTGGAAGGTTCGGGCCGCCGTCACCAGCGCGTGCCCCAATCCGTCCGTCGACGTGATCATCTCGGCCAGAAACACCACGATGCAGGAAATGACAAGGCCGATCCGGCATCCCGTCAGGATCGACGGCATCGCGGCCGGCAGCACCACTTTGAAGAGGATTTCATAGCGCGGCGTTCCTGCCGCCATGGCCGACCAGATCAGCTTCTGCTCGACGGCCGATGCACCGTAATAGGTGGAGAGCAGAATGGGAAAGAGCGCGTCCGCCGCCACCAACGTGATCTTCGATCCGTGGCCGAACCCGAGCAGGAGCAGGAGCGCCGGATAGAGGGCAACCTTGGGCAACGGCGCCAATACGCGGACGATAGGACGGACCACGGCGTTGATCGCGGGGTTGGCGGCAGCCGCGATACCGATGCTCACGCCAAGCACGACCGCAATCGCAAACCCCGCAAACAGCCGGATCAGCGTTGCCGCGATCTCCTGCTGAAACGCGAACGTCACGAGCTGCTGAAGCAGCCGGCCGAAGACGAACCCCGGCGGCGGCAGCAAGACCGCGGGCGCAAAGCCGAATGACACAAGGCCCTGCCATACCGCGATCACCAGCACGATCGGGGCAATCCCAAGAAAGACGTTTGGGGAGAAAAAGCGCGACATCATGAGAAGCTCAGCGGCATGTCGAACTGCGGTTCGGACCAACGCACAAGTCTGGCACGAGCCCTTTCGAAAAGCGCGTCGAGGAAAATTCCCATCGCCCCCACGATGATGATCATCGCAAAGACGGTGTCGTATTGGCCCATGTCGAGCGCATTGAACAGGATATTGCCGGCGCCAGATTGACGGGCAATCATCTCACTTGTGATCATCGTGATCAGCGCCAGCACCAATCCCGTGCGGCACCCGGTCAGGATTTCCGGCAGCGCTGCGGGCAGCACGATCCGCACCAACCGTTGTGCGGGCGAAAGCCCCATCGCAGCCCCCGACCAAAGCATCTTCTCTTCGACGGCCTTGGAACCCTCGAAGCTGTGGTAGATCACGGGGAGGCTGACTCCCAGAAAGATCACCAGTGTCTTGGTGATGTCGCCGACGCCCAGCCAAAGCATGATAATCGGCATCAAGGCGGCCTTCGGCACCGGATAAATCACCATCAGGAGCGGATTGAAGAAGGCCGCGACGCCCCGGCTGCGTCCCATCAACAGGCCCAGTGGAATCGAAACCAGCACCGCCACACCGAACCCGATCGCCATGCGGCGAAGCGAAGCAAGGATGTTGATCAGGGACTCCTTGTCGCCGAGAATGTCCGGAATTGCCCGGACCGCCTCGATCGCCGTCGGGAAGCTGTCGTTCTCCAGCGCCAGCGAGGCAACCTGCCACACCGCCAGCAATCCGATGCAGGCCAGCACCGGAGCAGCCCGCTTGGTCAACGCAGCCGGTGTCATCATGAGACATGCCCGGCTTCGTCGCTCTCATCGAACATGCGCTCGATATCGACGACGTACTTCTGATAGCGGGGATCGAGCAACAGCTCATTGCGGCGGCGCGGCCGCGGCAGATCAATGTCGATGACCTGCCGGATGCGGCCCGGAGATTTCGACATCATGACGACCTTGTCCGAGAGGAAGACGGCCTCGTCGACCGAATGGGTGACGAACAGCACCGTCTTGCGGTCGCGCTCCCAGATGGTCAGAAGATCGTTCTGCAGGCGAGTCCGGGTGTGCGCGTCGAGCGCCCCGAATGGCTCGTCCATCAGCAGAACTTCGGGATGGTAGGCGAGCGTCCGCGCCAGCGCCACGCGTTGCTTCATGCCGCCGGACAATTCCTTGGGGTAGAAATTCTCAAAGCCTTTGAGACCGACCATCTCGATCAGGGCCCGGCTCTGCGCTTCGGCCTCGGCGGCGCGCACACCTTGCTGGCGTGGGCCATACATCACATTTCCCAGCACGGTCTTCCAGGGAAACAAAGCAAACTCCTGGAACACCGGTCCGCGATCCGGACCGGGCCCGGTAATCGCATGTCCCTTGATCTTCGCCATGCCGCTGGTCGGGCTGACAAAGCCACCGACGATATAGAGCAGTGTCGACTTGCCGCAGCCGGACGGACCGAGGATTGAGACGAAGGCGCCCTCCTCGATCGTCAGCGAGATGTCCGACAGCGCCAAATGATCCTTGCGCGCCGAGGTCTGAAAGACCTGCGAGACGCGATCGATCTCGATGATTGCGGAAGCCGGCTCTTGTGGTGTCACCGGTCTCATCCATTCGCTCGATCTCGCAGCCACTACCGTCATCCCGTATCTCGTCTCACTCGCGCGAACATTCAGCGGCACGAGCTTAGCAAGAAACCTGCCAGACAGGCCGTCGTCTCCGCACACGTGCGGTGCGTCATTCGAACCACGGCCATTCTGCCGGACCTTCATGCGTAACGGCTCCGCCCGGCGCTTGGCCGACCAGCCGCGCATATTTTGCGAGCGCACCTGCACGGTGACGCGGCGGGCGTTGCTTCCAATCGCGCCGCCGCGCGGTGAGCTCCTGCTCGTCGAGCAAGACATCCATCTGCCGATTTACAGCATCGATCCGGATCCTGTCGCCGTCGCGAACAAGCGCCAATGGACCGCCAACAAACGCCTCGGGAGACACATAGCCGATGCACATGCCGCGGGTCGCCCCCGAGAACCGCCCATCGGTGATCAGGGCAACTTTTTCGCCCATGCCCTGTCCGTAGATCAGCGCGGTGACACCGAGCATCTCACGCATGCCGGGGCCGCCGACCGGCCCTTCGTTGCGGATCACGAGGACCTCGCCCGCCTTGTAGCTGCGGTCACGAACCGCTTTGACGCAGGCTTCCTCATCCTCGAAAACGCGCGCGACGCCCTCGAAGAACTGGCTCTTCAAACCGGCAACCTTGATCACCGCACCGTCCGGACAGAGATTGCCCTTCAGAACTGCAACGCCCCCATCTGGCATGATAGGCGCACGAGACGCGTAAACGACCTCGCCATCGGGAGCATTGGCCGCACCATATTCTTCGGCAAGCGTTCGGCCCGTGATGGTGATGCAACTGCCATCGATATGCCCGCTCTGGATCAGCTCGCGGATCACCACCGCCGCGCCGCCGATGTCGTAGACATCTTTCGCCGTGTATTTGCCACCAGGCCGCAGATTTCCGATCAGCGGCGTCCTGGCAAATACCTCGCCCACATCGTCGATCGTGAATGCAATGCCGGCCTCGTTCGCGATGGCAGGAAGGTGCAACGCAGCGTTGGTCGAGCCGCCCGTCGCGGCCACGACCGCCGCGCCGTTCTCCAGGGATTTGCGCGTCACGATATCGCGCGGCAGCGGTCCACCACGCTCCAGCATCTCCATGATCAGCCGCCCGGCGCGTCGTGACATCTGCGCCCGCTCGGCATAGACACCGGGCACCATCGAGACGTTGGGAATGGTCAGGCCCATCGCCTCCGACACCATTCCCATGGTATTCGCGGTGAACTGGCCGGCGCACGCGCCGATCGTCGGCAAGCAGGAGCGCTCGATCCGCTCGAGCGTGGCGCCGTCGATCTCGCCGGTCATGAAGCTGCCGACAGCCTCATAGGAGTCCAGCACCGTCAACGTTCGACCGTCCACGCGGCCCGGCAGCGAGCTGCCGCCATAGATGAAAATGGACGGAACGTTGCAGCGAACCATACCCATCATCACGCCGGGAAGCGTCTTATCGCATCCGCCATACCCGATCAGCGCATCGTAGGCCAGCCCATGCACGACGGCTTCGATCGAATCGGCGATCAGTTCCCGCGAGAACAGGGAGAACTTCATGCCCTCGTGGTTCATGCTGATGCCGTCGGAGACCGAGACGGTCGAGAATTCGCGCGGTGTGCCGCCGGCTTCCTCGACTCCGGTCTTGGCGGCGGCCACCTGGAAATCGTGGGTCATGTTGCAGGGCGTCTGCTCGCCCTTCATGCTGACGATGCCTACCATCGGTTTGGCGATCGCAGCGTCGTCCAGCCCCATGGCGCGCATGAATGCACGATGCGGGGCCCGGTCGAGCCCGTCCGTGGTGACGCGTGATCGCAACTTCTTCATATGTGCATCTTCTTCATGCAGCGTCCCGGATGATCCGGAACGCTGCGGTCTCACGCACGATCGTTCGCCCGCTTCTATTCCAGCGGAGCGACGATCGTCTGATGCTTGAACTGCGCGACATCCAACTTGGGCAGCATTCCTGTCTCTGCATAGATATCCAGCATCTTCTGGATCGCGGGGAAGTTTGGTGCTGCGCCTGGATCGCGACCGAAATCATTGTCTTTGAGCAGATAGGTCTCAAGCACCGGAACGGGCGCCTTCAGCACCTCCGATACGACCTTCAAGGTCTCTTCACGGTTCGCCAGCGCCTTCTTCATGCCTGACGTGATGTCGCGGACATAGGCTTTGACCAGTTCCGGATTCTTGTCGACGAAATCGGCACGGCAGGCTTCCAGGATGTGCACGATGTTCGGCATGGCCTGGGACAGCGAGAACAGCTTCCTCGTGCCGCCCTTGGCCTCCGCGCGTGCGGCAAACGGCTGGTTCATGTTGACGGCATCGACGCGGCCTTGGCGCAGCGCGTCCTCGGAAACTGCAAAGCCGACTTCGACCAGCTTGATGTCCTTGGCCGGATCGACGCCATTCTGCTTCAAGAGCAGGTTGAATGGCCCTTGCGTGCCGCCACCGATCACCGAAATACCGACCGTTTTGCCCTTGAGATCGGCGATTGTCTTGATGGGCGAGTCATCCTTGACGGCCCAATAGACCGAGAAACCGCCAGGCTTTTCGAAGACGTGTTGCGCAACGATATAGGCCTTGAGATTGCCGCCGACCACGCCATTGGAGAGCGACAGTGGCGCCTGCGTCGCGCAGTCCAGCGCGCCGGCCGCCAATGCTTGCGTCATCGGCGCGGTGCCCTGGAATTGGGTCCATTCGATGTTGTAGGTCTTGCCGATACTGGGAAACTCGGCCGGCCTGCGCATCATCCAGTACTTGGATTCCTCGGCCGGGATCGTCCAGCCGACGCGGATCGTCTGCTGCCCCCATGACGGGCTTGCCGCTGCGCTCACGGCTGCTGCCGCCCCCAAAGCCAGGATCCATTTCGAAACGGTTCGCATCGTACCCACTCCGCTGCTCCGGCGCCGACAGGCGCCCCCAACCCGACCGCCTCAAATGTTTCATGGTTCAAACAATCAGGCAAGCCATGCAAGCCGGGCGGTTTTGCCGTCGGATGCACAATGTATGGTAAAGGGGCCGTCGCATTGCGACAGAAGGAGGCAACCTATGGCTGATGAGAGCAAGGCAAACCCGCAAGGTACTGAGAGGCTCGGCTATCTCGGCCTTGGGCTCATGGGCACGCCGATGACCCGACGCCTGCTCAAGGCCGGCTATCAGGTCGCTGTCTGGAACCGCTCGGAGGGCAAGGTGGCGCCGCTTGCCGAGGCCGGCGCCAAGCGCGCGGTCACGCCTCGTGATCTCCTGGTGAACTCGGATATCATCTTCATGTGCGTGACCGATGCGGCCGCGGTCGAGGAGGTGATCTTCGGGCCCGAAGGCCTGGCAGCGGCACCCGGCGCAGACAAGCTTGTCGTCGACTTCTCGTCCATACATCCCGACGCTGCGCGCGATCTCGCAGCGCGACTGAAAGACGCGAATGGCGCGGGCTGGATCGATGCGCCCGTGTCCGGGGGCACGAAGGGCGCCGAGGAAGGCACGCTCGCCATCATGGCGGGCGGGGAAGCTGGCGACATCGAGAGGGTGCGGCCCTATGTGCTGGCCATGGCGCGCAGGTTCACTCACATGGGCCCGATCGGCGCCGGCCAGACCACGAAGCTGTGTAACCAGGTGATCGTCGGATGCGCGATGGCCGTCCTCGCGGAAGCGACGCGCCTTGCCGTGAATGCCGGAATCGATGCCAACCGGTTGCCCGAAGCGCTCGCCGGCGGCTTTGCGGATTCCATCCCGCTCCAGCTGTTCGTGCCGCGGATGGTCCAGGGCATTCACAACCCACCACTCGGTCACATCGCCACGATGCTCAAGGATCTCGATACGGTCGCCGATGTCGCACAGGCGACGTCGACGCCAGTGCCGATGGCCACCCTTGCCGGACAACTTTTCAGGCTGGCGAAGGCCGCGCGAGGTGCGGAAGCGGACGCGTTGGAAATCTACAAGCTATCGGCGCCGGAACGCCAGGCTGTCTAGGCGACCTGAAGCGCGTTACGGCGCCTTCTTGCGTTCATCGTCGGCCATGAAGCGGCCGAACGCCCCCCGTGCGAAGAGCAGCGGCTCCTTCGCATTGTAGGTGTAGGCCTCGACCGCGCCGAGAAAGATCACGTGGTCGCCGCCATAGTAGCGATTCACGGAGCGGCATTGAAAGTTGGCGACGCTCTCGGCGAGTACCGGCGCGTTGCCGAGGCCCGGCGCCCAGTCCAAGCCGGTGAACTTGTCGTCCGATGATTTTGCGAATTTGTTCGCAAGCGCCTGTTGCGAAGCACCAAGCACGTTGACGGTGAAATGGCTGGCGTTCTGGAAGATGGTCAGGCTCGAGGAATAGACGACGAGGCTCCACAGAACCAGCGGCGGGTTCAGAGAGACCGAGGCGAACGAATTGCACGTCAGCCCGTAGGGCTTGCCGTCAGGCGCTGCCGCCGTGATGATCGTTACCCCCGTTGCATAGGTTCCAAGCGCGTTGCGAAAGTCGCGAGGATCGATCTGCGAGTTGTCGCTCGCAAACTCGTTGGCGGGATCGGGAGCGCGGGGCTGCTTCGGCAGATCATTCATCGGCCGGCCTCACAGCGTCAGATTCTCGGACGGCAGGCCGAGTGCCACTCGTCCATAATTGGTCCCGGCCGCATCGAAGTTGAACGCGAGATGCGAGTTGATCGCGTGCGCATCGCGGAACTGCCGCTGCAACATGCCGCTTGTGAATAGACCACGCGCGCCACTCGCGGCAAACAGCATCGAGACCGCGTCCGTGCACAAGTTCACTGAGAAAGATCCGTCGCGCCGATATCTGGTCTTGGTCGCCATGTCAGGGATATGGCCGCGCCGAGCGTCCGTCATGGCATCGAGGCAGGCCGACCGCATGATCAGGCGTGCGGCGTCGATCTTCGCCGATGCTTCCGCGATCTTGATCTGCGTGCTTTGAAAATCGCTCAGCTTGGCACGATTGTAGGTTGAAATGCGATGACGCGCGACCTCTGTGTAGTCGTCGAGGCATGCCTGCGCATTCCCCAGCGCGACGCCGGAGAGAACGTATGGGAAGAGCGAGAACACGGGTAACGCATACAGCGGATTCGGATTGACCTTGCTTCCCGGCGTCGGGCCACCTGAGAGGTCACCGACAGCGACCGTCATGTGGTCGGCCACGAAAGCGTCCCGGACTTCCACGTCGGAAGACCCCGTCCCGCGCAATCCTGCGACATTCCAGGTGTCCAGCACCTTGTAATCGCCCTTCGGCAGCAGGAAGATTCGATACTCGATGCCGTCCGCCTCATCGTCGGAGTAAACCACGCTTGCCAGCATGTTCCATTCGCAGGAGGCAACCCCCGAGGAGAACGGCCAGCTTCCGTGCAGCCGGTATCCACCCGCGACCCGCGTGGCGCGTCCGGCGGGAAAAATGAACGAGGATGCGATCAGCGCGTCCGGATCACGGCCCCAGACCAGATCCTGAGCCTTCTGCTCGAACATGCCGAGCATCCAATGATGGCTCGCCAGGTTGGCGAGATTCCAGGCTACCGACGCATCCGCCTGCCCGAGCAGCTCAGCGCAATCGACGAGGGCGACATAGTCGAGCTCGGCGCCGCCGATCCGCTTGGGTTGAAGCATCCGGAACAGGCCGGCGTCGTGGAGATCCTTTTCGGTCTCCGACGGAAGACGCCGCAGCTCCTCCGTCCGCGCGGCGCGCTCGCGTAGTGGCGGCAATAGCGCCCGAGCCTTCGCAATCATTGCCGCATAGACTTCTTCGCCGTCTTGCTGTCCGGTGGGCTGAGTCATGCGCGGCTCCTGACCGAGCGCCATTCGTGTCCCTCGCTTTCACACATTTATGCGGCGAGACCTTCGCTAAATCAAGCCGAGGCAACGTCCTCAAGCTGGCGTCGGAGGCTTGGCCGAGCCAAAGGCGCCCTTCTCGGCAAATTGGGCGATGCGACGTTCGTCGTAGCCGAGCGTATCATGCAGGACCTGCTTCGTATGCTGGCCCAACAGAGGTGCCGCAACGGGATCGATCGCGCCGGTCATGCCCATGGCAATCGGTGGCTCGATGTTTGGCACCCATTCCGCTGTCGGGTGCGGAATCCGGTTCAAGCGATGGCGCTCGCGCGCCTCGGGCGCATTGAACCCCTCCTCGACCGTGCGGAGGTAGCCGACCGGAATATTGGCCAGCTTCATCTTCGCCATCCAGTTCTCGAGCGTATCGCTTGCAAAGACCTCTGCAATGGCTGCCCGCAAGAGCTCCTTGTTTTCCGACCGCGCCTTGCGCGTGGCAAACTGCGGATCGGTGATGAGATCGGGGCGGTTCAGGACCTCCACCACGAGCCGGCGGTAAAGCCGCTCGTTGGCGCAGGCCATGTAGAGCGGCCCGTCGGAGGCCTCATAGACGCCGACGGTGGGGGACCCGCTCGGCGAATTGCCGAACCGGCCGGGGTTTTCGCCGTTGATGAGATAGGCCATGCCGTAGAAGCCGGTCATCCCCATCGCAACGTCGAACAGGGCGACTTCGACATGCTGGCCGCGGCCGAGCCGGTCCCGCGCCAGCAGCGCCATCAGGATGGCATTGCAGGCGGACATCCCCGTCGCCATGTCGACGATGGGCGGGCCGGTACGGACCGCCGGGCCGTCGGCAAATCCGTTGAGCGACATGAAGCCGCTTTCCGCCTGGGTGATGGGATCGAAGCCGGGCCGCGAAGCAAACGGGCCGGTGCGTCCATAGGCGGAGATCGAGCAATAGACCAGCCGCGGGTTGAGCGGCGCGACCGACTCATAGTCGAGCCCGAACTTCTTCATCACCCCGCTCGAAAAGTTCTCCACGACCACATCTGCCTTGCGGACCAGATCCAGCGCGATCTCTCGGGCCTCCGGCACGGCAAGGTCGAGCGCAATGCCGCGCTTGTTGCGGTTCAGGCTGAGATAGGCAGCGCTTTCGCCGCCAATCTCGGCATGCTCATAGGCGCGCGTGTCGTCGCCGCCATCGGGATTTTCGATCTTGATGACGCGGGCGCCATAATCGGCGAGCGTCTGGGTACAGGCCGGGCCGGCGACCACGCGCGTGAAATCGACGACCAGCAGACCATCGAGCGCGGTCGGCCCTCCAGTCCCTCGCGACGAACGCACCGGCAATTGAGGCTTGGTGGGCATGATAGCGCTCCCTTACATCGGCTTATGGCCGCCGAATTTCCCGCAACAGCAAACTTAAAGCCCGGCATGGTCGACTTCGCAAGTGCTTCGCCCGCATCGCCCAAATACGCAAAAAGGGCCCGGCAGCCATCAGGCTACCGGGCCCTTCGATATTCCTGGCACATAGGCTGCGTGACGTCTCGCACCGGCTATTCACCGTTGCCACGTTCCGCATTACGGGAAACCCGCTCAATTCTCTCAGCGGAGCCACTTTCGCCAGTAAAGCGTGTGCGACCAGGCCCACGGCAATTCGGGTTCATAGAGCCGATAGCCCGCCTGGATGAAATTATTGGCAGATATCGGATTGTCCGTCGTATCGGAAACGATGCTCTCCCATCCCACGCGCCGTCCCCGCGCCTCGACGACGCGCATAAGCCTGCGCTGGAGGCCGCGCCCCCAATGCCGCTGCAAGACACCGACCCTGGAGAAATATCCGCCATTTCGAGCGTGCGTCGACGGCACGACACCAGCGAAGGCGACCGCGTCATCACCATGATAAGCCAGCCACCACGCACCAAGATCGAACTCGGGCACAGCTGCGGCATCGAAGAACGTGAGTTGATGCAGATCGGCTAGGGTGTCGGCAACGTCGTCATCGGACGGATCGACGATACGAATTCTGTACATGGCGCGGCTCATTGCGGCAAAGACCGAGATCGGGTGTGCGGCGACGTCGCCACCGCCGGAAGCTCACTTGCCCAGCACGACCTTGACACCGAGCCAGACGGCTCCCATGAGACCGGTGGCAAGCACCGTGATCACCGCCTTGAAGGTGTAGCTCTGCGCCTGCTCCACGCTCTTTCGCCACCTGCGCAAGTGCTGAAAATCGGCGCGCAGCTCCTTTCGATCGTCATCTTCGATTCCCAAAGAGGCGAGCACCGACGCCACCGCCTTCAGTACGATCGCATCGATGGCCTCCTGCTGGAGCCTGTGCTGCTGGGCCATTGTCTCGGCCACAATGGCCTTGATCTCGTCGTCCGGCATCTTCATCGCTTGATGATCCTCGCAACATTCTCGAACCCGCGTTTGGCGAAATAGAATGAGACCACGAGATTGGCTGTGATCGCCGCAAACCCCGCCAGAGCGTCCGTCGAGCCCAATCCAAGAACCTTGTCCCAGACCAGGAGCTTTGCGAAGTAGATCGCCACGCAATAACCCATCAGCTTGTCGGGCTCATACCAGTGCCCGATCTCGGCGATGCGGTACCGCATGATCGCGTTGGTCTCGGCCGTCTGCGCCGCGATCTCGCTTGCGGCGAGATCTGCCGCGATCTTCGTCTCGACATTGCCGGCTTTGAGCTTGGCCTGGTAAGCGTCGATCAGCCCCTTGACGACGGGACCACCGAGGAAGCTGAGGATGGTCATCCACATCCTAGAGCGTCCGGCGCCGGGCGATTTCGGTCAACACGCCAGCGGTCGCAACCGCGAGCAGCATCTTGAACGCAGAATTTGCGTCCATGCTTGCGAGCTGCGTGAAATCATAGCCGGAGAACGCCGCGATCAGGCCGGCGCCAAGCATGCCCAGGACATACTGAATGCGAGCCCAGAGGATCGTCACGGAATCTTTGAACCAGGCCTTAACTCTGTCGAACGCGATAGTCATGACTTCCTCTTGAAGATGGCGTTGAAGACGTTGGCGATGAACGCGCCGATGGAGCCCTTGGAGGGGGTGCCGACCGAAGGTGGCTCGTGCGGTGCTTGCGGCGCCGACGGCGTGATCTTGGTGCCCGTGAATGTAATGGTGGGATCGATCGCCATCATCGAGAGCAGCATCGCGACGCAGCCGAGCTGCTGGTCGACATGGCTCGAATCGTACCGACCATCGGCGACGTATTTTCCGGACTTGTATTGATTTGTCCCCGCCCAGAGGTATGGGCTCGGAATGCCCTTGCTGGCGTAGCCAAGACCATTGTACATCTCGAGCGCGATCAGAACACCGGCGAGGGACCAGTCCTTGCGCTTCGCAAGATACGGGTGGCAATTGAGCAGCGCGTCGATCGCCGCGTCTTCCCAGGAGCTGAACGGGCCGCGGCCTGCCGGAACGTGGACGGAGACTTTATTCCAGGGGTCGCCCTGGGCCAGCGACCGGCCCCAGTTCTGGGACGATTCCCGTTCATGGATGACGGCAATCACCGCCCACGGAACGCCGGTCTTGGCTTCGACCGCCTGGTAGCGTTTCTTGGCGGAAACCAGCGCCGTAGCGACCTTGTCGCTCAAAGTCTTCCGGGTCAGCTTGGCATTTTGCCAACGGCTTAGGTTCGCCCGCGTGAGGGCGTTGAAGTCCGTCATTTGGTAGGTCCTTTCGGCTACCATGGGTTGATGGTAAGTTGGCTCCCGGCAGGGAGGATGAATTTGCGGAATCTCAGTTCACTGGTGATCGCGGCAGCTTTGGTATTGCTGCTGCAACCGATCTATTTCTTTGCGATGTCGAACCTTGACCACCTCATCTCAAAGGAGACGACTTGGCAGCACATCAAGAGCGCCTTTGATTCTGGTGTCCTGGTCGACGCCTCGCACCGGAATCAACTCATTGCCAGCGGCGATCGGTTTACGGACTGCTATGCGCTCGGCGAAGGCATGAAACCGGGCACGAGCGCAATAGAGAACGGCATCATGGCACCGAGGCCGGCATCCAACCGTCACGCGTGCGACGACCTCAAGCAGGCCGCCGAAAACCCTACCAGCGTCAATTGGCAAAGCTACGCAAGATATTGGCACGGATATCGTATCTACAGCGCGCCACTGGCGTCGCTCCTACCGATACTTCTTCTGAAGTTCGTAAACCTTGCTGTCCTCGCTAGCGCAGCTATTTTCTTTGTCTTTCAAGCAGATCGGCTCATCGGAACGTGGCCGACCATAGGGCTCTGCGCCCCTGTTCTATTCTTGTCCGACTTCGTTCGCATCTGGCACGTCACACCTCATACGGTCAGCACTGCGATCATTCTCGGGGGCGCCGGGATATTCGCCTGGCTGCTCCGAAAGAAATCCGCTGATCGGACATTGATCATTGCGACAGCTGGTCTTGGTTCTGTTTTCAATTTTGTCGACTTCTTGGTCAACCCGCCATGGTTGCCAATGCTCATGGCGTTCTTCCTTGTGGCGTCCGGACGAGGCTATCGGCTCGCCATCGCTTGCGTCGCGGTGTGGTTTTCGGCTTACAGCGTAACATGGGCATCAAAATGGGTTGCCGCTTACCTCGTAGAGCCGACTTTTGATATCCAGAACGATGTCCTTAATGCCGCGATGTTCAGGATTAACGGGGACTACGCTAGCGTACGGCATTTCCCACTCGCAGCGACGGCCAAGGTATTCACGAACGCTATCTTGAGTTGGGGCATGCTAATTTTTGTACCCCTGCTGATACTATTCCGCATACCGCTGAAGCGGCCAGAGCTAAGCCAGTTTTGGCCGGTGTTGATTCCGATCGTCTGGTTCGAAGCACTGAGCAACCACAGTCAGATCCACGCCGTATTCGTCTCAAGGAGCGCCGCGGCTGCAATAGGAATCGTACTCGCCGCCGGCTTGATGGGGGCGAATGTATCGAGCGCCCGAGAGCTCTTCACAGCTCGATTTACGCGCCCGTTACGAGAGACTTCCCGCTCACAGGAAATTCGATGACCCTGACGCAGATGAAGATTGCCGTCTTAGTCCCTTGTCACAATGAAGAATCAACTGTCGGCAAGGTAATCACAGGTTTTAGAGACGCTTTGCCTGGAGCAGATATCTACGTCTATGAGAACAACTGCGTAGATCGCACCGCAGAGATAGCCAGCAATTGCGGAGCCATCGTGCGGACCGAGAGAAGCCAAGGTAAGGGGCATGTGGTCCGTCGAATGTTCGCCGACATTGATGCTGACATCTATATTCTAGTCGATGGTGACGCGACTTATGATGCATCTAGTGCGCCGAGGCTCATTGGAAAGCTTATCGCTGAACACCTAGACATGGTCGTTGGTGTTCGCGTCGATCAGTCCGAGGAGGCATATCGGCGAGGCCATCGAGCCGGGAATCGTATGCTAACAGGGCTCTTGGCGCTGATCTTCGGCAGGGCGTTTAGGGATGTCCTGTCCGGCTATCGGGTGTTTTCTCGCAGGTTCGTCAAGTCTTTCCCGGTGTTGTCGAGCGGCTTCGAGATCGAAACCGAATTGTCAGTTCATGCTCTCGAATTGTCCCTTCCTGTTGGGGAGATGGAAACGCCTTATTTCGAAAGGCCCATGGGTTCTCATTCCAAGCTCAATACGTGGCGGGATGGCCTGCGCATATTGCTCACTATGTTGAAGCTCTATCGGTCGGAAAGACCGCTCCAATTCTTTGCCTGGGTTGCGACCGGGCTTGCGACCGCATCGGTAGTTTTGGCAATTCCAATCGTTGTGACGTTCTTAGAGACCGGGCTGGTTCCAAGACTACCGACAGCGGTTCTCTCCATGGGCCTCATGACAATGGCGATGCTGTCTGCTTCGTCTGGCCTCATCTTGGACACCGTTACTCGTGGTCGTCGCGAGATGAAAAGATTGGCTTACCTTGCTCTTGGCGTCACTGGCGCTCCACCTCGTCCTTAAAGAGTCTTGCGCGCCTATATAATCCGGAGAAGCTTGTTGGCTACGATCGTCGGCTGAACGGTCACAATCGGCGTGCTCGTGCCGCCCTGTGCGTTACCCGTAAAGGAATACTGGTTGCCGTTGATTGAGACTTGTCCCGTCTGTAGTTGCGCCACTGTGGTATTGCCGCCGCCAGGCGGCGTGATGGATGAACTATAAAATACAACGTTTGTTTGGCTGCTGAGACCCGTTCCGCCGATTGAGCCGGACGGCGTGTAAGGCGGTAGGTTGGCCGTGACGAGTGTTCGAGATTGGGCGCCGCCAGTCTCACCAAGCGTATCGCCAAATCCAACATTGGCGTCGGTCAAGCGACTGGCAGCCGGCCCGCCCATGGTATCGACACCCGCCACAACACGCCCACGAATGTCTGGAATGTTGAAGGTAGTCGAGCCATCACCTGATCCATAGGTCGTGCCGAACATGGCAAACAAGGCCGAATAGATCGTTCTCGAGATTGCCTGCCCATAGGCAAGCACAAACGAGCTGTTGGGAGCAGTAGGCCCCCAAAAATCGATGCTGGCCCCGATCGGGATGGAATAAGGATTTGTGAAGAATCCATGGAGATAGAATGCTGCATCGCTCGAATTGTAGAGCGCCGCGTAAGGAGTACCTTGCACTAGGACGCCCGCCGGCAAGTCGGTCGAAGGCGCCGATCGAAGTGGCTTCGCGCCAAGACCGTCGACGTTGAGCGTTACGGTCGCGCCATTCGTCGCATGCGGCGTGAACGCGATGACCTGACCGCTCAATTGCGCGAGCGTCTGAAACACTTCATAGCTGCTAACCGCATAGGCCGTGGCGGTGCCGGTCGTCACGATCGCGCCGGTCATGTCATCCCGGTATTTCGCAATCGCCGCCATCATCGCGCGCGCCGAGTCGTTGACGCTGGCGGGGGACTGCCCTTCCGCCCAGTTGATTGTCGAATCCGCCGTGGCGTCGACGGACGCCGTTTGGGACCATTTGTAGAGAGTCATGCTGTATCCTTGGTGTGAAAAGACGCTCATGAGCTGCCGGTACGTGGCTCGATCAACTCGCCGCCGCCTGCCGTCAGTCCGGCGTCCTGGTCTCTTTGCTGCACAACTCGATGTACTGAGCGCAGCGACAGGACGGCGCTCGGGCCGTCAGGAGGTTGCGGATCACGCCTGTGGGGACGCCGGGGCTCTCGCTTGCGATCCGGGCGACGCGTGCGTCGATGATCCCGTCGATCTCGGCTCGCAGTTCTTCAATGCGGTCTTCAATTCTGGTCGCGCGTTGCAGCTTCGTTGCCATCGGGCTTTCCGTCCTTCGTTTTGGCCTCGAACGCCGCCAGCTTCTGGCGGGCGGAGGCAGCATCGTTCTGTGCGCGCCGGAGCGCGCGTTCGCGCTGTGCCTCGTGTGAGGCGAGATGAACCTGGATGTCGTAGGGTAGTGCGGCGAACCGCTGCTTGAACGGTCCCGGCCAGGACCGAGGCGGCGGGATGGCCGCAATCGCATTTATCGCGCTCGCCGCCGCACCGCCGAGAGTGGGGTCGGCGAGGCCCAGTGATACGTGCATCCGCGATATGTCCTGTACCGCCGGCCAGAGCCGGTTCATACCGAGCGCCGCGCAGTCGGCCACAAAACGCGCCACCGACGCAGGCGTCGCTGGACAGGCCAACACACCGTTGAGCTCACACCACTTGGCGAATATCGGCGCGTCGCGCAGGCGCGCCTGCGCAAGCGCCGTCAGCAGCGGATGGGTCATCGCTTGGCTTTGCGCAATGCCCCATGGAGGTCGCCCAGGCGCCGGCGCAGATCGACCAGCTGAACACGCTTTCGCAAGCTGTGCGGGCTGGAATCGATATCGCCGCCCAGTTCGGCGTCGAACCGCTCGAGCGCGGCCACGCGCTTCTTCAATCCATAGAGCGCAAAGTTCTCCGCAATGCGATCCGGTGACATCGGCTCGCCATAGAGATTCCCGGTGATGGAGTCGGCGCGCTCGATGAAGTTTCGATTGTCTTCGCTCATGGTGTACTTTCCTGCCGTGAATTCAGTTGATCGGGTGAGACGACCGACGGCTTCTAGAAGGGAAAGAATATTGGTGGCGCTAGGCGCCTTTCCGGCCTGTTCGCCCCGCCGATGAGCCGATCGGAGGAGGTCGAGATTGACCATTCCTGGCGTGGAACGGGGGCATCCTTCATCGGAGGAGCAAACGGATTTGGATCCACGTACAGTTCATTCCTGTCTCGGGTTGTCGGCGACAGCCCTGGCGGGAGCTCGATCGGATCGGAAGGCCCTATTTCCTTCATTCTGTCGCGGAAGTGTTCGGCGTGTGCGCGGAGATACCTGACCACATCTCCGAGGATATCCGCCGGATCATTGACGCGCCCCTGCGAGCTCATGAACGATTTGATGTAAGCGTCCAGATCATCCGCCCGGGCCTGCCAGTCCTTCTGGACGCCATCCGGATAGTAGGACTGATTGCCTTCCAGGAGATCGCCCAGTTGCTTACGAACGGCATCGTAAATGCGCGGACGGTCTGCCTCCGCGATTGTCGTCTCGTAATCCGGGGGAGGCAGATACTGTTGCTCGATGGTAGCCATGACGAACTCCTGTAGAATCATGCCGAAGCGGTCCCGCGATCAACAAAGGATCGCAGAATGATTCAGCTGACGAATAAGGGTGAAAGACGGGCTGGCGGCGCGCCCGGGCGCCGAACTATTTGAAGTCCGAGAACTGCAGATACAGAAGCCCTAAGGGCAGATTTTCAACGTATTCGTTTCTCTTGCGAGCTTGCCCTTCGTAGATCCGCAGGCGAAGCAATGGCTCGGTAAGCTCCTTTGAAACCAGGCGATCGCCACCGAAAAAATAGCAACAACCGTCGCTGCGGCTGCGGCCGCCGTCGGCAAAGACCGTCACCTTATGGGACCACCCTAAACGCTCAACCTTGAGCGATATCGTCAGATCCGATTTTATCAGCTCGATGGTGCAACCCCGCCCGTACTGACATTCTTTCGCGATCCCCACTTCGTTGGACGCACCTGTCGCGCCTCTGGCGACGTCCGCCCTCGTCGTACCATCGAAGGCATAGGAAACGGTGTAATCACCGGCGAATGTCTCGACCGACGGGAGCAGAACTGTGGCGAGAATCGTCACGTATAAAATGCGCTTCAACGACATGGATATCCAATCCTGTATGCACAAGTCTGCATTCGGAGCCAAACAAGGTACAACCGGGCGACGGGCCGGCGTCAACCAGTCACCGTCGACCCGCTGTCTTCGCCTGGTAGAGCGCGACCGCATCCTTGAGATCGCCCGTGTTCGAAAGCCGGGCGCTCAGCGACCGCAGATCTTGCTGATCACGCTCCCCGCGGCTGCTAGCCATGCCCGGCCGCTGCACCGGCGGCATCGGCTTCGCATTCACGGCATCTCTCGCCTTCATCATCAACCGGTATTTCCCGGCGTCGTACATCATGCGCTGGAACGTCGCATTGCGCATCAAGGGCTCGCTGTCGAACAGGCGCCGCAGTTCATCGGGCTCGATGCCGCTGGCCTTGGCCGACGCCATGATCTCCTGCGCCACGGCTTGCCGGACCTCTCGCGCCTCGTCCTTGAGCAACGTCTCGAGGCGAGCGTCCTCCGCCTTCGCATAGTTCTGGAAGCCGTGCCGCGAAGCATCCGCCATCCGCCGCACCTCTTCATTCTGGCGCGCACGCAACTGTTCGCTACTCGCGACCAGCGCCTGGATGCGCGCCAGCTTCGCGGGGTCCTGATGCGCAATTTGCGCCAGGGCTGCCGGAAGCTGCTCCGGGGCAAGGCCGACCAATTCTGGAAACTGGCTGACAAAGCTCGCTTGCGCGATCTGCATCGCCGCGTCGAGGCCCTCGACATAGCTCCGCCGCGCGCGCTCGACCTCGCCCACTTTCTCCTCGATCGCAAGGCGCACCTGCGGATGCTGCAGGAACTGCTCGATATCGGGGTCGAGTTCGGCAGGGCGCCTCCCCCGATCTTCAGGCGCATCTGATGGGGCCTCGATCTCCTCGTCGCGCACCTGGTGGGCTTCGGGCTGCTCGAAGCCGTAGAACTCGGGCGCATCGGGATCGTTGGCGGCGACTTCCGCCCGCAGCGCATCGATCTTGGCGGCAAGCGCCTCCGAAGTCTCGGTTTCGGCGGATTGCCTGTCGCCCACCGTTGCATCTGCATAATCTCGCGATGCGCGCGCGAGAGTTACGGCCTCGTTTGCGGCTGCGGGCTTGCCTTCGACGTCTGTGTATTGCCTGACGACGACTTTCGGCTGCTGATCGGACAGCTGGTCTGCGGCATCGCGCAGCGATGCGACGTCGCTGTCGATCGAGGACTGGCTTTCCCCGTCCCTCCCCGGATCCGGCATTTGCGCATAACCTGCGTTAGCCAGGTCGAAAGCAGCCCCGGTCAGCTCCGCTTTGGACCACCATGGCTAGCCTCCCCAAATGCCCTTGAACGGATTGAGCAGATTGTTGATACCGCCGGCGATCGTTGCAAACTGCTCGGCCCCGGACTTCTGCTGTGTCCCCGTCGTCGTGCTGTTACCCTGCGTCCCAAGCTGGGCGATCGGCACGCCGATCTGCGCGAGCAGGCCTAACGCCTGCACAGGTATGCCGCGACGCTGCGCCTCCGCCGCCAGAGTCGCGTTGGCTCCATAGTTCTGTGCATCCAGTGCCGCTTGCGCGGCAGCGACGCCCTGCCCCCGATTGGCGAGATCGCTCTGCTGCATCTGCGTCAACGTGTTCGCCGTGGTATTGCCGGCATTGTAGAGCGCGCCTGCCGCGGCAAGCTGGTTTGCGACATCCTGATTGTATTGCGCGGCGATCACTGGCGCCTCGGCCGCCGCAACACCCCTTCCGTAGGCCATGAGGTTCGCACCGCTGAAGTCACGGCCGGCAGCGGCAAACTGCGAATTCACGGAGTCGCCCACGTCGGATCGGATCTGGGCGAGCTGGGCCATCAGGGCCGGATTATTGCCGACCATGCTGCCGTTGGCGTAGGGTGTCAGCCGATCACGATAGGACGAGAGGTTGTCCTGCACGTTGCCGGCCTGCGCGGTGGCGCCGCCGCCGCTGAGCAGCGACTGCGCGTAGCCTGCGATCTGGCCTGCATAGGGATTACCTGCCGCAGCGTTGTTCTTCAGCGTGTCGAGCGCTGAGCTCTCCGCCGACGTCAGGCCGGTATTGTTGAGTCCCGTGTTGATCTGGCCCAACATCGCTTGCAGTGCGGGCTGCGCGGCAGCCCATGGTGCCGACTGCGATTGCACGGTCTGTGTGGAGGTGGATTGTCCGCCCATGGAGGATGTTTTCCCTGAGTATGAGTTCGTTGCGTGTGAACGCGAGCGGTGATGAAATCGACAGCTCGTCGATGTGTCAGTCGAACGGAAAGAAGATTGGCGGCTGGACGGCCTTCTCTTCCGGAAGCCCGCTTCTCGTCGGACTCTTGAGGTCCTTCAGCGGGATTTTCAGCAACGTTTCCAGCTGGTCCGCGTAAAACGGCATGGGTTGAAGGCTTGGCAGCGGTTCGATTGCCTGCCACGGACGCGTGTCCAGAAACGGGTCCGGCGCACCCCGGCCTTGGCCCGGCCATGGAGGTTGCTTTGCACGCCCCTCGCGAAGGGCGCGGTAAGCTTTGAACAGCCAGTCGGTCAAATCAGACTCGGTGCGGTGCTGCACATTGTCCGACCTTGGCCGCAGCGGAGCCGGCATCTCTGGCGGGACACCGAAGGGATCTGAATCGTCGCGAGGGACCGGCGGCGGCGGTGACCACGGAGGGAATGCCGGCGGGACAACTCTCCAACGATCGACATCTGCCCACCAGGGCGGCTTCGGTATCGCACCTTCAACCCCGAAATTGGGTACACGTGTGTAAGGATCTCTGAATGATCGCGCCATCTCTGCACTCACGGAATGAAAATCATGTGAACGGTCTATTGCTCGGCGTGCGGCGCGAACACCCGGTCGAGGGACCGTCGCCGAACCAAGAATTCGTCGATTGCTCGCCTATCAAGGGTCATAGATCACCCGGCGGTTCAGACCCAATCGCCCCGCGATTGCGTCGACCTCTTCCTGGCTCTCCGGATAGTGCTGATAGACCAGCCTGGTCTTGATCGCACTGGCGTGATGGCGAGGATTCCAAGTCCACAACACCAGGGGATACTGGCTCGTCGACCGATACAAATTCATCAGTTGGCGTCTGATGAACTTGCTTTCCGGCGGATCGGTGTAGACCGTGTCGACAATTCTATCGCGATAAAATTCTTCCCACAGCCGCGATCTCGGCCTCTCGTCAGGGTAGTCCGACGAGCAGCTCACCCACGTTAGGAAAGCCCCCGCCTGGTCCTTGCCCTCGATGAAGCCGATACACTGGCGATCGGGATATCGCTGAAAAAGCCCCCACGCCACCAATGCGCCGTCCAAGACGTAAGTCTCTGACGACGACAGCAGGATAAAACTGGCACAGGCATAGAGGCAGAAATCCCGCACGACGACGATCGCATTGCGGTCTCGAAGCGTGTTCGCCAGTTGAACGGCCCGTACGGGATCTCCTCCGCGGCTGCGAACGACAGCGATGCCATGGTCTGCCAAATCGGCTGCGATTGCGACGTTCCGGTCGGATGCGATTGCTCCATCAAGACAAAGCACGCGCTTGTCCTGTGACAGCGCGATCGGCCGCGCGACGTCGCCGCGACAATAGTCGGCCGCCAGAGCGTAAGGTGTAAAGTCAGTCTCCTGAGCCACGGACTGGCTTGCGCCGCCGCCAGCGATCAACAAGTAGAGCAGCAAACATCCGCCACGCGAAATCCGGCAAGGCCGCGCGATCGGAGCGCGCAGCATCGGCGCGCAACGCCATTTGCCCCTCCTCCTGGCGACGCCAGATTCATCCAAATGAGGTACGACGCATGACATCTGAGACCTTGAGCTTGCGCACACACGACCACGATAGAACATAGCAAGAACAAACGCAACTCCAAGTCGCGTCGCGCTATCAGAATTGTCTACCGCGAGGCGGTTTCCAGGACCAAAGCCCATGTGAGCACTTACGAAGCAATCACCCTGCCGTCGACGAGGGCAGACGCTTGTCGACGATCGCATAGGTCTGCTCGTACCCTTTCAGCACGCGCGCCCAGCCCTTCCGCCCGAAAATGCGCACGCAGCGACACCCCTCCGCTTGCGCATATGTTTCGATGCCGCGGATCAGCGGCAGCCAGCGCTTCATACCCGTCCCGGCGCATGCCGTGATGACGCAGATCTTGCCGGCATCTGTTTGCTGAAGGTTCGTGGATGCAGCCGCCTCGATCATCGCGCCATTCCAGGCGACCCAAAGCAGCGAGGTGCCACGGAGGATGTCGCGCTCAATTGTTGCGAACGCCGATAAGCCTGTTTCGACGGTCGCTTGCCTGAGCAGAGGCGCCGTCAACGGCCAGATCGAACGCACATGTTCCGGATCGATGCAGAGGAGCTGTGTGCCGCCGGCGCAGGGATCGCGCCAGGGGACGTGAGTGCCCGACATTTCAAACCGGGAAGGAAATCGGCGGCTGGAACGACTGATGCGTTGCGGGTTCGTTGGTCAGCAGCCCGCGCAGGCGATCATCGCGGAAAACCATATTCACCTCCATGCCGGGATCCGAGAAAGAACCTCGCCCGCCCGCAAGACGAGCAGGCAGAATTGCATTGTCGGACGATCACCTATGGCCAAGGAGCCAGCCTGCGGCGATGCGTCTATAGTCGGGTGATCGTCGGGGCCAGCCAACGATGCAGCCGGCAGCGGCGCAATGCGCTGGCCGACTGCGGTCCCGGCGAGAAGCTGTCCATCCGAGCCTTCTCAGCACATGATCCGATTGATCAGATGCGGTGCAGCCAAATCCGCAACGAAGTCCGGATGACGATCCCATCCGGTCCGCGACCTGGCTCCGCTTTCCTGCAACACCTCGAGATTTGGCCCGCGAAGAAGCCGAGCACAGTCGGCGCTCCGATCGTTTGGGCATCGAGCCTTCGTCAATGCGGCCGACGACGATGGCGCGGGACTGTCGACAAACGCTCAAAGAAGCCGATCGATGCTTCACGTTAGATCGTTTGCCGGTTCGAATTTTGGTGGTTCATCAGTTGAACCGTCTTCCGGACGCCTTGGACGAAACTCGTTGTAGCGCTCGAGGACGTTCTTTCGGATGAGTCCCGGTGGTGCGCGATCGACAAAATCGCGCTCTCGACCGATATCGGGAACACCTCGCATCATTTGGAGGGACATGATCTCCTCGAGCACGTCGGACAGTTCGTCACCGCGCGAGAGTTTCAACAAGATCCGAGCCTTGTCACCCAACGCTTCTCTCCGAAAAAACCCAGTCCGACGCGCTCGCTCCAATGCAATATCGATCCACTTGAGTGCTTGCTCGGGTTGATCAAGCGCCGAGAGATAGATGTGTGCCTTGCTGATGGCAGGGCGAACGTCGTCAGGATAGCGATCCGACACCTGATCGAGCGTCCGGATTGCTTCGGCATTTCGTCCGGCCTCACGCAACAGCCTCGCGAGGTCAAGGGCAAGGAAGCGATAGTCGTCACCATCTGCTTGCTCCGCCCGCTCGCCAACGATGTCGATGACGCGATGAAGCGGCTGCTCTCGGCGCAATTGCCATACCCAGTCAGCCAGTTTCCAAAGGGGATCATCATCCCGCTCGATCGTCATTTCCCGGTCTCCCATCTGAGCGCGTATTCGAACGCCCATGAGCAATCCTGTCAACTCGACATCTGCGGCGACGTGTCGTCAGCGGCCTATATTGATGAACACCTCCTCATCCGGATCCAGGCTCCATTTTTTCGGCTCCCACGGCGGCGGTGTCCCACCATTCCGGTTACAGGCATCCCATCGCGCCGTTGCTCGTGCCATGCATCCCTCATAGAAGTCCCGATGCGCATATTCGAGATCCCTCCGTCTCTGGTTGCATTCGTCTTCTTCTTCCCATCTGCGGCTCGAACAGTAATCATCATCATCGCCAAAGTTGCGGCCAGGACCTTTGCCGCCTCCTCTCCCACCGCCGGCATTGTTCGCCGAGGAGTTCGTCCGGCGGGAGATTCTTCCTCCAGGTGAAGTTCCTCGAAGCGTCTTCTTTCTTCGCTTCCGCCAACCAATCAAGGAAGGTTCAGGCAGGTCGGATGTCGCTCCGGCTTCTTGGATGTCCGGGCTGACAGTTCGTAATTCGCGATGGCTCGGATCAGGCTGCCCCAACGCTAGCGGCTCCGCATCGAGCGCCTCTTCTCGCCTCCTCTCCTTCTCCAGTATCGCTGGCCCGACAATCCAGGGAGGCTGATTTCCGGGACGGTTGACCGGGGGCTCAGGCGGATGTTCGGACAACAGCGCTCCATCTCGCTCCTCGGCGGCTTCATTCAATCGTTCGTCACCGACCAATTTGCCTCGCAAGATCCATGGAAGAAGCGTCGCCACGTTCCAGATGTCCCGCGTGGATTGGGGAATGAATCGTTCGAGATGTGGGTTCGGAATCTCGACGATTCTGTCGGGCGCGGGCGCCATCGACACGCCAATCCCGAGCCCGAACCGACCTACCGGCCATGGTCCTCGTGGACCAACCGCTGCCCTTGTCGGGGGCGAGAGTGCTTGCATCGACTGTGGAGTGCGTTTAGGCGGCGAGCCCAATGCACCGAGCACGCCGCCTCCGGACAGATAACCTCCGCCTGCCGTGTAAGCCTCGGGTGGCATCGCATAGCCAAACGGCGGAGATGGAGTACGCGCCTCTGATGGAATGGGTTCGGCCGAATTCCTCGGACTTCCGAGCATACGCAGATAGCGCTCGTACAGGTCTTGGATGTCAGGGATAGCCATCGAAATTCCTCGTAGACAATTGTTCGAAGGGCGCGCATGAAGTGCGCGCGGCGCAATTCGATTGGGCGCGCGGAAACGATGCCGCCCGGTCAGATCGATGATCGAAGTGAATATTGCTGGCTTTAGATCAGGATCAGCAGAACGTCCGACGCGTCCGCCCCCTCACCCCACCACCGCATACAAGAACACCCGCCCGGCCGTCGCGGAGTTCGCATGCGTGACCGTGAACGCGCCGTTCGCAACTGCGCTCACATACATCGTCCCGTTGCCTGCCTCTGCCGCGGCATTCGCTGATGCCGGCACCAGGATCGGCACCGATCCCGCCGCGCAATTCGCCGTTGTCACCGTCGTGCTCGATGCACCCGGTGTCAGCGTCACGCTGCCGACGGCGTTCGATCTGCCGGCCGCAAGCTGCTGAATCGCGAGCACGATCTTCTTCAGGTCGGTCTCGGTGATGCCCGGAACGTAAGCCGTCATAGCGTGCCGTTGGGTGTGAGATCGGGAACGATGCCGGCGCAGAAGGACCAATCGGTCGCAGCCGGGATGCGCACCTTGAAACGGGCGTAGCGGGTGTCGCGCCTGACGTCGCAGCGGCCGGTCCTCGCATTGACCAGCACTTCCGAACCAGGCGTTGCGGCTGCGGCCGGCGTATCGCGCCAGGACACCGACCCGAACAGCGTCGCCGCATCAGTCACCGGGCGAAAGCCGCGGATGGTGATGCGGTTTTCGTCCGTGCCCTGCTCCGCGCTTTCCAGCGTCGCCTCCAGATTGGGACCGCGGAAGAAGCCGAGCACATGAGCATTCGAGAATTGCGCGATCTCCGGCTGCACTGCGGTCGCATAGGCATCGAGACTCAGCGTCAACGCATCCAGCGACGATGAGATGCTGTCGAGATTCTCCAGCGTCAGCCCCGTCTGTGAGATGCCGAGCAGGTATTCGCCCGTGACTGCGACCGGGAAGAAGCGGTCGAGCAGGAAGTCGTAGCCGAGCAGCTTGTCGTAAGCGCCGACGATGCCTGAGACCGACTTGTAGGCCCAGTAAACCCGCGTCGAGCGTGGATCGGCCGCGCCCATGAATAGCTGGAGATTGCCCTTGTCGAGATCCGCGAGGAAGCTGCGGTCGACCTTTTCGCGGCCGATCTGCTGCGGCACGCCGCCCGGTTCGATCTTGTGAAATCCCTGGCCGGCGTAGAAGAAGATGCGCTCGCCGGCGCGGATGATCGAGTATGGCGCGTAGAGGCCCTTGTCCTGGGTGATGCGGTCGATCTGAAAGATGATCGGCGAGCCCGGCACATAGGACATGCGCCGGATCGCCTGGTCCTGGAACACGATGCCGGATTCGCCGCCGGCAACGCCCCGAACGATGCCGCCGTCGGGAAAGTCCTGGAAGTCGGACGACTTGATCCCACTGGTCCAGCTGTCGGCGGCGTTGAAATTGTTTAGCCCCGACCACTGGATCCTGTACGGCGTCGACAGCAGACCTGACAGCACCAGGAAGCGTCCGACCACGCTGATATAGGCGGCCTGCGGCGGCGCACCGAGTGCGTCGGTGAAGGCGGTCGACGACGAAAGGTCGAAGACTTGCAACACGGCGTTCGCCTGCGTGGCAAAGACGAAGTTCCCGGTCTGAGCAAACTGCCATTGCGCGGTTGCCGACAGCGCCGAATAGGACGAGGCTCCGTTGGAGACATCGACCCAGGTGAAGTCGATATTGTTGAGCCGGTAGAGCTTGGTGCTCGTGCCGGCGAAGGTGACGACCGTGCCGTCCGACTTCAACGCGTAAAACGCACCCCGGCATGGCGCCGGCAGTGCCGACGTGTAGGCGGAGAAGGAAGGAAACGGACCATAACCGTCGCCGCGCGGAATGACGTTGAGGATGTTGCGCGAGGCCAGGCCTTCATAGTCGCTGACATCAGGGCGGTATTCGCCGTAGGCAAGAAGTGGCATATTCGCTAATTCCATTTCAAGGTGTAAGCGCAGATGCGTTGTTCCGCTCAATTCGGTGGCGACCGTGTCGAGCACGCACCTCGCAAACCCAAGCTCGCCATATCCTCATCGGAAACGGATCGGTCGGCATCACTCGCCAGCCACGGCCGGCAAGGATCTTGAAGAAGATTCGATCTTCAATGTTGTGGCAGGGCGCGGTGCCTGAACGACGAGGAACTTGTTTGGATTTGCGACCATCTAGCCGCTGGATTCCGGCGCGATGGTTGGCCTTGAATCAGCCGCGATGGGCCCACGCAATCGAGGCACCCAACCGGCAGCCAGCCCGTTCTCATAAGCGCGATCTTCTTTGCCGACGTCGCCTGGAGATCTGCCGCCTCTTCTTCGCTATGGCCTCATCGACCATCTCGCATAGCTGGCGTTGAAATTCGACACCGAAACAGAACGGCAAATACCGTGGAAAAACGACCTCGTAAGGCTCCCGGCCAACCTTGACCATTTTCAAGCGGTCGAGCGAGGCGCGAACCGCCATACTTGCAATTGTCAGAGCTTGAAGTCCATCCGCCCCTCGAGCTCTACGGACTTTACTATCTTTGAGGCCCTCGATCTGAAATGAGCAAACCCACTCGTCCTCGTACGCCTCATCGCGTTCGGGAAAACCGAGCCGAGCTACCGCCTTACGTTGCTGTCTACCGTAGTTAAATTCATATTCTATGAGAGCGCGTTCATTCCACGGCATTGACGTAGCCCATTCGGACGTCCAACAGACTGCAGTCAAACAAAGATACAGAGCAAACGCCATCTACAGAACAAACAGGGAACAATGTCAAACCGCGCGGGAGGCGTCGAAGTTGCCAAATTGATTGTCACACCATTCGGTCTTGTTGTTTCCGCTCTCATATGTCTTCGACCAGCAAGCTCGTTTCGCGGTTTCACCTCCACTGTCTTGCTCATCAGATAATGCTCCGGCAAAATTCCTCCCAGTCCTGAGTGCTTCCACTGGCCGCGCGTAGGCAGCGATTAAAGTCGCCGCCGCCACCTGATATGCCTACACGAGGCGAAACGAGGCTCCAAAATTCCCTCAGTCTTCGCCAGAACTCGAAGCGGCATTATTCGGCCGTCCATGGTTCGGGGTCAATCGAAGCAGGTATCCAGGCGTTCTCGCTCTGCACATCGGCCGTCCAGGCGCTTGCAGCAGCGGTGGCTCCACTCCAGGCCGGCGGCGGCAACGTCGCCGCCACCTGCCATGACATTGTGTCGAACGGTCGCCGAACCCAGGCCTCATGGTCCCAGTCGTAGGCTGTACTGCCACCAGCCCACGCAAATGCGCCGGGTCCAGAGCCGAGCGACGTGATAAATGGGACCGACGTCCCTGACAGAAGGATCGCATTCGCCGAAGCGGCCGTGCGGACCGTCGAGTTCGCCGTTGCACCAGTCAACAGGAACGATCCAGCGAGGCTCGCTGGTCGGACTCCGAATGCTGCTGCATTGCCAGCGAAGGCGGCTGACCCAGGACTCCCCGGTTGTGTCACCTTGAAGCCGGCCGATATCCCTGTCTCCAGGAAACCGGTAGTCGTCGCCGGCTCGGATGTCGCGAACGCCACCGATTGCCCAGCGAAAGCGACCGAGCCTCGCGTCGTCAGAAGCACAAAATTGCCGCTGCTCGGCAGCTGGCCGAGCGCCCACCGTCCGAGAGCGTCAAAGCCGAGAAGAGACATCTACAGCCTCGCGCTCGCGGTGTAATGGTAGAGGATCGGTGTGGTGGAGGAGCCGAACGCGTTGACGATCATGTACTGCGTTTCGCCGACGTTCGAGGCGCTGGCCGCGCGGTTCACGGTATCAAATCCGTTGCCGGACGCGCCGTTGTTCGGCGAGTATAGCGTGACCGTTGGCGCCACGCGCTTGCGTTTCAGGAACGTGCCCGCGCCATATGAAGCCGGTGCCGAGTTCTGCAACGAGCCGCGGACGCCATTGTTGGTCGCGGTTCCGACCGCAGTCGCGTAGTCATAGCTCTTTTCCCAGTAGCGCTGACAACGGTCCAACTCCTCGTTGAAGTCCGGTAGCTGAAACGGCGGGGCCGAATTGCCCTCATAGAGACCGACGTCGAACATCTCGAACACGTTGCCGACCGTACCCATGAAGTTGAATTGATTCGGGGTTGCGATAACACTGGAAGCCGCGCTCCACGCATTGGGAGACTGGACGAAGCTTGAGCCCGCCATCAGAACGAAGATCACCTCCATTCCGGCGGCATTGTCGAAGGCCCAAGTCCCGGTCGCGTCGCCCGCGAAGGTTATGCTCTTGACCACGTCAGTGTTTGCTTCGCCGGCGGCGATGGTGTACTCGCCGACGATGATCCGGTTTTGGGTGCCGTTTCGAACCGCAATGCAATAGGTCCCGGCAGGCGCCTTGACACCAAATTGCACCGTAATCGTCTTCGCCGCGGCAGTGCCGAACCTCAGATCGGCGACGCGATTTCCTTCGATCTTCTGAGTGATGACGGAGTAGTCCGTGCTTCCAAGCGAAGCATCTGCGGCTGTGACCGTCGTTCGAATGCGATATGGCGACCCGCCTGGTGTCGAACTTGCGACTTGTGCCGTACTGACGGCACCAGCGTTGCTGAATTCGTTTCGCCACTGATCGACCGGATAGTAGCCGGAGGTCGTGCCCGCCGCCGTGCCGTTTTCCTGTGAAACCTGCATCCCGCCGTTGACGATATAGTTCTTCCTGGTCACGCCGATATTGGCCCGGGCTTGCGCCATCTGACCCGCGGTGAAGCCGTTCGGCTCTTCGATCGAAATCAGATCTTCCTTGACGCCGACGATGGCGACGTTCGGCGCGGCGATGAAGCTGATCCTGGAACCCGCGCCCGACTGCCCCGCGGCCACGCCGGATCCTGACGAATTACAAAGTACGGTCGCGCGTGCAAACGTTCCACTCGCGGCCGTGTAAACCCCTTCCGCAATCTCCCATTGAGCCAGGTCGTTGCTGATCGCGATGAATTTGTACTTGCGACCGTCGACCGCTCCGGCGAGCGCCGGCGATTGGCAGCCACCGACCGTCGATGAATAGACCCAATCCGTCGTGCCGCCGGCCGACGGAATGAACCGGCAATTGTTGAGAAAAGCAGCCATGTCAGGTGATCGTCAGAATGCCGTTGGTCTGGTCGAGATCGATGGTGAAGGTATTGCCGTTCGTCAGCGTGATCGCGGCGCCATAGTCCCACCAGCCGATCAGTGGCTTGGTGGGTGACGTCGAATTGTAGAGCACCGCATATTGAAACGGTCCGATCGATCCACCCGAGGCGGTCCATGCCGGATCGGTGCCGCCGACGAACTTGAACGTCCCCGTCGTTTGCGCACCGGTGATGGTGCCGACGCTGTTGCCGCCGGCGGTATACCCGTTGCCTGCCGCAAGGTCTGCCGGCGTATTGTACACCGTGTTGGTGACGAGCGGCGCCGTGTTGGTCAGATAGACCTTGTAAACCTGTGCCGTGCCTGTTCTCATGTCGTGCAGCGCGTTGGCGACGTCCTGCACGAAGCAATAGAACTTGTTGAAACTTGCCATTGTCGTCTCCTAGATGACTTGTCCGGAAACGCGCACCGTCATCGGCCCGGCATTGAAGGTCGACGTCAGCCCGAGATTGTTCAGATCGGCAAGCGCCGAAGTGAACCCGAGGCCCCAGGTCTGGATGCGGGCGTCTTCCTTGATGTACGGAGCGGTCTCAAGCAGAGCGCCGTAGAGATACAGGTCGGGCGCCATGGTCAGCAGCCAATTGCTGCTGCTCGACCCGAGCGGCGGCACGTTCTGCCGGTAGACCATTTCGATGGTGTATGCGGCATCGGGCGTCGGTGCGAGTTCCAGCTCGTTGCCGAACACGGTGAAGTACCGCGGCTGCGCGGCGATGTCTGACGTCGCGAAGCGATATTCGTCCATCTGCGTTCCCGATTTGAATTCAAGGCTCGGCTTCCCTGTCGCGCTCGACAGCCGAACCCTTCGCATGGATTGAAAATCCGATGGCAACGAGATGAACTCGGGTTCGTTTGAGCCGAGATCGACCACCGCCGTCGCGCGCTGCTCCATCTGCCGGACGAAGAGCTGGCGGTTGAACTTGGCCTCAGCGAGCTGAATGAATGTCGGGATTCGCGCGATCAGCGTCGCATCCTGATCGCGCGCAAGATACTCGGTCACTGCCGTTTGCAACGATATGTAATCGGTGATCTGGGTCACGTGAGCTCCGCTGACCAGCCGGCCTGCAATTTCGGCCTGTCGGTTCGCAAGTAGGCCCATTCGGGATCGTCCAGCTTGCGCTGCACGATCGCGTCGAATTCGGGCGTGAACAGCCGCAGCGAGGTGTTGCCCCTTGCGTGCTCCTCGTTGAGCCATTGGACGTAGATGACATTGGGAATGCGGGCGACGTGCCGCCCCCAGTCACCGTGCTGCTCGTCCTGGCGCGCCTGCCTGTTCCACTCCAGGATCGGCGCCACGTCCTGGATGTGCTCGATCGCAAGCTCGCGGCCGTTGCTGTCGAGGTGAGGTCTGATCATCATGCCGTCCATCACGACAACTCCGTCACCCACAGCGTGCCGGCAGTCGCAGTGACCAGGCCGTTGGTCGCGGCCTTCAGTGCCGCGATGCGCTGGCCTGGGCTGACCGTGACGTATTCGACGGTGTTGGCCGGCAGATAGGGATCTGAAATGGTGGCCGTCTGTGCGCCATCGCCGATCCGGTAACAGCAGCCTGAATTGGCGACCAGGCGGACCTGAAAGGTCTCCGGTCCGAATGCGTTGGTGGCGCCGACGCTGCTGTCGTACGCGACTGTCTGGGTCGGACCGACACGCGAAGAGTTTTGTTTGGAGAAGAACGACATGTCAGGCGGTCCTCACGGAGATCGAGAAATGCATGGGGATCGTCGTGCCGGAAGCGCCCGAAGGTGTCAGCACGATCACGTCGTCCTCGTTGAGATAGCTCGGTGACGGCGGTACGGCCGAGAACAATTGGCCCGCGGCGGATCCTGGCTGCGTGACGGTGAACGTCGCCAGCGTCGTCGCATTGGACGAGGCGGTGATGGTGCCGTCGGCGGTCGTGATCGCACCACCGAGGATGCCGGCGACTTTCAGCAATCGACAGCGAAAGGGAACGCGGACATAGGCGGCGACGGGGCTCGCGCCGCAGGACGGCGTGTAGGCCGTGAGCTCGGCGGTATTGAGGGTACGATTGCCGGGAAGCGGCATCTTTGGCTCTCCAAAAGGAAAGGGCAGCCCGAAGGCTGCCCCGAGGTTGAGATGGATGATCGTGGTCGCTCAGGAAGTGGTGTTGTCGAAGATGCCGCCGGAGGCCTTCTCGTTGCGGGACACCAGCGCGTATTCGGCCAGGATCTGCCGGCGGTCGGAATCGCCGGTCTTGGCGAGCGGGATCGAGATCATGTTGCGACCGTTGAGATAGGCCACCGCCCATTTGTCGAGCTCGAGCACCAGGACGTCGCGCGGCCGCTGGAAGCGATTGGCGACCACCTTGAGCTTGCCGAAATCGGACTCATACGCATCGACGGATGCAACGATCTTCTTCGACTTGGACTCCTCGATTGCGGTGGAGCGTCCCGTGAAGGTCGAGAACACCTGCTTGTTGAAGGCGCCGGTCATGATGGTGCCGGGCTTGCCGCCATTGGTCCAGATCGAGGAGAGCACGGTCTTCAGGCGCACCTCGGTAAAGGCGAGCTGGGTGCCGTCGGTTCGCGTGCCGGTGCCGTCGGCCGCGGCCGGATCCGCCGCACCGCCGGCGGTGCCCTTCGACGTGGCTGACACGATCCAGGACAGGACGGACGCCGTCTTGCGCGGCGTCGTGGTGTTGCCGACCACCTTGGCCTGGTTGGTGCCGCACAGGATGGTCTCGAGGTCGCGCTTGAGCTCGAGACCCTTCAGCATTTCCTGATAGGCGAGCTCATTGTCGCGGCCGGCGTGATCCACCGCCTGCTGCGTGCCCGAGACCCGCGCGACCTTGTAGGAGATCTGGCAGAGATTGCCGAGCCGCACGGTGGGCGTGGTCGTGTTGGTGTTGGGATCGTCGCCTTCGAGCTGCGCATTGGCGGCGTCAGCCGCCGCGAGAGCCTGCGTCTGCCATTCGTGGTTGACGGCAGTCGCTTTCTCCTTGTCGACGCCGCTCATGAACGGCGTGTCGACGGGATCGATGCGATAGATCATGTCGCTGAGGTCTTCGCGGTTGCCCACCGCGGAGTAGGTGACGAAAGTTGAAGTTGGTAGGGCCATCGGGATTCCTTCAAAGAAGCCGCGCGTCACCTGGCGTGCAGGCCGTAGTCCTGCCGTCGGCGCGTCAAGGCGTGGATATTTCAATCTTCGACGTTGCGGTCTCGCCTGAAACGATCGCGCGGAATTGCGATTCCGGTTCGGCAGCACGAAACCTCTTTGCCGGGAGCCCGCCAAAGGCGGGGGCGGCGTTGCGGCGAAATGCGACGCTATGGCCGCACAATGTACGAACTGAGATAGCGCACCGGCGCAGCAGTCTGTGGCGGCCACGCGGGCGGCGCTGGCTCGTCCGGATTTACGCCTGTCAGCGAAGGCAGAAACGACAAGACGCCACCGCCCTCACCGATCCCCTTTGCGGTGTTCCGAGCTGAGGCGGGATAGCCGTAATCGTTATAGGCCGACGGCTGTTGCCTTGCCGCGGCGCCAGCTTCATAACCTTGAGCAATATTGGCTTCATTGATCTTGCTCAGAAAGAGCTTTCCACTGGTGTCAATGTTATCCCTTGGATGTCTGATCCTGTTGAACAGATTGCGCATCCCTCCACCAGTCTCGGCCAGTTCGCGCGGTAGTCCCGCGGCCCCGGTCACATATCCGAAATGATCAGACGCGGAGCTAGTATAGGCGGGAACGAACGAGTTTGACGGGATGCCCCAGCGCTGATGGCGCTGCAGGTCTTCGGGTCCATCCGCCATGAATGAATGCGTCAACAGCGCCAATACCGGCACTGTACCCAGCCCTCGCATCGCCGCGATCGAGTCAGCGACACGTCTGGCCGCAGCCTGATCATGGACTCTTGGAACGATCACGTAGTTGTTGGGATTCGCGATCGAGCCAGGCGTTTTATTGCCCCCCAATGAATCGGAGTAGAGGAACTGCTGTGATGCTCCGCCGCTGGATCAATCACATACTTTCCGTTACGCATGAGAAACGTCGATGGAACGTAGCCGGTTATCTTGCTGCTACCGCGCTCCTGTGCTGCAACGTAGAATGTCGGATCTGTCATATCATCTCCTTAAATATGTCGAGTCAGTGCACACTGACGTTTCAGCAGATGCGCGTCGGTTGATCTGATCGAGAGCGCTTGCACGCAACGGTCGCGGAGCGTGCGCCGGATGCGGATCGGATCGCGCCAGCTTGGCTGGCCGCCTTGATGACAGGAGCCAACCGAACCGGTTTTGCAATCTAGGACGTAAGAATGGTCACCGGCCTTCGCGGAACGCCAGCCGGATCTCTTGGGGAGCAGCTCTAGTATGAAAGAGTAGCAAGATAGAAATCGTTAGATAGCCGTGTAGCGCCCTCAAACCTCAAGATCGCCGCTTCAGTCTCTCTAACTTTGTAGAACGCCCTGTTCCATTCTTGCGACCTCTTAGACTCCGGCTTGAGAAGATTCCCCGTGGGATCATGTATGACCGTGAGATACGCCAATCCGGGGGGGAAATCCCGGCTCAAAAGCACTGCTCTCGCAGGCGCTTATTGTGTGCATTTCGCCATTCTCTGCGAAATCGAACTTCTTGCACTTCGCAAGATACTGCTCGATCGGCGAAGCGTGGATGCGGAATCCCAATCCCGTAAGGCCCCCGCCGGACTGCGCTTTGATCATCCCTGCAGCCTGAATGATCACCAGGGTCGCAAGGAGAATCGGCGCGCTCCGAGGCTTGGGCAGAAAGGCGCAGACGATCAGCCAGATCAGCGCCACAACCGCACCAAATGCGCCGATCAGCAGCAACCAGTAGGACGCGTCCGGCAATAGAAACGTCAGGAAGCGCCCGCCGAACCAGCCCAGAAGGGTCATCGCTGCGAAGATGTAGGTCAGCCAGGGTTGCCGCCGGAAAATCTCTCCCCCGAAAGTTGCCCGAGCGGGCAGCGCCTGATCGGAATTCATATGATTCCCTCAAATTGGTTCACTTCGCCATCGAACGAGCGCCCGGGCTACGGATCGTAAATCACCTTCATGTCGAGCCGTAGCCGTGCCACCATTTCGTCCACCTCGGCCTGCCCCTCTGGATAGGACTCGTAGACAATCTTTGCCTTGAACAAGTTCGCAAAGTATCTGGGGTGAAGAGTCCAGCCGATATGGTGGTAAGCATGAGTATCGGTATAGAGGGACTTCACGGCCTTTCGCAGATAGCGATTGTCCGGCGTCGGCTCGAAGTACGGGTCGACCATGCGTTCCTTGTAAAATCCGGTTTGGGCCAGCAGGATGTCCTGCCAACGAGCCTCGTCAGCCGGCAAGGGCCGACAGGAGCCGCGCTGCAGGCGGAAATCTCCATCTCGCGTCTTTTCCATCGCGAAGTTGGCGCAGGATGGAAACGCGGGATCGGTGCTCTCATAGTCCCAGGCAACCAGACCTCCCTTCAGTACGTAGGTCCGATCGGACACGCGATGTCGCCTCCGGCGCTTCGAACGACGAAGCGACCGCCCTCCTTCAGCTTCTTCGCCGGCGATACGTCGGCATCCTTCTCGATCCGGCCGTCAAGACACAGGATTGCCTGATCGTCGCTGAGCGCGATTGGACGCTCGACAACACTACGGCAATAATCAGCCGCGCGATGGAATGCCGCCTTGTCGAACAAGTTCTCTTGGGCGCCTGACTGACCGAAGAGGAGGAGAGTGAAAGTGCAGAACGAGAGCATTCCTGTGAGCGAACGAAAGATGCCGACCACACCGACGCGCGTGAAGTTTCGTACGAGCATGCTGTTCGCCGCCTGGTTTCCGACTAGCCTCACGAGCGCACGCGCCAATGCATCGTCGCCGATAGTCACCTTGACTCCCAGCGCGATGACAATTGGCGAATGGCAGACCAGTCGCCGAAGCGATCTTTGAAACTGGCGGGTCGCCCTTCCGACAATGGATCATCTTCCGTCACGAATGGCACCGCGGGTAAGCCAATGGTTGCCTGCGAGTTGCCTGCCGTGCCGTGGCTCTGGCGCAGATAGTCCGCGATCATGCCCGGCAATCCGCCGGGCCGCGGTGCCGTTGCCGATTGAGCGGCGGCAGGGTCACCCGGCCGAGAATTCCAAGCGCCATAGCGATCGGCAACAACACCGTCGCGACTTGGAAAGCCCAATCCGCGCAGGGGAGCCAAAGTGACCGGCGCCCCGGCGGCGGCCGCCGCCTGAACCGGATGAGGGACACTGGTGTCAAATCCTGCAGGGTCAATCGTGGTGTCGCGGTTTACGGCAACGCCAAGAGCTCCTCCATTTCGATAGTCTCGTCCCAAGGCCGGGGTCGCATTTTCATTTTTAATGACCGAGTAATGCAAATGAGGTCCGGTGCTGCGGGCACCAATGCTTCCGACGTTGCCGATGATATCTCCGGGCCAGACGCGCTGGCCGGGCTTCGGCATCGGGCTGGCCTTCCTGCATATGAGCATAGAGCCCGCTTCATTCCTCACGATGACGGTGTTGCCAAAGTTGTCGTTGAAACCAGAGTAAACGACTTCTCCAGGTGCCGCTGCCGGAATCGGAGTGCCGGGGCGGGCCGCGAAATCCTGGCCTGAGTGGAATTTTCCGAGTTCACCGGTCATCGGATCTTTTCGCCTGCCATAAGCCGAGGTGCCGCGAAACGGCGGCCCGGGGTTGTAAGGATCACTCATTCAATGGCCTTTCCAATATCCAGTATCCATCCGGGCTGGCACTTGTCGTTGGCCGGATCGGGGCATTTCGCGCGTTCCGTCAGCCGCCACGACAGCAATGCGGTAGCGGCCGATGGGGACACATAAAGCCGAGGGTTGGTTTGACCGGCTGCCAGGGTAAACTCCTGCCGGAACAGCAGACGAAATGAATTGTCGCGAAGCTCCGCCGCGTAGCGCTGGTAGGGAACGCTTGAATCGTCGTCAGGCAGCTTCGGGCGGTCGATCGGAACGACGATGCCCATCAAGCCCTTGCCACCGCCTGCGGCCTGCTCAACCCGCTCCTTTAGTTGCACACATCGCCAATCCGCGATGCGGCATCTCACAAAAGAGCCGATGCCCTGAATTTCGTCCGAGAAGAGAAACAGAAACAGTGACTTCTGTTCAGCGTCGAACCACCCTGCGGTGACAGCCGAATCTTTTCGAATCTTGCCTCCTCCGATTCTCTTGCCCTGCGCGTCCATGACATCGACTGTATCGGAGTAGGCCACGAAGAACTTCGAGCTGTCGGGAGACCAAACGATTTTGGAGACCGGCCGCCTCGTCGTCGCGGGGACGCTGATGGTGCGCAACTCTCCGGCTTCGGCCGTCAATTGCAGCGGCTTGTCCGAAGCTACGGTCTTCATGTCTGGGGAGAATGCTATCCCAATGTCCGGACGTGATCGGCCGTCGAACGTCGCCAGGATCGCACTCTTGCCGGTCTCGAGCTCGAACTTCCGCACACGTCCGGCATCATCCTCAGGAAAAACGATGTACTGCCCGTCCGCTCCGCATTGGACCCATCTGGACCCTGTAGGGGAAGGGGCGGAGATCTTGGCGCTTCCATCGTATGCGTCGACATACTGACCATCCGTCGCGAGCAGATAGCGCTCCCGATCTCCGCACCACGCGATGAACTCGCCTTTCGGCAGCGGTGTATGCGGCAATTTCTCGAAGGTCGGAACGGCTGGAGGCTTGGCTGGCGGTCCAGGCGAAGCCCCTTCGGCACGGCACACAGTGGCCGTAACAAGCAATCCCAGCACAGCGAAAAAGAACGAAGAACGCAGATCAAGATCGATCGGGCAGAACCGCATGCAATTACTCAAGCCTTGGGGTGAGGCCACCTGCACAATGCCCATCACCAGCTAAAGAACAAACAAAGAACATTATTGAACGCTCTCGCCTTGGTTGCAAGAACTAAATGATCCCGAACCGCTTCCGCCGCTCCGCCGTCTCCGCGAGCTCCTTCAGCTCCGCCCGCGCTAGCTGGCCGTTGGCAACGACGCCAGCGAGGTGGTCCCGCACCTTGCCGACGATGTTGATGGCGAGGAACAGCTTTTCGCGACCGGCGGCGTCGTCCACCGTGGTGGCACGCCAGGCTGCGACGTAGCTCTTCTCGAGCGCCGCGAACGCCTCATTCAGGATTTCATCATCGAGCAATGCTTTGGCCCTGACTGCCCTTGCCGCCGCCCGCTCCAGAGTGCTCTCGTCAGACATTGCTCCCCTCCCCCTCGTTCGGCCGCCTTTTCATCTCGCGACGCGCCGCCGATGCGGCGAGATCGAGCGCGGCTTCCGCGACATCCATCCGATGCTGCTCCTGCGCATGCTCACGCTTCTGCTCGTGGCCAAGCGCCTTCAGATGCGCATCGAGCACCGCGATCTTCGCATCCAGGCCCGCCCTGATCCTGGCGATCTCGATCTCGGCTTGCATCTTCACCTGCTGGTGGATTGCATCGGCTTGCGCCTTTTCGCGCTCCATCTGCGCCTTGTGCGCGGCAGCGAGCTGGTCGGCCTGGAGCCGCGCCTGCAAGGCCAGCAGCTTCGGGTCGGGCGGCGGCTGCGGCGGTGCCGGGAGCGGATGCAGCAACTGCCCGGTCTGTGGATTGACGGCCATGGGATCGTTGAAGAACTGATCGGGATTTCGGTGCCCCATGATCCGGGTCAGCTCGGCCGCCGTGTTGTAGAGCTGGCGGTCGCCGACCAGGTTGAGCTTGCCGCCCGCGAGCAGCTCCTTCTGGACGTTGGCGATCGCCATGGTCTGGGCGAATTGCTGCGCCTTGCCGCCGGCGCCGAGGCCGACATTGATGGTCATGTCGTCGCGCGTCTTCCAGTTGCGCGGATTGACCTCGACCCAGGAATTGCGCAACCGCACCGTCTCCTGGCGCTGGCCGTGCTTGCGGATCGTGCCATGCAGCAGCGCGAAGATATCGCGCACGCCTTCGGCCATGATGCGCGCGATCAGCTTGATGCGCATCTGCGAGGCCGAGAACACCTGGGCGACCGCCGTCGCCGACTGGTTCTGCAACGCGTTGGCGTCGATGCCCTGCGTCTGCTTGCCGAGCCCGGTGCGGATCTCGAGCTCGGCGTCGATATATTGCAGCATCGGGTAGATCGACGTCGTGATGTCGGGCACCACCTGCCAGTTCAGCCCGCCCGCCGTCTTGGTGCGGACCACCCCGCCCGGCCGCGACACCAGCAAATCGTCCAGCGTGTTCGGCCCGGCATTCTGCTCGGCAACCTCGACGCGAGGATTGTTATGCAGATAGAGATTGTCGAGCGCGCCGCGCTTCAGCGCCGTCTTCTCGCGCTGCAGTGGCATGACGAGGTCGGCGATCGAGCGGCCGAAGAAACGATGGGTCACCGGCACCGGCGTGGTCGCCGCAAACGGCATCTCGTCGAACGGCGTGATGCAGTCCTTGCCGTCCTTGCGCAGGATCTCGGCCTGATCGCCGCCGGTGATCACCTGGTAGAGGCAGGGGCGGCCCGAGCCCTCGTAATCCATCCGCACATAGTGCTCGGTGATGCGCACCAGCCTTGCGGCCGAATTGGCGCCGCCGCCGCCCGCGGTCGCGGACAGATGCTCTTCCACGGTGTCGCGCGCCAGCGTCTCGATCTCGGTGGTGCCCGTATGGGGCTGCAAAGCCCTGATCTGCCCGGCATCGAAGCCTTCCGCGATCAGCTGCGCCTCGGTCTTGGTCACGACCTCGTGGAAGCAATAATTGCAGTCGCGGATGCTGCGCGCACCGCGCTCGATGCCGAACTCTTCGGGAGGCACACCCATCACCCGCGCCTGCGCAAGCTTGCGCGTGGTGACGATGGTGACGTCATGCGTGACAGGAGACCCCATCGGCGCGGGCGGCGCCGGGGCTAGCAAGGGAATGGGCATGTTTTGTTGAACTTTCGATCGCGCCGGGCGCTAATTGCCGCGAGCCGCCAATTTAGTTGGCGCTGCCGCGCTACAGCTTCAGACCGGAAGAGCAGTCTGCGTGGCGTACACCGAAGCGGCACCGCACTGACAGGCTCGACCTTCACTTATCTATCTCAGGGGTCCGAATACACCACCAAGGCCGTTCCAACTGCCGAAGCGGTCCGAGAGATCCCAAGGCGCCGCCCCGGGCGCCGGAAGCGAGTTGTCGAGCGACTGCTGGACCCGTATTGTGCCATCCACAAAGGGAATCGGCGCGGCCCTGAACGCTTCCGCGTCTGACGGGGCCTTACTTCCATCGGGCACCCGGACGAGCTGCCGTACCGGCCTCCTATGATCGACAGCGCCTCGCGCGGCGTCGTCCGATGACGCTGCAAACGAGCGCGTCTCGTAGAGCGGCCGTGACGAGACAGCCGGGCTTGGCACGAACTGTCCGCCAGTCCCGAACGGGCCATGCGTCCCGGCGTCCATTGGTTCCGAATTAAGGTAAATATTGCCACGGTCGTGCGCCGACGGATCCTGTGGCAGTAAACTGCTTGGCGGCGAGGCGGGATGATTTAGCGAGTTAAGAGGATCGCTACCATACAGCTTCCGCCAATAGGTAGGATTCGAATCGTAGAGGGCTCGCGCTTGCTCATATCCCCGAAGATTGAGCTCTCGTTTTATGCGATCGACATACGATTCATCGCGATTTAGCTCGAGCTTCATGATCTCGTTGGCCATAGCTTGAGCCGCTGCCCAAACCGCAGCTCCCTTTCCGACTTTGGTAGGCAGTCGCGACATATTCGCTCTCCATATCTTTTTTCTACGAATGTCGATCGACAGCCCTGTCGATCGAACTCAGATGGTTCGAAAGAGCAGCGTTGATCGAGGATCGTGGAATATTTCAAAATTGGGACGCGCCGTTTAGCGGTCGTGTCAGACAACCAAGGCGCAGCACACCCAAAGGTGCGGCGTCATCCGCTCGTTTCCGATACGAGGAACGAAAATGCGCTCGCTCAGTGGATAAAATATAGAACCCCTGCAAGCCCGGCGCAAAAAATCACCAGGCCGATCAGGGCAGCGAAAGTAGCCTCGACTTCAAGTCGTCCATTTTCGATGCGGCGCAAACCTAGCCAACCAAATCCGCCGGCGTCGCGAGCAGTCCCGACCTGGACATGGCCGAAAGATACAAGAGGCAGCACCAGTCGTGCCACGGCATAACCGACGCCCCACCAAATCAGCTCCAGAAACCACCCGACTACCATCTGATATTGGCTCCATGACGAAAACAAGAAGTCGTCGGCGATCACACATCACTGAGCAAAATCATACTGCCATACTGATCGCACCGACAACAGTTCAATCCGGCCGACTTGCTCCCAGCCGCATACAGTCCTTGTCGTCCCTGCCCAGGATCTCGGCCTGATCGCCGCCGATGATCACCTGATAGAGGCAGTGGGGCGCCGAGCCCTCGTAGTCCATCCGCACATAATGCTCGGTGATGCGCACCAGCCGTGCGGCCGAACTGGCGCTGCCGCCGCCCGCGATCGCCGACAGATGCTCCTCCACGGTGTCGCGCGCCAGCGCCTCGATCTCGGTCGTGCCGGGGTGCGGCAGCAAGGCCCTGATCTGGCTCGCGTCAAAACCTTCGGCGATCAGCTGCGCCTCGGTCTTGGTCACGACCTCGTGGAAGCAACAATTACAATCGCCGATGCTGCGCGCACTGCGCTCGATGCCGAATTCTTCGGGCGGCACGTCCATCACCCACGCCTGCGCAAGCTTGCGCGTGGTGACGATGGTCACGTCATGCGTGACAGGAGAGCCCATCGGCGCAGGCGGCGCCGGGGCTAGCAAGGGAATGGGCATGTTTTGTTGAACTTTCAGTTGCGAGCAGCGCCGAAACGCAGCCGGTCGGGCTAGTAGCCCCTGTCGCGCATGACATCCTGGATGAGGCCAAGAAGTCCACCGGGCCGTCCAGCGGCAGGTGATTGGATTGACTCTTGCGGCGCCGAAGGTGTGACCGACGCCCTCCAATCGTCCATCCCGCCACCTAACGGGCTCCTGTCGCCCGCGTTCAGATATCCCACAGGCGGCGCAGCTGCGGCGGCACCAATCGTGCCGCGGCCGGACGTCAACGTCCGCACCAACGGCGACGCTTCATCCAAAGGGCCCATCGCGCGCGGAGCAAAGAACATCTGCAGCCAATCGGCGATCTGCTCCGGCGTCATCGTCGTCGTCAACGAGGGCGACATGTTCGGCGTACCCACCCCTGCCCCCACGGACGTCACCTTGGGTGCCGCGAGCCGTGGAAGAAGCCCACCCAGATCGGGGAACGTGGCATTCAAGCTCACCGACGGGACGAACGTCGAAGCATTCCCGCTGACACCGAATCCGAGCGTATCGCGGCTGGTCATTCCAGGTGTAAGGAAAACGGTCTCCAATCCCGCTCCCGGCGCACCCAGACTGCGGTTCACGGTCCACCGCGGCGCCGTCGCGGAGCCCGGATTCCAGTAATACGTTCCGCCAATCCTGCCGATGGGCAGGAGCGGAAACGGCGCAGAGAACGACAAGCCATCCGGCCATCGATCCGGGTTGTGGCTTTCCGCCATCACAATCTCCTTTGTTGACCGCAGCGAATCTTTTGGCGATGTTGAAAGCGGCTCGAGATCCGAACGGCGTCCGACATGACCTTGGTATTGACCATCCTCGCAGCGATCTGGGTTTGCGGTCTTCTTCTCATCGCGGGGCTTTATCTCAATGACCTCCGCGTGGTGCTCAACAGCGTGGCGCCGGGCGCGCAGATGTCGATGCTACCCGCGCGCCCACGCTGGATGCACGAGACGACGGCCATTGTGTCGCTCGCATCACTTGAAATCCTGCTTCTCACCGTCGTGTCATTGACGATTGGTCGCGTCTTGAAGATAGGTCATGCTGCGTCGATCCGCATCTCCCAATGCGATCCCGCTTGCTTGACCGATACTGGCCGCCTTCATCTCGCGAACGCCGCCCGGCACGAGCGTCTTGCGCTCGCCTGGTCGATTGCCGGCATCGCATCGATCTTCGCGATCTGCTCCTTCGCCTAGCGGCGTGCCGAGCTGGCGCAAAGCATTGGATGAACCACAAAATCACCGCGAGTGAAGAAAGTGGAGAACCGCTGCAAGTAAGGCGCAACAGATCACCAGACCGATCAGGGCGGCGAAAGTGGCCTCGATTTCAAGTCGCCCCTCTTCGGTGCGTCGCAGACCCACCCAACCAAATCCGCTGGAGTCGCGAGCAGTCCCAACCCGGAGCCTGCCGAAAGAAACAAGAGGTAGCACCGGTCGTGCCACGGCATAACCGACGCCCCACCAAATCAACTCCAGAACCCAACCGACTACCATCGGATACCGGCTCCAACACAAAGCAAGAAGTCGTCGGCGATCACACGTCTCTGAGTCTAAATCGTACAGCCATACTGGCAGCACGGACAACAGTTCAATCCGGTCGGCCTGCTCCCGGCCTAATACAGCCCTTGTCGTCATTGCGCAGAACGACTGTCGTAAACTCTTCGATGATGCCACTATAGAGGTGTTTTGCCCGACGCGTCAAAGCCAATTTCGGATTTTCATATATGATCCAGTACCTGGCCCATGGTAGTAGCCGATGTTGCGCATGTAGTCTTGGATCATGCCGAGCAGTCCACCAGGGACGCCCAGTCGGTGTCCCTACGATCGCTTCCAGTGATAGAGGCGGCCGAGCTTGATGGGCCGACGAAACGAATTTGTGTAGATGGAGACACCTCTCGCCGCGGCGACGAAGAGGCCTCCGATCCAATGCGGCACCGCGCGCAATTGCGCCGGCGGTTTCCCGGTTCGCCCTTGGTCAATCGCATATGGCATTTTGCGCGACTTGGGCGCGCGCCTCATCCTTCGAGACGACCACTTGGCGGTCTCCTCTCCATGTGCAGCGTCCGCTTTCGGCGCTGGGGGCTCAGGATGAGGCTAAGAAGCATCGGTGCTCGTTGAAAATGCAGCCGCGCCCTCAAGCCTCATCCCCTGAGGGCCCGCCAACGGCGGGCGCCTCGAAGAATGGCCACACGCGAAATCGGCTCCATATGCGATTGCCCTGGGTTTGCCCCGACCTGAATCCTAAGACGTTGCTTGCAACGTATCTCTCTCGTCGGTCCCATCGTGCACCGTGTGCGCGACGATCTTCATCGCGCCGTTCGATTCCGCCACATCCTGGGCCAGCAGCGCGAACTGGTCGTCCGTGAGATCGTAATAGGTCTCGCGGCCCTCCTCCTCCCGCTCCTCCCACCAGACCTTGACGATGCCGGCCTTCGACAGCAGCGCGTCCTTGATGAAGGAATAGAGCACCATGAAGCCGCCGTTCTGCTGCATGAAGACGTGGTTGACGTAGTCCGTCTCCTGCTGTGCGGCCGCGACGTCCTCGGGGCCGACCGGCTCGAAGCGCACGACCTCGTCGGAGCCGGCGAAGATGTCCATCAGCTGCGGCATCAGGCCTTCGATGGTGTCGGCGACGTCGGTCGACACCGCGCGCGAGCGGCCGTCCTGCGCCGGCATGTCCTTGCGCATGTCGCCGAGATAATAGTCCATCGCATCCGCCCGCTCCTCGGCGAGCCGCGCCGCCGACATCGCGGCGAGCGCGTTGGCTTTCTCGGAGGCGAGCATCGCCTTCACTTCGGAAATCGACATCTTTGTCATGAAATACCTTTTGATCAAATTCACCACATCGCGTGGCGGCGCAGCTTCACCAGCGCGACAGGTACGGCACCGGCCGGGCGCCTGTCGTAAACACATCGGCCTCGTTCGGATCATCGCTCCGCGCCAACCGGCGAATGTCGCTGCGACGGACCGCGCGCACATCGATGGCGCTTTGTTCGGGCATGCTCGGAGCTGGCGCGCTGGCGGCCTGAGGCGACGGCGCGTCGTATCCATCTCCTGCGGACGCATATGCGGTCGCCGGACTCAATACCCCACCGAGACCGCTCCATCGGCCAAAGCGAACGGAAAGGTCCCAGGGCGCGTCTGGCTGGACCGATGTCGATGGATTCCTGCCGAGCACGCCGGAGCTCGGCAGGGGGATGCGGTACGTTCCTGCATTCGGAGCGGGAGAATACTGAAGCGGAGTTGCTCCGCTACCGAAGGCGCTCGACCGGCTCGCATTCTGCCGCGGCGGATCGTTCGCAATGTTTGCCGCGGCCGGGATGATCGCGCCCGCCGCGTCAACGGTCCAGTTCTCGGGGTGCGTGAGAATGTCGTTGATGAGCAAACCTTGAAGATAGGCACCGTGCGCGGCCCATCCTCCTGCGAGACTCCCCGTGGGTGCCAGCACCGCTCCGCCCGCGATTGCCCCATACGGACCACCAACAGCCTGGCCGCCGGTTATCCCCGCCGCGGCCCCGAGGACACCGCCCCAGGTCTTGCCTGCTCCAACGAGCCCGTCGTGGAGAATATCGCCGCGGGACGGCGGATCAAACTGCGAAAGCCTGTTCGATAACTCTCCTTTTCCGAACATTGCAATCAGGCGAACCAGCAAATTTTCGAAAGCCATTCCATTCCACCCATGTTACGACTCCAGAGGAGACATCAGTGAGATTGAAGATGCCGCCTCCTCCGGAACGAGAAAGCGCGGGTTGTTTGAAGACCGCCCTTGTACACTCCCTCATACTCGGCTTCTTCGGATTCTTCTGGTACCTCATTCTTGGACCCGAGGGGCCCGGACTGGTCCTCCTCTCCTACGTGGCGGGGCTCTCGGGCCTCGCATTCCTCAGGATTTTCGGGCGCGTCGAGAAGAAGTAGCGACTGGTGCGACGCCTGGATGTAACGTCATTCGACGAGCGCGATGGCTTTCTCTGTGGCGAGCATCGCCTTCACTTCGCTGATCGACATCTATGCGGTGAAATACTTTTTGGTCAGAACTGGTTCACCGCGACATCCGGCGGGCTAAGCTTCACCTGTATGGCAAGTACGGTACGGGCGGGGCACCTGACGTAGACACATCCGCCTCGTTCGAAACATCACGCCGGGTCAGCCAGCGAATGTCGCTGCGACGGACGGCGGGTGCATCGACGATGGTCTCTTCGGGTGCGTTCGGAGCCAGCGCGCTCGCGCCTGGAGGCGACGGCTTGTCGTATCCACCCTGGAGGGACGCATAGCTTGCGCTCGCCGGCCCTAACACGCCACCGAGGCTGCTCCAACGTCCGAAGCGATCGGCAAGGTCCCAGGGCGCGGCTCCTGGCGCGGGAAGCGAATTATCGAGCGCCTGTTGGGCTCGCATCGTTCCATCCAGAAAGGGAATCGGCGCGGCTCTCGGTGCTCCGGCAATGCGACGGGCCGCATCGGGCGACAACACGTTGGGCGAAGCGGGACGTTGCGGCCAGCTCGTGGCGCCGAACGCCGGCTCCACTGCCTGAGTCTGCAGGAGAGAAGGAATGGGTTGGCTGCCGGCGTCCCACGGCACGCGGCGGGGCGCTGCGGCAGGCCGAGACGCCGCGGCGCTTTCCATCTTCTTGTTTGCCCAGGCGATGACCCAGCTGGCTGTCTTGCCGCGAAGGAAGGCATTGGCCTTGATGGCGTTGTCGTCGAGAATCGACTCCACCGGCGTATTCGGATCCGCCTTCATCAATTTGACGCCGCCGCCCGGGCCGGCGAAGTGCATGAGATAGGTCGAGGTCGGCGTGACGGGGACGCCGGCTCGGCGAAGCCTTGCTTGGTTCTCCTCCGCATACCTGGCCGTCATTTCTTTCGAAATATCGGAATTCTTGCGAAGCTCGAGAATCTCGGCATCCGATTTACCTTCCGCCAACTTGGGCTTGTAGCGCTTGACCATGTCGAGCCAGGTCCCATTGATGAACTGCCCGAGCCCGAGCGCACTCGACGTTTTGTTCGGCTTGTTTGCCTTGTCCGGATTGCCGCTGCTCTCGGCCGAAATGATCTTGTCAAGAATGTCCATCTTGCTACCACAAATGAGAACAGCGGCCCACCAGGACCGCTGTTCAGTTCAGAGATTGATGTTTTCGGTGCGCCGGCGTCGGGAGAGCGTGCCCCCATTAAGGCTCGACCTTGTCGGCAATCGTCAATCAGCGATCAACACAAGAGCAGCCACACACCAGCAGGAGTTGCTTCGCGCTGCGACTTAACCGCATCATTTGCCGCTGCCCAGCGTTTCTCTCAGAGCCTTCTGCTGGGCAGCGCTTGGCCCGCCGAAATAGGAAATGGTCCCTTCATGAGACAGAGCTCCCCATGCCTGGGTCGCGTTGGGAGCAAACATGACAATCAGCTGGCTGCGGTTACAATTCTGAGACTCGCAGGTGTCAAACAACTCGTAGCCTGTGCCATCGATCGTGACATTGGTGACGGGCGACTCGACGCTCCAACCTTTTCCTCTCCCCATTCCCTGAGCCCACTCAGGCAGCGCGTCAGCATGATCGAGCAATGCATTCAACGCTCGCGCATAGGCCGGATTCGTCTTCATCATCTGGGACAGATAAGGTCCGGTCTTTGGCGGCGGCTCCGGGACGTAGAGCTGCCTTTTCAGCGCCGCCTGCTGCGCATCGCTCGGAGCTCCCAGGAAGGATATAACTCCTTTTTCGCTGAGCCCAGCCCACGCCTGCGTGCCGTTCGGCGCGAACATGACGACAATTGAGGTGTCGATGCACTTTGCGATACGCACGCACATGTCAAAGAGCTCGTATCTGGTTCCGGCGATTTCCTCGTGGAATCGCAAGCCGCTCACATAACGGCCGTTCTTCTTGAGAATTTCCTTGGTCCAGCTTGGAGCATTACCCAGCAGGGTCCCCAGGGATTGAACATAGGCAGGCTTTTGCAAGACCCCGGACAGATAACCAATGGCCCTCGCCGGCGGACAGGCCATGCACAACATGACCAAACCGATCGCCGTCCAACGAACCTGCCGTCCCATAAGCACTCCTTCGAATAAACCAGCTATGACCAGCCCACTACCACAGGTGGCGCCACAAATGTACCCATTAGGCGGGATCTGAAGAGCTGCCAGGTATCGCGATAGTCGCAGGTTCGAAAATCCTTCTTGATACGCTCGACGTAACCTCCTGCGGGTTCGTCTCTCTGATGAAGGGAAGCCACGCAGCAGAACATCCGGTGAATTCGAAGAAGAGCCAGTACAACAAATATTCCATCTGCCGAGAGGTCTATCCTCGGAATGACAGGCCGTGAACTATGGCCGCGCTCGCGAGCAGCACCAGGAAGCCAATCCCGAGCCCGCACCGGGCGGTGGCTTCCTGTCGCAATTCGATCCGTCCATCTGCGTCGCGACGGAAACACGGTCGGAGCGATGACGGCGCCGATGCACTGAACGGCTCGACATAGATCTTTCCAAATGAAAGGAAGGTCAAAGCAGTTCGCGCGATCGCGTACCCGATCAGCTCAACCAGCATTCGCAAGGCCGACATCGCAAAACTCACGCAGTGGTAGAGTCTGGGTAAACTAGAACGTAACGGGAACATATGTCAACCGCAGGGCACTGATCTCCTCACATCCATCCATGCTCCGCATACCGGATCGGCCGATTGAACGCCGCCACCCTGCCCGGCTGCTCGTAGCAGATCGCCATCAATCCCAGCGCGTCGGCAGCGTGGCTCGACCAGTCGTGCTCGGGGCCGAGACCGATGTTGCGCGTCTCGTCCTTGCGCTCGTGATAGAAGCCGAGCGCTTCGCGGCCGGGCTCGGTCGTCTCCGCGTTGAACCAGAGCTGCGGGCCGAGCCGGCGCAGCGCCTCGATCCGCATCATGGCCGCGCCCGGCCCCTGGTTCTTGACCGGCGGCTCGACCTTGAAGCCGGCCTCGCGCAAATGATCCTCATAGCGCTTGCCGGTGACGTTGTTGGCGGCCATGCCGTCGTGCGGCAGATAAAGCACGGCGTTGTCGTAGCCGCGCGAACGCAGCCAGTTGACGTGAAACGCCAGCACCTGGCCGACGCTCTCGTAATAATCCAGAACACGAATCTCGCTGCCGACCCACTGTACGATCCACATCGTGAACGCATCCGCCGCAGCACCGGCCCCGCCGATGTCGATGAAGGCGCGCAGCGGCAACAGCGGATCAGCGGCAACCTTTCCGATCCGTCCCTGCGCACGCGCTTCCGACAGCAGCGAGGCGAAATAGGCGCCCTCGAAGGCACGCGCATACTCGCCCTCCCAGATGTGGTCGTAGCGCTCCGGGTAGAGCTTTTGATCCAAGAGCCGCTCCTCCCCGAGCACGTCCGGAAACCAGGGATTGTCGCGCCAGTTCGCCTTGACCACCACGGATCCCTCGGGCTTGCGCCCGCGCAGAAAATCGTCGATCGCATCGCTCTTGCGCCGCGGATTCCAGCTCGCCCAGAGCTCGGAGTCCTTGGCGCGGATCGTCGGCCGCAGCAGCGCGAGGCTGCGTGCGCTCAAGGATTGCGCCTCGTCGATCCAGGCGATGCGAAACCCCTCCAATGATTTGATCGAGTCGGCCGTGTGATCCTGAAGCCCACGGAAGATGATCAATCCATCTCCGGGTGTCTCGATCTTGTCGCTGAAGAGCTTGAAGCCGTGACCGAGGCGCAGGCTTGCGATCTTGCCTTCGATCAGACGCTTCGAGGATTGCGCCAGCGTGCGCTGCGCCTCGCGAATGCAGACCGCGAGCGTGCCGCGGTCGGACTGGCAGGTCTCGACCAGAAGCTCGCCGAAGAAATGCGATTTGCCCGAGCCGCGTCCCCCGTAAACGCCCTTGTAGCGCGCAGGCTTGAGCAGCGGCTCGAAGATCTTGGCCGTCGGGATTTTCAGGATGGACAATGGATACGCTCGCTCGGCTCAGGGCAGTCCGATGCGCCTGCGCCACATCGCGGACCAGCCTTCGTGGTTCGGGGTATCGGATAGTGCTTGCTGAGCTTGATTGACACCACGAGGACGCCACCTCCGGAAGACGAAGGCCAAGATCCGTATCGCCTCTCGAAGTCGCTCTGCGACGAAACCGGGAACGAAGCGTCGGGAGTCCCGCCTCCGCGGACGGATAGTGAGAAGCGCCGGCCCGCTCCCAGCAGAGGCAAATCGCGACTTCGTCATCGCTCCAACCAGTGCTCAGACCATACATCAGGCTATCGACACCTCGCACGCATCGTCGGCGTGCTTGTTGCTGCCCCACCTTGCTGGCGCAATCAGCCGCTTCGCCGAAGCCATTCCGCATCCGTCGAATCGACGGGATGGCCGTGTCGGCGGCAGGTCGCAGCGACCGCAGCTCGCCTTCGTCCACATAGGGCGCCCTTTCTCAGACTCGGACGGCCTCCTTTGAACCACAGCAGATCCCGACGCTTCAAGGTCACGAATGTGCAGAATTTCAGGAAAGAACCATACTGGCTTCTGTTGGCGATCGTTCCTCACTCATAGGGATCATCGAAACGAAAAACCCGCGGCCAATTGCTCGGCGCGGGCTGAACCAACTCGAATTCGATGATGCCATTCTGCCAGCGTTTTGCCCGACGGGTCAACCGGCAATCGAGCCGCGATTGCAGATCGGGATCTCCGCCGTCTCGAGCGTCGTGACGGCGTCGCCGCTGTTCGAACTCGCCGGATGCACGATGATGCGCTCGATCCGGTGAATCAATTCCAGCATTCCGTCTTGGCCGTTCTCGACGGGCTGTGCGGCCTTGCCCCAGCCGCGATCGAGGATGGCATTGGCCGCCGAGACGCGGGCCGCCGGCGTTGCATCCTCGCTGCGCATCACGCCGACGAGCACCCTGATGGCCGTCCTGGTGTGGCTGCGCGCAAGCGAACGAATCTCGGTCAGGGTGCGCGCCCTCGGCGTCTTCCCCCGCGCGGGCAAGCGGGCTGGTGCAAGCTCGGGCTCGCATTCGATGGTGTCCTCGCTCACGAGAACGTCTCCCAGAGCACGATTGCGATGAGGCCCGCGAGCGCGAGCGATATCAGGTAAGCGGTCATCGTTCCTCCCAGTAAGAAAATGCGCGGCAGATCGCACAGGCGAGGCGCGATCGTTTCGGGCGCGAACCCTATCTCCGTCCCGGAGACCGCAGCGGCGCGGGCAGCGGGCCCGGCGCCGCGGGCCGGCACGTTCGCGCGTGCACGGCCAGCAATGGTTCGGACGGCGGCGCGCCGATCGGCGCTCCAGGTTTGACGAGTGCGTGGCCGCAATGCGTCGCCGCCGTCCGATTGCGAAATCGAGAACGAAAAAACCCGCGGCGGATTTCTCCGCGCGGGTCAACCAAACTCGTCTCGATGATGTCACTATGCCGGTGTTTTGCCCGACGTGTCAAACCCTGTGTTGTGCGCGATTGCCGTCGCACGAAGCGGACATGAAAAAGCCCGCTGCAGATTGCTCCGCGCGGGCCAACCACACTCGTTTCGATGATGCCATTCTGCCAGTGTTTTGCCCGACGTGTCAACGCGGCGGGCGCTAAAGCGGAAGCCCCTCCTCCCGGCTCAATATGTGGTTCGCAAGGGGCTTGCTTCAAGCCCCCGATGATCGCGTAGAAGCCTCGACCCAACAACGAGCCGAGGGGTCACGACATGCCTGTATCGCTTCCGACATCCCGGTCGCGCCGCCGAACGCACGCAAGACGCGCGGCAGCCAGCGGCCATGCGGTCATCATCGCCGGCGGCGGCCCGACCGGGCTGATGCTGGCCGCAGAGCTCGCGCTGGCACATGTCGACGTCGCCGTGGTCGAGCGGCGCGCGAACCAGGACCTCGTCGGCACGCGCGCCGGCGGACTGCACGCGCGCAGCATCGAGATCCTCGATCAGCGCGGCATCGCCGAGCGGTTCCTGCGCGAAGGACAGATCACTCAGCTTGCGGGCTTTGCATGGACGCGGCTCGACATCAGCGACCTTCCCACTCGCCATCCTTACGGGCTCGCGCTGCGGCAGAACCACATCGAGCGCCTCCTGGCCGACTGGGTCGCGGAGCTCGCGGTCCCGGTCTATCGCAACGCCGAGGTGACGAGCTTCGCGCAGGACGCGGCCGGCGTCGACGTCACGCTCTCCGGCGGCGAGACGTTGCGCGCAAACTATCTCGTCGGCTGCGACGGCGGCCGCAGCGTGGTGCGCAAGACCGCCGGCATCGATTTCGCCGGTTTCGATCCGACGCTCAGCAATCTCATGGCCGAAGTCGAGATGCGCGAGGAGCCGGCATGGGGCCTGCGTCACGACGCGCTGGGCTTTCACGGCCTCAGCAAGACGGAGAGCGGGCGCGTGCTTGTCGTCGTGACGGAGGCGACGCTCGATCGGAGCGGCCAACCCACCTTGCGCGATCTCAGCGAGGCCCTCGTCGCCGTGTACGGCGCCGACTTCGGTCTGCACAGCCCCAGCTGGATCTCCCGCTTCACCGACGCGGCGCGGCAGGCTGCATCCTATCGCAGGGGACGCGTGCTGCTCGCCGGCGATGCCGCGCACATCCATCATTCCGTGGGCGGCCAGGGCCTCAACACCGGCCTGCAGGACGCGGTCAATCTCGGCTGGAAGCTGGCGCAGGTCGTCAAGGGCATTTCACCCGACAGCCTGCTCGACACCTACCACGCCGAGCGACATCCCGTCGCCGCGCGCGTCCTGCGCAACACCATGGCGCAGATCGCCCTGCTCCGCCGCGGCGACGACGGCCGCAAGGCCGCGCGCGACGTGGTGTCGGAGCTGCTCGCCATGGAGGCGCCGCGCCGGCGCTTCGGCGCGATGATGAGCGGGCTCGACATCCGCTATGATCTCGGCGAAGGCCACGCGCTGCTCGGGCGCCGCATGCCGGATCTCGATCTGACGGTCGAAGGCCGGCCGCAGCGATTGTTCACGCTGCTGCACGGCGCACGCGGCGTGCTGCTCAATTTCGGCAAGCGCGGCAGCATCGACATCACGTTCTGGGGGAAACGCATCGAGATCGTCGATGCCGTTTGCGACGGCCCCTGGCAGCTTCCGGCCATCGGAGAGGTCGCCGCTCCCGGCGCGGTGCTGGTGCGGCCCGATGGTCATGTGGCCTGGGTGGGAGACGAGAGCCAGCGCGGACTTGCGAAGGCGTTGACGAGGTGGTTCGGGCCGGGTGGCGCGTAGGGCACGAACGTCTCATGCGCCGCCAAAACAAACAAGCCCGCGGCAGACCCGCGCGCTCGTTGCGAGCTTTTCGATGATGCTATTCTGCCAGTGTTTTGCCCGACGTGTCAAATTGACGGCTCTCGCTTCACCACAGACGTCATTCGGACCGAAGCAAAGGTCGTATCCAGCGCGAGAACCATTCCTCACTGTCAGTCTGCGGATTGACGGGGCCATCCACTCCGAAGATGGGTGGAGGAATAAGGTAGCTCGGCTCGTCCGCAAACACGCCGATCGGCTTGCTCGGTTGCGGCTGCTGGCTGCCAGCGGCCGGGACGGTCCAACTACCAAACCGCTCGTCAAATTCGGTAGATGATAGATACGGGACGGGCGCACTGCCCGATGTGAACACGTTGCCCGCGTTCGTCTCATTCACGCGGGTGAGACGCCGAACATCCTCGGGCGCGACTGATCCTGCGGCGGATGCGGGCGCGACCGCGAGATCTTTCGCGGGCATGGTGCCAGCCGGGGCGGTGGCCCATCCCCCGAAGCGATCGGCAAAAGTGCCAGCGGGCGCCTCGGGATCAAACGAGGAAGCTCCGCTCAGCTGCGGCCTGAAGGTTGATGCCAAAACGCCCCTGGTGCTGGCCGCGTTGTCAACGCTGAGTCCATTGTTCGATGTGCTCGGCGCAGGTGCTCCTGTCGAGAACACTCCTCCGCCAGGAGCGGCAGCGACCATCGTCGCGCCGGAACTACCTTCCTGTGCATTGGCAGCGCGCGTACCGGCCAAGATGGCTCCCAGAGCAAGCAGCCAGCCGGGAATGAAGGGAGCAGCTGCACCGGCCGCCGCCGCTCCGGCCAGCCAAGGAAGTGCATTGCGCACCACAGGTGTGCCGCCGGCCAGCGGATTGTCGTAATATTGATACGTCACTCCGGAGTGCGGGTCGGATTGGAGCACCAGCGGGTCTGATGGCGTGGCCGTTGTCGGGGGCAACTGGCCGAGCCGTTGTTCATTGGAACTTGGCGCTGGAAAGGCTGGCAGCCCGCCCATGAATCGTGGATCACCCCGCGTGAATGCTTCGTTTTTGTCTAGGTCGGAACGAGCGGGTGGAGAGAGGCCTCGCAAGCGAGTGTCGATCAGAGAGGGGACGAGCCCCGGCGCATCAGGGACAGGGTCGACGCCGGTGAATTGCAGTGAAATCGGATTGCCTTTGTTAGCGCGCCTTAATATTTCGATCCTCTCTGTCATGCTGAGACCACTCGTCGGCGACAAAAGCGGAAAAGCCAAGGCCGCATCTCGCCGACCGGCATCGTACAGCTGATCGACCGTTTCCTGCATCTGCCGGATTTGCTCTGCTTGCTCCGCGGCGTATGTCCCGCGATTTGAGAACCATTTGCGGTTCTCACCATTTCCTTCCTCCGTCGTTAGTCCTTCTGGAGTGTTGGGAAGCAAATGGCCGTTTGCTACCGCGTACTTGGCAGCGGCTACAAGTGCGTTCACATCGGAGGCTATCTCGTCCAGCGCACGCTCATCGCCCGCATTAGCAAGGTCGTACTTTGGAGACACCTTGAGAGTTTCAAGATACTCGGAAAATCCCTCGTGGTACGTTCCGAGATGTCCCCCCGTATGCGGGCTCGAACCAAGCTCCGTCGCCAGATTCTGTCTGGACGGCAACGTCACCAAATTTCGAATTCCATTGATATTAAATCGTTTTCCCAAGAGCCGGATGACCGGATGATTTGCAAATTGCTGCGGCAAAACGTGATGATCTTGAAACATGCGACCGCTACTTTCTGACGCAGGCCGGCATTCGAGCTGCTGGTGATCGCAGCCGGCTGGTCTGATCTGAAATGCTTGGTGGATGGCCAGCAGCGAGGGCCGGCCTCTTCGCGCGCGCTAGATACTGATGCGGTCACCGGGCCGACATCGCGGTCGGTGCAGGGCGCCTACAGGCCGTTCGGGTAACGGCGGCAGCATTTCGCATACTGCGAGGGCAACAGGGGCATCCGCCCCTGGTGTCGTGCAAATCTCTTCGGTAAAAGAGCGATCTTCAGACGAGCCCAAGAACGGGCAAGTCAGATCTCTACTGGTCTCAAGGCGCGGACCCTAGGGATTGAGGCCTTCGTAATTGCCGTAGGCATATCCGAAACTCAGGCCTTTGACACCGGCAGCCTTACAGGCGTCCTTCATTGTCTGATCACAAAGAATCCACTGCTCCAAAAAGCGCGGCCGGAAGATATGAGCCGAACCGATGGCCTCCTCTCGGAAGACATAGCGGGAAATTGTCGTACCATCGTATCGCCTGAAATCTGTTCCCTCGTCCAGGACTTGGACGATGGACTTTTCTTCGTCAATGACGTCGAGCCGGCGTATGATATCGCAAAGCCAATAAACGGGCGCACCTCCCTTCAGCGACCGCGTTTCGCACTTCAGAAACGCGACCCCCTCTCGATCCACGGCCTCGAGAACGCCCTTCATCCGATCGGATACGAGCCAAAAATCGTGAAACATCTCCCAATCGACCGGCGGCCGCCCAAGCGATTTGTCGATCAGCAGCCTTGGCGTTTCAGCTAGCGCAGGGAATCGTCGCTCGCCTCTCGGCGACCTGAGCACGCGGCCGGCGCCCAAGGCGGCAAGATTTTCCAATTCCCACCCAGGGCGCCTGCGAATCCTGAAATTCAGTGTGATGCGATAGAGCCTGGGCGCCTTTCTCTTTCGGCTGCCATCAGAAGGCGTAGCCATAGACGATCTCTCCGTTCGCATCGCTCATCATTTCGATTTCCATTCTCGCAGCAGAAATTTCGTCTTCGTTCCTCACGACGATGGGCGCTCAAAAATAAAGCCCGCGGAATCCCGCGGGCTCGATCCATAAAATCTTTCGATGTTACCATTCTGCCAGTGTTTTGCCCGACGTGTCAAATGATGGGCTCGCGAGGCGCACCATGCGGGATGCAAATTCTGAGCTATCATTGAAGAGAGTCTGCGACGTCATCGGTACATGAAAACACGGGCACCCCACTGAAGACCTGGGAATTCCGATACTGAACCGCGATCCGCTCGGTCGTGCTTGCACCGATCGTGTCGCCGTCCTTCACCACGTTGCCGTGCTCGACCAGATAGACGGAAAGTCCGGCCACCTTGTCGATCAGTTCGGACAATGTCAGCTTGGCGGTCTCGAACTCGATCTCGCGCCCTGCGAAGGTGGACAACCCGATAGTGATCGCGCCGATCTTCCTATCCGACTGGAAGGGAAGAATGTCGACCCACAGTGTAAAGGGATAGCCGGGAAACGGTGCAAAGGAGCGGCTCGACTCTTCTAGCCAAAGGGCGGACGGTCGCGCCACCCGGCCGTCCCAAACAACACCGCAACATTCCGGCATGGCGGCGATCAACGCGCCGACCACCGCGGTGGTGACGCGCGCGGCGACGAGAGGCTTCTCGTTCTTTGCCAGCGCCGAGACGACCAGGTGACCGCGATGCCGGGCGGCCACGGCCTTGCCCTCCGGCCATATCGTGGCAGCGCGTGCCCACAGAGCGGCATCGTCCGGTATCGGGGACGGCATCGGCATGACGGCAACAAGCTGGTTGCCGCAGCGAAGGAGCGGCGAGCTTGCTTTGACCTGTCGCTCGCCAGGATCGTTCGGCTCCGTCATCAAATCCGGATGTCGCGCGCGAAGGATCTTGGCGACAACAGACATGTCGGGCGTGACCGGTCGGTCCAGCAAGACAAAGGTAATAAACGAGTTACTCATGAACTGCCCCGCTGAACCCTTCCGGCGAGACGCACGTTTCGCCCAGAGGTTGATTCCTTCAATAGAACAAACAGAGAACAATGTCAATAGACATCTTGCACTCCTCCATCCGCAGCGAGCTCAACAACACTCGGAAGAGAGCACCACCTTTAAGCTCTTCGGGGGACGATCAGAGGGAGATCCGACACGTCTTCGAACAACATGCCCCTGAAGCTCGCCGATCTCCACGCATCCTTTAGAGTTCGGTCCCATATGACACATTGTTTCGTCGATGACTGGCCAAGGGGCTTTCAATGCTCCAGCCAACGCACCGCATCCCCCGTCACCGCCATCCTCCTCCTTCGGAGGCGCGTCCATTGTCTTCCATCCGAGAAACAGGTTGGATCGTGGTTGCTTCGACAGCTCGCGGCATTCGCGCACGAGCCGGAGCATGTGTTCGGCCCGCTCGTGCTTGGCGGGCAACGGCCGACGGATCCGCACCGCGCTCGATTCGCTTGCAGGCAAGAGCGCGCCCGCTCTCCCAGCCACCGACGTCCACGGACGAAAGCCCTGGCCGGTGATGCCGTGCAAGCGCATCCGACGTCGCCTTTGTTCAAAAGTGAACACGGAAATCGCGACGCCGCAAGATGAGTAAGCGGCTCAAGCGGCTGAACCTGCACCTGCGAATTTAATCCGCGCGACATATCATATGATGTGACTCGCTTTCGCCGGAAGCGTAACCTTGAGCCATCACCGCAAGGCCCGAGGCATCGATCGGTGATGAGAACGCCAATTGCGTTCCCGCCCGACCTCCAAGGAGGAGCAGCGCCATGCTGACACGGCGTCGGTTCAAACAGACCAGAACTCTGAACGATAGACTCGCGGACGAGGCCGCTCGCTGCCGCGACGAAGCGCGCGCGCTGGCGCCGGGGCGCCGCCGCGAGATGCTGCTGCGCCGGGCGCGTCAGGACGAGACCGCCATGCAGATCGAGGCGTGGCTGCGCTCGCCCGGCCTGAGGGCGCCGACATGATGCAGCAATATCGCGCTTATCTCGTCGGCGAGAACGGCGTCTTCCGTTCCGCCGAAGCGTTCGAAGCCCCGTCCGATTCCTCCGCCCTGGTCTTTGCGAAGCAGTACACGCGGCTGGGCAAGGTCGAAGTCTGGCAACTCGGCCGCAAGGTCGCCGTGCTGGAGTCCGAGCAGTCTCGGCCGCCGCTACCCGAGCCATCCCGACCGACACTGACGCGTCAATGATCGCGTGACCGGGATCGCGACGTGAGATCTTCGATCTCGAAGCAGAACTTCACCTGCATGATGGGACCGCCTGCGTCGCGAACGCCGATCGCCATCTCTTGCCGGCCGCCCGAGAACTGCGCGGAGAGCACCGCATCGCGCGCCATGTCGGCGACCGACTTGGCGGCCTCGGCCTGAACCGCGCGCGGGCCGGACAATTCCAGCCCCTCCTCGTCCAGCGCAATTCCGTTCTCGTCGCGAAGGTCGAAGTAATATCGGGGCATGTCCGCATCCTCCGCCGTAATAGGTCGAGCGGCGGACAAAGGTTTCCAGCGGGACGAAAAAATTCACTTGGGATCAAAGGGTTTCGGGAACGGAGCGCGCAGGCTCAGCCGGGACCGGAGTGCGCCAGCTCGCGCACTCGCCTCTCACTCCTCCGCAAGCTTGCGCTCGATATAGGCGTCCACGGTCTCGGCGAACGAGCGCTGCACGCCGACCGCGGCATCGTGCTGGTCGAGCGCGTCGCGCTGGAGCACGCGCAGGCCGCGCCCGCGGGCGCTCGCCGGCGCCGTGTTCAGGAACTGATCGATGGCCCCCCTGGCGAGCGGAATGGCCTTGGGATCGCCCTTTGCGATCAGGAGCCGCAACAGGCTCTGGCATTCGGCAAGGCCCGGCATGGCTTCTCTCACCTTTACTGCGATTTCGGCTTCGGCCGCCTGACCGGCTGGGTATGGGTGCCGAACAGCGCCAGCAAGAACGCGACTTCTTCCTTCGAACCGATCTGGATCATGATTGTCTCTCCTGTTCGCTTCGTTGGTCGAGGCCCGGAGCCGAGTCGTTCAGGACAATCGGGTTTCAGCACTGTTTCAGGCGTGTTTCGTCGAGGTCATCCGCACGGCCCCGCCTGTTTGCGTCCTCAAAATCAAAGCCCGCGACGGATTGCTCCGCGCGGGCTTTCATCGATCGCGCTGTTGCCTCGGGAGGCGCCGAAGCCCTGGCGGGGACCACGGCCACCGCGCCTTCCGTCTCAGTGCATGTGACCGATCAGGTAGGCGCGCCGCCAAGAAGGATCACAGCGGGATGGCCCGAAGCAAAAGCACAGGCATTTCCTCAGTGCGAGGTGCAGATCTTCACCGTCTTCATGCCGGCCTCGGCTTCAGACCTGGTCTTGTACACGGTGTCGCCGCTGACGACGGTCGTTTCCGTTGTCGTCGGCTTGGACTCGGTGATGGTGCACTTCTTGGTCTTGACGTCCTGCACCACGTAGAACGATTGCGCAAATGCGGGAGCCGCAATTGACGTCAGCACGGCGGCTGCAATGATCGCTTTGATATTCATCGTGTCCTCCTCCGGCAGCCCGGTCATCAGGCCTGTCATCTACAAACAGGACAAATTGCCACTTGTTCCCGGTCCGGGATTCGAACCAACCGGCACCGACTGCGTTGGTGCGCCAACAGGAGGCTTCGATGTTGGACATGCGGCTCGTGACAACTTCTCTGGCGATGCTGGTCGCGCTGCCGGCCGTAGCAGTAGCTGAGCCCGTCAAGGACCAGGCTGCGCCTGTCGTTCAAAGCTCCGCCGAAGCCCGCCCCATCCGCGTCATACTTCCAGCTCCCTGGGAAACCACCCAGAGCCAAGGCGAGCCTGTGAAGTCTTCAAAGTAGCAGCCTGCCGGCGAACGCCCCTCTGCAGCAGACGACGGCCACAGCTCGCTCGACGTTGCCGACCAAAGAGCCGCGGCAAACTCCTCCAGAACAGTAGCAACCAATTCGAATCTCGCATGTTGTCGCCGGCACAATCACTTGCAGGAGACAAAAACATGTCACGTCTAACTCTGCTGGCAGCAACCTTGTTGCTGCTCGGCGCGGTGCCCGCGGGCGCCCAGTCGCAGCCGGCGCAAAGCGGGCCCGGAAACAACGCCGTCAACAGCTCCGACCAGAACAACTCAAATGCTCCGGTCGCCGGCCGCAACAGCTTCACCGAGGGACAGGCGAAATCGCGGATCGAGGACGCGGGATTTTCCAACGTCTCCGGCCTGCAGAAGGACAACGAAGGCGTCTGGCGCGGCAAGGCCGACAAGGCCGGCACCAAGACCGATGTCAGCGTTGACTTCCAAGGCAACGTCAATCCCGCCAAGTAAGGAGGAATTAACATGACGACCACCATTTCTCGTCTGTACGACAATTATTCCGACGCGGAGCAGGCTGTCACGCGGCTCGAAAACGCCGGCGTACCGCACTCCGATATCAGCATCGTCGCCAACAACTCGGACAATTGGTACCGCTCGTCGTCCGGCAAGGCCGGCCTCGCATCGGGCGGCAAGGTCGATCGTGATCGCGACGGCACCGACGATCGCGCCGAAGGCGCCGGAACGGGTGCGGGCATCGGCGCCGGCATCGGCGGCGCGGCAGGCCTGCTCGCCGGCCTCGGCCTGCTGGCTATTCCCGGCCTCGGGCCGGTCGTCGCTGCCGGATGGCTCGCTGCGACCGCTGTCGGTGCGGCCGCCGGCGCAGCAACCGGAGGCATCGTTGGTGCCCTCACCGAAGCCGGTGTCTCCAAGGAGGATGCATCGCTCTATGCCGAGGGCGTTCGCCGTGGCGGCACGCTCGTCACAGCCAGGGTGCCGGACCAGGATCGCGCACGCCTCGAAGCGCTTCTGCACGAGAGGTCCGTGAATCTGCAGGATCGCAGCTCAGCCTGGAAGAAGTCCGGCTGGACCGACTTCGATGCCGCCAGCCCGCCACTTGCGCCCGACGATATCCGGCGCGAACGCGAGCTGTACGGCGCGGGCTCGCGGCGATAAGCCGGCAGCAGGCCCAACACGACAAAGGCCCCGCGATGCGGGGCCTTTTTCATGCCGAACGCCGGTCATCATCGCGACGCCGGCACTCGCCCATGGTCTCACCTTGCCAGTGTTTTGCCTGACGGGTCAAACTTTATCTTAAATGCAGCAAAGCGGATTGGGCGAAACGAAATCTCTTCGCGTCATGGTGGGACATGTCGCCTGGACGGGGCAAGCCGGGAGATCGTCAATGTACTACGTCGCCGCTGCATTGCTGGTGCTGTCGGGACTGTTCTATTCCGCGAGCCGTCATGAGCTCGGCCAATTCGGAGCGGACGTGTGCAGCTATGGCGGCACGTTCTGCGACAATCCGGTGGTCCTCTTCACCGGCGCGGCGCTGGCCGCAGCCTGGGGCATGTTCGTCAGCGTGAAGTAGACGACCCGGGCCGCTTCATCCCGGACTGAGTTTCCGGCGCCGGTCGAGAACCGCGAACCGCCGCGGGTTTCGAGACGTCTTGCGATGCTGGCAATCTACCCCTGTTTTGCCCGACGGAGCAAGCGAATTTAGCATTATCAGAAATGCCGGCGCTCGCGCGGCAGGAACCTATGTTCGCGCATTCGCATTTGCTAGGGACACGCCAGCACTCCTGCGAGGTCCCCGTACATGCGCGACAGCGCCCTCACGCCGACTAAATCCGCGCCGACGCTGATGCAAAGGCTGGGACCGGGCCTCGTCACCGGAGCTGCCGACGACGACCCGTCCGGCATCGCCACCTATTCGCAGGCCGGCGCGCAATTCGGCTACGGGCTGCTCTGGACCGTATTCCTGACCACGCCGTTCATGATCGCGATCCAGCTCGTCAGCGCGCGGATCGGCCGGGTCACCGGCAAGGGGCTCGCCGCCAACGTCATGCAGATCGCGCCACGCTGGGTGGTGCTGGGCCTCGTCGGCATGCTGGTTGCCGCGAATACGTTCAACATCGCCGCCGACATCGCCGCGATGGCCGAGGCGCTCTCGCTCGTCATCGGCGGCCTCAACCACGAGCACGCGCTGATCTTCGCGGCCGGCTCGACCCTGCTCCAGGTGTTCCTGCCTTATCGGCGCTATTCGCCGGTGCTGAAATTCCTCACCCTGGCGCTGTTCGCCTATGTCGCGACCGCCTTCACCGTCAATATCCCGTGGAGCACGGCGCTGCTCGCCGCGGTGTGGCCGGAGGCGAATGTCAGCGGCGACTATTTCATGATGGTTGTCGCCGTGCTCGGCACCACGATCAGCCCCTATCTGTTCTTCTGGCAGGCCTCGCAGGAGGTGGAGGAGATGAACCAGGGCCAGCGCGACAAGCCGCTTCGCGAGCTCAAGCGCGGCGGCGATCCGGAACTCGCGCGCATCAGGGCCGACACCATCTCCGGCATGCTGCTGTCCAACGGCATCGCCTTCTTCATCATCCTCACCACGGCCTCGGTCCTGCATGCCAACGGCATCACCAACATCAGTTCGGCGACCGAAGCGGCCGAAGCGCTGCGGCCGCTCGCCGGGGATTTCACCTTCGCCCTGTTTGCGATCGGCATCATCGGCACGGGCCTGCTCGCCATCCCGGTGCTGGCGGGCTCGGCCGCCTACGGCGTTGCGGAGATCTTCGGCTGGCGTGCCACGCTGGAGGCCAAGCCGGACCAAGCGGTCGGCTTCTACACCATCATCGCGGCGGCAACCCTCATCGGCTTCGGCCTCGGCTTCACCGGGATCGACTCGATCCACATGCTGGTGTGGAGCGCAGTGCTCAACGGCATCGTCGCCGTCCCCATCATGGCCATGATGATGCTGATCGTCTCGAGCCGCGCGATCATGGGCCGCTTCAGGGGCCGCTCATGGCTGATCGCGCTGGGCTGGCTCGGCACTGCGCTGATGGCGCTGGCCGTCCTCGCTTTGCTCGTCTCTTCGGTGATTGGCTGACGAGACCGGCGAAAGCACCGCCGGGACGCGCTCGCAGCCGCATCGCGGCGCCCTTCACGCCGGTCCTCGGTTGGCCTAACAATGCGGTCCGGGCCGGGATCGAGCTCCAAGAAGAAGCCCGGCAACAGGGAGCGACATGAGCAAATCATCAAAAGCAACAAGCCTCGAGATCCTTGCCTGCGATGCCGGCTGGAGAAACTATCATTTCGTCAAGCTGACGACCGAGGACGGCATCGTCGGCTGGAGCGAATTCGACGAGGGTTTCGGCTCGCCCGGCGTTGGCGCCGCCATCCAGCGCCTCTCCGCCCGTGTCATCGGGCAGAACGTCTTCCAGCACGAGCGCATCTTTGCCGAATTGTTCGCGGCGACGCGTCCCGCCGCCGGCGGCGTGGTGGCGCAAGCCCTCGGTGCGATCGAGAATGCGCTGCTCGATGCCAAGGCGAAGTCTCTCGGCGTCCCCTGCTACGAGCTGCTCGGCGGCAAGATCCGCGACCGTATCCGGGTCTACTGGTCGCATTGCGCCACATGGCGCATCAATCACCCATCCTGGTACAAGCCGCCGATCGAAAGTCTCGACGGCGTCAAGGCCATGGGGCGCGAGGTCCGCGAGAAGAAGTTCACCGCGCTCAAGACCAACATCTTTGCCTATGACGACGGCAAGCCTACCGGCTGGCGTCCCGGTTTCGGCTCACCCTTCGCGCCCGAGATCAACGTCGACCGCAAGATCCTGCGCGACCTGCACATGCATCTGGAGGCGATCCGCGACGGCGCGGGTCCTGACGTCGACATCCTGCTCGACTGCAACTTCAACGCCAGGACCGAAGGCTATCTGAAGATCCTGCGCGCCATTGCCGACCTCGACATGTTCTGGGTCGAGATCGACAGCTTCAATCCGCAGGCACTCGGCTATATCCGCCGGCAGAGCCCGCACCCGATCTCATCCTGCGAGACGCTGCTGGGCCTGCGGGAATTCCTGCCCTATTTCCACGAGCAGGCGATGGACGTCGCGATCGTCGACACCCCCTGGAACGGCGTCTGGCAATCGATGAAGATCGCGAGCGCTGCGGAAGCCTTCGAGGTCAACGTCGCCCCGCACAATTTCTACGGCCATCTCTGCTCGATGATGAACGCACATTTCTGTGCCGCGGTGCCGAACCTGCGCATCATGGAGATCGACATCGATCGTCTGTCCTGGGACCGCGAGCTGTTCACGCATGAGCCGGAGATTCAGGACGGCCATCTGATCGTCCCGGACCGGCCCGGCTGGGGCACCGAACCCAACGAGGACGCCTTGCGCGCGCACCCGCCGAAGACGAGCGGGGGGCTCCTCAATTACGGCCGCAGGAGCTGAGAGCTACGGCGTCACGGGATTGACGGTCGGGGACGTCTTCGGCCCCGGGCGTGCCGGCTCGACCGGTGACTTCGGTTCGGTCGGAAGCACGGCGGCGCCCGCGGCGCGCGCCGCTTCTCCCGTGGTCGCGTACATCGCGACATGGGCGGGCTGGGTCTTGGCGCGGCTCCACGGCCCGTGGTCGACGATCAGCATTGCCGCAATCGTCACACCCGCCACGATCAGCGCGATCACACCGGGATGCCGAAGGGCGGTGGAGATGGAGTTTGCGAAACGACCACTTGTCATTGAAGGATCCGCTATTTTCCTGTCGCAGGTTAACTCGATTGCGCCCCACCCGGTTCCCCCGGCCCCATCAAGCAAGTTCCAGGCCAGTACGTCCGATCCTGCTGCGGCAGCCGAATCCCAGCTTGAATCACGCCTCCGACCGCCGCGCCTTCAGCGCACAAACGCCGTCCGCCGTTTCACTCACCCGGAGCGATTGCGTTGCTCGGCGTCGGCCGGTCTGTAATCTGCTGGCCGAACAGGCTGCCGATCAGCTCGACTGCAGCACGCGCCGTCCGTCCACGTTCATCCAGGAAGGGATTGAGCTCGACGATATCGACCGATCCTACCAGGCCGGAATCATGCAACAGCTCCATGATCAGGTGCGCCTCGCGATAGGTGGCGCCACCCGGCACCGTGGTGCCGACGCCCGGCGCCACGCAGGGGTCGAGGAAATCGACGTCGAAGCTGACATGCAGCACGCCGTTGCTCGCCTTGACCCGCTCGATGACGCGCCGGATCATGACGGCGACGCCGAACTCGTCGATCTGGCGCATGTCGACGATCCTGATCCGACGCACGCGCATCAACTCCTTTTCGAGCTTGTCGATCGAACGCGCACCGAACAGGTCCAGCCTGTCCGGGTCGATCGACGCGCGCGGATCGTCGCCGAGCAGGCCGTCGAGGCCGGGCTCGCCGCACAGGAACGCAGCTGACATGCCGTGCATGTTCGCGGTGATCGTCGTCTTCGGGGTGTTGTAGTCGGCATGGGCATCGAGCCAGAGCACGAAGAGTTCGCGTCCGCGCTCCTGCCAGTGACGCGCCATCGCGTTGACCGACCCCATTGACAGCGTGTGATCGCCGCCAAGGAAGATCGGCAGCGCACCTGATGTCGCGATCTCATAGCCTCTGCGGCTCAGGACTCGTGTCCAGCGCTGGATTTCGCGGTAGTGATTGGCATTTTCGGGCGGCGTGTCGGTGAGGTCCCGGACTTCGGCTACGGAAAGATCGCCATAGTCGACAACCTCGAAATCCAGGCTTTCGAGCAGCGTCGCCAGGCCCGCAGTGCGCAGCGCCGCAGGCCCCATCAAGGTGCCACGCTGCGAAGCTCCCATGTCGATGGGAGCGCCGAGCAAGGCGATGCGCCGGGCTCGATCCGTCACGGTCCGATCGGTCACGGCTGTCTCCTGACATCAGCAAGGTTGACCCAGCCTAACAGAGATTCGCGCCCGACGTTTCCCGGAGAAGGCAGCCACCCTCGACGTATCCCGGAACAAAATCCCGTGCGCTGAATTGCCCATCCAAAGCCGGCACTCGCCGTAAACCACGCGCCTGTCGCGGATAGCCAGTGGTGTCGGCTTCCATCATCAGGCCGGAGGTCGCCCCTTGAGCACGGAGATACCGCAATCCACGTCCCAACCCGGCATGGCCGAGCGTGCCATCGATACGGCGGCGGACGTCTCCCGCACGATCGGTGAAGTCGCCGGAGGACTGCACGCAGCCGTCGACCGCCTGACCTCTGCCGCCGAGGAATCGCGAAGGCCTGGCGGGGTTCTCGCGACGGTCGCAGCGGTCACCCGCGAAGCGCCGCTCACCAGCCTGTTCGTTGCGTTCCTTTTTGGCATGGCGGTGGCGCGCCGGAGGTAGAAGCGAAGCCCCCGCTCAGGCAGCGGTGGCAGCCTCGTGCCCAGCCGCGAGGAACTGCCGATCGAATGCTTCTGCCGGCATCGGACGGCCGAAGAAATATCCCTGCCCTTCCTCGCATCCCATGCTGACCAGGAAGTCGGCAGTTGCCTTGTCCTCGATGCCTTCAGCCACGACTGTCAGACCGAGCTGCTTGCTGAGACCGATTGTCGAGCCGACGATTGCAGCATCGTCGGAATTCGCGAGAAGACCAAATACGAACGACCGGTCGATCTTCAGCCCGTCGAGCGGAAACTTCTTGAGATAGCTCAGGCTCGCATAGCCGGTGCCGAAATCATCGAACAGGACTCGGACGCCGAGCTCCTGAATTCGCTTGAACATGGCGAGCACGCGGCGTTCGTCATGGAGCAGGATGTCTTCGGTAACTTCGATTTCGAGAAGCGATGGTGTCAACCCTGTGGCCTCGAGCAGCGCTGCAACCGAATGCGCGAGATCGCCGGATTGGAGCTGCGAGGGTGAGAGGTTGATCGCGACGCGCACGTTGTTGCCGGACAGTTCCCAGGCTCGCGCCTGGCGGCAGGCGGTTTCCATAACCCAGTTTGCGATCCGCTCCGACAGGGCCGAAGTATTGACCACAGGCATGAACTCTCCGGGCGAGACGTAGCCGCGCACCGGATGTCGCCAGCGGATGAGTGCTTCGGCCCCGACAAGACCGCCGTCGATCAGACGAACCTGCGGCTGATAGAACAGTTCGAACTCGCCACGCTCCACGGCAAGTGCCAGCTCGCTCTCCAGCGTCAGCCGGTTCTCGAGCTCCTGCCTGATCGCACTTTCGAAGATCACATGGCTGCCGCGCCGCGTCGCCTTCGCGCGGCTCAGCGCCAGATGGCCGTTGCTCAGGAGATCGTCAGCCGTCTGCCCGCCTTCGGGATAGACGGCAACGCCAACGCTGATCCCGACGCGGTGCTGCCGCGTGCCCGCCGCGAGCGGCGCCTCGAACGCATGCGCGATCCGCTCAGAAAACGCCGCGATCGACTCGCCGACTTCCGCGCAATCGATCGCGATGGCGAATTCGTCGCCGCTGAGCCGGGCGACGACCGCCTGACCATCGACTTCGCGCCGGAGACGCTCGGCGACCGCGCGCAGCACGAGGTCGCCGGCCGAGTGTCCGAGCATGTCGTTGATCTCTTGGAATCCGTCGAGCCCGAGCACGAGCAATGCGACGCCGGAAGACCGCCGCTCCGCCGCACTGATCAGGTCAGCGAGGCCCGCATGCAGCATATTCCGGTTGGCAAGCCCCGTCAGCGCGTCGTGTTCTGCCAGGTAGCGAATACGTTCGGCTTCACGTTTGCGGACCGAAATATCGCGCAAGATCGCTCCGTATTGAAAGCCATCCGTTCCCTGCCAGCCCGAGAAGCTCGCTTCGACCGGGAAGGTTTCCCCGTTCTTGCGCCGGCCCTCGAACTCGACCACGACCGCCCCACCCGGAACAAGAAGCGCCTGACGCGCGGCGTCGTGCATCGACGGCCTTGCACCGCCGTCCACGGGCAAAGCGCACAGCGTTTCGAACGGGCGGCCGATGATCTCGACCGGCATGTAGCCGAAGATCGCACTCGCGCCGGGATTCCAGACCGTGATCCGGTGCTCCTCGTCGGTGCAGACGAGCCCGTCGCCGAGCGACATCGCAATGCGATGGAAGCGGCTCTCGGCGATGCGTCCGAGCAGACTGCGGAAATCGATTTCGTCCAGCGCAATTGCCGTCAGATAAGCGATGATCGCGATGTGGAACAGCGATGTGTCGATGACGAGGGGCCATGTCGCCTGCACGAGGGCTGCGACCAGTTCGGCCGCCACCCCGGCTGCGACGAGGATTGCGACGCGAATTCCTGGAGCGAAGCGGCGCCACGAATACATCATCAGCAGGCAGATCGCACCCAGGCCCAGGATCATGCCGATATCGGACGTCCAGCGCAGCATCCGGTTCTGCAGGATCGATTCAGCGGCCAGCGCCTGGAGGATCGGCCCTGAGATGATCTTGCCGTTCGGAACACTGAACCGGTCTCCGAGCTCGAGCGCCGTAGCACCGATGACGATCTTCTTGTCCTTCAGCTTGCCGAGCGTGACGGTATCGCCGCGCAGCACATCAACATAGGAGATAGCGGGAATGGAGGCCGCACGAATGCTGAAGTCCAACAGAAAGGGCGGCCGCCGATTGACGTCCTGTCCCACCAGCACGACGGCCATCGACGGCATCAAGGCTTCGCCGAGCTTCTCGCCAAACGGATAGCGGCGAACGAGCCCGTCGGATTCGACCGCGACATTGACGACGGCCGGCCACGATTGGTTGCTGAACTGCTTCAGGGGGCGGTTGATGTGAGCCGCGCCACCATTCGTCGCCGGCTGCTTGAAGGACGGAAGGATCGTCGAGCCGCCGACCTCCCGCAGCGCCCCGACGAAGGCTTCGTCGGAGGCCGGGTCGGACGGTGTGCTGAAATCGACATCGAAAGCGACGTCATGCGCTCCCGCCGCATCGAGCCTACGCAGCAGCTCCGCATGCAACCGGCGTGGCCAGGGCCAGACCCCGATCTGATCGATCGACGGCGCATCGATGGCCACTACGACGACATTGCCGCTGGCGTCACGCGACTGCCACGCGAACCGCAGGTCGGTGAGCGCGTTGCGAAGCGAGCCATGCCAACCCGTGGACAGCACGATCGCAAGCGCGATCACAACCAGAATATGCGGTCGATAGCGTTTCACCCGAACCTCCCGAGCACCCGCTTCATCGGGTGCGCCCCCTCATCCCCTTACGGAATTGCCTCAGTGTCGGTTGTGGCCATACCCATTGCCATGGCCGTTGCTGCCGTTCCCCCCGCCATTCCCGTTACCATTGCCGTTGTTACCTCGGCCATTGCCAGCGGCCCCAACATTGCCGTGGCCATTGCCGTTGTTGCCGCTACCATTGTTGCCACTATTGCCGCTGTTGCCGCCATTGCCATTGTTGCCGTTGCCGCCGGCGTTTCCGTTGTTGGCACCGGGGCCGTCGTTAGATGCCCCGGCTGTTGCTGCGGCGATCACCGCACTTGCACCGGCTGAGCTGCTGCCGCCAGCTGTTGCAGCACCGCTCGTCGTCGCCGCAGTCTGGACTGAGCTGTTGGATACTATCGTACCGGTCTTGCTGCCGCTCCAGACTGTCTCGGCCCCGGTGCTGGCGTTCGCGTTGCGCACCTGGCCGGGAGCAACGACGCCGTGGGCGAGTCCGCGCGTCACCTTGTGGAAATTCAGCTTGACCTCGCCGAGCGAGCTCGAAATGCGCACGACGCCGGCCTTGGAGGCATGGGCTGCAGCCGCCTGATGCGATGGCTTCGGTGCGCCGGCCGCCTTCGTGCCCTTGTCGATCGGGCCGAGCGCGTGGATTGCATGGCCGTTCGCCGCATTGCGCGGCGCCGACAGGCCTGATTTCGGCACGGGAATTCGCTCGATCGTGGGAGCGCGCGGCCTGCCGTGCTCGATCGGATTGAAAGTCCCGGCACCGCTTAGGCTGAGACCGGGCTTGCCGTGCTCAAAGACGACGGCCGCTTGTCCCGGCATGAGCTGGGCAATCTGGCCCGTCTTGAAATCGGAGACTTCGACCTGCCCGCGGAGCACGCCGACCTTGGTGCTGCCGGCACCCACCGTGACACTGAACTGCGTTCCCTTGACCACGGCGGCGAGATAGGGCGTCTCGACCTCGAAATGCTTGACGTTGCGCTTCTCGACCTCGAGCAGGATCGAACCCGCCTGCTGGATGATGGTGGTCGAGAGCCCCTCCTTCTTCTCGGCCGGCAAGCCCACCACCGAATTGGGAGAGATCAGAATCGTCTCCTCGCCGCGGACAAGCAGGACGCGTCCGTTGCGCCCGGTACGAATGGTATCGCCCGGCTTCAGCGTCCCATCCTGGCTCAACGACACCTGCTGCGCGCCGCTCGTGGCAAGCCAGACCTCGCCGGAGGACTTGCTGACAGACCAGACACCGTCATCCGCAGCGAATGCACCGGAAGCCGTTGCCAGGGCCAGCGCCATTACGAAGGTGCACCGCATTCCAACTTTGCCGAGCATGACGATCCTCAGTCCGCGTTACAGCCGGATCTGAGGCGTATCCGAAATCACTCAAGAGAGGATTAGCGGGAAGAAGCCAGTGGCGCGGCCTCATTAACCAATCGTTGACCATAAAAACCTAAGAAAAATCATGCAGCTAACGAACCTTTACCGCCACGGGGCAATCCCTCCGTCAGACTACGGAGACGGCTTTGCTGCGCGCGGCGGGAAGCGGCATTTCATTACCGTATTGGCGCTGTTGGCACCTATTTTCACGGGAGTTCCGCAGGCATTCGCACAACAGGCGAACCAGCCGGGTTTCGATCCGCGTCAGCCCGAGAAATATTTCGAGAACCAAGCCGAACGGGAATCGCAGAGCCGACCTCCGATCGAGCTGCCGACAGTCGACCGGCCCAGCACCGGCGGTGATGCCAAGCTGCAGTTCGTGCTGCGCGGAATCAGCGTCATCGGCGCTCACGCTGTCTCCCGCGAGCGCATCACCGCGGTGTATCAGCCTTATCTCGCCAAGAAGGTCGCGCAGTCGGATCTCGCCGCGATCGCCAGCGCGATCAGCGACCTCTATCGCGAAGCTGGATTCCACTTGAGCCGCGCTATCGTGCCGCCGCAGGACATTGTCGACGGCCGAGTCCGGATCCAGGTCATCGAAGGCGCCATCGTGCAGGCCGAGCTGAAGGGCGACGGCGCCGAGCAGTTCGGCGTGAGGCCGATGCTCGGGCCGGTTCTTGCCGAACAACCGTCACGGCTGGCAACGCTCGAACGCCAGCTCTTCCTGATCAACGGCAGGCCGGGCGTCCGGATCGTCGACACCGCGCTGGAGGAGATCGGCGGTACGACCGGCCGCTTCCGCCTGACCATCTATTTGAAGACCTGGCACGTCTTCTCCTCATTCGCCCTGGACAATCTCGGATCGTCGTCGGTCGGCCCCTGGCAAACCTACGCGACCGGCGCATTCAACTCCTACCTCGCACCCGGCGACGTGCTGGCGGTCAACCTGTCGACCATTGCCAACGACCCCCGCGAGCTCGGCTTCGCACGCCTGTCCTATGACGCACCAATCGGCGTTGACGGTGTGCGCCTCGGCGCTTCCGTCCTCTACAGCGCAGTCCGCCCCGGCGACGCACGCCGTCTCGACAGCGACATCACCACGACCGAAGCTTTCGAGGTGCGGGCAAGCACAGTGCCCTTCATGTCGCAATCCTCGGGGCTGACGCTTACCGCGGCTGGGAGCTTCAGCAACGTGTCCGAGCACGACATTTACGGCCCCTGGTACAACGACCACATCAGGACCGCCAGCCTGACCGCCGACTACCGGCTCCAGGATCGCTTCGGCGGCACCAATCTTGCGACGCTGACCTACCGCCAGGGTCTCGACATCTTTGGCGCATCGCATTTCGACGACGATCTGTTGTCGCGCGACGGCGCCTCGTCGAATTTCTCGGTCTTGAACTTCTGGTTCACGCGCTACCAGACACTCAACGGCGCCTGGTCGCTCAAGCTCTCGGCTGCGAGCCAGACGGCATCGCGGCCATTGTTCACCTCGCAGCAGTTCTATCTTGGCGGCGCGGCCTTCGGCCGGGGCTATGGCGCAGCCGAGATCAGCGGCGATAACGGCCTTGCCGGCTCGCTCGAACTGCGCTTCGATCAGAAGCTCAATTTCCACTTTTGGACCGGCTATCAGCTCTACGTCTTCGGCGACGCCGGCGCAGTCTGGAACGACGGTTACCGACTGAGCGACGGCCTGTCGCTGACATCAGCCGGAGCCGGTGTGCGGTTCCTCTTGCCTTACGATCTCCAGGCGGATCTCGGGGTGGCTGTCCCCTTGAGCTACCGGGCGCCGGACAACGAGCGCCGCAGCCCACGCTTCCTCTTCACACTTTCGAGCGCGCTCCGGGTCTGCCCCGAGCGCGGCAGGGCCTACTGTCTCTAGCTGTCCTGCCGTCGATCGAGCCGGCGTGCGGCCCTATTGCGGCTATGTCACAGACTTGCCTAAATTTAATCCCGTAACCTGCTCACGATCGCTCGACCGGGAGTTCCCGATCACCATGTTCAGTCAAAGGTGATTTTGAGACAGAACCATGAGGAAGGTGTTTGCTATCCTGGCTTTGCTCTGCGTCCTTGGTGTCGGGCAGTATTTTGTCGTCAGCCAGTTCGCAATCCGCCATGAGACCCTGACCCTATTCGACGCCTCGCGCCAGCGGCCGATCTCGGTGGAGATTGCCGTGCGGCGCGACGACGAGACCAAGGCCAATCTCGGTCTGTGGAAGCTCCCGCTCGCCATCATCAGTAACGGCAACACCGTCAAGGCCACCGAATATTCCTTCCTCGCCAACGTCCTCGCCGCACGAGGCTATCTGGTCGCCAGCATCCAGCAGGACTTGCCGAGCGATCCGCCGCTGATGACCCATATCGGTCAGCCATATGCCGGCCGGCGTGAAGTCTACATCCGCTGCGAAGCCAACATTCTCTTCGTATTAGGCGAACTGAAGAGGCGGCAGGAGAACGTCGAATACGACCACATCACCCTCGTCGGCCACTCCAACGGCGGCGATGTCTCCATGTACGTCGCCCATCAGCACCCGGAGCTGGTGTCGAAGGTGATCACGCTCGACAATCTGCGGGTGCCTTTCGTGCTCAGCGACCACATGAAGATCCTGTCGTTCCGATCGAAGGACCCGCATTTCGTGACCGATCCCGGCGTGCTGCCGACACCGGAAGAGGCCAAGGCGCGCGGTATCGATATCATCCATACCGGCGCGCAGCATACGGAGATGAGCGATCGCGGTCCGAACTCGGTCAAGGAGAAGATCCAGGAGACGCTCGACCGCTTCCTGCGTGACAGCGCCAGCAGCGCGCTTGCACCGGCGGATACGAAGAGCCCAATGATCATGAACCCAGGTGACTATTAGCCGGGAATGCTTTGCGGCAGATCAAAGGCGGCTCCAAAGCGGCACGATAGAAGAGCCATATGGCCTCGGAGAGACACGTGTCGCACTATACCGAAACTCTTGATACGAAAAGCCTTCATACGAAAGGCCTTGGCCTGCCCGCGGCAAGAATGCCGGCATTCGTACGGCATCTCTATCGTTCGACCCGCAAGCTGCTGCGGTCGATCATCGCCCGGATTGACCTCTCGCAGTTTCCAGGATCATGCTGCGGATGAGCGCGGCGACCGCGTGCGAACGCAGAAAGATTGCCCTATGTCCCGGCATGTGAGACGGATTTGCCTGCTGCTTGGCGTAATCTCTGGCGTCGGCATGTCGCCCGCCCTCGCCGCTGACGCGGATCACGGTGCCGATCTCGCCAAGCGCTGGTGCGCGAGCTGCCATGTCGTGGCGAACGGGCAAACCCAGGCGAGCGCCGACGTCCCATCCTTTGCATCTGTTGCGCGCAGGCCGGACTTCAGCCCGGAAAGGCTCGCCTTCTTCCTGCTCGATCCGCACCCGAAGATGCCGAATTTTCCCTTGAGCCGGAGCGAAGCCGCCGATATCGCGGCCTATATCTCATCGCTGCGTTAGCAGCCGCCGGACGATCACGACCCGGTGCAAACGCAAATCCCTGCCGGAGGCCGGCAGGGATCAGCAGAAAGGATGACGGACGGCGAATGAGGTCATTCGGTGGCCCATCATGGACCTGCGCCGGTATGGAAGCGCGGATCTCCATGCCGCACAAGGTCAATTTGTGGGCACCCTGTGCACACACCGAGGATCAGGACTTGCCCTTGCCTTGTTGCATGAGAGTGCCGGTCATCTCGCGCATGTGATCTCCGGCGCTGGTGAACTGACTGCGCAGGAAATCCGACTGGATTCGCATCGCTTCCTGGAGATCGGTGGCATGTACCAGCTTGCGTGCATGCTCAAACGCCGACTTCATGTTCTGCTCGGTGAAAGCCAGCGCCTGCTTCGACACCTCCGTCCCCGCGCCCGGAACGGACGACATCGACTTGGTGGCGGCGTCAAAAAACATGCCGAATGCCTTTTCCGCCTGGTCAATCGTCTTCTCAGCCAGGTCGCGCAGTTCGGCCGGAACTTCGAGCTTCGGTTCGATCATGGTCGCACTCCTCCCTTTTCTTCAACTGAATACCACACTTGCCCGACCGCCTTCCAGCGGCCAGCCTCGGGGGAACGGCGCCGGCGCGGCGGCCCAGGCAGAAAAAGGAGGGGAACGGCACAGGGCCGGACTTTAGGACAAGGGGTGCTCGGGAAAAGTTTCTTCCGCGGCGAGATCTTCGACCAGCTTGATCACTTCGAAACGCTGTCGAGGCGCGAGCTTCAGGAACGCGCGGAGCAGGCGCAGACTTTCGACCGTGCTGCTTGCGGGCACACCGAGCTTGAGATGCAACTCAGTCGCGAAATCGAGGTTTTTCATCTCGCACCTATGACAAGCACCGGCCTTCGTGATCCGCCCAAGAACCGAACGCCGCACCAGAACCAATCGCGACGAAGCCTCGGCCGGGGGCCGCCGAGTTCACCCACTGAACTGCATCCGAACAAATGGCCTCAACCGTTTGGTTGTAACTATGACAAGGAACAACCCGTCCGGCAAGCCCAACCGTGGGTGTAGCGACGCTTCGTCTGCATCGCATCACCGCGATTTCCGGATAACAGGAATATCGACCGCCGTCACCCACCTGCGTCAAGAAGTTGCATCAATCACGCACACAGCCCTGATCGTGATCAATCCGCACAACGTTTCAGCTTGTTTCCGATGTGAATGCACATCGTGCGCACGAATTGGCGATGCCTCAGCATGCACACGCAATTGTTGAGCCCGACTTCGGCGGTTGTATCGCCGGCATGAGAGGTCGATCTTGCAGCCGGCCCTGATCTTGACGCGACTGTTCGCAGCCGGAACCGTCGGTCCGGGTACAACTCCGCCGTGAACCGCTGTCCGTGAGCGAGCGACCAAGCCGTTGCGGAACGGCCACGCAGATACGGGCGCCATGGCTGAAGACTCATCGATTTGGGCGCGCGTCAGCACCAAAGGACAACGGCATGCTTTCTCGCTGCGATCTCATCAAGGGCGCCGCGGTCGCGCTTCTTACCCTCTCGATACAAGGCGCATGGGCGCAGGAGACCAGGATGCACCTGTTCAAGATCGTCACCATCAAGGACGAGATCGTCGTCGGATTGTCGCAAGAGGAGCTTCAGGCGCTCGGCGGCAATGATGCGAGCGCCGTTGCACACGCGCTGGCACAGAAGGGCGACCTCACTGTCTGGCAATACAACGTGCATCGTGGCCCGAACGGCGAACTGCAGCAGGCGCCGACCGCCAAGATCGGGCTTCTGGCCAACGCCTCGCTCCGCGTCGAGCCCTACACGACGCCTTACCGGATTGTACCTCATCCGTAGCGGCAGGCCGGCACGCCTGCGGCCGATGCCACAGGCGTGCCGCAATCACCTGCGCCGGTCCGCACGCCGTGTCCCGGCCTCCGTCGCCAAGCCATAGACCAGCGCCAGCCGATCCAGGCATTCGCGAAAGCGCCGCCCGAAATAATCGTTCCAGCGCTGCGTCCGGACGGCCCGACGCTGCCCGATCTGATCCATCGTCAGACCCAGCACCAGCACGTCGTGCACCAGGGCGGCGCCATCGGTGCCGAGCTCGCGCTCGACCTGGTTCAGCCGCAGCACCGCCTGTCGCTGGCTCTCGGTGACCGGCTCGCGCGTGCCCGTACCATCGACATATTCGCGTGTCGTATCCACCGCCTGAGGGCCCCGCTCCGCCCGCTCCCAGTCATCCTGGAAGGCGCGCCCGCCCCGGTATTGCGCCTCGTCGATCTGGTGGTGTGCGTGCAGCCGGCCGAGCGGATCGTTGCGGATTGAGCGGATGGCCAGGATCTTCTCGCCTGAATCGAGCGCGAGCGGATTGTCGACCTCCACCTCCGCCACCTCGGCATTGAACGGCACCTCCCGCGACCGCCGGTCGTAGATCTGCGCCAATTTGTAGGACTTGTTACGTCGGGCACGAGCCACTCGGATACTCCTTGCAAGACTGACGATTGAACGGACGGCTGCCGCTTCAGTCGGCCGAGACCAGCTTCAGCACGACGGGGCCTGCGGCACGGGCGGACGCAGCCTCGGAACGGCGCGCCAGGCGGGCATGCGGCGCGCAATAGCTGGAGCCCGGCTGGCGCGGGTGGCCGCAGAAGGTGATGTCCTCCCCGTCCTTGTCGCCACCATAGGGATAGCGGCAGTCGGCCGGCTCGAGTTCGACCAGTTGGATCAGGCGCGGCTGGACGCCGACACAACGCAACTTCACCCGCGCCGCAGGCTTCATGGCGGACTTCGGCGGCAGGCTCAGGTTCGGCAACGCCGACCGGCGCGGCGAAATGAGACTGGGCTCTCCCGGCAAAGTTGGCACGATCGACGGGCTCGTCATCCATTCCGGCACGACGAGCCCGAGCCGCTTGGCGCGGCCGACCACCGCGCTGCGCGTATAAGCCGTTCCAAACCTTGCGTTAATCTGTCTTCCGATCTCCGCGTAAGACATGCCTTTGAGAAAATAGTCGCGAAGCGCGTCGGAGTGCTCCGACGGCCATTGGCCCGGTTCCATGATGCTGTCCTGTGATGCGCCTTCCGATCAGGCGACCGGGAAGCGGCACACACATTCCGTTATTCCGAATACGATGTCAAGCAACAATTCTGATATTCATAATTGCATCAATTCCGAATTTCGGATTACAAGAGGCGAGACGGCGCGCAATCGAGGGAATCACCATGTTGGACGTTGCAATGATCGAACGAGGCCTGGAGAAGACGGGCAAGAGCAAGGGCGGCCTGGCAGCAGCCATGGGCGTGCGGCCCGGCGCGGTCTCGGAGATCCTCGGCGGCGAGCGTCTGGTGAAGGCATCGGAAATCATTCCGATCATGGAATATCTCGAGCTCAATCTCGCGCCGATCATGGGCCGCGTCGGAGCCGGCGCGGTGATCGAGCCGGACTATGAACAGGTTCCCCCGGAAGGTCTCGGCGACATCACATTGCCCTTTCCGATCATGGAAGAGACGATCGCATTCGAGATCGTGGGCGATTCGATGCTGCCCAAATACGAGAGCGGCGACGTGATCGTGGTCTACAAGGACCAGCGCCATCCGCTGTCAAGCTTCTACGGCGAAGAGGCGGTGGTCCGCCTCAAGACCGGCGAGCGCTATCTGAAGACCATCGAGCGGGGAAAATCACCCTCCGTCGTCAATCTCACGAGCTTCAATGCCAAGCCGATCGTCGGCGTCAAGCTCGACTGGGTGGGTGAGATCTGCCTGTCCATGCCCAAGGGGCAGCTCGAGCGGCTGCGTGCGAAATCGGCGCGTCCTCGCAAGAAAGGCAAGTAAGGACCATACGGCCAGCGATTTCTGATTTATAGAAATCGCGGTTGACAAAGTTCCGTTTTTCGGAAATACTCTGCCGCGCCCCCGACCACGGGGCGCGGCAGGATCGTTTCATGCAATACTTCGTCGTGATGATCGACTACGGGCGGCGCGGCCGAGAGGCCGTCGTCGATCCCGAAATCACGAGGCGAGAGGTCGTCTCCCGCATTGCCTCGGGCGAATACCGGAACATCTCGTTCATCCACGAAATCGTGGAGAATACCGTCGAGGACGTAACCGAGGCCATGCTGACCGAGGCCGCCCTGCCCCGGATTGCGCCCGAGGATGTCGACCTCCAGGCAATCCGCCTTGATCACATCCGCGATCTGCGCAAGCACGAGCGGACGTGACGCAGGCCAAGCAGCTTGCGTCACGGCCCGGCCGAGCATCAGACCAGAAGAACGGTCGATCCCGTGGTCTTGCGAGCCGCAAGATCGGTATGCGCCTTGGCGGCGTCCTTCAGCGGATAGGTCTGGTGCACTTCGATCTTGACCGCGCCGGACTTGACGACGTCGAACAGTTCGTTCGCCATCGCGACCAGATTTTCGCGCTTGGCGGCGTAGGTGAACAGCGTTGGACGCGTGACGTAGAGCGACCCCTTCTGTGCCAGCAGGCCGAGATTGAGCGGCTCGACGGCCCCCGAAGACTGGCCGAACAGAGCCGCGACACCGAGCGGCGCGAGGCAATCCAGCGATTTGAGGAACGTGTCCTTGCCGACGGAATCGTAGACCACCGGCACCTTCTTGCCGCCGGTGATTTCGTCGACCCGCTTTACGAAATCTTCCCGCGTGTAGATGATCACATGGTCGCAGCCATGTGCCTTGGCGAGTTTTGCCTTCTCGTCGGTGCTGACAGTACCGATCACGGTCGCGCCGAGATGCTTGGCCCACTGGCTCAAGATCAGGCCGACGCCGCCGGCCGCGGCGTGAAGCAGGATGGTATCGCCGGCCTTCACCCGATAGGTCTGCCGGATCAGGTATTGCGTGGTGAGCCCCTTGAGCATCATTGCCGCCGCAGTCTTGTCATCGACGCCGTCGGGCAATTTCAACAGCCGGTCGGCGGGGATCAGCCGCGCCTCGGAATAAGCCCCGAGCGGCGAGGCGCCATAAGCGACGCGATCGCCCGGCTTCAGATCGGTGACACCGGGCCCGACCTCCTCGACGACACCAGCCGCCTCGCTGCCGAGCCCGCTCGGCAATTGCGCCGGATAGAGACCCGAACGGTTGTAGATGTCGACGAAATTGAGGCCGACAGCCGTGTGGCGGATGCGCGCTTCGCCGGGTCCAGGTGTGCCGACATTGACCTCCTCCCAGACCAGGACTTCCGGACCGCCGGTCTTGTGAAAACGAATGGCATGCGTCATGGGCGTTACTCCCTTATCGTTGCAGTGAAATCCAGTGAACCCGGCCGGCCTGCGAAACAGGCATTTGGTCCGCCCCTTACAGTACCATCCGTAACAAGAATGTCACAGCGAACGACAAACGCCCGGCGTTCCGCCTCTGTTCGAAAGAGTTGATGAGCGCTCCGGGGGTAACCGGCAGTAGCTTTCGCGCGGGGTTGGTGGTCGCCTGCGAAGGAGAGCCGAGATGCCAGCTTACGTTCAGCATCATCAGGACATCGAGATCGCGCCTGTGAACTGCCCCACCTGCATGGGGTTCCTGCCGATGTATGTGCGCGAAGTCGAGCCGCATTGGAGCCTTGCCAAGATCGACTTCGTCTATGAATGCGCCGATTGCGGCGCCGAGCTCAGACAGACGATCCGAAAGCCGGAGTTGCTGCGGCACTGATCGCGCGAACGGCGAACCGCTTAACTATTTGCGCTAAGCGGAAAAAATTGCCGTTCACGCGGGTCTGATGTCTCCCAAACGAGGCTTGTTCTTTGCCGGGAACGCAGGCAGAACAAGCCTCAACCAAGACCTTTGGGAGCGCCCATTCGTGGCTGATCAGAAGGCCTCGACCTCGATCGAGGCAGTGGAGAGCGGCCTTGCCGCGCAAGGCTATATCGCGAGCCGGCAGATCGCGACCGCCGTCTATTTGTCGCAGCAGATCGAGAAGCCGATCCTGGTCGAGGGCCCCGCGGGCGTCGGCAAGACCGAGCTCGCCAAGGCGATCGCGGCCTGGCGCGGCATGAAGATGATCCGCCTGCAATGCTACGAGGGCCTCGACGAGGCCAAGGCTCTCTACGAATGGAAGTACGCCAAGCAGCTACTCTATACGCAGATCCTGAAGGACAAGCTCGGCGAAGTTCTCGGCGGCGCGCAGACGCTGCATGCGGCGCTGGATCAGCTCCACGATTTCGGCGACGTGTTCTTCTCCAAGGAGTTCGTCGAGCCGCGTCCCCTGCTGCAGGCACTGGAGCAGCCGGGCGGCTGCGTGCTCCTGATCGACGAGATCGACAAGTCGGATGCGGAGTTTGAATCGCTGCTGCTGGAAATCCTCTCGGACTTCCAGGTCACGATCCCCGAGCTCGGAACCGTGTCGGCCATCACGCCACCGACCGTGATCCTCACCTCCAACAGCGAGCGCGATCTCGGCGACGCCCTGAAACGGCGCTGCCTGCATCTTCATATCGGCTTCCCCGAGCAGCGCCTCGAGGAACGCATCGTCGAAAGCCGCGTGCCCGGCATCTCCCAGACGCTGCGCCGGCAGATGGTCGGCTTCATCCACGAGATCCGCTCGCTGGATCTGAAGAAGCTGCCGTCGGTCAGCGAGACCATCGACTGGGCGCGCGTGCTGGTGCTGCTCCAGGCTTCCGAGCTCGACACCGAGATCGTCAAGGACACACTCAACGTTCTCCTGAAATACGAGACGGACATAGAGGCAGCGGCGCCGCAGGTGACGACCTTCATTGCCAAGGCGGCACGGTCCAACGTCTTCGGTTGACGCCGATGCGCGAGAACCTCCATCGTTTCTTTCGAGCGGCGCGGGGCGTCGGCGTTCACGTCTCGCCTGCCGAAAGCATCGATGCGATGCGCGCAGTCGCGCAGGTCGGCATCTCCGACCGCGCCGTCCTGCGCGACGCGCTGCTCCTGACACTTGCCAAGTCGCAGGACGAGAAGCTCGCGCTCGGTGACTGCTTTGATCTGTTCTTCAGTCAGCCGGAGCCGCGGCAGGACCAGCCTGAGGCCGACAACGACGACGCTCCGCAGGACGCAGATCAGCCGCCCTCCTCCGGCGCTCCCAGCGATGCCGGCGAAGGTCAGCCTCCCGAAGGTCTAGGCCCGCTCGCTCAGATGCTGCTGTCGCAGGACCGCAATACGATTGCGGCTGCGATTGCCAGCGCCTCCGGAGCGGCCTCCCTGTCCGACATCCGCTACTCCACTCAGCGCGGCATCTTCTCCAGCCGCATCCTCGACGCCATGGGCCTCCAGCGCCTGCGCGACGATCTCGACGGGCTGACCGCGACCAACCCGGCACTGGCCGAGCGTCTGCGCGCCGCGCTGGACGCCTTGCGCGAGGCCGTGCGCGATACGGTCTCTCAGGGGCTTGCACTCTATGCCCGCGAGGAGGCCGAAAACCTCCGCAACGAGATCCTGCGCAATGCGCCGCTTGCCCGCATCGAGCGGCGCCAGGTCGCCGAGATGCGCGCCCTCATCCGTCAGATCGCGCGCCGGCTGCGCGAGCGCTACTCGAAGCCGCGCAAACGCCAGCGCCGCGGCCATCTCGACGTCCGTCGCACGCTCCGCCGGAATGCGGCCTGGGGCGGCGTGCCCTTCCTCACGGCATGGAAGCGCAAGCATCGCGACCGGCCGAAGATCGTAGCGCTGTGCGACGTCTCGGGCTCCGTTGCGCAAGTGTCCGACTTCTTTCTACTGCTCATCCACTCGCTGCACGAGGTGGTCGACGATGTCCGCTCCTTCGCCTTCTCCTCGCACCTGATCGAAGTCAGCGAGATCCTGGAATCGAAGTCGCCGGAGGAAGCGATGTCCGAGATCATGTCCAAGGTCGGCTTCGGCTCGTCGGACTACGGCTCTTCGCTGGTCGATTTCGAGACGGAGTTCATGAGTACGCTGACGCCGCAGACCACGGTGATCGTGCTCGGCGATGCCCGCAGCAACAATCTCGACCCGCGCGCCGACATTTTGCGCCGGATCTCCGATCGCTCGAAGCGACTGGTCTGGCTCAATCCCGAGGGGCGGCTCGCCTGGGGCTTTGGCGATTCCGAGATGCCGCGCTACGCGACCTTTTGCACCGTCGTGCGCCAATGCGCCACTGCGCACCAGCTCGAGCGCGCCGTGTCCGATATCGTGGCGACTTATCAGTGAGCAATATCAGCCAGCCGCGTCAGGCGGCATTCCGCTCGCCCTGCGCGAGATTGCACTCCCGGAAGTGATAGGCGATTTCGTCGAGCGCGCGCTGCTCCCATTCCTCGGCCTGCGCGAGCCAGAATACCCGACGTTCCGAATCGCGCGCCGCGCGCTCGCGGCATAAAAATTCCTGACTACGGATTTCAACCAGCCGCTTCATGCACTCACACTCCTGTCGTGTGAAGCCATTCCCCACGGAATAACTTAGCAGAGCCCGGAACAACTCGTCTCGCCATTTCTGTGCATATCGCGACGCAGAATAGGACAGCGACGTTTCCCGTGCAGCGCGGCAATTCGCACTGCAACATCAAGCGCAGATCATCAATTAGTGATCGGAAATTGAGACGGTATTCGCAGGCAAACGATCTTAACTCTTGTGGCGCAACGAAGTGCGGCAATTTGTGAAGAGACGTTCTAAACATCTCATCGAATTCCGGACTCATTGTCGTCGCATGGTCTTCATGCAGCGCCGATAACAGGGGCGCGTGAACGTTACGACCGCCTGAGGCAACATGAACGACGATTTCGACTTTGAGCTTTCGCCGGACCAATGGGCGGCCCTGCGCTCACTTCGCAACCCGTTGTCGAACGGCCGTCTCAAGGCCCATCTCGTCGAAAGCCTCGTCGCACTCGGCCTCGTCGTCATCAACGACGGCGTGCCTGCCATGACGCCGACCGGACGCAAGGTGCTCGTGCGCGGATCGTGCCGGCTGCTGGATCTCGTAGCATGAGCGATACGTCACCGAGTGGATCCGTCAATCCACCGGAGGAGCGGCGTTCCATACGCCCGCCTCCAGACGGACAGGAAGCGCGGAAACCAGGAATGAGCCACGGCGCCCTTATAGGCCCAGGTGCGATACTTCAGACCCTGTTCTGAGATCAGCTCCTGATAGCCGCCGTGAACCTCGGTCGCCGTCCGAATATCCTTCAATATTCCTTGGGCGCAGGTCCGATAGGTCTCGCCGCCAGTGAATTCGTCATAGTCCAGCATGCGATCCGCGAACTCGACGTTGAACGTCGGCCAGCAGGAACGCCCCTGATAGGCCGGTGCCGCAATCCTGTGGATCATCTTGTTCCTGGGATTGTCGGCTGAGACCAGGAAATGAAACGTGCTGGGGATACGAAACCGCGGCTCCGCTATGATCAGATCCGTCGTGGCCGCGAACAGCGCCCGCTCGCTCGCATCGCTCATATTCCAGAATCCACGATGCACGCTGACGAAGTCCAGTGCGACCGATGAGGCTGGCGAACTCGCCGGACCTTCCAGGGAATGCCTGATATGGCCGTCTTTGCCGAACAGGCGGAGCAGGTCCGTCTTGTACTGCGCAAGATCACGCCCGAGCAGCCGCTTCAGCTCGTTCTCGCCGACGACCCCGAGCTGCACGCCCCACACGAAGGTCGTGTAGACGGAAGCATTGGTCACGAAGCGCCTGCGTTCGGCGCGGGTGTCTGTCGCGGCGGAGCGCGGCGCGTGGACATCGCAAAGCAAATACCTGGTACCGTCGTCATTGTACGGTTCGAGCTCGCTCGCGAGCTGGAGGATCGCTCGCTTCAGGTCACCGCCATATTCGGCCAGCAACAGGCGGCCTGCATGCGCGCATTGTGACATTGCCAGATAGGAGGCGGCCCTGTCTTCGGCAGAGATCATCTGCTGGAGACCGGCGAGAATGCCGAGCAGCGTGTCCGACGGGCGCGAGAAATAGTTCACGCCGAGGTAGCGACCGCGTCCCGCCGGGACGATGGTCGTCGTGACGACGCCGGCGCGTACCGCCTCCAGCAACAAACGGACGCTCTTTTCGAGCAACCGAACCCGCCGCACCGCGTCCTGCGAATCCATGATGGTTTCGGGGTCGAGAACGTCGGGATAGAACCACGCGAAGTCTCGGGGATAATAGGCGGAGGCGTGCGGGGCGCCTGTGACGAGGAAAGCCTCGGTCGCCGAGAATGCGCTGTCCATCGAGTGCCGATAGAGGTCCTCGATAGCCGACAACGAATGATGCGACTTTCTCAGGAACCGATCACCGAGAAAATTGACGGCCTGAAGAGCGTTGGCGACAAGGGTCGCAACCCCGCCCTGGTAAAACCGGTTTCCGCGATGTGACGGTAGGGGAATGTCGCTCTTCATGTGCACCGAGTGTCTCGCGATTCCGGCGATGGCCGGTCACCATTCCAAGTTTGACTGATTCGTGTCTCGCCACGATGACGAGCGGGGGCCGGCTGTTCAGCTCGCGGCGGCGCGGCTCTCCCGCGTCTGAAAATTCTCGATCACCCGCAGCAGCACCCGCGCGCCAGCATCGGCATCGGCGAGCTCGACATGTTCATCCGGGTGATGGCTGATGCCGCCGCGGCAGCGAACGAAGATCATGCCGACATCGGCAATGTCGATCATCGCCATGCCGTCGTGCCCTGCCCCGCTCGGCAGCTCGAACACGGAGACGCCTTCGGCCTCGATCGCCTGCGCGATCTGCTCTTTGAGCCACGGCGCGCAAGGCGCAGTGCGGTTCTCGTGGGTGACGTCAAGCTGAAGGGCCAGCTGCCGGCGCTCGGCGATCGCCTCGATCCGGCGGACGATATCGGCTACCGCACGCTTGCGGTGCATGTCGGTGGGGGCGCGCAGATCGATGGTGAAGGATACTTCGCCCGGAATGACATTGGTCGCGCCGGGCCTCGCCTGGATGTAGCCGACGGTGCCGACCAGGCCGCCCTCGTCGGTGCGGCAAAATTGTTCGATCGCACCGATGCATTCGGCCGCCCCGGCGAGCGCGTCGCGCCGAAGCTCCATCGGTACAGTGCCGGCGTGACCGGCCATGCCCGTCAGCCGCGCGGCAAGCCGTGTGGCGCCGGCAATCGCGGTGACGACACCCACAGGCAGGTTCTGCGCTTCCAGCACCGGCCCCTGCTCGATGTGCAATTCGAGGTAGGCGAGCAGCTCGCGCCGCGCTCGCGCGGCCGCGCCGATCTGGTCGGGGTCGAGCCCGAACTGCACGAGCGCATCGCGCATCGACACGCCATCACGGTCGCGCGTGTTCAGCACATTCTCGTCAAAGGTGCCGGCCACCGCACGGCTGCCGAGCAAGGTCGAAGCGAAGCGCACCCCCTCCTCATCGGCAAAACCGACCACCTCGATCGCAAACGGCAGGCGCTTGCCGCGGCGGTTGAGATCAGCGACGCAAGAGATCGCCGTGATCACACCCAGCGGTCCATCCCATTTGCCGGCATCGCGCACGGTGTCGTAGTGCGAGCCGAGCATCAGGCAGGGAGCACCCGGCCGGTCGCCTTCATAGCGGCCACAGATGTTACCGATCGCATCGAGGCGCGCGCTCATGCCGGCTTCGCGCATCCAGCCCAGGACGAGGTCCGCCGCCTCGCGCAACTCCTTGGTGAGATAGATGCGGGTAAGTTTGTCACCCTCTTCCGAGATCGCGGCCAGATCGTTGATCCGACCCACGATCACTTCGCCGAGCGATGCATTTTGAACGGCGTTAACGGACCCCATCTCGACAAACTTCCTCTTCTCTGGACCGCGGCGACGGCCGTCCTGGCGTCCGGCACCAGCTCGGTGCCAGCAAAAAATCACGTACCAGCGCCTGCCCCAACAAGCGCGTGATTAGCATGAATGCGAGTACGCGCCACGCTGCCTCGCGCCGGTCATGCGCGCGGGAGCCCCAACGCCTGCAATTGCGTCTGGCATTTCTTCCTAGTCAGGGATTTGACGGGCCGCATTACCGATATTTTTCAATCGGTTATTCGGAAAATGCCGTCATCAACAACCGTCCGGCTGGCTGGTGATGTTTCACGGCAAATTGTGTATGAAGCACGGATCAGCGAAGCCGACATTCATCGTGGTCGGCCGGCGCATGGCGGGCATTGACCGCGGAGTAGCGATGGACGCCGCGTCCGAACGTGACGAACACTTCCTGCGCCTGTCGTTCGCGGTCGCCCGCCGCTCGCTTAGCCATGGCAATCATCCCTTCGGCTGCATCGTTGTCGCGGCCGACGGCAAGGTTCTCATCGAGAGCGAGAACGGCTACATGCCGGATCATGACGGCACCGCGCATGCCGAACGTCTCGCGGCCACCCGGGCCTGCCGCACGCTCGGGCGCGAAGTGCTGGCGAAGGCCACGCTCTATTCGTCGGCCGAGCCCTGCGCGATGTGTGCAGGTGCGATCTACTGGGCCGGCATCGGCCGCGTCGTCTTTGGCCTCAGCGAGCATCGCCTGCGCGGCATCACCGGCAACCATCCGGAGAACCCGACCCTCGACCTGCCGTGCCGCGAGGTCTTTGCCAGCGGCCAGCGCCCGACAGAGGTCATCGGCCCCCTGCTCGAAAAGGAGGCTGAAGCGCTGCACGACGGCGCTTGGACGAAATAGCAGCACATCCAGAGGGAGATGACGCCGTTTTTCTGATCGCGCCCGATGTGATGCCGAGTTGGAGCAGCTGTGGCGACCTGGTCGCTCAGCACGGTTGACGACCCGCTGGGCCGATGGCCCGCCGAAACGTTGAGCAAGGGATGATGCTTTTTCACATCTTACAGCGCGGTTCAAACTGGCCCACTATCGAGACACGTCACGCATGCAAGCGCATCAGCGAATGTTAGATCCGATGCCCAACGGCCAGCATTCCGGCGATTCCCCGCTCCTGAGGACGATCGGCCTCACCAAGCGCTATGGCGATTTCCTCGCCAACGATTCCATCGACATCGACATCTGGCCGAGTGAAATTCACGCCCTGCTCGGCGAGAACGGCGCCGGCAAGTCGACGTTGGTCAAAGCCATCTACGGTCTGATCCAGCCCAGCGCCGGCGAGATTCGCTGGCAGGGTCGACGAATCGTGCTTTCCGGTCCCTCGGAAGCACGCAGCCGTGGCATCGGAATGGTATTCCAGCATTTCTCGCTGTTCGACAATCTTACCGTCGCCGAGAACGTCGCGCTCGGTCTCGACGGCAAAGAGTCCTTCATGGACATGTCGGCGCGGCTGGAGCAGGTGTCGAAGACCTATGGACTGCCGCTCGATCCCAAGCGCGAAGTCTGGCAACTGTCCGTCGGCGAGCGCCAGCGCATCGAGATCGTCCGCGCCTTGATGCAGGATCCGAAATTCCTGATCCTGGACGAGCCCACCGCGGTGCTGACGCCGCAGGAGGCAGATCAGCTGTTCATCGTGCTGGAGCGGCTTAAGGCCGAAGGCCGCGCGATCCTCTATATCAGCCACAAGCTGGAGGAGGTGAAGCGCCTCTGTGACACCGCGACGATCCTGCGCGGCGGCAGGAAGGTCGAGACCTGCAACCCGCGGCTCGAGACCGCGGCTTCGCTCGCACGGATGATGGTCGGCGGAGAGATCAAGGAAGTGAGGGCCTCATCCGGCCGCAAGACCACCGTGCCGCGGCTCGTCGTCGACGATCTCTCGCTGGCCCCTGCAGACGCGCATGGTGTGCGGCTTGAGCACATCTCGTTCGAGCTGAAGGGCGGCGAGATCCTCGGCATCGCCGGCGTCGCCGGCAACGGCCAGGACGAACTGTTCGCCGCGCTCTCCGGCGAGCGCCTCTCGAAGGACCCTAGCACGGTGGTGATCGAAGGCATCGCCGCCGGCCGTCTCTCGATCACCCAGCGGCGCAAGCTGGGCGCCGCTTTCGTACCCGAGGAGCGGCTCGGCCACGGCACCGCGCCGCGCATGAAGCTGTCGGAGAACGCGCTGCTCACCGGCCATGCCGCCAGCGGCATGGTCCGTCGTGGCTTCATCGATACCGCTGCCACGCTGAAAGTGGTCGACCGTGCGACCGAGACATTCGACGTCCGCAAGGCCAAACGCGATCCCGAAGCCGCGAGCCTCTCCGGCGGCAATCTGCAGAAGTTCATCGTGGGACGCGAGATCCTGCGCTCCCCCGCGGTGCTGGTGGTGAGCCAGCCGACCTGGGGCGTCGACGCCGGCGCCGCCGCCGTCATCCGGCAGGCGCTGCTCGATCTCGCAGCCGCAGGCGCCGCCGTCCTCGTGACCAGCCAGGATCTCGACGAGCTCGCGGAGATCGCCGACCGCATCGCCGTGATGTTCCACGGCAAGCTTTCGCCTCCGCTCGCAGCAAGCGAAGCGAGCCGCGAAAAGCTCGGCCTCCTGATGGGCGGCAGCAGCCTGGAGCCGAAGGAGGTCGAAGATGCAGCTGGTGCTTGAGAAGCGCGCCGAGCGCTCCGGCACGATCGCGCTGGTGTCCCCACTGATCGCGATTGGCCTCACGATCCTGACCATGGTCATCCTGTTCGCGATACTGGGCAAGAATCCGCTGCTCGCCCTGCACGCCTATTTCATTGCACCCTTGACCGACGGCTATTCGCTCCAGGAGATCGCGGTGAAGGCAACGCCACTGGTGATGATCGCGATCGGGCTGTCGCTCTGCTATCTCGCCAATGCCTGGAACATCGGCGCCGAGGGACAATTCCTGATCGGCGCAGTCGCCGGAAGCTGGGTTGCGGTGAAGACGCAAGGCACCGACGCCGGCGCCTGGGTGCTGCCGGCCATGCTCGTCCTCGCCGCCGCAGCGGGCGCGCTCTATGCGCTGATCCCGGCGATCTGCAAAGTCAAGTTCGGCGCCAGCGAGATCCTGACCAGCCTGATGCTGGTTTATGTCGCCGACCTCTTCCTCGACTATCTCGTGCGCGGGCCATGGCGCGACCCACAGGGCTTCAATTTTCCGACCACGGCGGAATTCGATCCGGTGGCGACAGTCCCCCTGCTGATCGAAGGCGGCCGGCTGCATCTCGGCTCGATCATCGCCTTGCTCGTCGTCGCAGCAGCGGCGATCCTGCTCGGGCGCACCATCAAAGGCTTTGAGATCCGCGTGGTTGGAGCTGCGCCCCGTGCGGCGCGGTTCGGCGGCTTCAATGCCAATCAGCTGATCATCCTGACCTTCGCGGTATCAGGCGCGCTGGCGGGCCTCGCCGGAATCATCGAGGTTGCAGGTCCGGTCGGGCATCTCCAGCCGGGCATCTCGCCTGGTTACGGCTTTACCGCGATCATCGTGGCCTTCCTCGGCCGCCTGAATCCAGTTGGAATACTCATTGCAGGCCTTTTCCTGGCATTGACCTTTATCGGCGGCGAGCAGGCGCAGATCGCGATGAAGATCCCGTTGGACGTCACCAAGGTCTTTCAGGGCATTCTGCTGTTCTACGTGCTCGCCTGCGATTCCCTCATCCTCTACCGCTTCAAGCTGGTCTTCCCGAACCGACAGGTGACTCGTGGAGCTGGTTGAAGCCATCATCCTAGCGGTGCTCGCCGCGTCGACGCCGCTGCTGATCGCGGCGACCGGCGAGCTCGTCACCGAGCGCTCCGGCGTGCTCAATCTCGGCGTCGAGGGCATGATGATCGTCGGCGCGGCCTGCGGCTTTGCCGGCGCCTGGCTGACCGGATCAATCTTCATCGGCGCGCTGTGCGGGATCATCGCGGGCACGCTGATGTCGCTCGTCTTCGCGCTGATGGCACTCGGGCTTGCCGTCAACCAGGTTGCGACCGGGCTCGCGCTGACCATCCTCGGCGTCGGGCTCTCCGGCCTGATCGGCGCCGGCTTCGTGGGCGAGCGCATCACGCCGGCAATGCACCTCTATATTCCCGTCCTGACGGACATTCCGCTGATCGGCCGCGTGCTGTTCGGCGAGGACGGCTTCGTCTATTTCTCGGTCGCACTGATCGTCGGCGTCTGGTGGTTCCTGTACTGCACGCGGGCGGGCTTGATCCTGCGCGCCTGCGGCGACAATCATGTCTCCGCACATGCGCTCGGCTATCCCGTGCTGCGCATCCGCACCTTCGCCGTGATGTTCGGCGGTGCCTGCGCAGGCCTTGCCGGCGCTTATCTGCCGCTCGCCTATACGCCGTTCTTCGTTCCAGGCATGACCGCCGGCCGCGGCTGGATCGCGCTGGCGCTGGTGGTGTTCTCGTCCTGGCGGCCAGGCCTGCTCGTGGCCGGCGCCTATCTGTTCGGCGCGGTGACGATCCTGCAACTGCACGCGCAAGGCTGGGGCGTCGGCATTCCCTCGCAATTCATGTCGGCACTGCCTTATCTCGCGACCATCATCGTGCTCGTCCTGCTCTCCCGCGCGCGGACCGGCGGCTCGACAGCGCCAGCGGCGCTCGGCACCGTGTTCGTGCCTGACCGCTGAATTCTCGCTTCCGCGGCATGCGCGATGGGGCGCGCATGTTGCCGATCATGGCTTTCCCCCGACGTTTGGAGATCGATGATGTGGAAATCACTTCTTGCGCTGACTGCCGGGCTTTTGCTTGCCGGGAACGTCAGTGCAGCCTCCGCCGCCGACAAGCTGAAGGTCGGCTTCGTCTATGTGGGTCCGATCGGAGACCTCGGCTGGACCTATCAGCACGACCTCGGTCGTCAGGCGCTGGTGAAGGAACTGGGCGACAAGATCGAGACCACCTACCTCGAGAACGTGCCCGAAGGCCCCGACGCCGAGCGCTCGATCGAGCAGCTGGTCCGCGCCGGCAACAAGCTGATCTTCACGACGTCCTTCGGCTACATGGACTCGACGCTGAAGGTCGCCAAGAAATACCCGAACGTGCATTTCGAGCACGCCACCGGTTACAAGCACAACCCGAACATGTCGACCTATTCGGCGAAATGGTATCAGGGCCGCTACATTCAAGGCCTGATCGCAGCCAAGATGTCGAAGTCAGGCGTGCTCGGCTACATCGGCTCGTTCCCGATTCCGGAGGTCGTCTCCGGCATCAACGCGACGATGCTGGCGGCGCAGACCATCAACCCGAACATCAAGGTCAAGATCATCTGGGCCAACACCTGGTTCGACCCCGGCAAGGAAGCCGACGCCGCCAAGGCACTGATCGACCAGGGCGCCGACGTCATCATGCAGCACACGGATTCGCCCGCCGCCATGCAGATTGCCAGCGAACGCGGCAAGCTCGCCTTCGGCCAGGATTCCGAGATGATCAAGTTCGGGCCCAAGACCCAGCTCACCTCGATCCTGGACACCTGGGGCCCCTACTACATCGAGCGCGTCAAGGCCGAGCTCGCCGGCACCTGGAAGTCCGAAAACACCTGGGGCGGCCTCGACAGCCACATGTTCGCGATGGCGCCCTACACCAACATGCCGGACGATGTGAAAAAGATGGCCGAGGATGCCCAGGCCGCGATCACTGCGGGCAAGCTGCATCCGTTCAAATGCCCGATCGTTGGGCAGGACGGCAAGCCGGTCGAGTGCAAGGGCGGCGATCACCTCGACGACGGCCAGATCCTTGGCATGAATTTCTACGTGAAAGGCATCGACGACAAGCTGCCGGGCAAGTAGCACGCTTCTTGCATTCCCCAATTCACCTGCTCCTCCCGGAGGAGGTTCGGAGGGGGTGGCCAGAAGCACCCGGCACTTGTGGCTGCCCCCTCTTTCCATCTTGCCTGGCCTATCCCGCCCGCATGGCCCGTGCTGCGGAACTGTGGCGGCGGATGAGGTCTGCCACATCCAGGCCCGGAATCGCGCCGTCGATCACCGTCCATTTTCCGGCCACCATCACCCGGTCGGCCCGATGCGCCCCGCACAGCACCAGGGCAGCCAGCGGATCGCCGTGACCGGAGAAGCGCAGCTCGTCGAGCCTGAACAGCGCGAGATCGGCTGCCTTGCCGACGGCGATCGCGCCGAGTTCCGGCCGCCCGATACAGGCCGCCGAGCCCTTGGTGACCCAGCGCAGCGCGTCCTTGTGACTGACTTTCGTCACCCCGTAGCGGGCCCGTTGCAGCAGGAAAGCGGCGCGTACCTCCTGCATCAGGTTTGAGCCGTCGTTCGACGCCGAGCCGTCGACGCCGATCCCGATCCCGACGCCGGCCTCCTCCATCTCGCAGACGGGACAGCAGCCGGACGCCAGCAGCTGGTTGCTGCAGGCGCAATGGCTGATGGTCGTCTTCGCCTTGCCGAGGCGCTTGATCTCGTCGTCGTTGAAAAAGATGCCATGGGCGAGCCAGGTTCGCGCATTGAGCCAGCCGCATTGCTCGAGATAGTCGAGCGGGCGGCAGCCATACATCTGCTGACAGAATTTGTTCTCGTCCTCGGTCTCGGCGAGGTGGGTGTGCAGGCGCACGTCGAGCTTGTCGGCGAGATCGGCGGTCGCGCGCATCAGCGAGGTCGTCACCGAGAACGGCGAACACGGTGCGAGCGCGATCTGCACCATCGCATCCGCACCGCGCTGGTGATGCTTTGCGACCACGCGCGCGCTGTCCGCGAGGATCGTATCCTCGTCCTGCACGACGCTGTCAGGTGGCAGGCCGCCGTCGCGCTGCGACAGGTTCATCGAGCCCCGGGTCAGCAGCACCCGCACACCCAGTCGCTGTGCCACCGCCACCTCGATATCGACGGCGTCCTCGAGCCCTGCCGGGAAAACATAGTGGTGATCGGTCGTGGTGGTGCAGCCGGAGAGCAGCAGCTCCGACATCGCCACCGTGACGCCGAGCTCGAGCGCCTCAGGCGTCAGCCTCGCCCAGACCGGATAGAGCGCCTGCAGCCAGGGAAACAGCTCCCGGTCCATTGCAGCCGGCAGCGCCCGCGTCAGCGTCTGGTAGAAATGATGATGGGTATTGATCAGGCCCGGCAGCACGACATGCTCGCCCGCATCGAACACTGCGACATCCGCGGTTGCAGGCGCACCGCCGGCCGGCACCAGCTCGACGATCAGGCCGTCCTTCGCCACGATGCCGCGTTCGGCACCATCGGCAAGGATGGCGAGGGGATCCCTGATCCAGATGGGCTTCGCATCGCTCATGATCCTGCTTCTCCACACACCGAATGACGACCAGCCTGCAAGGGGAACGCCAGCCCGAAACACGATATCGCTACGACTTGTTTGTTGCGGCTTGGCTCTGGTCTTGCAAGACTCGTCTGCACGATTCACCCGGGCGGAAGCGCTGGCGCAGCCATGGATTTGAATACCATCACGACGGTGGCCCACCCGCAAACGCGCGCGCAACTGCCTGCCTGGACGACGGGTGATGCCTGGCTTGCAGGCGGCACCTGGTTGTACTCGGAGCCGCAGGTCCACCTGAGGCGACTGATCGATCTCACCGATCTGAGATGGCCGGCGCTGACGATCACGGACAGCCATCTCTCCATTGCCGCCACCTGCACGGTTGCACAGCTGGACGGACTATCCTGCCCGCCCGACTGGCTCGCAGCGCCATTGATCGGCCAGTGTTGCCGGGCCTTCCTCGCCTCCTTCAAGATCTGGAAGACAGCCACGGTCGGCGGCAATGTCTGCATGTCGCTGCCGGCGGGGCCGATGATCTCGCTCACATCGGCGCTCGACGGCGTCTGCACCATCTGGAAGGCCGGCGGCGGCGAGCAGAACATTCCCGTCGTCGATTTCGTCACCGGCAACCAGAGCAACCGTCTCATGCCCGGCGACCTGCTGCGCCAGATCGATATCCCGATTGCGGCGTTGCGCCGCCGCGCGGCCTTTCGCCAGATTTCGCTGGCCCCCGTCGGCCGCTCTGCAGCGCTTCTGATCGGCAGCCTCGATCCGGATGGCAAACTGACATTGACGATCACCGCATCGACGGTGCGGCCGGTCCAGCTCTCGTTTGCCAAGGCGCCGGACGCCGCTACGCTCCGCGCCGCCGTCTCGGAAGGCGTCACCGAGGAGTTGTACAACACCGACATCCACGGCAAGCCGCTCTGGCGCAAGCAGATGACGCTGCGGCTCGCCGAGGAAATTCGCGGTGAACTCCTGGGAGCAACGCGGCCATGAGCTTCGAGGTCAACGGCAAGGCATTTTCTCAGGAGCCTCGCGCCGGCCAGTGCCTGCGCACGTTCCTGCGCGAGCTCGGCCATTTCGGCGTCAAAAAGGGCTGCGATGCCGGCGATTGCGGCGCCTGCACCGTGCTGCTCGACGGGGAGCCGGTGCACAGCTGCCTGATCCCGGCGTTCCGTGCCGAGGGGCACGCCGTCACCACGATCGAAGGTCTTGGCGGAGATGACGGCACGCATCCGATGCAGCAGGCCTTCCTCGATGCGCAGGGCTTTCAATGCGGCTTCTGCACCGCCGGCATGATCCTGACCTGTGCCTCGCTGAACCAGGCCCAGCGGACCGATCTCGGCGCAGCGCTGAAGGGCAACATCTGCCGCTGCACCGGTTATCGTTCGATCGAGGATGCGATCCTCGGCAAGACCAATGTCGAGGCGAGCGTCGAGGCCGGCGCCGCGTTCGGCCGTAGCCTGCCGGCGCCGGCGGGTCCAGACATCGTGCGCGGCAAGGCGCGCTACACCTTCGATACCGCCATCGACGGGCTGCTGCACATCAAGCTGCTGCGTTCGCCGCACGCTCACGCCAGGATCGTCGCGATCGACAGGTCGGAAGCCCTTCGCGTAGCCGGCGTGCATGCGGTGCTGACGCATGAGGATGCGCCATCCGTGCTGATGTCGACGGCGCGGCACGAGAAGGACTGGATGGACCCCGAGGACACCCGAATCCTCGACAAGGTCGTGCGTTTCATCGGCCAAAAGGTTGCCGCCGTCGTCGCCGAGACCGAAGCCGCCGCCGAGGAGGCATGCCGCAGACTGAAAGTCAGCTACGAGATTCTGCCCGCGCTGATCGATCCGGAGCAGGCGATGGCGCCGGGCGCGCCCATCATTCATCCTGACCGCACCATTGCGAACCGCGTCGCGGACGCGCAGCGCAATCTCGTCGCGGAAACGCACGGCGAGTTCGGCGACGTCGCGGCGGCGCTCGCTACGTCCACCGTGACCTATGAGGCCACGTTCCACAGTCACCGTGTGCAGCATGCGGCACTGGAGACGCATGGCGGCCTCGCCTGGCTCGATGACGCAAGCGTGCTCAATGTCCGCACCTCGACGCAGGTCCCGTTCCTGACCCGGCGCGCGCTGTCGGACATCTTCCAGCTTCCCATGGACAAGGTCCGCGTATTCTGCGAGCGCGTCGGCGGCGGCTTCGGCGGCAAGCAGGAGATGTTCGTCGAGGACATCCTGGCGCTTGCTGCGCTGAGGACCGGGCGGCCCGTGAAACTGGAGCTCACCCGCGAGGAGCAGTTCATCGCGACCTCGACGCGGCATCCGATGCGGGTCCACATCAAGGCGGGCGCCGATGCCGACGGCAAGCTCACCGCGCTCCAGCTCGACGTGCTCTCCAACACCGGCGCCTACGGCAATCATGCCGGCCCCGTGATGTTCCACGCTCTGGGCGAGTCCATCAGCGTCTACAATTGCCCGAACAAGCGGGTGGACGGCGGCGCCGTCTATACCAACACCGTGCCGGCGGGCGCGTTTCGCGGCTATGGCCTGCCGCAGACCCTGATCGCGGTGGAGGCTGCCATCGACGAGCTGGCCAGCCAACTCGGCATCAGTCCGTACGAGATGCGCCGGCGTAATATCGTCAAGCCCGGCGATCCCATGCTGTCGCCGCCGCCGTCCGAATATCACGATGTGCTCTACGGCTCCTATGGGCTCGACCAGTGCCTCGACCTCGTCGAGCGCGCGATGCAGGCAGATGGCCCGCAGCCGGACCTGTCGCCGGAATGGCTGATCGGCGACGGCATCGCGCTGGCCATGATCGATACGGTACCACCGGCCGGCCACATCGCCGACGCGACGATCGCGCTCAACGACGACGGCGGCTTCGACCTCACCGTCGGCACAGCCGAGTTCGGCAACGGCACCAGCACCGTGCACCTCCAGATCGCCGCGACCACGCTGGCGACCACGGTCGGGAGAATCCGCCTGCGCCAGTCCGATACGGCCCATGGCGGCCACGACACCGGCGCCTATGGCAGCGCCGGCACCTTCGTTGCGGGCAAGGCGACGCATGCGGCGGCCGTGCAGCTTGCGACCGAGCTGAAGGCGGCGGCCGCCGGCGCGTGGCTGTGCGACGTGAAAACCTGCGTGCTCGATGGGGACGCCGTCGTCAGCGGCGTACGGCGCATGCCCTATACGGAACTTGCAAAGCTCGCGCACGACCGCGGACGTCCGTTCACAGGCAGCGGCAATTCCACCGGCACGCCGCGTTCGGTCGGCTTCAACGTGCAGGGTTTTCGTGTCGCCGTGAACAAGGGCACCGGCGAGCTCAGGATTCTCAGGAGCGTGCACGCCGCGGACGCGGGCGTCGTCGCCAATCCCACGCAATGCCGCGGTCAGGTCGAAGGCGGCGTGGCGCAGGCGCTCGGCGCTGCGCTCTACGAGGAGATGGTGATCGATGCGAACGGCCGCGTCATCAACCCGAAATTTCGCGACTACCACCTGCCCTCCTTCGCCGATGTTCCGCGCACGGAGGTGCACTTCGCCGAGACGTCCGACACGATCGGACCGCTCGGCGCAAAGTCGATGAGCGAGAGCCCGTACAATCCGGTCGCCGCTGCACTCGGCAACGCAATTGCGGATGCCACCGGCATTCGCTTCACCGCACCGCCCTTCAAACCGGATCGGCTGTTTCCGGCGCTGCACGACAAGTTTGGCGACTAGAGTGGGTTTCACCTCTCCCGTAGGGAGAGGTCGGAGCGCATCGAAGATGCGATCCGGGTGAGGGGTTTAGGTCTCACCGAGCGCCGCAGCCCGTCACCCGGATTGCTGCGCAATCCGACCTCTCCCCGTCGGGGAGAGGTGAACCAGCCCGACCTACGTGCTTTAGCTGCCGCGATAGGTCGAATAGCTCCAGGGCGTGACCAGCAGCGGCACGTGGTAATGGCTTTCCGGCTCGCTGATCGCAAAGCGCAGCGGGATCTCGTCGAGAAACGGCGGATCGGACAGCGGCACATTGCGCTCCGCGTAGTATTGGGCAACGCGGAATCTGAGCTCGTAGCGGCCGATCGGCAGCGGGCGACCGCCGATCAGCGGCTGGTCGGTGCGCCCGTCGGCATTGGTCACCGCGCGCGCGATGACGCGGCTCTCGCCAAGGCTCGCGAGCTCCACGAGCTCGATCGGGACGCCCGGCGCAGGCCTGCCAATGTGATTGTCCAGCACATGGGTCGAGAGCCGGCCGTGCACCTTCAGCCTGTCATCGGCAATGATGAGCTGATCCAGCCGCAGCGCGGAGATGCGGCCAATTTCCTCGATCGCACGTCGCGTCTCGGTCTTGGCGATATTGAGCAGTCGCGTCTCGAAGTCGCGCAGCACGGAATCCCTGGTGTGTCTGCGCACGCAGACGATATAGGGAAAGCCGAACTTGTCGCGGTAGGCGTTGTTGGCACGCTCGAACGCCGCATATTCGGCCTCCGATAGCCGGTCGAGCCCGGCGCTGTTCTGCTCGTCGGTCGATTCCGCGGTGAGACCGGCGGCGCGTTGCGTCTTGTCGGCGAGATCGGGATGCGCCCGGATCAGCGCCAACTGAACATCAGGCTCGGCGCTCTGGATCGCGGCCATCAGCGCGGCGTGCAGCTGATTGATGCCGGCAAACGGCCGCTTTGCCGCGAGCTGCTCGGCAATCCATGGCGAATATTCGACGACATTGGTGAGCGCGGCGACGAAGTCGGCCCTGCTTGCGGCGTTGAGGTCGGTGAGCGGGATCTGCGACATGGTCCTCTCACCCGATCTCGAATGCGTCGGCGGCGAGATGAGCGTGCTTGTCGTGCCAATGCTGCGCAATCTGCAACCGCGTCGGCACCCAGACGCGCTCATGCTTGCCGACATAGTCGAGGAAGCGCATCAGCCCCGCCGCGCGGCCGGGCCGGCCGGCAAGGCGGCAATGCAAGCCGACCGACATCATCTTCGGCGCGGTCTCGCCCTCGGCGTAGAGCACGTCGAAGGCGTCCTTCAGATAGGTGAAGAACTGCTCGCCTTCCGCGAACCCTTGTGGGTTGATGAAGCGCATGTCGTTGGCGTCCAACGTATAGGGAATGATGAGCTGCTTGCCTCCCGGACCCTTCACCCAATAGGGCAGATCGTCGGCATAGGAGTCGCAGAGATAGAGGAAGCCGCCCTCCTCCATCAGCAGGCGGTTGGTGTTGATGGAGGAGCGCCCGGTGTACCAGCCGAGCGGACGCGAGCCGGTCGCCTCGATGTGGACGCGGATCGCTTCCGCGATCTCGGCGCGCTCCCGCGCCTCGGTCATGTCCTTGTGCTCGATCCATTTCAGGCTGTGGCTCGCGATGTCCCAGCCGGCCTCCTTCATCGCCGCGACGATCTCGGGATTGCGCTTGAGCGCAGTGGCGACGCCGAACACGGTGGTCGGCCAGTTGCGCGCGGTGAACATCCGCCACAGCCGCCAGAAGCCGGCGCGCGAGCCGTATTCGAACATCGATTCGATATTGGCGTGGCGCTGGCCCGGCCAGGGCTGCGCGCCGAGCACGTCCGACAGAAACGCCTCCGAGGCGGGGTCGCCGTGCAGGATGTTGTTCTCGCCGCCCTCCTCGAAATTGACGACGAACTGCACCGCGATCCGCGCGTTGTCGGGCCATTGCGGATGCGGCGGATTGCGGCCGTAACCGCGGAGATCGCGAGGGTAGCTCGTGTCAGTCACTCAGACTTCCTCGAAGCGGATCGGCAGGGCGCCCTTCCACAGCACGCTCTTGCCCAGTGTCGCCAGATTCTCCAGGCCCGAGGTCAGCGTGATGAAATGGTTGCCGGCGAGCTGGCCCATCTTGCTCGCGAAATGCACGCCGCCATAGGCGAGCAGGATCTCGGTCTCGCTGATGCCGCCCGGGTAAAGGATGATCTGGCCGGGCGCGGGATAGCTGGTGTGGTTCTCGTAGCCGACGCCGAAATCGAGGTCGCCGAGCGGCATCCATACGCCCTCACCGCTCCAGCGCACATGGATGATGTGGCTTTCGAACGGCAGTGCCTTGCGGAACGCTGCGACGGTCTTGGGCGCCAATTGCTCTTCGAAGCGGGCATCGAAGGTGAAATCGCCGGCGCTGATAACGAGTTTGCTCATCTCATCTCTCTGGATCGGGGCCGGTGGCCCCACGGATAACGCTCAAGCAAAGAGCATTCCCGACAGTTTCACGCAAGTGGGGTGGGGTGAAGCCCGGCAGCGCCGGGACCAGAAGACGTCTCGACACCCTTGTCGCCTGAAACCTCAACCGGTTCATTGAACCGGATTGTGGCGGGCAAGTCCACCGGCGCCGCCGGCGGAATTGCCGAATAATTGGCCGCGCCCCAGGGGCCACACGGCCCGATGCCGCAGCATGGGCCCCGGCTCTGCAGCGCACCGTCGAAGCGACGTTGCGCCGCGTCCGGGGCAAGACAGCTGAGTATGGCGCAGGCTCTGTCGACGTCGTCATTGCGAGCGCAGCGAAGCAATCCGGGCTGTCACCGCGGAGGGATTCTGGATTGCTTTCGAGAATGAGGCGGCGGTGCCGCTCTTCCAACACGCATGTTGTATCGCAGACACGGCTTCGCATCCTCGCAGCTCATT
>NZ_JBXAPN010000008.1:0-341531 GCF_058803975.1 Bradyrhizobium sp. GW821-FHT13H06 | reverse complement strand
ATGATCGCCCCTCAAGGATGAGCCGGGATGGGCGACACATACGATAAATCCGAATTTCGGTAAAGTGGAATATTTTCACGGCGCCGGATTGACAGACGGCGACACAGCCCGGTCCCGTTGCCCGGACGAGCGAAGCGACATCTGGGATCTCTCTGCGCGTGACTTCCCGGGTATCGCTGCGCTCACCCGGGCTACAACGTACCGATACATCAAAGAGGGCGGCACGAAGCGCCGCCCTCTTCTGGGCAACTCAATCCGTTAGCTGGCCCGCTCAATACGGCGCGTAACCATAGCCCGGACCGTAATAATTGGGACCGCCGCCGTAGTAACCCGGACCGCCGTAATAGCCCGGGCCGCCATAGTAAGGACGCGGGCCATAATAATAGCGGTTCTCGTAGTACTCGCGGCGGCGGCTCTCGGCGATCGCGCCTCCGATCAGACCTGCCGCCATGCCCATGAAGGCGAGACCTGCGGCGTTCGACCCGCCTCGGTGGTAATGGCGACGCCGGGCCGCGCTGAAATCGGTGACGTCGGACGCGGCCTGGCCGGCGACGGCCGCCTTGGCGGCCGGTGTCCCGGCCGAGGCGGCCGTGGACGGTGATGCGGAGGCCGCAATCAGGGCGAGGCTTGCGAACGCAGCCACGACCGTGTTGCGGCCGGCTGCGCAAATCATCGGTCCAATACTCATTTCGACCTTCCTCTGTTCTCGCCAAAAAGACATAAGCAAACCTCCTACAACGCGCAAACCATTGAAATAGTTTCATGATCGCGGCGATCTGCCACGCTTTGAACGATTGTAAACCGAACGATCAGGTCCAGCTTGAACCATCCAACCTGAGCGGTTAATGAACAGCCGCGCCGTTTCTCGGTCGCCGTAAGCGTTTCACGTGAACCAACGCATCAACCGACGCCGTCGGGATCGATGCCATTCAAGGGTTCAACGTGATCGACGCGTCCTTTTCCTCGAAAGAAGTCAGATGATTGCGGTTCGCAAACTGCCGGCGCGCTATGCGCCGATCGTCATGCCATTCGTGCTGTCCATCCTCATGACCGCGGTGGTATCGGTCATATCGACGCTACGAAGCCTCGGCGCAACACCGGCGTTCCTGGCGACCTGGCCAGGCGCCTGGGCGCTGTCCTGGCTCGTCGCGTTTCCGACGCTGCTCATGGTCCTGCCACTGGTCCGCCGGATCGTGGCCTGCCTCGTCGCAGCGCCACCCGGCCGATAGCCGACCCTTACGAGAGCGCCCCAAGCACGCCCCTCGTCGCCTTGTCGATCTCCTCGACATAGCGGCGGCGGGCGAAGCTCTCAGTGAGGAAGCCGACCACCTTGCGGCTGTCGGTGGAATCGACCACCGCCAGCATCTCGGCCTCGGCCTCGTCGAACACCGCCATCGCCGATTTCACGTTCATTTCCGGGATCAGCACGATGTCGATCAGGCGGGCGAGCTCGATCACCTGGATGTCGTCGGCGATGCTGTCGAGATCATTGGAGAACAGATCGGGCAGCATGACCAGCCCGACATATTCGTCCGCATTGTTGACGATCACGATTCCGGGCCGCGAGCCCAGCGCGAACTCGCGGCGGACCGCGGCGATCGTCGTGGTCGACGGCACCTTGCCGACGTCGGAGCGCATCAGCCGTTCGACCGTGAGGTTGCGCAGCCAGCCGACGTCGTTGGCGCTGCGGATGGTCTCGCCGCGCAGATGCAGCCGCCAGGTCGAGAAGGAGTGCCCGAACATGAAGCGGACGCAGATCGAGGTGACGATGCAGCCGGCGAGCACTACGGCGGTGACGTCGACATTGCGGGTCATCTCGAGCACGAGGAACGACATCGTCAGGGGGCCGCCGACGATGGCGACACCGAGCGTCGCCATGCCCGTCAGCATCGCCACCAGCGGATCGATCGCGAAGTTCGGGCTGATCAGGAGCAGCACCGCGGCAAAGAACTTTCCGATCAGGCTGCCGACGAACAACGAGGCGAAGAACAGGCCGCCGCGGAAACCCGAGGCGAGCGAGATCAGGCAGGCCGTCACCTTCAAGGCGATGACCAGCGCGATCAGGCCGATCGTCATCTCGTGAAAGAGATCGAGCACCATGGCACCGTGGCCGGCTGCCAGCACCTGCGGCGTGATGATCGCGAAACCGCCGACGATGAGGCCGCCGATCACCGGACGCAGCCAGACCGGCATCCAGGCGAACAGGCGCTCGAACATCGGCGAGGAGCGCATCACGGCGATGCCGACGCCGCTGGTGATGAGGGCGAGCCCGATCAGTGCCAGGTACTGCTCGACGCCGACGGCGCTGACCTTGGGGATCTCCAGCGAATAGGGTGCACCGCCCAGCCATTGCGCGGTCAGGGCGCCCGCCAGCGAGGCCGCCAGGATCGGCGCGGCGCTGCCGACCGAATAGACGCCGACGATCAGCTCGCAGGCGTAGAAGGCGCCGGTGATCGGCGCGCCGAACGCCGCCGCGATCGCGGCCGCCGCGCCGCAACCGACCATCAGACGCAGATCGTTGCGGCGAAGATTGAAGAACTTGCCGAGCAGCGAAGCGATTCCCGAACCGATCTGGGTATAGCCGGCCTCGAGGCCGACCGAGGCGCCGCAGCCGTTGGAGATCAGCGTCTGGCTCGACACCACCACGCTGTCGCGCATCGACAGATTGCCGCCACGTAGCGCATTGGCCTCGATCGGGTCCACCGCGTTCGAGATCTTCATGCGCCGCCGCGACCATTCCATGATGCCGAGCGAGAGCCCTCCGAGCGCAGGTGCGATCAGCGCCGCCCACGGGCTGACGCGCTCGTGAGCCGACAGGTGAACATCAATGGGAATGCCGTAGATTACCACATGCGCGAGCTGGGCAATCTGGGCCATCAACGTCACGACCGAGCCCGCGAGCGTGCCGATCACGAGCGCAAGCGGGATCAGGTAGAACTCGTTGCTGCGCAGCAGGGCGCGCAGCCGAACCATGGTGCGGTTCGTCCCCTTGCGATCGACGAGATGCCTGATCCGCACGAACACCTTCTGCCCGCCCTACCCTTCCGCCAGTCCGTAGCCGGCCATGCGCTGGCGGACCCGCTCGATCTCGTCGCCGGAGAGCAGCGGCGGCCGTCCGATCTGGAGGCAGCCGTGATATTGCCGCGCCAGCGTCTCGACCTCGACGGCGAGCCACATCGCCTTGTCCAGCGTCTTGCCGATCGCGATCATGCCGTGGTGGTCGAGCAGGCAGGCAAGCCGGCCCTCCAGCGCCCGCACCGCATGTTCGGACAGCTCCGCCGTTCCGAACGTCGCATAGGGCGCGCAGCGGATGGTGTCGCCGCCGGCCGCCGCGATCATGTAGTGCACGGGCGGGATCTCCATGCCCATGATCGCCAGGATGGTGCAATAGGTCGGATGGGCGTGCACCACGGCATTGACGTCGGGCCGCGACTTCAGGATGTCGCGATGGAAGCGCCACTCGCTGGACGGTTTCTGCTCGGGCGCGTGTGTGCCGTCCATGGCCATGAAGACGATCTGGTCCGGCGACATGGCGTCATAGGGCACGCTGGTCGGCGTGACCAGGAGCCCGTCCACATGCCGGACACTGATATTGCCCGAGGTGCCCTGGTTGATGCCGAGCGCGTTCATGCGCCGGCAGGCGTCGATAATGGCCTGTCTCTTGGCGAGTTCGTCCGCTCTCATCGACATTGCGATTTCCTGACGAAGGGCTTGTTAGACCGGAAGTACGTCAAAGCAATATGGCAGCGCAAGCGAAAGAGTCCCGGATCCTCTCCGTCTCGGCGACGTGACGAAATGGCAGCGGACTTCTGCCGAAGCCGGTGACTTCACCGCTCCGGGGCAGCGAGCCCGAGGGTGCGCCGGTCCGGCCACCGCTTGCAGATCTGGTCCGACGCCGCAGGCGCATGGAACGAGGTTTCGACAGCCGACTTAGCTCAGCATGACCGCAACGGAGATCGGTGGAGACCATCATGAGTGACAGCGGAGTTGGCATGCTCTTGGGCCACGCCTCGGCTCAGATGCTTTGGCTCTGGTTCATCGGCGCGTTCGTGCTCGGCGGGGCCCTCGTTTACGGGGTGATGAAGGCCGGCCACCTGCGCCGCAGCGAGCGGGCACGCCTCGATCGCGCGACGGAAGAGCGGCAGCGCCAGGAAGACCCGTACAAGCGCCCGACCTGAGCGATCCGCGAACGCGGGTTGCAGTTTGGAACTTTCGTTCTCCGAGGGTTTTGATCGCCCGAGGATCGAGGAAGGCGACGCCTTCCCGTGTCACCTCAAGAGGAGGACGTATGGCTAAACGAGCAAAGAAGCGCGCGACCAGGAAGACAGCGGCGCGGCGACCGCGTCAGGCCCCGAAGATGCTCAGCGACCTGTTTCTGGAGACGCTGAAGGACATCTATTTCGCCGAGAACAAGATCATCAAGACCTTGCCCAAGATGGCGAAGGCAGCGCAGTCGAAAGAGCTGACCGCCGCCTTCAACAAGCACCTGCGCGAGACCCAGGGCCAGGTCAAGCGGCTGGACCAGATCTTCAAGATGCTGGGCAAGCCCGCACGCGGCAAGCCCTGCGAGGCCATCAACGGCATTACCGACGAGGGCGCCGAGATCATGAAGGAGTTCAAGGGCGCGCCGGCGCTCGATGCGGGACTGCTCGCGGCCGCCCAGGCTGTCGAGCATTACGAGATCTCCCGCTACGGCACGCTCCGCACCTGGGCCGAGGAGCTCGGCATGCAGGACGCGGCAAGGCTGCTCCAGGAGACGCTGGACGAGGAAGAGGCGACCGATCACATCCTGACGGAGCTCGCCACCTCCGTGATCAACCTGGAAGCGGAAGAAGAGTACCGCGCCGCGGCCTGACCCGCGCCAGCCATGACGAAACGCCGCGGCCCGTGCCGCGGCGTTTTCTCGTTCGGCGCGTTCTTGTTCGATGGCACGACGGCGCATGGCACACCGGCGCCACTGCACTGGATTTCCCGGGAACCAGCCCCATATGCAGGCTTTCCCACCCCCGAGCCCGCATCATGCAACCCAAAAATCCCCTCGACTGGATGCTGTCCGAAGCCCTGGACTCGCTGACCCGCGCCGACCGGCTGCGCCAGCAGTTCGGCCGCCAGGAAGCCTGCTGGGAGCCGCCGATCGACGTGCTCGAAACCGAGCGCGAGCTCCTGATCCTGGTGGCGCTTCCCGGCGTCAATCCGGACAATGTCGAGACGGTCATCCATGACGGCGCTCTCATCATCTCCGGTCAGCGCACCCTTCCGCCGGAGCTTCGCAACGCCCGCATCCATCGGCTCGAGCTGCCGCAGGGGCGTTTTGAGCGCCGCATTGCATTGCCCCTCGGCCGCTATGCCATCAGCCGCTTCGTGATGGACGGCTGCGTCGCGCTGCGCCTCGCCAAATCCTGAGGTCGATCATGGCCAACGAACAGATGAACAACGAACAGACCAATAACGACGTGAAGATCCCCGAGGACGCGCTGATCATCATCCCCGTGCGCGAGATGGTGCTGTTTCCCGGCGCCATCGCGCCCATCACGATCGGCAGGGCGAAGTCCATCGCCGCCGCGCAGCAGGCGCTGCGCGAGCAGCGCCCGATCGGCATCGTCCTGCAGCGCAGCCCCGAGACCGAGGAGCCCGGGCCGGACGACCTCTACAGGGTCGCCACCATCGCCAACATCGTGCGCTACATCACCGCGCCCGACGGCACCCACCACATCGTCTGCCAGGGCGTGCAGCGCGCGCGCATCCTCGACTTCCTGCCGGGGACGCCGTTCCCGGCTGCGCGCATCCAGCAGATCCCCGAGCCGACCACGACCTCGCCGGAGATCGAGGCGCGGGCTTTGAACCTGCAGCGCCAGGCGATCGAGGCGATCGAGCTGTTGCCACAGGCGCCGCCCGAGCTGGCGGCGATGTTCCAGGGCACCAGCGCGCCCGGCGCGCTGGCGGATCTGGCGACCTCGTTCATGGACATCAAGCCACAGGACAAGCAGGAGGTGCTGGAGACCATCGACCTCGCTCTCCGCGTGGAGAAGGTGTCGAAGCACCTGGCCGAGCGGCTGGAGGTTCTGCGCATCAGCAAGGAGATCGGCCAGCAGACCAAGGCCTCCTTCGACGAGCGGCAGCGCGAGGCGATCCTGCGCGAGCAGATGGCGACCATCCAGCGCCAGCTCGGCGAAGGCGACGGCAAGGCGGCGGAGGTCACCGAGCTGACGGCGGCGATCGCCAAGGCCAACATGCCCCCAGAGGCGGAGGCGCACGCCAAGAAGGAGCTGCGCCGCTACGAGCGCATGCCGGAAGCCGCCGGCGAAGCCGGCATGGTCCGCACCTATCTCGACTGGCTGATCGAGCTGCCCTGGGCGCTGCCCGAGGAGAAGCCGATCGACATCAAGGAGGCGCGCCGCATCCTGGACGCCGACCATTTCGGCCTGGAGAAGATCAAGAGCCGGATCATCGAATATCTGGCGGTGCGCAAGCTCGCCCCGCAGGGTAAGGCCCCGATCCTGTGCTTCGTCGGTCCGCCCGGCGTTGGCAAGACTTCGCTCGGCCAGTCCATCGCCCGGGCGATGAATCGTCCCTTCGTGCGCGTCAGCCTGGGCGGCGTACACGACGAGGCGGAGATCCGGGGTCACCGGCGCACCTATATCGGCGCGTTGCCCGGCAACATTATCCAGGCCATCAAGAAGGCAGGCAGCCGGAACTGCGTCATGATGCTGGACGAGATCGACAAGATGGGCCGTGGCGTGCAGGGCGACCCTTCCGCCGCCATGCTGGAGGTGCTCGACCCCGAGCAGAACGGGACGTTCCGGGACAATTACCTGGGCGTGCCCTTCGACCTGTCGCGCGTGGTGTTCATCGCGACCGCCAACATGCTGGACCAGATCCCGGGTCCGCTGCTGGACCGCATGGAGCTGATCAGCCTCGCCGGCTACACCGAGGACGAGAAGCTCGAGATCGCGCAGCGCTATCTGGTGCGGCGGCAGCTCGAGGCCAATGGCCTCTCGGCCGAGCAGGCCGAGATCGAGCCGGAGGCGCTGAAGCTGGTGGTCAAGGGCTATACCCGCGAGGCCGGCGTGCGCAACCTCGAGCGCGAGATCGGCAAGCTGTTCCGCCATGCCGCGGTGCAGGTCGCCGAAGGCACGGCCACGAAGATCGTGATCGCGCCGAAGGACATCGCCACCGTGCTCGGCCAGCCGCGCTTCGAAGGCGAGATCGCCCAGCGCACCAGCATTCCGGGCGTGGCCACCGGCCTTGCCTGGACGCCGGTCGGCGGCGACATCCTGTTCATCGAGGCATCAAAGGTGCCCGGCAAGGGCGGCATGATCCTGACCGGTCAGCTCGGCGACGTCATGCGCGAGAGCGTGCAGGCTGCGATGACGCTGGTGAAGAGCCGTGCCTCGCAGCTCGGCATCGATCCGCAAGCGTTCGAGAAGAGCGACATCCACGTTCACGTGCCCGCGGGAGCAACCCCGAAGGACGGGCCCAGCGCGGGCGTCGCGATGTTCACGGCGCTGACGTCCCTGCTCACCAACCGCACCGTGCGCAGCGACACCGCCATGACCGGCGAGATCTCGCTGCGCGGCCTGGTGCTGCCGGTCGGCGGCATCAAGGAGAAGGTGGTGGCTGCGGCTGCCGCCGGATTGAAGCGGGTGATGCTGCCGGCGCGCAACAAGCGGGACTATGACGACATCCCGAAGAGCGCGCGGGACAACCTTGAATTCATCTGGCTGGAGCGCGTCGACGAGGCCATCGCCGCGGCGCTCGAGCCGACCGAGGTCAAGGTCGAAGCTGCGGAGTGAATGCGATGAAGAAACTGCTGGAAAAAGCGAAGAGATCGCGGAAGACGCAGCGGCTGCGCCAGCTACTCGATCGCGCGATCGACCGGGTTCGCGATGCGCTTGCGGCGCCTGAGCCGCGGCTTCAGCCGGTCCCGGTCCGGGTGAAGCGCCGCAAGGGTTGAGCCCTCCGTCTCAAGCCCTCGCGGCTGCCCCAAACAAAAGGCCCCCTCCTTCAAGGGGGTCTTTGCGTTCCTAGGACACGGCGTCCTTGGCGGCCTTGACCGGGCGGGCGCGGACGATCTTCCGGGCCGGCTTGGCCTTGAACATCATCTCTTCACCCGTGAACGGGTTGGTGCCCTTGCGCGCCTTGGTCGCGGGCTTCTTGATGACCACGAACTTGGCGAAGCCCGGCACCAGGAACAGGCCGTTCTTCTTGAGCTCCTTGTGGCCGACGTCGGTCAGCGTCTCCATGACGTTCTTGACGTCGCGCTTGGAAAGCTCTGTGGCGGTCGCAATCTTTTCGATCAACTGCGATTTGGACATTTGGGTTGCCATCGTGTCTCCTCTGATTCGTGACGGCTGCATATTAGACCAACCGGCGAAGGCCTATAGCCTTCTGCACAGTTTTGTCGCGATTTTACGGGCTTTTTTGGCCCTCTGTGGCAAAAAACCCTGCATTTTAGCCACTTCCAGTGCGGAAGGAGCCTTGAGCAGCGGATTTTGCCTTGTTTCAAAGGCCCGCACGACATCTTGCTAGAACTGATTCGCCGCTTTCGACAAGCGAAGACCGGCCTCTTTGTGAAAGGCCGGTCGTGTTTCACCCTGAAAAATAAGGGTCGGATCACATGTCGCCGGTCTTACGCCCCGCAAAAACAGGGGCAAAGTAAGGGGCGATCGGCTAGACGCGCTCGATGATGATGGCGGGCGCCATGCCGCCGGCGGCGCACATGGTGACGAGACCACGCTTGAGGTCGCGCCGCTCGAGCTCGTCGAGCACGGTGCCGATCAGGATCGAGCCGGTGGCGCCGATGGGATGGCCGAGCGCAATCGAGCCGCCATTGACGTTGACCTTGGCGCGGTCGAGCTTGAGGTCGCGGATATATTTCTCCGCCACCACCGCAAAAGCCTCGTTGATCTCGAACAGGTCGATGTCGTCGATGGCAAGGCCGGCCTTGGCCAGCACTTTCTTCGTCGCCGGCACCGGCGCGTTCAGCATCAGGGTCGGCGAGTCCCCCATGTTGGCCATCGCGACCACGCGGGCGCGCGGCTTGAGGCCATGCGCCTTGGCGTAGGCGGGCGAAGCCAGAAGGATCGCAGCGGCGCCGTCGACGACGCCGGAGGAATTGCCGGCGTGATGCACGAAGTCGATGTTCAGATCGGGATATTTTTGCAGGATCAGGCCGCGATAGGTCGTGCCCTTGTCATCGAGCGCGTAGTCCGCGATCGCGGGGAATGCTGGCTTCAGGCTGCTCAGGCCTTCCATCGTGGTCTGCGGCCGCGGATACTCCTCGTGGTCGAGCGCGAGGCTGCCGTCCTCGCGGTGAACCGGCACGAGGCTCTTCTTGAAGTGGCCGTTCGCGATCGCATGCGCGGCGCGCTTCTGGCTCTCCAGCCCGAGCGCGTCGACATCCCTTCGCGTGATGCCTTCCATGGTCGCGATCGCATCGGCGCAGACGCCCTGATGCGACTGCGGATGCCGCGCGCGCAGACGGAGATTGCCGCCGTCCATCATCATCGGACCGCCGCCGCGGCGTCCGTCCATCGACATCATCTCGCAGCCGCCGGCGATGACGAGGTCTTCGGCGCCGGCCATGATCGAGCTTGCGGCCATGTTGACGCTGGTGATGCCGGAGCCGCAGAAGCGGTCGAGCGTCACCGCGCTGGCGCGCACGTCGTAGCCGGCATCGAGCGCGGACATGCGGCCGAGATCGCCGCTTTGGGTTGCGACCTGCGCGCTGCAGCCCCAGACGATGTCGTCGACGTCGGCCGTATCGATGCCGGTGCGATCGGCAAGCGCGCGCAGCACGGTTGCGCCCAGTTGCTGCGGATGAATGCCGGAGAGCGCTCCCTTGCCGGCCTTGCCGATGCCTCGTGGGGTCCTGCAGGCATCGATGATGAGTGCGTCGGTCATGGGCGCTGTCCTCTTGTTATGAGTGTTGAGGACAGTTCTGAATAACGGGGAGAGGAGAGTCAATCCGCGTTGCAGATGTCACTCGCGCGGATTTTCCGTTGCGCGGTTGGCCCACGAAGCTTCGGCGACGTCATGGCCGGGCCATGTCCCGGCCATCCACGTCTTAGCCAATGAACGAAGAACGTGGATGCCCGGGACAAGCCCGGGCATGACGACCTCTGGGCGAGGAAGCAATCACACCCCCGCCGCGTTCTTCGCGATCACGTTGCGATAGAAGCTGGCGCTGAGTTTGGGCGTGCGAACCTGGGTGTCGAAATTGACGTGGTAGAGCCCGAAACGCTTGTTGAGGCCATACACCCACTCGAAATTGTCCATCAGGCTCCAGAGGAAATAACCGCGCACCGGCACGCCCTCGCTGGTGGCGCGCTGGAGCTGGGCGAGATAGTTGCGCAAGTACATGATGCGGTCGGTGTCGTAGATCTTGCCGTCGGGCGTCACCGCGTCGTCGCCGGATGCGCCGTTCTCGCTGATATAGATCGCATCCGTCTTCCAGATCTTTGCCGCCAGCTTCGGCACCCAGTAGATTGTCTCGGGCCCGACGCGCAGCCAATCCGAATTCATGTGCGGAAACGATTTCGGGATCGGCAGCGGCATGAAGCCCGCGCCCTGGTCGGAGGCCACGACGTAATTCTGTGGCGCGTAGATGTTGAGGCCGAGGAAGTCGACCGGCGAGGATATGATCTTGAGCTCCGCATCGGTGAATTTCGGCGCGTTGGGCCCGGCGAATTTCAGGAAGGCGTCGGTATAGCGTCCCGTCATGATGACGTTGAGATAGCCGGCATTCATCTCGCGCAGCGCGATCTCGGCGGCGCGAACGTTCTCCGGCGTGTCGATCGCGGGGGCGCAGGCATCGACGTTCTCGGCCGGCCCCACCCTGGTGCCGCGGCGGCCATGGGCGCGCACCGCCTGCACCGCGAGCCCGTGCGCCAGCGCGCTGTTGTGCCTGATCTGGTTGACATCGGCCTGCGGCAGCGTCAGGCCCGGCGCGTCGATCCCGATGCCGTAACCGAAATAGACGAAGCGGCCGCTCTCGTTCAGCGTGAACACGTTCCTGACCCGGTCGGTCAGTCGCTCGGCGACATAGGCCGCGTAATCACCAAAGATCTTGCAGGTATCCGTCGAACGCCAGCCGCCGAACCGGTCCTGGAGCGATTGGGGCAGGTCCCAATGATAGAGCGTCAGCCACGGCTCGATGCCGTTCTTCAGGAGCTCGTCGACGAGACGATTGTAGAAGTCGAGCCCCTTCGGGTTGGGCTTGCCGTCGCCGTCCGGGAACAGCCGCGGCCAGGCCACCGAGAAGCGATAGGCCCTGCAGCCGAGCTCCTTGATGAGCGCGATGTCCTCCTTGTAGCGGTGATAGTGCTCATTGGCGCGGTCGCCCGTGGTGCCGTCCTCGATCTTGCCGGGAATGCGCACGAACTTGTCCCAGATCGACGGCCCTCGCCCGTCCTCGTCGACCGCGCCTTCCACCTGGTAGGACGAGGTCGCCGTGCCCCAGACGAAGCCCGACGGAAAGCTGCTTCCACCGCGCGGCGGCCGTGCAGGCTTGGCTTCGGCGGCGTCGAGCGCGCCAGTCATCCCGGCTGCGGACAGCCCCGCGATTTTCGCGAACCGGCGACGCGAGACCATGTTCGACATTGATGCCTCTCCGCTTCCGAACTGTTGCGGGCGCACAATGGCGTGTCCAGGGCGGTTTGAGAAGCGGGCGAACGCGGGATGAGGGTGCAGAATTGCTGACCTGGCAGATTGCCCTCCCCTTTGCCTGGTTGGATCGATCGCAAAGCTGGGAGAAGCGCCCTCGGCCCTCCTTTAAGGTGTACGGCGGATCTTATAGAGAACGAAGCGCCCGGACCTGTCCAACTCCTTCAGCAGCTCTGGCAGCGGGTTCGCGATGGCGGGGCCCACCAGATAAAGATAGTCGAAATCTCGATACCAGGTGCGGACGACGCCGGTGTCATCGGAAGCCGCCGTCTCTCCCGTGGCAATTGCGCTCAGGCGGCGTATCGGCACAAGCCCCCCATTCGAGATGACGAGACGCCGGACCTCGGCGCGCGCCTGAATCGGCTGCTTGCCGGTCTCGGTGAATACGTTCGACACAAAAGCATTCGCGTAATGCACCGCGAGCGTCGGCGCATAATACATCGGATATTGGGTGAGGTCCTTGAATGGTGGATCCTCGCTCTCTCCGGTGGTCGCAATCAGTATCTTCGAACCGCGATCGATATGTTGAAAAGACTCGATGACGGCTGAATACTCTGAACGGTAGGACAGCCAGACCTCGAGCACGACGCCCAGATTGGCGAGCGTTATGCCCCCGACCACGGCGAGCGCAGCCATCGTCCATCGCCGACTGGGCAACGACAGCGAGCAGAAGGCCGGAAGGATCAAGGCGGCTGCAGGAAGAACCCGGATATCCGCAAACGCCGTACCAAACAGCGTCGGCGGCATAGCAAGATAGAGGAGCGCGAAGCCGGTTGCGATCCAGATCCCGGCAGGCTTCAGCTTGAGCATGCTGCACCTGGCAGCGACATATAACGCTGCCATGAGCAGGATCGCACTCGCTCCCGAGACAGCCATGCTGTAGCCGTTCATGATGAAGAACGGCCAGAGCAGCTTGTAGTTAAAATACCAAAAGGTACCCTCGCTTCCGACAGAGCCGGCGGTCAGCCGCATGATGACCAACAGGGCTACGACCGGTATCACGAGCGTGACGAACCGCAGTGCGACATCGCGCGCAGGACACTTCCGGTCGAAGGCGCGCCACAACTCATAGAGCCCAAGCGTCGCGCCATAGACTCCCAAGGGAAAGAAATGCGCCGCAAACAGCACCATGACGGAAGCTGCGTTGACAACGAAACGGACAGGCGCTGACTGCTCGGCAACGACCAGATAGGCGGCGATACTGCAGAGACCGATGCCGAGGGCGCCTTCGAAATTGATGAACCCCCAGGAGAACGGAAGGCAGTAGAGGAACATGAGCGCCGCGAAACCGGCGAGGTGAACACGCCGCTTCACAGCCCATTCGAGCGCGAGCGCGCCGCCGACGACCAAGATCTGGCTGAAAAGAAGAAACAGCCGGGCGGCATTCTCGGCGCCGAACAGCCGCGCCATCTGCGGGACCACCAGGTCCATCGCCAGGTTAGGATAGAAAGCCCAGGCCGCCTGGTAGTATGGATTGGCATTGGCGCTGCCCATTTGGCTCAGAATATACATTCGGGCGAGATGGTTGACGTAGTCCCCCATCGCCGGAACGGGAGCAAGCAGCGTGGGAAGAAGCGAGGCGACGGCGAGCAGGGCGAACACGACGGTCGCGACCGATCGATCGGAGCGAGCGCCACGAGCGATGAGATTTTCTGCGGCCAGGAGAGCAGGTACATTCACGCAAATGCTCCGGGTATTGCAACCCGGCAGGGTTGTTATTTTCTTCTCGAGCCATTTTCGATAGAGCCTTCTAATAATGCGTTAATCGGTTGAGTTACCGAGCACCTTCTACCCGAAGAAGAGCATTGGCCTGTTGGTAAGTTCAACTTGGGGGTCAGGATCGACCACGTTGTGAGGCTGCCGCGGAGCAGAAGTCCTCGGTCGCTCGCCGGGTTCGTCGCCGGCAGGATGTCAGTTCAAGACGATCAGGCGACTGGCGCCGTGGCCGCGATCAGCGCGAGCGCTTCGGCAATTTTCGCAGCTTGTCGGGATTGAACGCCGGCAGTTGCTCGGCTCGTTCGCGTACAGGCGGCTGCTGTTCCGTCAGGATGAGCGTGCCATGAAGGATCATTCCCGGCACCTGTTGTGCCGTCGCGGTGTAAGTCGCGATCTTGCCGGGGCAGCGTCCCTCGATGTCCAGCGTGAGCTCATCCTCAACGCCAAAGACCGTCGAACGCCCATCGGTATGACGCTTGGTCGATACGGTCGCGGTGAAGCGCTCGCCATCGACCGAGCAGGAGCCGTGATACGTCATCAGGCTGTCACGGCCCCAAATCTGGCCGTCTGCGACATGGACGATCCCGGTACCCTGGTCGAGGGGCGTCCTGTACCACGCCGCGTAGGTGCCGTCCTTCAGCATGGGAGCAGTCTCCCCTGGTATTCCCACGCGGACCATTGGCACGATTTAATGCCAAGAAATCGTTAATGACCGTGCCCGTGCCAATCCGGTCTTTCCTTGCGCAGCTCGGCCTCGAGCTCCTCGATGATGCTGTGAAGCAGATGCGCGGCAAGCGGGTCGGTGACTTCGCGCTCCAAATGCCGATAACGCGCGATCAGGAATTCCTGCTCTCTCAACTGGCGTTCTGTCATCAGACGGGCCCTCCGACAAACCGACGCGCAGAAGACCGAGCAGTTTCATTAAAATTTTCAGATCATTTTCCATGGTTTCTGATCGGTTAAAGGCGACGCAAGCCTGCGGCGCCGGGCGGCAGCTCAAGTCGCTCATCGTGCGTTCGTGAAACCCGCACGATTGCCCGGAGCAGGATCGGGCAAAACAGAACCGTTCCAGGCAAGACCCGGAGCCTCTGCGCCGCATAGAACTCGCGCCGACCCGTAAAAGCACGGGCACCTGATCTGAGGCAGCAAGCGATCAGAAGGAGCCACGCAATGACCGGGAGCACCGCACCTATGCGCAATCCCTCGTCCAAGGGCCAGCCGCCCCTCCCCAGCGCACACCCCGTCGACATCGTCACGGCCGAGCGGCGCGCCGCCGAGGCGGAGATGGCGCGGGTGCTCAGGACCGAACCGACCCGCATGGCGCTGGACTCCTCCGGCGCCGGGATCGCGCACTGGAATCACGATCCATTGCATGACGTCGTCGAACCCATGAGCCACCACGTGATCATGGCCTATAACGGCGTGATGCAGCGCATGGAGCGCCGGTCGGGAAAATCGGTTTCGATCGGCACGTTTCGTCCCGGAGTCGTAATCATCATTCCGGAAGGATCGAGCTCCCGATGGGACATTCCGAAGCCCGTCGATGTCGTTCAGCTCTATCTTCCGAATGCGACACTGAAGCGCGTTGCCGGCGAAGCCAGGATCACAGGAGCGAACGACCTGCTGGAGCGGACCGCGCACCCTGACCCCATTACGTCCCGACTGCTTTTGAGCGCAGCGGATGCGCTCGAAGGCAATGGGGTCCTCGACACGCTGTTCCGGCACCAGGTGACGGATCTTCTTGCCACGCGCGTCCTGGCGGCGCACACGGGTTCACCGGCCACGTTCCAACCGACCATGGGCGGGCTGTCGCCGAAGGTCCTGCTCCGCGCGATCGAACGGTTGCGCTCGGACAGCGATGCGGACGTCTCCCTCGATGCGCTGGCGTCCGATGCCGACCTCTCGCGCTTTCACTTCTGCCGCGCCTTCAAGGAGAGCACCGGGCTCTCGCCGCATGCCTGGCTGCGCCAACACCGGCTCGAGCAGGCCATGAGCATGCTGCGGGAGAGCGACGACCCCGTCGTCTCGATCGCTGCGGCGCTTGGCTATTCCTCGCAGACGGCGTTCGCCGCGGCCTTCAGGAAGCTCACCGGCGAAACGCCGAGCGAATGGCGCAGGCGCATGCGTTAGCAGCAATCGCTCGATAGCGACAGCAATCGCGCTGGGGCAGCGCCGCGCCTGATCGGTTAGACCATCACCATGTCCAATCCCATGACGGAGGCAAATGATGATCGGGAAAGACTTTGTCCACCGGTTGGCCATCACCTCATCACGCAAGGGTCTCGCCACCGCGGTCGTGTACGGACTTACGCTGACTGTTCGCTTCACTTCAGCAACAGGTGACGACATCCCGCCGCAATCCGCACAACGCGCCCACCCGGTGATTTCAGTGATGACGGGCGACAGCTCCCGCCTTCCCTATCAGGACTGGAGCCGCAAGTCCGCGCCGTCGATCGTCATTCGTCAAGGCTGGCCGACCGGCTGCCCGCTCCAATAAGCGCCAGCAAGCTCGCTTCAATCATTCGCGTCGTCGCTGACCGCGACAGGACTTGCCGCAAACCCGCCGCGGCAGCGGCAACGCGCCTGTGCCCAGAAAGATCAACCAAAGGAGACCGTCAATGCGACTAGTCATCATCGGCGCCGGCTTCGCCGGCATGTATGCCGCCCTTTCCGCAGCCCGCCTGCGCGAGATCCAGGGCGTCTCGCCCGACGAACTCGAGATCGCGCTGGTCGCACCCGAGCCGACGCTGGTCGTCCGCCCGCGGCTCTACGAGAAGAATCCGGAGACCTTGACGGCACCGCTCCTCGATGTGCTCGAGGCGATCGACGTCGCCTATGTTCGGGGCAGCGTCGAGACGGTTGAAACCCAATCCCGCATGGTGAGGATCGCCACGGCGGAGGGCACCAAGAAGACGCTCTCCTACGATCGCCTCGTGGTCGCCACCGGCAGCCGGCTGTTCCGCCCGAACATCCCGGGACTTGCCGAGCACGGGTTCAGCGTCGACTCGCTCGACGATGCGATCGCGCTCGACCGGCACCTGCATGGCCTTGCCAGGCGACCGGCCGTGAACGGACGTGACACGGTCGTCGTCGCCGGCGGCGGCTTCACCGGCATCGAGGCGGCCACCGAAATGCCGGCGCGGCTCCGCGCGATCCTCGGCCCGAATGCCAGGACTCGCGTCATCATCGTCGAGCGCAACAGCGCGATCGCACCCGACATGGGCGCAGGTCCGCGGCCGGTCATCGAGAGCGCCCTCCACAAGCTCGGCGTGGAGACCCGCCTCGGTGCCGGCGTCGCCTCGCTCGACGCGTCCGGCGTCACCCTGTCCAGCGGCGAACACATCGAAACCGAAACCGTGATCTGGGCGGCGGGTATCCGTGCCGCCCCTCTGACGGCGCAAATCCCCGCCGAGCGCGACAATTTCGGCCGGCTGCTGGTCGATCGCTGCTTGCGGGTGCAAGGCGTCGAGGGCGTCTTCGCGACCGGCGATGCGGCCCGTGCCGCCTGCGACGACGAGGGCAATTACGCACTGATGTCCTGCCAGCACGCCACGCGCATGGGCGCCTTTGCGGGCAACAATGCCGCCGCCGAGCTGCTCGGCGTTCCGACCAGGCCCTACCACCAGAAGGCCTACGTCACCTGTCTCGATCTCGGCGAAGCCGGCGCACTGTTCACGCGCGGCTGGGATCGCAAGGTCGAGATGGTCGGTGACGTCGCCAAGAGGACGAAACAGGAGATCAACACGGTCTGGATCTACCCGCCGAAGGCCGAACGCGCCGCTGCGCTCGCATCGGCCGATCCGGAACGCGTGACCAGCCTCTAACGCACGACGCGATGACGGCCGCGTTCCCTGGCTGCGCGACCGGATCGGCCAAGACCAGCCAGAAGCATTGCAACAGGAGATCAACATGAACCTGCACAACACCTCCTACCCCGCGACATCGAAGCACGAGGAGCTCGTCCCGTCGCGCTATGCGTTGAAGGTCGGCGAGATCGACGTGCTGGTGGTGAGCGACGGCGTGCTGCCGCTGCCGGCCGAGATGTTGGCGTACAATGCCGACCCTGCGGTCCGCGCGGCCTGGCTGGACGACATGTTCCTGCCACCGGACGCGTTCGACTGGGCGTTGAACGTGGTCGTGGTGCGCAGCGGAGAGCAGACCATTCTGATCGACGCCGGGCTCGGATTGGACCCGGACCTGCACCTCCCGCGAGCCGGGCAGCTGGTCAGGCGACTGGAGGCCGCCGGCATCGATCTGGCATCCGTGACCGACGTGGTTCTGACCCACATGCACATGGACCATGTCGGCGGGTTGCTCGTCGAGGGCGTGAAAGACCGGCTGCGTCCGGACCTGCGAATCCATGTGGCAGCCGCCGAAGTCAAGTTCTGGGAGTCGCCCGATTTCTCCCGCGTCTCCATGCCGCCGGGCTTCCCGGACGCACTTCGACAGACGGCCAAGCGGTTCGCGCACGAATACCACAACCAGCTCCGGACGTTTGACGCCGAGTTCGAGGTCGCGCCGGGGGTGGTGGTCTGCCGCACCGGCGGTCACACCCCCGGGCACAGCGTGGTCCGCCTGACCTCCGGCGGCGAGCGACTGACATTCGCCGGCGACCTCGTGTTCACCGTCGGATTCGAACATCCTGACTGGCACAACGGCTTCGAACACGATCCCGAGGAAGCCGCCCGCGTCAGAGTGAACCTTTTGCGGGAGCTTGCGGCGAACCGCGAACTGCTGGTGGCCACGCATATGCCGTTCCCGTCCGTTGGTCATGTCGCTGTTGCCGGCGACGCTTTCCGCTGGGTGCCCGTGTCCTGGGACTATTGAGCCTCGTGCGCCCCATGCTTCCTTCTCCTCCTTTTAGGAGAAGGAAGCATCAGCGCTGGCTGTAACTCAGAACGTCACGCGCATGCCCGCATAGAACGCGCGCGGCCTCGCCGGGCTCAGCGAGCGCGGGTCGGTGAATTCCGCGCCATTGGTGAAGTTGGGCAGGGCGTCGCGATCGAAGAAGGTGCCGAGTGTCGAGTAGCGGTGGTCGAAGATATTGTTGACGCGACCATAGAGCTGAACGTTCTTCGTGACCTGATAGGACGTGTGCAGATTGAAAACCGCGTAGGACGGCAACTGCGGAAACTGGTTGGATTCGTCGCCAACGAAAAACTGGCTTGAGACAAAGAGCGCGTCGCCACCGACTTTCCAGACATCGGTAACTGCGTATTCGACGCTGGCCTTGATGAGATGGCGCGGCAGGCGCGGAATCTGATTGCCCGGCAAGACCTGGATATTGCCGTCGGCGTCTGCGAACGGGCTATCCGAGCCCAGCGTTAGCGCATCGAGGAAGCGCGCATCGAGGAATGCATAGCTCGCCTGGAACTGCAGCACGTTCGACTTCAGACTCACCTCGGCTTCGAGCCCCTGCCTGCGCGTGCGACCAACGTTCTGGAAGAAGCCGAAACCGGTCAAGCCCGGGATCGGGGTCGCGACGATGTCATCGTAGTTGGTGGCCCGGAAGGCGCCGATCTTCCATCCGAGCGAACCGATCATCAGCTCCTTCGTACCGCGGAAGCCCGCTTCCACCGTCTTGGATACCACTTGCTTTAGTGGAGGGTCGGCGACCAGGAATTGTCCGATGATACACGGCCGCGCCGGATCAGCGCAGCCGAGCTCGAGCGGTGTCGGCACTCTGTTGGCTTCGGAGTAGCCGGCATAGGCTGTTATTTCGGGCGTAATCTTGAAGGTACCCCCGATGATGGGATTGAAGCGATAAAAATCGTGCTCGCCGTTGAGCGCGGTGCCGAGCTGGTCCATCAGCGAGATATGGGCCGCATTGAACCGCCCACCTCCGGAAACCGCAAAGCGATCCGTCACGTTGAACGTGTCCAGCGCATAAAGTCCCTGATACTGGTTGACGGTGCGCAGCGATACCGGGCCGATTGATGTCGGCTCGCCTGACTGGCCCAGGAATATCCCGCTGCCCGTGACGACGTAGTTCGTGCCTATTGTTCCCAGTTCCGTGCTGCCGTTGAATTGCGTGTTGCTGAGGTCGTAGCTTGCGCCAATGACGAAACGGTTGTCATGACCGAACACCTGATCTGTGTTGGTCGCCTGTCCGGACACGCCAAACGAGGTTGACCTTGTGCTGGTGCGATCGATCTGGCTGAGAATGGCACCAGGCCCAAAGGTGTTGGCGAGCTGCACGCCATTCAGGCCGAATGCTGGGACGTCATCATCGTCAAAGCACAACAGGGTTGGATCGTCGCAAGGCAGGGTATCGGTCGGGTTACCGTCGACCGTACTTTGTTTGAAGCGCCGCAAGCGTGCCGTGCCCTCAAAGGTCCAGGTCGGCGTCGCCTCCACCTTGCCGGTCAAGTTGAGGTAAGCGACCTTGTTGGAGATGGTCTGTGGCGTCGTGTAGGTGGCCCCCCAATATTGCTGGAGCAATTCGGCCGGAACAGTACTGGGACCAGCCAGCGAATTGTTGGCGACGCCACCATTGAGGTGAAATTCGTTCCCTTCAAAGCGATAGCCGACGTCGCCATAGAAGCGCCGGACGTCCGATGACGAGAAATTGCGGAAGCCGTTGTCGTGAATGCCTTCGAGTGCACCATAGACAGACCAGTTTCCATCGACCTGCTTGCCCCATTGCGCAGAACCCTGAATGCGACCGAACGAGCCGCCCATGATGTCGATTTCGGCACCCTGATAGTTGAAACCGTTCTTCATCTGCAGATCGATGGCGCCGCCGAGGGCATTCAGGCCGTACGCCGGGTTGTTGGTCACCACGACCGCTGACCGGATCGCAGCCGTCGGAATCAGATCCCAATTGACGATATCGGAGAAGGCCTCGTTGATGCGCACGCCATTCTGATAGACGGCGAGCCCTTGCGGCGTCCCGGCCAGAGGTGAAGCAACGTAACCGCGAAACTGAATATCGGGCTGAAAAGGATTACCGGTCACTTCGTTGATGCTGACGCCGGGCACGTACTGCTGCAGGGCATCGGCGATATTCGGCGAATTGGTGCGCTTGATCTGACTGGCATCGACGGCATTGATCGCCGACGGGACCTTGTCGACATCGAGACCCCGGCCGGTGCCCGGCGAGGTCGGATAGACATAAAGCCGTGTCCTCGGGGCGGCGGAGCCCGGCGTCCCCACGCGCGCGACCGGTCGCGCCGGTGCGACGCGCCTCGCCGCCGAAGGCGGCGGCGCCGCCACCTCGACCGGCGGCAGGTTCTGGACGTTGGTCTCCTCGTCCTGAGCGGCAACAGCATCAGTCGCAAAGACCATTCCCGTGGAAACTGAAATGATGACCAGACCACGAACGCCCATTCCTGCCCGCCTCCACCCGTATCGTCCGGCTCTCTCGGTTCCCCGCCGGTTAGGCGAACGATACAGGCCAACAGCCGAAGAGCACCAGCCGTAAAAGGTCCGCCCGGTCCGGCGCACGAATTCCCGACCAAATCGGGAATTATTCCCGGTCCGTCCAACGGCTGCGCGCGCCTCATCGGGCGCGACCGGGAACTATTCCCGGCCGCCGCGAGACTTTTTGCCGAACCTCGCGAAAGACCTTCGTGCAATCCTTGGCTCGACATCGCGATCCGATCGCGAGTCATTCATCCGTAGACTCACCCCGCCCTCGCGGGCGGGGTGCCTTTACGGCAATCAAGAATACAGGAGGAAAATGATGACGTGGGGGGACCGCTTTTCCGCTCGATATTCATCGGCTCGGCCAGTCCGCAGCAATCTTGTCGTAGGTCTTCTCGCAGGCTTGGGCCTCGCCGCATCCATCACCGCCGCGTCTGCGCAGGATTCCGCGAAGACCCCGACGCCGGAGAGCATCAAGGCCATCACCTCGCAGGTCGACGGCGCCTACATCGAGGCCAATACCGCAACGTCCAACAACTGGCCGACGATCGGTCTCGACTACGCCGAGACCCGCTTTTCGAAGCTCAATCAGATCACGAGCGACAACGTCAAAGGCCTCGGCCTGGTCTGGTCCTACAATCTCGAATCCTCGCGCGGCGTCGAGGCGACGCCGGTCGTCGTCGACGGCATCATGTACCAGACCGCCTCGTGGAGCGTCGTGCATGCTATCGATGCGCGAACCGGCAAGCGCATCTGGACCTTCGATCCGGAAGTCAACCGCGAGCTCGGCTACAAGGGCTGCTGCGACGTCGTCAACCGCGGCGTTGCCCTCTACAAGGGCAAGGTGTTCGTGGCCGCCTATGATGGCCGCCTGATCGCGCTCGACGCGGCAACCGGCAAGAAGGTCTGGGAAAAGGACACGCTGATCGACCACGAGCATTCCTACACCATCACCGGCGCGCCGCGCGTCTTCAACGGCAAGGTCGTGATCGGACAAGGCGGCGCCGAATATGGCGCGCGCGGCTACGTCACCGCCTACGATGCCGAGAGCGGAAACCAGCTCTGGCGCTGGTTCACCGTCCCCGGCGATCCGTCGAAGCCGTTCGAGGACGAGTCGATGGAGAAGGCGGCCAAGACCTGGGATCCCGCCGGCCAATATTGGCTCAACGGCGGCGGCGGCACGCCATGGGACACCATCACCTTCGACCCCGATCTCAACCTCGTCTACATCGGCACCGGCAACGGCTCGCCCTGGAACCGGAACGTGCGCAGCCCCGCCGGTGGCGACAATCTCTATCTCGCCTCGATCGTGGCGCTGAACGCCGATACCGGCAAATACGCCTGGCACTATCAGGAGACGCCCGGCGATCACTGGGACTACACCTCGACCCAGCCGATGATTCTCGCCGACATCAGCATCGACGGCGCGCCGCGCAAGGTCATCCTGCACGCGCCCAAGAACGGCTTCTTCTTCGTGATCGACCGCACCAACGGCAAATTCATCTCGGCGAAGAATTTCGTCGATGTGAACTGGGCCACCGGCTACGACGCCAACGGCCGCCCGATCGAGGTGCCGGCCGCGCGCGGCGACGCGGCCTACGACTCGATCCCGGGACCCTACGGCGCCCACAATTGGCATCCGATGTCGTTCAACCCGCAAACCGGACTGGTCTATCTGCCGGCCCAGAACGTGCCGCTGAACCTCATTCCGGAAAAGAAGTTCAAGCAGAATGCCGCAACGCCGGGCAAATTCGGCGGCGCCACCGGCTGGAACGTCGGCTTCGTGCTCAACGGAGAGCCGCCCAAGAGTCTTCCGTTCGGACGCCTGATCGCATGGGATCCGGTCAAGCAGAAGGAAGCCTGGCGCGTCGAATACCCCTCGCCATGGAACGGCGGCACGCTGACCACGGCCGGAAACCTGGTGTTCCAGGGCACCGCGGATGGTCGTTTCGTCGCCTATGACGCCACGACGGGCAAGACGCTGTGGGAAACGCCGACCGGCACCGGCGTGGTCGCTGCAGCCTCGACCTACATGCTCGACGGCGTGCAGTATGTCTCGATCGCCGTCGGCTGGGGCGGAGTCTATGGCATGGCGCAGCGGGCGACCGAGCGGCAAAGTCCCGGGACGGTCTACACGTTCGCGCTCAACGGCAAGGCGCCGCTGCCGGAATTCGTGAAGTACCAGACCGAAGGCCTTCTCCAGGGCGTGAAGTATGATCCGAAGGACGTGCCCGAAGGCACGGCGCTCTATGTCGCCGCCTGCGCCACCTGCCATGGCGTGCCCGGCGTCGACAGGGGCGGCAACGTCCGCAACCTCGGCTACGTGCCGGCGGAGGAGATCGCCAACCTCAAGAACATCGTGTTCAAGGGACCGTTCCGCGACAAGGGCATGCCGGACTTCACGGGCAAGCTGACGGAAGCCGATGTCGTGAAGATTCAGGCCTTCATCCAGGGCACCGCCGACGCAATACGGCCGAAGAAGTGACGCGGCGATACGGCTGCGGCAGGCATTGCCGCAGCCGGCTCACCCGATGCTCGCGACACGCCTCAATCCTTTGAAACATCATGCCTTTCAGAGAGACCCCTTGAGTCCCATACTCGTCGTCGACGACCATCCCATCATTGCCGAAGCCTGTCGCATCGTGCTGGGGGACGTCGAGGACGTGGTCGCTGCGCGCGATGTGCCGAGCGGCTATGCAGCATTTCTGGAGCACCGGCCCGGGGTCGTCATCCTCGATTTGACCTTTCCGGGAGAAGCACTCGGCGGCGTCGACTTGCTGCACCGCATCTCCTCGGATGCGCCGCTCGCCCGCATCCTGGTTTTCAGCATGCATGCGGACGCGAATATCGTCGCGTCCGCGATCAAGGCGGGAGCCATCGGATATTTGCTGAAGGACTCTCCGCCGGACGAACTGCCAAAGGCGGTGCGTCAGGTCCGGCTCGGCCATCGCTATGTCGACGAGCGGATCAATTTGCGCGGCGTGCCCCTGCCCGATCACGTCGACTCCGGCAGGGTCGCCATACTCACGCGCAGAGAACGAGAGGCGCTCAGCCTGCTTGGCCAGGGAAATTCATATTCTGCGATCGCCGAAGAGCTGGTCATCACGCCCCGGGCCGTCGCCCGGCTGATCAAGCAGGCGAGGACCAAGCTCGGTATCCGTCGCACGAGCGACCTGCTCCGCCGGGCGCGCGAGCTTGCGGGCGGCGCAGATAGCTCGAACTGACGCGCGAGCCGCCGGTTTATTGCAGGAGCTGAAGCAGCGCGCGTCCGGCAGGCGTCATCGATTCTCTCCCATCCAGCGTTCCATCGTGATCCGGATCGGCTGCGTCGAAGCGCCGCGAGACGACGGCGAGATATTCATTCACCGAGAGCGTTCCATCGTGGTCGGGATCTGCGGCCGCGATCTCTTTGGCGGATAATCTGCCCCGCAACTCCCGCACGTCCAGCGTGCCGTCGTGATCCGGGTCGAGCCTGGCGAAAAACGCCGTCGCCGCCTTCCTGACCTCGATATGGTCCAGCGTCCCGTCGCTGTCGATATCGAATTTCTTGACCGGATCACCGCGAGAAGCCGCCAGCGCAGATCCCGACACCATCACGGCAGCCAGAATCGAGACCACCCACTGGCCAAATTTCGGCATTTCGAGCTCTCCCGGAGCTAGTCGACGTCACATTCAGATCAGGACGAGGCGGTTGGAATCAAGGCCTCCACGGTCAGGCCGGCATCGCCGGAGACGACGTTGAGCGTGCCACCCAGCGCCAGGATCCGCTCGCGCATGCCGACGAGGCCGAAGCCGAGCTTCTGCCCCGGCTCCATGCCGCGCCCGTTGTCGCTGACCCGCACCCGGGCGCAGCCGCGGCCGTCGTGAGTCATCTGCTCCACCGGCTCGATGACGACATTGACCGCGGTCGCGCCGGCGTGGCGGAATACATTGGTGAGCGCCTCCTGCACGATACGATAGATGGTGAGATCGGCCGTCTCGCCGGTCGGACCGAGCGCCGGTGAGATCACGGTCTCGATCGCGACGTCGGGATGCGACTGCCGCCATAGCCGCGACAGGGATTCGAGCGCCTTGCGCAAGCCGAGCTCGGCAAGGCCCACGGGCCGAAGGCGCTCCAGCACGCGGCGGTTGAATTGCTGGAGTGCATTGATCTGCTCCAGCATGGCGCTGCCATGTTTTCGCACGGCATCCGCACTCGGGTCGCGTCCGTCCGCCAGCTTCGCCAGCGCGCTCGCATGCGCGCGCAGCGAGAACAGGTAAGGCCCGAACTCGTCATGGAGCTCGCGCGCGATCTCCTTGCGCTCGACATCCTGAAGGGACACCGCACGCTCGGCAAGACGCCGCTTGTCCTCGACCGCCTCACCAAGCGTCGCAGCAAGGTGGTTGAGCTTGGTGCAGATCGCGGCGAGTTCCGGCGAGCCGCCCGGCGCGACACGGGCATCGTAATGTCCGCCTTCGAGCTTCCCCATTGCCTCCGCCAGAGACTGGAGCGGTGCCAGTGCCCGGCCGACCACGTTCATCATCAGGAAGAACAGCGCGAGCGCGATCACCGAGCCGACCTCGAGCTGGGTCACGATGCCGTCCCAGATCTCGGCGATCTCGTCGTCGGGATGCGAGGTGATCAATAGCGAGCCGGGCTTGCCCTGGATCGAGACCGGCACGCTGACCGCGGTCTGCTCGGGATGAACCAGGGCGACGAACCAGGCCGGCGGCGCGCGCGTGTCGGCGTCGGCATCGGCCCGGGGGGGCGTCAGCGGATGGCCGCCGGCGTCCCGAAGCGTGATGCTGACGTGGCGCAGGCGGCTGAGATCGCGCGCGATCTGGTTGAGCCTGGCATCCGGATCGGGGGCCTCGTTGAGATCCGCCACGATCATCTCGATGAACTCTCGGGCAAGGCGGATCACGCTCTGGTCCTCGGCTTGCACGCGCGGCCCGGCTTCCGCGACCTGCCGGCCGATATTGACGGCGAGCCCCAGCGCCAGCAGCAGCGCCAGCAAGAGGTTGATGCGCCCGCGCAAGGATAAATTTCGCCACATTGGTATCGCCTGTGCCTCGCGAAGGATGCCCGCGCCTGTCCGATGACGTTGACAGAGGCGAAGCGCCGGATATCTAATCGGAAGCGTACAGCAATCCCAGCCGGGTTGCATGAGGCCACATGAGACGCGCAGCTCCTCATGTCGGCAGCGTGCGGCGCAAAACAGGCAAATTCCAACACGGGAAACGCGCTGTCGCGGGGAACGCCTATGCGCATTCTGATCGTCGACGATCATCCCATTGTCGCCTCCGGCTGCCGTGCCGTGCTGGCGGACGAGGGCGAGATCGAGATTTTGGAGGCCGCCGACGCCGAAGACGGCGAGTGCGTCTTCATCGTCGAACGCCCCGAGCTCTGCATCATCGACATCAACCTGCCGACCGTCTCCGGATTCGAGCTCGCGCGCCGCATCCTCGAGCGCGCGCCCGACGCCCGCATCATCATGTTCAGCATGAATGACGATCCTGCGTTCGCCGCGCGGGCGATCGAGTGCGGCGCCAAAGGCTATGTCTCCAAGACCGGCGATCCCGACGATCTCGTCGAGGCGATCCGCGCCGTCGGCGGCGGCGGCACGTACCTTCCGACCGCGATCGCGCGCAGCATCGCCTTTGCGGGGCCGACGCTGGCGCAAAGCCCGCTGTCGAAGCTGAATGCGCGCGAGATGGAGATCCTGCGGCTGCTCAGCGCCGGCAAGAGCCTGTCCGAGATCGCCTGGCTGGTGCAATCGTCCTACAAGACGGTTGCCAATACCTCGTCCATCATGCGCCAGAAGCTCGGGGTGAAAACCTCCGTCGAGCTGGTGCGGCTGGCGATCGACAGCGGCGTCGCCTGACGACGCCACAAATTTCGGTCACACAAGCGTTGCAATGTTGATGTGGTGAGATGCCACGGAGTTTCAGGCATGACGATCCAGACCGTCTCGACGAATAAATCCTATGGCGGTGTGCAGGGCGTCTACCGCCATGCAAGCCAGGCGACCGGAACCGACATGGTGTTCTCGGTCTACGTTCCGCCGCACGCGAGCGATGCCAGACTACCCGTGGTCTGGTACCTCTCCGGGCTCACCTGCACGCATGCCAATGTCACGGAGAAGGGCGAATTCCGCAAAGCCTGCGCCGAGCTCGGCCTGATCTTCGTCGCGCCGGACACCTCACCGCGCGGGCCGGACGTGCCTGGCGATGCCAACAACGCCTATGATTTCGGCTTGGGGGCCGGCTTCTATGTCGATGCGACGCAAGAGCCGTTCGCGCGCAACTATCGGATGTGGAGCTATGTCACCGACGAGTTGCCCAAGCTGATCGCGGAACACTTTCCGGTCGACGTCAAGCGGCAATCGGTGATGGGTCACTCGATGGGCGGCCACGGTGCGCTGACGGTTGCGCTGCGCAACCCGCACCGGTTTCGCGCGGCAAGCGCTTTCGCGCCAATCGTGGCGCCTTCGCAGGTGCCCTGGGGCATCAAGGCCCTGACCGGCTATCTCGGGCCGAACAGGGATACCTGGCGCAACCACGACACGGTGGCGCTGATCGAGGACGGTGCGAAATTCTCGGGCTTCCTGGTCGACTATGGCGATGCCGACAATTTCTTGAAGGAGCAGCTCAAGCCGGAGCTGCTGCAGGAGGCCTGCACTAAGACCAATATCCCGCTGACGCTGCGCCGGCAGGTGGGCTACGACCACAGCTATTACTTCATCTCGACGTTCATGAGCGATCATCTGCACTGGCATGCGGCGAGATTGACGGCGTGATCTCTGCGTGCCACACGCGCACGCTGCTTCCTTCCCTTCTTGTGGGAGAACGTGGCGCGCGCATGGAGGCCCCTCGCTCGCCTCGCCGCAGCGCGGCGAGCCACCTCCCGCGAGCGAAGTGGGTGCACAGCGGCGCCCGCCGAGACTCTACTCCGGCCTCCCGTAATTCGGCGCCAGCAGGCGGTTGCGGACCAGATAGCTCAACGTGCGTGACCAGGATTCGTCGGTGTTGCCGCGCATGTCGGCGCTGGCGACGGTGATCATGTCGCCGGTCTTCACGTCGCGCAAATAGATGTTGAGATTGATGATCAGGTTCGAGACCTTCTGCACCAGGCCAGTGATCTCCAGGTCGGCGCCGAGCTGTCCGGCAAGCTTGAGGTCGCAGCCGCCGCAGGCCTGCAGATTCGCGTGACGGGCGGCATCCCGAACCGGCGCGATGTCGAGCATCTGGAACTTGCCTGAATCCGCCAGCTCCTTGCGGAGCTGCTCGCTGATGCGCTCGAGCCGCGCCTGCTCGGGCTTCGAGCCGTAGAACTCGCCGGGCAGGCTGGTGTCGATCAGCTCGAAATCGAACACCACGAGTTTCGGCGGATCTGCGAGCGCGACCGAGCCCGTCAACAGCAAAGCCGAGAAACAGATCAGTGCTCGCATAATCGTGATTCCCGGTCTCGCGCGCGCGAGGACGAAATGCGGGGTTGCAAGGCGGGCCAAATCGGTCATGCTTGAAGCAGAAACAATTCTCCACCGGCGGTCAAGCCGGGGAGAACACCTGGAGGAAACATGATCCGATGGTTGGCCGGCCTGATCGGCTGGAGTCTTGCCGCAACGAGCGCGCTCGCGGCCGACCCCGTCACGATCGGCGTCGGCTATCTCGGCATCGCCGGCACCAGATCGACGCTGTCCCTGGTCGAGCAGCCCGCCGAGAATGACGGCGTTGCCGGCGCCCGCCTCGCCATCGAAGACAACAACACCACCGGGAAATTCCTCAACCAGCGCTTTACGCTGGAGGAGCGCCGCATCAAGGAAGGCGAGGACGTTGTGCAGGCGGCGTCCGCGCTCGCCGAAAAGAACGGCTTCATCGTCGCCGACCTGCCGGCCGATGCGCTGCTAAAGGTCTCGGACGCCTTACGCGACCGCGGCACGCTGCTGTTCAACGTCGGAGCCATCGACGAGCGGCTGCGCGAGTCCGATTGCCGCGCCAACGTCATCCATACCGCCCCGACCCGGGCAATGCTTGCCGACGCGCTCGGGCAATACCTGGTGTGGAAGCAGTGGAAGCGCTGGCTGCTCGTGGTCGGCTCCCATGACGAGGACAAGCTGTTCGCCGATGCGCTCCGGCGCACCGCCACGCGGTTCGGCGCCAAGATCGTGCAGGAGCGCACCTTCGAAGACAAAGGCGGCGCACGCCGTACCGATAGCGGCGTGACACTGATACAGCGCCAGATGCCTGTCTTCACTCAGCAGGCGCCGGCCTATGACGTGCTGGTCGCCGCCGACGAGAGCGAGGTGTTCGGCGCCTATTTGCCCTATCGCACCTGGGATGCGCGGCCCGTCGCGGGCTCGGCCGGACTGGTGCCGCGCAGCTGGGACGCCGCGCAGGACCAGTGGGGCGCGATCCAGATGCAGAACCGCTTCTTCAAGCTGAATTCGCGGCGCATGACCGCGCTCGACATGCAGGCCTGGACCGCGGTGCGCATGATCGGCGAAGCCACCTCGCGCACCAATTCCGGCGACGTCAAGAAGGTGACCGACTTCATCAAGGGCCCGGACTTCTCGGTCGCCGCGTTCAAGGGCACGCGGCTCACCTTGCGCGACTGGAACTTGCAGCTGCGCCAGCCGATCCTGCTGGTCGACGGCCGCATGGTGGTGTCGGTGTCGCCGCAGGAGGGATTCCTGCACCAGGTCTCCGAGCTCGACACGCTCGGCTACGATCGTCCGGAGAGCAAATGCAAGCTGAAGTGAGCGAAGTGATGCGACGGAGCCTCCGCAGAGATGGTGCGCCTCCTCTCCCGCGAGCGGGAGAGGGTTGGGGAGAGGGTCTCTCCGCTCGCGAGAACCCCCAAGAGGAGAGAGCCCTCTCCCGTATCGCATCTGTCGATGCGATACGACCTCCCCCGCAAGCGGGGGAGGTGAGGACCGCCCGCGGACGGAGATCGCACCTGCTAAGAGCAGCGTTGCTGATGGTTCTGGCGACCGCCGCAGCGCCCGCACACGCGTTCATCGCCTACGTCTCGAACGAAAAGAGCAACACGGTGTCGGTGATCGACACCGACAGCTGGACGGTAACCAAGACAATCAAGGTCGGCCAGCGCCCGCGCGGCATCGATTTCACGCGCGACGGCAAGTTCGTGCTGGTCGCGGTCGGCGACGACGACACCATCCAGGTGATCGACGCCAAGACGCAAAGCGTGGTGGACAGCTTGCCCTCCGGGCCCGATCCCGAGCTGTTCGCGCAGGATGCCGCCGGCAAGATCCTCTATGTCGCCAATGAGAACGACAACACGGTGACCGTGATCGATCTCGAGAAGCGCGCACGCCTCGGCGATATCCAGGTCGGCGTCGAGCCCGAGGGCATGACCATCAGCCCCGACGGCAAGACGCTGATCAACACGTCCGAGACGACCAACATGGCGCACTTCATCGACACCGCCTCGCGCCAGATCGTCGCCAACGTGCTGGTCGACGCCCGCCCACGCTTCGCCGAGTTCAAGCATGACAGTTCGGAAGTGTGGGTATCCTCGGAGATCGGCGGGACCGTGTCGATCATCGATCCCAGGAAGCACGAGGTGATCGGCAAGGTCACCTTCGAGATCCCGGGCCTGCGGAAAGAAGCGATCCAGCCCGTCGGCATCGGCATGACCAAGGACGACAGGACCGCCTTCATCGCGCTCGGCCCCGCCAATCGCATCGCCGTGGTCGATGTCGCCTCGCGCAAGGTGACGAAATACCTGCTGGTCGGGCAGCGCGTCTGGCACGTGGCGTTCACGCCGGACGAAAAATACCTGCTCACCACCAATGGCGTGTCGAACGACGTCTCGGTCATCGACGTGGCCGCACAGAAAGTGATCAAGACCATTCAGGTGGGCGAACTGCCCTGGGGCGTCACGATCGCGCCATGACCAGCCCTGCCCCGATCGCCGAACCACACGACGCCGCACCAGGGCCCGATCCCGCCGCCGTGCCGGCGCTGGCGATCGACGGCGTCGGCCACGCCTATGGGCCGCGCCGCGCGCTGATGGACGTCTCCTTCAATGTCCAGCCCGCGAGCTTCACTGCGCTGCTTGGGCTGAACGGCGCGGGCAAGAGCACGCTGTTCTCGCTCGTCACGCGCCTGTTCGGCATCCAGTCCGGCCGTGTCGCCATCTTCGGTCATGACATCAGCAAGAGCCCCGGCGAGGCGCTGCGGCTGCTCGGCGTCGTGTTCCAGCCGCGTACGCTCGATCTCGATTTGTCGCTGACGCAGAACCTGCTCTATCACGCCGCGCTGCACGGCATCAGCCGCCGCGAGGCAGCCGCGCGCAGCGCCGAACTGCTCGGCCGCATTGGGCTCGAAGAGCGCGCCGGCAGCAAGGTCCGCGATCTCTCGGGTGGCCAGATGCGGCGGCTGGAGATTGCGCGGGCGCTGCTGCACCGGCCGCGGCTGCTGTTGCTGGACGAGCCTACGGTCGGCCTGGACGTCAAGGCGCGCGCCGACATCATCAGCCATGTCCGCCAGCTCGTGACCGATCAGGGCATCGGGGTGCTCTGGGCCACGCACCTGTTCGACGAGATCAATGCCGGCGACGATCTCGTGGTGCTGCACCAGGGCAAGGTGCTGGCGAAGGGGCCGATGAGCCGCGTCATCGCGGAGGCCGGCGCGCAGGACGTCAACACCGCCTTCATGCGCCTGACCGGCGCGCAAGTGATGCCGGGAGGCGGCGCATGAGCAGCATCACCACGCGCGACACCCCGCGCGGCTTCTCGGTCCAGGAATACCTGACCTGCCTCACCGGCATCGTCTGGCGCGAGGGGCTGCGCTTCCTGCATCAGCGCGAGCGGTTCGTCTCGGCGCTGGTGCGCCCACTGGTGTGGCTGTTCATCTTTGCCGCCGGCTTCCGCCAGGTGCTCGGCATCTCCATCATCCCGCCCTACGAGACCTACATCCTCTACGAGGTCTATATCGCGCCTGGGCTGATGGCGATGATCCAGCTCTTCAACGGCATGCAATCCTCGCTCTCGATGGTCTATGACCGCGAGATGGGCAACATGCGCACGCTCCTGGTGAGCCCGCTGCCGCGCGGATTCCTGTTGTTCTGCAAGCTGCTCGCGGGCACCGCGGTGTCGCTGCTCCAGGTCTACGCATTTCTGCTGATCGCCTGGCTCTGGGACATCACCCCGCCGCCTTGGGGTTACCTCACCGTGCTGCCGGCGCTGATCCTGTCCGGGCTGATGCTGGGCTCGCTCGGCATGCTGATCTCCTCGGGCATCAAGCAGCTGGAGAACTTCGCCGGGGTGATGAACTTCGTGATCTTCCCGATGTTCTTCGCCTCCTCCGCGCTCTACCCGCTCTGGCGGGTGCAGGAGGGCAGCCCTTATCTGTACTATCTCTGCGAGGCCAATCCGTTCACCCATGCGGTCGAGTTGATCCGCTTCGCGCTATACGGGCAGATCAACTGGATCTCGCTGGCGGTGGTGGCAAGCTGCACAATCGTCTTCATGGTCGGAGCGATTTTGGCCTATGATCCCTCGCGCGGGCTGGCGCGACGCGGGCCTGCGGGAGGCGAAGGATGAAGGTTTGGCTCCTGGCTGCCCTGGTAGTCGCGCTGTCCGGCACGACCGCGCGCGCGGCCGATCCGCGCTATCCGGACTGGCCCTGTACCCAGGCCAAGGTGCCGGAGATCTCCCTGGCCGCCGTGTGGGCCGGTCCGCCGCTCGACGATGTCCAGAACAAATGGAAGGACGACGCCAAGGTCAGCGCGCTGGTCGCAAAATTGGCGGCGCGCAAGACGCCGCTGGACGAGGCCGAGAAATCGGTGAAGGAGTTTCTGGCCGCCTCCGGTTCCGACAAGGCGGCGAATGCGAAGCTGCTATTTGCCGGCCTGTTCGACACGCTCAATGCTCAGCGCTCGCAGGTCATGAACGGGCTCGAACGCGTCAGCCGGAAGCAGCGCGAGGCGGCCGACAAGATTCGCGAGGAAACGCTCCAACTCCACACCCTGCAAGGCGCGACACCCCGCGACGAGACCAAGGTCGAGGCGCTCAGCAACGAGCTGATCTGGAAGACCCGTATCTTCGAGGACCGCACCAAGGTGGTGCGCTTCGTCTGCGAGGTTCCAACCACGATCGACCAGCGCCTGTTCGCGCTCGGCCGCGTGATCCAGCAGGAAATGGAATAGCGGCAGCCTCGCTGACGGCTCTCGCGAAAGTTCCGCAATCGTTAACCTTTTGCCGAGCTATCTGCCGGAACCAAATCGATCTAGGATGCCTTGTCGAAGTGAACCCCATACGTCGGGAGGCCTCGATGGGAACAACAAGATTCATCTTCGCGGGCGCTGCGGCCCTTAGCTTGCTCGCATCCAGCGCATTTGCCGAAGACATGACCGGAACGATCACGCGGATCGACCGTCTCAACGGCACGATTTCGATCCAGCAGACGCAGAAAGGGACGGTCGGCGCCAGCGCTGGCAGCGCCGGCGCACTCCAGGAGTACAAAACCAAGGATGCCGCGATGCTGGATGCCGTTCATGCCGGCGACAGGGTGAACTATACGGCCACCGAGACGAACGGCACGGGAACGCTGACGAAGCTGCAGAAGCAAAAATAGCAGAACTGCGCTTGCCCTCTCTCCGCTTGCGGAGAGAGGAAGCGCATCTTCGCTGATCAATATTGCTCGGGCCGCGGCTCCGGCTGCGCGTCATCGGTCGGAAGCTTCGCGCGCTCCCAGCCGTCGGTGCCGTCGGGGTACCAGGCGACGTTGGAATAGCCGTAGGCCAGCGCACGCTTGGCGGCGTTCCAGGACATCCAGCAATCGGCGAGGCAATAGATCACGAGCAATGCGGCCTTGTTGCCGCGCGAGGCGCGCGCGAGGCCGCGCTGGAGATAATCATCCATGGCGGGCGGCAGCGTGCCGTAGCCGGTGTCAGGCAGCCAGATGCTGCCCGGAATGTTCCGGCGCGGCGCATCGCGCCACACCGTGCCCTCGGGAAGGTTCTTCGGTTTCGGCGGGCGCGGCATCACGTCGACGAACGCGCCGCTGTTCGCGCGCCATATCGCCTCCGCCTCCTCGGTCGTCAGCACGCGCGCGCCGGCAAGCGTCGCCGGCACCGGCGCGCGATAATTGTCGGTGCGATAGCCTTCGGGCTCGAACGGCTCCTGCTGCTGCGCCAACGCCGGTGCCATGAGCAGAGCAACGACGACCACAGCGGCAAGCGGCCGTCTCATGGCGTTTTCTTGGCCGCCTCCGCGCCGAGCGGCCGGTCGCTCTCGTCCAGTAGCGGTACGCCGAAATCGAGCAGGATCTTGTTGATCTCGCCCTGGTTGTCCTGGATCAGCTTGTTGAGCTGCCGCTTCCAGTTCTGGTCGGCAGGGCGCACGCCCATGCCGATGCGATAGACCAGCTTCGGCCCGCTGGTCTCCTTCACCAGCGGCGTGACATGAAGCGAAGAGCCGGCCTTCTTCGCATGGTAGCCGGCCATCGGTCCCCACAACACGCCGGCGTCGATCTTTCCGGCGGCGAGGTCATTGATCATCGCCTGTGCCGAATTGTCGAAGCGCGTGTCGATCATCAGCGGATAGGGCTTTGCATCGCCCATCAGGCCGGCCAGCGCCATGTTGGTCGCCGGCGGTGTGCCGGCGACGATGCCGACATGCTTGCCCTTCAACTTTGGGTCCTCGAGCGTGTCGACGTCCTCGAGCCCGCTGCCGGCCTTCGAGACCAGTGCATAGCTCGTGCGGTAGTAGGGATTGGTACCCTGCACGAGGTCGTCGCCTTGCGGGAAGCCCATGATGACGTCGCAGCGATGCGCACCCAGCGTCATCCGCACGAAACCGGTGGCCTGCGGAAAGAAGACGTAGTCGAGCTTCTTCTGGAGCTTGTCCGCAAGAAATTCGGCGAGCTTGTTCTCAAACCCCTCGCCCTTCTCGTTGGAGAACGGCAGATTGCGCGGATCGGCGCAGACGCGCAACACCTTGGGATCGACCAACTCGAATGAGAGATCGCCGGTCTCGCTGGTCTGCGCGACGGCGACATCGCCGAACGCACAGGATGCGACCACGACCCACAGCGAAAACAACCAGCGACGATGTCGTCCGGCCTCCGTCATCGCGCTTCCTCCTCGTTTTGATTGGATGTTATCCATGCAACGCATGATGCGCCACGTGTGCCAACTTTGTGCTGGCTTTGCTTTGTTGCAGTGCAATGAGAACCCTTTGAACTGAGGCAGAAAAGTGTCTCGCGTCGCTCTGATGATCGCAGCCTTGTCCCTGTTCCGGGCCACGCTAGCATGCGCCTGGGCCGCCGAATTGCCTGTGAGCGAAGTCGCACCGGGAATCTTCATACACTCCGGGACCGTCGCGCTGATGACCCGCGAGAACGAAGGCGACATCGCCAATGTCGGCTTCATCGTCGGCGATGAGGCCGTGGCCGTGATCGACACCGGCGGCAGCCTTCGCGAAGGCGAGGCGCTGCTGGCCGCCGTGCGGGCCCGCACGCCCAAACCGATCCGCTATGTCATCAACACCCACGGCCATCCCGACCATGTCTTCGGCAATGCCGCCTTCGTTGCGGAGGGGGCGAGCTTCGTCGGGCACAGCAAGCTGCCGCAGGCGCTTGCGACGCGTGGGCCGTTCTATCTCGACAATTTCCGTCGCATCATGGGGAGCGAGCTGATCGATCCCGTCAAGATCATTGCCCCGACCCTGCTCGTGACCGACACGATGACGCTCGATCTCGGTTCGCGCCGCCTGAGCTTGCGCGCCTGGCCGGCCGGACACAGCGACAGCGACTTGATCGTGTACGACGAGACGACCAGGACCCTGTTTGCTGGCGACCTGGTCTTTCTCCGCCACATTCCGGTCATGGACGGCAGCATCCGCGGCTGGCTCGAGACATTGAAGCGGCTTGAGGCCATCCCGGCGCTCCGCGTCGTTCCCGGTCACGGCCCCGTGAGCGACTGGCCCGCGGCGCTGATCGATGAACGGCGCTACCTGTCCACGCTGCTGTCCGACGTCCGCACGCTGAACAGGCACGGCGAGCCGATCCGAGCCGCCGCGGACAAGGCGGCCGCGTCGGAACGACCGCATTGGCAGCTGTTCGACGATTACAACGCCCGCAACGCAACTGCAGCATTCTCTGAAATTGAATGGGAGTAGCGGGCGCGCTAGGCTGCACCTGACGACTGTTTCGGCCGCGCGGGATGACGACCATGACGGGATGCACACGCCGCCTGACCCTCACCGCCCTCCTGCTCGGCCTCGCTTTCGCGATGCCGGCACAGGCGGAAGAGGCTTATGATCCCTGGCCCGGCCTGGTGCAGGACATCTTCAGCAACCGTCCGATGAATGACGGCAGCGCCGTCATCGGCATCGAGATGCCGTATCGCGCCGAGGACGCGGCCATCGTGCCGGTGACCTTGCGCAGCAAGCTGTCGCCCGGCGATGCGCGGCGCATCCGTTCGATCACGCTGGTGATCGACCGCAATCCGGCGCCGATGGCGGCGAAGTTCGAACTCGGGCCCGACGCCAATGTCACGGAGATCTCGACACGCGTGCGCGTCAACAACTACACCGATGTCCACGCGGTCGCCGAGCTCAGCGACGGTCAGCTCTATGTGTCCAAGACCTACGTGAAAGCGTCCGGCGGCTGCTCGGCACCGGCGGGCAAGAACGTCGAGGAAGCCAGGAACCGGCTCGGCCAGATGCGCTATCGCCAGTTCGCGCGCGAGGATGCGCCGGCGAGCCGCGTGCGCGAGGCGCAGGTCATGATCGGCCATCCCAACAATTCCGGGCTCCAGATGGACCAGGTCACGCAGCTCTACATTCCCGCGTTCTTCATCAACCAGTTGAAGCTGACGCAGGACGACAGCCCCGTGCTGTCGATGGAAGGCGGCATATCGATCTCGGAGGATCCCAATCTGCGCTTCACGTATGTCTCCAACGGCGCCAAGCGTTTCCGCGCGGAAGCAAAGGACACGGACGGGCACGTGTTCCGCAACGAGTGGGATGTGGAGAAGCCGGGGACGTGATAGCGAGCCGTCATTCCGGGGCGGTCCGCAGGACCGAACTCTGGTGCGCAATTGCGCACCTGAGAATCTCGAGATTCCGGGTTCGCGCTTCGCGCGCCCCGGAATGACGGCAGCAAACTAGAAACACCTCACCTCGGCTTCCGCCTGCGCGCGCCTCAAATCGTTCACCGCCGAGTTCGCCTGCTCCGAGGTCCGGAACTGGACGCCGAGATTGCCGCGCACTTGCGACATGCTGAGCGCGGTCTCGGCGGTAACATAGCGCTCGTAGGGCACGATCGAAGCCACCACGTCGATCGAGCAGGAACATTGCTCGATCGCAGCCCGCGTCTCGCCGGTGGCCTTCATGCAGCCATAGACATACTCCGCGCGCGCCGAGGTGGGATAGTCATTGACCTCCTCGGCCCGTGCCACGCACGCGCTCGCAGCCAGCATCACCAATGCGGCGACAATCGGTCGTAGCTGTCCCGCCAGATTCATGCGCATCCTCCCGCTGGTTGCGACCAAGGCTATGCTATGCGTATTGTCCTGAAAAGCACTCCGTCAGAGGAAACGGCTCACAAGGTGATGAGAGCACTCGGTGTGATAAGGGCATTTGGTCGAACATTGGCGCTCGTAATGACGCTGGCGCCGGCGCTCGCCGCGCCCAGCCGCGCCGCGGATGCGATCCGCCTTGCGGTGCAGAAGACCGGAACATTCTCCTGGGAGCTGGCCGCAATCCGAGCGAGCGGCCTCGACAAGGAGGCCGGCCTGTCGCTGGAGGTCACCGAGCTCGCGAGCACCGAGGCCGGCAAGATCGCGATGCGCGCCGGCAGCGCCGACATCATCCTGTCGGACTGGCTGTGGGTGTCGCGCGAGCGTGCGCTGGGCGCCAAGCTCACTTTCTATCCCTATTCGAGCGCGTTGGGCGCCGTGATGGTTCCGGCGGCTTCTCCAATCAAGACGCTCGCAGACCTCAAGGGCCGCAAGCTCGCGGTCGCCGGCGGGGCGATCGACAAGAGCTGGTTGCTGCTCCAGGCGCGCATGAAACAGGACGGCATCGACCTGAGGTCGGAGGCAACCATCGTCTATGGCGCCCCGCCCTTGATCGCCGCGAAGTCGCTCGACGGCGAGATGGATGCGAGCCTCAATTTCTGGAATTTCTGCGCCCAGCTCGAAGCCAAAGGTTTTCGTCGCCTCGCGGGTATCGAGGACATCCTGCCGAAGCTCGGCGCCAAGGGTGCTGTCTCCGCCGTCGGCTATGTCTTCGACGAGAGCTGGGCCGCGAGCCATCGCGACGCCGTGGCGCGCTTCATCGCGATGACCCGCAAGGCCAAAGAGCTGCTGGCGACCTCGGATGCGGCCTGGGACAAGGTCGCGCCGCTCACCGGCACCACCGATCCGGCCGTCCTCAAGACCTACCGCGACCGCTACCGCGACGGCATCCCGCGTCGGAGCATCGACGACGAGGAGAAGGACGCACGCGTGCTCTACCGCGTGCTGGCCGAGATCGGCGGCCGCGAACTCGTTGGCCCTGCGGCCGAGCTCGACCCCGGTACGTTCTATCACGCAGTCCCCGGAGACTGAGGTGCTGCGTCTTCTCTCGTTCGCCCTTTTCCTCGCAATCTGGTGGACCGCCGCGCTGTTCGTCGGTGGCGCGAAGTTGCCCTCACCGTCGGCCGTGCTCCAGGTCATGATCGCGGAAGCCTCATCCGGCGCGCTGTTCCTGCATCTCGGCGTCACGCTGGCACGCGTCACGCTCGCCTTCGTGCTGGCGATGTCGCTCGGCAGCGCGATCGGTTACCTGATGGGCCGGGTGAAGCTCGCCGACCGGCTCGGCGATCCCTGGCTGATCCTGCTGCTCAATTTGCCGGCGCTGGTCGTGATCGTACTGGCCTATATCTGGGCCGGGCTCACCGAGGCCGCCGCGATCGCGGCAATCGCCATCAACAAGCTGCCGACCGCCATCGTCACCTTGCGCGAGGGCGCGCGCGCGCTCGACCGCTCGCTCGACGAGATGGCGAGCGTGTTCGCGATGCCGCGCTGGCGCGCCTTCCGCCACGTCGTGCTGCCGCAGCTTGCGCCCTATATCGCGGCCTCCGCGCGCTCCGGGCTGTCCCTGGTGTGGAAAATCGTGCTGGTCGCCGAGCTCCTGGGTCGTCCGAACGGCGTCGGCTTCGAGATCGGCGTCGCTTTCCAGCTGTTCGACACGCCGCGGCTGCTGGCCTATTCCCTGACCTTCGCCGCCGTCGTGCTCGTCATCGAAACCTTGCTGGTGCAGCCGTTCGAAGCCCGCGCAAACCGGTGGCGGCCCCGTGCGGCTTGAGGTCGAGATCACGGGAAAGACCTTCAGGAGTGCCGCGGGCGGAACGCACGAGGTGCTGGCGCCGGTCCAGTTCGCGCTTCAATCCGGCGAGGTCGGTGTGCTGATCGGGCCGTCCGGCTGCGGCAAGAGCACGATGCTGCGCATCATCCTCGGATTGGACCACGACTTTGCAGGCCGCGTCGCGCGACCGCCGGAGGCGCGGATCGGCATGGTGTTCCAGGAGCCGCGCCTGCTGCCGTGGCGCTCGGTCGAGCAGAATGTACGGCTTGCGGCCCCGGAGGTTTCCGACGCGAAGCTGTCGGAGCTGTTCCGGATCCTGGAGCTGGAAGCGCATCGCAGCCACTTTCCCGGCGAGTTGTCGCTCGGCCTTGCCCGCCGCGTCGCACTCGCCCGTGCCTTCGCGGTCGAGCCCGATCTCCTGGTGCTCGACGAGCCCCTCGCCTCGCTCGACGACGCGCTCGCCGGCCGTCTGCGCGACGAGATCGCAACGCTGGTCGCGAGCCGTCCGATGATGACGCTGCTTGTCACCCACAGTCTCGACGATGCGATCCGGCTCGGCGACCGGCTGTTCTTCTTGTCGCCGCGTCCCGCACGGATCGTACAGGAGCTTCCGATCGCCATCCCGCGCGCCGCGCGCAGCGAAGCCGAGATTGCGGCGATCAGGACCGAGCTTGCACGGCGCATCCAGCCGGAACAAGGCGGCGTTCACGCCGGGCGGGATGTCTCATAGGCAACCGCGCGAGGCCCGTGCTAAATTGGATCGCAGCGGAGTCTGCTGATGAAGCGAAGGATCGCCCTGACGGCACTTGGCCTTGCTCTGCTCGCGACAACGACGCGCGCGCAGGACATGATGCGCGATCTCGATCTGACGTCACCCGCCATGGTCTCCGCCGAAATGAGCCGGCAGGAGGTCGAGGCCGCGCTGGCCAAAGCGAGCGCCGGCGCCCCCGCCGATTTGACCGGCAAGCGGTTATCGGGGCTCGATCTCAGTGGTCTCGACCTCGCCAACGCAATTCTCCGTGCGGCACGGCTCAACAAGACGAAACTCGCCGGTGCCCGGCTTGATGGCGCGATCCTCGATCAGGCGTGGCTGCTGGACGCAGATCTCACGGGCGCGAGTCTGAAGGGCGCCAATTTGTTCGCGTCACAGATGGCACGTGCTCGCCTCGACGGCGCCGATCTGACTGGTGCGCGCATCACGGCAGATCTCACCGGCGCGAGCATGGTCGGCACGTCGATCGCGGATGCGCATCTCGGTGCCGACATGCGCAACCAGTCGATGGGGCTGATGCGCGCGGTGCTGAGATCCGCCAATCTGGAACGGCTGAACGCGCGCAACGCCGATTTGTCGCGCGTCGACCTTGAATTCGCGGTCCTCAGGGGCGCCGACCTGAGCGGTGCATCGCTGAAAAACGCCCAACTCGGCGGAGCCGATCTGACCGGCGCCATCGTCATCGACGCCGATTTCGACGGCGCCGATCTCGCCTCGGCGAAGCTGATCGCGCCGATCGGCCTTGACCGCGCCAAAAATTTCGACAAGGCAAAGAACCGCGAACGCCTGATCAGGGAATGACGGCGCGCCTGTGGGAGGACTGCTTGATGCGTTGGGTTCTGGCATTGATCGCGTTGTCGACGCTTGCCGGCGACGCCGCCGCGCAGACCAAGGGCAAGGGCGTAAGGCTCTGGAACCTGACGACGGAGACGATCTCCGGCTTCCAGCTCGCGCCGGCCGGCAAGACCGACTGGGGTCCGAACCAGTGCTTGAACGACAAGGACAAGGAGGTCGACCACGACGAGCGGCTGCGCATCACCGGTGTCGAGCCCGGCCGCTATGACGCCAAGGTCAGCTATCCCGACGCGCGGCAGTGCATCGTCCGCGACATCGAGATCAAGGCGGACGCCGTGTTCTCGATCGCCGACAGGGATCTGAAGGACTGCACGAAGTAACGCGGGGCGCCCTATGCCCTGTCGTTCGGGTGTGGATATTCGCAGCGCCAACGCACCGCCTGCCACTTCGGATGCTCGCTGACCCATTGCGCGATATAGGGCGGCGCGGCCATCACGCATTGGCGGGGCGACCCGGAATAGTTGAACATCAGATGCTGTTCCTCGCAGGTCGCAGGCGAGAGTACCGCACACACAGTCACCACCAGGTCAATCGGGTTCATGCCGGATCCTCTCGCAAGGGGCGCTGGAGATTAGCACGAAAGATTACGTTGCAAGGAGGGGGAAAGTTTCAAGCGGAGGTGAGGAACGGCGATGGGAACCGCCTCATCCCTTTTGCGACGCAAAACGCCGAATTCTCCAGACGTCATGCCCGTGCTTGTCCCCGCCACGACGATCTCGCAGCTAGAAGTTGATCCCGAACACCATCCGGGCCTGGTGCCGCTCGAAATTGACGAGGTCCAGATTGCCGCCCGATCCGGCCGGACGTCCCCAGGCCTGCATGCTCCAGCTCAAGGTCAGCCGCGAGCGCTCGGATAGCTGGAAATATGCGGTGGGGCCGACGAACAGGGCCTGGCCTGCAAATTCTCCGAGGCCGATCCCCTCATATTGCCGGAAATAGCGCAACTCGCCACCGAGCAGCACATTCGGCCGCACGCGCACCAGGCCGGCAAACGCAGCGCCGATCGTTGAGCTCTTCTCGGATATTCCTCCAACCTCGAGGCGCGCCCACTCCGGTTGATAGATCAGGTTGAGGGCGCCGATGGCGAAGTTCGGGATCAGTTCGCGATCGAAGGCCAGCGTGAACTCGGTGCCGTACATTCGCCCTTTCGCGCCGCTGGTCTCGTCAATGCGGTCGCCGTGCAGCTCGGCAGCGATGGTGAAGCCGAACGGTGCGCGGTCGCGATCGAGCAGGCGATAACGCAGGTCGAGCGAGGCGCCCTGGAAGTTGAACTGGCGGCGGTCGTCGATATCAGGGACGCCGGTGATGTCGTGCAAGCTGGCGGTGCCGCCGACCTCGATACGAAAGTTCGGCAGTGGCACCACCTCGATCTCGACCTCGTGCTCGAGCGCGCGATACGCCGCCCCGCCTTTGCCGAAGCGCCCTGTCGTTTGGGTCTGGAATTCGCGCTCGCCGACATTGCCGACATCGGTGCCGATCATGAAGCCGAAAATGTGCTCGGTATCAAAGCCTTCCTCAGCGCTGCTGCGTGCCGGCGCCAGCACGATCGCGCACCCGATCACCAGCCAGAACTTACAGGCTCTGCCGCCCATCCCGTGCCCCGAAGGCGCGCCGCTATGATGCAGCAGCAACGCTCACCGAGCATCAGCGTAGCACACTGCGGCAGAGCAAGGTCGAGATTTTGGTGGAGAGGTCGAAGCCTGCGCACGTGCCGCTTGGCGTCCATCGCAAAGCACGATGAGACCAGGCCGAAATCCGACACTGCCGCGGCTTCGACGGCGCTCGCCATCGAGGCCGCGGCAGGTCGTCAGTCTTACTTGCGCGAAGCGCAGGCGTACATGTTGATTTCCATGCCGACCGGCACTTCCACGATCTTCGGAGCTTTCCAAGCCATTCGGGGTCTCCCAAGGTATTGAGCGCGACATCGCGCGGCGCAAAACGTAGGGCTGCGTCAGGTGCAGTTCAAGCCTCGATTGGACTGCCGAGCGCGTCTGTGTCGATTCTTCGCCACTGCATTTCTCTCTCGGGCAAAACCAGTTCTCTCTTGGTCAAGCACGACCAGCGAGACAACAACTTGTGCAACGCACCGCGCGTCTGATCGACAGCGGCGCCGTCAGCAGCCCTTGTCGGCCATTTCGGTATTCGGCTTGGCGCCTTCGGCGCGCTGGGCGGCGGTCGGCTCACTCTGCATTTGCCGCTGCGCATCCTCGGACGAAGCCGGCGTTTCACCGCTTGCACGATTCATCGTGCTGGTCGGCGGATGCTGGCTGGTATCACTCGTTGAACTGGGCGAGTGCGATTGAGCGGAGCCCACGGTGACCGGACCAGAGCCGGCATCCTTGTCGGTGCTGGCGCTACCGGTGTTGCACGGGCCGGCGACGGCAACGCCGGCGCTCAATGTCAGGATGGCGCAGGCAGCAAGAACGGAACGTTTTGTGTTCATCTGCATCTCCTCTTCGCCTGCCGCGCAGCCCCGGCGCCAGGCAGGACGTTGCGGAGAAAACAGGCCGGGCAGCCCGATGTTCCCGGGCGTCAGGCCGGAATGATCGCAAACACGGCCCTCGTCACGTCAGTTCTGATTGCCCCGCTCACCGTAACAATCGCAGCAGGCTGCGGCCGGCGCGCGAGTTCAGCTCCTTCGCATCCAGCGTTCCGTCCTTGTCGGGATTCGCCGCGTTGAAGCGTTGTTCGACCACGGACAGATATTCGTCCAGCGTAAGCGTCCCGTCACGGTCAGGATCGGCGGCGGCGAGCTCTTTCGCCGATAGCCGTCCGCGCAATTCGCGCGCATCAAGCGTGCCGTCACGATCGGGATCAAGCTTTGCGAACATTGCGGCGGCCACCTTCTTCACCTCGGCAAGATCGAGCGTGCCGTCATTGTCGGTGTCGAACAACTTGACCGCGTTGCCAGAGGCCGACCACGCCGGACCGGCTGACAATGCAATCGTAAGCGCAAGGGCAAGGGCAATTGAACGACGCGAAATCATCTAGACCTCCCTGACGATGAGCCCCCCAAATCGACGGGGACAGAAACGACTTAAATCCGCAAGCAGTCCTTGGTTCAAGTCCGGACTTGCAACTTGCGCGCGCCACAACCCGGGAGGACCCGGCCGCGCGGCCGGCGCGCCTGCACCCCGGGACCGCTTCGTAGCGCGGAATTTTCTCAGCGTCTCCGCACAAGTGGAAGTTGCTTTCGTAAGGTTTCCGTAAGGTGACCGACACCCCGCGTCCGACGATATCGGCACGGCACTTACGACTTTCGTATTGACGTGTTTTGCTTTCAGGCGGAGTGTTGCAATCGCAGCGTCAAAAGGCGCGCATATTGGGAGGAACGGATGAAACGCTTTGCGATGGCCGCAGGCCTCGTCATGCTTGCGTCAAGCTGTGCAAATGCACAAACCACCGAGCAGCTGGTCAAGGGTGCGACCGACACGTCGAACGTTCTCAATTATGGAATGGGCTACAATCTCCAGCGGTTCTCGACGCTGAACCAGATCAACAAGGATACGGTCAAGAACCTCGTCCCGATCTGGAATTACAGCTTCAATGACGATCGTAGCGAGGAATCCCAGCCCATCGTCTATCAGGGCGTCATCTACGTGACCTCGCACAATGCCACCATGGCAGTCGATGCCAAGACCGGCAAGCAGATCTGGAAGAGCAAGATCGAGTATCCCGCCGAGACGCCGAGAATCGTCTGCTGCGGCATCATCAACCGTGGCGTCGCGATCCATGAAGGTAAGCTGTTCCGTACGACCCTCGATGCCAACGTGATTGCAATCGACGCGAAGAACGGCAAGGAGCTGTGGCGGCAGAAGGCGGCCGACATCAAGGAAGGCTATTCGATGACGGTGGCCCCGCTGGTTGCCGACGGCGTCGTCATCACCGGCATCTCCGGCGCCGAGTTCGGCACCCGCGGCTTCATCGACGGCTGGGATCCTGCGACGGGCAAGCATCTCTGGCGTACCCATTCGATCCCCTCGCCGGATGAGCCCGGTGGCGACACCTGGAAGGGCGACACCTGGAAGCTCGGCGGCGGCTCGACCTGGATCACGGGCTCTTACGATCCGGAACTGAACACGATCTATTGGGGCATCGGCAATCCCGGCCCGTTCAATTCTGCGGTCCGGCCCGGCGACAATCTCTACACCTGCTCGGTGCTGGCGCTCGATCCGAAGACCGGCAAGATCAAGTGGCACTACCAGTTCTCGCCGAACAATCCATTCGATTACGACGCCGTGGCCGAGATGGTGCTCGCCGATGTGAACGTCGAGGGCAAGCCGACCAAGACGCTGATGAATGCCAACCGCAACGGCTTCTTCTACGTGCTCGACCGCACCAACGGGAAGCTGCTCGCGGCCAACCCGTACGTGAAGGTCAACTGGGCGACCGGGATCGACATGAAGACCGGACGTCCGATCGAGACCGACATTTCCAAGGACGCCCGCGAGGGCAAGAAGGTCACCGTCTATCCGTCCATCCTCGGCGGCAAGAACTGGGAGCCGATGTCGTTCAATCCGCAGACCGGCCTTGCCTATGCCAATACGCTCGCCTTCGGCGGCAGGTACAAGACCGAGCCCGTCACCTACAAGCAGGGTGAATGGTATCTCGGCATGGATCTGACCGACCTCTGGGAGTACGGGGACGGGCCGCGCGGTCATCTCAAGGCCATCGATCCGATGACCGGCAAATCGAAGTGGGAAGCGCCGAGCGACATTCCGCGCTTCTCGGGCGTGCTGTCGACGGCCGGAGGCGTCGTGTTCTCAGGCGCACTGACCGGCGAGTTCGAGGCCTTCGACGCCGACACCGGCAAGAAGCTCTGGCAGTTCCAGACCGGCTCCGGCATCGAGGGACAGCCCGTGACCTGGCAGCAGGATGGCGTGCAGTATGTCGCCGTGACGAGCGGCTATGGCGGCGTCTACTCGCTGTTCTCCGGCGACGAGCGGTTGGCTCAGGTGCCGCCCGGCGGTTCGCTCTGGGTCTTTGCAGTCAAGCAGTAACCACGGGTGCAATGCTGAAACTGTTCTCTCACAAGACGGTGGCGAACCTCGCCACCGTCGCGGTGCTGACGGTCGCGCTTGCGGCGACCGTTCGTGCCGCTGACGACGCGAACGGCAATCCATTGCAGGCTCAGATCGACCATGGCAAGTCGACCTATGCCTCGAAATGCTCGCACTGCCACGGCCCCAATCTGATGAACTCTGGTACCATCACGCCGGACCTGCGCGCCATTCCCGACGACAAGGTGCGCTTCGTCACCACGGTGAAGAACGGCAAGAACAACAAGATGCCGCCCTGGGGCGACATCCTCTCCGACGACGAGATCGGGAATCTCTGGGCGTTCGTCTCCAGCCGGAGAAAGCCATGAGACGATGCCTCTCCATCTGGAGCGTCGCGGCGATCCTCTTGGCAGCGCCTCTCGGTGCGAGCGCGGCCGCCGCCGAGGATCCGCTCAAGATATGTCTCGATGAAGACCGGCCGCCGCTGTCGATGCATCGAAAGGGCAAGCCGGATGCCGGCTTCGACGTGCTGCTGGCGCAGGCCGTGGCCGAACGCCTGCGACGGCCGCTCGTGATCCAATGGTTCGAGAGCAGGCTGGATGAGGATTCCAGCCCGCAGCTCGAGGCCAATGCGCTGCTCTCGGATGGGCGGTGCTCCCTCGTCGGCAGCTACGCGCTGACGCAGGATTCGCTCGTCGTGCCCGGGATGAAGACAGCGCGCTTGCCGGATTTCGCCGGGGCCACACGCGACGATCGGCGGCGCCGCGTCCCGCTGGGCGTGCTCGCGCCGAGCCGGCCTTACGTCTATTCGCCGATGACGGTGGTGCTCGGGCCGAAGGTCCGCGGCCGCAAGATCGCCGACATCGGCGACCTCGCCGGCCTTCGTCTCGTCATCGAAAGCGGGTCGCTCGGCGACGCCATCCTGATGACCTTCGACAAGGGCCGACTGATCGACAGCATCACCCATCTCGTCCCCGGTCGCGACGACCTCCTCGGCGCGCTCCAGCGCGGCGACCATGACGCGACTCTGATCGATCTTGCCCGCTTCGACGCCCATCGCGCCGCGCATCCCGACACGGCGATCACGGCGTCCGGCTACTACTACCCGATCGGGGCCAATCGCGGCTATGTCGGGCTCGCCAGCGATGGCGCGCTGATCGAGGCCGTCAACAAGGCGCTCGGCCAGCTTGCCGCCGAAGGCAAGATCGCCGAATTCGGCAAGCAGGCCGGCCTCACCTATCTGCCGCCGCGGGAGCCAGCGATTCTGGGCGACGTCTGGACGCAAATCATTCAGCGGTGATTGCAAGCGCGCTGATGTCCGGACGGCACGCAGTGACGCTCCGCAGAGCCTGCGCCCGGGCACGTACTCCCTGCGCGCTGCGCACGCATCATGCGCCAATCTGTCTCGCCTGCCCGCCATGCCCGGCGCCAGCTTGATGCAGTAGGTTCCGCAAAAATCTGGGAGAGAATCATGTCCGCCAAACTCGATCGCCGCCACTTCATCGCCGCCGGTACCACTGCACTGGCGATGCCATTAGTCATACGCGGCGCCTCGGCGCAAGGCACGTGGCCGGCGCGGCAGATTCGCATGATTTGCAGCTATCCCGCCGGCGGACAGACCGACCTGCTCGCCCGCGCCTATGGCGAATTCATCTCCAAGCAGGTTGGCAAGACCGTCGTCGTCGAGAACAAGCCCGGCGCCTCCGGCGCGATCGGCACGGCCGAGGTCGCCCGCGCCGAGCCCGACGGGCACACCATCCTGTGCTCGATCTCGACCACCTACATCATGAACCGGGTGGTGATGAAAAATCCCGGCTACGACATGGACAAGGATCTGGCGCTCGTCAGCGTCATTCCCGGCGCCGGCCTGCTGCTGGTGGCGAACCCGAAAACCGGCGTCAAGACGCTGGAGGATTTCGTCGCCTTCGCGCGCAAGAGCGGCAAGGTGAACTTCGGCACCTACAGCGCGGGCTCAGCCCCCCACATGACGATCAACGAGCTCAACAAGCAGTACGGCCTCAATATCGAGCCGGTCCATTATCGCGGCGAAGCGCCGATGTGGACGGGCATGCTCGAAGGCACGCTCGATGCCGCCATGGGCAGCTACACGGCCGCGCAGTCGGTCCTGCAAAGCGACCGCGGCACCGTCTTCGCCGTGCATTCGAAGAAGGTCGACGCGATCCCGAACGTGAAGACGTTGCCCGAACAGGGCGCGACGTCAAAATTCTTCACCGTGAGCGGGTTCACCGGCTGGGCCGTGCCGAAGGCGACGCCGCAGCCGGTGGTCGATCGCCTCGCCGAGCTCTGTGTCGCCGCCAACGGCGATTCGAAGGTGAAGGAGGTTCTCGCGACTTTCGTGCTCGAACCTGCAATCGGCTTCAAGGAAACCAACGCGCTGTACCAGCGCGAGCTGCCGATCTGGATCGAGAGCGCACGGTCGCTCGGCCTCGAGCCGGCCTGAACCTCAGGACGATCGTCGTCGCGCTTCGGGTTGCAGTTTGGGCATGATCTTTCCGGAAAACCGCTGCGCACTTTTCCCGATCATGCTTTGCATTCGCTCGGCAACGCCTAGTGCTCGCCCGAGGCCGCCGCGCCCTGCTGCGCCTTGTGGATCGAGGACGGCACCACGCCGAAATATTTCCGGAACACGCGGCTGAAATGCGATGAGCTGGAGAAGCCCCACGAGAACGCGACGTCGGTGATGGTCTTGCCGGCGTGGGCCTCGAGCTCCTGGCGGCAGTTCTGCAACCGCGCCTGCCAGATGTAGTCGCTGACCGTGGTGCCGCGCTCCGAGAACAGCATGTGCAGGTAGCGCTTGGAGCAGCCGAGCTCGGCCGAGATCTGGTCGATGCACAGATCCGGATCGCGCAAGTGCTCGCGGATGAAGAACTGCGCGCGCACATACATCGCTTCGGGCCCGACACGATCGAACATCGTGTCGGCCTCGCGCAGCGGCAGCAACAGCAGGTCGATCAGGGAATCAGCGACGCCGACCGCGCTGTTGGCCGACAGCTTTGCCGCCTCGTCAAAGGTTGCGTGGACGAAATCATGGGCGATCCGCCCCGTGCCTGTTTTTGAGGACAGCTTGCAGGCGGGCATCCGCTGCGATGGGAAGCCGCGGTCGCGAAGCAGGGCCTTCGGCACGATCACCACGTCATGACGCGTGAAGGCTGGGCTGATGATCGAATGCGGGCAGGAGACATCGTAGGCGATGATGTCGCCGGGGTTGATTTCGATGTGACGGCCTTCCTGCTCGAAATAAGACACCCCGTAGGTCTGGAAGTGGATCTTGATGTACGGGTGTTCATTGGCCTTGGCGCGCGCAAGCGTGTGCGCGATGCGATGCTGGCTCACCTCGATCTGGCAGAGCTTCAGACGCGAGACGCTGGTGTAGTCGATGCGACCTTCCAGCGAGGACGCCTCCAGCGGATCGACGTCGAAATGCCCGCACAGGCTCGTCAACCCGTCGATCCAGCTCTGGATCTGCCGCTTCGGCGTCATTCCGGTCGTCGAGAGCGTGTGAATTGTGTCGGACATTAATCCAGCCACTGGTTTGATCCGGAGATTCGACGCGAATCGCGACCAGCGCTGCCGGAGCCCTCAGCCGTGATTGCGTGACGTTTACCTCGAATTTGAGCGATCTTGTGGAACAAGCGCCACCGTTCCATTGCCACTCTTGAAACTTAATCCTCCGCCTTAGTTGCAGCGCCGTCAAGGGGAACCTGAGCGTTGAGCGCGGCCCGTCGCGACGCGGAAACGACTGAATTCGCTACTGCAAAATCAAAATCTTTGCCCCCGTGCGCTGTCGAGCAAACTGGCTTCCCTCTCGGGCAAGTTTCCCGATGGCGAAGTCGTTAGGGATTGCGGCAGGAACAATAAAAACGGGCCGCTCCTGCACGTGGACCCGTGGCTCTCATCAGGAGGAGGAAACAGCACAGCATCGTTTCTGGTCCCAATCGTGACCGCCCTGCACGAGCAAACGCCGGACGAGAAGCCCGGCGGTCGAGCAATGCTTCGGAAACAATAAACGAGACCAACGGAGGAATGACTATGCGCAAGGTGCTACTGGCGACCTATCTCGGCTCCGCGGCGGCTCTCGCCGTCGGCAGCGCGTCAGCCAACGACGAGCTGATCAAGATGTCGCAGAACCCGAAGGACTGGGTGATGCCGGCGGGTGACTATGCCAACACCCGCTATTCCAAACTGAACCAGATCAACGCTCAGAACGTCGGCAAGCTCCAGGTCGCCTGGACCTTCTCGACCGGCGTGCTGCGCGGCCATGAAGGCGGCCCGCTGATCATCGGCAACATGATGTACGTCCACACGCCGTTCCCGAACAAGGTCTACGCCATTGACCTTTCCAACGAGAACAAGATCGTCTGGAGGTACGAACCGAAGCAGGATCCGAACGTCATCCCAGTGATGTGCTGCGACACGGTCAATCGCGGCCTGTCCTACGGGGACGGCAAGATCATCCTGCATCAGGCCGACACTAATCTCGTCGCGCTCGACGCCAAGACCGGTCAGGTCGCGTGGTCGGCAACCAACGGCAATCCGGCGAAGGGGGAGACCGGCACTTCGGCGGCCCTGGTCGTCAAGGACAAGGTCATGGTCGGCATCTCCGGCGGCGAGTTCGGCGTGCAGTGCCACCTCACCGCATACGACCTCAAGTCCGGCAAGCAGGCCTGGCGCGCCTATTCCGAGGGTCCGGATGATCAGATCAAGCTCGATCCCGCCAAGACAATGTCGCTCGGCAAGCCGGTCGGCGCGGATTCCTCGCTGAAGACCTGGCAGGGCGACCAGTGGAAGATCGGCGGCGGCTGCACCTGGGGCTGGATCTCCTACGATCCCGCTCTGAACCTCGTCTACTACGGGTCGGGCAATCCCTCGACCTGGAACCCGAAGCAGCGTCCCGGCGACAACAAGTGGTCGATGACGATCTTCGCGCGCGATGCCGACACCGGCATGGCGAAGTGGGTCTACCAGATGACGCCCCATGACGAGTGGGACTATGACGGCGTCAACGAAATGATCCTCACCGATCAGCAGATCAACGGTCAGCCCCGCAAGCTGCTGACGCACTTCGACCGCAACGGCCTCGCCTACACCTTGGACCGCGAGAGCGGCGAACTGCTGGTAGCCGAGAAGTACGACCCGAAGGTGAACTGGACCAGCGGCGTCGACATGGACAAGAACTCGCCGACCTACGGCCGTCCGAAGGTCGTCGCGCAATACTCGACCGAGCACGGCGGCGAGGACAAGAACACGAAGGGCATCTGCCCGGCCGCGCTCGGCACCAAGGACGAGCAGCCAGCAGCCTACTCGCCGGACACGCAGCTGTTCTACGTCCCGACCAACCACGTCTGCATGGACTACGAGCCGTTCAAGGTGAGCTACACCGCGGGCCAGCCCTATGTGGGCGCGACGCTCTCGATGTACCCGCCCCCGGGTGAAAGCCACATGGGCAACTTCATCGCCTGGGACAACAAGACCGGCAAGATCGTCTGGTCGAACAAGGAGCAGTTCTCGGTCTGGTCGGGTGCGCTCGCAACGGCAGGCGGCGTGGTGTTCTACGGCACGCTCGAAGGCTACCTGAAGGCGGTCGACGCCAAGTCCGGCAAGGAGCTCTACAAGTTCAAGACTCCCTCGGGCATCATCGGCAACGTCACCACCTATGAGAACAACGGCAAGCAGTACGTTGCCGTGCTCTCCGGCGTCGGTGGCTGGGCCGGCATCGGCCTGGCGGCAGGTCTGACCGATCCGACCGCAGGTCTCGGCGCAGTCGGCGGCTACGCGGCCCTCAGCAACTACACGGCACTCGGCGGTACGCTGACCGTGTTCTCGCTGCCGAACTAGGCCTCGCTCTGCATCGCTCCGGCGCGTGGATCAACTCCACGCGCCGGCTCGTCTCCCACCGGGTCCCACCGGGCTCCTCGAGGAAAAATCTCTTGCGTAAAATCTGCTCTGTCATTGCTGCGATGATCTTGGTTGCGTCCGGAGGAATTGCGGTCGCGGACGGTCCGGGCGACCCCACCGCAGTGAAAAAGGAAGACGACGGAAAGTGGCTCGATAAGGAAGGGGTTCCGACCTACAAGATTTCGGCCGACGGCACCGTGGACTGGTTCACCTATTCCGGATACCGCCGCTATCATTCCGACTGCCACGTCTGTCATGGCCCCGACGGCATGGGCTCCACCTACGCGCCGGCGCTCAAGGATTCGGTCAAGTCCATGAGCTACGGCGACTTCCTCGGCGTGGTCGCCTCCGGCCGCAAGAACATCTCGACCGCGCAGGAAAACGTCATGCCGGCTTTCGGCGACAATCCGAACGTCGCCTGCTACATGGACGATCTGTACGTCTATCTGCGCGCCCGCTCCACCGACGCATGGGGCCGGCAGCGTCCCTCCAAGAAGGAGGAGAAAACAGAGGCTTACACCCAGGCGGAAGACGCCTGCATGGGCAAGAAATGAACGTTTCGAGGACTGCCGAGACCACCTCTTGGCGCCCGACGAGAATCTGAGGAGTCTTACTATGAAAACACGTGCCGCCGTCGCCTTCGAGGCCAAGAAGCCGCTCGAAATCGTCGAAGTCGATCTGGAAGGCCCAAAGGCCGGCGAGGTCCTGGTCGAGATCAAGGCCACGGGCATCTGCCATACCGACGCCTACACGCTCGACGGCTTCGACAGCGAGGGCATTTTCCCGTCGATCCTGGGGCATGAGGGCGCGGGCATCATCCGCGAGATCGGCCCTGGGGTGACCTCGGTGAAGCCGGGCGACCACGTCATTCCGCTCTACACGCCGGAATGCCGGCAGTGCAAAAGCTGCCTCAGCCAGAAGACCAATCTCTGCACCGCGATCCGCGCGACGCAAGGCAAGGGTGTGATGCCCGACGGCACCAGCCGCTTTTCCTACAAGGGCAAGCCGGTCTACCACTACATGGGCTGCTCGACCTTCTCGAACTTCACCGTGCTGCCCGAGATCGCGGTCGCCAAGATCCGCGAGGACGCCCCCTTCGACAAGAGCTGCTACATCGGCTGCGGCGTCACCACCGGCGTCGGCGCCGTCGTCAACACCGCGAAGGTCACGCCGGGCTCCAACGTGGTCGTGTTCGGCCTCGGCGGCATCGGCCTCAACGTGATCCAGGGCGCCAAGATGGCCGGCGCCGACAAGATCATCGGCGTCGACATCAACGACGCCAAGGAGGAGTGGGGCCGCAGGTTCGGCATGACCGAATTCGTCAACCCCAAGAAGGTCACCGGCGACATCGTCCAGCACCTCGTCGGCCTCACCGATGGCGGCGCCGACTACACGTTCGACTGCACCGGCAACACCACGGTGATGCGCCAGGCGCTGGAAGCCTGCCATCGCGGCTGGGGCACCTCGATCATCATCGGCGTTGCCGAATCCGGCAAGGAGATCGCCACCCGCCCGTTCCAACTCGTCACCGGACGCAACTGGCGCGGCACCGCGTTCGGCGGCGCGCGCGGCCGCACCGACGTGCCGAAGATCGTCGACTGGTACATGAACGGAAAGATCCAGATCGATCCGATGATCACCCACGTGCTCAAGCTCGAAGAGATCAACAAAGGCTTCGATCTCATGCACGAGGGCAAATCCATCCGTTCAGTCGTCGTGTTCTAGCTCGCAGACATCACACCAAGGAGGATCGACCCATGACTGTTGCACTCCATCCCTCGATCGACAACGGCATCAAGCAAGGCAGCGGCAACTTCGCCGGCGGCACGCTGGTCTGCAAATGCACGGACCATCCGGTCAAGGTCGGCATCAAGGGCGACGTCGCCCACAACCATGCCTGCGGCTGCACCAAGTGCTGGAAGCCGCAGGGCGCGAACTTCTCCGTCGTCGCCGTGGTGCCGCGCCAGAACGTCACCGTGCTCGAGAACGGCGACAAGCTCCAGATCGTCGACCCCTCGGCGGTGATCCAGCGCTACGCCTGCAAGGCCTGCGGCACGCACATGTACGGCCGCATCGAGAACAAGAACCACCCGTTCTACGGCCTCGACTTCATCCATCCCGAATTATTCCAGGAGCAGGGCTCGCAGGCGCCGCAATTCGCCGCCTTCGTCTCCTCGGTGATCGAATCGGGCGTGAAGCCCGAGCAAATGGCAGGCATCCGGTCGCGGCTAAAGGAGATCGGGCTCGAGCCTTATGACTGCCTGTCGCCGGCACTGATGGACGCGATCGCGACCCATGTGGCGAAAGCCAAGGCCGCCTGAGAAGGCCGCCTGATCGGGCCCGCCGAACCTTCGCCGGTCCCCATCCGCTCGCTGGCGCCTGCCGTTGCCAGCGAGCCGGACCGGTCGCCGTCCCGGGACCAGCGCGGTGATGCTGTCGCTTCTGCACCAGACATATGTGAGGGCCATCAGTTCCTCAGTCCTGGTCTCTGAATGACGGCGCAGGGCCGCTCGCTTCCTGGTTGAAGCTCGCGAAGCCTGCGTTTCTCCCTCCCTCGACTGAGGCATCCTGCTTCGTCCGCGCAGTTCCTGGCGGACGAAGCTTTTTTGCTTGGGCCCGTTGCAGAGGCGCGCAGCGCGATGACCGCGCCCTGCTTTTGACAAACCATCGATGCAATCTTTTCCCGGTGAGAACACTCGGCTGTGAACGCCGAGCCGGAGCGATCTCTGTTACGATCGCGCCGTCACGATGCCGCGCGAATACAATCAATCAAGAACAATACGGGAGGTATCGAGCACATCCAGACATCGCCATTGGCGTTCCTGCCCCCTCCGGGATTTGCCCGCGCGGGACGACGGCGGAATGCGGCGAGACGACGCGTGAACCGTCGCCACCGGCGTCGGCGGACTTTGCATTTGGCATGCTTATGAAGAGCGAGGGATGATCATGATCAAGGTGAAGATCAACGGCCAGGAACGGAGCTGGGACGGCGACCCGGACCTTCCGCTACTCTGGTTCCTGCGTGACGAGGCCGGACTGACCGGCACCAAGTACGGCTGCGGGCAAGCCCTGTGCGGCGCCTGCACCGTCATCGTCGACAAGGAGGCCGTGCGGGCCTGCATCACGTCGGTGAACGACGTCGCCGGACGCGAGGTCACCACGATCGAGGGATTGCATCCCAACGGCGATCACCCGGTGCAGAAGGCCTGGCGTCAGGTCAACGTGCCCCAATGCGGCTTCTGCCAGGCCGGCCAGATCATGCAGGCTGCAGCCCTCCTGATGGACAACCCGAAACCCTCGCATGACCAGATCCGCGAGGCGATGTCGGGCAACATCTGTCGCTGCGGCTGCTACCAGCGCATCGAGAACGCCGTCCATCTCGCATCGACGGGAGTGTGACATGAACTTCATCGACAATCCCCGCAAGCTTCGCGGCTTCGAGAAGCATATCAGGGTCGAGAAGGTCTCGCGCCGCAGCATCCTGAAGGGGCTCGGCGTCACCGGCGGCTTCGTCCTCGCCGCCCCCGTGATGTCGCGCCAGGCGTTGGCCTATGAGACCGGCGCCGGCCAGATGCCGCACGGTGTCGTGGTCGATCCGCGCGTGTTCGTTTCGGTCGCCCCGGATGGCATCGTCACCATCATCGGGCACCGCTCGGAAATGGGCACCGGCGTGCGCACCAGCCTGCCGCTGATCGTGGCCGAGGAGATGGAAGCCGACTGGTCCAGGGTCAAGGTGCAGCAGGCCCATGGCGACGAGGTCAAGTTCGGCAACCAGGATACCGACGGCTCACGCAGCACGCGGCACTATCTGATACCGATGCGCCAGATCGGCGCTTCCGCCCGCACCATGCTGGAGCAGGCGGCGGCGAAGCGCTGGGGCGTGCCCGCGACCGAGGTCAAGGCGATCAACCACGAGGTCGTCCACAGCGCCAGCGGCCGCAAGCTGGGTTTCGGCGAGCTCGCCGCGGACGCAGCCAAGGAATCGGTGCCGAGCATCGAAGGTCTCAAGCTGAAGGATCCCAAGGACTTCCGCTATCTCGGCAAGGGTCAGGTCGGCATTGTCGATCTTCACGACATCACCACCGGCAAGGCGCTTTACGGCGCGGACGTCCGCTTGCCCGGCATGAAGTATGCCGTGATCGCGCGCCCGCCGGTCACGGGCGGCAAGCTGGTCTCGTTCGATCCGGATGCGGCTCTCAAGATTCCCGGCGTCGAGAAGGTGATGCAGGTGCGCGGCTGGCCGTGGCCCTCGAAGTTCCAGCCGCTCGGCGGCGTCGCCGTGATCGCGCGCAACACCGGCGCGGCGATCAAGGGCCGCGACGCGTTGAAGCTGGTGTGGGACGATGGTCCGAACGGCAAATACGACTCCGTCGCCTATCGCAAGGAGCTCGAGGAGGCCTCGCGCAAGCCCGGCCTCGTCCTGCGCAAGGAGGGCGATGCGGACGCCGCCCTTAAGGGGGCCGACAAGGTGATCGTCGGCGAATACTACATCCCGCATCTCGCCCATGTCGCCATGGAGCCGCCGGTCGCGGTTGCCAACGTCAAGGGCGACAAGGCGGAGATCTGGGCGCCGGTGCAGAGTCCCGGCGGCACCCGCGAGGACGTCGCCAAGACGCTGGAGATCCCCGAAGGCAACGTCACCGTCAACGTGACGCTGCTCGGCGGTGGTTTCGGTCGCAAGTCGAAATGCGACTTTGCGCTCGAGGCCGCCCTGCTGTCCAAAGAGCTCGGTGCGCCGGTGAAGGTGCAGTGGACACGCGAAGACGACCTCCACAACGGCTTCGTGCACACCGTCTCGGTCGAGCGGATCGAGGCCGGTCTCGACAAGAGCGGCAAGGTGATCGCCTGGCGCCACCGCAGCGTGGCTCCCAGCATTGCCTCGACCTTTGCCGCCGGCACGGTGCATCAGGCCCCGTTCGAGATCGGCATGGGCCTCGTCGACATGCCCTTCGAGATCGCCAACATCTCCTGCGAGAATCCGGAAGCAGCCGCGCACACCCGCATCGGCTGGTTCCGCTCGGTCTCGAACATCCCGCGGGCCTTCGCGGTGCAATCGATGGTCGGCGAGATTGCGCAGGCAACCGGCCGCGACCAGAAAGACATGCTGCTCGAGCTGATCGGCTCGCCTCGCATCGTCAAGCCGAACGTGAAGGACCTCTGGAACTATGGCGAGCCCTATGACAGCTACCCGATCGACACCGCGCGCCTGCGCAAGGTGGTCGAGCTGGTCGCCGAGAAGGGCGAGTGGGGGCGCAAGGTGCCGAAGGGCCACGGTCTCGGCATCGCCGTGCACCGCAGCTTCGTCAGCTACATCGCGACGATCGTCGAGGTCGCCATCGACGACAAGGGTAAGCTGACGGTGCCGCGGGTCGACACCGCGATCGATTGCGGCACCTACGTCAACCCCGAGCGCATCGCCTCGCAGATCGAGGGCGCGGCGATCATGGGCCTGAGCCTCGCCAAATACGGCGAGATCACCTTCAAGGACGGTAAGGTGCAGCAGAAGAATTTTGACGACTTCCAGGTCGTCAGGATCGACGAATCTCCTGTGCTGACCAACGTCTACATCGTGCCGCCGGGGCCCGGCACGCCGCCGAGCGGCGTCGGCGAGCCCGGTGTTCCCCCGTTCGCGCCGGCCCTGATCAACGCGATCTTCGCGGCGACGGGAAAACGCATCCGCTCGCTTCCGATCGGCAAGCAATTGGAGGCGTGAGACGGAACACAAGCGGCCTCGCGCCGTTTGCATCGATCTGACAGGAGCAGATCGATGACCAACATCTCAAGGGCGCTCGCAGTCTCGTTGCTGTCGGGCGCCTTTCTTTTGACCACCACCGGTGCGTTCGCGCAGGGCAGCACGACTCCGCCGACAACGGCGACGCGCCCCAGCACGCCGGACCAGACTTCGGTCCCCAACGCCAATGCCCCGCCCGCTTCGACCACGCAGACGACGGGACAGCACAACGCGGATCCGAAGATCCGTGAGATGAACCAGAAGGAAAAGGACAAGGTCGAGCGCCTCGGCAAGTAGCGGCTCGACGGCTGCGCATCGCCACCAACTCCCGCGAGCGGAGAAGGGGACAGTTTCGGCCCGCACGCAATCTCGCCAAACATGCGAGAATGCGGCGGACGTTGCCGTCCGCCGCATTCACCACCCCCCTTGCTGCTCCGCTACTTTCGATCCGCCCGCGGAGCTATTTCTTCAGCGCGAAGACCCAGATGACCCCGCCTTGGGGCACATTGGCTTCGATGCCGATATTGTTGGTCACGAGCGCATCCTGGATGCGCTGTGCGTCCACGCCCCAGCCCGACTGGATCGCGATGTACTGCGTGCCGTCGATCTCATAGGACACCGGCATGCCGACGATGCCGGAATTGGTCTTCTGTTCCCACAGAAGTTCGCCGGTCTTGGCGTGGAAGGCCCGGAAGTTACGGTCGTTGGTCCCGCCGACGAAGACGAGATCGCCCGCCGTCGCCGTGACGGAGCCGAACAGCTGCGACTTCGGGAAGTTGTGCTGCCAGACCTTCTTGCCCGTGGCGGGATCCCAGGCCTGGAGCTCGCCGAAATGATCCGCGCCCGGCCTCGTCTTCAGGCCGATGTCTTCCGGCTTGGTGCCGAGCCATAGCTCGCCCGGCTTGAGCGGGACCTTCTCGCCGGTGAATCCGCCGCAGAAATTCTCGTTGGCAGGCACGTAGACGAGGCCGGTCCTCTGGCTATAGGCGGCCGACGGCCAATCCTTGCCGCCCCACAGCGACGGGCAGAACTCGACGCGCTTGCCGATCACCGGCTTATGCGCGGGATCCACGATCGGCTTGCCGGTCTCGTCGATGCCCTTCCAGACGTCCGTATAGACGAACGGCCAACCGGCGACATAGTTGATCTTGGTCGGCGTCCGCTCGAGCACCCAGAAGATCGCATCGCGTCCCGGATGGACCAGGCTCTTGATGGTGCGACCGTTGCGTTGCAGATCGATCAGCATCGGGGCCTCGACCTCATCCCAATCCCAGGAATCGTTCTGGTGATACTGGTGATAGGCCTTGATCTTGCCGGTGTCGGGATCGAGCGCGAGCACCGATGCAGTGTAGAGGTTGTCGCCAGGATGGGTCTCGCCGGGCCATGGCGCCGCGTTGCCGACGCCCCAATAGATCGTCTTGGTCTCCTTGTCGTAGTTTCCGGTCATCCAGGCCGACCCACCGCCGTTCTTCCAGTCGTCGCCCTGCCAGGTGTCGTGACCGGGCTCGCCTTCGCCGGGGATGGTGTAGGTCCGCCACAACTCCTTGCCGTCCTTGGCATCATAAGCCACGATATAGCCGCGTACGCCGAACTCGCCGCCGGACCCGCCGACGATGACCTTTCCGTCCACGATCAACGGCATCAGCGTCAGGTACTGGCCCTTCTTGTAGTCCTGGACCTTGGTATCCCACACCACCTTGCCAGTCTTGGCGTCGAGCGCGACCACGTGGTCGTCCGTGGTGGCGAGGTAGAGCTTGTCCTCCCACAGGCCGACGCCCCGGTTGGTCGGATGCAGCTGGAACAGATCGTCAGGGAGCTGCCGCTTGTAGCGCCAGTATTCGTCGCCGGTCTTCGCGTTCAGCGCGATCACCTGCCCCATTGGAGTCGTCACGAACATCGCGCCATTGTTGACGATCGGCGGCGCCTGGTGGCCTTCGACCACGCCGGTGGCAAAGGTCCAGACCGGCGTGAGGCTCTTCACGTTCGAGGTGTTGATCTGGTCGAGCGGACTGTAGCCCTGCCCGTCATAGGTGCGCCGATAGAGCATCCAATTGTTTGGCTCCGGATTCTCCAGCCGCTGCGCGGTGACCGGAGAGTAATTCTCGATCGGGCCGGATACGGCGGCGGTCGAGGCGAGGCAGGTGAAGGCGACGAAGCCGGACAGTAACCATTGCTTCCTTGCCATGGAAGTTTTCATGGACGTTCCCCTTTTCATCCGTTTGAATTCTTGTTGTGAATTCTTGTCGTTCGTCCCGTCGTCCGCCCATCGGCGGAAGCGGCCTCTCGTGGCGCGGGCATGGCCCGCAACCGTCCATCATCCTGGCTGCGCGCCACCTACCTTTCCCATGAAATTGCCGGCGACGCTGAGCGAACCGTCAGCCAGCGCCAGCGGCAGCGTGGCGAGCCGTCGCGGCGCCGGTCCGAACACGACTTGTGCGCCGGCGCGCGGATCGAATTCGGAGTTGTGGCACATGCACTTGAACACCTCCTTGTCGCCGACATCGCTCTTCACCCACGCGGTGACAGGACAGCCCGCATGCGAGCAGATCGCCGAATAGGCGACGATGCCGTCGACAGCACGCGCGCGGGTCTTTTCGTCGAGCTCGGCGGGATCGAGCTTGATAATCAGGATCTCGTTGAGCCGCGAGGCGCTGCGCACCACCGATGTGTTGGGATCCTTCGGCCAGGCATGGAGCGGTGGCCCGCCGGCCTTCAGATCGTCCGTGGTGATGATCTTCCCCTCCTGCTCGCCTTCGGAGAAGACGAGCAGATCGCCCTTCTGCGGCCGCTCGTCGGCGCCGGGCGGATCCTCGCCTGCACGCGCCGGCGGAGAGCAGCCGAGGCACGCGGTGGTCGCAAGCGCGCCGAGCAGCAGCGTCCGTCGCGTTTGCTCGGTGCCCGCGTCGGCTTCAGCTTCCGCTACGCTCTCGGATGGTGATGAATTGACGTTGAACGGTGCGCTCGACATGCCCGGTAGCAGGCGCTGGAACTCTGCCGAAAACAAGGCAAAGAATTGGCGCCGCAGTGCATCAATATGGCTTTGCTCGCGATGATTGAATGATACTGAACGCGTTCAAGCGCGTTTTTTTAAATTCTACATCGCATCACGCGAACCGCATGATGATTTTGCAGATCAGACCGATGATGTTGGAATTGGTGCAGCGCGACATCGAGAGATGCGCGTTTCTCAGGCAGGCATCTTGTATTCAGGACCTCAGCACGTGACGCGGCGATGCGATGCGACCTGCGACAGTTGCCGAAGCCATCTCGAAACGGTCGGCGATGCGACGCGCCTTGTCGATGAACAACGCAGCCGCCGCCGGCGGGCAGACCTCGCGCGCGGTCTGTTCGAACAGATCGAGCCAGCGGTCGAAATGATCTCCCACCAGGTTCAGCGGCAGATGCGCCCGCATCGGCGAGCCATGATAGCGGCCGCTCATCAACACCACCGAGGACCAGAAGTCCCGGAGCTTGGCGAGGTGCTCGTCCCAATTCCGCACGATGGCGAAGACCGGACCAAGCAGTGCGTCCTCGCGCACGCGTCCGTAGAAGCGGGTGACGAGCTCCCCGATCATCTCTTCGGTGATCCCGGTGCGTTCGATCGCATCCTGCGTCAACAGGCTCCGCCGTGCAGCCGCAGCTTCGCGCTCGGCCTTCAGTCGATCCGACATATCCTCTGTGTCCGTTCCATTGTTCCCGCAGGCCGCCCGTTCGACATTGTCGGGTCAATTGCGCACGGCGTCTTTGTCGCAGCGCAAATTGCGGGATCCGGCGGCGGACGTTGAGTGCCCGCCGCCGATGCCTTCATCAGGCGCTATAGGTGTAGAAGCCCTGCCCGGTCTTGCGGCCGAGATGGCCGGCATCGACCATTTCCTTCAGCAGCGGCGCTGGCCGGTATTTAGGATCGTTGAAGCCATTGTAAAAGACCTCCATCACCGAAAGCATGGTGTCGAGCCCGACGAGATCGGCGAGCGCCAGCGGCCCGATCGGATGGTTGCAGCCGAGCTTCATGCCGGCGTCGATCTCTTCCGCGGTTGCGATCCCCTCCTGGAGCGCGAAGATCGCCTCGTTGATCATCGGGCACAGGATGCGGTTGACGGCGAAGCCCGGGCTGTTCTTCGCCGTGATCGCCACCTTGCCGACGCGCTTGGCGAAATCGAGCGCCTTGGCATGGGTGTCGTCCGAGGTCTGCAAGCCGCGGATGAGTTCCAGCAGCGCCATCACCGGCACCGGGTTGAAGAAGTGCATGCCGATGAACCGGTCGGGACGATCGGTCGCCGCAGCGAGCTTGGTGATCGAGATCGACGACGTGTTGGTCGCGACCAGCGTGCGCGGCGACAGCTTGGCGCAGAGGTCCTTCAGGATCTTGACTTTGAGCTCCTCGTTTTCGGTCGCGGCCTCGATGACCAGATCGCAATCCGACAGCTTCGACCGGTCGGTGGTGCCCGTGATGCGCTTGAGTGTCGCCTCGCGGTCGGCCGCCGACATCTTGTCCTTCTTGACCAGGCGCTCGAGACTGCCGCCCACGGTCGAGAGGCCGCGGTTCACCGCCGCATCGGAAATATCGACCATCACGACCGAGAGTCCGGCCGCGGCGCAGACCTGCGCGATGCCGTTCCCCATGGTCCCAGCCCCGATGATGCCAACGGTTTGGATCATTGCGTCACATCCTTCATCTTTGCGGGCGCGCCAGGATCGGCCCGGCCCCATTGTCCTGCATCAGGGTCTAGCACCACCACCTGGCGGGTGCGACCTGATCCTGTCCTTCCTAGTGCATCCACCGGCGGAATAAAGCCGTCCACCGCCGCGCCGCGCCAGGATTTGGGCTCTTCCTACCGGAATCTGCCGGATATTGTGCCCTGCGGCCGGGCATCGGGCGGCCGATTCAGAGGGGACAAGCGCGCATCCTGTGCCCCCTGAATTGCAACCTCTTGATTGTGCGGACCGTAGCGGCCACAACCGGCGCAGTTGCCATCCGAGGATGCTCGTGGAGGACCCGGCCTGCCGCCAAGGCGGGCCGAAGCTGTCAGGGGCAGGCTGCCGAGGACGAAGGATTTCGCGATGGACGTGACCAGGATCACCGGCATCGAGCCGGCGCAACAGCGTCAGGCCGGATGAACGATTTCGCACGATCCGTCGGAGCCGCCTTCACGCTGATCGGCGAAGCCGACGCCGAGCTGCTGGGCATCGTCGCATTGTCGGTGCGGGTCAGCCTGACTGCCAGCATCGTCGCGCTCCTGATCGGCGCACCGTTGGGAGCCCTGCTTGCGATCACCCGTTTCCGGGGACGTCAGGTTATCATCGTCGTGACCAATGCGCTGCTCGGCCTGCCGCCGGTCGTGGTCGGGCTCGCCCTCTATCTCCTGCTGTCGCGGTCCGGTCCGCTCGGGGCGGCGGGCTTGCTGTTCACCCCGGCGGCGATGGTGATCGCGCAGACGCTGCTGGCGACGCCGATCGTGGTGGCGCTGGTGCACCGGCCGGCGAGCTTGCTCTGGGCGGAGTATGGCGATCTGGCGCGGATCGACGGGCTATCGACACTGCGCAGCATCGGCCTGCTGTTCGCGCTCGGGCGAACCTCGCTGCTGACGGCCTTTCTCGCGGCGTTCGGGCGCGCCATTGCGGAAGTCGGCGCCATCATCATTGTCGGCGGCAACATCCGCGGCTTCACCCGCACGATGACGACGGCGATCGCACTGGAAACCAGCAAAGGCGACCTGCCGCTGGCGCTCGGACTCGGACTGATCCTGCTGGCACTCAGCGTGGCGGTGTCGACCGTCGCCTTCGTGCTAGTGGGACGCGTTGGGGAAAAATAGCTGCTCGCCGCCGACCTTGTACCCGGCAATCGCTTCCTGCCCCTTCGGCGAAACCAGCCAGTCGATGAAGGCCTGCCCGTCCTTCGCCTTCACGCTCGGATGCTTTTCAGGATTCACCAGCATGACGCCGTACTGGTTGAACAGCCGCTTGTCACCCTCGGTCAGGATGGCGAGCTCGCCACGGTTCTTGAACGATAGCCAGGTGCCGCGGTCCGACAGGAGATAGCCGTTCGACGACGAGGCCATGTTCAGCGCCGGGCCCATGCCCTGACCGATTTCCCGGTACCAATTGTCCTTGCCGGCGCCGAGGTCAACGCCCGCCTCTTTCCATAGCCTCAACTCGGCCGCATGCGTGCCGGACTTGTCGCCGCGCGAGATGAAAGTCGCCTTGGCCGTCGCGATCTTGCGCAGCGCCTCGACCACATCCTTGCTGCCTGATATCCGCGCCGGATCGCTTCTGGGCCCGATGATGACGAAGTCGTTGTACATGACGTCGAACCGTTTTACGCCCTGCCCTTCGGACATGAACTTGTCCTCGGCGGGCCTGTCATGGACGAACACCACGTCGGCATCCCCGCGCCGGCCGATATCCAGCGCCTGACCTGTGCCGACGGCTACGACCTTCACGCTGATGCCTTCCGCCTTCGAGAACAGCGGCAGCAGATGACCGAACAGCCCCGACTGCTCCGTCGAAGTGGTCGAGGCCACCGTGATGGTGCGATCCTGTGCGAGTGCGATGGTGGACCAGAGCAGGGCCGCTCCGATCGTGGCAAGCTTCCTCATGCGTCGTCTCCGACCAGACAATGACGGTTCTGAATAGCCGCTGGCGACGACGACGGGAACCCCTTGGGAGGGCCGCAACGAAAATTGACGCGAGGGGCTACACGCGTCGGCAGGAACGTCGTCGACGCAGGCAGGTTGTCCGGGGATGTATAGTCAAGGAGAATCCGATGAAGAAGATCATCCTGGCATCCGCATGCATCATGGCACTCGCGACAGGTGGCGCCTTCGCGCAGACACAACCCGTCCCCGGCGCGTCCGGTCAGGGCGACGTCGGCCCCTCGTCGCGAGGCCCGGCGACCAAGGGAATGACGACGGGACGTACATCGAACATGCAGAACGAGGCCAGCGACAGCAAGGGCGCGCAGTCGCCATCTGCCGGCGGTAGCAACACCAACAATATGGGCAGCCAGGCCGGGGGCAGCGCAGGCTCCGCCGGCTCCGGCTCCGGCAAGTGAACTAAGGATCGAATATCCGGAAAGGGGACGGCTGTCCCTCTTCCACTCCAAGCGGCGCGTCGATTGGAGGAATCGCGAACCGCATTCGCAAAGTGCGGGGGAAATTCACCCCGCGCAGTGGATGCGTGGATGTTCTGCAATTGGTCCACCCTACATTGACACGAGTGTGACGGCCGGGGCAGGTTTTCTCATTGCTGGCGAATCAGCGATTGCCTCACGCCGAGTACCTCTTGGACAACTCCCAGTGCTTTCGAGACTGATATCGTTGCTGCGCCGCATCCCCGCGGTGAACTGGGCGTTTACCCGACTTCGGCCCTTGCCGCACGGCGGCAGCATTGACGTCGCGCCGATCGCCACGGACGCTTCGCCCGCCATCATCGAAGACGTCGCGGCCACTGCTCAAGCTCCAATCGCCGAGATCAGCACCGCCCCGGTGCGCGACGACGCTGACCCCGCCACCCAGGCTCCGGTCGCGGAGAACGATGCGGCTGTGTCTGTCGTCGAGGAGAATCCGTCCGACGATATCTGGACCAGCGACGACTCATCTCCGGAGAGAGTGACGGAAATCGAGGCGCCCGAGACGCCGCCAGTCGCCGAGGAGGTGCTGGTTTCACCGACCGACGCGGAGAACGAGCCAGTTGCGGACGCTGATCTCGCCATCATTGGCGATGCATCTCCCGCCGAAATCGTTTCCGTCGTCGCAGAAGAGGTTGTGATTTCATCACCAGACGTCGCGACCGCTTCGACTGACGTCCCTGATGCCGTGTTCGAGACTGCCCCCTCGCCCGACGTTTCCGCCGAGGTCGAAACGGTCGCCGTCGAAGCAATCCCGGTCCTCCTCGGCGATGCCAATAGCGTCGCGCCCGACGTTCCTGAAGCCGGAGCCGACAGCGACCCGGAGCTCGCCGTCGAGGTCGCGCCGGCCCCTGCAAACGATGTCCCGCTCGTCTCAGCCGTTGCGACGGCGGCCAGCGAGTCAGCCAGCGTCGCCATCGAGATCGAACCGGCTCCGCCGCTCGAATCTCCCGCTCCGGAGATCCGCAGCGCACCGAAAGCTCGCGCGAGAGCCGCGGAACCCGCCGACCGCGCCGCGCTGATCCGGCAACGCTGGGCAGAGACCGGAATCCGTATGTGGAATCCGCGGCTTCACGGCACCGGCGAGGCCGCGCTGAACATCCAGGGAAGCGTCGGGCTGCTGCCGCCGGCACCCGGCGAGACAATGCCGCGCTACGACAAGCTGGAATTCAAGATGCTCGGCGGACAGATCATCTGTGAGGGCGTCATTGTCGAGGCGCCCGCGCAGGCGAACCATCGCAGCTTCACCCGGCTCGCCGAGCCACGGAATATCGAGCGGGTCCGCGAACCGGCGCGGGAGCGCCAGGCCGCTCTCGCCTGATCCTTCTTCTGCGACCACGCTCCCGATGTGCTAGCCTGAAATCCCGACATGGGAGATCGCACATGCGCGCAAGGTCGCTGCTTCTGGTCGTGATCGCCTTCTCGATCTCACAGCCCGCGCTCGCCGCGGGCAAACGGCCGCGTCCTGCAGCCACGGCCGCTCCCGCCACCGATCCAGCAGCACCCTACAAGTCCGATCGACTCTCTTCCTCGCGCGGAGAGACGATCCTCGACACGCCCGGCCAGACCACCGTGCTGACGCGGCAGGTCCTCGACGACATGAACGCGACCAGCCTGAGAGGCGCAATGCGCTCCGCCGCCGGGGTGACGATCGGGCGCTGAAGCGTGACCGGTCGAGCCACGGCAATCACCCGATCCGAACCACAAGAAAACTGGGAAGCAGACCGCGCTGCTCGTGGCCCGGGGAGCGTGACAAGCCGCTGCCCGACGGGGAGAGGTGGCGCGAGCACACCAGATGCCACCATGGTTAGCAGACCGTCGCTGCAGTGATTGCGGCGCCCGAGACGCACGCATCCAGCGGCGGATTATCCTTAACGGGACTTCACCAATCGACAGGGCCGACAAGACCTCGAGGTAGCGCGCGACCCGTGCCGCCTTCCGCGCGCCCCGATCTAACGCGCCCTTTACCCGCGCCATGCAAGATCGCCCGCGTTTTGAGGGGATGCGGGGCTCGTATTTCAATGCCTGTTGCCGATTTGAAGTCTCATCTTGCCGCCGCAACGCGGCTGTTTCGCGTACCGGCCGATAACCCGGACCTGACGCGTGCGCAGTTCGACGCGTTCTCCAAGCAGATCCCGCTGCTCTACTTCATCCTGATCAGCAACACGATCGCGGTCGCCTACACCTATGTGAACGTGGCGCCGGACTGGCTGACGATGATCGTGCCGAGCGTGCTGACCGTGCTCGCGGGCTTACGGACCTTCTGGTGGCTGCGCCAGCGTCACATCGTGCGCAGTGACGCCGACATCCTGCGCAATCTGCGCACCACCAACTGGCTGACCCTGCCGATCGGTGCCGGATTCACCGCCTGGTCCTTCGCGCTCTATCCCTACGGCGATCCCTTCGCCAAGAGCCAGGTCGCCTTCTACATGGCGGTCACCGTGATCGGCTGCATCTTCTCGCTGATGCATCTGCGTCCAGCAGCGCTGATCGTGACGCTGATCGTCGACGTGCCCTATGTGCTGTTCTTCTTCGCCACAGGCGAGCCGACGCTGAAGGCGATCGCCGTCAACAACCTCCTGGTTTCCGGCGCGATGGTGACGGTGCTGTTCATCTACTACCGCGACTTCGCCGATCTCGTCGCCAGCCGCAAATCGCTGCTGGCGCAACAGGCGGCGACGCAGGCGCTCTCGGACGAGAACTTTCGACTTGCCAATCTCGATACCCTCACCGAGCTGCCGAACCGCCGCCGCTTCTTCGCCGAATTGTCGAGTGCCTTCGCAGATGCCGAGCGCAGGAACGTTCGCGTCGCGGTCGGCATCATCGATCTCGACGGCTTCAAGCCGATCAACGACAATTACGGCCACTCGGTCGGCGACCGCGTCCTGATCGAGGCGGGCCGGCGCATCCGCGAGGTCTGCGAGGGCTTTGGCCCGCAGCGCGTGGAGTTCGCCCGGCTCGGCGGCGACGAGTTCGGCCTCGTCGTGTGCGGCGACCCCGACGACGCGGATCTGATGCGGCTGGGCGAACGCATCGGCGGCCAGGTCAAGCTGCCTTACCAGCTCGATACCGCCCACACCGGGCTGTCGTGCTCGATCGGATTCGCATCGTTTCCGGACTCAGCGACCACGTCGGAAGCGCTATACGAGTGCGCCGACTACTCGCTCTATCACGCCAAGCGCAATCTGCGTGGCCGCACCGTGATCTTCTCGAGCGAGCTCGAGGCCGAGATCCGCAGCCGCGGAGTCATCGAGAACCTGTTGCGCACGGCCGATTTCAGTACCGAGATGGATCTGGTGTTCCAGCCGATTGTCGACGCCATGAGCGAGTACACCGCCGGGTTCGAGGTCCTCGCGCGCTGGCACAGCACTCGCCTCGGCATGGTTTCCCCAGCCGATTTCATCCCGGCCGCCGAGCGTATCGGTCTGATCCGGCCGCTGACGCAGGCGCTGCTGGTGCGCGCGCTCGCCATCGCCAGGACATGGCCCGATCACGTCCGCCTGTCGTTCAACCTCTCCGCCCACGATGTCTGCGCGGCGGAGGGCATTTTGCCGCTGATCTCCATCATCGAGAAGAGTGGGTTGCCGCCGCATCGGATCGATTTCGAGATCACCGAGACCGCCGTGACCTTCGACTTCGTGCGCGCGCAGCAGTCGATCGCGACGCTGAAGGCGATGGGCTGCGGGATTTCGCTTGACGATTTCGGCACCGGCTATTCGTCACTGAGCCACGTCCACCGGCTACCGCTCGACAAGATCAAGGTCGACCGCAGCTTCGTCGCCGACATCAACGAAAATCCCGTCAGCCACAAGATCATCAAGTCGCTCACGGGCCTGTGCGACGACATGGAGATCGCCTGCGTCGTCGAGGGCGTCGAGACCCGCGCCCAGCTCGACAGCCTGCGCCGGCTCGGCTGTGACTACATCCAGGGTTACTATTTCGCAAAGCCCATGCCGGCCGATGCGATCGGCGACTATCTGGCGAAGGAAGGCCAGCGCCTCGAAGGCACCGGGGCGAAGGTCGTGGCCTAAAGTCACACCGCGCAATAGCGCTCCTGGATATCCTTGTCCGCGAGCAGCGCCGCCGCGCTGCTTTGATGCACGACCTCGCCTTGATCAATAATGACGGCGCGGTCAGCCAGCCGCAGCGCCCATTCGACGTTCTGCTCCACCAGCAGCAGCGTCTTGCCCTCGTCGCGCAGGCGGCGGAACAGCACGCCCATCTCCTCGACGAGGACCGGCATGATGCCCTCCGAGGGCTCGTCGAGCAGGATCATTTTGGGCTTTGCGATCAGCGCGCGCGCAATCGCCAGCATCTGCTGTTCTCCGCCCGAGAGCGTCACGCCCTCCTGATCGAGACGTTCCTTCAGGCGCGGGAAGGTTTCGGCGATCTCGTCGATCGCCGTGCGCTCCTCGATATCGCCGCCGGCCGCGACCAGACCGAGCCGCAAATTCTCGCGCACGGACAGGCCGGGGACGATGCGGCGCTCCTCGGGCACGTAAGCGAGGCCGAGATGGAAGCGCTGATGCGCGCGGAGCGGCAACAGCTCCCTGCCTGCGAAGCGCACGCGGCCCGCCGCCTTCGGCATCAGGCCCATCATCGCCCGCAAGGTCGTCGTCTTGCCGGCACCGTTGCGGCCGACGAGGGCGACGACCTCACCCCGGTTCACGTGCAGGGAGATGCCGTGGAGGATATGGCTTGCGCCATACCAGGCATGGAGATCGTTGATTTCGAGCAGCGCGGTCTCAGCCATAGCCTTCACTCTGTCCGAGATAGACCCGGCGGACCTCCGGATTGCTCCTGATCTCGTCGGGCGCGCCGTCCGCCAGCAGGCGGCCGTGATGCAGCACGACCACGCGCTTACTGAGCCCCAGCACCATCTTCATCTTGTGCTCCACCAGGAGCACGGTGCGCTTCTCGGCGAGGCGCTCGAGCAGAGCGACCATATCCTTTGTCTCTTCCGGCCCCATGCCGGCAGTCGGTTCGTCCAGTAGCAGCAATTCCGGCTCGGAAACCAGTGCGATCGCGATCTCCAGTGCGCGCTGCTGGCCATGCGACAGGAATTTCGCCAATTCGTTCCGCCTGGCCAGCAGCCCGACTGCGTCGAGCGCGGCGTCTGCGCGCGCACCCAGTTCAGCGAGCCGGGCGCGGTTGCGCCAGATGTCGTAGCTCACGATCAGCGCCTGGGCAGCCACGCGCACATTCTCGTGCACGGACAGATCGGGAAAGATGTTCGTAATCTGGTAGGAGCGCGAGATGCCCTGATGCACGAAGCGGTGCTGCGGCAGCCCGTTCAGCTCACGTCCCCTGAAGTGCAGCTTGCCCGAGGTCGGCGTCAGCGCACCCGAGAGGATGTTGAAGAAGGTGCTCTTGCCGGCGCCGTTCGGCCCGATGATCGAGGTGAGCTGGCCGGCCGCGAAAGAAACGGTGATGTCTTCGAGCGCGACGAAGCCGCCAAAGCGTTTGCCGATGCCTTCGGCGCGAAGCAGCTCGCCGCTCATCGCCGCGCCTTTCCAACGCCGAGCGCATCGAGCAGCGTACCCCAGATGCCCTTGGGCAGGAACAGCACGAACAGCACGAAGATCGCACCGACGAAGATCTGCCAATGCGGCGTCCAGAGCGAGATGACGTCCTCCAGGATCAGGAAGCTGGCAGCACCAACGAAGGGCCCGAAGAAGCTGCGGGCGCCGCCGAGCAACACCATCATCACGATCATGCCCGAGGTTTGGTAGTGCAGGATATCCAGCGGCACGATGGACAGATGCAGTGCCAGCATGCAGCCGCCGAGCGATGAGATCGCGCCCGACAGCATGAACACGACCAGCTTGCTGCGTTCGACGTCATAGCCGCAGGCCCGTGCCCGCTGTTCGTTCTCGCGGATCGCCTCGATGACGGCCCCGAACGGTGAGTTCAGGATGCGCGACTGGAACCACATCGCCAACGCCGCGAAGGCCATCAGCACGTAGTACTTGTTGACGGGATCGAGGAAATTGACCTGAAGGCCGAACAGACTGATCCGGTCGACCGTGAAGCCGCGCAGCCCGTTCTCGCCGCCGGTGAGGGAGGCCGCCTGGAGCGCGACGTAGTAGACGAGTTGCGCCAAGGCGAGCGTCACCATGGAGAAGTAGATGCCGCGGGTGCGCGTCGAGACGATGCCGATTGCGGCGGCCAGGCAGGTGCTGAGGAGTACGGCGATCGGTACGGCGGCGAACCAGGGTATGCCGTAGCGTCCGATCGCGATGCCGGTGAAGTAGGCGCCTGCACCGAAGAACGCAGCCTGGCCGAACGACAGCAGCCCGGTGTAGCCGAACAGCAGATTGTACCCCATCACCACGACGCCGTAGATCAGGACGTTGACGGCCAGCGCCTTCGACGGCAGCAACCAGGGCAGCAAGGCAAGCACGGCAATCGAGAGGAGCACACGCTGGTCGAGGAGCCAGCCGAGCCCGCTGGAGGCAGGTTTGGCGACCGCTTCGCCGCTCGAAGGTAGCGTCACGCCGTCCTCCCTCTCACACCGAACAGGCCTTGCGGGCGGATCAGCAACACCACCGCCATCAGTGCGAACATGACGATAGTCGCCATCTCCGGCGCGAACAGCGCCACCATGCTGATGGATACGCCGACCATGAGACCAGCAACGACTGCGCCAACGATTGAGCCGAGCCCGCCGATCACGGTCACCACGAAGGCTTCCGCCAGAACCAGCGAGCCCATCTCCGGATTGACGCTGCGCATGGGGCCGGCGAGCACGCCGCCGAGCGCGGCAAGCCCGACGCCGAGCCCGAAGATCGCGAGCCAGACCCGCCCAATATCGACACCGAGCACCTGCATGATGGTCGGATCGCGCGCGCCGGCGCGCACGATCAGGCCGACGCGGGTCTTCTCCAGCGTCAGCCAGAGCACCAGCAGCACCATCGCCACCAGCACGATGACGAACAGGCGGTAGCGCGGGAAGAAGCCGATGCCGAGATCGAGCACGCCGACCAGCTGCGGCGGCGTCGGAAAAGGAATGCCGTCGCTGCCGAACACGATGCGCACCCCCTCGACCAGGATGTAGCTGAGGCCGAAGGTCAGCAGCAGCGGATCGTCGATCGAGCGTCCATACAGTCTCCGGATCAGAACGAACTCGATCAGCATGCCGAAGACGCCGATCAAGATGGGTGCGAGCAGCAGCCCCCACCAGAAACTTCCGGTGAGTGATGCCAGATAAAGCCCCGCATAGGCTCCGATCATGAACAGCGCACCGTGGGCGAAATTCACCACCCCGAGCATGCCGAACACGATCGTCAGCCCAAGCGCAGTGATCACCAGGACCGCCCCAAGGGCGATCCCGGAGAGAAGCTGCATGATGATCAGCGACAGGTCCATCGTAAGGGCTTTAGGTCGCGTGGCCGAGCTCGCTGCAGCTGCGCAGCATGTCGTCGGCCCCCGCGTCGTTGGCCAGGATCGCGAACAGATCGTTCTCGTTGGCCATGGCCGACTTCTTCTTGGACTCCAGCACCAGCACCGACTGAACCGACTGATGGTCGCATTTGCGGTAGTGCTGCGGGCCCTTGGTCAGATCGTATTGCAGCTTCTCCAGGGCATCGACGACCTTGTCCGTATCGGTGCCGCCGGCGGTCTGCATGGCGGCCAGCAACGACCCGACGCCGGAATACCCGTAGGCGCCATAGTCGGTCGGAATCGCGCCGCCATTGGCGGCCTTGAACGCCGTGTTGAAGCTGGCGGCCGACTTGCTCTGCGTCTCCAGCCCCCAATAGTAATTGGCGCCGCCGACCACGCCCTCGAACACGTCGGGGCCGACGGCGAGGCGCTGATTGTGCAGGATGACCGGGACGACGATCTTCATCTGCTGCTTGACGCCGAAGTCCACGGCCTGCTTGATCGCATTGGCCTGGTCGCGACCGAAATTCGAGATGCAGAGCACGTCGGGTCGCATCGACATCAGGCGCGGCATGAAGGTGGAATAGTCGGCGGCGCCGAACGGATGCAGGATCTCGCCGACACTGTCCGCACCGATCGCGGCCTGCGCGCGCTTGAAGCCGCGCAGCATCTCGTGACCATAGGCATAGTCGGCGACGAGATGGGCGACCTTCATGCCCTTCTTCAGGGTCTGCCGTGCCACGGCGGCCGTCGTCATGTGCGGGTTCAGCGCCTCGTGGAAGGTGTATTTGCTGAAATCCTTGGCCTCATTGATGGTGTCGGACTGGCTGATCGAGACGTAGATCACGCCGCGAGCGCGGGTGACCTCGTTGACCGCCAGCTGCACCGCGCTGGAGAGCGCGCCGACCACGGCATGGACTTTGTCCTTCTCGATCAGCTCGAGCGTGCGGGTCGCGGCCTCGCCGGCGTTGAGCTTGTCGTCGCGGACCAGCAGCTCGACCTTGCGGCCGGCAATGCCACCCTTGTCATTGACGAGCTTCACCGCGAGCTCGGCGCATTTGACCTGATCGCGCGCTTCAGCGGCGAACGGCCCGGTCAGCGGTGTCGGGAAGCCGATGCGGATCGTCTCGTCGGCGGCGCGGCCGAGCCGCGGCATGGCGAGCAGGGCCGCGCTGGCCGAGAGGCCGGCGAGCGCGGTGCGGCGGGTTATCTTCGGGGTCGAACCGGATTTGGGCATGATTTCCTCCAACTGTCTTTTTTCTAGAAACGCTTCAGGGCTTTCAGGACTCTTGCAGGCGTGATCGGAATCGAATTGACGGCGGCGCCGAACGGCGCGAGTGCATCATTGACCGCGTTGAGCACGCAGGCGGACGCCGCTGCGGTGCCGGCCTCCCCAACCCCCTTCGCACCGAGCTCGGTGTCGGCGGTCGGCGTCTCGACATGGGCGATGACGATGTCAGGCATCTCCATCGGCATCGGGACGAGGTAGTCGGCGAGCGAGCCGTTCACGAGCTGTCCGGTCTCGCTGTAGCGGCACTCCTCGAACAGCGCCGCGCCCAGTCCCTGCACGATGCCGCCGCGAAGCTGCTCGTCCACCAGCATCGGGTTGATGACCCGGCCGCAATCCTCGACGATGAAATGCTTCAGGAGCTTGATGAAACCGGTGTCGACATCGACCTCCAGCGAGCAGCCCTGAATGCCGTTGGTGAAGGCGAAGGGATAGCCTTGCGGGGCGAAATGATGGCTGACGGTGAGCTGCGCCTGCGTGCCCGGCGGCAGGGTATCGGAGCGGAAATAGGCAATGCGCGCGATCTCCGAGATCGGCATGCGCTGGTTCCGCGTGCCTGCGTCCACGACGTCGCCATCGACGATGTCGAGGGCCGACGGCTGCTCCTGAAGGATGAGCGCGGCGATCTCCAGAATGTTGCGCTTGAGCGCGCGCGCGGCCTGGAGCGCGGTCTCGCCGCCGATGCCGGCGCCGCGGCAGGCCCAGGTGGCGCCGCCATGCGGCGTCACCTCGGTATCGCCGGTGATGACCTTGACGTGCTCCTGCGCAAGGCCGAGCTGATCGGCCACGATCTGGCTGATGATCGCCTCGGTGCCCTGCCCCTGCTCGGTGACCGAGATCAGGCAGCGCACCTCGCCCGACGGCGTCAGGCTGACGATCGCCCCGTCCTGCGAGGAGATGCGTGCGCCGCCGACGCCATAGAATGCCGGGCTCGGGTTGGTGATCTCGACAAAGGTGGCAATGCCGATGCCGCGGTAGATGCCGCGCTTGCGCAACTCCGCCTGCTCGGCACGCAAGCCGTCATAGCCCATCATCTCGTGCAGGCGCTCGAGGCACGCCTGATGCGACAGCGCCTCGAAGCGGTAGCCGGTCGGCGAGGTCTGCGGATAGGCGTCATCGGCGATCACGTTCTGCGCGCGGATGGCGAAAGGATCGAGGCCGAGCTTCGCCGCCGCCATGTCGACCATCCGCTCGGTGACGGCGCAGGCGATGGGATGGCCGACGGCACGATATTGGCTGGTCTGCACCTTGTTCTGGAAGATCACCTCCAGCGTGGCGCGGTAGTTCCTGAAGCGGTAGGGCGCGCCGATCAGGCGGATCACCTGGTTGCCCTCGACCACGCTGGTGCGTGGATAGGTCGAGAATGCGCCGATCGCGGTCAGATCCAGCACGTCCATTGCGAGAATCTCGCCCTTGGCGTCCAGCGCCATGCGGGCCCGCACGCGGTGGTCGCGGGCGTGGATGTCGGAGACGAACGATTCAATGCGGTCGGCGACGTACTTCACGGGACGGCCGAGCAGGATCGAGAGGCCGACCACCGCCATGTCCTCGTGATAGACATGCAACTTCATGCCGAATGAGCCGCCGATGTCGGTCGCGATCACGCGAACACGGGCTTCCGGGATGCCATAGTGGCGCGAATAGAGGTCCTGGAACTGGTAGGGAGTCTGGGTGCCATGATGCACGGTGAGCATCCCGGCGGCGGGATCGTAGTCGGCAACGATGGCGCGAGGCTCCAGCGTCACCGCGGTATGGCGGCCGAAGGAAAATTCCTCCTCCACCACATGGGCTGCATGCGCGAAGGCGTCATCAACGGCCCCACTGTCGAGCTGGCTGCGGAAGCACACATTGCTCACGCTGCCGGGATTCACCAGCGGGCTGCCGGCCTCACGCGCGCCGTCGATCTCGACGACGATAGGAAGGTCCTCGTAGTCGACCTCGATCAGCTCCAGCGCATCCTCGGCGGTCGCACGGTTCTCAGCGACGACGGCGACCACTGCCTGTCCGGCCCAGACCACGCGATCCAGCGGCAGCGGCAATTGCGGCGCGGAGGTCATGCCCTTGAAATGATCGAGCGTGCCGGTCCAGGGCGTGCAGATCTTTGCGAGGTCCGTCCCCGTCGCGACGAGATGCACGCCTTCCAGCGCGCGCGCCTCGCCGGTCCTGATCGAGACGATCTTGGCGTGGGCATGCGGACTGCGCAGGAACGCAGCATAGAGCATGCGCGGCAGACGGAGGTCGCTGACATAGCGCCCGCGCCCGGCGAGCAGGCGCTTGGCATTCGGCCGCGGCACGGAGCGGCCGATGTAGGAGTTCGGGCGGTCGAGCGAGGTCAGCGGCGCAGTCATCTCGCGCCTCCGGCGCTGCGTGCTTTGGCGACGGCGTCGATGGCGTCGACGATGGCTTCATAGCCGGTGCAGCGGCAATAATTGCCCGACAGCGCGTCGCGGATCTGCTCGCGGCTCGGTTGTGCCACCTGCAAGAGCAGCTCGTAGGCGTTGACCAGCATGCCCGGCGTGCAGAAGCCGCATTGCAGCGCGTTGCGGCGATGGAATTCGGCCTGGAGGTCGGCGATCGCCCCGCTCTCGGTGAGCCCCTCGATCGTATCGATCCTGGCACCGTCGGCCTGCACCGCGAACATCAGGCAGGAGTGCACGGCGCGACCGTCGATCTGGACCAGGCAGGCGCCGCAGGCGCCCATCTCGCAACCGGCATGCGTGCCCGTCAGCTCGAGCTTGTCGCGCAGGCAATCAACCAGCGTCTCGCGCGGAGCAACCTCGCAGGCGACCTTGCGGCCGTTGACGACGAAGCGGACCCGCACAGTCTCGTCGGCCTCGTCCAGCAGGGTTTCGTCGAAGCCTCTCATGCGCCCTCACCGAGACGTCCAAGCAGGCGGCCAAGCAACACGCGGGCGAGGTGCAGGCGCATCGCAGGCGGCACCTCGTCGTTCTCGGGCGGCGCGAGATCACCCTCGAGCGCCGCCTGCGCGGCAACGATATGTTTCGCATCGAGGCCGAAGCCGATCAAAGCCGCCTCAGCGGCCTTCGCCCGCGTCGGCCTATTGCCGACGGAGAAGAATGAGATGCGGATGTCGTCGATCCGGTCACTCGTGAAAGTCGCGAGCATGCCGCAACCGACCAGCGCATAATCCCCGCGCCGCCGCGCCAGTTCGTCGAACGCATAGCGCTGATCGGCCTTGAACAGCGGAACGTAGATGGCCGTGATCAGTTCGCCGGGCTGCAATGCCGTCTCGAACAGGTCGATGAAGAACTCATCGGCCTTCACGCGCCGCCGGCCCGAGGCACCGGCGATCTCGATCTCGGCATCCAGCGCCAAGGTCATCGCGGGAAATTCGGAAGCCGGGTCGGCCAGTGCGACGCTGCCGCCGAACGTGCCTCGGTTGCGGATCGCGGGATGGGCGACGAAGGGTGCCGCGGCATGCAGCAGCGGCGCAAACTCCGCGATCAGCGGCTCGGTCAGCATCTCGCAGTGGCGCGTCAGTGCGCCGATGCGCAAATAGGCGCCCTCGCGCCCGATGCCGCGCAGCTCGGCAATGTGCGTAATGTCGATCAGCAGCCGCGGCGCCTGGAGCCGCAACGACAGCGCCGGCACGAGGCTCTGGCCGCCGGCGATGAAACGCGCATCGTCCCCGGCGCGCGCATGAGCGTCCAGCGCCTGGTCGATCGTCGCAGCACGAAAATAGCTGAAAGCCCTCGCCTTCACTGCGTTTCCCCGAAATCCATCGGCTCATCAGCCGGGATGCCAGATTTGTAACCATCTGGTCTCAAAATCCTGACACGCCGCCGGGAGGCGGTCAACAGGAAATGACCATTTGGTCACAAATGCGCCTTGGGCTATGAAGGCACCGAGACGCACGATTCAGCGACGAAATGGCCCGGAAAGCGCAGAAAACGGCGAAGCGACTGGTCCGAAAGCGGACCGAGACAGGCAAGTCCGCGCCAAAGCGCCGCAACATGCGCGCGGCGGATCGGGAGCGCGCGATCGTGGACGAGGCGATCCGGTTCTTTGCGGAGCGCGGCTTCGAGGGCCAGACCCGCGAGCTCGCCAAGCGCATGGGCATCACGCATTCGGCGATCTACCGCCACTTCCCCAGCAAGGAGGCGCTGATCGAGCGGGTCTACCAGGAAGTCTATCTCAGCCGCTGGTCACCCGATTGGGGACCGATGATCCGCGACCGGGCCTTGCCGCTGGAGGCGCGGCTCACCCGCTTCTATCTCGACTATGTCGAACGCGTGTTCGAGTACAATTGGGTGAGGATCTTCGTGTTCTCCGGCATGAAGTCGTTCGACATCACCAGCCGCTATCTCGACATCGTCCGCCGCGAGATCATCGAGCCGGCGGCCGCCGAGCTGCGTCATGAGCTGATGTTGCCCGACGCAAGAGCTCACCCATTGAGTGAACGCGAGACCGAGCTGTTCTGGGGCCTGCACGGCCGCATCTTCTATCTCGCGATCCGCAAGTTCATTTACGCGACGCCGATCCCGGCCGATCTCGGCGCCATCGTCCGCGACGCCGTCCAGACTTTCATGGACGGCGCGAAGACGACGATGCCAAGACTGGTAAGCAATACGCCCCGGCGCGTTTGACTTCACCCCTGCCAGAGGGGAGAGCTAGAATTGCAGCTATTATACCAAGCTCGGCAGATCGAGCCCCTTGTCACGGGCGCAGTCGATCGCGATCTCGTAGCCCGCGTCGGCGTGGCGCATGACGCCGCTGGCCGGGTCGTTCCAGAGCACGCGCTCGATGCGCCTGGCAGCTTCCGGCGTGCCGTCGGCGACGATCACCATGCCGGCGTGCTGGGAATAGCCGATGCCGACGCCGCCGCCATGATGCAGCGACACCCAGGTCGCGCCGCTGGCGCAATTGAGCAGCGCATTGAGCAAGGGCCAGTCGGACACGGCGTCCGAGCCATCCTTCATCGCCTCGGTCTCGCGGTTGGGGCTGGCGACCGAACCGCTGTCGAGATGATCGCGGCCGATCACGATGGGGGCTTTCAGTTCGCCCCGCGCCACCATCTCGTTGAAGGCGAGGCCGAGGCGATGGCGATCACCGAGTCCGACCCAGCAGATCCGCGCCGGCAGGCCCTGGAACTTGATGCGTTCCTTGGCCATGTCGAGCCAATTGTGCAGATGCCTGTCGTCGGGCATCAGCTCTTTCACCTTGGCATCCGTCCTGAAGATGTCCTCGGGATCGCCCGAGAGCGCAGCCCAGCGGAACGGTCCGATGCCGCGGCAGAACAAGGGGCGGATATAGGCAGGGACGAAGCCGGGGAAATCGAAGGCATTCTTCAGGCCCATGTCCTGCGCCATCTGGCGGATGTTGTTGCCGTAGTCGAGCGTCGGAATGCCCTGCGCGTGGAAATCCAGCATGGCCTGGACATGGTCGACCATCGAGGTCTTCGACGCGCGCTCGACTGCCTTTGGATCGGAAGCGCGTTTCGCCTCCCAATCGGCCAGCGTCCAGCCTTTCGGCAAGTATCCGTTGATCGGATCGTGCGCGCTGGTCTGGTCGGTGACGACGTCAGGCTTGACACCACGGCGAACCAGCTCCGGGAAGATTTCAGCGGCATTGCCGAGCAGGCCGACCGAGACCGCCTTCTTCGTCTTCGCGGCCTCTGCCAAGATCGCGAGCGCCTCGTCGAGCGTTGCGGCTTGGCGATCGAGATAGCCGGTGCGCAGGCGCATCTCGATGCGGCTGGGCTGGCATTCGATCGCGAGCATCGAAGCGCCGGCCATGGTCGCGGCCAGCGGCTGCGCGCCGCCCATGCCGCCAAGGCCGGCGGTGAGGATCCATTTGCCGGCCAGGCTGCCGCCATAATGGCGCCGACCGACCTCGACAAAGGTCTCGTAGGTGCCCTGCACGATGCCCTGGCTGCCGATATAGATCCAGGAGCCCGCCGTCATCTGGCCGTACATCATCAGGCCCTTGCGATCGAGCTCGTTGAAATGGTCGAGCGTTGCCCAATGCGGCACGATGTTGGAGTTCGCGATCAGCACCCGTGGGGCGTCGGCGTGGGTCCGGAACACGCCGACCGGCTTGCCGGACTGAACCAGCAACGTCTGGTCGGCTTCGAGTTTGCGCAAGGCCGCAACGATCCGGTCGAAGCTCTCCCAGTCACGCGCGGCGCGGCCGATGCCGCCATAGACGACGAGCTCGCTCGGGCGTTCCGCGACATCAGGATCGAGATTGTTCATCAGCATGCGCAAGGGCGCTTCCGTCAACCAGCTCCTGGCGCTGATGTCGCTACCGCGGGGCGCGCGGATGGTGCGGTCGTTGTCCAGTCGGCGGTTCATGCGGACCTCTTCAGCTAAGTCTCGGAAATGGATCGGATGAAAGCGCGGCCGTCGCGACGCCCGTCAGCATGTCGGCCTCGATCAACGCAGCCGCCTTGGCGAGATCGCCAGCCATATAGCGGTCGGCAGCGAGCGCCGGCACCTGCTCGCGCAATGCGGCCATGACGGCAGCAAGCGGCCTGCTGGTCGCATGCGGCGCGCGCAGCGTGATGCCTTGCGCGGCGACGAGGAGCTCGATGCCGAGAATGGCGGCGAGATTGTCGGCCATGTCGGACAGCCGCCGCGCGGCGTGCGCTGCCATCGAGACATGATCTTCCTGATTTGCACTTGTCGGCGTCGAATCGATCGAGCAGGCGAGCGCGCGCTGCTTGTTCTCGGCATAGAGCGCGGCGGCCGTGACCTCGGCGATCATGAAGCCGGAATTGATGCCGGGATCGGGGGTGAGGAACGGCGGCAGGCCGAAATTCAGCGCGGGATCGACCAATGTCGCAATGCGCCGCTCGCTGATCGCGCCGATCTCCGACAGAGACAGCGCGATAGCGTCGGCAGCAAAGGCGACCGGCTCGGCATGGAAATTGCCGCCGGAGACGATCTCCCCGGTATCGACCAGCACCAGCGGATTGTCGGTGACGGCATTGGCCTCGACGATCAGCGTGCGCGCGGCCTGCGTGATCAGGTCGAGCGCGGCGCCCGCGACCTGTGGCTGGCAGCGCAGGCAATAGGGATCCTGCACACGCTCGTCGCCTTCGAGATGCGAGAGGCGGATGTCGCTGCCATCGAGCAGCGCCGTCAGCGTCGCCGCCGCGGCGATCTGCCCGGCATGGCCGCGCAACGCCTGGATCTCGGGCCGGAACGGCGCGGTCGAGGCCATCGCCGCGTCCACCGACAATGCGCCGGTGACGAGGGCGGCCCGCGCCAGGCGGAATGCACGCAGCACGCCCGATATGGCGTAGGCGGTCGAAAATTGCGTGCCATTGATCAGCGCTAACCCCTCCTTGGGACCGAGCGTCAGCGGCGCGAGGCCGGCCGCTGCCAGCGCTTCAGCGCCGGACACGGTTTTCCCGTCAACGATCGCCTGCCCTTCGCCGATCATCACCGCGGTCATATGCGCAAGCGGCGCGAGATCGCCGGAGGCGCCCACGGAGCCCTGCTGTGGCACCAGCGGAGTGACACTCCGCGCCAGCATGTCCTGCAGCTGCTCGATCAACTCGCGACGCACGCCGGAGGCGCCACGGCCGAGCGAGATGATCTTCAGCGCCATCATCAGGCGGACGATCGGCTCTGGCGTCGCCGCGCCGACGCCGCAGCAATGTGAAACGATCAGGTTGCGCTGGAGCAGCGCGGTCTGATCAGGCGGAATGCGCTTCGACGCCAGCTTCCCGAAGCCGGTGTTGATGCCGTAGACGGGGACATCCGCGCGCGCAGCTCTTGCGACGATCTCCGCCGCCGCTTCGATGCGCGGCCAGAACGAGGGATCGAGCACGACGGGCGCACCATCGAGCACGCACGCGAGGTCATCGAGACTGACCGTTCCCGGCTTGACGACGATCGCTGCGCCCTCGTTCGTCATTGTCCCCTCCACACCCGGCGGTGCAGCGGATTGAAGCCGATGCGGTAGACCAGCTCAGCGGGCCGCTCGATGTCCCAGATCGCGAGATCGCACCATTTGCCGATCTCCAGCGTGCCGGCTTCGCTGAGGATGCCGAGCGCACGAGCACCCTCACGGGTGACGCCCGCGATGCATTCGGCCACATTCATCCGGAACAGTGTCGCGCCCATATTCATCGTGAGCAGAAGCGAGGTCAGTGGCGAGCTGCCGGGATTGCAGTCGGTTGCGAGCGCCATGGCAACCCCATGCGTGCGGAACGCCTCGACCGGCGGCTTTTGAGTCTCGCGAATGAAGTAGAAGGCGCCGGGCAGCAGCACCGCTACCGTCCCGGCCTTCGCCATTGCGGCGGCGCCGGCCTCGTCGGCGTGCTCCAAATGATCGGCTGACAGCGCCGAAAATTTCGCGGCAAGCGCAGCACCGCCGAGGTTCGAGAGCTGATCGGCATGCAACTTGACCGGCAGGCCGAGCTCCCTCGCCGTCTCGAACACCCGTGCGGTTTGCGCAGCCGAGAACGCAATGCCTTCCATGAAGGCGTCGACCGCATCGGCGAGGCCCGCCTTTGCAACCGCCGGCAACATCTCCTGACAGACGAGATCGATGTAACGGTCCTTGTCGCCATCAGCTTCCACCGGCAGCGCATGTGCGCCGAGAAAGGATGTGCGGACCGCAACCGGTCGCCGGCGTCCGAGGCTGCGTGCGGCTGCGAGCTGCCGCATCTCGGTCGCAGTGTCGAGGCCGTAGCCCGACTTGATCTCGATCGTGGTTGCGCCCTCGCCGATCAACGCATCGAGCCGCGGCAGCGCACTTGCGACGAGATCGGCCTCGCTCGCCTTGCGCGTCGCGGCCACCGTCGACACGATGCCGCCGCCGGCGCGCGCAATCTCTTCATAGCTTGCGCCCTTCAGGCGCAACTCGAATTCGTGCGCGCGATTGCCGCCATAGATGAGATGGGTGTGGCAGTCGACGAGGCCGGGCGTGATCCAGCGCCCTTCGCAGTCGACCCGTTCGGCGGCATCGGCGTCCGCCGGAAAATCGGCCTGCGCGCCGGCATAGACGATACGGCCGCCGCGCGCGGCGATCACGCCGTGCTCGATCTCGCCGAGGTCGGGGCGGTCGGCCCGTAGCGTGGCGAGCCGGGCATTGTGCCAGATCCGGTCGAAGCGCTCTGCCATGCAACGGCCCCTTCGTGGGATGCTTGACTTATATGTCTAGACATATAATCGTGCGAGAGTTCTGTCCAGCCGGCATGGAAACATGACACGACTGCATTTCGCCTCCGCGCTCCTGCCCTCGGGCTGGGCCAATGACGTGCAGGTGGTGATCACCGCCGGCGCGATCGCCGAGGTGACGCCGAATGTCGCGCCCGTTTCCGGCGATGAACGCCACGCAATCGCGCTGCCGGGCTTGGCGAGCCTGCACAGCCACGCGTTCCAGCGCGGCATGGCGGGACTTGCGGAGCTACGCGGAGACAGCACCGACACCTTCTGGACCTGGCGCGAGACGATGTATCGCTTTGCGCTGGCCATGACGCCGGACGACGTCGCGGCCGTTGCGACGCTGCTCTATGTCGAAATGCTCGAGCAGGGCTTCACCCGCGTTGGCGAATTTCATTACCTGCATCATGATCGCGACGGCTCGCGCTATGCGGATCCTGCCGAAATGGCCTCGCGCATTGCGCTGGCTGCCGAAGCATCAGGCATCGCCCTCACGCTGCTGCCGAGTTTCTATGCGCATGGCTCGTTTGGAGGAACAGCGCCGCATGCCGGCCAGCGTCGCTTCATCTGCTCGGTCGATCAGTTCGCCGCATTGATGGCTGCTTCGCACAAGGCGATCAGCGCATTGCCTGGCGCCAACATCGGCATCGCCCCGCACAGCCTGCGCGCGGTGACGCCGAACGAGCTCACGGCGATCGTTCCGCTGGCCGACGGCGGGCCGGTGCACATTCACGCGGCCGAGCAGGTGAAGGAAGTCGAGGACTGCCTCGCCTGGTCGGGACAGCGCCCGGTGCAATGGCTGCTGGAGCACGCGCCAGTCGATCGACGCTGGTGCCTCATTCACGCAACGCACACGACAGACGAAGAGGTCAGCGCAATTGCAAGGACGGGTGCGGTCGCCGGCCTCTGTCCCGTCACCGAAGCGAGCCTCGGCGATGGCATCTTCCCCGCGCGCGAATTTCTTGCCGCCGGCGGTGCGTTCGGCGTGGGCACCGATTCCAACGTGCTGATCGGCGTCGCGGACGAGCTCCGTCAGCTCGAGTACGGCCAGCGCCTGAAGCATCGCCAGCGCAACGTGCTCTCCAGTGGCGCTGGCCGTTCGACGGGACGCACGCTGTTCGATCATGCGCTCGCGGGCGGAGCCCGGGCGCTGGCGCAGGCGACAGTCGGCCTCACGCCCGGTGCGCGCGCTGACATCGTCACCCTCGACACTGCGCATCCATCGCTGGCCGGACGTCAGGGCGATGCGGCTATCGACGGCTGGATCTTTGCGGCCGGCAGCGGTGCGATCGATTGCGTTTGGGCCGGCGGCGCCAAGGTGGTCGAAGGCGGCCGGCACAGGCTGCGTCAGTCAGCGCGCGAGCGCTTCAATGCGTCGGTGCGGAGGCTCGTCGCATGAGCCTTGCCACTGACACAGCCGACAAGCCGACGCTCTACAAGCGCATCCGTGCCGACATCGAGAAGCGCATCCTGACCGGCGAGTGGCCGCCCGGTCATCGCATTCCGTTCGAGCATGAACTGGTCGCTCGCTACGGCTGCTCGCGCATGACCGTGAACAAGGCGCTGTCGGAGCTGGCGCAAGCCGATCTGATCGAGCGGCGGCGCCGTGCCGGCTCGTTCGTGCGCCGGCCGCAGCATCAGTCGGCGGTGCTCAAGATCGCCGACATTCGCGCCGAGATCACCGCCCTCGGCCGCGCTTACGGCTACGAGCTGATCGGCCGCAAGCTGCGCGCGGCGACCGCTGCCGACCGCGATCGCCTCGGCGTCAAAAAGGCGGGCAAGGTGGTCGCGATCACCTGCCGCCACAGCGCCGACAACGTGCCCTTCGCCGCCGAGGACAGGCTGATCGACCTGTCGTCCGTGCCGGATGCCGCGACCGCGGACTTCTCGCGCGAGCCTCCCGGCTCGTGGCTGCTTCACCATGTCCCATGGACCGAAGCCGAGCACACGATCAGCGCCATCGTTGCGGACGATCGCACCGCGGAGGCGCTCGACATCGCCGTCGGCGCGCCCTGCCTCGTGATCGACCGCTACACCTGGCGCAGCGCGCGCACCATCACCGCGGTGCGCCTGCTCTATCCCGGTGACTCTCACCGCCTTGTCGCCCGATTCAAGGGAGGCTGAGAGGATATGTCGGCACAAATCGTGCAACGCTTCGGGCAACGGTCCAGATGGGCCGACAGTGATCAACAGGACGTCAATCCATCGATCGGCAAGAGGACGACAATCATGCGTAATTCAAAGGTATTTGCGACAATCATTGCTCTCGCGGCCGCCACTCCCGCTCTCGCCGACGACGTCAAGGTCGGCGTCGGCATCTCCGGATGGACCGGCTTCGCACCGCTGACACTGGCGAGGGAGGCGGGCATCTTCAAGAAGAACGGCCTCGACGTCACCATCAAGAAGATCCCGCAGAAGGACCGTCATCTCGCGATCGCCTCCGGCGACATCCAGTGCGCGGCGACCACGGTCGAGACCTGGATCTCCTGGAACGCCAATGGTGTTGCGACCAAGCAGATCTTCCAGCTCGACAAGAGCTATGGTGCCGACGGCATGGCCGTGCGCAACGACGTCGCCGCGATCAAGGACCTGAAGGGCAAGACCGTCGCCGCCTCCGCGCCCGGTACCTCGCCCTATTTCGCGCTGGCCTGGATGCTCAAGAAGAACGGGCTTTCGGTGAAGGATGTCACCGTCGTGAACCTCGAGCCGGCCGCGGCCGCGCAGGCTTTCGTCTCCGGCCAGAACGATGCCGCGATGACCTATGAGCCGTACCTGTCGACCGTACGGGCCGCGCCCGACAAGGGCAAGATCATCGCCACCACGCTCGACTACCCGATGGTCATGGACACTTTCGGCTGCACGCCGAAGTTCCTGACGGAGAATCCCAAGGCCGCCAAGGCGCTCGCCGACAGCTATTTCGAGGCCCTCGAGATGATCGCCAAGGACCAGGCCAAGTCCTACGAGATCATGGGCGCGGACGTGAAGCAGACCGCCGAGCAGTTCGGCAACTCGGCGAAATATCTGCGCTGGCAGGACAAGGCTGCGAACCAGAAATTCTTCGCCGGCGACTTCCTGACCTTCAACAAGGAGGCCGCCGACCTCCTGCTCGAGATCGGCATCATCAAGGTCGCGCCGAAGGTCGAGGACCTCTACGACGCGAGCTTCATCAAGTAAGCTTCTGCAAGCCGCCGGTTCCGCCACGAGGCGGAACCGGCACATGATCGACTTCTCGGATAGACAGTTTGATGCGTCCCCTGGACCCTGTTACATCGAGGCAGCGCGCGGCGTATGGCCTTGCATTCTTCGTGCTGTTCGTCGCCCTCTGGTCCTGGGCGACGTTCGGCGGCCATGTGTCGAAGACGTTCCTCGCCAATCCGCTGACCATGGTGCAGGAGGGCGTTGAGCTGCTTACCAAGCATGGCTTCCTGTTCGACATCGGCATGACGATCTGGCGCGTCGTCGGCGGCTTCGCCCTCGCGGCAATCATCGCGGTGCCGCTCGGCGTGCTGATGGGAGCCTACAAGCCGGTCGAGGCGTTCCTCGAGCCGTTCGTCTCCTTCGCACGCTATCTTCCTGCCTCCGCCTTCATTCCGCTCCTGATCCTGTGGGCGGGCATCGGCGAACTGCAGAAGCTGCTCGTGATCTTCATCGGCTCGGTATTCCAGGTCATCCTGATGGTCGCGGTGACCGTCGGCGCCACGCGGCGCGATCTGGTCGAAGCCGCCTATACGCTGGGCGCCGGCGACCGCGGCATCATCCGCCGAGTTCTGCTGCCTTCCTCGGCACCCGAGATCGCCGAGATCCTGCGGCTGGTGCTTGGCTGGGCCTGGACCTACGTCATCGTCGCCGAGCTGATCGGATCGTCCTCCGGCATCGGTCACATGATCACCGACAGCCAGGCGCTGCTCAACACCGGCCAGATCATCTTCGGCATCATCGTGATCGGATTGATCGGCCTGATCTCGGACTTCCTGTTCAAGGCGTTCAACGCCTGGCTGTTTCCCTGGAAGCTCGCATGACGATTCTCAAGATCGAGCAGGTCTCGCGCACCTTCCCCGCGCGCCACGGCAACGCACCGACCAGGGCGCTGGAACCGACCGACCTCGTCATCGGCAACAACGACTTCGTCACCATCCTCGGTCCCTCCGGCTGCGGCAAGTCCACGCTGCTGCGCATCGTCGCCGGCCTCGATCGCCCGACCAGCGGACGCGTCACGCTCGACGGACGCGAGGTGACCGGCCCGGGCGCCGATCGCGGCATGGTGTTCCAGTCCTACACGCTGTTCCCGTGGCTCACGGTGCGCGAGAACATTGCCTTTGGCCTGCGCGAGCGCGGCGTGGCGCAGGACGAGCGGAACAAGATCGCCGATGCCTTCATCCGTCAGGTCGGATTGTCGGGCTTCGAGAACCATTGGCCAAAGCAGCTCTCCGGCGGCATGCAGCAGCGCACGGCGATCGCACGGGCGCTCGCCAATGATCCGAAGATCCTCTTGCTCGACGAGCCCTTCGGCGCACTGGACAACCAGACCCGCGCCCTGATGCAGGAAATGCTGCTGGGGATCTGGGAGCGCGACCAGAAGACGGTGCTGTTCGTGACCCACGACATCGAGGAAGCGATCTTCCTCGGCAGCCGCGTCATCGTCATGAGCGCGCGTCCCGGCCGCATCAAGGCCGAGATCAATGTGGACCTGCCTCATCCGCGCTCCTACAAGATCAAGACCACGCCGGAATTCGTCCAGCTCAAGGAGCGGCTGGTCGAGGAGATCCGCACCGAGGCGCTGAAGGTTGCCGAACATGCCTGACACCCAGCCCCGCGCCGACGGAAATCGCGTTCTTGCCGACCTCCATGCGCTGCGCGCCATGGGCGCCTACAAGACCGGCGTGCACAAGCCGACCTTCTCCGAGCCGCACAAGCTTTCGCTGGAGTGGCTCGTTCAGAAGCTGCCCGAGGCCAACCTCTCTGCGACGATTGACGGTATCGGCAACGTGTTCGGCACCAGCGCGAAGCCCGGGCCGAAGCTGCTGGCGGGCTCGCATCTGGAGAGCCAGAACTATGCCGGCTGGCTCGATGGTCCGCTCGGCGTTGTCTACGCGCTCGAAGCCGCGCGCGTGCTCAATACCGATCCCTCGTTCAAAGGCGCGGTCGAAGTCGCCGCCTGGTGCGACGAGGAGGGACATTTCGGCCATTTCCTCGGCTCGCGCTCCTATGTCGGACAGGTGACAGAGGCCGACATCGACGCCGCGCGCGACCGTACCAGCGGCCGCACCATGCGCGATGCGCTTGCCGACATGGGTCTCGCCGGACGCCCGCGCATCACCGTCGAGCCGGGGCGGCACGTTGGCTATCTGGAGGCGCATATCGAGCAGGGCGACACGCTCGAAAGCGGCCGCCTTGCGATCGGCGTCGTGACCTCCATCGTCGGCATCTGGCAGTATCAGATCAATTTTTCTGGCGAGCAGAACCACGCCGGCACCACGCGGATGGCGGTGCGGAAGGATGCCGGCCTCGCGCTGGCAAAATTCTGCGTCGCGATCGACGAACGCTTTCCGTCTGCCTGCGGCCCGCGCACGGTCTGGACCACCGGGCGCATCACGCTCGATCCGGGCGCGCCGAGCATCATTCCGGGTGGCGCAGAGATGCTGTTCCAGATCCGCGACGATGATCCGGCCGTGATCGCGCGGCTGGAGCAATTGCTGCGGATCATGGCGGAGGAGGCCAGTGCGAACGGTCCGTGCACCGTCACCGTCGAGAAATTGCGCACTGGTGCGCCCGCCATGATGAATTCCGGCTTCCAGGACGCAATCGAGGCCGCGAGCAAGGCCCTGGCCGGCGGCCGGTCCCTCCGCATGCCCAGCGGCGCCGGGCATGACGCGCAGATGCTCGCGACCGTCATGCCCGCGGGCATGCTGTTCGTGCCTTCGATCGGCGGCATCAGCCATCACTGGACCGAGAACACCGCCGACGCCGATATCGTCACCGGCGCACAGGTCTTCGTCGACGCTTGCCGGCGGATCCTCCAGAGTTGATGGCGGTCGAGACCCGCGCAAGCGCTTGTGTCCCGGACAAGCTGCAACGCGACAGCGTTGCGGCGCAGAGCCGGGACCCAGAGCCACGCGGCGACAACAACGATATGGGCCCCGGCTCTGCAGCGCACCGTCGAAGGGACGCTGCGCTGCGTCCGGGGCACGAGAGTGGAGTCTCGCGCAGGCTCTCTCCTCCTCTTCGTCATTGCGAGCGAAGCGAAGCAATCCAGAGTCTTTCCGCGGAGGGATTCTGGATTGCTTCGTCGCTACGCTCCTCGCAATGACGGTGGATGTGGCTGCAGACACGCCGTCGCGTTCTCGCGGCTGAATTCGCCCGAGCTTTGCTTCGTCGTTCCACCCTCTTGAGCCAAGAGGGCGCAGGGAAGGCCGGGTGCCGGCTCGCACCCGCGGTCTGCTGCGCATAGAGCACACGCAGAGAACCGCACAGCAGCATACAGGTGAAGCCCAACACACGGCCTTCCCTGCGCGATGGTCGGACGGCTTATGCCGCGCTCTCCCGGGAGCCGAGTTCGTTCTGGCCTCCCTCACTCTCGCGAAATCCACCGGCGCCGCGCCGGTTGACGCGACTGCCGCCTCCGCAAGAGCTTGACCGTAGCAACGACGGCCAGGACCACACGGTTTTGCCGTACGCGCGGTTCGTTGGCGCCACAGGGTTCGACGGCGTTGTGCACTTTGCCGCCGAAATGCTGGCACGACGAAGCCTAGCAGCGCCGCTCGTCCACACGCAGCTTCGGGCTCACGGAGAGCAATCCGCCCGGCCCTTCACCTCTCGTGCACGACGCTGCCGCGTCCACCGCAAGCCCGGCTCGCGACAATGACGACCACACGATCGCCCCTCAAGAATGAGCCGGGATGGGCGACACATACGACAAATCCGAATTTCGGTAAAGTGGAATATTTTCACGATGGTGGATTGACAAGGGGCGGCACAGCAAGGTGCGTAGCCCGGATGAGCGAAGCGACATCCGGGATCTTTACGCGTGAATTCCCGGGTATCGCTTCGCTCACCCGGGCTACAAGAGCATGCCCACCACGGCGTCGGTTCGGCCATAAAGCCGCGGCATTTCTCGGGTTTGTGCTCCGTCCCACCTCTGCTTCCCCGGGAGTTCTCATGTCTTCAGCCGACCGGCCGGCGACCCGCCTTGCGACCAGACTTGCCTTCTTCGTCGCAGGCTTCGGCATCGCGTGCTGGGCGCCGCTGGTGCCGTTCGCGAAGGCGCGGCTCGGCGTCGACGACGGGGTCCTCGGGCTGCTCCTGCTCAGCCTCGGCATCGGCTCGGTCGTCGCGATGCTGCTGACCGGCGTTCTCAGCGCGCGCTACGGCAGCAGACCGATCATCGTCGCAAGCGGGTTCATGCTCGCGCTGGTCCTGCCGCTGCTCGCGATCGCAAGCTCGTCCATGTCTCTGGCGCTGGCGCTCTTTGCGTTCGGCGCCGCGCTCGGCTCGATCGATGTCGCCATGAACATCCACGCCGTGGAGGTGGAGCGCGCCGCGGGACGCCCGCTGATGTCCGGCTTCCACGCCTTGTTCAGCATCGGCGGCTTCGCCGGATCCGCGCTGATGACAGTGCTGCTCTCGTTGCAACTCGGTGCGCTGGCCTGCACATTGATCTGCTCCGTCCTGATGCTGCTCGCGATGTTTGTGACCTGGCCGCGCCTGCTTCGCTCAGTGCAGGTGCAGGAGGGCCCGCTGTTCGTGCTGCCACACGGATCGGTGCTGCTGCTTGCGCTGCTCGGCGCCATCACCTTCCTCGTCGAAGGTGCAATGCTCGATTGGGGCGCGCTCCTCGTCATCGGCGCGGGGCTCGTCACCGAGGCGCAGGGCGGAGCCGGCTACATCGTGTTCTCGATCGCCATGACGCTAGGCCGGCTCGGCGGCGACGCGGTCGTTGCGCGCATCAGGGACCGCACGACCTTGCTCTGGGGCAGCCTCATCGCGATCGCGGGCTTTGTGGTCCTGCTGACAGCGCCTGTCGCGGCGGTCGCCCTCGGCGGATTCCTGCTGATCGGGCTCGGTGCGTCAAACCTCGTGCCGGTGCTGTTCCGGCGGGCCGCGCGGCAAACGGTGATGCCTACCGGGCTTGCGGTCGCGGCGATCACGACTGCGGGATACGCAGGGGTCCTGATCGGCCCCGCCGGCGTCGGCTTCGTCGCACGTCTTGGCGGATTGCCTATGGCGTTCTGGTTGCTGGCCGGATTGATGGGCCTCGTCACGCTGTCGGCGCGGATCGTCACGGCGGAGCAGCGCAAGATGTCGCGCGTCGATGCGTGAGCGGCCTTGCGTCGAATTTATCAATGGGAGAGGCGGGATTGCCACCGTCCGCAATGGTCCCATGCACGCGCGGTCCACGCCATCATCTTGGCATGCCAGCCTAAGCCCTTATTTCGCAGGCACTATTTTGGCAGACCGAAGAAAGCCCAAGCCATCTGCGCCGGTCTGTCTGCCATGCGGCTTTCGGCCAGTTTACTGGACGCGTCGTTCTGCTAGATCACAGCCGAATACCTTTTGACTCCCGTGGAGGGGGCAATGGCACGTGCAGGCTCATAGTAATCACGACTCGCACATTTCTTTTGGGCCATTTCGGCTGTTTCCAAAGTCGCGGCTCCTGGAGAAGGAGGGGGCGCCGCTTCACATCGGCGGCCGCGCGCTCGATATTCTGATCTTGCTTGCCGAGCGCCCCGGTGAAGTCATCGACAAGAGGGAGTTGGTCAAGCGCATCTGGGCCGACGTGAATGTCGACGAGGGCAGCCTGCGCTTCCATGTCGCAGCACTGCGCAAGGCGCTCGGCGATACCGGCAAGTCGACGCGCTATGTCCTCAACGTGCCCGGCCGCGGCTATTGCTTTGTCGCACCGTTCGTTCAAGCAGCTCCGCCGGTCTCCTCAGTCGCAGCCGAGATCTCCCCTCCTCGCTCCCTGCCTGCTCAGCTTGCAAAGATGATCGGGCGAGAAGAGGTCATCGAGAAGATCTCGAACGGATTGACCCTGCATCGCTTCATGACGGTGGTCGGCCCGGGCGGCATCGGCAAGACCGCCGTCGCCGTCACGGTCGGGCATCGCCGCTCGGCAGATTTCGGCGGACGCGTCTTCTTCGTCGACTTCGGTCCGCTGCGGGACGCCAGCCATGTCACGACCACCGTCGCCTCGATCCTCGGACTGACCGTGAGCTCGGAGGACCCGACACCGGCCCTCCTGACATTCCTGAAGACCGGCCCAGCCCTGCTGATCTTCGACAGTTGCGAGCATGTGCTGGATACGCTGGCTCCTCTCGCGGAGCGTATCGTTCGCGAAGCGCCGCAGCTTCGCGTTCTCGCAACCAGCCGCGAGTCGTTCCGGAGCGAAGGCGAGCGGATCTTTCGTCTGTTCCCGCTGGATTGTCCGCCGGAGCGTGGGGGTCTCGAGGTCGCCGAGATCCTCGCCTATCCCGCGGCTCAGCTCTTCGTCGAGCGCATCGCGCAGAGCTCGGGTCCGTTCCAGCTCAGCGCTGAAGAAGCGCCGCTGGTGGCGAGCATCTGCCGGCGCCTCGACGGCATTGCGCTGGCGATCGAGCTCGCGGCGGGCCGTGTCAACGCGTACGGCATCGCCGGAACGGCCTCCCTGCTCGACAGCCGCTTTTCGCTGCAATGGCGGGGGCGGCGCACGGCCGTGCCGCGGCACCAGACGCTCGCCGCTGCCCTCGACTGGAGCTACGACCTCCTGCCTCCGGCGGAAAGCGCCACCCTGCGGCGACTGTCGGTATTCGCCGGGCCATTCGCGCCGGAGGCGGCCGCCGCGGTCGCATCCGGCGACGGCCTCAGCACCTCGGAGACGTTGGAGGCGATCGACAGCCTGGTCACCAAATCGCTGATCTCGCCATTCGGTTCGCGGACGCTGCGCTATCGCCTGCTCGACACCACGCGCACCTACGCGCTCGGGAAGCTGAACGAGCTCGGAGAAGCGCGGACGTTCGCGCGGCGCCACGCCGAGCATTTTCGCGATTTCTTCGAGCACGCGGAGGCCGATACATCGACATCGCTGCCCGAATGGCTGAGCATCTATGCGGGGGAGCTGGACAATGTGCGCGCCGCGCTGGATTGGGCTTTCTCACCTGATGGCGACGCAAGGCTCGGCATCGCGCTGACGGCGGCCGCGATCACCCTCTGGGTGCGGCTTTCGCTGTTCGCCGAGTGCCGAGAGCGCAGCAGAACGGCACTGGCGGCGCTCGGAGACGGCAGGGACAACGACCGCATCCGCATGCAGCTGCTGTCGGCACTCGGCTGGTCGCTGATGTATGGCGAGGGTCGCGCACGCGAGGCGCGCCCGATCCTGGAGACGACTCTCGAGCTGGCGGACAGGCTCGACGACAAGGATTTCCGGCTGCGCGCGCTCTGGGGCCTGTGCATCGACCAGTTCAACAACGGACAGTTCGGCAAGGCCCGTGCGTTCGCCGATCGTTTTGCGAGCGCGGCAGCGAACTCTCCCGACAAGACCGACGTCATGCTGGGCGACCGGCTAATGGCTGTCGCGCTGCACTATCTCGGCGACCAGAACGAGGCGCGGCAGCGTATCGACCGGGTCAATGCATCGCTGCACTTTCTGGCGGAGAAGCCCAAGATCTTCCCGCTCGATCTCAGGATCTCGACGCAGTATTTCCGGGCCCGCATCCTGTGGCTGCAGGGTCTCGCCGACCAGGCGCAGGCGCTGGCGGCAAGAAACATCGAGGAAGGCCGAGCCAATGGCCACGCCCTGACCTTCTGCAGCGTGCTGGGCCAGGCCGCCTGCCCGATCGCCTTCTGGGCCGGCGATCTCGACGCCGCGGAACGCCACGGCAACGAGCTGCTCGATCACACCGATCGGCACGCGATCCGGCTGTGGGGCCTGTGGGCAAGAGCCTTCAATGCGGCAGTCGTCGCCAGGCGCGGCGACGTCGCGATCGGCCTGCCGCTGCTGCGCGAAGAACTCAACCGCGCCGGCGATGCACGTTTCCTGCCGCGCTTTCTTCCCCTGCTTGGCGAGCTTGCGGCGTGCTTTGGCGAAGCCGACCAGGTCGATCGCGGCCTCGACGTCATCGAGGACGTCCTGACCCGTTGCAACGACCGGCAGGAGCTCTGGTATCTGCCTGAGTTGATGCGCATCAAGGGAGAGTTGATGCTCAGGAGCGCGCGGCATTCAGCGGACGCCGAGGCACGCTTTCGCGAGGCCATGGGGATTGCCCTCCAGCAGGGCGCGCGCTTCTGGGAGCTGCGCTGCGCGATCAGCCTCGCGCGGCTCAGGATGGAGGCCGGCCGGAGTGCGGAAGCGCTGGCCGTTCTGAAGAATGTCTCCGGATCGTTCACGGAGGGCGCCGAGATCGCCGACATGCGCACCGCACGCGAACTGATGGCGCAACTCCGGAACTGACCGCGCACTGATGCGCGCTAAAGCGCGACGAGATGAGGACGAATCGTCATCGCGCTTCAGGTTATTGTTTGAGCATGATCTTTTCGGAAAACCGCTGCGCACTTTTCCGGATCATGCTTTAACCTCCCACCGCAGCCGCACGCCGCGGCAGCTTCCAATCGGGCCGGATGAAGTGGCAGGTGTAGCCGTCAGGATAACGTTCGAGATAATCCTGATGCTCCGACTCGGCCTCCCAGAACTCGCGAGCGGGCGCGACCTCGGTCACCACCTTGCCGGGCCATAGACCGGACGCCTCGACGTCGGCAATGGTGTCTTCGGCGATGCGCTTCTGCGCGTCGCTCGTGTAGAAGATCGCGGAGCGATAGCTGGTGCCCAGATCATTGCCTTGGCGATTGAGCGTGGTGGGATCGTGGATCTGAAAAAAGAACTCCAGCATCGTGCGGAAGCTGGTCCTGGCGGGATCGAAGATGATCTCGATCGCTTCGGCATGACCTTCGTGATTGCGGTAGGTGGCGTTCTTCACGTGCCCACCCGTGTAGCCGACGCGGGTGGAGATCACGCCCGGCTGCTTGCGGATGAGATCCTGCATGCCCCAAAAGCAGCCCCCGGCCAAAACTGCGCGTTCTGTCGTCATCTGTCCGCTCCCAATTGATCGCTCTGTCCGCTCTGCATCTGCACATCATATATATGCTTTCGCCCGATATATATGCTTTCGGCCGCCGGGCAAAAGCCATGCATTGCACGCGGTGTCCACCCGGCTCCTGGAGCCGGATGGACCCAAAGCAAACGCTTGCCTCTAGCCCAGCTTGGCGTCGAGCGTGATCGTGGCGTTGAGCACCTTCGACACCGGGCAGTTCTTCTCGGCCTCGCCGGCGAACTTCGCAAAGCCGGCCTCGTCGAGGTTCGGCACTTTTGCACGCAAGGTCAGCGCGGACTTACTGATCTTGAAGCCCTTGCCTTCGGGCTCGAGTGTCACCGCGGCTTCCGTCGACAGTTCGTCCGGCGTGAAACCTGCCATCTGAAGGCCAAAGGCCAGGGCCATCGTAAAACAGCCTGCATGGGCCGCCGCGATCAACTCCTCGGGATTGGTCCCCTTCTCGTTCTCGAAGCGGGTCTTGAACGAATAGGGCGTCTGCGCGAGCACGCCGGATTCGCTCGAGAGATGACCGGCCCCATCGCGACCGGTGCCCTTCCAGACTGCCGTTGCCTTGCGGATCATTTCAGTTCTCCTTGTTTGATTTCAGCATCGGCGCTCGGTAGCGGCGAAAGGCGACATCGGCGTGACCGCCCGTCCGCCATTCCAACCGATCGAGCGCCGAAGCGGTTCCTTGGTCTCCAAGATCTCCTCGTTCGATCGGTGCAGTCGATCGGGTTCGAGAACGACACGTCGGTCCGTTCCGTTCAGACTTTGGCGCGGGCAGGTCCGATTTGCAATTCACGACGGCAGCGGCTGGCCGGCCTGCTCGCGGACGACATAGTCGGCGTACCAGTCCGCCCAGTTCTCGTCGTGTCCGCCGGTCCGCCTCTCGTGCTCGCCATGCGCGATCGCCGCACGGCGTAGCGCCGCCGCCAGATCGGCCGTCGATGCGAATGTCGTGGCGCTGCCCGCGATGCGCCCGGGCAGTCGCGTCGTGACCTCCTGAAACAGCCAGCCATTGCCGTCGGGGTCGCTGAACGATGCGAACGAACTGTAGCTGCCGCGCTTCGGGTCGGCACCGCCGACCCGTACGCTGCCGAAGAGATACGGCTCGTCGGGCCCGGCATGAACGTCGCCGGCACCGTGGAATGGCTCGCTGACCTCGACGCCGCGGTCGAGCAGGTCCTGCCGGGCGGCCTCCAGATCGGAGACGATCAGGTACAGGCCTCGCGCCGAACCGGGCGCTGCGGCCGTCACGTTCCTGCCGAAGATCACCGAGCAGGCCGAGCCCGGCGGCGTGAACTGGATCACGCGCCAGTCCTCGCCTGACGAAAAATCGGCGTCCAGTCGCCAGCCGAGGCGGGCGTAGAACGCCTTGGCACGGTCGACGTCGGACACGGGGATCACGACGACCTCGAGCTTCAGGTCAACGCTGCGCGATGTCGAGGGCCCGGTTCCGGTGTCGCGATCGATTTCGATGGTGGTCATGTCGAACTCCCTGATGTGAGACGCGGTTGCATGCATGGAAGGGCTTCATGCGACAGTCGGCATCATGATCGTCACCCGCGTGCCGCCCTGCCCCGCCTCGCCATGCAACCGCGCGTGGATGCTGCGCGCGAGCCCTTCGAGGATCCGGCTGCCGGTGCCCTGAAGCGGACCGGTCGCACCGATGCCGTTGTCGGCCACCGTGCAGAGCCAGGCGCCGTCGCCGCTCGCCAATTCGATCCGGATCAACGCACCGCTTCGGTCCGGGAAAGCGTGCTTTGCCGCGTTCGTGACCAGTTCGGTGAGCATCAGCGCGAGCCGATGACATTGAGCAGCCGGCAGTCTGCCGCTCTCGATCGCGGCTTCGCAGCGGATGCCTGCCGGCTCCAGCACCGCTTCGGAGAGGGCTCCGCACAGCTTTTCGAAGAACGGCTCCACGGCAATGGCCGATGGATCGTCGTTGTCGGACAGGAGCTGATAGAGCCGGCCGAAGGCGACGATGCGCCGCTCGAGGCGGTCCACCGCCAGCGACACATCCCTCTTGCTCGCGCGCGTGAAGTCGCGGCGGACTGACGCACCGAGCAGCGTCAGCGTGTTCTTCATGCGATGGTGGGACTCCCGCAGCACGAGCTCCCAGTCACGCGACTGATCATCGAGACTGGCGACGAATTGAGGTCGAACCACGTGGTCGTTCGTCCCAGCGCCGATACCGGACATCATAGCCTCCCCGTTGAAACGGATCTCACTCGAAGGCTATAGTGGATGCGTCGCGCGCGTTTTGCCCGTTAGACGTTGCAAGATTCTGTTATGATCGGCGGGGCCCGCAATCTCGCGGCGGACACACGCGCCTCGAAGGTCAGGCGCGCTGACGAATTGTCGCAGCCGCGTCGTAAGCCGCTCGCGTTTAAGCAAAATTTGCAACACACGTCCCAGTGCGATCGGCGGTAGGCCACGCGATTTCGCCACTTTCGGCCGGTTTACTGGACGTCTCTATCTGGTAATCAAATTGCACACGTCAGCTCATTGACTGGAATTGTTGGCCCGTGCCGGACACTAGCGAGCAGGATTCGGTCATAGCCTTCGGGCCATTCCGCCTGTTCGTGAAATCGCGGCTGCTGGAAAAGGACGGCGCCCCGCTTCCCCTCGGCGGCCGTGCGCTCGACATCCTCATTTTTCTCGCCGAGCGCGCCGGAGAGGTCATTGACAAGCGAGAGCTGATCAAGCGCATCTGGGCCGACGTGAACGTGGACGAAGGCAGCCTGCGCTTCCACATCACGACGCTGCGCAAGGCTTTGGGCGATGCAGGCGAGGCCTCCCGCTACGTCGTCAACGTCCCGGGACGCGGCTATTGTTTCACGGCTCCGCTGCTCCGGCCCGCAGCATCGGAGGGCCGGACGAGCCCGCCCGCCGCTTCGCCCTCCTCGCTGCCCTCGCCGCTCGCGAAGATGATCGGCCGGGACGATGCGGTCGAGAGAATCTCCGCCGAGCTTGCCCAGCATCGCTTCGTCACGATCGTCGGCCCGGGCGGGATCGGCAAGACGTCGGTCGCACTCGCCGTCGCGCAGGGCGAGCTCGCGGCCTTCGACGGCCAGGCGTGCTTCGTCGACTTCGGCGCGCTGACCGATACCCGGCTCGTCCCCGGAACCATCGCGGCCGCGCTGGGCCTGACCGTCAGTTCCGAGGACCCGATACCGGGCCTGCTGGCGGTCCTGCGCAACCGGCGGATCCTGCTGGTGTTCGACAGTTGCGAGCACATCCTCGACGAACTCGCCCCTTTGGCCGAGCGCCTCATCCGCGAGGCGCCGCAGCTGCATATCCTGGCCACCAGTCGGGAATCCTTTCGCGCCGACGGGGAACGCATCCATCGGTTGTTTCCGCTGGACTGCCCGCCGGAACGCGACGGCCTCGGCATCGCCGACATCCTTGCCTATCCCGCAAGTCAGCTCTTCGTGGAACGCATTGCCGAGAGCTTGAGCGAATTCGAACTCCGCGATGAGGATGCGCCGCTGGTCGCCGAGATCTGCCGGCGATTGGACGGCATTGCGCTCGCGATCGAGCTCGCGGCCGGACGTGTGAACGCCTACGGCATTGCCGGGACCGCCTCGCTGCTGGACAGCCGCTTCTCGCTGCTGTGGCGCGGACGGCGTACCGCAATTCCGCGGCATCAAACCTTGAGCGCGGCGCTGGCCTGGAGCTACGACCTGCTGCCGGCGGCCGAAAGCGCGACGCTGCGCGGCTTGTCGGTGTTCGTCGGGCCGTTCACGCCGGAGGCCGCGCTTGCCGTCGCGTCCTGCCAGGGGATCAGCGAGCCCGAAGCCGTCGAGGCGATTTCGAACCTGCTGTCCAAATCCCTGATCGCGACCTCGCCCGCGGAGCGGCGGCTGCGCTATCGCCTGCTCGACACCACCCGCGCCTTCGTCGCGGACAAGCTCGTCGAGAACGGGGAAGCGGACCGCGTCGCGCGCGCCCACGCCGAATATATCCGCGACTTGCTGCACGACATTTCCCTCAAATCCACGAGCATGCAGAGCGCGGGCGGCTTCCTTCCCTATGCCGACCATTTGCCGAATGTGAGGGCCGCGCTGTCCTTCAGCTTTTCGGAGAGCGGCGATCGGACGATCGGCGTGGATCTGGCGGCCTCGGCCGCGCAGTTCTTCCTCGAACTGACCTTGCTGACGGAATGCTACCGCTGGACCCGGCAGGCGCTGGCGTCGCCGGATGCGCGCGCCGCGGACAGCCGGAAGGAGATGACCTTGCAGGCCGCGCTCGGCGTCTCCGTGATGTTCACGCAGGGCAATACCGAAGGGGTCCGGTCGGCATTCACGCGCAGTCTCCAGCTTGCCCGGGAACTCGAGGACCTGCACTGGCAGCTCTGGCTGCTGCGCGGATTGCACATCTACCTGACCAGGGTCGGAGATTTTCACGGCGCGCTCGGAATCGGCGAACAGGGCGAGAGCGTCGCGCGAAAGCTGAACGATCCCACCGCCACGCTGAACGTCGAATGGATGCTGGGCGTGGCGCATCATCTGATCGGCAGCCAGGACAAGGCGGTTCGGTTCTGCGAGAGCGCGATGGTGCACAATCCCGGCTCGCAACGGCTGAACATCGGCCATCTCGGCTATGACGACCGCATCGTCGCGCTGGTGGCGCTGGCGCGCGGACTCTGGCTCACCGGCCGGCCCGAGCGTGCGATCGAGGCCGCCAGATACACGGTTCGCGAGGCCGAGCTGCTCGAACAGCCGCTGACCCTCGGCATCTCCCTGATCTGGACGATTTACGTGTTCCTCTGGGTCGGCGACTGGGACAACGCCGAAATCCTGATCGAGCGGCTGATCGACCATTCGGCGCGGCACTTCCTCGGGCCTTATCACGCGGTCGGCATCGGCCAGAGGGGCGAGCTGCTGCTGCGTCGCGGCGACGTTGCCGCGGGCATCGAGCACCTTCGCCGCGGTCAGGCCACGTTGCACGCGGCCCGGCACCGGATCATGACGACCGTGTTTGCGACGGCGCTCGCGGAGGGTCTCGCGTCCCAGAATCAGCCCGACGAAGCCTTGCGGACGATCAACGAGGCGATCGCCCAGATTCCCGATCATGGGGAGTCCTTCGACATGCCGGAGATGCTCAGGGTCAAGGGCGACATCCTCGCCCGGTCGGGCAGCGCGGTGGAGGCCGAGATCTGCTTGCGCAAATCGCTCGATCTGTCGCAGCGCCAATGCGCAGTCGGCTGGGAGCTCCGCGGCGCGATCAGCCTCGGCCGCATCTGGCGCCAGGCCGGAAAGACAGGCGAGGCACGCGACTTGCTCGCCCCGCTCGTCGGACGCTACCAAGAGGGGCTCCAGACCCGCGATCTGGTCGCCGCAAGAGAGTTGCTAGGCACGCTGAATTGACAGCATCTTCAACGGCATACCGCCAAACTGCCTGCTCGCAACTCCTAACAACTTCTAACACGCCAAGCCGCCTGCGCCCCGCCATGGTGGCGACACTTCATGGTGGATATGGCGGGACATGGCGCTTCTTGACGACGTAATGGATGCCAGCGGCGGCTTGACCCACTGGAACAGCTTGAACCGGTTTACGCTCCACCTTTCCGTCGGCGGATCGCTGTTCTCCAGCGCCGGGCATGCCCAGGAATTCAAGGACGTGACCGCGGAAGGCTCGACCCGCGCGCAATCGCTCCGGTTCACCGGCATCACCGGAGGCGAACACTCCGGCTCCTTTCAACCCGACGCGATCACGATCGAGAGCCTGGATGGTGAAGTTCTGCGGACCTGGCACAACCCGAGCGTCGCGTTGACCGAGGCCGGCTCGCCTGCGCTTGCGGACGAAATGCATCTGGTCTTCTTCTGCGGCGTCGCGATCTGGAACTATCTGACCAGCCCGTTCCTGCTCGCCCATCCCGATGTCATCGTGGAGGAGCTGCCGCCCTGGTGCGAGGGCGCCGAGACGTGGCGGCGGCTCCGGGCACAATTTCCCCCGCACCTCATCACGCTCGCGCCTGAACAGATCTTCTATTTCGACGAGAGCGCCCTGCAACGGCGGACGGACCACGATCTCTTCGGAAACAAGGTTGCACATTTCTCCTGGGCTCATGACAGCTTCTGCGGCATCGTCGTGCCGACACTTCGACGCGTGCAGACGCTGCAGCCTGACGGAACGGTCATCGCCAGGCCCGTGCTGATGGACGTCGAGATCTTCGACGCCGTCTTCGAGTAAAGACGAGCACCTGCGGGAGCGGCGACCACTCTGCCTCTCAACGCCTAACAATACATAACGAGCCAACAGACGGCCTCGGGTGCAGATTGTACGCGCGAGCAACCAACGGCGTGTGCCATCGGAGCAATGACATGAAGGTTCCCGCTACCCTTGCACTCTCGGCCGCCCTGACCTGCGCGACTGCGCACGCCTCGGCACAAGACCTGCGATCGAGCCGGCGTTCGATCAGCTATCACACCGTCAATATCCAGGGCCTCGAGATCTTCTACCGCGAGGCCGGCCCCGCCGACGCACCGACCGTGCTGCTCCTGCACGGCTTCCCTTCCTCGTCGCGGATGTGGGAACCTCTGCTGCCGCTGCTCGCCGACAGATATCACGTGATCGCACCTGATTATCCCGGCTTCGGCAACAGCAGCGCGCCGCCGCCGTCCGCTTTCACCTATACGTTCGACAACATCGCCGGCGTGATCGGAGAGCTCACGACGAAGCTCGGTCTCGGCAAATATGTTCTGTTCATGCAGGACTACGGCAGTCCTGTCGGCTTCCGCATGGCGCTGGCGCATTCCGAACGTGTCCGCGGAATCATCATCCAGAATGCGGTGTCGCACGAGCAGGGCTTGAGCCCGCTCTGGGAAGCGCGTCGCAGGTACTGGGCCGACCCGGCACACGAGCTCGAGGCGCTCAAGGCCAATTTCACCTCGCTGGCGGCGACGCGTCAGCGACATCTCGGCTCAAGCCCGCACCCCGAACGCTACGACCCCGACACCTGGGGCGACGAATACGCGTTCCTGACGCGTCCCGGCCAGGCCGAGATCCAGGCCACGCTGTTCCTGGATTACCGGACCAATGTCGCCTCCTATCCCAAATGGCAGGACTGGTTGCGCAAGATGCGGCCGCCGACGCTGGTGGTCTGGGGCAAGTATGATCCGTCTTTCACCGTCGCCGGCGCCACAGCCTATCGCGACGATGTGCCGGATGCCGAGGTTCACATCCTGGAGGCAGGCCACTTCGCGCTGGATGAAGCCACCGACGAAATCGCCGCGCTCGCTCGCGACTTCCTTGCGCGCCTGGACAAGGACAAGGGCTAGGCCTGGGATTGTGGACCCGCAAGCTGATCTCCTCGACGGAGAGGCTTCGGGGTCCAGTGACGACATTGCACCGGTCTCACACCGGCGCGTCGGTCCACGCGATGCTCTCGTCGCTCTCATCAGGCCCTCCGGTCTGCGCAAATGCGTGACAAATTGGTCCTAACCAGACCCTCTGCGACGAGCTGTCACACCTGATGCACACCCACAGAATCTAACAGTTCCTAATCACCCCTAACGGGCGTCCTGGCCAGCTCACGTTTATCCTCTCAGCATGGAAAGCATTGGTTTGCGCGCCTGCCGGCCGTTGCAAGCAACGGCAAAACCAGGAGAGGACGAACGATGTCGAGCAACTTGCACGTGGCGCATGACTGGACTGATTGTCCGGCCGCCCCGCGGGATCATGAGAGTCTTCGCCCCACACAGGCGATCGCCCGGGAGAGCCAGTGGCGTCAGATCGATCGCACTCCGGGGGGCATGATCGAGGACATTACGATCTCGCGATGGGATGACCCGCGGAGCACCTCGTCGCACGAAGCGACGACGCCGGACGATCGCTACTTCGTCGGCATTGCCCTGAAGGCCACGCGTGCGAAGCTGACACGCGGCGGCCGGATCGTCTTCGAAGGCGCCATGCCGGCGGGGTCGCTCTACGTCGCCGCCCCGTCGAAGCCGCTCGGCGCACAATTCCAGTCGCCGTGCGCCTTCCTGCACGTCCACATCTCCACGGACCATCTTCCAGCATACGCGGACGGGCTGAACGACCTCGTGCTGTTGCGCGATCCGCTTGCTGCCGAGCTCGCCAGGGCGCTGGTCGAACATGGCGATGCCGCGGATCGGCAATTTACGCACTGCATCGGCCAGACCCTGGCGATGCATCTCACCCGGATGGAGCTGCCGCGCGTCAAGGTCAATGCCTTGCCGAAATGGCGGTTGCGGCGGGTCGAGCAGCACGTCGCCGATCATTTCGACCGCTGCATCAGCCTGTCCGAGCTCGCCAATGTCGCCGGCCTATCAAGGATGCACTTTGCGGCGCAATTCCGTGCCGCGACCGGTTATCGTCCCCGCGAATATCTGCTGACGCAGCGGGTCGAGCATGCCAAGACGCTGCTCGCGACCACCGAGCGGCCATTGGCGGAGATCGCCCTTTCCGTGGGCTTCAGCACGCAGGCGCATTTTTCGACCGTCTTCAAGCGCATCAGCGGTCAATCTCCGGCGCGCTGGCGCCTTGCCAACGTGGACGGACAGCTCGAGGTCGAAGCGCGGCCGAGGCGGCACGCGTCTCCGGACCGGGATTGGATCGCCAGCGCCGCTGCATAGCTGATCGGCAGACGGCAGACCGCAGGGATTCAGGCGTATGCCCCTTTTTGTCGTTTGATGCTCCCGCGTTGATCTCACCGCTGCAGGTCCTGGTCTCCCGGACAAGCTGCAACACGAGAGCTCGCGGCGCGAACCCACAAGTCTATACGGTTGCGCGCAGTGAGATGCTTTGCAGCGCAGAGTTGAAGAGACGCTGCGCGACGTCCAGGGCACGCAATCGAGGATCGAGCGCGCAGTCTGCCCCGCATCGTCATCCCCGCGAAAACGGGGGAATCCAGCCTTGAGCCACCGCTACACCGGATCGAACGCTCGGATCGGCGGCAGATTGCCGGTGAATTTCTCCACCTCGACGGTCGTCAACTGGCCGGTGCAACCTTGCGCCAGGGCGGAGGTGCCGATGTCGCGGGTGAGCACGTTCGGATTGCCGTGGACGCAGAGCGGCGCCTCGTCTTCGGGATCCATCGGATCGTACCAGGCGCCGGTCGGAAGCTGGACCACGCCGGGCGCGATGCCGTCGGTGACGTGGACGGCAGCAAGGCATGCGCCGCGCTCGTTGAACAGGCGAATGATGTCGCCGTCCTTGATGCCACGCGCGTCCGCATCAACCGGGTTCATGCGCGCGACCTCGCGGCCGCGATGCTTTGCGGCAAGCGAATGTCCGCCGAAATCGAGCTGGCTGTGCAGGCGCGTCGCCGGCTGGTTGGCGACGAGGAAGCACGGCGCCCCGGGCTTGGGCGTATCGGTCTTGTCGAGCCAGACCGGATGGCCGGGACAATCCGCATCGCCATGACCTGCGATCTTGGCCGAGAAGATCTCGATCCGCCCGCTCGGCGTCGGCAGGGCGTGATTGACCGGATCGTCGCGGAAGCGGCGCAGCCGGCCACCGTCATCGGGCTGCTGGGGCACGACCAGGCTGCCGCGCGCCCAGAACTCGTCGAAATCAGGAGCTTCGAGGCCGCGCTTGGCCAGCGATGCGCGAGTCGGCTCGTAGAGATGTCTTAGCCACTGCCGCGACGTGCGTCCTTCGGTGAAGGGTTCGCGCGCTCCGAGACGGTCGGCGAGATCGGCAAAAATCTCGTAGTCGTCGCGCGCGAGCCCGAACGGCTCGGCGATCCGGTGCATCGCGACCATCAGGGGATCGTTGCTGGAATAGCCGATGTCCTCGCGCTCCAGCGTCATCGTCGAGGGCAGCACGATGTCGGCGTGACGGGCTGTGGCGGTCCATGCGAGCTCGTGCACGACGAATGTGTCCACTTGCGCGAACGCCTTGCGCAAGCGGTTGATGTCCTGGTGGTGATGGAAGGGATTGCCGCCCGCCCAGTAAACCAGACGAATGTCCGGATAGGTGCGCGTCTCGCCGTTGTAGCGATACGTGCTGCCGGGATTGAGCAGCATGTCGGCGATGCGCGCCACCGGGATGAAATCGGCAACACCGTTACGGCCCTGGCCCAGCGTCGGCCCCGGCACGTCGTTGACGCGGCGGCCGTAATAGCCGATCGCACCCAGCGAATAGGCGTAGCCGCCGCCGGGAAGGCCGATCTGCCCGAGCGCCGCCGCCAGCACCATGCCCATCCACACCGGCTGCTCGCCATGCTCGGCGCGCTGCAGCGAATGGGAGACGGTGATGAGCGCGCGCTTGCGGGCAAGACGCCGCGCCAGCTTGCGGATCGTATCCGCCTCGACACCGCAGATGGCGGCGGCCCATTCGGCATGCTTTGCTTGCCCATCGCTCTCGCCGGTGAGATAGCGCAGGAAGACCGGCCAGCCCTCGGTGTAGCGATCGAGGAAGGCCTGGTCGTGCAGGCTTTCGCTCACGAGCGTGTGGACGATGCCGAGCATCAGCGCAGTGTCGGTGCCGGGCACGCAGGTGATCCATTCGGCGCCGGCCTCGACCGGCAGATCATCGCGGAGCGGGCTGACCAGGATGAACTCGCAGCCGCGCCGCCGCGCAGCCGCCATCGCGCCGCGCTCGACATGCTTGCTGATCGAGCCGCCGGCCACCATGGAGTTCTTCAACGCCATGCCGCCGAATGCCAGCACGACCTCGGTGTGATCCGCGATCTGCTCCCAGGTGACGTTGCGCTTGGTGATGTCCTCGTAGCCGGCCAGGATCTGCGGCAGCAGCACCGAGGACGCACCCGATGAATAGGAGTTGACCGAGCGCACATAGCCGCCCATCGCGATGTTGAGGAAGCGATGCACCTGGCTCTGGGCGTGATGGAAGCGGCCGGCGCTCGACCAGCCATAGGAGCCGCCGAACACGGCGCCCGGCCCGCGCGTGTCGCGGATGCGTGCGAGTTCGTCCCCCAGGAGATCAAGCGCCTTCTCCCAGCTGACGGAGACGAACTCGTCGCGGCCGCGGCGATCGTCAGGGCCCGGCCCGCGCTCCAGCCAGCCGCGGCGGATCGCTGGCTGGGCAATGCGCGCCTGGTGGCGGAGCGCGCCGGGAAAATTGTCGATGATGCCGTTCGGATCGGGATCGCCCGCATAGGCCCTGACCTCCAGCCCGGCCGCGCCCTGACGCGCGGAGAAGACGCCCCAATGCGAGGTATGCGGCTTGAAGCCGTCCGACAGGTCGAGACCGGGGTCGGGAAAGCCAATCGTATCGTCCATCGTCTGATCCTTGTTCCGGTACGGGCCTGCAATCGGGGTGGTAATATACCGATCCGCTCTGGACGTCGTCGAGTTCAGCGTTGACGGAAACGCTGGCCTGCCCCGCGCAATGCCAGCCGAGGGCGTCGCCAAGGCGCCTGCGATGTCAGCAGTGACCCGCACCGGTCGAGGGCCCAGGGATTTGCACGAACTGCCGATTCGTGTCGCCGCGTCGGCAGGGAGAATTCGTTGCGGGGGCGATTCGTCTGCCGCGGCATCCGCCGGGCACCGGAGCCCGCAGGGAGCGAATCCGTCATGCTGGCGAGGCAGGCATCATCCGCGCGCGCAGCAATCGACCAGCAGATTCCAGATCCGCTGCGCCTCTTCCCGCTTGTGAGCCTCCGGCGCCTGCTTCGTGCTCGACCGATCATTCGCTGCGATGGTGCGTGTTTCGCGCGGCGCGATCCACCGCTCCGAAATCGGGTCGTACCATTTTCCGATATTCATCTCAGTCACGTCGATCGGCTCGCAAATCTGGTCCAGGTGTTTGAGCGATGCGCCTCCCGCGGCTTGCATCAAGCCGTTCGGCTGCGCGCCACCCATTTCACCAATCAGGAGCTGGCGCGATCGTTCCCGACCCGACCCGCCGCTTCAGCCTGGCCGGGCTGGATGAAGCGTGCGCGGGTGCCGCTCGTGTAGCAACCGCGCGAGCTCCTCACGCTCCGTCGGGCGTCCCTTCATGGCGGTCTCGAACAGCGCTTCCTGGATGTCGCGAGGCATGTCGCCCCACACGTCCATCGCCGCGCGTCCGAGCAGGCCTGCAAGATGATCCTGTCCGTCGTTCATTCGGCTCTCCCGGTCTACCCACGGGAATGGAACAGCCACGGCCGCACGGCGTTCCACTGCCATCATTGTGAAAAGGAGACGTCTTTATGGGATTCTTCACCAAGGACATCAAATCGATGGAAGACCTGCTGCTGCACGGGCTGCAGGACATCTATTACGCGGAACAGCAGATCCTGAAGGCGCTGCCGAAGATGATCGACAAGGCGACCAACAGGGACCTCGCCGCCGGGCTGAAAGCCCACCTGGAAGAGACCAACAAGCAGGTCGAACGCCTCGACAAGGTGTTCGCGAAACTCGGCAAGGAGCCGAGCGGCACTCATTGTCCGGCCATCGACGGCCTCATCAAGGAAGCCGACGAGACCGCCGGGGAGATCGAGGACAAGTCCGTGCTCGACGCCGCGATCGTCGCGAACGCACAGGCCGTGGAGCACTACGAAATGTGCCGCTACGGCACGCTGATCGCGTGGGCCGAAGAGCTCGGCCACGACGACATCGTGCGCTTCCTCACGACCAATTTGAACGAAGAGAAGGCCGCCAACACCAAGCTGAACACGGTGGCGCTGCGCAAAGGCGTCAACGCCAAGGCCTCCAGCGCCGCGTGATTGATGTCGGCTGACCGGGACGAGGCGGCCCCGCTCGCGGCGCCGCCTCGGTCCTTGCGACCCCCTCGGCGCCCGCGGGCATATTCGATCAGATGAACGGCTTCCCGCCGGTGACGGCCAGCGTCGCCCCCGAGGTATAGCTCGAGAGCGGATCGGCCAGCATGACATAGGCCGTTGCGAGCTCGGCCGGCTGGCCGGCGCGCTGCATCGGCACCTGCTTGCCAAAGTTCTTGACGGAGTCCTCCGGCATGGTCGATGGGATCAGCGGCGTCCAGATCGGCCCCGGGGCGACGGCGTTGACCCGAATGCCTTTCTCGGCCAGCATCTGCGCGAGCCCACCCGTGAAATTCTGGATGGCCCCCTTGGTCGTGGCGTAAGCCAGCAGGCTCGGGTTCGGCATGTCGGAGTTCACCGAGGCCGTGTTGATGATCGCGGCTCCCGGCCGCATGTGGGGGACCGCAGCCTTGGTCAGATAGAACATGGCGTGGATGTTGGTCTCGAACGTCCGCTGCCACTCTTCGTCGCTGATATCCCCGATGTCCTTGAACGTGGCCTGATGCGCCGCGTTGTTGATGAGGATGTCGATTCCGCCGAGCTCTTCGACGGTGCGACGCACGATGGCGCGGCAGTGATCGGGATTTCTGATATCGCCGGGGATCAGGACGACCTTGCGTCCCTCCCGTTCCACCAGCGCCTTGACCTCGGCCGCATCCTCGTCCTCGTTCAAATAGGAGACGACGATATCCGCGCCTTCACGTGCGTAGGCGAGTGCGACCGCGCGGCCGATGCCGCTGTCACCGCCCGTGATGATGGCCTTCTTTCCGGCCAGGCGTCCGGAGCCCTTGTAAGTCTCCTCGCCATGATCCGGTCGCGGCTGCATCGCCCGCGTCGAACCGGGCATCGGCTGCTGCTGCGAGGGATAAGGCGGCTTTGGATAGTCGGTCATGGACAACTCCCGGCGTTTGCTGCGCTAACGGGGCGGCGCCGGAAGTGTTCCTGGTATTGTCAGAGCCACGCCATCGCCGCGAGGCTAGCGCCGCCGCCTGGATTCGCGCGCCGTTACGGCGCTGCCGAGGTTCCTATTTGCGCATCCGCCGATCGGGCACGACGATACATGTGGCCGGGCTCCGCCCACAGGAACCCGTTCGAGAAAGGCACAGCCGGATAGGCCGCAGCGAGGCGGCGGTTGCCGCCATCGACGTCGTCGCGACCATCCAAGACGTCGCGAAGCGCGGTGAGATCAGGATGAATCATCATGGCGCTTTAGGTTGTTGTTCAAACATGATCTTTTCGGAGAACCGCTGCGCACTCTTCCGGATCATGCTTTAGAAAGTCTCCCGAGGGCCGATCGCCATAGCGTCATCTTTTAATGACCATGTTGCGGAGAGCATTTTGAAACTCACAGGTGCTTTAAGTTAAGGTATCTCAAGCAATCGGACACCGGCTTGACTCCAGCAGCCCAATCGAACGAGCGGATTCTCGGACTCCTGAGCGCAGCCGGTGTATTCTGCATCTGGTCTGGCTTTCTCGTCTTCTCGAGGGCCGGCATGCAATCCGGCCTGACACCCTTCGATTTGACGGCGCTTCGGTTCATGGTCGCCGGTGCCCTGGTTCTTCCGTTCGCCAAGGCCTGGTGGCCGCGCCACCTGCCGCTGCACGCAATCCTGTCGATGTCGATTTTTGGCCCCGGCGCGCTGTACAATATCTTGATGTACTTCGGGTTGAAGGGTTCGTCGGCAGCATACGGGGGAGCATTCGCCAACGGCTCGTTACCGATCTTCACCATTCTGCTGGGTTTGTTTTTCGCACGGCGCCTGCCGTCCTGGCGGCAACTCATTGCAGTTCTCGTCCTGCTCGTCGGCGCCGTGCTCATTGGCGTTCCGGGCATGCGCGCCGGCGGCAATAGCGTGGCATCGGCCATTGCGTTCTTCCTCGCGGCGTCAGCTGTGCTCTCGATCTACTTTATGGGCGTGAAGCACTGGCAGGTCGAGGCGCGTCAGGCGCTGGTCCTGGTCAGTGTGCCGAACGCGCTGCTTTTCCTGCCAGTCTGGTTTCTCTTTCTTCCCTCCACCATCCACGATGCGCCGTGGTCGACGGTACTGCTTCAGGCTGCCTTCCAGGGCTTGGGCCCCGGTTTCCTGGCGGTCATCCTGTTCTCCATTTCCGCGAGGATTCTCGGGCCGACGCCCTCGGCCGGTCTGGCTGCGGCGGTACCGGCAAGTGCGACGCTGTTGGCGATTCCGATACTTTCGGAGATTCCAACAACCATCGAGTGGATCGGCATCGCGATTGTCACTGCCGGGCTCGTTCTGCTCCTCGGAGGAGGCCAACCCGAAACCAGGAGCCTGTCCAAATAGCGGTGGCGACGTGGAGAGAGGCGGCTCCTGCTATGTCGATGCCGGAACGGCTGCATCCCTCCTGAGACTAAGCCGCGCACTGCGTGTGCCGTCGTCGGCTGACGCAATCTCCACCTGCACGTCTCTCGACTTCGCCAGATAGGGCGAGGACGTGACCAGGACATCGGCGCCAGCTTCCGCATAGGCCGCGGCATTTGCCGCATTGACGCCACCGGCGGCGGCGACGAGCGGACGATTTCGTGTATAGGCCATAGATGCCATGCGCTTGACCAATGCAGCTATCTCGGCTGGCGAGAACTTCTCGGCTTGAATCACGTCGAAACCGGCGACCGCCGCGGCTAGTGCGGCATCGGCGGTCTTCACCTCGATCACGAGCTTCTTCTCCGGCGCCGCCCGGCGCAATCGCTCGACGGCTTGAAACAGCGGCAGGTCGCCGAGAAAGACGCGGTGTTCTGGAAACACCAGCACCGTCTCGGACAGGCCGAGCCGGTGCATCACGGCGCCGCCCGCCTTGATGGCCGCGACCGCAAAGCGCTTGGTGCCCGGCACGTTCTTGCGCGTGCAGGCGACCGGGATACGAGGTGCGACCGCCCTCGCCGCATCGACGATGGCGCGGGTCTCGCTGGCCACGCCCGACCAGATCTCGATCAGGGTTTGCGCCACCTTCCAGCTCCGCAGCAGGCCCGCGGCCGGACCGCGCGCCTGAAGGATCGGGGCGCCCTGCTCCAGCGCCGCGCCGGATGCGGCGAACAGCTCCACCTCGCAGCCGGCGAGCGCGATGATTGCGGCGGCATCCTCGGCGAGCGCCAGCACCATCTGCGCGCGCGCGGCGAACTGCATCACGCCGATGGCCCCGCCGATCCCGAGCGCCTCGGTGGTGAGATCGCCATAGGGGACATCGTCCTCCAGCAGGCGTTCGAGTTCGGCGCGCGATGCAGCGGTTGCCATGTCGTGCTTCCCTTCATTGGTGTCGGCTTGCCGACGGCCTTGTCGGGAATCCGACACGGATCATCGGTCCCGCCGTCGCAAGAGGCGGGAAGCCCCCTCTTTTGACGCCATTCCTGCAAGGCGCACACCAGACTGCGACCGCATATCCGGCACGCCGATTGCTGGGATGCTTCCGGCCGGCGCCTTGCAGCAATCGGGCTGCGCTGAAGCAATTGCCGGCCGCTGGAGTTCATCATGAAGCTGCTTCGCTCGATCACCATCGTCGCGGGATTGCTGCTCGCATGCGCATCGGCGCAGGCCGCGCAGACCAACGTCGCCGTGGCCGCCAACTTCACCGATGCTGCCAAGGAGATCGCCGCCCTCTTCAAGCAGAAGACCGGGCACGAGGCGGTGCTCAGCTTCGGCGCGAGCGGGCAATTTTACACCCAGATCACGCAAGGGGCGCCGTTCCAGGTGTTCCTGTCAGCCGACGATTCACGGCCGAAGCAGCTCGTCGAGGAAGGTCTCGCTGTCGCGGGCAGCAGCTTCACCTACGCGATCGGAAAGCTCGTGCTGTGGAGCAAGTCGCCGGGCGTCGTGACGGGCGAGGAGACGCTGAAGGCCGCCTCCTTTGCAAAGCTCTCGATCTGCAATCCGGCCGCCGCGCCCTACGGTCTTGCTGCCGTGGAGACCATGAAGTCGCTGAACCTATACGACGCCCTGAAGCCGAAGCTGGTGGAGGGCGCGACCATCACCCAGGCCTATCAGTTCGTCGAGACGGGGAATGCCGAGGTCGGCTTCGTGGCGCTGTCGCAACTGACCGGCAGCGAGGCCGGTTCGCGCTGGGTGGTGCCGCAGGCGCTCTATAATCCGATCCGCCAGGACGCGGTCCTGCTGAAGGCGGGCGCCGGCAACGAGGCCGCCGGCGCGTTCATCAGCTTCCTCAGGGGATCCGAGGCGCGCGCCGTCATCGAGCGATACGGCTACGTGCTGGACGGGCAGAGCTGACGCGCATGGAGATCTGGTCGGCGGAGATTCGCCAGTCGGTTGTGCTGACGGTCGAACTGGCCGCGATCTCGACCGCGATCCTGCTGGTGCTGGCCACGCCGCTCGCCTGGTGGCTGGCGCGCGCCAGAGGCTGGTGGACCGAAATCATCGCGAGCGTGGTTGCGCTGCCGCTGGTGCTGCCGCCGACCGTGCTCGGCTTCTATCTGCTAGTGCTGCTCGGCCCGGACGGGCCGGGTGGGTGGCTCGCGCGCCTCTGGGGCGCGCGCACGCTTGCCTTCACTTTCGAAGGCCTTGTCATCGGCTCGGTGGTGTATTCGATGCCGTTCGTGGTGCAGCCGATCCGGAACGCCTTCGCCGCGATGGGCGAGCGTCCGCTCGAAGTTGCCGCCACCTTGCGCGCTTCGCCCCTTCGGACCTTCTGGACCGTCGCGGTGCCGCTGGCGCGGCCTGGTTTCCTGACCGGTGCGGTGCTCGGCTTCGCGCACACCGTCGGCGAGTTCGGCCTCGTGCTGATGATCGGCGGCAACATTCCCGGCCGCACCAAGGTGTTGTCGGTCGCGCTCTTCGACTATGTCGAGACCTCGCGTTGGCGCGAGGCGAGCATGCTCGCCGGCGGCATGGTGGCCTTCGCCTTCGCCGTGATCCTCACCATGACGCTCGTCGACAAGCGCGCCGCGAGGGCTGCGGCGTGAGAACGGCCGAACCCGCTCGCATCAACGCGGCCTTCCGCGGCAGGCTCGGCAGTTTCACGCTCGACGCCGAACTCAGCCTGCCCGCCACCGGCGTCACTGCGATCTGCGGTCCGTCGGGTTGCGGCAAGACCAGTGTCGCGCGCTGTATCGCCGGCCTGCAGCGCATGGCCGACGGCTTCTGCGCGGTGGATGGTGAAGTCTGGCAGGACGGCTCGTCGTTTCGGCCCGTGCACCTGCGACCGATCGGCTACGTCTTCCAGGAAGCCAGCCTGTTTCCGCATCTTTCGGTGCGACGCAATCTGCTGTTCGGCGCTCCGAAGGCGGCGCGCGCGCAGATCGCATTCAGCGAGGTCGTGGAGCTGCTCGGCCTTGCCGCACTGCTCGACCGCTCGCCCTACCGCCTCTCCGGCGGCGAGCGGCAGCGCGTCGCGATCGGCCGTGCCCTGCTGTCACAGCCAAAACTCCTTCTGATGGACGAGCCGCTGTCCGCGCTCGACCGCACCACCAAGGACGAGATCTTCCCGTTCCTCGAGCGGCTGCACGAGACACTGTCGCTGCCGGTCCTCTATATCAGCCACGACATGGCGGAGATCGAGCGCTTTGCCGATCACCTGGTGCTGATGGAGCAAGGCCGTGTCGTCGGCTCCGGCCCGCTGCACAGCCTCCGCCCGATACCGCTGGCCGGGAGCCGCGATCGGCTTGGAGATTGCTCGCGACGACGGAAGAGCGTAGGAAACCCGACGAGGATGACTTCCATGCCGATCGACTTTCACGACATCGACCCGAACCGCGTCGCCGCGATCATGTACCGTCCGCAGGACGACGTCGACGGCCTGCTCGCCGACTTTGCTCAGGATCTCGTCCGGTCAGGCGAGCGGATCGGCGGCGTGGTCCAGCGCAACGTCAAGGATGGCGCGGACTGCCAGATCGGCATGCAGGCGATCGACCTCATGACCGGCGCGGAGATCTCGATCTGCCAGCCGCTCGGCTCGGGCGCCATGGCGTGCAAGCTCGACGCTGCGGGCCTTGCCGAAGCGGCGGTCGCCGTCACCCGCGCGATCGCGGCCAATGTCGATCTCGTCGTGATCAACAAATTCTCCAAGCAGGAAGCTGCCGGCGACGGCCTGCGCGACGAGCTGGCCTGCGCCATCGGCGCCGGCATCCCCGTGCTCACGGCGGTGCCGGAAAAATGCCTGGACGCCTGGAATGACTTTACCGGCGGGATCGGCACCAGCCTGTTGTGCGAGCGAGGAGCGATCGAGGGCTGGTGGCAGGATCTGTCGTCACGAATAAAGCGGGCCTGCGCAGCGCGCCGGCCCGCCGATGCGCCTGCGGCGCTACTTGCCGATCATCACGTCGGATGACTTGATCACGGCGGAGACGGTATCCCCGACCATCAGCGCGAGATCGTCCACGGCCTCGTTGGTGATTGCGGAAAACACCACGAGGTCCGGCGCGAGCTCGATCTTCACATGGGCCGTCGTCGTGCCCTTGGTGACGGCGATGATCTTTCCGGGAAGAATGTTGCGTGCACTGAGCTTCATGGGTCAGCCGAACTTGAACAGAACGCCGTAACCACCGCGCGGATAGCTCCACTCGATGTCGCCGCTCCCCTCACAGATCACACGGCATGTCCCGCATTCGATGCAGCCGTCGACTGTGATCTCGACCTGGCCCTTGTCATTGAGCTCGTAGCAGCGCGCCGGGCAGGCCTTCAGCATCGTCAGGAGTTCCGGCGACGGCGTGGTGTGCGGGCGCACCTTGATGTGGGCCCGGCCGGCATCGACCAGATAACGGTTGTAGAACAGCTTGTCCTCGACACGCACGGATGCTTCGATCGACATGGCCTAATCTCCATCGCCAGTTTTGCGCTTCCTTGAGGTCACCGCCAGGCGCGCGCGAGGCGGAAGGCATCGCCAAACAGCCCGCTCCACGACCGCGCCTTGATGAACGATTTGAACGTCGTCTTTTCCTTCTCGACCTTCGGCGTACCGTCGACGCGCAGGAAGTTCTGCATCGCCTTGGAGACGAGCTCCGGATAGGTCAGGAAGAAATTCTGCGACTGGGTGTGCATCAGCGCAGGCATGTCCTTGTACTTCTTCAGGTCCTTGATGACGAAGGACTGATCCAGCATCGTCTTGTAGAGCGACAGGTTCGCCGCCGTCATCGGATCCTTGCGCGACTTGACCTGGAAGATCGCCTCAGCCGCGATCCGGCCCGAGGTCATTGCGAGGTTCGATCCTTCGCGATGAATGGCATTGTTGAGCTGGGCAGCGTCGCCGACGACGACCCAGCCCTCGCCATAGAGCTGCGGGATCGCATTGAAGCCGCCTTCGGGAATGAGGTGCGCGGCATATTCCTTCACCTCGGAGCCTTCGATCAGCGGGGCGACCGAGGGATGCCGCTTGAAACGGTCGAGCAGCCCGTACGGCGTCTCGCCGGTGCGCTGGAAATCGGCGACGAGGCAGCCGATGCCGAGCGAGATGCACTCCTTGTTGGCGTAGATGAAGCCCATGCCGGTCATGCCGCGGGAGATGGTGCCGGCGGCCTCGATCACCATGCCTTCGTCGCCCCTGAGATTGAAGCGGGCCTCGATGGTCTCGCGCGGCAGGAAATGCATCTCCTTGACGGCGAGCGCGACCTTGTCGGGCTTGGGCCGTTCGCGCAGGCCGGCGCGGGTGCCGAGCAGGCCATTGACGCCTTCGGCCAGCACGACGACATCGGCATGGATCTCGCCATCGGCGCGGTCGGTGCGAACGCCGATCACCTTGCCATAGGCGTCCTGCGCGAGCTCAGTCACCGTCGTCTCGCACAGCACGATGGCGCCGGCCTCGCGGACCTTCTGCGAGAACCATTTGTCGAACTGCGCGCGGATGATGGTGTAGCGGTTCGGCTTCTCCTCGTTGAAATCATCGGAGCGGTAGTGCAGGCCGGTGTGCGAGCGGTCGTCCATCATCCAGAAGCGCTGCTCGACAAGGTGCCGCTCCAGCGGCGCGTCCTCGCGGAAGTCGGGGATCAGCTTCTCCAGCATGTCGGCATAGAGGATCGCGCCCTGCACGTTCTTCGAGCCGGAGTACTCGCCGCGCTCGAGCTGAAGCACCTTCAGGCCGCGCTGGGCGAGCGTGAGTGCCGCGGCATTGCCGGCCATGCCGGCCCCGACGACGATCGCATCGAACTTCTCCTCGATCATGGCGTGCTCCTGTCTCAGCTGGCGATCCGGTCGCGTGAATGCGGCGACAGCCGGGCCCGGAACGCGGCGGTCAAGGCCGGAAGCAACCTGATGGCGTCGGTGACGATGCCCATATGCGCGAAATCGAAGATCGGCGCGTTCCTGTCGGTGTTGATGGCGACGATCAGGTCGGCGCCTTCGACGCCGACGCGGTGCTGGATCGCGCCGGAAATGCCGGCGGCGATATAGAGCTTCGGCCGGATCGTCTTGCCGGTCTGGCCGATCTGCCGGTCGGATGTGACCCAGCCTTTCTGCACCAGCGGCCGAGAGCAGCCATATTCGGCGCCCAGCACCGTAGCGAGCTGGCGCACCAGCTGAAAATTCTCCGGTGACCCCAGCCCAAGGCCGCCGGCGACGACGACGTCGGCATAGGCGAGATTGGATTTCGCGGAATCGCGATCGGGCAGGAACGACAGCACCTTCGTCACGATGTCGTCCTCGACGAGGCCGAGCGGGTGGCTGACGATGCGGCCGAGGGGACGCACGACGCGATCCGGCATCGGCATCACGCGCGGACGTACCGTCGCCATCTGCGGCCGGTAATTCAGCGTGTAGATCGTGCAGAGCAGCGAGCCGCCGAAGGTCGGCCGCGTCGCGGCGAGCGAGCCGTCGGCATCGACGTCGAGCTCGGTGCAGTCTGCCGTCAGCCCTGTAAGCAGCGTCGTCGCCACCGAACCTGCGAGGTCGCGGCCGAGCGTGGTGGCGCCAAGCAGCAGGATCTCGGGCTTGTAGGTATTGACGACGTCGGTCAGCGCCTTGGTGTAGGACTCGTTGCGATAGTCGGCGAGCAGATCGTCGGCGACCATGTAGACGAGATCGGCGCCGTAGCAAAACGACTCCGCGGCGGCGCTCTGCGTCGCCTCGCCTTCGGGTCCGATCACGACCGCGGCGAGATCGACCTTGAGCTTGTCGGCGAGCTTGCGACCGGCGCCCATCAATTCCCAGGAGACGGGGTGAACCTGGCCACGCTCCTGCTCGATGAAGACCCAAACGTGCTTGTAGGCCTTGAAGTGCTCGGGCAGCTCCTTCTTGGTCGCGGCGCGGCCCGCAGCGGGTGCGGCGGCTTTCGGTGCGGTGCTCATGTTGCTCGTTCCCCTCGCCTCAATAGCCGCGCGCCAGCGCGGCGAGCTCGGTCTCCAGCGTCGGCTGGCGCTTGAAGATGGCGTCGATCAGCGCCTCCGCCTGCTGCTCGCCGGCCTCGATCAGCGCCGCCTTCTCGCTGCGCGCCGCGGGCGCAAACACCCGCTTGACGATGGTGGGCGAGCCGCGCAGTCCGCATTTCGAGATGTCCTCGACACCGGCCTCCTGCGCGCTCCATTTCACGATCGGCGCGCGCGCCGCACGCAAGGCGTCGGCCATCGCACCGCGCCGGATCTGATTGGTCGCCTCCAGCATGGTGACGAGGCACGGCAGCCTGGTGCGCAGGAGCTGCACGCCGCCCTCGGAGCGCCGTTCCGCGTCGATGGTGCGGGCCTGCAGGTCCAGCGCGCTGATCCTCGCGACATAGGTGAGCTGCAACAGGCCAAGCCGCTTGGCGATGCCGGGGCCGACCTGCGCGGTATCGCCGTCGATGGTCTGCTTGCCGGTGAAGACGAGATCGGGCGCGCCGAACTCGGTCGAGATCTTGCGGATCGCGGTTGCGAGCGCATAGGTGGTGGCCAGTGTATCTGCACCGGCAAAGAAGCGGTCGGTCAGCAGCACCGCGCGATCGGCGCCGAAGGTCAGCGCCTTGCGCAGGGAATCCTCGGCCGACGGCGGACCCATGGTCAGCACCGTGACCTCGCCGCCGAACTGATCGCGCAGCTCGAGTGCCGCTTCCAGCGCGAAGAGGTCGTAGGGGTTGATGATGGTCGGCACGCCCTGACGCATGATGGTGTTGGTCACGGGATGCACGCGAATCTGTGCGGAGTCGGGGACCTGCTTGATGCAGACGACGATGTGCATGCGCTTCTCCAGGACTCGTCTTCGGACAACCTCGTTCAGAGCAGGAACAGCAAGTGTCGTACCAACTGCGCGAACGACGAAATTCAGATGCGGACACAGCGACTTAGAAGAGTGACGGTATCGGTTGCATCCGCTTCGGGCTGTAGGGCCGACAACGCTGCTGCGACACGCGTCGCAAATGCGACAGAGCACGGGCTCACTTCAGCGAGCCGATCTGCACCAATGTCGGCGCCTGCTTCGGTTGCGGCGCGACGGCATCCTTCAGGACCTTGAACACGCGCTGGTCGATCGGCGAGGATGCGACGAAGTCCGCATAGGCCCGCTCCAGCACCATCTTGCACCGTTCCGCCACGGTCTCGTCCGCCACGCCGGAAAAATCCTCCCCGGCAAGATACTGGCCCATGCGCCTGAGGATGTGCAGCCGCGCCACGTTGACGACTTTCGGATCGTAGTCGACGCCAAGCAGCGTGAAGAACTCCTCGGCCGCCGAGGCCTCGTTGAGTCGCGCGAGGATTCCATCAGCCATTGTCGGTCTCCATCAGGCTCTGTGGCGCGGGTGCGCCGGCATCCCGGGCGCGCCTCTGCATGTGGCCCAGCCGCGCCTCCAGGAACTCGACGCGGTCGAGCAACACGGCGATGGCGTCGCCGACGGGATCCGGCATCAAATGATGGTCGAGATCGATCCGCCCGACGACGCGGCGATGACCAAGTTGCGGACGCACGACGCGCGCGGGAATGCCGACCACGGTGACGTCGGGTGGCGTGCTGTCGATCACCACCGAATTGGCTCCGACGCGCGAGCCGGCGCCGACCGTGATCGGCCCGAGGATCTTGGCGCCGGCTCCGACCACGACCCGATCTTCCAGCGTCGGATGGCGCTTGCCGGGAAACCACGACGTGCCGCCGAGGGTGACGCCATGATAGAGCGTGACGTCGTCGCCGATCTCGGCGGTCTCGCCGATGACGACGCAGGCGCCGTGATCGATGAAGAAACGCCGGCCGATGCGCGCGCCAGGATGGATGTCGACATTGCTGGCGAAGCGCCCGAACCAGGACAACAGCCGCGCCGGAAAGCGCCAGCCGCCGGTCCACAGCCGGTTCGCGATCCGATACCAGATGACGGCATGGACGCCGGGGTAGGTCAGGAGCGTCTCGATCTGGCTGCGCGCGGCGGGATCGCGCTGGCGCACGCAGCCGACGTCCTCGCGGATCAACTTCAGCAGGGAGAGCTTGACCGGTCCGGGAGCGGACGGTTCGGCGAGCGGAATATCGACGGCACAGGCCATGGCACCCTCACGCGCAATTCAGGAGCGAGCGCTCGCGCACCTCGCGCCAGATCGCCATCACCGTCTCGCGCGCAACGGCGCCCTTGTGCTCGACGGCATGCTGGCGGACGCGGGCGAGAACGGACTTTGCTTCCTCCGGGCTGACGGACAGCTGGAGTTCGGCCAGCAGCGCGGTGATCGCCGCGAGCCCTGAATGCTTGCCGATCACGATGCGGTTGGAGCGGCCGAGCAGCCGTGGATCCAGCGCCTGATAGGTACGCTGATCCTTCAACAGGCCGTCGACGTGAATGCCGGACTCGTGGGTGAAGACGTGCTCGCCGACGATCGCCTTGTTCAGAGGGATGGCGCGCGCGGCCGCGGCCGCGACTACGGCTGCAACATGCTCCAGCTCGGACAGCACCACGCCGGTCTCGCGGCCATAGAGCTGCCTGAGCGCGACGGCGACCTCCTCCAGCGGCGCGTTGCCCGCCCGTTCGCCGAGACCGATTACCGTGACGGAGGCATGGGTCGCGCCGGCCTTGATTGCGGCAAGCGTGTTGGCGGTCGCCAGGCCCAGGTCGTCGTGACCGTGGAATTCGAGCTCGAGATCGGTGGTCGACCGAAGCGCTGCCAGCAACGCAAAGGCCGCGTCAGGATCGAGCACGCTCAAGGTATCCGCTATGCGGAAGCGCCGCGCGCCCGCGGCCTTTGCGGTGGCGATCAGCTCGACCAGGAAATCGACATCGGCACGCGAGGAATCCTCGCCGCCGACCGCGACGTCGAGGTCCCTGTCGCGGGCATAGCCGACCACCCGCCTCACCTGCTCCAGCGCCGCCGGCCGTCCGCCGCCGAGCTTGGCGGCGATCTGCACGTCGGAGGCAGGGATCGACACATTCACCATGGAGACGCCGGCCTCGATCGCGGCATCGACGTCAGACGTCCGCATCCGGCACCAGCCGATCGCGGTCGCAGGCAGGTCGGCCTCGACGATCGCCCGGATCGCGCTCACCTCGTCATGGCCCATGGCGGGCGTGCCGGCTTCGATCTCGGTGACGCCGGCCGAGGCCAGTGCGCGCGCAATCGAGACTTTTTCCGCAGTGGTGAACGCGACGCCCGGCGCCTGTTCGCCGTCCCGCAGCGTGGTGTCGTTGAGGACGACGAGTGGGAGCTGACCGCCATCCAGTCGTTTCGTCGTGTTGGAAAACACCATCCGCGCACTCCAGTCATTCATTCCGATCAGGAGTTCAGCAACCTGCGTGCCATTGTCGGAATAATCGCCAAGCAATTGAGATTACTTGACTTCTCGGCACCGCCCGCTTTGTCGCAAATGCGACAGGCTCAGACAGGCCTGTCAGGTGTCGGCGGACTTGCGGCGGACGTGGATGATGATGTCGAGCCGCGAGATCTCGTGGCCCGGCAAGGGCTCGGGCATCTGCGCAAGGACGAGCGTCTCCGGCACGTCGATCAGGACATCCTCGCCGTGAAGGTAGAAATGCGGATGCACCGACGTGTTGGTGTCGAAGAACGACCGCGAGCCATCCGGCCCGATCCGGCGCAACAGCCCGGCCTGGGTGAACTGGTTCAGCGTGTTGTAGACGGTCGCCAGCGACAGCTGGATATTGGTCTCCGCCGACTCGGCAAAGAGCATTTCCGCTGTGACATGACGGTGTCCCTGGCCGAACAACAAATCTGCCAATAACAGGCGCTGGCGTGTCGGCCGCAGGCCAGCGTCGCGCAACCGCTGGAACGTGGAGCATCCACCGTCCCGGAGCACGTGGCACGCAGATGGCCCTTCGTCCGCCACGTCGATAAAAGACCCTTCGGAATACGCGTCCATGATCACCTCACGCCGTTCGGGCGGCATCGACCCGATCGCTGTCGCCCCGCAAATAGTCCCGCCGGCGCTCGGCCATGCGGCTCTCGCCGTTCTCCTCGCCAAAACAGAGGTCGAAATCGTTGCACTGCGTGCAGACCGGCGTCGTGCACATCACGAAGCCGTCGTCCTCGCAGAGCATGCGATAGAAGAAGCGCTTCCAGCGCATATTCCTGGTGTTGCGGGTCGCCAGCGGTGCGAAATGACGCGTCAGGAGGCGCGACAGCTCGGGGCGTTCGCGCAGCCCGAGATCTTCCCAGAGGTGGTTCGGCTCCATCGCACGCCGCGCCACCATCGCCGCGAGCCAGCGACCGACATCGCCGTCGGTCGAACGCTGAGTGAGCAGGAGATCGCGCACCATGGCCGTCTCGTCGTCGACGCTCGCGTCACCCTCGCCTGTCCAGGCAAACGCCCGGGCCGGCACGGATGGGAAACATTGCGCCAGGAGCGCATCGAGGTCCCGTTCGGGCAGGCCGACCCGCTCCGCGATCGGACCGCCGTCCATGACAGCTGCCGCCAGCACCGAAGCGAGCACGTGTCGATCGAAATCGTCGTCGTCACCAATGTCGGCTTCGGCCGGATCGCTGCCGGTCAAGACGCGATAGACTTCTATTCCGGCATGCGTGCCATCGGCGATGGGGCCCGCCGGCGATGTCGTTGCGATCATCACTTGCGCTTCAATCATGGAGGGGCTCCGCCGGTGATGCCGAAACGTGCCGGCCTCCCCGTTCAGGAAGGCCGGCACGATGGTCAGGCCGACATTGCCGCGAGCTCGGCAGCGGTCTTGCCGACGACGGTCTCGTCGACCGGCTTCATGATGCCGTGCTCCATCAGCATGTCCTCGAGCTCGTCCATCGTGATCGGGGTCGGGATGATACCCTTGCCCGCGTTGTTGTGGATCTTGTGCGCAAGCTTGCGATAGTGCTCGGCCTGCTGAGATTCCGGCGCATATTCCAGCACCGTCATGCGGCGCAGTTCCGCGTGCTGGACGATGTTGTCGCGCGGCACGAAGTAGATCAGCTGGGTGCCGAGCTTCTTGGCCATGGCTTCCGCCAGCTCCAGCTCCTTGTCGGTCTGCCGTTCATTGCAGACCAGGCCGCCGAGACGAACGCCGCCGGAATTGGCGTATTTCAGAATGCCCTTGGAGATGTTGTTGGCGGCGTACATCGCCATCATCTCGCCGGACATCACGATGTAGATCTCCTGCGCCTTGTTCTCGCGGATCGGCATCGCGAAGCCGCCGCAGACGACGTCGCCGAGCACGTCGTAGGACACGTAGTCGATGTCCTCATAGGCGCCGTTCTCTTCCAGGAAGTTGATCGAGGTGATGACGCCGCGGCCGGCGCAGCCGACGCCCGGCTCCGGCCCGCCGGACTCGACGCAGCGAATGTCCCTGTAGCCGACCTTCATGACGTCCTCGATCTCGAGGTCCTCGACACTGCCGGCGTTGGCCGCGAGGCTCAGAATGGTGTCCTGCGCCTTGGCGTGCAGGATCAGGCGGGTCGAGTCCGCCTTGGGATCGCAGCCGACGATCAGGATCCTGTGACCCATCTCGGCAAGCGCCGCGAGCGTGTTCTGCGACGTCGTCGATTTGCCGATACCACCCTTGCCGTAAAACGCGATTTGTCTCAGTGAAGACATGTTGCTCTCCATCAACCGATTGCCAATGACTCCGCGCTACTCGCGCGAGATTGCTTCTCTCTCAGAAGCGTGGGCCCGCGGGGTTCGGGAAGGAGAACATCGCTCGCCAGCGGCGTCGGCGTGTTCTCAGCCCTCACTCGTTGTTGCTGCATCCAAATAGCAACTGGCGTGCCATTCGCGGCGCGCTCACTAAGACGCTGATCGCGCTCGCGAAATATTTCGACCCAGGCAGCCGACAGAAGCTGTGTCGAACCCTACAGAGGTAGGGCCTCTGTCAGAAACCGGACAAGACTCGCGGCGATTGCGGTGCAAACGCACCGCGATTTCCGCGGCCTGCACGCGGAACGGAAATTGCTAATCCACGAGGCGAAACAATTCGAGGAGAATGACGGATGCAGATCGGTGTCGAGACGGCCAAGGCAGTCGACCAGCGGCGCGTGTTCGTGGTCGACGAGGACGAGATCACCCGCGCGGCGCTCCAGTTCATGCTGCACGACGAGATCGAGACGCATGAGCTCGCCACTCCGGAGGAGGCCTATGAGAAGGGCGTGGACTGGCTGAAGCCCGACGTCGTGCTGCTCGGCGTCTCCTTCCTGAAGGCTCGCGGCCCTGCTCTGATCGGCGAGCTCGGCGCGAAGTTCCCGGGCGTGCGCATTCTCATCGTCACCGACAAATCCGACGAGACCACCGCGGTCGAGGCGATGAAGGCCGGTGCCCATGGCGCCGTGGTGAAACCGCTGACCTTGGAAGGCGTCCGCAAGAAGGTAGACACCATCCTCGGGCGTGGCGGTGCTGCGCCCCTGGTCCAGCTCAGCATGATGAAATAGGAACGTCCGCGTGGCGACCATCCTGTTCTATCAGAAGCCCGGTTGCGGGACCAACGCTCGGCAGATCCGCGCGCTGGAGGCGGCGGGTCATCAGGTGATCGCGAAGAGCCTGCTCACCGAGCCGTGGACGGCAGAGCGTCTGCTCGCCTTCTTCGGTGCGACGCCCGTCACGTCCTGGTTCAACCCGGCGGCGCCGCGGATCAAATCCGGTGAATTGAAGCCGGCAGAGATCGACGCAGCAGATGCAATCGCCTTGATGCTGGACGATCCCCTGCTGATCCGGCGTCCGCTGATCGACGTTGGCGGCGCCAGATGCGCCGGCTTCGATCGCGAACCGGTCCCATCCCTGCTCGGCGGCGAGCGAAGCGGCCTCGAGGGCTGCACACGGCCGGAGGCAATGCCGCATTGCGCGGAGCCGTGAGGCTCAGCTCCGCGCCAGCACCATCACCAGGCGATCGACGCGCCGGCCCTGCGCGAGGTGCTGCTCGACAATCTCGTCGATGTCCTCCGGCGTTGTCGGCCGATACCAGACGCCGCCGGGGTACACGACCATCAGTGGACCGGCGGCGCAGAAGCCGAGACAGCCCGATGCGGTGAAGCCGACGTCAGTCAACCCCTTCGCTTCAATGGCCTTGCCGAGCCGCTCCCACAGCGGCCCGCCGCCGGACGCTCCGCAGCTTCCGCGCGGATGGCCGGGAGGCCGCTGGGTGTGGCAGGCGAAGACGTGATGACGATAGAGCTGCGGCAGCTCGAACTCCTCGGTCATTCCGTCGCTCATGACGCCGCCACCGCAACGCCCTTGTCGTTCAGCACTGCGGCCAGCTCACCCAGCTTGAACATCTCGCGCACGATGTCGCAGCCGCCGAGAAACTCGCCCTTGACGTAGAGCTGGGGAATGGTCGGCCAGTTCGAGAACGATTTGATGCCCTCGCGGATGTCGGGATCGGCGAGCACGTTGACGCCGGTGAAGGGCACGCCGAGGCCGTTCAGGATCTGCACGACGGCACCTGAGAAGCCGCATTGCGGCGCAGCTGGAACACCCTTCATGAACAGCACGACGTCGCTGCCCGCAATGATGTCCTGGATGCGTTGTTCGGTCGGTTCGCTCATGCTTCTATCCTTCCATATTCACGTCGGCACCGCCGTTTCGAGCGCGAGCGCATGCAGCGCCTCGCCCATCTGTCCCTTCAAGGCGGCGTAGACCATCTGGTGCTGCTGGATCCGACTCTTGCCGGCAAACGCCTGCGAGACGACGCGCGCGCCGTAGTGATCGCCGTCGCCGGCGAGATCGGTCACGATCACATGAGCGTCCGGAAACGCCTCCCTGATCAATTGCTCGATCTCCGGTCCTGCCATCGCCATGTTGCACACTCCTGCTCCGGGTCTGGTCCATGCAAGCGCCAAACCAGTTTCGGAACATGTGTGTTCAGAGGGACTTGCATGCCCGGCGCCGCCGCGATGTCCGACTTGCGACAACGCCGCCTGCGTGCATGTCGATGACGTGACGAACGCCGACGGCCTCGCTCCGGACGCTGCGACGATGGCTCGCAGCGCCTCCAAACGGACGCGCTTTCGCGGCGTTTCTCATTCGGCCCGGCTTTTGCTTTGCAAGGTTGCATCCGTATTCCGATACGCCAGAAGAGGAACTCGAATTGTCTCGCACAGACTCCAGCAGATTGGGCTCCAGCAGATTGGGCGATCGGCGGCCAATCCCAATGATGGCGAACGTGCTCGTCGACTCCGACGGCATCAATTTCGGCGAGCTCGCGCCCGAGATCGACTCGCTTCTCCAGCAGGGCGTGGTGAGCTACCGGCACGACCCTGTCGAGGCCGACCGGATCTTCCGCAAGGCCCTGGATGCGGCCCCGACCGAGCTCGCAGTCTATTTTTGCCTCTACAAAACCCACACCTATCGTGGGCGGCTCGACGAGGCCCAGAGCATCGCCGAGCGCGGGCTGCGGGAGGCCGCTCACCAAGCCGGCTGGAGTCCCGATTGGCGTCGCTGGCAGCCGCAGGCCGAGCTGCCGGACGGCGCCGGCCGCTTCGCGCTCTACACGTTGAAGGCGCTCGCCTTCATCCATCTTCGCAAGGACGAACGACAGCAGGCCCACGAACTGCTGGCTGCGCTGCGCCGGCTCGACCCGACGGGAACGGTCGGCTGGTCGGTCGTTGCGGCACTCGCCGAGGGACTCCAGTGAGGTGGCGATGACGACCACAGAGCTTGCCGACAACGAGACGCTGATCGCGGGCATCGTCGCCGCGCTGCGGACGGTTCACGATCCCGAAATCCCCGTGAACATCTATGACCTCGGCCTGATCTACCGGATCGAGCCGAAGCACGACGGCGTGGTCGAGATCGACATGACGCTGACCGCGCCGGGCTGTCCGGTCGCGGGCGAAATGCTGTCGTGGGTGGAGAAGGCCGTCATCGAGGTCGGCGGCGTCGAGAAAGTCGCGGTGCAGCTGGTGTTCGACCCACCCTGGGACTCATCGCGGATGACCGACGACGTCAAGCTCGAGCTCGGCCTGCTCTAGCGGAACAACCAGAGACCCATCAGGAGGATACAATGATCGAACTGACCGCCAGCGACGGAGCGAGCTTCTCCGCCTACCGTGCCGATCCCGCCGAAGCGCCCAAGGGCGCCGTGGTCGTCCTTCAGGACGTCTTCGGTGTCACGCCCGAGATCCAGAAGATTGCCGATGCATTCGCCGCCAAGGGCTACGTAGCGATCGCGCCGTCCCTGTTCGACCGGGTGAAGCCGGGCGTCAGCCTCGGTCACGACCAGGACGGCAAGGCCGAGGGAGCCGCGATCAGCGCGCAGATCGCCAAGGAGCAGGCGATCTCGGATATCCAGGCGACGGTCGACGCTGTGAAGGACACCGGCAAGGTTGCGCTCGTTGGCTATTGCTGGGGCGGCGACCTCGCCTATTCCGCGGCGAACAAGGTCAACGGTATCGCCTGCGTGATCGGCTATGATGGCAGCAACACGGTCGCCGACCATCGCGAAAAGCGCAGGGTGCCGACCCTCCTGCACTTCTGCGAAAGCGATCCTGAGCTGCCGCTGGAGGCCATCACCCAATTCCGCGCCTGGCGCCCCGACGTCAGCACCTTCACCTATCCGGAGGCAGCCCAGGGCTTCGGCTGCGAGGAGCGCGGCAGTTTTCGCGAGGACGCGGCGGCGAAGGCGCTGGAACGGACCATGTTCTGGATCTCGCAATATGTCGAGGGACAGAAGCCGATCCTGTTGAAGAATGCCGGCGCCTACGCCCAGGCCAAGACCGAGAAGAAGAAAAAGAAGAAGGAAAACGACGATCTCGGACCGCCGATGGATTGAAGGAGTCCAGCGCGATGATGCCGACGACGATTCTCATTGACGATGCGCCGCGCTGCGTCGTGCGGCCGACCGATACCAAGGACCTCAATCGTTTCATCCGCAACGGCAAGACCTTCCTGCTGGCCGAGAAACCGGAGGGCAAGATCACACACCGCCTGGCAAATGATATCGAGATCGGCAAGTGGCAGAGCGGCCTTGCCCTGCACAAGGCGTGGGGCGGCGCCGAGGAGGAGTTCTTTGGACTGCCGCTGTCGGACTGACGCTGCGTCCCCTCAGCCGTGCCCGCCGCGCGCATCATGCGGATTGCCGGCCTGGTTGCGCATCCAGTCGGCGAGCTTGGTGAGCGCGGCATCGAGCTCTGCCCGCGCCGCTTCGTCGGCGACCGTCTCCCCCAGCGCGCCGCGCATGCACAGCAGCCAGGCGTCGCGCTCGGCGCTACCGATCGGGAAACCCATGTGACGCTGACGCAGCCGCGGGTGGCCCTTCTCCGGCGAATAGAGCTTTGGCCCGCCGGTCCATTCGGTGAGGTATCGCTTCAGCACCTGCTTGGTCGACGTCAGGTCGTCCGCATGCATGGCGCGGATGCCGGCGGCTTCGGGAGCCTCGTCCATCCGGCGATAGAAGCTTTCCACCAGGCGGTCGATGACGACCGGGCCGCCGATCCGTTCGAACATTGAAACCGTGACCACCGTATCGCTCATGCCGATGCCTTCTGTTGTACCTACTCGTCCATGCTCGGCGACAGGATAACCTCCGCCGGCGCGCCGGGGCCTTGATCGGCGACAAATTCCAGCGTGGAGACGCGCGACAGTCCGTCGCCGCTGTCCATCAGCACCACGGCGTCCCCCGGGAGATCCTTGAGGCGATCGAGCAATTGCGCGACGGTCACGCCCTGCCCTCCTAATCCGGATGGATCATGATGTCCATGGTCTCGTCATGGTCGTCGAAGGCGCCGAACGGACGGTCGTCCTCGACCAGCCGCTCGCCGCACAAGCAGACCTCGCCGTCGACCACGGCAAGCGCGATGGGCTGGAGGCTCTTGCCGTTGCAGGGGCCGTCGATGCAGAGCCCACTGTCGATCTCGAACGTGGCGCCGTGGCGACCGCATTTCAGGAACGCGCGGTCCTGCGTGAAGAAGTCGCCACTGCCGATGTTGAGCCAGACACCGTCATGCGGACAGGCATTGACGTACCCGACATAGTCGTTGCCGTGGGTCCGGATCACGACGATCGGGAACGGTCGGCTTTCGCCGGACGCGTCGAAACGCGACAGGCTGAACGCCCTCGCGCCGCCGCGTTCGATCTCGTCGCTGGCGCAGATGACGAAGACGTCGATCTCTCTCGCTCCCATCGTCACTCCTCCAGCTGGTCAGGCCGCCGGCGTGGCCGCCTGCCTCAGCGCCGTCAGCTCTTCCCGTGTCAGCCGGAACACACCCCGGCCGCCGGCAAGCGTCTGATAGACGTCGCCGGCCTTGTCGCTGAGAAAGTTGAACCAGGCCTGCGGCGTGAGGCCCTCGGGCCGCTCGCTGATCTCGACCACGGTGCCGTTCGGCGCAAAGCGCGTGTGAAGAATGAGCTTCTGCGTATCCATCATCCTGCTCCCGCGCTCAGATGCCCGACGAGAAGCCGAGCAGCTCGATCTTGACGTCCTCCGTGCCGAGCACGGTGGCCTGACAGGCGAGGCGCGACTTCGACCCGACGCCGACAATGGCGTCGAGCTTCTCGTTTTCGAGCCGCGCGATCTTCGACAGCCCCTTGCGCCCCTCCTGCACGACGATGTGGCAGGAACCACATTTCGCCTGCCCCTCGCATTTGTGAGGGATCGCGATTTCGGCGCCGAGCAGCGCAGCCAGAAGAGTCGTTCCCTCGGAAACCTCGATGGTCTTGCCTGCGGGTAGAACGGTCAGTGTGGTCATGGTCGTCATCCTCTTTCGTTGGTGATCGGCTCTTCAGTAGATCGCCGCGCCTGCGCCCACATTGATCGAGGCGTCCTTCATGGTCTCGACGATGAATTCGATCTGGCTATCCGTCAGATGGGTATGGAACGGCAGCGCGAGAGCGCGATCCGCGATCTTCTCGGTCACCAGCAGGTCGCCGCGCCGGTAGCCGAGATCGAAATAGTGCCGCTGCAAATGCAGCGGATGGCTGTAGGCGGCAGCCTCGACCTGCTCGACCCGGAGATCCTCGGCAATGGCATCCCGGCTGGAGCGGGTGAAACGGGTGCCGAGATGCACGAGATAGAGGAACCAGTTCACCTCGGTCACATCGGGACCGACATAGGGCGGCTTGATGCCTTCGAATGATTGGACATGCGTCGCATAGAGCTGCTCGACCAGCCGGCGACGCTCGATGATCTCGTCGATGCGCCTGAGCTGGGCCAGCCCAAGCGCTGCCGCGAGATCGCTGATCCCGGCCTGATGGGCCGCCGTCGAGCTCACGACAACGGAGGATCGCTCGTTCAGCCGATGTGAGCGGTGACGTCGCAACGTCACGGCAAGATCGATGTCGTCGGTGACGATCATGCCGCCCTCGCCGCAGGTCAGCAGCGAGGGCTGTGCGAAATCGAACACGGCGACGTCGCCGAAGCTGCCGACCAACCTGCCGTTGTAGCGCGAGCCGATCGCCTCGGTGGAATCCTCCAGCAGGAGAATGCCGCGCCGGCCCGCAATGTCGCGGAGCTCCGACCACGGCGCCGGATGGCCGTTGGTGTTGGCTGCGAGAATGGCCCTTGTCGCGGGCGCGATGCGCTCTTCCACCTTCTGCGGCGCCAGCGTCCCCGACCAATAGTCGATGTCGGCGAACACGGGCCGTGCGCCGGCGAGGCTGATCGCATGCGCGGTCTCGCGGAAGGAATAGGACGAGGCGATGACCTCATCGCCTGCGCCGATGCCGTAAGCCTTCAGCGCAAGCATGAGGCCAATGGTGCCGCTCGGCACCGCGATCGCATAGGCACGACCGACATAGCTCGCAAATGCGGCCTCGAACTCTTCCGCGAGCGGACCGCTGGACAGCCGCGGCGAGCGCAGGACGGCGTCCACCGCCGCGATCTCCGCCAGCGTAACGTCGGGGTCGGAGAGCGGAATGAAGTCATGGCCAGCTTCGACCGCGAGCTCGTCCGTCTCCGCAACGCCGTCATAGGCGAGAGCAGGCTCCGTCATGACACGACTGCCCGCTTCGCCAGCACGATGCCGGTCGCGCGTGCCGGATCGTCGGTGATCGCGGCGCAATGATCGGCGCTGTCGAGCAGATGCAGGTCGAACGCCCCAAAGCTGCGGTATGGCGTCTCCGTCACGTCGGAGGCGTCGCAACGGATACAGGCAAGATGGGGGAATCTTTGCCGCAACTCGACATAAGCCTGTGGCGCCGCATCCGAGGATGCCAGCACCTGCTCGATTTCAGCCAGTTCGATTGCTGCCAGCGACATCTTTCCAACTCCCGCTATTGCCAGAACACGCGCTCGGGATCGGCATTCAGGACCTCCGTCGCCGACAAGAGCCGCTGATGCACGCCGTGCAGCTTCCAGGATCCGGTCTCGTGATCCTTCCGGAACAGCTTCCAGCTCGCGCCCGCCGCATCGTAATGCAGGAGCGCGACGTCGATGACCCCGCCCGCGGCATCGATGTTCCGCGAGCAGCACGGACTCTCCACGAGATACCCGCCGGTCACGCCCTTCACCACCGGCGAGACATAGCGATAGCGCTTGCGCGATCCGAGTGCACGCTCGATCCGCCTGCGATCGAGCTCGTTGGGATGCGGGGGCAAGTGCATGTCCGGCTGTCTGAGCACCGCGGCGTTCATCGTGACATCCCTAGAGCGGACTGATTTCTTCCTCGAGGCAGCCGACCACCAGCCGCTCGCCGAACTCGACGAGGTAGATCGGCAGGTTGGCATCGGTATGCCTGCCGACCTGGACGATTTCCCCGGTACCGCCGACGCGGACGAGGAGACCTTCGGCCGGCGCATCCGGAAACGAGCCGTCATTGTGCAGGTCCACCGCCGCCTTCACGCGCTGGCCCCATTGATACTTCGGCAATCTGGGTTCGATCATCATGACACGGTCTCCGGCAGTGGAATGTCCTCGACCGCGTCGCGCGGGGTGACGGGGTCGAGCTCCTTGCGCTTCATCCCGACGCGGTTGCCGCTTTCGAGGAATTCGACGCCATAGATGTAGAACTGCTGAAGGAAGGTGCCGATCGAGACCACGTAGCCGATCTCGCCCTTCTTCGCGAGGATGTCGCCGATCTCCTTGCCGGCATAGGTGCCGTCGTTGCGGATGGTGCGCTTGGCGCGCACCTTCTCGCCGAAGCTGAAGAAAGGAGGCGCCGTCAGCTCGACCACGTCGCTGTCGCGGACGATATTGCTCATAGGGAGGCTCCCGTTCCTCGTTCCAGCCGTACCGCGACCCGCGACCGCGCGATTTCGCGCACCAGGCCGTCCTGGTCCTCGACGAGCCCCATGATCTCGCCGGCCGCAGCACGGCTCGCAACCTCGTAGCGGATGCGCCAATCCGGATCGCGGCGCATCAGTGCCAGCGGCTCCGGCGACAGGCGCTGCGCGACGTCGAGCCGCACGGCGGCGTCGCGGTCGTTGATCATGCCGAGCAGCCATTCGTCCGGAATGCGCCGGGCCACGACGCGGCGAACCTCCGCCTCCTCGTCGCCGATCATCCGGCCGAGCAGCAGCGGCGCGAGCCTGCGCGCAACGACGAGACGGACGTAATAGTCATCGTCGGAGGCCATCGGCAGCAGATCATCGCCGTCGATCAGCGTTGCGACCCGCATCCGGACCTCGCGGTGCGGGTCCTTGCGCAATTGCAGCGCATAGCGCCTGGGCAGGCGGCGAACGGCGTTCCAGCGTACCGTCTCGTCGACGTCGCCGAGCAACGGCGGAAGCAGGAACAGATTCGCAGACTTTGCGGCGATCGCGCGAACCTCGAAATGCGGATGGCCGAGATAGGCGTCGGCGAGGCCCGTATTCCAGTTGAAGAAGCGATCGATGCGGCGCGCGTAGCGATCGTTGACACAGGCATGCTTGATCCGACAGCCGCCGGCATGGTTGAGCGCCAGATGGGCGCAGGCCGTGCAATCGATCTGCTGGCCCTGCCAGTCGAGGGCCTCGTCGATGTCGTCACTCATCGTCGTGCCCCATCCGCTCGAGCACGCCCAGCAGCACCCTGGCGCCGATCTTGTCGGTGGGATCGAGCTCCAGCAGCTTCTGGACCGCGAGCCGTCCCTCGTCGGTCTCGCCGAGGCGCATCTGCAGATAGGCGTAGCCCTTCAGCGAGAACAGAAAGAAGCGCGGCAGAATGTTCTCGTAGCGGCCGAACTCGGCATCGCCAGCCCGCACGGAGCGCCAATCGGCGGGAAGATTGTTCTCCTGCGCCGCCTTGAGCAGGCAGCGACGGGCGACAGCGAGCGCCTCGGCGAGACGGCCCTTGTAGAAATAGAATCGATAGAGGCCGATCAGCACAGCGGCATGGTCGGGCGCGAGCGCCTCGGCTTCACGCAGATGACGTTCCGCGATGTCGTCCAGGTGATAGGAAAGGCCAGCTTCCCACAAATGATGTTCCGCCTCGCTCGGCAGCCCACGCCCGAGCAAGGCGCCGGTAACGAGCGCCTCGTTGATCTCGACCTGCGGGCTGACAAACGTGTCGGGCATCATTGTCGCCTGTTCAGTGATGTCCGCAGGAAACCTGCTTCGGATCGTGGAACACGAGCCCGGTCTGCGTCGCCGTATCCGCGAAATCGATGGTGACGCCGTCGAGCAGCAGGCGGCTTTCGGCGGGGAGGAACAGCTTGACGCCGTCACGCTCGACCACTGCGTCGCCGGCCTGCGGTTCAGTACGCACGCTGATGTCGGCGGCAAGGCCGGAGCAGCCGCCGGGGCTGACCGCAAGACGGAAGCCGCTGCCCGCGCCGCCGTCGACGCGGAGCATCATGCGCATGAATTTCTGCGCCGCCGGTGTGATCGTGAAATTCATCTCCTTCTCCTCCCTCAAGCAGGCGCCTGGTAGCGCGGCAGCGACGTATCGACGACGCAGGTGTTGTCGACCGGGCAGACCGCCACACATTGGGGTTCGTCGAAATGACCCAGGCACTCCGTACACTTCTTCGGGTCGATCACGAACGTCCCGCCCTTTTCGCGGATCGCGACATTCGGGCATTCCGGCTCGCAGGCCGAGCAGCTCGTGCACTGCGAGGCGATGATCTTGAACGGCATCGATTCCTCCTCAAGCCGCCGAGATCAGCGCGCCCTGGCGGATGGCGGCATCGCCGCGCTCCACGTGCTCGATCTCGCCGCTGTTGACCTTGTCGAGATAGGCCTTGAACCAGGCGATCGCGGACTTCTCGATATATTCGTGGGCGTACTGATCGACCGGCTCGATGCCGGCCTTGATCAGGTCGCCTTTCGGGCAGCCGCCGATCTTGGCCACGAACACCGCGTGGCAATCGTTGATGGCGCGGATGATGGTCTCGAGGCTGTCCTCCTCGCCATAGCCGCCCTGGCAGTAGAGGTCGACGCGGCGATGGCCGACGAATTTCGCGCCCGCCGTCGAGAGTTCGTAGACCTGGAACTCCTTGGCGTGGCCGAAATGCTCGTTGATCAAGCCGGAGCCCTTGGTCGCGACCGCAGCCAGCACCTTGATGTCGCTGGATGCACCGGCGAGCTCTGCAAGCTCCTCCTGCTTGGCCGCGACCTTGGCGACACGCTCCTCCTCGACCTTCTCCTGATACGCCTTGCGGGTCTCGGCGTCGTATTTGACCTCCATCGCCATGATCTTCTCGGTGGTGAACTCGGCGCTGCGGTCCTCGCCGAGCAGACCGACGGCGTCGGCCCGACACTGGCGGCAATGCCGCATCATGTTCATCTCGCCCTCGCAGGAATCCTGCAGCGCCTTCAACTCCTGCGCGCTCGGGCCGCGCTGGCCGTTCAGGCCGAATACGGTGCCGTGCTCCGGCGCGGAGATCAGCGGCATGATGTTGTGCAGGAAGGCGCCGCGTGACTTCACGGCCTTGTTGACCTCGACCAGGTGCTGGTCGTTGATGCCGGGGATCATCACCGAGTTGACCTTGCAGAGGATGCCGCGCTCGGTGAGCATCTCGAGGCCCTGGAGCTGCCGGTCTGTCAAGATCTTGGCGGCTTCATAGCCGGTGTAGCGCTTGTGCTTGTAGAAGATCCAGGGATAGATCTTCGCGCCGATCTCGGGATCGACCATGTTGATGGTGATGGTGACGTGGTCGACATTGTATTTCGCGATGGTGTCGACATGATCGGGCAGCATCAGGCCGTTGGTCGACAGGCAGAGCTTGATGTCCGGCGCCGTGTTGTAGATCAGCTCGAAGGTCTTGAAAGTCTTTTCCGGATTGGCGAGGGGATCGCCCGGGCCGGCAATGCCGAGCACGGTCATCTGCGGAATGGTGGAGGCGACGGCCAGCACCTTCTTGGCGGCCTGCTCGGGCGTCAGCTTCTCGCTGACGACGCCGGGGCGCGATTCATTGGCGCAATCGTACTTGCGATTGCAGTAGTTGCACTGGATGTTGCAGGCTGGCGCGACCGCGACATGCATTCGCGCGTAGTGATGATGCGCCTCTTCGCTGTAGCATGGATGGTTCTTTACCTTCTCCCAGATCTCGGTCGGCAGATCGCCCTGCCCGGCCTGCGATCCGCAGCTCGCCTTGCCGCTACCGCCGCTGGTGCCGCAGCCCTTGTGCTCGGCGATGGCCTGCATGATCTCACCGACATCGGCACCGTTGCCATTGCTGCTCGCGTCGTGTTGCGCTGAAACGTCCATGTGCTCAGTTCTCCTTGCAGGCCGAACGGATTTTGCGGGACCCGGATTTCGAGAAACGTCCTAAGAGTGGTTCTAGAAAGGTATTAGCAACCCGCATGCCACCGTCGCGCCGACGACTTTCTTGGCTTGCTTCAAGGAGTTAGAGCTCGTGCGAAAGAATGTCGGGTTGCCAACGCATGTTGGAAAGGTGACAGACGCGACATGGTCGACGAGACGCGTCGATGGACGCGCGATCTCCGCGCGAAGACTTCTCGCGCGGAGATCACCAGATCAGCAACTCGATGGAGGGTCAGCCTGCCAGCACGATCTCTATGGCGCGCGGAAGCGGGATGGCGAGCGGGGTCAGACCCTGGCTCACCAGGAAGCGCAGCTCGTTCTTCGACAGCGCGTCCGGCTCGACCACTGCATAGTGCGTGTCCGCGGAGCGCTTCGACACCTGTCGCGCATAGGTACGCAGGAGCTGATCGTTGAAGCGACAGCCGAGGAATAGGAAGCTCCGGCCCGTGCGCCGCCCCTTCACCTCGTCCGGAATCGGGGTTTGGATGTCGATCTCGGTCAAGACCTCGACATAGTCGGCGTCGGAGATCAGAAAGTTCTTCGCCGGCGCGACGCTGCCGTGGGGCTTGTAGAGGATCGTGGTCCAGTCCCTGGCCCGGGCGCGGTCGACCTCCTGGCCGGTGGCATCGTAAAACCGATACCAGCGATCCTCGCCGATGCCGGCGCGGGTGATGCCCTGGATCTCGCCCCAGTCGTCCCGACCGGCCAGCGCCGTGCGCATCGCGCCATCGTACCAGCTATCGACGATCAGGGGGAGCGGCAGCGTGGCGAGATACCGATGCAACGATGTCGGCGCGACCGGCGTCGCAAAGGCCTCCGACATCAGGGCCGTCACGGTGGCGCGATGCCGCGTGCTCTCGATGTGCTGCGCCGCGGCCCAGGCGTTGCCCCTGGCCCGCCGCGGCAGCGCAACCTTGCTACCGAGAAATGCCGCGAGACCTTCCGGGTTCATCGGCACGCTTGGCGCGGACAGCTCGGTCACGCCAGTTCCAAGATAGGGAATGACGCTGCCACTGCGAAGCCGCCCGACAACCTCGCGGAAAATCGCCTCGGCATCGGCCGGATTGGCGAACTCGATCTGGGGGACCGGCGCGTTCATCACTCGTCTCCCTCACCGCCACGCTTCTTGGCGTTGATCGTGATCGGCAGGTTGGTATCGGCAGCCATCTGCGGCAGATCGAGCACCCAACCGTTCGCGATCCGGATCCAGCCGCCCCACAGCGTCTCGTGCTCGGCTTCCACGATCGGCTCCTCGAGATCCTTCTTCGGCACGTAGATCGACAGGCCGGTCTCCGGCGAACGGCGAATCATGACTTTCATAGGCTCATCTCCGCAGGACGAGAGGTGTCGCTCGCGCGCCCTTGCCAGGACGGAGACAATGCTCTCAGTTTCGATAGGATGTCCGGCAATGCGTGCAGGACGCGGTCGATCTCGTCGCCGGTGGTTTCGCGCGACAAGGAAAAGCGGATCGCGCCGCGCAACGACGCGGCCGGCACGTTCATCGCACGCAGCACATGCGAGGGCTCCATAGATCCGGAGGCGCAGGCCGATCCCAGCGAGGCGGCAATGCCGGCACGGTTCAGATGATGGATGATGGCTTCGCCCTCGACATGCTCGAAGGCGATGTTCGAGGTATTCGGCAGCCGGCTCTTGATGTCGCCCAGCACCATGCAATGGTCGAGCCGCAGGATGCCCTGCTCCATCCGGTCGCGCAACGCGGCGATCTGCGCCCACTCCTGCTCGAATGTCACCGCTGCAAGCTCGGCTGCCTTGCCGAGACCGACGATCCCCGGAGTGTTTTCGGTGCCGGCGCGGCGGCGGCGTTCCTGAGGACCACCCAGAAGCAGCGGTTTGAATTTCGTTCCCTTGCGCACATAGAGCGCGCCGATGCCCTTGGGACCGTGCAGCTTGTGGCCGGAGAGCGAGAGCATGTCGATCTCGCTGGTCGTGAGATCGATCGGAAGTCGTCCGACCGCTTGCACCGCATCGGTATGAAACAGCGCACCGGCCGAACGAGCCATCTTGGCGAGGAACTCGACCGGGAAGACCGTGCCGGTCTCGTTGTTGGCCCACATCACGGACGCGATCGCGGTGCGTGGTCCCAGCGCGCGCCGAAAGGCCTCGATGTCCAGGCGGCCACGTGTATCCACGGGGATGAGATGGCTCTTGATGCCGCGGCTGCCCAGCTCTTCGACCAGCGACAGCACGGCGGGATGTTCCACGGCGGTGGTGACGATCTCGTCCCGTCCTTCCTGCGTGGCGAGCGCCGACAGGATCGCCGCATTGTCCGACTCGGTGCCACCCGAGGTGAAGACGATCTCGTGGTCGAAGGCGGCGCCGATCAGCGCCTGCACGTTGCGCCGCGCCTCCTTCACCGCCCCGGCAACGTCGCTACCGAAGGCGTGCATTGAAGACGCGTTGCCGAACTGGTCGGAGAAGAACGGCATCATCGCCGCGACGACTGAGGAATCCGTGCGGGTCGTCGCGTTGTTGTCGAGGTAGATCGGCCGCACGGAACCCCTCTCCTCAATGGCGCGCTTTGGCCGCTCCGGCGACAGGAATCAGGCGAACGAACTCGCCGAGCCGTTCGATCAGCCGGGCCTGAATACCCTCGAGTGTCGCGCTCGCCAGCTTGCAGAACACGCAGGCTCCGGTGAGCCTGACCATGATCTTGTTGCCATCGATCTCGAGCAGCTCGCAATCGCCGCCGTCGCGCTTCAGATTGGGCCGTATCTCGTCGAGCACGGCGCGGACGATGCGTTCGCGTTCATTGGGTTCGGCGGCCGGCAACTGCTTGTGGTGTTCGGATTCGACGAGCATTTCACATTCTCCTTCTTGCGGATCGGCGACGAGCGCCGCTCAGCTGAACGACTTGCCGCAAGAGCAGCTCGACTTGGCGTTTGGATTGTCGAAGGTGAAGCCGGAGCCCTCCAGCGCCACGACGAAGTCGATCGTGGTGCCGTTGAGATGCTCGTGGCTCTGGTTGTCCACGAACACCTTCACGCCGCCGCGCTCGATCACGGTGTCGTCGGGCTTGGCTTCTTCAGCGAGGCCCATCATGTATTTGAAGCCGGCGCAGCCGCCGGTTTCGACCATGATGCGCAAGCCACTCGCCGGCTGCGCCGCCGAGGAGATCGCGGTCTTCACCGCATTCACCGCGCTGTCCGTCAGGTTGATCATCGCTCGCCCTCGCTATCTGGGTCTGTTGCGATGAGGGATCGCAAGTCTCGTGCCAGAGCGCATAGGTCTGAAATTGCTGCATTTTCGTTCCGCCACCCGGCTGTTGCCTTTGCGACGCTTGTCGGGTTTGCGACAGGGGGCGTTCGCGGCGCTTGGACACGTGGAACGGCAACGCCATACCGGGCGATGTGCAGCCGCGCGCCGAGCCGTCCGGATTCCCGCCGCATTCGAACTTTCGGCGGATACGCAGGCAGGCGGCAAACTCCTTGCATAAGGGCAATCGAGACCTTCGCGCCGGCCAGACGGCCGCGCGGCAGATCAGACAAGGAGACATTCATGACGTCGATCGACAACACCGCCCTTGGCCGCCTGGACAAGGAAGGCCGGCTCCTGAACGCGGTGCTGAAGGGCGACACGACCAAGCCCGGCCGCTTCGGCTTTCGCGGCGACATCGCGCTGAAATTCCAGGCCCAGGTCGCCGACGAGAAGCGTCCGCCGGATTATTCGATCGAGCAGGTGCTGACCGTGGCGCAGGAGGGCGAAGAGACCATTCCGGTGCTCGCCGGTTACCTGCATTCCTACGCCTATCTCGCCGACGTCGCCAAGGTGCTGGACGGCGCGTTGAGCCCGAAAGGCAGCTACTTCATGTTCTGCAACAACATCGACCTGCTGGCCAAGTACCGTACCAGGATCGGGGACATCGAATTCCGCATCCTGCCGTGCGACGAATCGACGGTGTGGAAGGAGATGATGGACCTCGCCGGCGTGGACAAGAACGACATCAAGAAGCTCGATACCGCGGGCAAGCTCGACTATCTGCTCGATGCCGCGAGGAAGCTCGACGGCTCCTATACCGAGATCTCCTTCGAGGACGGCGTTGCGAAGATGGAGCCGGTGAAGAACCGCAACGAGAACCGCCCGGTCTGACCCATCGTCGTCAGACCTCTTCCTCGCAGGCCGTCTCGTCGTCCTCCACCAGCGTCACACCGGTCACGCAGATATCACCATCGAGCACGGCGAGCGCGATCGGCGTCAGGCTCTCGCCCTTGCAGGGCCCGTCCACGCAAGTGCCGGTTCCGAGTTCGAAGGTCGCACCGTGCTTGCCGCACATCAGCCTGGTGCCTTTCCCGTCCAGGAATTGGTGGCGCTCCCAGTCCAGGTTCACCCCATTGTGCGGGCAGCGGTTGAGATAGCCGAACACCTGCTTGCCCCAGCGCACGATCACGATCGGCCAGGGCCGCGGCGTCCCGTCTTCGCCAACGATCACGAGATGAAAGCCGATCGCCCGCTGGCTCGGGATGTCGTTGAAGGCGCAGATCGCATAGGCGGTATTTTGGTCCATGCTGTCCTCGTTCGCGGTCGGATCGTTCGACTGGTGCAAGAATCGCGCTAGGCTAGGGGGACGTCAGGTCAGGAATCCGACACGCGACAGCGTTGTCGCTCCCTGATTCCTCATGCGAGCCCAGTTCCAAGCCGATTCTCCCGGTTTTGGCGACGTCGTCGCTCTCGGGACGCCCACGCGAGGTGGCATGGAAATTGATGCTGTTCAGTCAGGCCCCCTTGGCATGGAGAATGACATGAACGTCGCGTCTGAATTCGCCGCCTGCTCGAAAGACGAGATCAAGGCGTTGCTCGATGGCGGCACGCTGACCGTCTATTCGGTCGCGCGCCCGATCACCGCCGATCGGCCGGTGGATCGCAGCGCCGTCCTCGCCACGTTCAAGTTCGCGACCCCGGCTTTCAGCGGCGACGCCGGCGTGAACCTCGCGGCCAATCCGGTGCCGGCAAACAGCGTCGGCACACCGGGCTTTGCGCGAGCATGCAAGGCCGACGGGACCGTCGTGGCGGACTTTTCCGCCGGCCCCGGCCCGCGCGAGATCAAGTTCGTCGAGGTCTCCTGCTCGCAAGGTGCGCCCGTGAAGATCATCGCGTTCAAGTTCATCGCCGAAGGCGGCTGGCCGGAACGCCCGGACTATTATGACGCCCATCCCCGCCCCGGCTTTGCCATGCCGCTGGTGCCGTGATGGCGATCCTGGTCAAGATCACGCAGGACGGCCGCAAGCTCGAGGTCGTCGGACTCGCGATCACGCTCGGCGGCAAGCTCGAAGCGAACGAGCTGATCGAGGTGAAGGATCACCCCTATCGCCGCGCGATCCGTGCCGCCGCGCCGGAGGCGACCCACATGGCTGGCCGCGTGCCCCTGACGCGCGAGGAAGCCGAGATCGTGCTCGCCGCGTTCAGGCAGGCGGAAGCCGACATGCTTGCCAATCCCGTCGCCATCTACGAGCGTTTCCGCATCGCCGCGATGATGAAGTCGCGCGAACAGGGGATAGAGTAAGGCGGATCGCGGCGTCGCTCGCGCGTCAGTTCAACGCGTGCCGGCGCCGGCGATAGCCGCCGGCTTCGCCGACCTCGAACATGGCCCCGATCCCGGGATGGCTGACCGGCTCGCCGGAATCATCGGGCTCGAGGTCGCGTTCCGCGATACAGGCCACGTAGGGGATTTCACCGTCCTCGGCGAACAGCCGGTAGACCAGACCCGTCGTCGCCCCGTCGGGCTCCGGTTCGCCATCCGTGCCGGCGAGCGATGTGTCGACATCGAAGATGACGCCCCGCATTGCGTAGAGACGATGACGGATCACCTGGCCGATATTGTACCTGGCGAACCTCGTCTTGCTCATCGCTGGGTCCGGCACGGCGTTCAAGCCGCCGCGGGGGCGTGGGTCTGGCAGTTGGTCGGACAGACTCGCGCGCAGGCGCCGCAGCCGATGCAGGCGCCGTCGTCGTTCATCACCATCACCTTCTTCTCGACCTCGTCGTCGTCGTCATCGAGGTCGATCATCTCGCCGTCCTCGTTGATGCCTTTCAGCGTCATGACCTCGCGGCCGCAGACCTTGTAGCAGCGCCCACAGCCGATGCACTTCTGGGCATCGATCGACACCAGATAGTCCGGCTTCCAGTCGCGGCCGTCGCGGGTTGCGTAGGACATGGTCGGAATCCCGCCTCAGGCCTTTTCCAGCGCCTTGAGGTCCTCGCGCTTGCGCTCGAGCTCGGCGAAAGCGTCGTGGGCCTTCTGGGCCACGCTCAGGATCGAGGTCCAGTTGATCGGAAGCTCCTCCGAGAGATCGTGGAGGTCCATCTTGGCCTGCGTCGCCTTGGCCGAGAGCTTCTTGATTTCGGCCTTCAGGGTTTCGAGATCGCTCATGCTCAAGCCTCAGTAGTTTGCCACATCGGGAAATTTGCGGATCATCTCGACCGCGCCTGCGACATGCTTGTCACCTTCGGCCGCAAGCTTGGACAGATTGTCGAAACCGAACCGATGCACGTCGCGCAGCTGCTTGTTGACGACGATGAGCCGGCCGCCGATCAGGACCATGCGGCCGAAGCCCTCATGGTGCATCTTCAGCATCGGCGAGATCATCACGCCGGTCGCTTTCTCGATCGACAGCGCGACAGCGTTGAAGAACAGCTCCATGCGCCAGATCGTGTCCGGGTCGGGATCGCCGACGATCGGCAGCGCACGGCGCTTCTCCTTATCGAGGATGTAGGGCTCGAGCAGGTCGAGATCCTTCTTCCCTTCCCAGGCGCCATGGGTGTCCTGGGCCCGCCAGATCTTGACGAGCTCCTTGACGAACGGCGCCTCGGCCGCATTGTCGGGTTGGATCAGTTCAGCCGCTTCAGTCATGGCGGTTCCCTTCAGTCCTCGAAATCAAAGCTGCGTTCCTGTCCCTTGGCGAGCACCTTGCGCAGCCACGGCGGCGGCGAGCCCTTCAACACGCCCTCGAGTTTGACGCAGAGATCGTCGATCGCCTCGGGCTGCGTCACCTTCATGGGGTGGATGTTGTTGGCGACGACCCGCGCCGCGCCCGAGCCGCCGATCGCCGCGACGTAGAGGATCGTACAATCCTTGATCGCCTCGATCTTCGGCGCCAGCTTGTCCTCGTTACCGTCCTCCTTGAGGTCGCCGTCGAACTGGATGGCCTCGACAAAATGATGGCCGTCCGGATTGACGTCGTAGATGGCGATATTCTTGGCCCAGCCGAAATGCGCGTCGACGCGCTTCAGGTCCTGGGTGGCAAAGGCGACTTTCATCGATCTGGTCCCTCTTGTTACGTCAGTGCAGTTGCGGCGGGACGACCTCGAGGCCGCTGTCCGTGGTCCGCCAGGTATCAGGCGTCGGCTGGTGGTTCGCCTCGCGATCGGCGATGACGAGATTGGCAAGATCGAAGATGAGATCGCGTGTGCCGCGATAGCCGACCGACAGCTGGTGCCCTGCACCGAGACGGTCGAACATCGGAAAGCCCGCGCGGTAGAACGGGATCCTCAGGCGCGAGGCCGCCTGGCGGCCGTGGGAATGGGTAATGAGCAGATCGCAGTCGCGCGTCTTGGCAAGCTCTTCCAGGTCTTCGAGATCGCCGATCAGGACCTCCTGCGTCTTGACGCGTTCCAGCACGGGCGATGCCGTCGTGGTCACGGCGACCGCGACCTCCGCACCCATCTCGTGCAGCATGCTGGAGAGATCGAACAGCAGATCGGGCTCGGCGCCGATCGCGAGCTTGCGACCGCCGATGTGAAAATGCGTATCCAGCATTGCGTCCGCGAGCTGGCCGCGCTGCCGGCGGTACTTCGCCGGCACCGGCCGGCCGCTGATCTCGCTGAGGAATGCGATGAATTCGTCGTTCGGGGCGAGGCCGCAGAGCCGCTCGAACAGGCGGAACGGCACGCCCGCCCTCTGCTGCATCGCTTCCGCCGCACGCTGCATCTGCGCGCCGATCGCGATGGTCCAGGCCGCCTGCCCCATGGTCGCGATCTCGTCGACCCCGATGCCGCCGATCGTGGTCGGCGTGAACTCGTCCGGGATGTGCCCGTCGAGCGAGCCGGCAAGGTCCGGCAGGAAGGACGGCTTGAGTCCGAAATCCTCGATGATCGTGCGCAGCTCGTCGAGATCTCCCGGCGTGAGGTGACAGCCCGGCAGGACGTTCACGCGCGCCGGATCGCGCACGGCACCCGCCTCAGCGGGGTCGACGAGCACTTCGACCATGCGCGCGACGGTCTTCTCCCAGCCGTCCTGGAAAGCGTCCTTGAAATCGGGCGTCGAGACATAGACCAGCGGGAACTTTTCGAGCTGCGGGTGCTTTTGCCGGATCAGGCGGATGAAGCCCTCGACGTCGTCGCCCTTGGTCTCGGTGACGCCGGTCGAATTGATGCCGATGATCTCCGGCTTGGTGCGATTGTAGATGTTGAGGATCGCCTGCTCGACGTTCTCATAGCCGCCGAGCACGGTCGCGACCTCGCTCATCGCGGTGGTCTGCATCGGCACGGCTTCCTTGAAATGCCGCACGAACAGGGTCAGTCCGAACGAGGTGCAGCCCTGCGAGCCGTGCAGCAGGGGCATCGCTCCGCGCAGCCCCATGAAGGCGAACGAGCCGCCGATCGGCTGGCTCATCTTGAGCGGATTGACCGAGCAGGCTTTCTTCGAGGTGGTGACGATGGCCATCGGCTGCGCCCTACTCCGCCGCCTGGAGGATCGGCGTCGGCCGAGCGGCGAGGATGTCCTCGATCCGTCCCTTGCAGGCGCCGCAACCGCCCGAGGCGTTGGTGTGCTCCTTGACCGCGTCGACGGTGGAAAGGCCGTGCGCAGCGATGGCATCCTCGATACTGCCGAGGTCGACGGTCTTGCAGTGGCAGATCTTCCTGGCGCGGCGGGTCGCCTCCGCAAGCGCCGGATCGGCGGCGATCTCGGCGGCCTGCGCATCCATCTGCGCGATCGCCTTGGCCTGCCAGTTCACGCCCGCATCGTCCCACGGCGCGCGACGGCGGAGCTGGGCCCACATCGGGTTGTAGAGCGCCTTCTCGATCTCCTCCATCAGCTTGACCATGCCGATGTAGCCCATATAGGCGTGGCAGCGCTCCTGATTGATGTCGAGCCAGGGCATCGCCGCTTTCAGCGCAACGAACTGCGACTTGCCGCCGGAGAGCATGATGTCGGCGCGCGCGTCCTTCAGCATCTTGTACATCTCGCGCGGCGTCATGTCCTCGATCATGTGGGCGTCCTGCCCCATCAGCTCCTTGATCCGCTCCTTGTCCTCCTTGGTGGACTTCTTCACGGAGGTGCCGACGATCTCGAGACCCGCCTCCTGGAGCGCGGCGACCACGGACCAGGACTTCACGCCGCCGGTGATCAGCAGCACCTTCTTGTCCTTGAAGCGCGGCTTGAAGCGCTCGATCGCGGCCCAGGCCTTGGCTTCCTCCCGCGCGATCACCGCTTCGGTGCGCTCCATCAGCTCTGCCGGCGCGCCGCGCTCGATCAGCAGGCGGGCGATCTCGCGCAGCGAATCGCTGGAGTCCTGGATGCCGTAGAAGGAGCCCTCGAAGTAGGGGATGCCGTAGCGTTCCTCCATCTTGCGGGCGACGTTGATCATCGCCTTGGAGCACACCATCATCGCGGCCCTGGCCCGATGCGAGTAAGCCAGCTCGCGGTATTTCCCGTCACCGGAGATGCAGGAGAGGATCCGAATGCCGAGTTCGTCCAGCAGCGGCTTGACCTGCCAGAATTCGCCAGACAGGTTGTACTCGCCGATCATGTTGATGTCGTAGGGCGTGGTATAGTCGGGCTCAGCGGTACCGATCACGTGCTCGAGCAGCGCCTCGCCGGCCAGCTTGTTGCCGAGGTTCTTCGGGCCGACGAAGCCGGGCGAATTGACGGGGATGACCGGCTTGCCGAACTTCGTGGCCGCAGCCTTGCAGACCGCGTTGATGTCGTCGCCGATCATGGCCGGCACGCAGGTCTGGTAGACGAAGATCGCCGGCGGGTCGTATTTCTCGATGATCTCCCTGATCGCCTTGTAGAGCCGCTTCTCGCCGCCGAACACGATGTCGGTCTCGTTGATGTCGGTGGTAAAGCTGCGCCGCCAGAGATCGGAGCCAGACGAGGCGCTGCCGCGATTGTCCCAGGAATTGCCCTCGCAGGCGATGGGGCCGTGGACGAGATGGGCAACGTCAGTGAACGGCTGCAGCGCAATCTTGGCGCCATCGAAGGCGCAGCCGCCGGCGGCCCCTCCCGGCTGCAATTGCTTGGTGCAGCCCTTCTTGCGCTCGGCCTCCGTCTTGTTGGCGTTCTTGCCGCAGCCCGGCTCGTTGAAGACGTCCTGGATGGTGGCCGACAGCGAGCTCATGCGTCTCTCCTATTCCCTGACCCGCTGCGCGAGCGTCACGCCCCGCAGTCTCGATCGCTCTGGCTAGACTGGTGGTCTGCCGCCGTCCCGTCGGGCGGCGGCAGATCTCATAGACGTCAGCGGATGATGTCGAAGCTGTAGTCGGTCTTGGCGGGAACGTTGGTGTTCTTGTCGATCTCGTCGAAGATCTTGTCGAGGATCTTCACCAGCACGTTCATGCCGCCCTGATAGCCCCACACCGGATAGCGATGGTGATGGTGACGATCGAACACCGGGAAGCCGATGCGGATCAGCGGCGTGCCGGTGTCGCGCTCCAGATACTTGCCGTAAGTGTTGCCGATCAGGAAATCGACCGGCTCGGTGAACAGCAGCGAGCGCATATGCCAGAGATCCTTGCCCGGATAGGCATGGCAGTTCTTGCCGAACGGCGAGCTGGCGAACAGCGCCTGCATCTTTTCCGCCCAAGCCTTGTTGCCGTTGGTCGAGAGCACGTGGGTGGGCTCGGCGCCGAGCTCGAGCAGGAAGGCCGCCAGCCCGTAGCAGAGGTCCGGATCGCCGTAGATCGCGAACTTCTTGCCGTGGATATGAGCGCTCGAATCGGCCATGGCATCGACGAGACGGCCGCGCTCCTGTTCCAGCGCCTTCGCAATCGGCTTGCCGGTGATGCGCGACAGCGTCATCAGGAAGTCGTCGGTGGCACTGACGCCGACGGGATGGTTGAAGGCCGCGACTTCGTGGCCATGTCCCTCGATGAAGGGGAGCGTCTTCTCGGTGCAGTATTGCTGCATGGAGATAGTCGCCTTGGCGTGGATGGCGTTCGCGGCGTCCTCCAGCGTGGTACCGCCGTCATACATGCGGAACTCGCCGTCGGTCGGCGTGTCGAACACGTCGCTGTTATCAGCGAGTATCGTGTATTCGATCCCCATCAGTTCGAAGATGCGCTTGATCTCGCGGATGTTGCCGACGGTGTAGCCGTCGAAACCGCCGATGAAGTTGATCTTGCCATTCTCCTTGCGCTCCAGCTTCGGCGCGGTGCCGGCCTTGCCGTCCCAGAAGTGCTCCAGGATGCCCTTGAGGGCGTTGTCGTAGCCGGTCACATGGCTGCCGACGAAGGCAGGCGTATGAGCGAAGGGAACGTCGTACTCGTTGGGAACGGAGCCCTTTTCCTTCGCCGTCTTGATGAAGGCATTGAGGTCGTCGCCGATCACCTCCGCCATGCAGGTGGTTGAGACGGCGATCATCTTCGGCTTGTACATGTTGTACGTGTTGGCGAGCCCGTCGATCATGTTGTTCAGGCCGCCGAACACAGCCGCATCCTCCGTCATCGACGAGGAAACGCAGGAGCTCGGTTCCTTGAAGTGCCGCGACAGATGGCTGCGGTAATAGGCGACGCAGCCCTGCGAGCCGTGCACGAAGGGCAGCGTGCCTTCGAACCCGACGGCGACGAACACGGCACCCAGCGGCTGGCAGGCCTTGGCCGGGTTCACGGTCAGCGCTTCACGGGCGAAGTTCTTCTCGCGGTATTCTGGCGTCTTGGCCCACTCCCGGATTCGCTCGACCTCCGCGGGATCGTGCGGATTCTCGAACAGGGCTTTCTTGTTGGCCAGCATCTGCTGGTATTCCGGTCCCCGGAACAGCTCGAAGTGATCGAGCACGTGTTCGGCATTCTGTGTCATCGTGGCACCCTTGTTGGATTCGTGTTCGATCGCCTGTCTCCGGCTCTTCCCCGAATGAAGAAGAGCCGGACCTCAGCCTCTGTCATTCCGCCGCCATCAGGCTCGGCCGCGGGGCATCCTTCCAGGGTGCCTTGGTCTTCTTCCAGATCGGAGAGTTGATGGCCATGTCCATGTCGCGCGCGAAGATCGCGAAGCCGTCATAGCCGTGATAGGGACCGGAATAGTCCCAGGAGTGCATCTGCCGGAACGGCACGCCCATCTTCTGGAAGACGTACTTCTCCTTGATGCCCGAGCCGACCAGATCCGGCTGGATCTTCTCGACGAAGCGCTCGAACTCGTAGCCGGTGACGTCGTCGTAGATCAGCGTGCCGTCCTTGACGTAGTGCTGGGCCGTGCGCTGGTAGTCGTCATTGTGACCGAACTCGTAACCGGTGCCGACCACCTCCATGCCGAGGTCCTCATAGGCACCGATCACGTGGCGGGGACGCAGGCCTCCGACGAACAGCATCACCGTCTTGCCTTCGAGGCGCGGGCGATACTTGGCGATCACCGCGTCCATCAGCGGCTGGTACTTTGCGATGACGCGCTCGGCGCCCTCCTTGATCTTGTCGTCGAAGAAGCTTGCGATCTTGCGCAGCGACTCCGCGATCTTGGAGGGACCGAAGAAGTTGTACTCGCACCAGGGGATGCCGAACTTCTCCTCCATGTGGCGGGAGATGTAGTTCATCGAGCGGTAGCAGTGCAGGACGTTGAGCTTCGCCTTGGGCGTCGCCTCCAGCTCGGCGAGGCTGCCGTCGCCGGACCATTGCGCGATCACGCGCAGGCCCATCTCCTCGAGCAGGATGCGCGAGGACCAGGCGTCGCCGCCGATGTTGTAGTCGCCGATGATCGCAACGTCATAGGGCGTCGGCTCGAAGGCCGGCTTCGCGTCCGGGGAGATCTTGTCGAAGATCCAGTCCCGCACCGCGTCGTTGGCGATGTGGTGGCCGAGCGATTGCGAGACGCCGCGGAAGCCTTCGCAGCGCACCGGCACGATGGTCTTGCCGTCATACTCCTTGGACTTCACCTTCGAGACGGCCTCGATATCGTCGCCGATCAGGCCGATCGGGCATTCCGACTGGATGGTGATGCCGTGGTTGAGCGGAAACAGCTCCTGGATCTCGTCGATGATCTTGGCGAGCTTCTTGTCGCCACCGAACACGATGTCCTTCTCCTGGAAATCGGAGGTGAACTGCATGGTGACGAAAGTGTCGATGCCGGTCGTTCCGATGTAATAGTTGCGCCGCGCCGCCCAGGAATACTGCCCGCAGCCGACCGGGCCGTGGCTGATGTGGATCATGTCCTTGATCGGACCCCACACAACGCCCTTGGAGCCGGCATAAGCGCAGCCGCGAATGGTCATCACGCCGGGGATGGACTTCAGGTTCGACTTGACGCCGCAATCGGACTTGCCGGCTTCGTGCACATTGAGGTGCTTGGCGCGGCGCTTTGCAGTCTTCTCCGGATAGACCTTCAAGACTTCGTCGATCAGTTGCTTGTTGCGGGCCTTGATCTCGGCGACGCTCTCTGTGGTTGCTAGGCTCATGCGAATATCCCTCGGTTATCCCTGTGTGAACGATCGGACGCCTCAACCGGCGCGCCGCTCTCGCGATCTCTTCCGCGAGGTCGCCTTGCACAAGGACTTTTGCAACGAGTGTGCCAGCGCATGCCGAAGACAAAAAGTGAAGCGATTGGAGACAGATAGCTTCGACGCTCGCGTTTGTTGCAAACCCGACATCGCATCATGTCGACATGTGCGTGCGCGAAGGGCTGTTCGAAACAAAACAATGCGTGTCGTCGCCAGATGGCATTCGTCGATGCATTTTCCTGCAGGGAATCGTCGATCCGCGCTGCGGTATGGGGCTTGCTTGATGCGTCTCACCAATGCATCGAGGCGATCATGCAGCTTGAAACGAACTCTCGGCCAACGCCGATCGGCGACATCATCGAGAACTTCTCGCTCCTTGAAGAGTGGGACGACCGCTACCGCTACGTCATCGAACTGGGCCGCATGCTGACGCCCTTTCCGGAGGAGCAGCGGACCGACGCCAACAAGGTGCAGGGCTGCGTCAGCCAGGTCTGGCTTGCGACCACGATCGAGCACCGCGACGGGCGGCCGTTCCTCACCTTTGCCGGCGACAGCGACGCTCACATCGTCCGCGGCCTGGTCGCGATCCTGATCGCGCTTCTGTCGGGACGACCGGCCGCGGAGATCTCAGGCGAGAATCCCCTCGCCTTGTTCGAGCGGCTCGGGCTCGGCGAGCACCTGACTCCACAGCGCTCGAACGGGTTCCGGTCGATGGTAGCGCGGACGCGTGCAGATGCGACGGCCGCACTCGCGGAAGCCGTATGACGCCTGGAGAACGTCAGGCGACGTCGAACGCGGTTCCCATCCGCATCATCTCGTGGTCCGCCATGATGACGAACACCGACCGGGCCGTGAATTCGACCGTGTAGTAGACCTCGCCGAGAAAGCGCCAGCTCTCGCGCACAATGCCGGCATCGCCGGGGTGCACGAGCGGCTCGCCGACATCCTTGTGCGGATACATGCCGTCGTTCCGGATCAGCGCCGCGGCGCGGATCGGTTCACCGACCGAGTACTCGCCGGTGAAGCGCCGCTCCATGTTCCGCACCGTTCGGCGACGATGGGCGTCGCAGACGATGCGGGCAACTGGCCGCGGCTTGACGGGACGTGGCCTGGTGGCGATCCGTTCGCTCATGAGAGCAGCTCCTGGGCCCTGGTCAGGGCCGCGGCCAGCGCATCGACCTCCTCCAACGTGTTGTAGAGCGCGAACGAAGCGCGGCAGGTGGCGGTCACGCCGAAGCGGTCGAGCAGCGGCATCGCGCAATGGGTTCCGGCGCGAACCGCCACACCGGAGCGATCGATCACGGTCGCAAGGTCGTGAGCGTGGGCGCTCTTCATCTCGAACGACACGATCGCGCCCTTGTCGGCGGCGGTTCCGATGATGCGCAGCGAATTGATCCCACGCAGACGTTCCTCGGCATAGGCCAGCAGGCTCCTCTCGTGCCTGCGGATCCGCTCCTTGCCGATCGATTCGACATAGTCGATGGCGGCGCCGAGGCCGATGGCCTGCACGATCGGCGGCGTGCCGGCCTCGAAGCGATGCGGCGGCTCGCCATAGGTGACGGCATCGCACGAGACTTCGCGGATCATCTCGCCGCCGCCGTTGAAGGGTGGCATGGCCGCCAGATGCTCGTACTTGCCGTAGAGCGCGCCGATGCCGGTCGGCCCGTACAGCTTGTGCCCGGTGATGACGTAGAAGTCGCAGCCGATGTCGCGCACATCGACATCCATGTGGACCGCGCCTTGCGAACCGTCGACCAGGACGGGAATCCCGCGGGCATGCGCCAGCCGCACGACCTCCTTGACCGGAACGACACTGCCCAGCACGTTCGACATCTGGGTGATTGCAACCAGCTTGGTCTTCGCGTTCAAGAGCTTCTCGAACTCGTCGATCAGGAAATTGCCCTCGTCGTCGACCGGCGCCCATCTGATCACGGCACCCTGCCGTTCCCTGAGGAAGTGCCACGGCACGATGTTGGCGTGGTGCTCCATGATCGAGAGTACGATCTCGTCGCCTTCGCCGATCCTTTCGCGACCGAACGTCTGGGCCACCAGGTTGATCGCCTCCGTGGCCCCGCGGGTGAAGATGATCTCCTCGCGCCGCTCTGCATTGAGAAAACGGGCAATCCTATCGCGCGCGCCTTCATAAGCTTCGGTGGCGGCATTGGCGAGGTAATGCAGGCCACGGTGCACGTTGGCGTATTCGCTGGTGTAGGCCTGCGTCAGCCGGTCAAGCACGGCATTCGGCTTCTGGGCCGAGGCGGCATTGTCCAGATAGACCAGCCTCTTGCCATGCACCTGCGTCGACAGGATTGGAAAGTCCTGGCGGACGCGGTTGACGTCGTAACTTCCGTTGGCGACCGCCGGATGCATGGAACTAATCCCGTTCCTTGAGCCAGTTGAGCATCACCTGCGTCAATGCCTCACGCAGATCGTCGCGCGCGACGACGTCGATCACCTCGCCGACGAAGGCCTGGATCAGCAGCGCCTCGGCTTCCTTTTCTGGAATGCCGCGCGCCATCAGATAGAACTTCAACTGATCGTCCAGCGCGCCGGTGGTGGTGCCGTGTCCGCACTGAACGTCGTCGGCGAAAATCTCGAGCTCCGGCTTGCAATTGGCGACGGCCTCGTCGGACAGGAGGAGCGCCCTCGCCATCATCCTGGCATCGGTCTGCTGCGCGCCGGGCTGCACCGTGATCCTGCCCTGGAACACGGCCCGAGCCTCATCGTCCACGACCGCCTTGAAGACCTCCCGGCTCTGCGAGCCAGCGGCGACATGGTCGACGACGAGCGTGGTGTCTGCATGTTGGCGGCCGGCCAGAAGGCTTCCCTGATGCACATCGGCGATGGCACCCTCGCCCGCCAGCTTCACAAAGAGCTGATTGCGCACCACGGCACCACCGATGGTGAAGCCGAAATCGCGATAGCTCGCGCCCGCCCCGGTCGAGGCCTCGAGCGTTGAAATATGCAGCGCAGCTTCACCTTCGCCGGTGATCTTGACGTGGTCCAGACGGGCCCTGTCTCCGACATCCACCTGCAAGGCGACATTGACCTGGTAGTCTGACTGGTCCGGACCCTCATGGGTCTCGACGAGCGTGAGGACCGCACCGCTGCCGAGCTCCAGCCGCGACCGCGTGAACGTCGCGGCGGGCGCACCGCCCGTGGTCACGAAGACGAGATGGATCGGCCGCTCCACGACGACACCCGGAGCGACCGTGATCACGACACCGTCGGCGGCGAGTGCGGTGTTGAGCGCGGCGACCGGATCGCTTCCGGCCATCTCGAGCGGCAGAACCATTTCATCCGCTCCCAGCGCCTCGACCGTCGCGCGAACGACGACGCCGGGTTCGAGCCCGGCGAGATCGGAGAGTTCGGGCGCGAAGGCGCCGTCGACGATCAGCAGCCGCCGGAGGCCGAGGCCCGCGAAAACCGCACCCGCCTCGCGAGCGACACTCCTGGCTGCCGCATCGGAGCGCGGAGCCAGTGGCTTGGCATCACGCAGCAGGCGCCGCAGGTCGGTATACCTCCAGGCCTCGGTGCGGGAATGCGGCAAGCCTTGCGCCGCGAAGCGGTCGAAGGCATCGCGCCGGACCGCCCCGATCTTGTCCCCGCCGGGCAGACTCTCGCGCACGGCCGCAAACAGATCGGCGAATCCAATCTCGGCAGCGGTCTTGACGGAACGGACCTCGGCATTCATGGGATCACGCCGCCTCGCTCTGATACTGCGCGTAGCCCGTCGCCTCCAGTTCGAGCGCGAGATCCTTGCCGCCGGTCTTGACGATGCGGCCCGCAGCCAGCACATGCACGACGTCGGGCACGATGTAGTCGAGCAGCCGCTGATAGTGCGTGATCACGATCATGCCGCGATCGGCCGCACGCAGGCGATTGACACCGTCGGCGACGATGCGTAGCGCGTCGATGTCGAGGCCGGAATCGGTCTCGTCCAGCACGCACAGTTTGGGCTCCAGCAGCGCCATCTGAAGCGTCTCGTTGCGCTTCTTCTCGCCGCCGGAGAAGCCGACATTGAGCGGCCGCTTCAGCATATCAGGGTCGATGCTGAGCTGCTTGGCGAGCTCGCGCACCCGCTTCAGCACATCGGGCGAAGACAATTCCTCTTCGCCACGCTTCTTGCGCTGGGCATTGAGCGCCGTCCGCAGGAACGTCAGTGTTGCGACACCGGGAATTTCGAGCGGGTATTGGAAGGCCAGGAACAGCCCTTTTGCAGCCCGCTCGTCCGGGTCCATGGCAAGGAGATCCTCGTCGTTGAAGAACACCTCGCCGCCGGTGATCTCGTAGCCCGGCTTGCCCGACAGCACATAGGACAGCGTCGACTTGCCCGCCCCATTGGGGCCCATGATGGCGTGGATCTCGCCCTTGTTCACGGCGAGGTCGAGCCCGTTGAGAATCTGGCGGCCGTCGATCTCGGCCTTGAGCCCGCGGATATCGAGGAGCGCCGTCATCACACTTCTCCTTGCCTGGTAGGTCCAAAGACAGTCATCCGACGCTCCCTTCGAGCGAGATCGAGATCAGCTTCTGCGCTTCCACCGCGAACTCCATCGGCAGTTGCTGCAGCACGTCCTTGACGAAGCCGTTGACGACGAGGCCGACCGCCTCCTCCTGGCTGAGCCCGCGCTGGATGCAGTAGAACAGCACGTCCTCGGAGATCTTGGACGTCGTCGCCTCGTGCTCGAACGTCGCCGACGAGTTCTTGGCTTCGATGTACGGCACGGTGTGCGCGCCGCATTTGTCGCCGATCAGCAGCGAATCGCAGGCCGTGAAGTTGCGCGCGCCGGTCGCCTTGCGGTGCGCCGTGACGAGGCCGCGATAGGTGTTCTGCGACTTGCCGGCGGCGATGCCCTTGGAGATGATCCGGCTCGTCGTGTTCTTGCCGAGATGGATCATCTTGGTGCCGCTATCGACCTGCTGATAGCCGTTCGAGATCGCGATCGAGTAGAACTCGCCGCGCGAATTGTCGCCGCGCAGGATGCAGCTCGGATATTTCCAGGTGATCGCAGACCCGGTCTCGACCTGGGTCCAGGAGATCTTGGAATTGTTGCCGCGGCAGTCGCCACGCTTGGTGACGAAATTGTAGATGCCGCCCTTGCCTTCCGAATTGCCCGGATACCAGTTCTGCACCGTCGAATATTTGATCTCGGCATCGTCATGGGCGACCAGCTCGACCACCGCCGCGTGCAGCTGGTTCTCGTCGCGCTGCGGCGCGGTGCAGCCTTCGAGATAGGAGACGTAGGCGCCCTTGTCGGCGATGATCAGCGTGCGCTCGAACTGGCCGGTGTTGCGCTCGTTGATGCGGAAATAGGTCGACAGCTCCATCGGGCAGCGCACGCCCGGCGGCACGTAGACGAACGAGCCGTCGGAGAACACCGCCGAGTTCAGCGTCGCGTAGAAATTGTCCGAGGTCGGAACCACCGATCCCAGATATTTCTGCACCAGTTCAGGGTGCTCGCGGATCGCCTCCGAGATCGGCATGAAGATCACGCCGGCCTTCTTCAGCTCGGCCTTGAACGTGGTCGCGACCGAGACCGAATCGAACACCGCGTCGACCGCGATCTTGCGGCGGGCCGGATCCTCTTCGCCGGGCTTGGGCTCGACGCCCTCGAGCATGGCGACTTCCCGCAAGGGGATGCCGAGCTTCTCGTAGGTCTTGAGGATCTCCGGATCGATCTCGTCGAGCGAGGAGACCGTCTTCTTCGGCTTCGGCGCCGCGTAATAATAGAGGTCCTGGAAGTCGATCTTGGGATAGTCGACGCGGGCCCAGGTCGGCTCCTGCATGGTCAGCCAGCGCCGATAGGCTTCCAGCCGCCACTGGAGCATCCAGGCGGGCTCGTTCTTCTTCTCGGAGATGAACTTGACGGTTTCTTCCGACAGACCCTTGGGGGCCTTGTCGGACTCGATCAGGGTCTCAAACCCATAACGATACTGGTCGACGTCGATGCCGCGAACCTGTTCGATGGTTTCCTGAACCGCCGCCATCTACCGCTCCGTCCGCAAATGAGATTTCCAGTCCGCCAGCCTCGACCGCGTCATGGAGGTGCCTCAGGCCGGAATACAGGTGTCGGGCACCGGACAGACGGCCGCGCATTGCGGCGTATCGAAACTCCCTTCGCACTCCGTGCACTTCTTGGGATCGATGACATACATGTCGCGCTTGAGGCTGATCGCCGCGTTCGGGCATTCGAACTCACATGCGCCGCAAACCGTGCATTGCGAGGCGACAATCTTGTAAGACATGTGTTCCGACTCCTTGAGCAGACGATGCCGTCGGACACCTTCTTTCAAGCGCCGTGCCAACCCTGAAGGGTCTGAAATTCAAGCGTAATCTTGCGCGAAGCCGGTTGTCGTGGCCCCGACAGCATGTCGCATCTGCGACAGTCGCCGTCAGAGCCGCTTGACCTCGATGCCGTGCTTCTTCAGCGCGTAGCCGATCTGCCGCGGCGTCAGGCCGAGCAGGCGCGCGGCCTTGGCCTGGACCCAACCCGACTTCTCCATGGCCGCGATGACGCTCTCACGCTCCGCCACACTCCCGGTCGGCGACAGGCTTGAAGCGCCCGCCGCCGGCGCAAGCGGCTCAACGGCCGACGGAGGGGTGCCGGCGCCCCTCTCGCGCGCAGCGGAGGCCGGAAGGACCGAGAGCGGCACGATGGGCAACGAGCGCTGCGGCACGCCCTCGGATGCACCGTTCCACAACATCGCCGACAGGCACTGGCTGTGACAGCACGCGAAATCGTTCCTGACGATCTCCGGGCCTGGAGCCAGCGTCGCCGTACGCTGCACGCAATTCTCCAGCTCTCGCACGTTGCCCGGAAAGCCGCAGCTCATCAGAACCTCGATCGCATGCCGATCGAAGGACAGCGCGCGGCCATTCTCGGTGTTGAAGTTCTTCAGGAATTCGTTGGCCAGCAACGGAATATCGCTGCGTCGCTCGCGCAGGGGCGGCAGCATCATCGGGACCACGCTGATGCGGTAATAGAGGTCGGCGCGAAATTCGTTGCGCGCGACGGCTTCTTCCAGGTTGCGGTTGGTCGCTGCGATGACGCGAACATCGACCTTGAGCGTCTGGTTGCCGCCGACGCGCTCGAACTCCTGCTCCTGGAGCACGCGCAGGAGCTTGGCCTGGAACGAGGCGGATATCTCGCCGATCTCGTCAAGGAACAGGGTGCCCTTGTCGGCCAGCTCGAACCTGCCCTTCCGTGAATTGAGCGCGCCGGTGAAGGCGCCTTTCTCATGGCCGAACAGCTCGGACTCCAGCACCGATTCCGGCAGCGCCGCGCAGTTGATCTTGATGAACGGACGCTTGGCCCGCGGCGAGAGCTCGTGAATGGCCTTCGCGATCAGCTCCTTGCCGGTGCCGGACTCACCCCGCAGCAGGACGGTCGAGTTCGATTTGGCCACGACCGCGATCTTCTCCAGCAGCCCGCGCAGCGCCGGACTGTCGCCGATGATACCTTCGACGTGAACCTTGCGGCGATCGCGCGCCGGCTTGAGCTCGGATAGTTCCTTCTGGAGGCGGTAGCTCTCATGCATCAGCCGTTCGCGATCCTGCGCGACGATCCGATGCAGCTTCACGGTCTGGCCGACGAGATTGGCGACCATCGTCAGCAGACGCACGTCGGAATCGAGCCGGTACATCGATCGCTCGTCCCAGACCCTGTCGACCGTCAGGGTGCCCACGACCTTGGCATCGCTGCGGATCGGGACGCCGATGAACGATACGCGGATCGTCTCCGAGGCGCCGAGGGTCTTCACGTCCGCCGGGCTGAAGGCGGGATGGGTGGCAATGTTTTCTGCGACCAGCGGCATCGCGGTCGCTACGATCTGATCAACGGCCTTCTGCGGCAACCGCCCGCGATAGCGTTCGTCACTGCCTTCGCTCCATCCGGCCCCGACCGTGAGATCGGGAATGCCGTCGTCCGCGAGCAGCGCGACCACTCCATGGCGCATCTGGAGGAAGGATTGCAGGAGATTGACGACGTTCGCAAGCGTCGTCTCCAGCCGCGTCGGTGCCGTCAGTATCTTTGAGATCTCGAAGATGCCGGTCAGCGCGATCTCACTGATCGGTACGATCGGTGCCGTCTGATCGGCCCGGTGTCGTTCAAGCGAGGGTGCAGCATTCAGCATGACGGAATCTCCGTTGCCTGTTAGATCCTCCCGGCCGCGTTCTCTGGAATTTGTCTTATTCTCATTCATGTCGTGTCGAGAGTCGCGCTCAACTTGTCGGCATTGCTGCAAAAAGATTCCGTCGCACTTGCACGCTTTGTCATCCGTTTCACGGAATTTACTATCGCGATGCGCGACACGCTCAAGATCGAGATCTCCGCATTGATCCAGCGCAAATCCGCGAAACTTTTTCCGTGGCGGGCCGCTGCCGCCTGATTACACGTGCTGCCCTCCGTTGATCGGTACTTCCGCACCTGTGACGTAGCTTGCCGCCTCCGAGCAGAGAAAGAAGATCACCTTCGCGACCTCGTCCGGCGTGCCGACGCGATGCATCGGAATGATCGGCGCAAGTTGGGCCTCGGTCTCCGGCGACAGGATATCGGTCTTGATTTCGCCGGGAGCGATCGCGTTCACGCGAATTCCGAACGGCGCATAGTCGTGCGCCATCTCGCGGGTCAGGCACGCAAGCGCAGCCTTCGACGTCGCATAGGCGGTGCCGGCAAACGGATGCACCCGGGAGCCGACGATCGAGGTGACATTGACGATCGCGCCGGCAGCCAGCTTCAGCTCGTCAACGAGGCCCTGCGCGAACAGGACCGGCGCGAGCAGATTGACGTGGAACACGCTCATCCAGGTCTCGACCGGCGTCGTCAACGAGTTCAGCCGGGTGCCATCATCCGCCTTGGGCGAAATACCGGCATTGTTGATCAGTGCATGCAGCGGCCCTCCGTTGAGCCGCTCCTTGATCCCGGCGACCGCCCGCGGCAGCGCGCGATGGTCGCTCAGTTCCACCTGCACATGGTTGTCCGCCCCTGAATCCCAGGGGCACCGTTCACCGTCGAACGGTTGCCGGGAGCAGGTGATGATCCGCCAGCCGGCCTCCGAAAACAGCTTTCCCGTCGCATGGCCGATGCCGCGGGACGCGCCGGTCAGAACCAGTGTTTTGCGCTCGCCATGTTGCGCCCGCGACTTGTCGCCGTGAAACGGACACAGTGCGACATCGGGTGCCGATGTACCCGAAGGGGCACCATCGCGATCCAAAAGACCGAGCGTCATGTCAACTCCTCACGGCGTCCGGACGGACGCCAGACAATGACAACGGAAGCAACTTTGCAGGATTTGGGCCACGCTCCGCCGCTGGATCGTTGCGATTTTCGCGGCCGAATGTCGGCTTCGCGACACGCTGCCGGATTTGCGACATGCACGCGTGCGCTTTCGAACCAAGTGGCGCCGTCACGGCGCGAACCTCCTTCCCGAGTGCTGGCCAGCGGTTGAGAGCTGTTTTTCAATCATTCCAAATGGCCCGGCTCTTGCTCTCCTTGTTCCAAACCTGATCACATCTTGCTGCGCTTACTCCGCAAACGTGGTTTCAAATGCCCCAGCCGAACCACCATCGACTCTTTGCCGTCATCCTCGGCACCAATGAGATCGCATCCGCGATCGGCATCCAACTCGTGCGCGCCGGATATTGCGTCGTGATGTCACACGATCCGGATCCGCCGGTGATCCGGCGCAAGATGGCCTTTCATGACGCGCTCTTCACGGACACCGTGCAGCTCGAGGACATTATCGCCGAGCGCGTCGACGACGGCGTGCAGGTCCATCAGGCGCTCCGTCGGCCGGCACAAATCCTGGTCACATGGCTCGGCCTGCTCGATCTGCTTCCGGTCCGCCACATTGACCTTCTGATCGATGCGCGTCTGCAGAAGCGCCGGATCACGCCCGACCTCAGGCGGCTCGCCCGGCTCGCCATCGGGCTAGGTCCCGGCTTCTCATCGAACTCCAATTGCGACGTCGCGGTGGAGACCCGGCCCGGCAAGATCGGGCCTGTCACCGACGCTCGCTGGACCGACGCTGCCGATGGCGTTGCGAGTTCACTGGGTGATGTCGGCGCGGAACGCTTCGTCTATTCGCCGTTCGCGGGACGCTGGCACACGCCGGTCGAGATCGGCACCCGCGTCTACCGGGATCTCGTGCTCGGCCATCTCTCCGGCATTCCCGTGCTCGCGCCGCGCGACGGAATCCTGCGCGGCATCGCCCGCGACGGCGGCGAAGTTCCGGCCGGCGTCAAGCTGCTGGAGATCGATCCGCGCGGACGGCACGCCCAATGGACCGGAACGGATCAGCGCGGGCGCGCCATCGCCAATGCAACAACCGCCGCCGTCAAGCTCCACACCGCGCATCGCATCACGCAACGGAATCCGGCATGATCGTCTGCTCCTGCAACATCATCAGCGATCACGACATCAGGGGTGCGGTCGGCTCGACCGACGACGAACTCTTTTCGGCTGCGCAGGTCTATGACTGCCTGGGGTGCACCGTCAGGTGCGGACGATGCTCCCAATCCGTGCGCCGGATCCTTGAGGAACAGCCGCCGCGCTGCGTACACGGGAACGCACTGACGGGCGATTCCGCTCCTGGTCTTGCGGAAGTCCGGCTGCGTTCGCTGAGCAGCCACCCGGCCCCATGATCAGGTGCGCGCAAGAGGCGCCTGACCGCCAAGGCGCGATGCGATGCGGATGAATCTATCCCCTCACCGCCGGCGTGGAGGCGGCGGGGCCGGCGGAATGTCGCACTGCCAGCTCGTCCCGTTGTCGAACTGAATCACCAAGCCGTCTGGTGAACGGCACCAAGGTGGAAAGCATCGATCCAGAGCCGATTGGCTGGACAGAACCAATCCGGCCACGCGCGCGAGGCATGGCTTCCTATTGCCTGCTTCGGTTCTTGCTCGCGCCTCGGAGCGCGGGCGTCGTCGTTGTCGCAGGTGCAACGCCCGTCATCTGGATGCAGGTGAGTAGATCGACGTAGCTTTGGCTCCCGCCGCTTGTCGCTTCGCCCTCGCATACGTCGCGGACGGTGAGCTTCGTCGCTGCCCAGACCTCGCCGAGCTGCTGCTGCGCCGTGGTCTCGTCGCGCATGCAGTCGGAAAAGCTCTGCGGCAGTGCCAATCCCATCGCCTTGTCCGTCTCGGACGTCGCCTTGCACAGAGCCTCGACTTTCAGCTCCGGAACTTTATCCGAAACCTCTACCAAGGACGAGCTCGCCAGCAGCGCAAGCGAAAATATGGTCGAATTCATGTCTGTCTCCGCTCCCAATGCCGCCCTGGCTGCGCGGGCGGGCTCGGCCAGTCGAACATACTGCTCGGATCGGCACGATCGAATAGGTCCTGTCGCAGCACGACAGTCTCTTGCAGCGGAAAGTGCCGCGGCGGTGCGGTTTGGGCGGTCGCCGTGACCTGTGTCGCGAAGCCGGTGGCAGCAAGAGCAGAGACGCGCGACGCAATCTGGTACATGCAAGGTTCTCCGGCACGTTCGGTACGTCCGTTCGCAAGGAAGCCACGCCGGTCGGGAGCTTGCGTTGATCCAGATCAACGCAAGCGTGTGCCCAGAGATTGCGGCGCCGCGCGCTCCATCAATTGGGTGGGGCGATTCTCGTTCAGTAGCAGGATGTTGTTTCCATCGCCGCGATCAATCGCTGCGCCCTCGAACGCCGGGCGCCTTAGGAATTCCCCCGCTGCCGCGCGCTCGCCAGCAGCACCAGCATGAAGGACGCCACCGTCATCAGCGTCGAGATCGCTGCAATGGTCGGGTCGATCTCGTCGCGCAGCGCGGTGAACATGCGCTTGGTCAGCGGCTGGTACTGGCCACCCGAGATGAACAAGGCGACGATGGTCTCGTCCATCGCCGAAATGAAGGCGAAGATGCCACCGGTGATCACGCTGGACTTGATCTGCGGCAAGGTCACCGCGAAGAAGCTGCGCAGCCGGTTCATACCGAGGCTGCGCGCCACCATCTCCTGCGCCGGATCGAAGCTCTGCAGGCCAGCCAGGACCGAGATGACGACGTAGGGCAGGCCCAGCATCACGTTCGCCAGCACCAGGCCCGGCATGGTCGCCACGAGGCCGACCCTGGCGTATACGAAGAAGATTCCAACCGCGATGATGATGATCGGCACCACCAGCGGCAGCAGCAGCGCCAGATGGATGATGCGCATGATGCGCAGCTTCGACTGGCTGATGGCATAGGCGGCGGCGACGCCGAGCGGCGTTGCAATCAGCACCGTCAGAAGTGCGAGCGTGAGCGTCACCCGCGTCGCCTGCATCCAGGCCGGATTGGCGAAATATTGCTGATACCAGCGCAGCGAGAACGAGGGTGGCGGGAAGGTCAGGAACCGCGCGCTGGAGAACGAGATCGGCGCGATGATCAGGACCGGCAGGATCAGATAGACCAGCACCAGGGCGCTGACCACATAAAGCGCGATCCGTACGGGCGAGAGGCGCGTCATTTCTGCCCCAGGATGCGATCGAGCGCGACGAAGCGGCTGACGACCACGAAGATCAAGAGCACGCTCAGAAGCAGCACCACGGCCACGGCGCTTGCGGCGCCGAACTGGTTGTAGAGCTCGACATTTCGGCTGACCAGCATCGACACCATCACCGTTCGGCCGCCGCCGAGCAACTCCGGCGTGATGTAGAAGCCGAGGCAGAGCACGAACACCATGGTGCAGCCCGCAAGCACACCTGGCAGCGACAGCGGCAGGAAGACCCGCACGAAGGTCAGCGACGGGCTGGCACCGAGGCTGGCGCCGGCCTGCATCAGATCGCCGGGGATCTTCTGCATGGTGGCGTAGAGCGGCAGCACCATGAACGGCAGCAGAATGTGCACGGTTGCGACGACCGTGCCGAACGTGTTGTGGACCAGCGCGAGCGGTTCGCTGATGACGTCGAGATAGCGCAGAAACTGGTTGATCACGCCGGACCGCTGCAGCAGTGCCAGCCAGGCATAGGCGCGGACCAGCACGCTGGTCCAGAACGGCAGCACGACCAGCGACAGGATCAGGATGCTCCATCCCTTCGGCACGGAGTTGGCGAGATACGCCACGGGATAGCCGAGCAGCAGCGCGATGACGGTCACCGCGAGGCTGATCTCGAAGGTCAGCGCGAAGCTGCGCCAGTAGATGGCCTCGGTGAAGACGCGGCGGTAATGTTCCAGCGTTAAGCCGTCCTGATAGACCGATTGCCAGGCCAGCCAGCCGACCGGCAGCACGATCAGGAGCAGGATCACGAGCAGCGCCGGCGACACCAGCGCCAACATCAGCCCGTTCTCGCGGCGCCGATGCTGCTCCGATGGATCGGACACTGATCTCTTCAACGCTGCCTCGCTGCTCTCGGTTGCTGCACCTCTCCCACAGGCGGGAGAGGGAGAGGAGAATCGATGCCGATGCTCCTCCGGCTCATCTCTCCGCTCGTCCTACTTCTGCAGGAACGACGCCCAGCGCTTCTCGGCCGCTTCGCCGGCCGGCGAGGACCACCAGGCGTAGGACATCAGCGCCTGCTTGGCTGCATTCGCCGGCTCGCTCGGCAATTGTGCGGCGCGCTCCGGCTTGATCACGCCGGTTTCGAACGCCTTGGGATTGCCCGGGCCGTAGTCGATGTGGAGCGGAAGATTGGCCTGGTGCACGGGATCGACGGCCTCGTTGAGGAATTTCACAGCCGTGTCGAGGTTCGGTGCGCCCTTGAGGATGCAGAGCGAGGTGCTCTGCAAAATGCCCTGATTGTAGGTGAAGGCGACCTTGGCGCCTTCCTTGGCGAGCGCGCTGACGCGGCCGTTCCAAGCCATCTCGATATCGACCTCGCCGTCGTTGAGCAGCTGCGCCGACTGCGCGCCCGAGGTCCACCACACCGTGATGTGCGGCTTGATCTCCTCGAGCTTCTTGAAGGCACGGTCGACGTCGAGCGGATAGAGCTTGTCCGGCGCGACGCCGTCGGCCATCAGCGCCGCCTCGAGCGTGGCGATCGGGTGGTTGCGCAGTGCCCGGCGGCCGGGGAATTTCTTGACGTCCCAGAAATCGGCCCAGCTGTTCGGCGCGTCCTTCGGGAAGGCCTTCTGGCTGTAGGCCAGCACGCTCGAATAGAATTCGTAGGAGATCGAATAGGGGCTACGATAGGCCTCCGGCATCGCCGCCGCGTTCGGGATCCTGGAGAAGTCGAGCTTCTCGATCAGCCCCTGCTCGCCACCGCGCAGGCAATAGCCGGTTGGCGTGTCGACCACGTCCCAGATCGGCTTGCCGCTACCGACCTGGGTCTTGATCGCAGGCCAGGCATCGGGAATGGAATCCTGGTTGATGGTGATGCCGAGCTTCTTGGCGGAGGGATCGAGGATCGCCACCGTCTGCGCCTGCTGATAGGCGCCGCCCTGCGAGACGAAGGTGATCTGCTCGGCGGCAGCCGCCGCCGTGCCGCCGAGGGCAATTGCGCCCGCTAAGGCACAGCCCAGTCCAAAAGTCCGTGTCGTCGTCATCCTCGCCTCCTCCATCGCCAAAACAATGTCACTGACCGATCGCGTCGAGAAACTGATACCAGCCGGCGACCATGCGGACGGCCGGCTCGCGCAGCGGATAGAACGGGATCGCTTTCATGCGCCGCGCGTCGAGCAGCGCCAGCTCGGGCGTCTCGCCGCGCACGAGGGCGGCGAGATAGCGGCCCATCAGGCTCGACATCGCGACGCCGGCGCCGTTGTAGCCGACCGAGAACAGCGTGCGGTCGTCGAGCCGGCCGATATGCGGCACCGAATCCAGCGTCATGCCGACGAGTCCGGACCATGTGTAGGCGAGCGGAACGTCGGCGAGATCGGGGAAGATGCCGACCATGGCCTTGCGCAGCGCGTCGAATGCGGCTTGCGAGTCCTGCTTGCCGAAAGCGCCGCGGCCGCCGAAGATCACGCGGTTGTCGACCATGCGGAACCAGCGCATCATGCGCTTGGTTTCGGTGTAGGTGCGGCCCGTCGGCATCAACTTTCCGGCGAGGTTACGCGGCAGCTTGTCGGTTGCGATGATGGCGCTGCGGAACGGGATCAGCGTGCGCTGCAGATGCGCCGTCGCACCGGTGAGGTCGGAATAGCTGTTGGTGGCGATGATCGCCTGCCTGGCCCGCACGGCGCCTCGCGGCGTTTCGGCGACGATGCCGTCGGTGTCCCGCCGGAGCTTCATCACGGGCGATTCCTGAAAGATCGGAACGCCGCTGCGCGCCAGGCCGTCGGCGAGGCCGCGCAGATAGTTCAGCGGATGAATGCCGCCCGAGCCTGGGTTGAGCACGCCGCCGACGAAGACGTCGGAGCCGGTCTCCTCGCGCACGCCGCCCCTGTCGAGGATGCGGACCTCGGCCGAGCCCATCTCGCGCGTCATCCAGTTGGCCTCGTCGATCGCGGCCCGCAGCGTCGTCTCGTTGTGCGCGGCCTTGACCTGGCCGGTGCGCGTCAGGTTCGCGCTGGTGATGCCGAATTCGGAGACCAGTTCCTCGACGATGTCGGTCGATTCATGCGCGATCTCGTACATGCGCCGCGCCATGTCGCGGCCATGCACGGCGTCGATCTGCCGGAACGACAGCCGGAATTTCGCGGTGATCACCCCACCATTGCGCCCGCTCGCGCCCCAGCCGGGACGGTTGGCTTCCAGCACGACCGGTGACAGGCCGCTTTGGGCGATGTGGTGCGCAGCGGACAGGCCGGTATAGCCCGCGCCGATGATCACCACGTCCGCCTGATGCTCGCCCGCGAGCACCGGAAAGTCGCGCGCCGGCTCCGCCGTGGCGGCCCACAGCGAGTTGGCCGATGGCAGCGCGCTCCACTCCCCTGTCATGCCCGCGCTCACGTCCTTACGCCGCCGGCCCGATGGCCGCATCGGCCAGCGCCTTCAAGGTCGGGAAATGGAAGTCCGGCCGGGTCAACGTCTCCACGGCCGGCGTGCCGCCGAAACCGGCGATGCCCTGGCGGCGCTCGATCCAGCACACCTTGTAGCCGAGCTTCCGGGCGATTCCGATGTCGTGATACTGGCTCTGCGCGACGTGCAATATGTCGGACTGCTTGTAGCCGAAGGCGGACTGCCGCCCCTTGTTGTAGGCGAAGAACTCGGGGTTCGGCTTGGCAACGCCGGTATCGTCGGCGCATACGGTGTCGTCGAAGGGATCGCCGAGTGCATGGGCGTAGGCGGACAGCGCGACGCGGTCGGCGTTGGTCATCGCGACCAGGCGGAATCTGGTGCGCAGGCGCTTCAGGGCCTCGACGGAATCGGCGAAGGGGCCCCAGCGCAGCACCGAGAGCTGGAACGCATCGCAGGCGGCATCATCGGCCGGCAGACCAAGCTCCTGGGCGAGATGGCGATAGACGTGGAACATCGCCTCGCTCGAGCGCCCATAATGCTTGTCGCGGCCGCGCTTGTACGGCTCGAATATCCGGTCGTCGCTGAGTTCGGCCGGGGTCTTGCCCGAAATCCGGCGCACCGCGGCGAGGACGCCACTCTCGAAATCGATCAAGGTGCCGACGACGTCGAAGGTGAGGACCTTGAAATGGCTGAATGCGGCTGGGGTGGACATGGTCGTTTCTTCTCTCGGTTGAACGGGCGTGGGTTCAGTCCACCCGGGGCACGACGATGGTGTCTTCGGGGTGGAGGGTGACGGTGAGGCCGCCGCCGAGCGGCGGAATCCGGCCGTAGGCCTGGTGATAGGCCGGCTGGCGCAGGCTGAGCTCGATACCGCCTTCCAGCGCCAGGAAGATGCGCAGGCTCTCGCCCTGATAGACGATGTCGGTGACCGTCCCGGTCAGCCGGTTGCAGGCGGGATCCTGCGCGCCGTCGTCGATCAGCAGCTTCTCGCTGTGCACCGCCAGCATCAGGGCGTCGCCATCGGGAAGCGCGCGCGCACTGCGCAGCAGCACATTGCCGAGTGCGACACTGGAGGTGTCGACGCGACGGACCGGGAGCATGGTCGCCTCGCCGATGAAGCTGGCCACGAAGGAATCGGCGGGATGGTCGTGCAGCCGCTCGGGCGTGTCGATCTGGATCAGCCGGCCGTCCTTCATCACGGCGACGCGGTCGCTCATGGTCAGCGCCTCGCGCTGGTCATGCGTGACATAGATGATGGTGGCACCGATGCGCTTGTGCAGCGCCCGCAGCTCGATCTGCATGGATTCGCGCAGCTGCTTGTCGAGCGCCGACAGCGGCTCGTCCATCAGGATCAGGCGCGGCTCGAAGATCATCGCGCGCGCCAGGGCCACGCGCTGGCGCTGGCCGCCCGAGAGCTGCGCGATGCCGCGCTCCTCATACCCGGCGAGCCCCACCATCGCGAGCGACGCACGCACCTTCTCCGGCCAGGTCGCCTTGGGCAGCCGCCGCGCGCGCAACGGAAAGGCGACGTTCTCGCCGACGCTCATATGCGGGAACAGCGCGTAGTTCTGGAACACGACCCCGATGTCGCGCTTGTGCGGCGGCATGTAGGTGACGTCGCGGCCGCCGAAATGGATCGAGCCCGACGATGGCAGGATGAAGCCGCCGAGAATGCCGAGCAGCGTGGTCTTGCCGGAACCTGAGGGACCGAGCAGCGAGACGAACTCACCGGCGCCGACATCGAGGGACACGTCGTCCAGAGCGCGAACGGCGCCATACGCCTTGCTCGCGGACCTGATCTCGACGCTTTCCGCTCGCTTGTCCAACGACCGACCTCACCCATCCCTGCAACGGCGTGCCTCACTGCGCGCCATAAGCCTGCTTTATAGACAGGGATTCTGAGCACTCGCGGCTGAAGCGTGCAGTGCACCTAACCTTCTCTCGCGAGCCCTGTCTTTAGGCTGTGATGCCAATGACAACAGACTTGGCAAAACCCGGCAATTGCCAAATTATTACGGGCCTCATAACATGACGTTATGCCTGAGTTGCGCCGGATGCTGCCGTCCAGTAACGCCCTGTTCGTCTTCGACGCAGCGGCGCGCAATGGCAGCTTCACCGCGGCGGCCGCCGAATTGAACGTCACGCAACCGGCGGTGAGCCGCATGCTCGGTCAGCTCGAGGAGCATCTCGGCGTGCGCCTGTTCGACCGCACAGCGGGACGCGCGGTGCTCACCGAGGACGGCGAGCTGCTCTATCGCCGCGTGCTCGAGGGCTTTCGCAGCATCGAGAGCGGGCTCGTCGAGATCGAGCGGCGCCGCAAGGGCACCGAGACGGTGACGCTGTCGGTCTCGTCCGCCTTCACCACACACTGGCTGATGCCGCGCATCGACAAGCTGCAGAAGCAGTTCCCGCAAGCCGATCTGCGCTTTCAGCTCATCTCCGGTGCGCTACGCGGACCGGTGGAGAACGTCGATCTCGGCATGCGCTTCCGCGATCGCGACGAGCCGTCATCCGGCGGCACCTTGGTGATGAAGGAAGTCATGCTGCCCATGTGCAGCCCGGGCTATCTCGGCGAGACCGATCCAACGGAGGGCAACACCATCATTCGTCTCGCCGAGACGCCGGGCGACTGGGCCGCGGATTACGCCTCGCTGCTCACCGGGCGCCGCGGCGCGGCCAAAGCGCTGAGCTTCACCGACTATGCCGTCGTGGTGCAGGCTGCGCTGCTCGGCCAGGGCATTGCGCTCGGCTGGCTGACGGTCACCTCGCATTGGCTGCTCACCGGCGCGCTGGTGCCGGCCTCCGACACGCTCACCACCACGCGCCGCATCTGCGAATTCCTGCCGCCGCGCAACCGGCCGATGCGCCCGATCGCCGCCGAGATCCGCGACTGGATCACCGCGCAGATGAAAAGCGAGATCGCCGCGATCGATCGGCTTTATCCGAAGCTCGGCGCGATGGCTGCGTGCTACTGATGCGATCGCGCGGATCGTACTGCCGCTCGGCTGGCTCTGGTTTTGATCCTCGCATCGCAGACCGAGCCGAACGGAGTCCGGCATTGACCTGACGCTCCGAGAGGTGCGGGTGGAGCACGGCAAATGATCGGGGCGCCCGCAAAGCCTTGCTTCACTTCAGATAGCTCGCAAGATTCAGGCTCAAGATCTTCCCGAGAGCCGAATAGGACGCCGTGAGTTGCGTCTGGTAAGTCGAAAGCTGCGCCGTGATGGCGGCGACGTCGACGCTGGTCAGGTCATTCGACAAGGTCTCCGCATAGCTCTTGTACTCGGCCTGGCGAGCGCTCGCGGTCCCGATCGAGGACGACGAGCTCGACAGCTTTGCCTGCACGGCGGCGGTGTCGTCGAGCGCCGTGCTGGCGAGGTCGAGCGCGCTGGTGATGTCCGAAGACGACAGCGTGGTGCTGTTGGCGACGAACTTCAACACGCGCATCACTTCCTCGAACGCCGAATTGTCCGCGGTGACGCCGTAAGACACGGTTTCATCGGCGGCGACCCGCACCGAAGCGATTTCGTTGTCGCCATTGTAATAGCTGGTGTCCGCAGTCGTGGTCGAACCAGTGCCGGACGAAAAGCTCGTGAGATCGACCGGTGCGGTGTCCGTCTTGCCGCCAGCGAAGACGTACTGGCCGTCATATTGCGTGTTCATCAGCGAGCCCATCTGCTCCAGCATCTGCTGAGCGGAGCTGATCACCGAATTCACCTCGGTCGAACTTCCCGTCGAGGCGGCGGTGAGCTGGGACCGGAGCTGGGTGAGGATGTCCGTCACCGAGCCGACCGCCGAATACATCACCTGGACCTTGCTGTCGGCGAGCGTGGCGGCATCGATATAGGATTGCGCGCGCGTCACCGAAACCTGGAGGTTGACGACGTGCTGCGCATCCGAGCCGTAGCCGCCGAAATCGGTCGAGACGACGCCAGAGGATTCCTGGATCTGCATGTTGGCCATGACCGATTCCACGCGCATCGCGTCGGCGATCATCCGGTTCGACTGGGCGAAGGTGGCAACCCGCATCGCGACCATCAGCGCGCCCCCGTTACGTCGACTGCACGGCGGTGAGCAACGCCGAGTACATGGAGTTGATGGCCTGGATCAGGGCTGACGCCGCCGAATATTTGTTCTGAAGCGTGCTCAGATTGGCTGACTCTTCGTCGAGGTTGACGCCGGACTGCGACGCCAGCGAGTTCGCGTAGGTCGACTGAGCGGTTTCCTTGGCCGTGTAGTCGGTGGACGCCTGCGAGGCCTTGCTGGAGACGTCGGACACGATGGCCGAGGCGTAGTCGGCCAGCGAACCTGTGGTGGCGGCAAGCCCGCCGGTCGACGCGAAAGTCCGCGAGTCCGTCAGCGCATCGTACAAGGCATTGACCACGGTGGCCGAGCCCGACGACAGCACCGAGCTGCCGACCGTCAGGCTCGAAGACGAATCCAGCGTCGCGAGCTGCAGTTCGTTCGTCCCGGACAGGATCTTGCTGTTGACCGCGATGTCCGAGGCACTCGTTCCGGTCACGAGATCATTGAGGCCGAAATATTCGGAGAATCCCTCGCTGGAGCTTCCGACCGAGCTCGTCATCTCGTTGATGGCGACGCCGTTGCCGGAGCCGGTCGCCGTGATCGAGAGATGGCCGTCCGAATCGACCGAGGCGGACAAGCCGGAAATGCCGTTGATGGCGGTGACGAGATCGCCGACCGTGGCGTAGGACGACAGGTCGAGATCGGCGTAGGAGACCAGGTTGCCGCTCTGGTCGGTGGCCGCGATACGCACCGAGCCAGAGGCGGACAGGGCAGAACTGCTCGTGACGGCCGTCGTCCCCGTCAGGCTGGTCGGCGCCGGCACCGAAGAGGCGCTGTTCGAGACGCTGTTCATCACGGACGCAAGCTGCTGCGCCAGCTGGTCGAGCTGGGACTGCGCGTCCGGCAAAGTGTCGTCACGGAGCGTGATGAGTGCGCCGATGTCCCCACCGGTGATCTGGGAGGTGATGTCCACTCCGTTCACGGTGATCGCGCTGAAGCCGCTCGACGAGGAGCCGGCGGTGTAGGTCGTCGACGCCGTCACATTGGCGGCCGCCGTATAGCTGATCGTATGCGCGGAAGAGTCCACCAGCGCCTGGCCTGACGTGGTGTAGATCTGGAGATCGCCGTTCGACGCCGTGAAATAGCTGATGTTCATCTTCGAGGCGAGGTCCTGGAGCGCGGTATTGCGCTGGTCCTCGAGATCAGAGGTCGACTGGCCGGTCGCCGCCGTCTGCTTGATCTGAGCATTGAGGTCCGCGATCTGCTCCAGGTCCGCGTTGACGTCGTCGATCGACGAGGAGATGTCCTGGTCGGCATCCGACCGGAGCTTCTGGATCCCGCTCGAGGTCTCACGCAGCTGGCTGGCAACGTCATCCAGCGCACTGACGACGTTGGATTGCAGCGAGGCGCTGCTCGGCGTGCTCGCCAGCGACGACAGCGCCGACTCCAGCGAGGCGATGCTGTTGGCGAGTGAGGTCCCCGACGACGAATCGCCGCTGCTGCTGATCGAGCCGTAGAGCTTCTGGAGCGACGTCAGATAGGTACTGGTGGTGTCGGCCGCGCCGAGATCGGAATCCGCGCTAACCAGCGACTTCAACAGCAGCTTGTCCACCGTCGAGGTGATACCCGTCACCGTGACGCCGGTACCGACGCCGTTGGTGACGCTGCTCGACTGGGTCGCGGACTTCTTGGTATAGCCGGTCGTATCGGCGTTCGAAATATTCGACGACGTCACGCTGATCTGCACGGACGTCGCGGACAATCCGCTGAAGGCGATCGATCGTGCGATGTCGAGCGACACGGCGGCTTCCCTCGTTCCGTCAGACGCTGCGGCTGGTGCCGCTGGAGACCGTGCGGGCGGCGGCAACGCGACCGGATGCGCCATAGGGCGACACCGCCGCGATCTGCTCGCGGATCGCCTGCATGACGGCCTCGATCCGGCGGTTGCTGGCCTCGATCGCCGCGCGCAGGCGCACCAGATTCTCGTCCATCGCCGCACGCAGCTTCAGGATCTTGTCCAGAAGCTGCTCGCGCAGGATGCGATCCGTGACGGTCAGGCTCGTCGTTCCCGCCGCGCACTCGGCGACGGTCCGCTCGAAAATCTCCGCGAGCTTGTTCTTCTCGTCGACCTGCTTCAGGCGGGAGGCCGGCAGGCCTTTGGCGAGCTCGGCGTTCTCCTCGGCAACCAGCGCGGTCAGCGTGTCGATCAGCGCGATCAGCGACTTGATGCTGCTATCGCCGCTCGCGGCGTTCGTGCTGGTGGCTTGCCTGTTGGCTTGGGCTACACTCATGGTCATCGCCTTCTTCTAGTTGTGCCGTTTGCCGCGGTCGGCCTGCGAGCTGCGCAAATACGCGCCGATCGCGGTCGTCCTGACGGTTGCCTGCCTCATTTCGCTCTCGATCTCCGCGGCCTGCCGCAGGAGACCGCGCCGCGTCGTCTCCAGATCGTCGAGCAGCGCGAGCAATTGCCTGCGGTCGCTGCTCTTGACCGTCGCGGTCCGCGCCAGGAGCCGCCGTAGCCGGAGCAGCAGAGCCTCGCCGACGGCGTTTGCCTTTTCGCCTGGCATCGCTCACCTCATCGCCGAGATCAGGGTGTCGTACATCTTGTTGACGGTGGAGACGACCTGGGACGCGGCGGAGTACGCCTGTTGCGCCGAGATCATGCTCGAGAACTGGCTGGAGGTGTCGGTGGTCGAGGACTCCAGCTCGCTGCCGTAGATCGTGCCCGCGCCGTTCTCCCCGGAACCCTGCAGCGCGGCGTTGCCCGACGTCACCGTCGCTGAATAGATGCCGTTGCTGGAGGCGGCGAGCCCGTTGGGATCGGCGAAGGTCGCCACCGCGATCTTGTAGATCGCGATGGTCTGGCCGTTGGAATAGGTCGCGTTGACGATGCCGTCGTCACCGATCGAGATGCTCGACAGCTTGCCGTAGGACAGGCCATCCGAATCGATGCTGGTGACGTTGACTGACGGCGTGGTTTCACCCGAGGCATATTGCGTGAGGCCGTCGGTCTTGCCGGCGGTTCCGAGATTCATGGTGATGGTGCTGTCCGCTGCACCGTCGGTCCAGCCGGTGATCGAGATGGTGGCCGGATCAGGATTGGTGCTGGCGAGCGAACCGTCGCTGTTGAAAGTGATGTCGATCGTGCCTGACGCCGTGCCGGTCGCAGTCGTGGTATCCGACGGCGAGGTCGGATTGGCGAAGCTCGCGCTCCAGGTGTTGGTACCACTCTTGGTCCAGGTAACCTGCATCGAATTCGCCGCGCCGAGCGAATCGTAGACCGTCACCGAACTGGTGTAGGTGTCGCCCGTCGCGGCGTCCGACGGCAGGTTCGCAGCGATCGTGGTCTTGGTGGTGGCGCTGCCGCTGGTCGAGGCGACCTGGGTGTTGATGGCTTCGAGATTGCTCGCCGATTCATTGCCGACGACATTGCCATCGGCATCGGTGCGCCATCCCTCGAGATAGTAGCCGTTGTTCTGGAGATAGCCGGCATTGTCGGTCGTGAAGGCGCCGTTGCGGGTATAGGCGACCGTGCCGCCCGACTTGGCGTCGGTCACCACGAAGAAGCCGGAGCCCTGGATTGCCACGTCCGTGGCGTTGGAGGTCGCGGCGAGCAGGCCCTGCTGGGTGATGTTGGCGCGGCCCGAGACGGTGACGCCGCCGGAAGCGTAGGAGGTCGTATTGCTGGAGGCGGTCACGAGCGAGTCGAACATCGCCGAGGTGGTCTTGTAGCCGGTGGTGTCGGAGTTGGCGATGTTGTCGCTGATCATCGACAGGGACTGGCTCTGGGCGTTGAGCGCCGAGATCGCCGAGGACAATGCGCCGGTGAGACTCATGATGAAGCTCCGAGGAAATCAGGACGTGAGATCAGGATGTGACGCCGAGGATGTTGGCGGCGCTGACCGCGACACCGTTCACCGTGAGCGAGGGCGTGGACGTCGAGGTGTCGATGCCGGTCACCGTGCCGCTGACAGTCGTGTAATTGAGAACCGAGTTGCCGGCAGTGTCCGTCGCCGTCACCGAGATGGTGTACTTGCCACCGTCGGAGAGCTGGTTGCCGCTTGAGTCCTTGCCGTCCCAGGTGAAGCTGTTGGAGCCGGAGTTGCCGGTGCCGGTGCCGGTGTAGACGACATTCCCGGAGGAATCCGAGATGCTGATCGAGACGTCCGAAGCGGTCGACGACAGCGAGTAGCCATAGGTCGCCGCGCCGTTGCTCAAGGTCGCCGTATCGGACTTCGCCTCGACGGTGTGGCCGATATAGTTCACCGAGTTCAGCGTCACGAGGCTCGAGAACGAGCTCGCCAGCGACGACAAGTTGGAGTTGATCGACTGCTGCGAGGTGAAATTGGCGTAGGAGGTGAGCTGATTGACGAGGTCGGTGGTCGAGGTCGCATCCAGCGGATTCTGGTTCTGCAGCTCGCTGACCAGCAGGGTCAGGAAATCGCTGGATGTCAGCGTCGAATTGGACGACGCGCTCGACGACGACGATGTCGTGGTGGTCGCAGTCGTTGCAGAACTCACGGCGGAAACGGTCATCGGAGACTCCGGCCTTCTCTTGCTGCCGGCGACCAGTGTCGGCTCGCGGCGCATGAAATCTGTGTGCTGATGAAACGGGTGGGCGTGCGGATTCAGGCGGCGATTCACGCGGCTTTCGACACGGCAAAATCTGCCGTGTGCCCGCGTTTGAAATGCGGCTGGCTCAAGCTGATTTGCGGCGACGGTGGCGGCGCGTTCCCTCGCCCCGCCTGCGGGGAGAGGGTGCGGATGAGGATGAGGAGAAGTCGCCGCGAGGACGGTGGCAGTTGGACTCGCGCAGAGTCCTCCTCATCCGAGTTCGATCTCTTCCCGCGAGCGGCAGGGCTATCGCATATGAGTTCTTGGCGAGGGCCTGAGCGAGCGCCTCGTCCTTCGAGACGACCACTTCGCAGTCTCCTCAGGATGAGGCTGAGTGGCATCGGCGCCCGCTGAAATTGCTGCCGCGCTCTCAGTCCTCATCCTGAGGGCCCGCCAAAGGCGGGCGTCTCGAAGGATGGCCGCAGGAAAAGCTCTCAAATGCGATAGCCCTGCCGCAAGCGGCGAGACATTGAGCCAGCAACGAGATTCACTCGAAGCTGATCAGCTCTCCGCCGTCTCGCCTTCGGTGCGCGGCTCGGCAGTGTCATCTTTCGTTTTCGCGGCCGCAGCGACGATGCGGTCGGCGAGGCCTGCCGGCGCGCGCACCGGCGGTGCCGCGAGCGCAAGGCGCAGGGCGCGCGCCTCTTCCAGCAGGGCCTGAGCAGCGGACGATCGCGACAGCAGCTCTTCGGCGGGCAAGCGCCGGTCGTCGGGCCAGAGGGAGAGATCCTCGCCCAGCCGATCGATCAGTTCCTCAAACTCGGTGACGTCCATCGCCCGCCGATCCCGCCTCGGTCAGGCCCGTCATAAAGCATTGCGGGCGCGGCGGAAACCGGATTTCGGCGGCCTCGGCCGCCGAAAGCGCCGCAGCACTGTGGAAAGCGACGGAAACGGCGGGCTGGATGACGCCTGCCCTCCTCCGCGTCGCATTGGGGCAAACGTCTTCAGCCCTTGCGGGCCGAATCGGCTGGCCCAGGCTTGCCGCCCCGCACGGTCGTGTCGACGAACTCCCAGGCCTCCCGCAGCTCGGTCAGCCCGGCGATGATGCGGCCGAAACTTTGGCGGGCGTGCGGACGGCCATAGGCCTTGTGGCTCGCCAGGATCATCGCGTTGTAGGTCTGGAACAGCCGCTCCGCCACGTCGCCGCCTTTGGCGAAATCGAGGTTGTGGCTGAGCCCACGCAGGATCGCGGTCGCCTTCATCAGGTGCTCGTGCCCTTCCTCGAAACGCCTTGCCTCCTGGGCGGCGAGCGATTTCTGGAGAGACGTGATCGTGCCGCCGAGCAGCATCGAGACCGCCTTGAGCGGCGGTACAGTCGTTGCCGTTCCCCGATAGGCCTGGTTGGCCATGTACGTCATCGGATTATGCATCATCAATCACTCGAGCTGTTGAGCAGGGCCTTGAGATAATCGAGCGTGCTGTTCGCACTCTCGATCGCGGCTTGGTATTTCGCGTACTGCGTCTGCAGCTGCGACTGCAGCGTCGCCGCGGCGCTGTTGATGTCATCGACCTTTTGCTGGAGCTCGTCGTCGCGCGTCGTCAGGCTGGTGATTTGCGTCTGCAGTGCGCCGGTCGATGACGAATAGTTCTTCGCAATCTCGTAGATCTGCGATGCAATCCCGGTGGTCGAGGTTACCGTGATCGACTGCGAGGTCGAGCCGCTATAGGTGAAGGCCATGCCGGCATAGATCGAGCCGGACGCACCGATGATCGTGGTGCCGCTGACGGTAAACAGCGAGGAGTCGCCGCCGACCGAGGCCGCGGACAGGTTGCCGTCGGAATCGACGGTCAGTTCCAGGGTGAAGGATTGCGGCGACGTCCCGGTGTTGACGACGCTGAGCTGGCTCGACGACGTCGTGGTTTGCGCCGACAGCAGTTCGGTCACGCCGCTCAGGTTGGTGCTCAGGATCTCCGACAACGTGCTGGTGTCGAGCTCGAGCTCGTTCTTCTCGTTGAAGGACAGGCCGAGATCGGCCATCGTCATGCCGCCCACGGTGCTGTTCAGGGCGTTCTGGAGCGCATCCATGATGTTGCGCATGGTTCCGTCGCCGAACAGGACCGCGCTCGAATCTGCGGTGCCGTCGGTCGCGGTCGTCTGCTGGGCGATGACCTCGTCGCGAAAGGCATTGTAGTTCGTGACGAAGGTCTCCAGCGCCGATTGGATCTGGCTGGTGTCGGTCTCGATACTGATGTTCAGCGAGGTTCCGTCCGGCGTCGCCTGGAGCAGGCTGAAGGTGACCCCGCTCAGAACGTCGGTGATGTCGTTGGTGTCGCGGGTCATCGAAATGCCGTCCAGCGTGAATTCGGCCGACTGTGCCTCCTGAATGACGTTGGTGAAGCTGCCCGAGCTGTCGGTCACGCCGAGCTCGTTCATGATGTCGTCGCCGGACGTGCTGGAATAGGTGATGTCCGCCGCATCCGCGGTGCCGGTCAGCACCATCTGAAATGACGTGCTGGACACCTGCACGATGGAGGCCTGGACGTTGGTGGTCGAGGTCTGCGCATTGATGGCATCGACGACGTCCTGTAGCGACATCGTGCTGGTGACCGTGATGTCGGACGTAGCCCCGCCCTCCAGACCGATGGAAAACGTGCCGGAATAGCCGAGCTCGTCGGTCTGGCTCGATTGCGAGGCACCGGACACCTTCTGCGCGGTGGCGATCTGGCTGATCGTCAGCGTGTGGTCGCCGATCGCGGCCCCGCTCTTGATGCTCATCGAGAGCGCCGAGGAGGCGCTGACGTCGCCGGTCGAGCCGATGCTCGCCGAGCGCGTCGCAAAGGCGCTTGTGGACAGCGAGTTGACCACCGCAGTCGAAAGCGACGCCAAGCCGGAATACAGCGTCTTCAGATCGCTCTGGAGCGTCTGGTAGGCCGAGATCTTGGCCTCGTTGTTCGTGATCGTCGTCGAGATCGTGTCCGCCTGCGCGGTCTTCGCATCGACGGCGGCCTGGATCAGCGCGGACCAGTCGATACTGCTCGAATTGGTGGTCCCGCTCGTGGTGACGGAGACTGCCGAACTTGCGCTGCTGGTGCTCGAACTGACGGTGGCCACTTTGCGACGAGGTCCCTGATAGTGGACGGGCCGGCATCATGCCGGCCCGTTCGGATCTTCATCAGCCCAGCAACTTGAGCAGGTATTGCGGCATCTGGTTCGCCGCCGCCAGCGCCGACACCGCGGCCTGGGTCTTCACTTCCGCGGAGGAGAGCTTGGACTGCTCGGCCGCGATATCGACGTCCTTGATCGCCGAGTTCGCCGACTGCAGGTTCTGGGTCTGGGTCGAGATCGAGTCGGCGCTGAAATTGAAGCGGGACTCCTGGGCGCCGATGCTGGCACGGGCCGCGGAGACCGTGTCGATCGCAGTATCCAGCGCGGTCAACGCCGAGGTCGCGTCCGACAGCGTGCTCACGTCGAGCGAAGACACGCCGAGCGAAGAGGCCGTGAGGCTCGTGAGAGTGATGGTGATGGTATCCGAGCCCGAGGAGCCGACCAGAACGGAGACGCCGGAGGCGAACACGCTCGAGCCGTCGAGCAGGCTTTGGCTGGAATAGCGGGTGCCGGACGCGATCGAGTCGATTTCGGCCGTGAGCTGCGTGAACTCCGAATTGATGTAGGCGCGGCTGGAGTCGGTCGTGGTGCCCGAAGCCGATTCCGAAGCCAGCGACTTCATGCGTGCGAGAATGTCGGAGATGTTGGAGGCGCCGCCGTCGGCGGTCTGGAGAATCGCGGTCGCCTGCGAGGCGTTGGTCGCGGCCTGCTGCAGCGTGGTGACGTCCGAAGAGATGCGGGTGGAGATCGCGAGACCGGCGGCGTCGTCGGATGCGGAGGTGATCCGCGAGCCGCTCGACAGCTTCGACAGCGAGCTGGTTTCCTGCGCGGAGTTGATGTTGAGATAGCGGACTGCCGCATTGGCGGCAGTGTTGGTGTTGATTGCGGGCATCTGAAGCTCCTGTTTGATGGGCACGGCGTGCCGCTTCGTGGGACTCGACTTACGACGACGCGGACCGCAGCCCCGTCCGTTCGCTCAAACGGCGGAGCGCGAGGAGATCAGGCGCGAAAATCTTTGCGAGGCGATTTTTATGGTTAGCAGTCGGTAAACGCGGTGCGGATGTCGCGCTCGTGCTTGCGCAGGAGCTGGCGAAGCTGCTGGCGGCCGCGCTTGAGCAGCGACTCGACGGCGGCGACGGTTGTATCCATCACCTGGGCAATCTCGCCGTTGCTCATGTTTTCGTGGTAGGACAGGATCACCGCGACGCGCTGTTGCTCGGGCAGGCGCTGCATCGCGAGCTCCAGCATGTCGTTCAGCTCGTTGCGCTCGATGTGCTCGACGGCGCCGGGCTGATTGTCGGCGACTTCCGGCACGGCCTCGACGTTCTCGGTGCGCGGCTTGCGACGCAGATCGATGCAGCGGTTGGAGATGACACGGTAGAGCCAGGTCGAGAATTTGGCGCGGCCGTGCTGCCATCGTCCGCGATGGCTCCAGATCTTGAGCATGGAATCCTGCACCACGTCCTCGGCGTCCGCGGCGTTGCCGACGATACGCAGCGCAATGGCATAGGCGCGATCGATGTGACGCTCGACCAGCATGCGGAATGCGACTTCGTCGCCGGTGGCGAGCTTGTCCAGGAGTTCGCTGTCCTCGTCGTAGACGACATCGGCGGCATCAGGCGCGCCGCCCGGCGCGAGCGGCGCGGACGGCATCATCGGCACCGTCTCTTCGGCCGGCACCGTCGTCGCGATCTCGGCCTCGGCGGGAGCCCAGACATCAGCAGCGTAACTCATCCCGCAACCTCCAACCCGCAATGCCCGCGGCGCCCATGCCACACGGCTTCCAAGCGTTGAACGCGGGACAAAAGCAATCCAGGCGGTGAATTTCCGTTGTTTTTCAAGATGTTACCTGGTCATTTTTGCCGAGTATCGGGCAATAATTGCCGGTCGCGCGATCATCTTGCGCGTCGTACCTGCAATCATCACATCGTCTCGCGCCATGGCGGATCGTTCATCCTGAGCAGATGTCGTCGAGAGAAAACGCTGACATTACGCGGCACTAGGTGATCAAACGCGATATGCGCTCGGTGCGTGAAGAGACAATTGTTTCCGAGTGTGAATGAACGCGAGACGACTTTCGCACCCGGCAATTTTTTCCGAATCACCTTTTGCGAACCTAGCGATTTTTTTGAATCTGTCAGTCACGACGAATGCGATTTTGAATCACGCGTGAACTTTTTTCGCTCCCATGGCGCCTGACCTCACGCGCACGCACGTTAATCGCTCTGATTGGCGGGGATTGCTGGCATGATGATCACAACGACTGGCGCAGCGCGCCGCACGCAAATTGTTTCTGCCTGGTCGTTCGATGTTTTCGATACATTTCTGCTTCGCGCCTGCACGACGCCAGATGGCGTGTTTGAAAGGGCTTACGAGCTTTCGGGCATTTCACGATCTTGTCCGAATGTTTCCGCGAGTTTCGTTCAGCATCGTATCCAGGCCGAATCGCGTGCACGCCGGACCGCGAAGGAGAAACGCGGCGTGGGCGAAGTGCACATCGACGAGATCTATTCCTATTTTCCATTCAGGCTCTTCGGTCTGGCGCGCGGCGATCTGACAGATCTGGTCGAATCGGAGTTTGCGGCGGAGATCGAGCTCTGCCGCGCCAATCCGGACATGCTTCGGCAATATCAGGACATGAAGCGCGCGGGCCACCGCGTCGGATTCATCTCCGACACCTATTGGGATTCCGACCGGCTGGCGCGATTGCTGCGGGCTTGTCATCCCGGCCTGAGCTGGGACTTTCTCTACGCATCCTGCGACCACGGCAGCAGCAAGAGCGAGGCGCTGTTCGCGACGTATCTGTCGGAGCAGAGCATCGACGCCAGCGCCTCCTTTCACGTCGGCGACAATGAGAAGGCCGACATCAGGGGCGCGAAGCGCCACGGTATTCGCCCGCGCTACTACCCGCAGGCCACCGCCGAGCTTGCAGCGAGGTTTCAGCGCGAGACCGCGCTGTTCGAGCTGTTGTGCACGGGTGCGCCGTCTCGGCTCGATCACGGCGCACGCACCCTGCGGCGCATGGTCGTCGCGCGCAGCGCCGAGAGGTCTCCGGCCTTCCATCTGGGAGTGACGGTGCTCGGCCCGGTGATGAAGGCATTCGATGCCTTTGTTGCACGGCGCTGCGAAGAGGTCGCAGGTCCCGGCCGAAAGGTCGCCCTCGGCTTCCTCGGCCGCGACGGCTTTCTGCCGCACCGGATCTGGCAGCAGCTGCACGGCATGACTTCGGCCTATGTCGAGATCAACCGCCGCGTCAGCCTGATCGCCTCCGCCGATACGATGCAGCCGATCATCGATCTTTTGGGCAAGATCCTGAAGATCGACGCTCCGACCTTTCGCGACATGATGAAGATCCTGCCGCCGAAGGTCGCCGCGTTCTTTGCGAAGTCGCCCGACGGGATCGTGACCGGCCTCGAGATTGCCGAGGCGCTACCCGAGCTGATGGGAGCGGATGAGATCGGCGAGCTCGCGGCCGGCTTGCGCGCGAGGTTGCTTTCCCATCTGCGCCACGTGATTCCCGGCTTCGACGACTGCACCGATCTCGTGCTCGCCGATCTCGGCTATTCCGGGAGCGTGCAGAAGGCGCTGCGTCGGATCTTCGAGCTGGAAGGCCTCAACATACGCCTCCACGGCGCCTATCTGATCTCGCTCGATGACGCCTTCGACGACGTCGCGGAGGAGGACAGCGCCACGGGCTTCATCTCCGATCTCGTCGTCACGCCCCATGTGAAGCGCATGCTGATCCGCAACATTGCGCTGCTGGAGCAGGTCTGCTGTTCGGCCGACGGTTCGGTCCGGGACTATGACGGCGGCACGGTGCTGCGGGAGATCAATCCGCGACCCATCAGCCAGATCACGCTGGCGGCAGACATCCAGGCCGGCACGCTGGCCTTTGCGGAATGCGCCGAACAGGTCGCGGTGGATTTTCGTCTGAGCCCCTATGCCGCGCCCGACGTCGCCGCGCGCTGGTGCGCGGCGACCTTGGCCCGGCTTCTGCTGCTGCCTGATGAGGACGAGCTGGCGCTGCTGGGCGAACTGAAGCATGACGTCAATCTCGGCACCCATGCGCTGGCGCCAATGATCGACGGCGACTACATCCGTCGGCAGATCACCGCCCGCGGTCTCTCAGCCGCCTGCACGACATCGGCACCGCCGATGTGGCTTGCAGGCTGCTTTGCGCGCCTGTCGGCGTCTCACTCCTATCTCTACACGCTGTTCGGCGCCAACCGCCTGCCGGCCGACGTCTTCGAGGAAAGGCCCCGCGGCCCGGTCCAGGTCGGACTGTTTCGCGGGAACGGCGAAGCGACGCTGGAGACGGTGACAGTTCACCACAACGGCCTCGGCGAGCTGCGCGTCCGTATTCCGGTCTCGCGTGCGATGGGTATCGCCACGATCGTCCTGCCGCTGCCCAAATTCGCCGCCAAAGGTCTGCTGCATGGCGTGACGATCCAGAGCGCCGCCGATGTCCGCGACGCCGCGGAAAGCCAGAGCGTGGTCGGCATCGCGGCCGAGAGCCTGGTCTTCGCCGGGATAGAGCGGAACGGCGACCATTATCGCGCCGAAAGCGAGGATGGCTGCCTGCTGATCCCGGTCGCCTCCATGACCGAGGATATCGCGATCTACTCCGTGGCAATTACGCCGCTTGGCGCCCCTCCCAAATAGCCCGCCTGATCGCATCGCCTCGACCGTTGAAGTCCAGGGCTGAGACCGGGGGGTACGGAATTGACGGACGAAGACCTTGATCGGCTGTTGCAGTCCGGCGGCGTGAGGCTCGGCCGGGCCCAGCGCGACCGCCTGGACTGGCTGTTCAAGCAGTACGGTGCGCCGCGCGACGATTTCAGCGAGTGCCGGCGGAGCGGCGTCATCATCCTCAAGGAGCCGCCAAGCGGTGCGGCCGCCGAGCTGTTCTACCGCTCGCTGACGCCCGCCTGCGCCGTCGTCATTCCCAGAAGCGAGAACCCCGGATTCGACTTCCTCAAGTCCAAGCTGACCGAGTTCGGCACTGTCGGCCCCTGCGGCGCGGACGGCCCGCATGAAATGTGGTGGGGCGGGATCGGATGGTCGAAGTTCCTCGCCGCCCCCGATTCATCCACCGTCCGTCCGCGGATCGTCTCCTGCTACCCGCGCGGCGGCGACGCAACAGCAGCCTTCGCGCTCCGGCATTCGCTCGAACGGTTTGACCTCGCCTGCCACATCGAGCCGATCGAGGTCCAACTCGGCGACCGCATCCTCTGCTTCGAGAAGGTCGAGTTCATGATGCGGATGTGGAACAAGTACCGCGAGCCGCTTCTGTTCGTCGAAGCCGGCGCGGTGGTGCGCGAGGCGCCGCTGCTGCCGTCCTTCCTCGGCTGCGACGTGGCCTTGCACAAGTGGAATCGCTGGGAGATGTCGGCGCGCACGCTCTATCTCGGCCGCACCAAGGCTGCGGAGATGATGCTGCGCGCCTGGCAGCAGCTCGCCGCGTCCTATCCTGCGATCTGGGAGGGCTATCTGCTCGACCAGGCCTGGAGCCTGACATCCTCGCAAGCGCCCCTCGACACCGTCTGGCTGCCACGCTCCTACCACGCGCTCCAGGGTGACCTCGGCGCGATGCGTGCCACGATCATGCACGACCAGCAAACGACGACGCTGGAGCTCGGTCCCGATCCCGGCTTTGCCGGCATCGCGCGCGCAGCCCGCCGCGCCGGACGGACCGGCGCTCGCGACGCCTTCATGGTCATGACCTCGAAAGCCGAGACCGGCCCCGGCATCGCCGTGATCCTGCGGGACGTCTCCGCCAGTGACGCTGGCGCGGTGGCTGCGACCGTGGAAGCCGTGACGGGCGCCTATGCCGCCAATTGCGGCGGCTACGGCCGGCTCGAACTGTCCCTCTGCGCCTGGCAGGACGACGTCGGCGCCGCCCGCGAAGCCGCCGCCCAGGCGCGCTGCCGCATCCTGGAGATCGCGCCGGGACAGCGCATCGCCAACGACTTCTTTGCGACCCACGCTTCCGACAAAGCGGTCATGACCGCCCGCCATCTCTTCCCCTGACGGACACCTCACGATGCTCAAGACCATCATCCTGCTCACCGACACCGTGCAACAGCAGCGGCCGCTGGCCAGTCTGCTCCGCGAACACAATCGCGATCTCACCTTCTGCTCGGCGCTGCGCGCGTCCGACCTCAGCGCGATCGAAGCCGACGTGCTGAGCGAGCCTCGGCTGGTGTCGTTTGCCGCCGACGTCGCCGCCCCGGAAAAATTCCTGCTCCGGCTCGGCTATGGTGCATACAAATTCTACGCCGCGCCGACGCAATATCCGGGCCTGCCGCCGGCGCCCGACGAGAGCGACGAGGATCCGCGCTGCTATTCCGTGATCGCGCAGTCAATGACGATCTGGCCGGATTTCAAGAAGGTGGTCGGCCTGGAGACCGTGACGATTCCCGACGGCACCTCTGATGCCGAGCGCGAGCGGATGGTGTTCTCTCGCCTCGCGCACCTGTTCTGGCAGATGTCGGGCATGATCGCCGGCGAGGCCGTCGATCTCCCTGGCATCATCGAGTCCAGTGAAAACTGGCGTCCAGCGCCCGCGATGATGAACTAAACGCCGCGAGCACGGAGCGAGGCTGCTGAGAGCACCTGGTTGTGCTCCGGCGCCGCACTCGCGATCGTCCGGCGCCCCCGCACGAAGGCCGCAGCCGCGCACAGCGGCGGGCGCCCAACTAGAACGAAGTGCCGCCCCCAAACCTGAACTCCTGAACCGTGTCGTATTTGCCTTTCGTCAGCGGAACGGCATAGTCGAAGCGCAGCGGCCCGAACGGCGAGGCCCAGATCAGGCCGACGCCGACGGACGACCGCACCAGATTGCCGTCGTCGTATTGCAGTCCGCAGGTCGGGCAGGCCTTGGTGTTGACCTCGCCCGTGGCCGACCAGGAGGTCGGCCCCTGGTAGCCCCAGAGCGATCCGGCATCGGCGTAGACCGCGCCCTTCAGGCCGACTTCCTTGGGCAGGAACCAGAACGGCATCTGCAACTCCATCGACGCGCCCCAGTATTTCGTGCCGCCGAGCGCATCGCCGCTCGAGCCCAGGCTCCAATAGGTGATGTCGCGCGGACCGATACCGTTGGACGCGAAGCCGCGCACGAGGTTCGGCCCCATCTGGAAGTGATCCAGCATGCGCAGGTCCTGGTTGCCGAGCTTGCTGAGGAGACCGCCCTGGAGATGGATCACGCTGACGATGTCGGACACGAGCGCCGTGTAGTATTTGGTATCCAACGCCGTCTTCAGATAGGTGACGTCACCGCCGACACCCGCGAAATCCTGCTTGAAGTCGACCAGCAACCCGTCCGTGGGATTCTTCGTGTTGTCGAGCGTGTTGTAGTTCAGCGTGTAGCCGAGCGCCGACGTCCAGGTCGCGCCGTTCGCCAGCTCTCTCCGGACCGGCAGACTCGACTCACCGTCGCCATAGCAGCCGTATCCGTAAACGCCCGAATCCGTGGAATTGGTCGGGTCCACGCCGCCCAGAACGCTCCTGATGTAGGCCGGCGTCGGATTGAAGGCCAGCGACGTGTTCGATGCGTTGTTGTTGCAATTGTTGTAGGCGCTGGCGAGCGTGATGCTCTGCTGATAGAGCGAATAGCGGAGCTGGAGTGAGAGATCCTCGCGCAACGCAAAGCCCAGGCGCGGAGAAAAGCCCAGCGTCGTCACGCCGTAGCTCGTGTAGCTGTTCGCCAATTGCTGGCGCCAATAGGTGTCGAATCCGAGCGCCAGGCGGTAGTCGAGCAGATAGGGCTCGACGAAGGACAGCGATATGCCGCGCGAATACTGGCCGTAGCTGACGGTCGCCTTGCCGTAGAGCCCTTTGCCGAGCAGATTGCGCTCGGAGACCGACACCTCGGCCAGCGCGCCGTCGGTGGTGGAGTAGCCGCCCGAGATCGAGAAGTCGCCGGTCGATTTCTCTTCCATGTCCACGATCAGGATGACGCGGTCGCTCGACGAGCCCGGCTCGGCCGTGATCTTCACGCTCTTGAAATAGTCGAGGTTCTTCAGCCGCCGCTCGGCACGGTCGACCAGCGCGCGGTTGTAGGCGTCCCCCTCCGAGAGATCGAATTCGCGGCGGATCACGTAGTCGCGCGTGCGCGTGTTACCGCGCAGGTTGATGCGCTCGATATAGGTTCGCGGGCCCTCGTCGACGCTGAACACGACGGAGACGGTGCGCGCCTCGAAATTGCGGTCGCCGCCGGGACGAACCAGGGCAAAGGCATAGCCGCGGCGCGAGGCCTCGATCTGCATGTCTTCGGTCGACTTCTCGACCGATTCGACGTTGTAGAGCGAACCGACATGGACGCGCGAATAGACGCGCAGCGAGGATGGATCGAAGTTCGGAATGCTCGAGCGGAAGTCGACCGCGCCGACACGATACTGCGCGCCCTCCTCGATCTTGAAGGTGACGAGAAAGCCCTTTTTCTCGGGATCGTATTCGGTGAGCGCGGCGACGACCTGGACGTCGGCGAAGCCGTTCTTGAGGTAGAAGCGGCGGATCAGGTCACGGTCGGCCTCGACCCGGTCGGGATCATAGATGTCGTTGCTGCCGAGAAAGCTGAGCAGATTGCTTTCATGCGTCTTGATGATGTCGCGCAACCGCGAGGCCGAGAAGGCGCTGTTGCCGATGAATTCGACGGACTTGACCGGCGTCTTGGCGCCCTCCTCGATCGTGAAGATGAGATCGACGCGATTGCTCGGCTGCTCGATGATTTCGGGCGTGACGCGCACGTCGTAGCGGCCGGACCGGCGATAGATCTCGGCGATACGCAGCGTGTCGGATTGTACCAGCGCCCGCGAGAAGGTCCCGCGCGGCTTGGTCTGGATCTCGGCCGAAAGTTGCTCGTCCTTGATCTTCTTGTTGCCCTCGAAGGCAACGCGGCCGATCACGGCATTTTCCGTCACCGACACCACGAGGCGGCCGCCGGACTGACTGATCTTCACGTCCTGGAACAGACCTGTCCCGATCAACGCCTTGAGTCCGTCATCGAGGGCGGATTGATCGAGGCGACCGCCGGGGCCGGGTTTGAAATACGAGCGGACCGTCTCGGCCGCCACGCGGCGATTGCCTTCGACCACAATCGTCTCCACGCTCTGCGCAGCCGCCGGCTGCGGCAACAGCACGACGGGAATTGAACTCGCAATCGATACACCACTCATCGCCACCGCGATCAGCAAGCCCCGCAACACCGACATTCCACACCTCAAGAGCACCTCTTGCTCTGAAACGAAACGGCTGTGGCCGCGATGTGGCTTTGAGATTGCTGTACTGTTTCCGGTCGTTGAAATTGATTGGCGGGTCGGCCGCGCGAATACGGCGCCCTGACGACCGCGCGAGCCTTCCGCGGCCAGCGGCCGACGTGCGGACGGTCTCGTACGGGCCGACCAGGCAAGCGCGCAGCAACATCCCGCAACGCCTGAATTCTTTACAGCCTTTGAAGTCGGTGCGAGAGGCGACGGCATCAGGAATTCGCACGGGGCATTTGCCGATGAACACGCTTGTCATGACCAGAACGGTGCTGGTCGTCCTCCTCACCTCGACCCTCACCGCTCATGCCGCAGCCACGCGCAAGCGCGATCGACAGCAAGCGACGCATGATGTGGTCTATGAGTATGGTCCGCACGGGCCCAATCGGTCCTACCAGTCCGGCCCGCATACGCGCATCTACGTAAGCAAGCGGTCGTGGCTGGATGGCGGGACCGAAGTGCTTCCCGGGGAGCGTAAGTTCACCGACTACGCCTTGCCGCCCGGCACCTCGTTCGCACGCGGGAACAACAACCGGCCGCTCGACCGTCAACCGCTGAGCCCGGATTCGGACCTGGGCGGATTTGCACAGAGGATTCCGATTTCGTGGTGATCCGGCGCTCTGGTGTCCCGGACAAGCCGCAACGCGCATGCGTTGCGGCGCAGAGCCGGGACCCAGGGCCAGGCGGCACGGCGCGGCGACGTGGACCCCGGCTCTGCAGCGCACCGCTGAAGGAGCGCTGCGCTGCGTCCGGGGCACGAGAATGGAGTATGGCGCACGCTCTGTCGACGTCGTCATTGCGAGCGCAGCGAAGCAATCCAGGCTGTCACCGCGGAGGGATTCTGGATTGCTTCGCTGCGCTCGCAATGAGAGAATGAGGCGGCGGTGCCGCTCTTCCAACACGCATGTTGTATCGCAGACACGGCTTCGCATCCTCGCAGCTCATTCCGCCCGAGCTTTGCTTCGTCGTTCCACCCTCTCGAGCCAAGAGGGCGCAGGGAAGGCCGAGTGCCGGCGGCACCCGCGGTCTGCTGCGCATAGAGCACACGCAGAAAACCGCACAGCAGCATACAGGTGAAGCCCAACACACGGCCTTCCCTGCGCGATGGTCGGACGGCTTATGCCGTGCTCTCCCGGGAGCCGAGTTCGTTCTGGCCTCCCTCACTCCCGCGGAATTCACCGGCACCGCGCCGGTTGACGCGACTGCCGCCTCCGCAAGAGCTTGACCGTAGCAACGACGGCCAGGACCACACGGTTTTGCCGCACGCGCGGTTCGTTGGCGCCACAGGGTTCGACGGCGTTGTGCACTTTGCCGCCGAAATGCTGGCACGACGAACCTGACAGCGCCGCTCGTCCGCACGCAGCTTCGGGCTCACGGAGAGCAATCCGCCCCGCCCTGACTCTCGTGCACGACGCTGCCGCGTCCACCGCAAGCCCGGCTCGCGACAATGACGACCACACGACCGCCCCTCAAGGATGAGCCGGGATGGGTGACACATACGTCAAATCCGAATTTCGGTAAAGTGGAATATTTTTGCAAGGAGGGCTTGACGCAGCGGCAAAACAGGGTCGATGTCTGGCCCGGCAGGCACCGTGCGGCGGGCCCGAGATGCCCCGCAACATCTGTTTACATCCAGCAACATTCCGGCTGCCGAAAGGCCACGATCGCGCGGCTAGTGGGCCCTGTTCGTCGTACCCTTCCGAAGGCCATGGGCACCGCACGTCCCGCGGCCAGGCCCATGGATCTCAACCGATTTGATGCCGTCACACTTGTTCGCCGCAGTTCTCACGCCATCCACAGAGGAGAACCATCACCCGACGCCGCCCCCACTGCGCGCCGGCCTGTCGCGCGCCGGATCGGCCTGCGTCGCGCTGATGCTGGGTGCCACATTGGCTGGCTGCGCCGTCGGGCCGGATTATGCCGGGCCGCCCGGGCTGGACATGCCGTCGCACTGGAGCGTGCGACCCACGTCCCGGCGGCAAGCCGGCACGCTGGATCGCTGGTGGCTGCGGCTGCGCGACCCCCTGCTCAACCAGCTGATCGAACAGGCGGTCGATGCCAACCCCGATGTCGCCAAGGCCAAGGCGGTCGTGCGCGAGGCGCGCGCAACGGTGCAACAGACCGGCGCCGGCCTGTTTCCCTCCGTCAGCGGCTCGGCCTCGGTGACCAACAACAAGACCAGCGCGGGCTCCGCCTCGGCCGTTGTCGACACAGCGCCCTACGCGCTGCACCAGGCGAGCTTCGATTCGAGCTGGGAGCTCGACCTGTTCGGCGGCACGCAACGGAGCATCGAGGCAGCGGTGCGCGGGCAGCAATCGGCAGAGGAGGATCTGCGCGACAGCCTCGTCACGCTGATCGGCGACGTTGCCGCCTATTACGTGGAGGCGCGCGGCTACCAGGCGCGGATCGCGCTGGCGCAGCGAACATCGGTCTCGCAGCGCGACACCGAAAAGCTCACCCGCAGCAAATACGAGGCCGGCAGCGGCAACGCCGTCGATCTCGCCAAGGCGACCGCACAAGCGGCGAGCACGGAGGCGAACGTTCCGACCTATCAGGCGGCGCTCGCGGCCGACATTCACCGGCTCGGCATCCTGCTCGGACGACCGCCTGACGGCGTCGCTTCGCTGATGGCACGGTCCGCGCCCGTGCCTGCACCGCGCATGCCGCTGCCCACGGGCCTGCCCGCCGATCTCCTCATGAGCCGCCCCGACGTCGCCAGCGCCGAGCGCAAGCTCGCCCAGGCTACCGCCAAGATCGGCGCGGCCGAGGCCGACCGCTATCCTGCGGTGTCGCTGACCGGCTCGGTCGGCACCTCTGCGCTGCGCGCCGGCGATCTCGCAAAATATTCCAACGTGAGCTGGTCGGTGGGCCCCTCGGTCACGGTGCCGGTGTTCGACGCGGGCAAGCGCCTGGCGACCGTCAAGATCGCCGAAGCACAACGCGACCAGGCGTTCGCGACGTTCCATTCGACCCTGCTCACCGCCTTTGAAGACGTCGAGAACGCGCTGGTGTCGATTTCGCAGGAGCGCGTTCGCGGGGTCAAGCTGGCCGAGGCAGCAAAGAACTATCGCGAGGCCGCCCGGCTGTCGCGATCGCTGTTCGAGACCGGCAGCGCCAGCTTCATCGACGTGCTGGACGCCGAACGCTCTCTCTACTCGGCTGAGGATTCGCTGATCCAGAGCAAGGTGTCCGCGGCCAAGGATTACATTTCGCTCGCGAAGGCGCTCGGCGGCGGCTGGTCCGATCCGGTCGACACATCGACGCCGATCATCGTGGACACCAATACAGGACCACACTTCCGGGAGACGGTGAAGTGACTGATATCATCACCGCCAAGCGCGTGAAGATTGCCGCCGCGGTGGTTGCCGTCGTGGCAACCGGGGTGGTGGCCGCCATGCGCTTTCCGGCGACGTCGAGCAAGGCACAGTCCTATATCACCGCGCCGGTCACCGTCAGCGATCTGCGCGAGGAGGTGCTCGCCAGCGGCACGCTCAAGCCGGCACGCCTGACTGCCGTCGGCGCGCAGGTGTCGGGCCGGATCACCGCCCTCAATGTCCGCGTCGGCGACACGGTCAAGGCCGGCGACGTCATCGCCCAGATCGACCCCGTCACCAAGCAGAACGATCTGCGCAGTTCGGAAGCTTCGCTCAAGAACTACCGCGCTCAGAAACTCGAGAAGGAAGCCGCGTTGGTGCTGGCGGAAGCCAACCTCGCGCGGCAGCAGGCGACACTGGCGCAGCGCGCCACCTCGCGCAGCGATTTCGACAGCGCGGATTCGACGGTGCGGCAGACCCGCGCCCAGATTGCCGCGCTCGAAGCTCTGATCGTGGGAGCCGAAGCCAGCGTCGAGACGGCGCGGGTCAACCTCGACTACACCAGGATCACCGCGCCCATCGACGGCACGGTGCTCGCCACCGTGGTGCAGGAGGGACAGACGGTCAACGCGGTACAGTCCGCCCCGACCATCGTCGTGCTCGGCCAGCTCGAGACCATGACGGTGCGGGCGGAGATCTCCGAGGCCGACATCGTCAAGGTCAAGCCGGGCCAGGCGCTGTATTTCACCATCCTCGGCGACCAGGACCATCGCTACGAGTCCAGGCTGGAACAGATCGAGCCGGCGCCCGAATCGATCAAGAGCGACGCCAGCTTCTCCTCGACCACCACGTCGAGTTCGAGCACGAGTTCGAGTTCATCGAGCTCCACCAGCACCGCCATCTACTACATCGGCGTCTTCAACGTCCCCAACAAGGACCTTTCGCTGCGGACCTACATGACCGCCGAGGTGCACATCATCACCGGTGAGGCCAAGCGCGTGAAGGTCATCCCCGCGCTCGCGCTGATGCGGAAATCCGACGGCCGCAGCACCGTCCGCACCCTCGATGCGTCGGGTGACGTGCGCGAGCGCGAGGTCAAGACCGGCCTCAATGACCGCACCACGGTCGAGATCAGGTCCGGCCTCGATGAGGGCGACCGGGTCGTCACCGGAGAAGCCAGCGAGCAGACCGCATCGCGCAGCATGCCCGGCGGCACGCCGGGAGGTCCCTGAGATGGCCGATCCGATCATCGCTCTCGAGAACGTCAGGCGGGAATTCTCAGCCGGCGACACGCGCGTGGTTGCGCTCGACGATTTGTCGCTGCGCATCCAGCCCGGCGAGATGGTGGCGATCATCGGCTCGTCCGGATCGGGCAAATCGACGCTGCTCAACATCCTTGGCTGCCTCGACCGCCCGACCTCCGGCACCTATCGCGTCGCCGGCAAGAACGCCTCCGAACTCGACGCAGACGAGCTGGCGGCACTGCGGCGCGAGCATTTCGGCTTCATCTTCCAGCGCTATCATTTGCTCGGCGACCTCTCCGCGGCCGAGAACGTCGAGATCCCGGCGATCTATGCCGGGATGAAAGCCCGGGAGCGCCGCACGCGCGCAGAGCAGCTGCTCGCAAGGCTTGCCGTGGACGACCGGCGCGGCCACCGCCCGAACCAGCTATCGGGCGGCCAGCAGCAGCGCGTCTCGATCGCACGGGCGCTGATCAACGGCGCCGAAGTCATCCTGGCGGACGAGCCGACCGGCGCGCTCGACCGGCGCAGCGGCGAGGAGGTCCTGAAGATCCTGAAGGAGCTGCACGGCGAGGGACGGACGATCATCATCGTTACCCACGATGCCGACGTCGCCGCGCGGGCCGAGCGCATCATCGAGCTGCGCGACGGCAGGATCGTTTCCGATCGCCGCACCGAGACCGCGGGCGCATCGGCGCCGCCTGTTGCGGCGGCTCGTGCCGCATGGGATAGCAGCCCCGGCTGGCCCGGCGCGCTGCGGCGCCTGCGGGAAGCCACGCGGATGGCGCTGGTGGCGATGGCCGCGCACCGGCTGCGCGCCTTCCTGACCATGCTCGGAATCATCATCGGCATCGCGGCAGTGTCCTCCGTGGTTGCGCTCGGCAACGCCTCACAGCGCAAGGTGCTGTCGGACATCTCGAATCTCGGCACCAACACGATCGAGGTGTTTCCGGGCAAGGATTTTGGTGACGCGCGCGCCGGCAAGATCAAGACCCTCGTGCTGGACGATGCCCGCGCGCTCGGCCGGCAGGAATTCATTGCCGGTGTCACCCCGACGGTGTCGACCAGCACGACGGTGCGCTATCGCGGCAGCGAGTCCAACGTGCTCGTGAACGGCGTCGGCGAGAGCTATTTCCAGGTCAAGGGCGCCAAGCTGGCGAAAGGCCGCCTGTTCGACTCCGACGCGGTGCGCAACATCGAGCGGCAAGCCGTCATCGACGACAACACCCGCAAGACCTTTTTCGCCGACGACCAGACCTCGGGGATCGGCCGCGTCATCTGGCTCGGCAAGGTGCCCTGCCGCATCGTCGGCGTCATCGCCCAGCAGCAGGGCGGCTTCGGCTCGAACCAGAATCTCTCGGTCTATCTTCCCTACACCACCGTACAGGCGCAGTTCACGGGCGACCGCTCGCTTCGCAGCATCCTGCTCCGGATCAGCGACGAGATCTCGACCACGCTGGCTCAGGATGCGGTCACCACGCTCTTGACGAAGCGGCACAATACCAGGGATTTCGTCATCCTCAATACCGACGACATCCGCCGCACCATCACCAGCACGACGCAGACCCTGGCGTTCCTCGTGGCGGCGATCGCGGTGATCTCGCTGGTCGTCGGCGGCATCGGCGTGATGAACATCATGCTGGTGTCCGTCTCCGAGCGAATCAACGAAATCGGCGTGCGCATGGCGGTCGGCGCCAGGCGCAGCGACATCCTCCAGCAGTTCCTGGTGGAGGCGACCCTGATTTCGTCGATCGGCGGCATCGCCGGCATTCTCGTCGCGATGCTGCTCGGCCTTGCCATCAACCTTGCCGTGCCCGGCTTTGAGGTCAGCTATTCGACGTTCTCGATCGGCGCGGCATTCCTGACCTCGACCGGGATCGGGGTGGCCTTCGGCTTCTTCCCCGCCCGCCGTGCCGCCTTCCTGGATCCCGTGGTGGCGTTGAGCCGTGACTGACCGTAGGATTGCAGACATGACCGTAGTTCTTCGGGCGAGACAATCGTCCGCAAATCGACCAACGATCGGCAGCCCCGATGCGATCTCAAACATGACCAACGGCACCCAGAACATCCTGATCGTCGAGGATGACCGGCAGACCCGCGACCTCATCGCGCGCTATCTGCGGGAGCATTCGTTCGAGGTTCATCTGGTCACGAACGGCAGGGAGATGGACCGGCATCTCTCGCAGAACCGGGTGGACCTGATCGTGCTCGACCTGATGCTGCCGGGCGAGGACGGTCTGAGCCTCTGCCGCCGCGTGCGCATGGAATCCATGACGCCGATCATCATCCTCACCGCGAAGGGCGAGGATCTCGACCGGATCCTCGGTCTCGAGATGGGGGCAGACGACTATCTGCCGAAGCCGTTCAACCCGCGCGAGCTTCTCGCCAGGATCAACGCTGTGCTGCGCCGCCAGGCGAGCGGCCGTGCCGCCGGCGGCGCGGCGACACGCCTGAAATTCCTGGGCTGGATCATCGATCTTCGTTTGCGGGAGTTGCGCGACCCCGAGGGCGCGCAGGTGCCGCTGACCAGCGCCGAGTTCGATCTGCTGCAGGCTTTCTGCGAACGGGCCGGACGCATCCTCACCCGCGACAATCTCCTGAGCGTGACGCGCGGCCGGCCCGGCGGCAGCTTCGGCCGCAGCATCGACGTGCTGGTCAGCCGGTTGCGCCGCAAGCTCGACCGCACCCAAGACACGTCCGTGATCAAGACCGTCCGCACCGGCGGCTACATCTTCACGCCGGTGGTGGAGGAAGCATGAGACGCGCCGCCGACATCGTCGCGCTGTTCAGCTTCAGGCGAATCAGCGGCCAGATCGCGGCCCTGGTTCTGGGATCACTGATCCTGATCCATCTGCTGATTGCCGGATATTTTCTGCTCAACCGGCCGAACGTTCTGACGGACAGCCCCTTGGAGCAGTTCGAGCTGGTTGTGAGGATCATCGTCAATACGCCGCAGGAACAGCGAGATGTCGTTCTCGAGAACGTCAGCCGTACCTTTCCGGCGCTGAAGCTGCAATTGAGAAAGGATGTTTCCGCCTCCACCGCTCCATTGCCGGAGCGGACGCGCATGGCCACCCCCTCGACTATTGAAGGCCCGGTCGATCTCATTCGCGGTCCCACACCGGAAGACAATCGCCTCTGGTTCTATCTGGCAAACGGCGACGTGCTCGAGGCGACGATCGGGACATTCAAGATGCCTGCCTTCGTGAGCGGCCTCTGGACGAGCACGCTCCTGTTCCTGGTGGCAAGCGTGACGCTGCTCGGCGTCTGGGCCGGCCGCGCGCTCAGTTCGCCCCTGTCGGCCTTCGCGCGCGCAGCGGAGGACTTCAGCTTGAATCGCTCGTCCGAGCCGTTGCCTGAAAACGGTCCGGAGGAAATCCGATCCGCGGCGAGAGCGCTCAACCGGATGCGCGAGCGCGTCACCGCACTGATGAACGATAGAACTCGAATGCTGGCCGCCATCAGCCACGACCTGCGCACCCCGATCACGCGCCTGCGGCTACGCTCGGAATACATCGAGGATCCGGCACAGCGCACCCAGACCGTACGCGACCTCGATCAGATGCAGTCGATGCTGGAGTCGGTGCTCTCGCTGCTGCGCAGTGAAAGTGCTGCCAGACCGACACTGGTCGACGTTGCCGCGCTGCTCCAGATGGTTTGCGACCAGTTCTCCGATAGCGGCTACGCGGTGCACTATCTTGGTCCGGACAGAGCCGCATTCATCGTCCGGCCGGACGAGATCATCCGCGCGGTCACAAACCTGGTCGAGAACGCCACACGCTTCGGAACCGAAGTCGGCGTCGAGCTCCTGATCTCCGGAAACCAGATCGTCATCGACGTCGTCGACGACGGCCCTGGAATACCCGATGAGAGGAAGGCGGCGATGCTGGAACCCTTCGTGCGAGGAGAGGAAGCCCGCACCATGGACGAAACGGCGGGATTTGGCCTCGGCCTCTCGATCACGCAGGCGATCGTGACCGCGCATGGCGGAAGGCTGCTGCTGCTCGACAATGAACCGAGGGGTCTTCGCGTTCGCCTGCTGCTTTCCAATGCAGACCGTAGCCACGCCTGAAGCCGCCGATCCGCATCGTTGCGGAAGCAAGGGCGGGCGGTGCCCTTGCTCCTGTGAACACTCATCACTTGACTTGCCCCCTGTCCTCCACGGCGTGGACGAGCGCGGGCCGACCGCCCTCATCTGTCGCGCCGCATCAGAGGAGCTCTCGGCACTGGTTTTGGATCCCCGCGCCTCTGGGAGGCAGGCCCTTCGCCGTGCGCGGCCTCGTCCGGTGTCACCGCCGCCAGGATATTCGCATGGTGTCGAGGCGACGGATGCCGCTGTGCCCCCTGATCGCTGGCGCATCATCCAATCGGAGCTGAGGAATGCGGGCCGCGAGCGCCGCCAGGCTCTCCTCGAGCTCGATCCGCGCCAGCGCTTCGCCGATACAACGATGGGCACCGGCTCCGAAGGCGGGCAGCAACCGTGGTTGGTCGGTTCGACGGATGTCGAAGACGTCGGGCCGTTCATAGGCCTCTTCGTCACGCGCGGCGGACATGGTCGACAGGATGACGAGTTGCCGTGCCGGGAGCACAGCGCCGCCAACCTCGATGTCTTCAGCCGTCACCCTGATGAACGATGCCACGCTCGGCTCGAATCGCATCGCCTCCGCAACTGCCCCCGGAATCAATGAGGGATCGCGACATACCGCCTCCCATTGCTCCCGGTGCTGGAGCAGAAGCGCCAATTGCATGACGATGGCGACGCGAGTCGTGTCGGTGCCGCCGACGATCAACTGCACGATCTGGAATATGATCTCGAGAGGTGACAACTCACCTGCTGCGTCGGCCTTTCCAAGGAAATCCGAGAGGAAATCGTCCCGAGGGGCGCGCCGCCGATCTTCGATCGTCTTCTCCACGTAGGCGCGCAACTGTCGGCACGCCACCTCCGATTCGGGGATATCGTCCGGCAATATGCTGGCGCTGAGGAATCGAGTCACCGCGTAGACGAGTTCTGTAAAGGATGGGATATCGGTTCGCGGCAGGCCGAGCAGATCGCCAATGACCTGGGCGGGAAGCTGAGCTGCGAACCGACCGACAAATTCGACCTGACCATCGGCATACCAGCTCTCGATCAGCTGCTCCGAGGAGCGTCGTATGTGCGGCCGCAGATCGGCCATCACACGGGCCGCAAAGCTTCTGGAGAACGGTGAGCGCCGGCGGCGGTGAACGGCACCGTTCGCGGTGAGCATTCCGTGCGCGAAGAGGTCAAACAGCGCTCCCTCCGTGACACCGAACAACTCCGGGTGGGCGGTTTCGGATGCTGCTATACGGACATCACTGCCAAGCCGCTCAATGTCGGCATGGCGGAGCACGAGGTAACCTCCCGTCTCGTGCCTGACAAAGGGATAGGCGGCACGATACTTGCGGAACATTCCGTGAGGATCCGCGTCGAGGTCTGCCGCACTGAGCATGGGCAGGTCCTCAACAGCGGCGAGAGCTGCCCGATCGTCGGCGCCGACAACTTCTGCCATTGGGGTTCTCTTGTCCTTGACTGCGATTTCTCCTCCCTAGGCCTGGCGCGTTACGTCTCGATTGCCGGACAGTCGAAATTCGTTGCAATCGTAACGGACGGCCGCGCGATCGCCTGCCTGTCAGCGCGGCGCGACCCAGGTTCAGTCTGGCGATGGCAAGATCGCCCGCCTCAGCAATCATGGAAGTACCGCACTGCCCATTCGATCTCCGAACGGCCGTGGATTCCGAGATCGCGCAACGTCCGGTCGTCGAGCTCCATCAGAGCGGCAACAGTTCTTCTGATCTCCCGCTCTCGACGCAAATGCGACAGCAAGACCGTCAGCATCCCACCGGTCGAACGCAGCCAATTCCAACGTCGCGCGGGTTGCGCGTCGCGCGGCAGGACGCCGCCGCATTTGACGGCGTCGCCGTTGCGCTCGGCGCCATCGCCACCACTGCTGCGCACCGGCTCTGCCGGTTCACTGATCTGCCGGTCCGTCGCCCAGTCATTTCGTGCCGCCAGTATCGCGTGAGCCGGCATGGCCGCGGCCGGATGCAACGCTGCACCATAGAGCACAAACCCTTCCATGAAGGACAAGATCACCGACCACAACATGCCGACCCGGTCCGGCGCGGCTTCAGCCGGCGCCGGATGCGAACCAGTGTCCGCGAGCTCCTGCCTCCCGCTACGGCCAGCACCGAGACCAGCCGTACCGCGGTCATCGGGCCATGCGGCCAAATCTTGGCCATCGAGCTCCCCGTCAACCGGGCGGACAAGCCGGACCATACTGCGAGAATGCGACTTCATCGTAGATCTCCCACGCATTGTTCGTGGGAGCCTATGTGCGGGCCGGCCGTTACACCGAGATCACCGTCATCGGCAAAGAGGCTACAGTTGCAATCCGCCGGCCGCGTTTGGCACGGATCTACAGTGCCGGAAGGCGCGGCGACTCCATTGCCGCCCGCGTGACGCCAGCCTCGGTCACGCCACGTTGCGTTACCGATGTAACCATTCGATGGCCGGCGGAAGCATTGGTGTAACGGCGATCCCGTCAACTCGCTCTGCGCTCTGCGCAATCGCTCGGCCGCCCTGTTGCGACCGTGCACCGATCCATCAAGAGGTCAGCTCCCATGAAGATTCTTATCGCTTCGACACCTGCGACGGGCCATCTCAATCCACTGCTGGCGATCACGCAGATCCTGACTGCCGAAGGCCACGAGATTGCCCTTGTGACAGGCACCGCCTTTCGTGCCCGCGTCGAAGCCAACGGGGTCAGGTTCTTTCCTCTTCCCGAGGGCGCGGACTTCGATCCGAACGACGTCTTCTCGTTGGTCCCCGAACTCAAGACCATTCCCCCGGGGCCGGAGTGGCTTCGTGTTGTTTGCGAGCGCATCTTCGTCGACGCCATTCCGGCCCAGCACCAGGGGCTGCTGGAGGCGTTGCGGCAATTTCCGGCGGACATCATTGTCGCCGACGACATGTTCTTCGGCATACTGCCGATCCTGCTCGGACCGCGATCGCATCGGCCTCCCGTCGCGCTCTGCGGCACGTCGATTCTGCATTGGGCGCGCGAGGACGGCGCGCCCAATTTTCTCGGCTTGCCGCCGGCAAGGACCGACGAGGACCGCGATCGGTATGCGGCCCTGGCGCGGGACTATGACGCGACGGTCGATCAGCCGGTATTGTTGCGCCTGAACCGCGCCTTGAAGGGGCTCGGGGTCGGGCCGATAGCAATGCCGCTATTCCATTCCGTGGTCGCTCTCGCAGATTCTTATCTGCAATTGTCGGTGCCGACTTTCGAATTTCCACGCGACATGCCGTCTTCGGTGAATTTCGTCGGCACGCCTCCGATCATTACCAACCAGGTCTCGCCGCCGGCCTGGGCCGAGGACCTCGACGGCTCGCGCAAGGTCGTGCTCGTGACGCAGGGCACGGTGGCCAATCACAACCTCAATCTGCTGGTCGCCCCGACGCTGGCGGCGCTCGCCGACGAGCCCGACATCCTGGTGATCGCGACGGCAGGCGGCCGTCCAGTCGACGCCATTCCCGGCAAGGTGCCGTCGAACGCCCGCGTCGCTAGCTATTTGCCGTTCGAATGGCTGCTGCCGAAGGTCGACGTGCTCGTCACCAACGGCGGCTATGGCAGCGTCAACCCGGCCATGAGCTTCGGCATTCCCCTGGTTACCGCGGGACTGACCGAAGACAAGGCCGACGTCAACGCGCGGGTCGCATGGTCCGGCGTCGGCATCGACCTCGCGACCAACGAGCCGACGCCGGAAGCCTTGCGCGAGGCGGTGCGGACGGTGCTCGACCAGCCGCGCTATCGATTGCGCGCGTCGCAGATCGCGGACGAGTACGCAGGAATCGATACGCGGACGGAAATTCTCCGGATCATCGGCGAACTCGTTACCGACCAGACCAAGCTGTTACGCCTCCGCGCGGCCGTGCCGAGCCGGGGCCGGCGCGCCGGGCGGCGCGGATGATCCGATTGCCGAACTGAGCCATGGAGGGCGGTGCGACCGTCCTCCGTCGTTCCATCAGTGTTCGTCGGAAGCCATCGGAAGTTCGTTCATGCGCATCAAGCCTGAATCCTTCGCCTTCATGGTGCTGCTCGGGCTGCTGGCGGCCGTGCCATATTCCGGCATCGACATCAATCTGCCGGCACTGGCGGCCACCGGCTCCACGTTTGGCGTGAGCGCGTCAGACGTCGGGTTGACGACGAGTGCCTTCATGCTCAGCCTAGCAACAGCGCCGCTGATCTATGGACCCGCCTCCGACCGCCTTGGCCGCAAGCCGATCCTGGCATTCGGCCTCGCGCTGTTCGTCGCCGCCAGTTTCGGCTGCGCGCTTGCTTCCTCGCTGCCGGTTCTGCTGGTGTGCCGTTTCATTCAAGGTATCGGCGCCGCCGCAACCGCAACCACCTTTGCCATCATACGCGACCTCTTCGACGGCACCGCGGCACGAGGCAGGATCGCCAACGTCATGGTCACAGTCAACGTTGCGACCCTGATCGCGCCGACGGCGGGCGCTGCCCTGCTGGCGGCTGCCGGCTGGCAATCGATCTATGCGACCCAGGCCGCGATGGGTTTCGCGCTGCTGGTGGTGGTGATGTTTCGCTTCGCTGAAAGTGCGACCATCGCGCCATCCGCCCGCCTGGTGCCCGCGGCCGTGATTGACAGCTATCGCCGCGTCCTGACGCATCCGGTTTCGCTCCCCTACATCCTGGTCGGTGCAGCGGGCGGCGCGATGGTGTTTGCCTACGTCACCGGCGCCTCGCTCTTCTTCGTCGGGGCCATCGGGCTCTCGCCCGAGCAGTTCGGCCTGATCTTCAGCGCCTGCTCGGCGTCCGTGATGGGCGGCGCCTTCCTCGACGGACAGCTCGGCCGGCGCGGGATATCTTCGGCATGCATGCTTGCCACGGGGCTGACGCTGTCGTCGGCGGCCAGCGTCGTCCTGCTCGCGATGACATTGACCGGCTGGATGCCCACGGTGCCTGTCACCGCGCTGCTGATGGCGGTGGCGCTCGGCTTCGGACTCAGCGTGCCGAACGTGGTGAGCGCGACGATGCAGCACTTTCCCGACATCGCCGGCGCCGTCAGCGCTGCTGCCGGAAGCATCCAGCTAATCGCCGGTGCCATATCGAGCGGACTGGTGGCGGCTTGCTTCGACGGCCGGACCGCGCTCTCGACGACGGCGGTCATGGCTGCGTCCGCGCTCCTCGCGCTCGTCCTGTATTTCCTGGTCGCGCGTCCCGCCGACCGTCGTCTGCAATGATAGACGATCGAGCGGCTGATGCGCGCCGGCTCGACGCCGAAATCGACCGCAAGCTGATCATCTGGCGGCTGCTGATCATGCCTAAAGGCGGCGGCTCGTGACTAGCCCGCCGCTTGGGCTCGCGTAAGAAACACCTTCTTTCGCCGCGTTCAACGCCATTGTTTCCTCCTGCAGGAGCAGCCATGCGGATCAATTAATTCGCACGAAACTGTGACAGCGATCGCCGAGCGGTAGCCGCGGTGAACGCTGCACATGATCGCGCGCGCCATTCTTACAGAGGTAACCATTTCGTCTCGACCAGACATCATTCGGTAGCAGCATTGCCCCATCGTTGGCGCCAGCGCGGCTACACCCGCGGTCAAGCAATTGTCCCAACGCCTGCTCCAGTCGCGAAAGGAACGATTGCGTCAGTGAGTTTCGCGACATGATGAGGCTTCTGGAATGTTCTACCATTTTCTGCTGGCATCGTGGGGCACATTGGGAAATCTCAGCCCTCTCCTGACTGCGGGACGGAAGCTGCGCCGGAATGGTCATCATGTCCGGGTGATGGCGGATCCGGCAATGCGTGCCGAAGTCGAGAGCGCCGACTTCGAATTCGTGACATGGCGCCGCGCCCCGACGGGAGAGGCCGCCGATCCGACAGATTTCTCGGACATGCTGCAATGGATACGCCGCGTGGTATTCGATCCTTGCTCGGCCTATGCGGCCGATATCCGTGACGAAATTCGCCGCGTGCCGACGGATGCGGTTCTCAGCGTCGACTTGTTGTTCGGCGCCGCGCTCGGAGCGGAGGCATCGGACGTGCCCCTCGCTCTTCTATCCCCCCATGTCAGCCTGCGGACCCTGCCGGGAATGCCGCCGGCCACGAGCGGGTTGGGCCAGCCGAAAACTCCGCAAGAGCGAGCCGAAGTCGACGTGGCCAATGCCGCCGTGTCCCGGATGCTGAATTCGTTTCTCCCCCTTCTCAACCGGGCCCGCGTCGATCTGGGACTCGCCCCGCTCGCGGATGTCATGCACCTGTTCGATCGGGCTGACCGGCTCCTGCTCGCGACCAGTCGGGCGTTCGACTTTCAGGCTGATGCTCTGCCGCACAATTTCCGGTATGTCGGACCGCTGCTCGACGTGCCGAACTGGTCCAAAGGCACGCCCAGTTCGCAGCAAGCGGCCACCGGGCCAGCATCGTCCGTGCGATCGGGGCGCCGCCGCGTCTTGATCGCTTGCAGCACCGGCGCGCAAGGCCAGCGCGACCTCTTTCAACGCGTCGTCAACGCGATGGGTATGCTCGATATCGATGCCATCGCGACCACTGGCCCCAATCTGAAGGTTACAGATCTGCGGGCTCCGCAGAACGTGCAATTGATGAGCGGCGCTCCCCATGACCTGATCATGCAAGACGTTTCTGCGGTGGTGTCGCAAGGCGGCCACGGAACCGTCACCCGTTCGCTCCTCAACGGCTTGCCGCAGCTCGTTCTTCCGATGGGGCGGGATCAGGCTGCGAACGCGGCGCGGGTCGAGGCCAAGGGCGCCGGGCTTCGATTGCCTCCAACGGCCTCGCAGATGGAGATCGCCGCGGCCGTGGACCGGCTGATCGCCGAGCCGCAATTCACGACGACGGCTCGCTTCCTCGGCGAGGCCATCAAGGTCGATATCGATCGGTCCTGCCTCGTCGACGAGATGGAGACCATCGCCGCCGCCGGCCGCCGAATGAGACGGCCGTCCCCTGCAACGACGGCGTCTCGTCGCGCCTGACGAACCCTCGATGCGGCCGCCCGCCCATGGTCAGCCCGGCTCCGTTCACCGACGCCGGGAAATGTTCCGAGCGTTCGCAAGAGCCGCCGCGCTTCGCCAACGAAAGCGACCTCTGACCTTGCGCATTTACCGCGTTGAGATCCATCAGCGCGCCCTCAGCGAGCCATGATGTTTGATAGGATCACGAGCAAAAGGGCGTGCCGCCTCCGGAAGCCAGCGATGAGCGCTCCGGCGGCCATCCCGGAGTATGGATGGGCGGGATCGGGAGTGTTTGAGAGTCAGCATCTATGGCGCGATAGTACGATATCGGGCGCTGTCCCCTTCTTCACATCCTCGTTTTCACGAACGCCCGTCGGAAGATGGGTTGGTCACAGCCAGGGATGAGACATCCGGGGATCGGGGACCGCCCCACCATCGTTCGACCCGATCCCTCGCTCGATCTGTCGGTCGATATGACCCTTCAGAAGCCGGGTGCCGCAAGGAGCGAACGCTATGGCAGGGGTCCGACGATCATTTGATCGTGCCGTTGGGCGATACCAGGCAGGAGATTCATATTCTGCTCCCGTGGTTCAGGGATGTCGCGGAGATCGCGAAAGAATTCCTCGTGCTTTCGCGGCGTCGAGACCAAGATGTGGCGCGCATCACGGGAGCCGACATTCGTGAATCCATGAACCATGCCTTTGGGAACCTGCACGCGTGCCCCGGGCTCCACGACTTCGGTCTGGTCGCCGATGAGATATTTCAGCGTTCCCTCGATAACGACGAACACCTTGTCCTCGGACGCGGAAATATGGGCCGGTGCGCCAAAGCCTGGTTTGATCGTCATGTCCAGAATCGTGAATGGGCTTGTGCTGGAATTGATGATCCCGGTGCTGATCCCCGCGAAGTCAGTCTGCTCGAATGTGGTTGCGATGCCAGCTTCCATTGTCCGTCTCCGAGGCTCGAGTGGGCGTCGGTCCATACTTCGTCGCTCCGGCGCGTCGCGCATAGCCCAAGCCTCTGGACAGACCGGCCAAGACAATCGCCAATCCCCCGCATTGGGATGATGTCGCAATCTCAGAACCGCACGTGCCAGATCCACGGCACCACGCCAGTGAGCCGAGCGACCCGCCGTGCTCCCTGCCCGCTGCTGCGATCACCTCGATGTCGCAGCCGAAGCGGATCAACAAGAGCCCGCGCGAGGTCACCGCGATCTGCGCGTGAAGCCTTTCTGAAAGCCGAGATCGGCAAGTGGGGGACGGATCATCAAGACGGCCGCAATCGACCCACAGTAGACGCCGGTGTCGAAGAGGCGGCGCCGGTCTACGCTGCCGGCAAAGCAAAAGAGAACGTCGCGCCGCCGTCCGGATCATTCGCGGCGAGAAGCTCGCCGCCGTGCTCGCGCACAATGCCGTAACTGATCCAGAGGCCGAGCCCCGTGCCCTCGCCGACTCGCTTGGTCGTGAAGAACGGCTCGAAGATGTGGCTGATGTGATCCTTGTCGATTCCCGGACCGTTGTCCGAAATCCGGAACAGGATCTCGTTACCCTTGCGCGCCGCCGAAACGACCAGCCGCGGCAATTCGGTGCCGCGCATCGCGTCGATCGCGTTCTCGACGAGATTGACGATGACCTGGTGCAACTGTCCTTCGTTGCCGGAGATCCAGAGTTCCGGCTCGAGCTCCATCTGCAGGTCGATCCGCACCTGCTTGGTGCGGACGGCCCACATCACTGCGGTGTTGATCAAACGCTCGATATTGACACGCTCGACCTCGCCGAGCTTGCTGAAGGAGAGTCGGCGCAGATTCTTCACGATCTCGCTGATCCGGACCGCCCCCTCCATGGTGCCCTCGATCAGCGGGCCGAAATCCTCCATGACCTCGTCGATGCGCAGGCTCTTCTTGAGCGCGGCGAGGTCGCTCGCCCGACCCTTGCCGTGGATCGCGTCGAGATAGGCGACGATGGCCGCGCGGTAGCGGATCAAGGTGTGAATGTTGCCGTAGACGAAGCTGATCGGATTGTTCAGCTCGTGCGCGACGCCGGCGACGAGACGGCCGAGGCTCGCCATCTTCTCCTGCTCGACCAGTTGCCGCTGGGCGCGCTGCAATTCGTGATGGGCCTTGTGCAGCGCCTCATAGGCGCGGCGCAGCTCGCCGATCGGCCGCCCCGTCAGCACCACGCCGATAAAGCGGCCGCGATGATCGTGGCGCGGCGAGCTGTTGATTGCGAACAGATCGGTGCTGCCGTCGTCGGTCGCGAACCGCAATTCACCGTCGACGACGTCCGGCGTACCACGCGGCTTCAACAGCGGCAGCAGCTTGGCGCCGTCGGCGCCATCGATGACGTCGGCAATGTTCCTGCCGACCACCTCCCCGACACTGCGGCCGAGCGCATGCTGGAACGCGGAATTGACCTGCTGCACCATTCCCTTGGCGTCGCAGACGATCAGGATGTCCGAGACCGATTCGATGACGTTGGTGACGAAGGCCTGCGCCTCCTCGAGCTCCGCGTTCTTGTGCTCGAGGTCGACCTCATAGCGCAACAGGTCCGAATAGACCTCGTCCATCTTGCGGATGACTTCGATCCAGGCGCCTTCGCGCTCGCGGTCGAACTCGATCGCGCCGCCGCTGGTGACCAGCTTGAGTAGCGAATCCGCCTCACTCGCTTCAGGAGAATGCGTCGCCTTTGGCATTTTTTCTCAGATCATACCTGGTCAGCTTGTTCCTGAGCCCTACCCGCGAGAGACCGAGCTCGCTGGCGACACGACTGATGTTTCCGTCGTTCCTCTCCAGGCAGTTCATGATAACCGACTTCTCGAGATCCTCCACCTTGTCTTTCAGCGAGGCCGATCCGTTCAGCTTGCCGTGGGTCGGCGGCGGCACGGAACGCCTCCCGTTGCGGCGGCCGAGCAGCGGCGGCGCGCGCAGCTCGTCCCGGTCGGCGAGCACGACCATGCGCTGGATCTCGTTCTGGAGCTCGCGTACGTTGCCCGGCCAGTGATATTTGCCGAATTCATCCAGCGCCGAACGCGCAAAGCGCAAATTCGGCCGGTTGAAGGAGCTCTTGACCGCCGACAGCACGCCCTCCGCAATCAGCGGGATGTCCATCGGGCGCTCGCGCAGCGCCGGCATGTGCACCGGGAATGCGGCGAGGCGGTAGTACAGGTCGCGCCGGAAGCGACCGGCCTCGACCTCCGCCTCCAGGTCGCGATTGGTCGCCGCCACCACGCGAACGTCGACCTTGCGCACGCGCTGCGCGCCGAGCGGCCGGATCTCGCTCTCCTGCAGCACACGCAGCAGCTTGACCTGGAACGCCGGCGAGGTCTCGCCGATCTCGTCGAGGAAGATCGTGCCGCCATCGGCGACCTCGAACAGGCCGATGCGATCCTGGTAGGCGCCGGTGAAGGCGCCCTTCTTGCAACCGAACAGCTCGCTTTCCAGGAGCTCGTCCGGCAGCGCGCCGCAGTTCTCGACCACGAACGCCTTGTTGGCCCGGGCCGAGCCGTAATGGATCGCGCGGGCCAGAAGCTCCTTGCCGGTGCCGGATTCCCCGGTGATCAGAACCGAGATATCGTAGTCGGCGGCGCGCTTGCCGAGCTCGATCACGGCGTGCATCGGGCTTTCCGTCGAATGCACGATGCGGTCGAAATCGTAGAGCTGCTTGGCCACTCCGCGCTTGACCGAGACCACCTTCTTGATGTGCCCCGAGGTCGCCTTGACGTCGACGCCGGCGGTCTCGGTCTCCTTCTGCAGCCGATAGAGCTGAACTGCCTCCTTGACGGTTTCGACCAGCTGGTCCGGCTGCCAGGGCTTGGTGATGTATTGATATATGCCGGCCTCGTTCAGTCCTGCGATGATGTCCTCGGACTCCGAATAGCCGGAGATGATCATCCGCACCGGATCCGGCCAAAGCTCGCGGACGCGCTTCAGGAAGCTCACGCCGGATTCGTGCGGCATCCGCTGGTCGCAGAGGATCGCGTGGACGATCTCGCCCTCCAGCAGCTTCTCCGCATCGGTCGCATTGCCGACGCAGAGCACCTCGAAATCCTCCCTGAGCACGCGCCGCAACGCTTCCTGCGAGCGGACCTCGTCGTCGATGACGAGAATGGTTCCCTGAATGCTCACGATGGCACCGCCATGCCGACAGGCCGATCTGGCGCACGCCTGATACGGTGACCAGCGATGGTCAGTGGCGTGCGCGACTTCGGCACCTTGTGGATGAAATTGTAGCGCGCGACGTGGTAGCTCGGATCGAAGCCGTAGAAATTCAGCTTCATCCGCCGCAGCTCCTCGTCGCGGTAGGATTGCAGGGGCTTCTCGGCCTCATCGGCGGCGCGCCGCTGCCGCTTGGCGGCGAGTCGCGAGGCAAAGCCGGCATCCGCCGCCATGGCAGCGCCGAACTCCACGAGGCTTGCATCGGCGAGCGCTTCGCCCGACAGCACGCGATCGACGATGCCGAGGCGCCGTGCCTCCGCCACGCCCATCGGGAGCCGGCATTGCGTGATCCGGGTTGCGTTCGCGGCGCCCGCACGGCGCGGCAGCAGATAGGTCCAGTATTCCGAGCCGTAAAGATTACCCATGTCCTTGTAATGCGGATTGAGGACGATCTGGTCGCTCGCCCAGACCTCGTCGGCGGCGAGATTCAGGAAGACGCCGCCCGCACCCGCGTTGCCGCGAATGACCGAGACGACCAGGCGGTCGGTGGTCTCGATGATCGCGCGGGCAAGATCGTCGATCGCATTGATGTTGCGCCAGGACTCATCCGCGGGGCTGCGGGCCGCCTCAATTTCGGCAAGATGAATGCCGTTTGACCAATAATCCCGGCCACCGGTCAGGAGCAGCACCCTGGTCGGGCGCGCCAGCGCCGCGCGATAGGCCTCGAGCAGGGCCTCGCAATCAGCAGTCGCCATGGCGCCGTTGTAGAAGGAGAACGCGAGCTCGCCGACCTCGCCATGCTCGCGATACCGGATCGGGGCGTAGCCGCAGCCGGCCCGGCGCGGCAGTTGCGCCGCCTCGGCGGCGAAGACTTTCGCGGCCGGCAGCTTCAGGCTCTTCGGCGCGAGCTTCCTGACATGCCCGATCCAGACCGCACCATCGACGGTGGCGCGCGCCAGCGCGCCGTCGCATTGCGCGACGACGGTGCCGGGCACGCCGGAGATGCCGTGCGCCTCATGCGCATCGAACAGCCTGACCTCCTGGAAGAACAGGCTGTCGACCAGGCCCGGCATGCCGTCGGCGCTGTCGATCTTGCGCAGCACGGTCGCGGTGGTGTCGTGCTGCCAGTCGATCGCCCGGTCCGCCTGGCGGCAAGGTCCGCGCATGCGAATGCGCGGGTCGTCCACGTCCATCGGCTGCGGGGCAGGCCGTCCGGATTCGATCGCCGCGACCGCTTCGAGCACCGCCGCGACCGCGCAGCAGGTCACCTCGTTGCGGTAGATGCTGGACTTGGCTGCGCGCCGCATCGGGAAGCTGCGGAACGCCCAGACCGGACCGGCATCGAACTCGCCATCCGCCTGCAAGACCGTGACGCCCCACTCGCCTGCTCCATCCAGAATCGCCCAGTCGAGCGCCGCCGGACCGCGGTCGCCGGGCGGACCGGGATGAACGACCAGACAACGCACGCCGCGCCAGACGTCGTCGGGAATTGCCCGCTTCAGGAACGGCGCGATCACAAGGTCCGGCCGATGCAGCGCCACGCTCTCGCGCGTGACCTCGGCATGGATGTCGAGCTCGACCGCGACATCGTGGCCTCGTTCCCTGAGCTCGACATGGAGCCGCTGCGTCAGGCTGTTGAAGGAATGCGACAGGAGCAGAATGCGCATGATGGGCCCTAACAGATTCTCGGCAATTGCTCGCCCGACAGCCAGTCGACGATCCTCCCGCCGCCGAAACTCGTGGCCATCTGCACGAAATGATGATCGTCGGCCACGGCCTCGCCGATGTCGGCGGCATCGCGGCCGAGCGGATGCGCCCGCATCGCGGCCAGCACCGCACCGGCAAGCTCCGGCGCGACGATCGCGACCAGCTTGCCCTCATTGGCGACATGGAGCGGATCGAGCCCGAGCAGCTCGCACGCTGCCGCGACACCCGGCTTGACCGGGATCGCCTCCTCGCGAAGATGGAAGCCGAGGTCGGACTGCCGGGCGATCTCGTTCAGCGTGGCGGCAAGGCCGCCGCGGGTGGGATCGCGCATCAGGCGGATGCCGCGGCCGCCGGCTTCGACCATCTTCGCGACGAGGTCGTTCAGCGCCGCCGAATCCGAGACGATCTCGGTCTCGAAGGCGAGATTCTGCCGCTTCGACATGATCGCCACGCCGTGATCGCCGAGCGTGCCCGAGATCAGGACGCGATCGCCGACGCGGGCATTCTCCGCCGAGAGATCGAGCCCGTCGGGCACGACCCCGACGCCGGCGGTCGAGATGAACAGGCCGTCGGCCTTGCCGCGCTCGACCACCTTGGTGTCGCCGGTGATGATGTGAACGCCGGCCGTGCGCGCCGCCTCGCCCATCGATTCCGCGATCATCTTGAGGTCGGCGAAGCGGAAGCCTTCCTCGATGATGAAGCTTGCAGAGAGGTAGAGCGGGCGTGCACCGGCCATGGCGATATCGTTGACGGTGCCGTGTACTGCAAGCGAGCCGATATTGCCGCCGGGGAAGAACAGCGGCGAGACCACATAGCCGTCGGTCGTCATCACCATGCGCCCGGCGCCGACGTCGAATGCCGACTGGTCGTTGCCGCGCGCCAGCCATTCATTGCCGAATGCCTCGTGGAACAAGCCCGAGATCAGCTGCGCCATGGCCCGGCCGCCCGAGCCGTGGGACAGGTCGACGCAGCCGTTCCTGATGTCGAGCTTGCGCTGGTAGGCCTTCATGACGCGCGCCTTTGCTGATGGTCGCGGAAGCGGCCATAGGTCCAGTGTGCGGCGCAGGCGCCTTCGGAGGAGACCATGCAGGAGCCCATCGGCGTCTCCGGCGTGCAGACGGTGCCGAACAGCTTGCAGTCGACCGGCTTCTTCACGCCGCGCAGGATCGCGCCGCATTCGCACGCGGGATTGTCGTCGACGCGCAGCTCGTACATGTCGAAGCGCACCTCGGCGTCGTATCTGGCGTAAGCGCGCTTCAGCTTCAGCCCGCTATAGGGGACCTGTCCGAGCCCCCGCCATTCGAACTGGTCGCGCAGCTCGAAGATGTCGGAGACCTCCTCCTTGGCGCGCAGATTGCCGTCGCGGTTCACCGCGCGGCTGTACTGGTTCTCGACCTCGTGCCTGTCCTCGTTGACCTGCCGCACCAGCATCAGGATCGCCTGCATCATGTCGAGCGGCTCGAAGCCCGCGATCACCACGGGCTTGCCGAACTCCTCGGCAAAGAACTCGTAAGGGGCCGTGCCGATGATCGTCGAGACATGGGCCGGCCCGACGAAACCGTCGATCTCGACCCGGCCGATGTTGCGGATGTCGGGACTTTCCAGGATGTTCTGCATCGCCGGCGGCGTCAGCACGTGGTTGCAGAACACGGAGAAGTTTTCGAGCTGCTTCTTCTCCGCCAGCCGGATCATGACTGCAGTCGGCGGCGTCGTTGTCTCGAAGCCGATGGCGAAGAACACCACCTCACGCCCGGGATTGTCCCCGGCGATCCGGATAACGTCGATGGTGGAATAGACCATGCGGATGTCGGCGCCCCGCGCCTTCGCCTTCAACAGCGATGCGCCCTGCGAGCCGGGAACGCGCATCAGGTCGCCATAGATGCACAGGATGATGTCCGGCCGCTCGGCGAGCCGGATCGCCATGTCGATGCGTCCGGCCGGCAGCACGCACACCGGACAGCCGGGGCCATGGATCATCCGCACGTTCCTCGGCAGCATGTCCTCGAGGCCGTAGCGCGAGATCGCGTGGGTATGGCCGCCGCAGAATTCCATGAAGCGATAGGGCTTTTGCGGATCGGCTTCCGCGCGGATCGCTTTCGCGAGCCCGAGCGCGATCTCCTTGTCGCGAAACTCATCGGCATATTTCATGACGCGGCTCCCTGCCCCTCGGCGCTGAGCTCGCGCAGCAGCTCGAGCGTCCGCCTCGCCTCCTCCGGATCGATCTTCGTCAGGGCATAGCCGACATGGATGATCACGTAGTCGCCGACGGCGAGATCCTCGATCAAGGCGACCGATATCTCCTTGCTGACGCCGTCGATGGAGACGATCGCCATCTCGTCGGGCAGGAGCTTCGTGACCTCAGCAGGTATCGCGAGACACATCAGGCTGTTCCTTCCAGGCCGGATTGTTCGAGCCGGAGCGCGGCGATCCAGGCCTGGCCCAGGCTGAGACCGCCGTCATTGGGCGGCAATTGCCGCGGCAGCAGCGGCAAGAGACCGGCGGCGATACAGCCGCGCTCGATCTCGGAGCTGAGGATCGCGTTGAGAAAGCAGCCGCCGCTCAGGGCGACGGTCGCGACGCCGGTCTCGCGCGCCGCGCGGCCGATCCAGTCGACGCAGGCAACGGCGAGCGTGCCATGGAACAGCCCGGCCCCCTCGACCGGATCGATGTCCTCGGCCGCGAGGCGCGCAAGCAACGGAAACATGGACAGCACTCCATCCTCGATTGACCAGCCGTCTTTCATCGAGCACGGCGCGCGAACCCGCGCCTCCAGTTTCATCGCGGCTTCGCCCTCATAGCTCTGCACCTGACAAAGACCCAGCAGCCCCGCCGCCGCGTCGAACAGCCGGCCGGCGCTGGTCGTCACCGGCACGCCCGGCTGGTCGAGCAGGGCATGGAGACGCGCAGCCTGCGGCTGCGCCGCAAACCGGGTCGCGATCGCGTTGCCGCGGGCCAGCCCATGCAATGCGCTTGCGGCCATGCGCCACGGTTCGCGGGCGGCGCGATCGCCGCCCGCCATCTTCATCGGTGCCAGATGGCCGAGCCGCCGGAACGTCGCCCCCTCGCACAGCAGGAGCTCGCCGCCCCAATTGCCGCCGTCGCTGCCGTGGCCGAAGCCGTCGAGCACGAGCGCCAGGGCAGCGCCCGTGACGCCATGCTCCGCCATGACGGAAGCAGCATGGGCATGATGGTGCTGGACCGCGATCAGACGCCGTCCGCTCGCTTCGGCGAAATGAGTCGAGGCCATGTTCGGGTGCAGATCATGGGCGACGACGATCGGCTCGACATCAAGGGTCGAGAGCAGATGGCTGACGGTCTCCTCGAAAAAGCGGACGCCTTCGGCGGTGTCGAGGTCGCCGATATGCTGCGAGACGAAGGCCTCGCTGCCGCGCATCACCGTCACGGTCGACTTCAGCGCCCCGCCGACCGCAAGGATCGGCGGCACAGTCCGCGGAAGTCTCACCGGCTCGGGCACGTAGCCGCGGGCCCGGCGGATGAACTGCGTCCGGCCGGCAACGACCATGGCCACGGAATCGTCGGCACGCGTGACGATGTCGCGATCATGCGTGACGACGAGGTCGGCGATGCCGGAAAGCCGCAGCTCCGCCTCGTGATTGTCGATCAGAAGCGGCTCGCCGCCGGGATTGGCGCTGGTGGCGACGATTGCCCAGCTTTCGCCGGGCCGCTGATGCGCCGTGTTCAGGACCTCGAAGATCAGGTGGTGGATCGGCGCGACGGGCAGCATGACGCCGATCCGTGACAGTTTTGGCGCGATCGCGCCCGCGAGGCGCCTGTGCGACGTCATCAGTACGATCGGCCGGGCCGTCGTTTCGAGCAAGGCAAGCTCGGCAGCACTGGCGTCGGCGATCCCGCCGACGTCGTCGCGCGAGGCGACCATCACCGCGAACGGCTTCTGGTCACGATGCTTGCGTTGCCGCAGCCGCGCGACGGCTTCATCGTCGCGGGCATCGCAGAGCAGCTGATAGCCGCCGAGCCCCTTGATTGCCACGATTTGGCCCGCGGCGATCGCAGCCGCGATCTCCGCAATGCCATGGCTGAGCTGCGGGCCGCATTGCGGGCAAGCAATCGCCTCGGCATGGAAGCGGCGGCTGTCGGGATCGGCATAGTCGCCCGCACAGGCCTTGCACATCGCGAAGCGCTTCATGGCCGTGGTCGCGCGGTCGTAAGGAAGCCGCTCAGCGATGGTGTAGCGCGGACCGCAATGGGTGCAGTTGACGAAGGGGTAGCGATAGAACCGGCTGGCTGGATCGAACAGCTCGCGCAGGCATTCCTCGCAGGTCGCGGCATCGGCGACGATACGTGTCGACACCCTGCCCTGCTCGCTGCCGCGGATATAGAACCCTTCGCTCGCCACCGCCCCGACCGGCTGCACCGAGATCTCGTCGATGCGGGCGAGCGGCGGTTTTTCCAGCGGCAACGCCGCGACGAAATCGGACGCGTGCTCGCCCTCGACCTCGATGACGACGCCATGGGAATCGTTGGCGACGAAGCCGCCCAGGCGGTAGCGCGTGGCGAGACCGTAGACATAGGGGCGAAAGCCGACGCCCTGCACCGCGCCGCGCACATGCAGGCGCAGCCGCCGTCCGTCTCGTGCTGTGGCCTCGCCGCCCATCGTCACTCCGCCGCCGTCATCGCGGCCGGCTTCAGCGCCGCCATCCGCTTGCGGATCCAGGCATAGAACGTTGCAAACCCCTCGCCGGTGCGTGCCGACACCGTCAGCACCTCGATCTTCGGGTTGACCCGGCGCGCATATTCGATGGTCTTCGCCAGGTCGAAGTCGAGCACGGGCGCGAGGTCGATCTTGTTGATCAGCATCAGCGACGAGGCTGCGAACATGTCGGGGTATTTCAGCGGCTTGTCCTCGCCCTCGGTGGTCGAGAACACCACGATCTTGCAGGCCTCGCCGAGATCGAACGCCGCCGGGCAGACCAGATTGCCGACATTCTCGATGAAGAGCAGGCCGCCGTTCAGCCAGGGCAGCCGGTCATAGGCATCGCCGACCATGGCGGCATCGAGGTGACAGCCCTTGCCGGTGTTGACCTGGATCGCCGGCACGCCGGTGGCGCGAATGCGCTCGGCATCGTTGGAGGTCTGCTGGTCGCCTTCGATCACGCCGATCGCAAGGCTTGCCTTCAACTCGGACACAGCGCGGACCAGCAGCGAGGTCTTGCCGGCGCCGGGGCTTGAGACCAGGTTGAAGGCGAGCACGCCGTCGGCCGCGAAGCGGGCGCGGTTGTCGGCCGCAAGCCGGTCGTTCTTGCCAAGGATGTCGCGCTCGACCTGGATGATGCGGTCGCTGCTCATGCCGGCGATCTTCTGGCCCGCGGGATTGGCGCCGCAGTCGAGCAGCCCGGGCTCATCGGGGGCTGGCTCGTGGTCACCACCGTGGTGATGGTGGTGACCATGACCGTGGCCCTGACCGTGGTGGTGATGATGATGGTGCCCGCCGTGCTCATGGCCATCACCGTGATCATGATGATGATCATGCGCATGTTCGATCGATGCCTTGCCGTCGCCGCAGCCGCAGACCGTACACATCAGTCGACCTCCAATTCCCTTACGCGCATCTCTTCGCCGCCCGTCACCTGCAATTGGTAGCCGCCGCAGGACGGGCACGGCTCGTAACGCTGCCCGATCTCGACGGTTTTGGAACAGGCCATGCACCAGGCCGTGCCGGGCGTCTCGACGATCTCGAGTCGCGCGCCTTGCGCGATGGTCCGCGCGGCGACGGCCTCGAAGCAGAATTTCAGCGCCTCCGGCGTGACATGGCTCAGCGCACCGATCTCCAGACAGACGACGTTCACCTTGGTGAAAGCGCGCTTGCGCGCCTCCTCCTCGACGATACCGACGATGCCTTCGCACAGCGCCATCTCATGCATGGGCCGCCTCGCGAAAATTCAGGCGGAAGCCGACGCAGGGATCGAAGGAGCCGACCAGCGCGCGAACCGCGTCCTGTCCCTGCCGGCCGGCCGCGAGCGTCGCGCCCTTGAGGCTCCTGACCAGCGGTCCGCGGGCGTGAAAATTCCACTCGGTCGGTGCCAGGAACTCGAACTTGACGATGCGATCCTCGTCGTCCAGGACGACGGCATGATGGAGGCGCCCGCGTGCGCATTCGACAGCGGCCGCCCCCTTGCCCGCGCCCAGCCGGTAGCTCGCGACGACACCCTCATTGAGGTCCGCATCGCCACGATCGAGCCAGGCGCAGAGCCGCGCGACCTCGGCAACCCGCGCCTTCAGACGCGCGGCGGGGCCAGCTTCGGCCGGCACGGGCGCTTCACGGCGCGCCCTGCGCGCCCAGACGCCGGTTTCCGGAATCCGGCCGCAGAGGTCCGGCGCATCGGCATAGGCCGCACCGTCCGCCAGCAGACGCGTGACGATGTCTAGATCGTCCGCCACCGTCAGGAAGGATGGATCGGCCTCCGGCTGTGACACCAGCCTGCCATTGCATCCCGCGACGGAGGCGGCGAGCGTGCTGCCCGGCGCGAGCGTCTCGTCTTCTTCGCCGGCGATTCCCATCGCGCCGAGCGCGGCCTTGATCTGCTCCACCGCGTCGCGATGCAAGGCCGGTGGGACGGCCTCGTCCGCACGGCCGAGCAGCGCGCTTGCCTGCATTGCGGCGCGCACCGCCGGCGCGTTTGTGCCGTCGAGCGCGAGCCGTCCGACGAACAGGCCGCGCAGCAGTTCGGTCAGCCGCTCGACGACGACTGCGGTGACGCGGCGCCGCACTGTTGCGGGAGGCGCCTGCCGCCCTTGTGCGGCTTCCACCGCCGACTGGAACGCCACGTGATGGGCGACCGAGCACAGCGAGAACAGACGCGGCAGCACCGGAAGCAGCGAAGCGGCGGGCTTTCCCGCAAACAGCCGCGTCAGCGGCGGCCGGCTGCGCGGCTTGATCGCGACGTCGGCGATCGTGGCGCCGGACAACAGCACCGTGATATCGATCTCATTGCGGAACGAGAGGTTCATCCGCGCCGCTCCGTCAGGGCACCCCGCAGGAAGTTACGCCGATCGATCGGGCTTGTCGCGGGCTCGCGGCGGCGAACCGCCTCCTCGCTGTCCGCCGGCAGCATCAATTCGGCAAGCGCGGCTCCGGCCGTCGCTCGCGCGGCATCCATGCCGGCAAACTGGAACATCGGCGAGAACAGCGAGCAGCTTGCGATCCGGCCGACCCGGGCGACCTCGCTGAGGATGAATTCGATATCGCCCGCGGGAAAACGCATTCGCACGTTCGCGCCCGAGGTGGCTGGCGCAATAGCGCCCGCCGGCATCACCACGTTCATGAACCACGGCGTGACCATGATGCCGACGATCGTGCCGTCGTAGGGGCGGAAACCGACCGCCTCGACGCCGAGCGCATCGTTGTAGATGGGCAGATCGCGCATCGCGCGCTCGCCGATCTCCCGGTAGCTTGCGGCCAGAAGCTCGCCCCACGCCGCCGCGTCGGCGCCGCCGGCAGGACCTGATGTACTCGCTGGCGCGCTGCCGGTCATGTTTCGATCGCCATGAACTTGGATTTTGGCGCGTCGCAGTTCGGGCAGTGCCACTCCTCCGGCAGCGCCGCGAATGGCGTGCCCGGTGCGATCTGCGCTACCTCATCGCCATCCGCCGGATCGTAGACGGTCCAGCAGATGCCGCATTCCAGCCGCGTGACGTCGGCAACGTCCTGGCGCACGCCAAAATTCTCGAAGGCGCTCATTTGAAGTAGGCCTCGATGATTTCCTGCAGCCGCTCGGCGGAATCCTCGAAATCCTCGTCCGCTGCCAGCGCAACCGTCGGCACGCCGCCGACTTCGAGCGTATCGAGAATGATGGTGTCCATGGCGTTGAAGAACTGCACCGACCAGACATTGCGGATGCCGGTGGAGAGCACCCGGCAGGTGCCGTAGCCGCGCGACACGAGCTGGATCGGTCCGTTGCGGATCGTGTCCTGCAGGAAGCTCATGTCGACCGGGCTCATCGGCAGCAGCGTGAAATTGATGATCTGCGAGCGAAGGCCGGGCCGCCAGGCCTGTGCCCGCTCGCGGATCTCGGCGAGCACCGGCAGCACGTTCATCGCGCCCTCCGGCACCTGCCCGATCTCGAAATCGGCGGATGTCAGGTCGGCCGCCGCGCGCCTGACGATCTCCGGAATCGCCCCGATCTCGAGATATTCGGAAGCGGCGTCGGTCTCGAGCCGCACACGCCATATTCCCGCCAGCACCGATTCCTGGATCTGCGCCAGCGATCCGTCCGGCAGCGCGACGACGCCGGCGACCTCGCCTTCGCCGAGCACGTCGGCCACCAGCTTGCTCTCGAGCTCGTTGAGATTGGCGAGCCGGAACAATTGCGTCGGCGCCTCCGCCTTCTGGCCTTCAATGGCACCCGCGATGCTCGAGAGCAGCGCGACCGCGTTCGGGCAGCTCTTTGCAAGCTCCGCACTGTCGAGCGTTGCAAGCTTTGCCAGCGCGCCGGCCGCCGTCAGGCTGCCCTTCGCTGCATTGAGACTCTCGTCGCCGATCGGAAACACGTTGACCGGTTGCTCGGCGCCTTCGGGCGCGTCCCAGAAGCCGACCTTCATAGCCCGACCTCTTGTGCGCGATGCTGGGGAACGATGGTGACGGCGACTGCGGCGCCTTGCCCGCGCGGCCGGTCGATCAGCTTGGTGATGCGGTCGACATAGACCGACCAGTCCTGGATCTTGGCGATCAGTCCCAGCGTCTCGCCCTTGGCGACGAAGATCAGCGTCGGCTGCACGCGCACGCCGAAGCGCTGGCCGAGCGCGCTCTCGTCGCTGCGCGCGATGATCGCACCGCGCAGCCGATTACCGAACGCCGCGATGAGTTCGGGCAGCACCACGGCGACATCGATTGCCTCCGGAAAGCGGTTGGGATCGCCCGCCGACAGCAGCACCGCGACCGCTCCGGCCTCGTCCGCTCCGCCAAGGAAATGATCGACCGTCGCAGCATCGACCTCGGGCAGGCCAGTCCGCGCCGGATCATGCTTTCCCACCTGGAATTCCATCGAACCTCCCCTGACAAGCTTGTGTTTTTGCTCGGACTAGAGGTTAGCAAGGCACGTGCCAGGATTGGTTATCACCTGTCCGGATTTATCCAATTGATCTGTATCATCTATTTCCTGGCATCGACTGCAAGCCAAGCTTCTATGGAAAGATACTTGTCATATCTGGTGATAGCTAGCTTTGCAGGTAGAAATCGACCTTCCAGGCGTACGGTGGCCGCCGAGGTCGGCCGATCCCGGGTGTCGTCAATGCATTCATCGGGAGATGCAGCGGCGCTGCTAGCTGGACCGGAGGTGCTCCGGTAGTTGCGGCTCGCGGTCGATGAGGTCGGCGAAGAAGCGGTCGCAATCCTCGCCGTCGAGCGCCGCACTGAGGCCTTCGATCGCATTCGCGATGAGGCGCGCCTCGTCCTCGTCCAGCAGCCGGATCGCGGTGTCGATATAGACCAGCACCTTGGCGCCGACCGGCGGATTCGAGAGCAGCAGCACAGAGACCCGGCGCTGTTCGCCGCGATACGCGCACAGCGCCGACACTCCGTCGGTCTCGACAATCGTCATGGGCAGGCCGAGGCACATGGACAAATCTCCGGCAGTGTGGCCGATCAGGCCGGCCGCGTCTCGTAGTGGAGATGATCGATGTCATTGGCGAGCAGCCGCTCGGCATCTGCCAATGGCTCGGCGCGTTGGCTCACCGTGACGCCCCATTCGGCCAGGATGGCGCAAGCGAGATTGATCGCCGGCGCGATCTGGTCGCGCACCGGCGGCGTCAGCGGCCCGCCCCAGTCTTCGAGATCGAGCGGCTGGCAGCCGATCAGCACCAGATGTTTCGGGCACCGGCCGAGCAGGTCGGCCGCGCTGATCACTTCCTGGAAACCGGTCTGGTGCAGGCTCATCTTCTTGGCGCCGGTGAAACGCGGCACCTCGTCGTCACGCACAAGCTTCAACTGGCCGGGCTCGAGGCCATAGTCGATCGCGTCGAACACGATCAGGCGGTCGGCCTCTTCCAGATAGTTGACGAGATAGAGCCCCTGGGTGCCGCCATCGAGGATGGTGACATTGTCCGGCACGGCGTAGCGGCGGTGAAACTCCTCCACCGCGCGCACGCCAAACCCTTCGTCGGCCCACAGGATATTGCCGATGCCGAGCACCAGGATGCGATCGTCATGCGAGAATGTCGGCATTACCTGGCGTTCCCGTCTCAGTCGCGGAATTGCCGTTCGCCCGAGATCATCGAGGAGATGATGCTCTGGCGCGACATGATGTCTTCGCGGATCGCGGCGTAGATGTGCACCGTCACGAACACGACCAGCGCCCACATGCCGAGGTGATGCCAGGTATGAACGTCCTGGCTGTTCGGCCAAATCGCAAACACCCAGCCGAACAGCTTGTACTGCCAGCTGTCGATGCCCTGCCCTTCCGAATAAAGTGCAAAGCCGGTGACGATCATGAAGGCCACGAACAGCGTGAAGCCCGTGAACATCGCGGTCTGCGCCAGCGGATTGTGGCCGACATACATCTTGGGCTCGCGTTCCAGGAACGCGTACCAGCGGATTTCGTGCAGCACTTCCTTCCAGAACTGCTTGCGGTGAACCGGGATGTAGAAGATCTGCCGGGAATGGTGGTTGCCGACAAAAGCCCACAGGATGCGCGTGAGGAAGAAGACCGCGAGCACCTGCCCCGCGGCGAAATGGGCGAAGCGGATGTAGCCCATCACGAAATTGTCGGACGCCTCGCCCGCGACCGTCGGCAACGGCGTTCCGATCAGATAGCCGGTCACCATGAGCACGATGATCGAGAACGCGTTCACCCAGTGACAGATCCGTACCGGAGCCTCATAGACATAGACGGTGGGACGACCCACCGCACGTTCCCCGGAAGCATCGGCTGCGATCGCCGCGAGGTCGGGCCTGGCGTCCGAGGCGGGAGCAACTGCATCCATCATGACCCTCTCCTACCTGACCTTGACCTTGGCGAGTTCCTGGCCGTCCGGGCTCATGACGTGCGTCGAACAGGCCAGGCACGGATCGAAGGAGTGGATGGTGCGCAGGATCTCCAGCGGCTGTTCGGGATTGACCATCGGCGTGTTCATCAGCGACGCCTCGAAGGCGCCGATATTTCCCTTGGGGTCGCGCGGCGAGCCGTTCCAGGTCGTCGGCACCACGCACTGGTAGTTGTCGATCTTGGTGTCCTTGATCTTGACCCAGTGCGCGAGCGCGCCGCGCGGCGCCTCGGTGAAGCCGACTCCCTTGGCCTCCTTCGGCCAGCTCTCCGGCTTCCACTTGTCGACATTGGCGGTCGAGCTGTCGCCGGCCTTGATGTTGGCGACGAGCTTGTCCTGGAAGTAGCGCATCTGACGTCCGGCCCAGACGGATTCGAGCGCACGCGCCGCAGTGCGGCCGAGCGTCGAAAACAGCGCCGACATCGGCAGGTTCAGATCCCGAAGGAACTTGTCGACGGGATCCTTGAACTCCGCCTTGTTCTGCGCGTAGCCGACGACCCAGCGCGCCAGCGGGCCGACCTCCATGGCGTGACCGCGCCAGCGCGGCGCCTTGATCCAGGAGTACTTGCCGCCTTCGTCGAGCTGCTCGATCGCCGTCTTGGTGCCCTTCGCGTTGGGTCCCAGCACGTAGTTCGGCTCGGTGACACCGTCCCAGGGATGAAGTCCCTTGGTCTCGTCGGGATATTTGTACCAGGAGTGCACCACGAACTCCTGGATCTCGTCGGGATTGGCGTGATCGACCGGAAACACCTCGGACAGATTGCCGTTGATGATGGCGCCGCGCGGCAGCTTCAGGCTCTCGGCGGAATAGTCGTTGGCATGTTCGGGCACGTCGCCATACGAGAGCACGCTCTGGCTCGAAAGGCCGCCGCCATAGAGCCAATCCTTGTAGAATGAGCCGATCGCGGCCACGTCGGGCAGATAGACCATTTCGTTGAACTCGATCAGGCGGTCGATGATCGAGGAGATCAGGTTCAGCCGTTCAATGTTGATGGCGCCGACAGCGCCGGTGCCGTCGACGTTGATCGGACAGGGCACGCCGCCGACGAGCCAGTTGGGATGCGGGTTCTTGCCGCCGAAGATGGTGTGGACCTTGACGATCTCCTTCTGGAAATCGAGCGCCTCCAGATAGTGCGCCACCGCCATCAGATTGGCTTCCGGCGGCAGCCTGTAGGCCTTGCTGCCCCAATAGCCATTCTTGAACGGACCGAGCTGTCCGGACTCGACGAACTTCTTCAGCCGGGTCTGCAGATCCTTGAAGTAGCCGGGCGACGACAGCGGCCAGCTCGAGATCGACTGCGCCAGCGTCGAGGTCGCCCGCGGATCGGCCGAGAGCGCGGAAACGACGTCGACCCAGTCCAGCGCGTGAAGGTGATAGAAATGGACGACGTGGTCGTGCACCTGCAGGGCAAGCTGCATCAGGTTGCGGATCGAATTGGCGTTCTCCGGGATGGTGATCCCGAGCGCGTTCTCGACCGCGCGCACCGAGGTCAGCGCGTGCGTGCCGGTGCAGACGCCGCAGATCCGTTCGGTGAACGCCCAGGCGTCGCGCGGATCGCGGTTCTTCAGGATCACCTCGATGCCGCGCCACATCGTGCCAGTGGAGACCGCGTTGCGGATGACGTTGTCGGCGTCGACGTTGACCTCGACCCGCATGTGACCTTCGATACGGGTCACCGGGTCCACGACGATGCGCTTGCCGGAATTGTCGAGATTGAAGCCGTTGGGAGTCTGGATACCCATGATTGTCCTGCCCTGCCGTGTCTTTTCGATCAGCTATTGTGGTCGGCGTCTTCGCGCTTGGTCGCGAGCCGCTTGACAGCGGTCACAGCCGCATGCGCAGCCACCGCGGCGCCGACGGCGCCGGCCGCCACCATGCCGATCTGATCGGCGTTCTTCTCGATGCCGAACTGCTTGATGTTGGTGAGACGATCGTAGAACGAGCCCTTGTCCCAGAAGCCGTCCTCCGAGCAGCCGATGCAGCCGTGACCCGACTGGATCGGGAAGGACACGCCGCCGTTCCAGCGCACGGTCGAGCAGGCGTTGTAGGTGGTCGGCCCCTTGCAGCCCATCTTGTAGAGACAATAGCCCTTGCGCGCGGACTCGTCGTCCCACTCCTCGACGAACTGCCCCGCGTCGAAATGCGAGCGCCGGTAGCACTTGTCGTGTATGCGCTGCGAGTAGAACATCTTCGGCCGGCCCTGGCGATCGAGCTCGGGCAGCTTGCCGAAGGTCGTGATGAAGGTGACGACGCCGGTCATCACCTCGGCGATCGGGGGGCATCCCGGCACCTTGATGATGGGCTTGTTGGTGATCACCTTGTCGATCGGAGTTGCCTGTGTCGGATTGGGCTTTGCCGCCTGCACGCAGCCCCAGGAGGCGCAGGCACCCCAGGCGATGATCGCCATCGCGTCCTCGGCCATCATCTTCAGCTTCTCGACGAACGGCTTGCCGCCGTCGATGCAGAACATCCCGCCTTCGTTCAGCGGCGGATTGCCTTCGACCGCGAGGATATACTGGCCTTTGTGCTTGGCGCGGGTCTCCTCAAGGATGGCTTCGGCCTGATGGCCCGCAGCTGCCATGATGGTGTCGTCGTAGTCGAGCGAGATCATCGACAGCACCGCATCCTTGACCAGCGGATGCGCGGAGCGGATGAAGCTCTCCGAGCAGCAGGTGCATTCGAGACCGTGCATCCAGATCACGGGCACGCGCGGCTTGGTCTCGAGCGCGTTCGCAATGCGGCTCGCCGCCAGCGGTCCGAGGCCGAGGCTCGTCGCCGTCAGGCTGCAGAATTTATGAAAGCTCCGACGCGTGATGCCTTGCCGCCTGATCACGCTGTAGAACGTTTCCGTCGCCGCGCCCATGAATCCTCCCGCCTTCGGCTTTGACTTTTCGATGACGCAAAGGACAGCAAGAAGCAGGCCAACAGCCTGGAGCGATTCAAAACTGGAGAGATTCCAGAATGTTGCGGCTTTGAACCACCGTCATGAACGGTACGCGGGGACGCTGCCAACACGAGAAGCGGAAACAATTCGATTTGCAGCCGGCAACGAAGTTTCCGGTCAATGCGCGGTGCACACCATGCAGGGATCGAACGAGCGCACGATGTGCTGGATCGCAACCGCACGCGGCCCGGCCTCGCCGACATCGGTGCCGACCAGCGCCTGCTCCAGCGGGCCGCCGACGTCGAAGGAATCGCGCGGCGAGAAATTCCAGGTGGTCGGCGCGATGATCTGGTAGCGCTCGATCTTGCCGTCGCGCACCGCCATCCAGTGCCCGAGACTGCCGCGGGCGGCCTCGACCAACCCGACACAGCTTCCGTCCGGGAACTCGCGCGAATTGTGGCAGAACGGCTCCGACAGCCGCAGCGCGCGCGTCCACTGCTCCATGGCAAGCGCGATGCGCGCGGTCTCGATCAGCCGCGCGATCACGCGGCTGCGCACGTTGGTGCCATCCCGCGCGACCAGATCCGTGATCAGCGCCTGGCCCGCCACCGTCTGGCGCGCGATCGCGCCGACCTCGATCGGCTGGCCCGAGAGCCGTGGCGCCTTGCACCAGCTGTAGGCCGCCGGCTTGTCGGGATCCGGGACTGTGCTGCTATGGGCGGGATCCGCGGAGGAATTCCGCATCCAGGCATGCGAGACGTCCTCGGTGATTTGCGTCAGCGGCAGGGGTTCGACGATTGCGCGCGGGCCGAACAGGCCGCGCGGAAACAACGCGCCGTCGACACCATGATAGGCGCCGTAGCTCATCATCAGCCCCGCCCCCCGGCCGAGCCCGGTCAATGCCAGACTGTCCGCCAGCCGCAGGAAATGCGCGAAGTCGCCGCCACGGCCATCGCGCCAGCCGTCCAGCTCGTCGGCGGTTGCGATCGCCAGCACGTTCTCCAGCGAATCCGCGAAGACGACGCGCTCAAGGAAGGCTCGAAACGCCGTCACAATCGACAAGAGCCGGATCCGCTCGCCGAGATCGATGGCGCGCGTGGTGCCGCCGGGCTGGAACGCCAGGCTGTGCGGCCATTTTCCGGCAATGATGCCCATGGTCTCGAGCAGCCGCGCCCGCGCCGGCAAGGCATCGCGCGCCGCGCTGCCGCGGGTGGCGGCAAAGCGCTCGCGCGCCTCCTCGTGCCAGCCATGGGCGGCATAGGCCTCGCGGGCAAAGTCCGGCATGAAGAAGATGTAGAAATGGGTCAGATGGTCGGCCGCGTTCTCCGCGGCATGGGCGATGTTGGTGGCGAGCAGCCCGTTGGGTGCCGCCTCGATCGACATGGCGGCGCGCAGGGCGGCCGCAGCCGCGACCGATTGCGAGACCGAACAGATGCCGCAGATGCGCGGTGCCAGCGCCAGCGCATCAAGCGGCGGCCGACCTTCCAGGATCTGCTCGAAACCTCGGTAGAGCGGTGCCGTCACCTCGGCACGCACGACGCGGCCGCTCTCGACATCGAGGCGGACTTCGAGATCGCCCTCGACGCGGTTGAACGGGCCGATCGTGATCCGCGTCATGGCTTGTTCTTCGTCGTCGCGCGACCCGGCGGCACGACCACATGGTCGGCGGTCGCGTTCAGCCGCACGCGGCGCGGCGTCGCGGACTTCGACAACGCGGCGAGTGCGACGAACCACGCCTTCGGCATGTCGGTCGGGAGCCCGACCGGAATGCCCGCGAGCTTGGCGGTCTCCAGAAAGTTCTGCGCCCCTTCGAAGCCCGGCGACGTGCAGGCGATGCAAGCATAGCCGCCCTTGGTGCAGGATCCGCCGCCGTTCCAGGAGCGCTGGTTGCAGTCGCCCACCGCCTGCGTCGCCTTGCAGCCGAGATGCTCCATGAGGCAGCCACGCTCCGACATGGTCTCGGCGCTGGCCTTGAACTCGTAGAACTCGTTGCGCGAGCAGCCGTGATGGGCAAGGTGATTGGCGACGAATTTGGGCCGCCCGTAGGAATCGAGGTCGGTGGCGGTCAGGTCCTTGGTGGTCAGTGCCAGGATGGTTTCCATCATCCAGCCCGGATGCGGCGCGCAACCCGCGACGTTGATGACGGGAAGACCGAGCCGGGAGCGGAAGCCCGCGCCCAGCGCACCGCCGCTGTCGGACCCTTCGAATTGCAAGCCGACCGCATCGGTCGGGTTCGACCCGGCGGCCGGCACGCCGCCATAGGCCGCACAGCTTCCGACCGCGACGACATAGTCGGCGCGCGGCGCAAGATCGAGCATCCAGCGATAGACCGAACGGTTGGTGCCGGCGAGCATGTTGAAGCGGCCGGTGTCGTTCGGCCCCCGCGCCACTGATCCTTCCAGCAGGAGCAGGTCGAGCCGCACCTTGCCGTCGAGCACGGACTGCAGCACCTCGACCGCCTCCTCGCCGGTCTCTTCGCTGACCGACGGATGCCATAGCAAGTTGATGCCGAACTGCCTGAGCTCGTCGAACCAGCCGGAGGCACCGCTTTCGAGGATCGACATCGTGCAGCCGCCGCAACTGGCACCCTGCAGCCAGAGCACGTTGGTCATTCCACCCGATCCGCTCATGGCTCCCCTCCTCAGCCTCCAAGCATCGGCCGCTAGTAGCACACGAGCACGGCTTTGGCTTCAAGTAACTCAATCTGGCCTGGCCGACGTCCCGCCGTCATGCTTCAAGTGCCGCCTGCGAATTCGGTGCGTGACAATCCAGGTGACGCCGATGGCGACCGGCACGAAGAGCGCGGTCGCGAGCGACGGCTGGACATGCACGCCGCCGTCATGCGCGCCCTTGGCAAGATAGCCGAACAGACTGACAACGTAGTAGCCGATCGCCGCCACCGACAGCCCCTCGACCGTACTTTGCAGGCGCAGCTGCAGCTTGGTACGCTCGTTCATCGAGCGCAAGAGGTCGCGGTTCTGCTCCTCCAGTTCGACGTCGACGCGGGTGCGCAGGAGGTCGGCGGCGCGCGCAAGCTTGATCGACAAATTGGCCTGACGCTCCTCCAGAGCGGCGCAGGTCCGCATCGCCGGCGCCATCCGGCGGGCGAGAAACGACGACCAGGTCGGATAGCCCGCGATCTCGCCGCCTTCGACCACCCCGAGCCGAGCCTGCACGATATCGTAATAGGCCCGGCTGGCCCCAAATCTGAAGAGGCTGCCGGCGGCGCCGCGCTCGAGCGAGGCGGCGAGCGCAGTCAGCTCGGTCAACAGATGATTGTTGAGCTTGAAGTCTGCCGCGCCCTGCATCTCCTCGAGCACCTCGACCAGCCGTCGCCCGATGTGATCGGCAGATGGTGCGAGCGCAAGCGCAGCCGGTAAACCGAGCAGCGCCAGCGTGCGATAGGTCTCGATCTCGAGCACGCGCTGCACCAGAGCACCCAGACGGCCTGAAGAAAGACCGTTGTTGCAGACCAGGATGCGCACGAAGCCCTGCTCGTCCACCCGGAAGTCGGAAGCGACCACAGCCTGGCCGCTTCGAACGTTGACCATGGCAAGGCCGCCTTTCTCGAACAACTGTTCGGCGCGATCAACCGCAGCAGATGTCTCCTCGACCTCGAGTTTGAGTGCGACCAGCAATTGTCCGGCCTGAGGAAGCGACCCGATCAGCGCAGCAAGCTCGTCGTCCACATCACCAAACGGACGCGAGGCGCCCGCATGACTTCTGATCCAGGTGAAGGTCGTGAACTCGGAATGTTGCTCCCAGCGCAAAGTGACGGTGCCGACCGTCACGTGATGGTGTTTTGCGGATGCATCCGGCGCTGCCAGTCCATGTGCGGCGCAAAAGGAGGCAAAGCTCTGCCGATCAGCGGTCGCCGTATCGCCCTGGCTGAGAAATGCAAAGCGCAGCACGGCGAGCGGCCCGGTCAGCCGAGTGAACGGGCGCGCATGGACCTCACTCAACACCGCGCCCCGCTGCGGATGCAACTGAAAGCAGGCGAGGTCCAGACCAGGGCTCATCGACGGATCATCTGCTTTTCGCTGCACAGCTTGTTTCTCCTAGACCGTACCAGTTCAAGCGGAACGTCAGCGGCCCGACCGGATGCATCACATAGTCCATCACGCCGTTCTGGCAGACCGCCGTCGGCGCGACGCCACCGGAGCAGAGATTGTAGAGCGTATCGGTCCTGAGCAGGGAACCATAGGCACAAAGTGATCTGGTTCGCTCTGCTGTTGAAGAGATTGAGCCCGTCGAGCTGGACGCGCAAGCCGCTGTCGGCGCGGTAGCCGACGCGCCCGTTGACGACTCTGGTCGCGGATGAACGGAACGCATTGTCCTCGGTCAGCGGCGCATTCGGAATGTAGCTGCCGGGTGGTCTGCGCCGGCAAGCCCGCGAATGAACCGTTCAGCATACGCGCGACGTCGGCGCCGGCCAAACTCAGGCCGCCTCGGTCGCATCGACGCATTCCAGCACTTCTGGCGCAGCAGCGCGCGCGTCATCGGCAAACATCCGGCGATAGGTCACGACCGAGACGAGCCAGGCGATCGCGAACAGGGCGACAACGGCGAAACCGACGTTCGCAAGCGACTCGTTGAGGCCGTCGACCAGCGCCCATGCGCCGCCGGAAAGGCCGAAGCGGTCGCCGACCAACCCGAGCGCCTCGATGCCGCCGATGAACAGCGCGACCGCCACGGAGGCGCCGGTGATCGTCAGGTTGTACCAGAGCTTTCGCAGGGGATCGACGTAGGCCCAGCGATAGGCGCTGACCATCAGCGCCGAATCGGCGGTGTCGACCAGCGCCATGCCGGCGGCAAACAGCACGGGAAAGACCAGCACGTGCACGAGAGAGACGCTGCGCGCAGCTTCCGTGGCGGCGATGCCGAGCAAGCCGATCTCGGTCGCCGTGTCGAAGCCGAGCCCGAACAGCAGGCCGAGCGGGTACATGTGCCAGGATCTCGTCACCAGGCGGAACATCGGACCGAGACATCGCGCTAGAAGTCCGCGGGCGGCGAGTTGCGCATCGAGCCGTGCGGCGTCAGGGATACCTTGCTCGCGCACCTCGCGCAGCGTTCGCCACAGGCCGGCGAAGATCGCCAGATTGACGACTGCGACCACCAGCAAGAACAGCGCCGACACCGAGGTTCCGATCAGGCCGCCAACCTCCTTGAGCAAACTGTCGCCGCCAAGGCTCACTATGCCGAGCGCAAGCAACATCGTCGCAACCACGACGACGCTGGCATGGCCCAGTGCGAAATACAGGCCCGCGGACCGGGGCGCCTGTCCCGCCTGCATCAGCTTTCGTACGACGTTGTCGATGGCAGCGATGTGGTCGGCATCGACAGCATGGCGCAACCCGAACACCCAGGCAAGCAGCGCGGTCGCCATCACCGTCGGCCGGTCGCCGAACAGCGCGAAAGCCCAGGTCCATGCGGCGATGTTGGCTGTCACAAGCCCACCGAACAGCAAAATGGGATTGGCAGCCAACGCGCGTCGAGACTCTTTCCTCGCGCGATGCACTTTAGCCAAGACCTGAGCTCCTCTCGTATGATCTTTGCGCCAACCCGTCATACCAAGGGGCAACATTTGGGCCAGACCGCAACCGCCGCTCCGAGGCGCCTGGTTTCCGGACCCAAGTTTTTGTCTTATGAGAAGAATTGCCCTTGCTGGCACTTTTGAAGCTCTGAGCTCACGATGCGCAGCCCTGGAAACCAACTAACCAAAAGCGCAAACATAGTTTGATGCTTGGTCGCGAAAAATGCTGCCATCATAGCTAGCCAGCACGACGGCTCGCGCGATTGCATCAAGCCATCGCGAAACGCGAATCGCCCGTCGGCGCAACGGGCGATGCGACCGGCGGCGCCTCAGCTTCTTCGCCAGCACTTTGGAAGGACTGGGAGAGAGTTGAGCTTCCCCTAAACCGGTGGACACCTATAGCTTAGGCATTGAGAGGTGTCAGATAACGAAACGGCAGCGTCGGTCCTATTCGGACGAATACAAGCGGCGGGCAGTTGATCTGGTTTTGTCGAGCGGCCGCTCGGCGAGGTCGATCTCGAAGGAACTCGGGCTTGATGGCTCCGTGCTCAGCCGATGGGTGAAGGAGCGGAGCACGGTGGCAGCCGGCGGCAGCGCTGCGGCGCCCCGCGCCGGTTGACGCGACTGCCGCATCCGCAAAAGCTTGACCGTAGCAACGACGGCCAGGACCACACGGTTTTGCCGTACGCGCGGCCCGCCATTTCGCCGCAGTTTTTCCCAGCCCTGTCGACGGAGCTGGAAACTTACAGGCGAGACGAACCTAGCACGCCGCTCGTCCGCACGCAGTTTCGGGCTCACGGAGAGCAATCCGCCCTGCCTTCACCTCTCGTACACGACGCTGCCGCGTCTACCGCAAGCCCGGCTCGCCACAATGACGACCACACGATCGCCCCTCAAGGAAGGGCCGGGATGGACGACAAATGCCATAAATCAGAATCTCTTCAAAGGAGTATATTTTCGCGGGCAGGGGTTGGCGGGTGTTTTGCCCGACGGCATTCCCGCAAGGCAATGGTGCGCCCCGCAGGCTGATGCCGCCAGACGACCCGTTGCACCGACCTCAGCAAGCGAAGGGACAGGGTCGAAGTCCTTTGCCGCGGGCGAATTCAAACTGGCACGGCGCCAGCTCAATTCACCTGGGCACCCGAATACTTCACAATCGGCGTCCACTTCTTCACCTCGCTCGCGATAAAGGCCTTGAAGGCCTCAGGGGTCGAGCCTTGGACGATGAAGCCCTGCGCCGCAAAGTAGTCCTTGATGTCGGGAGATTGCAGCGCTTTGTTCACTTCCGCGCTCAGCTTCTCGACCACCTCGGGCGGCGTGCCGGCCGGCGCGAACAGGCCTTGCCATGACAGCGCCTCGAAACCCTTCAGTCCCGCCTCATCCAGCGTCGGCACGTCCGGCAGCAGGGGATGCCTGGTTTTCGAGGTAACGGCCAGTGCGCGAATCTTTCCGGCCTGAAGCTGCGGCATCAGCACCAGGACGTCGCCGAACGTAACCTGGATCTGACCGCTCATCAGATCGGTGAGCATGGCGGCGCTGCCGCGGTAGGGCACGTGGACCATCGAGACTTCGGCCGCCTGCTTGTACATCTCGCCGGTGAGATGCATCGACGTGCCGTTGCCGGCCGAGCCGAAACTCAACTCGCCCGGTTTCGACTTGGCGAGGGCGAGAAACTCGGCTGCCGTGTTCGCCTTCACGTCGGGGTTGACGGCCAGCACCAGCGGCGCAGTCACCAACGTCGACAGCGGCGCGAAGTCCTTGATCACGTCGTAGGGCAATTTGGCGTACAGCGCCTGCGCGATGGCGTTGCTGCCGGTGACGCCGGCCAGCAGGGTGTAGCCGTCGGGGGCGGATTTGGCCACGAAGTCGGCGCCCAGGGCGCCGCCGGCGCCGGGTCGATTGTCGACCACGACCGGCTGGCCCAGGGCCGCGGCGAGCTTGTCGCCCACACGACGCGCGAGCACGTCGGTGCTGCCGCCCGGTGCGAAAGGCACGACGATGTGGATCGCCTTGTTCGGGTAGTTGGCTTGCGAACGCCCCGGCGCGGGCAGCAGCATCGCGAGGCCGGTCAACGCCAGCATTGCGCGGCGCGAAATCAGGAAGCGGATCATGAGCAACTCCTTGCGGGTGGATTGGCGGCTTCGGCTGGAGCCAGGGATCCCCAGCCGCCGCCGCCTGCGGTTTCGATAATCAGCAGGTCGCCGGCGGACCACGCGATGCGGGCGCGCGCAGGCAAGAGCTCGACCGCTCCGTCCACACGCAAAACCCGGGCCATCGACGTTGCGCCAGCCCCGCCGCCTCGCGCACCGCGCGCGCGGCCGACATGGCGCTCGCCGCGATAGGCGATCCACCCCTGGCCTTCGAGCAGCCGATAGGCGCGCCGCACGCCGTCGCCGCCGCATTGCAGACCGGCGCCGCCGCTGCCGCGGCGGATCTCGTAGCATTCCACACGCAGCGGCGCTTCGGTCTCGATCACCTCCACGGGGGTATTGCGCGCATTGCCGACGTCGGTGGAGACGCCCGCGCGGCCGGGCGCGTGAACGCTGGCGCCGGCGCCGCTGGCAATGATCTCGGTGAACATCCAGCGTCGCCCGTCCGCCCGCGTACCGCTGAGCGCGAGGACGGTGGCCACGCCGGCGTGCGGCGCCACGCCCATCCCGCTTGCCGACTGTGACCAGGCTCCGAGAATCGCGTTGCACGCCAGCTTCACGGTCGCCGTGCGCGCATTGACCGCCGCCGGCAGCGCCGGATTGACCAGGCTGCCGGGTGGAAGCTTCAGCGTCAGTGGCGCAAGGCAGCCGGCATTGTTGGGTGCGTCCGGTGCCAGCGTGCGCATGAAGAAGAGAGCCGCCGACAGCATCGCCGCCGGCGATGCATTGAGCGGCCCCCTCACCTGCGGCGCGGTCCCCTCGAAGTCGATGACCAGTGTGTCACCCTGCTTGCGCAAGCTCACCACGATGGAAACCGGAGCGGTATCGATGCCGTCGCCGTCGAGTTGATCGCGCCAGGTCCATTCGCCGTCGGGCGCGGCCGCAAGGGCGGCGCGGGTCATGCGTTCGGTCTGCGCGATCAGGGCATCGCAGACCTCGGCAAAACGAGGTCCGGTGTGACGTGCGATCTGCTTCAGTTCGCGCGCGCCTTGCGTCAGCGCCGTCCACTGCGCTTCCAGGTCGCCACGCAGATTGTCAGGCGTGCGTGAGTTGGCGGCCAGGATGGCGTCGATATCGGGCCGCACGCCTTCGCCACTGCGCCAGCGCACCGGCGGCAGGCGCAGGCCCTCCTGGTACACTTCGGTTGCGTCGGGCGGAATGGAGCCGGCGGCCATGCCCCCGACATCCTGATGGTGCAGATTGGCGGCGGCGAAGGCGATCACCTCGCCATCGTGGAAGACCGGGTGGACCAGAGCCAGGTCCGGCAGATGCGTGCCGCCGGACCAGGGGTCGTTGAGCAGATAGGCGTCGCCCTCGGACATCGTTGCGAGCGGAAAGCGTGCGAGCACACCGGCAACGGCCGGAATCAGCGATCCCAGCAACAACGGCAGCGAGCGCGCCTGGGCGAGCAAGCGTCCGTCCGGCAGGAACAGCGCCGCGGCACAGTCGCCGCTCTCGCGGGCGATGGACGACACGGCGGCGCGCATCATGCCATGCTGCATGCGGTCGGCCGTGCCTTGCAGCGCCAGACGCAGCGGCTCCATGCGCAGGGCGATGGCCGGATCAGGTGCGACGTCGCGCGCGCGCGGCATCATGCCTTCGCCTCCAGCACCAGCGTCTGATCCGGCGTCACCCGCCACGACCAGCCCGCCGGCACAAAGACGGTTGTCATCGGCGCGAACAGAGAATGCGGCCCCTCGCCTTGCGGCGCCAGCGAATCCCACGGGCTTTCGCTCGACGCCAGGCGGACGTCGCCCTCGTCCGGACTGTAGAGCATGCCCAGCGCCGCCATCACGCCGGCGTGCGGCATCACCAGCACACGGCGCATGCCGGCCAGTTCGGCGATCTCAGCCGCATGCTGCGCGCCGCCGCCGCCGATAGCGACGAGCACCGCATCCGCCGGATCCAGGTTGCGCTGAAAGGCGTGGGTCTTGAGCGCCTCCGCCATCCCGGCGGCGGCCGCGCTCACGACGGCTTCAGCGGTTCGAAGCACCGACAAGCCGAGCGCGCCGGCCACGTCGCCAAGCGCGGCCTCCGCGGCGGCGCGGTCCAGCACCATCCCGCCGGCCAGCCGGGGCGGCAAGCGGTCCAGGACGCACAGCGCATCGCTCAGCGTCGGCAAGCCACCGCCGAGACCGAAGGCGGCCGGTCCTGGCCAGGCTCCTTGCGAGCGCGGCCCCAGGCGTAGCGCGCCACCCGGCAGCACCGATACCACGCTGCCACCCCCGATGCCGATGGAGGCGATATCTGCGCAGCGCTGACGGATCGGCAAGCCGCCGCATTCCAGCGCGTCGGTAAAGGTCGGCCTGCCGTCGAGCAGAATGCTGATGTCGGCGCTGGTGCCTCCGATATCCAGAACGATCGCGGGACCGGATGCTGCGAGGCCGGCGGCCACACCCTGCAGCGCCGCGCAGGGACCGGACATGGCGAGGCCGATCGGCTGCGCGGCGAGTTCATGCCAGGGCGCAGTGCCGCCGGCCGATCGCATCAGGCGCAGCGGCGGCAAGCCACGTATCTTCAATGCGTCGGCCAGCGCGTGCAGATAATTCGCTGCCAGCGGTTTGGCATAGGCGTCCAGCGCCGTGGTCAGCCAGCGCTCGAACTCCCGCGGTTGCGGATCGACTTCGCTGGACAGTGAAATGTGCAGGCTCGGAAGGCGCGCATGCAGCGCCGCACGCAGCGCGCGCTCATGGGTCGGATTGCGGTGCGAGAACAACAGACCGATCGCCAGCGCGCGCACGCCGGCGTCGCTCACTGCATCCGCAATGGCGTCCACGGCCGACAGGTCGAGCGGCTCCGATTCACGCCCCTCGGCATCGATGCGCCCGCCGATCTCGAAACGCAGCGGCTCCGGAAACAGCCTTGCTTCGGGCACGGCCGGCATGATCACCGGCTCGTACAGCTCCTTGCGGTCCTGGCGCGCCAGGACCGGTACGTCGCGCATGCCGCGCGTCAGGACAAGGGCCACCGGCGGCTCGTTCAGCTCCAACAGCAGATTGGTGATGACGGTGGAGCCGTGCACGACGCGGCCGACGTCATCTGCCCCGATGCCCGCCTGCGCGCACAGCCGATCGAGTGCCTCGACGACCGGCTCCGCCAGCCGGCGTCCGGCGCGCGGATGCTTGAGCGATGCAACGTGCCCGTCGCTCCGCAAGGCCACCGCATCGATGAAGGTGCCACCCATGTCCACGGCGAGTGACCAGGACGCGTTCAACGGAAGCGCTCCGGCGAAAACGGCGTCAGGTCCACCTGCGTCGGACGTCCGGCCACCAGATGCGCGATCTCGCGGCCGGTCGCCGCGCCCATGCACATGCCCATATGGCCGTGGCCGAAGGCGAGCCAGGCGTTGTCGGCCGCGCGAACCGGACCGACCACGGGAAGACTGTCGGGAAGACAGGGACGATGGCCCATCCAGCGCGTGACGGACGATGTGTCCAGGTGCGGGAATAATTGCTGTCCCTGACGGAGCAGTGCATCGGCACGCGCCATGTTGGGTGGCGCTTTCAAGCCGGCAAATTCCACCGTGCCGGCCAGCCGCAGACCCATGGCCATCGGGTTGACCATCAGGTTGTGCTCCACCGCCATCACGGTGTGGCGCAGGGCCAGGTTCGAGCTCTGCACGGTGACGTGGTAACCGCGCTGCGTCTCCAGCATCACCGGGCTGTCGAGCTGTGCCGCCAATGCGCCCGACCAGGCCCCGGCTGCCACCACCACGCCGTCCGCCGCCAGCGGCTCGCCGTGCTCCAACAACACTGCCGTGACGCGCCGGCCCTGCCGCTCGAAACCGCGGACGCGATCGCGGACGTGACGCGCGCCGTCGCCGATGCAGCGATTGTAGATCGCCTTGACGAGGGCAGATGGATCGGACGTGGAGCCGTTATCGGGCGCCAGAATGCCGAACCGAAAACGTCCCTTCAGGTCCGGCTCGAGGCTTTCCAACTCGTCCTGCTCCACGTCCTGCATCCGCACACCAAGCGATCGCCGCAGGTTCATGCCCCAGGCCCACTGCGCCGCCGTCTCGCGAGAGGAAAAAACGTACAGACAGCCGCTACGCCGCACCAACTCCCGGGCATCGGCATGGGCGAGCAGCGGATCATAGCAGTCGAAGATAGGCGCCAGCAGCGAACGTAACGCGGTGGCGATGCGGGTCACCTCTTCGCGTGATGAATGATGCAGCATGCGCAGCAGCCATGGCGCCACGAGCGGGGCATAGGCCCAACGCACCGTCAGCGGTCCCAATGGATCCAGCAGCCAGCGCGGGACCTTCTTCCACATGCCCGGCATGCCCACCGGCAGGCAGGCGCTGGGCGAAAGCGAGCCGGCATTGCCGAAGGAGCAGGCCTCGCCCGCATCCAGCGGGTCGACGAAGGTCACCGCGTGGCCGTCGCGCTGCAGCCACGCCGCAGTGCAGGCGCCGACGATTCCCGTTCCTATGACGACAATGTGCATGCGGGAATTCTGAAAAATAATTCCCCCATCACACAAGCCAATTCTTTTAATATTGTCATCAGGTTTCCTGATAGTCGATCCATTCGAGCGAGGATATGTGATGCGGCCCGCCATTCTCTCCACTCTTAGCCTGCGCCAGATGCGCGCCTTTGCCGCGGTCGCTCGAGCGGGCAGCTTCACGGCGGCGGCGCGACAGATCAACCTGACGCAGTCGGCGGTCAGCATGCTGGTTCAGCAACTCGAGGAGACTCTCGGGCTGAAACTGTTCGACCGCGGCGCGGTCGTGTTGTTGACGGCAGCCGGCCAGCAATTGCTGCCCCTGGCGCGCCGCATCCTGGATGACGTGCAACAGATCGCAGAGGGTGCTTCGGACCTTCGCTCCCTTCGCACCGGCCTGTTGCGCGTGGTAGCGCCGCAGATGCTGGCATGCACGTGGGTGGCGGCAGTGCTGGGCGAGTTCGAGCAAGCCCATCCGGATGTCGGCCTGCGCGTGACCGACGCGATGGCGGACGAGGTGGTGAGCACGGTGCGCCGGGGCGAGGCGGAACTGGGCGTTGGCCCAGAGCGCGCCACCGGCGAGGATGTCACCAGCACATTCCTGATGGATGTACCGATCCGAGTGGTCTGCTCAGCGCAGCACCCGCTGGCGCAGCAACGCGCCGTCTCGTGGAAAAAACTGCGCGACGAGCGCTGGGTCATCTATTCCAGTGAGTTCAACCGGCACCTGGAGAGCCTGCTGCATGCGCATGATAGCTCGCTTTCCATGCAGACCGCCGTCGAGGTCAAATATCTGACCACCGCTTTGGCGCTGGTCGGCGTCGGCACCGGCCTGGCGGCCGTTCCCGACTACGGACGGCTGTTCGCGCCGAATTTCGACGTGCGTTTCATCAAGCTGCGCGCTCCGGAAATCCGCCGCCGCTACTATATATATCAACGACGCGGGCTCGTGCTCTCACCGCCTGCGGAAGCGTTTGCCAAGCTGCTGCGCCAACGCGCGGCACGCAGCGGTGGGTGAATCCGTGAGCCACCTTCTTCCTGACGATCCGAGCACGTCTGCGCCGTAATCTGGCAGCAGCGTCGCGGCGAAGGGCGCGACAACGATGGTGGCGATGTCCAGAACCTTCAATCCGTCGAGCGGCCCGCTCATTTCACTTCCTCGAACCCGTTGACTCCGATCACTCGCTCACGCCCCGTCCCGCAGCAGGAGACGCGCGATGTTGAGCTGATGGATCTGGCTGGTGCCCTCGTAGAGGCGGAACAGGCGGACGTCCCTGTACCAGCTCTCGATCGAGGAGTGATCGGCGATGACTGACTACCTCGTCAACGATGCACCTTGCAGCGATGGTGGCGTCCATCGCGTGCCGAGGCGTACCGGCGCCGCGATGGATCGTCTGGCACCCGCCCGAGGTGCCGGCAGTAGACGCCAATCATGACGAACGGTCGTCGGCCTAGAGGCTGCGATAGCGCTCGATACGTGAGAGCTCGGGCGCGATTCCGAGCCCCGGTTCTTGATCCAATTCAACCGTGCCCTCCCTCACGTTAAGAACCGGGCCGCAATAGAGATCGCGCAACGGGTTGTCGTTGACATCAACCTCCAGCCAGCCATGGCCGCCGATGCCGGCGAGCAGATGCGCGGACGCAAGCAAGCCCAGGCCTCCGCCGAGATAGTGCGGACAGAACGTTTTGCCCGCCTTCAGAATGTCGCGGGCCAGTGGACTGCACACGCTCAGCCCGCCCCATTTCGCAATATCGGGCTGAACCACACCGAGCACGTCGTCGGCGAGCACCTCCTTGAAGCCCTCGACACTCGAAATGTTCTCGCCGGCGGCAATCGGCATCTTCGCTGCGGCGTGCAGCCTGCGCCATTCCGCGCGCGGGCGATCGGCCCGGATCGGCTCTTCCAGCCAGCGTAGATCAAACTGGGCAAGCCGCGGCAGCATCTCGATCGCCTGCCTGACGGACCAGCCCTGATTTGCATCGGTGGCAAGCATGCCGGCGCCGAGGATCCCACGCAGCGCGGCCAAATTGGCAGTATCGGTTTCGGCGCCGAACCCGACCTTCAGCTTCAGCGCGCAATGGCCTCGCTTGAGCGCGGCTTCCGCCGTCTGCGCCGCGCCGGCGGGATTGATGCCGCTGGCGTAGACCTTGATCTTGCCGGACTGTCCGCCGAGCAGCCGCCATAGCGGCAACCGCCGACGCCGTGCGCAGAGATCCCACAGCGCAAGATCGATGCCCGAAATCGCCTGCGCAAACGGACCGGGCTCGCCGCACTGAATCACCAGCACGTCGGTAGCCTTGGTCAGCGTCTCGAAAGCCTGAGTGGGACCATCGAATTTGCGCCCGATGAGCGCGGGCGCAAGCACCTCGTTGATGAGCCGGGCGCGGTGCTCCGCGCCTGGCGCTGGAAAGTTGCACCAGGCTTCACCCCATCCCTCGACGCCGTCTTCGTCGACAGCGCGAACGAAGACGGCGGGACGGTCGAGCATCTTGCCAAAAGAGGTCACCACCGGCATTGCCAGCGGATAGCGATAGCAGAACGCCTCGATCGAGCGGATGGTGAAGCCGTCAGTCATGTTGCAATTCCTGCAAGACCACGCCGGACCGCTACCATCCTAGTAGGCGCGTGCGAAGTCACCTTCCAGCTTGATATCGGTAAAGACCGGAAAACGCGGCTTCCAGGGCGTGCCCTTGGCCTTGGTCAGTTCGCTGAGCCGTGCGAGGACGTGGAGACCATCCTTGCTCAGGCTCGCCGAGACCGCCGCGCGGTCCGGGAAGTTCTTGAGGACGGCATCGAGCCAGATGGTCCGACCAGCCAGGAAGCCGCTTGCGCCTGCAGCATAGGAATAGTCGAGCACGCGCTCGAACTTCTCCGGCGCGGCGCCGCCCGAGAGCAGCACCCAGGGAATGTTGCGCGCGCGGCAGATGTCGCCGATCGCATCGAACTCCTTCTGCGCGGCTTTCGCCTCGGCGCTGCCGTCACGGGCCGGCAGGCTGTTGGCCGCAAGCGGGCTCTCCAGCTTGAGGAGATCGACGCCGTATTCGGGCTTCGCGAACTCGCGCACGCTGTCGATGACGAGGCCCGGCAGCTTGCCCGGCGATTCCACGTAATCGGCAGTGTGATTGGCGCTGCCGAGGAACGGATAGACGAGCAGCTCGAGCACATAGGGAATGTCGTGGCGGGCGCAGTCCTCGCCGATCTCGCGCACGAACTTCTTCTGGTGCTCGTTGACGGCGGCATCGGCGTCGGGCCGGTACCAGGCCAGCACCTTGACGGCGTCGCCGCCCATGGCGCGGATCTTCTCCACGCTCCAATTGGTGATCGCGCGCGACTTGCGGCCGCCCGCGGTCTCCTCGACGCGATGCTCTTCCAGCGTCATGATGAGGCCGCAGCGCGGAGGCAGCAGGTCGATGGCGGCAGGCACGGCAAAGTTCGGGTCGAACAGCATTGAGCTGCAATGCGGCGCGAGGTTCTCGACCAGGAGGCGCTTGGCCGCCGTGACGTCGGAAAACTCAACCTGCTCTCGCGTGATGCCCTTGGCCTTCGCGATGGCATCGAACAGTGGCGGCCGCTGATCCAGCGCGACCATGCGAAAGTGGCCGTCCGCATCAGCAAGCCGTGCCAGGCCTCGGTTCTTTCCAATCGCTCTCATGGCTTCGTCCTCATGAATACAAGACACTCATTGATGGTGGGGATTCCATTGCGGCCGCCGGCATGGCGGCATTTCATGGCGGCCGTGGCCGCCGAAAACGCCATGGCGGCGCGCACGTCGATGCCGGCGCCGATCGCAAGCGTATAGGCGCCGTGGAAGACGTCGCCCGCGCCCGTGGTATCGACGACGTCGACGGCAAAGGCGACCTGCCGATGCAGCTGGCCGTTTTCGTACCAGCTCACGCCGCCCTCGCCGCGCGTGACGGCGATGACGCGGCATCCGAAGCGCGCGAGCGTTGCGAGAGATCTATCATCGGCCGATCCGGCAAAGGCTGCGAGCGCGGGCTCCGAGAAGATGGCGTGATCAGTCAGCGGCAGCAGCCGCTCGAACACCTCGGCGTCGGCCATGTCGCCGTCCAGCACGGTCGGAATGCCGCGCGCACGCGCTTCGCGAAACAGCGCGGCCGCGCCCTCGACCCAGCGCGGATCGGCCAGCACGGCAGAGGCGTGCGCGACGATCTTGAGCGGAATCCAATCCGCTGCCTCCGGATACAGGCCGCGGAAGTTGACGATCTGGCGCTCGCCGGAGCTGTCGACGATGATTCCGGAGACCGACGAACGGCCATCGGGAAACAGCCGGAAGTTCTCGACGTCGACGCCTTCGGCGGTGAAGGCCGACTTCATCTCATGGCCGGCAGCATCGTTCCCTGCCCGCCCCCAAAACGCGACAGACGCGCCGAGCTTCGCCACCGCGACGGCAGCATTGGCAGCCATGCCGCCGCCAAGCGTGCCGTACTCGACCGCCCTGATTTTCTCGCTTCCACCCGCGAACGGCCGATCGACGCGCCAGACCTGGTCGAGCGCGGACAGCCCGAGACAGATCACGTGCACGGGCCTCTCCCTGGACGCGACGTCCTCCAGCGCCGAGAGGTCACCGATGTTCACCGACGCGCTCACCGCAGAACCTGTCCATTGGTGGCATCGAACAGATGCGTCTTGCCCGGCTGCGGGCGCAGGTTGATGCGATCGCCGACCTTCGGCCGCAACGCTGGATCGACCCGCGCGATGGCGGGGCCGCCGGCGAGGTCGAAATGGATCAGCGTGTCCGAACCGAGCGGCTCGACCAGCTTGACGTCGATGGCGATGCCGTCGGCGTCATCGGTCGCGACGGCGAAATGCTCGGGGCGAATGCCGAGCACGGCGTTACCGGCCTTGCTCAGGCGCCCTGCGGTCCCGCCGTCCAGCGCCACCACCGTTCCACCTTGCGAAAGGACTGCCCGCTCCTGGCGCCACTCGACCGGGAAGAAATTCATCGCGGGCGAGCCGATGAAGCCGGCGACGAATTGGTTGGCGGGCCGTTCGTAGACCGTCTCGGGCGTGTCGTATTGCTGGATCGTGCCGCTCTGGAGCACCACGATCCGATCCGCCATGGTCATGGCCTCGATCTGGTCGTGGGTGACGAAGACCATGGTGGTCTTCAGCTCCTGCGACAGCGCCTTGATCTCGGCGCGGACCTGCCCGCGCAGCTTGGCGTCGAGGTTGGAGAGCGGCTCGTCGAACAGGAACGCCTTGGGATTTCGCACGATGGCGCGCCCCATGGCGACGCGCTGGCGCTGTCCGCCTGAGAGCTCCTTCGGCTTGCGGTCGAGATAAGGCTCGATGTGCAAGAGCGCGGCGGCGCGCCTCACGCGCGCATCAATTTCGGCCTTGGACACTCCCCGCAGCTCCAGCGCGAACGACATGTTGTCGTAGACGCGCATATGCGGATAGAGCGCGTAGTCCTGGAACACCATCGCGATGTCGCGCTGCGCGGCCTGCACGCCGTTGACGCGCTTGTCGCCGATATAGAGGTCGCCCGACGAGATCGGCTCGAGGCCCGCGATGATGCGCAGCAAGGTCGACTTGCCGCAGCCGGATGGGCCGACGAACACGACGAACTCGTGGTCCGCGATCTCCAGATTGAGATCGGGGATCACGGTGAAATTGCCGTAACGTTTGGTGAGGTTGCGGATCGAGATCGAGGCCATGATCGCTCAGTCCAGCGCCAGCACAGGCTTGATCAGCTCGCCTTTGGCGAAGCGGGCGAAATTCTCAGGGAGTGCCGAGAGGCAGAACTCGCCGTCGACGAGGACGCGGTACTCGTCCTTGTACCTGCGCAGCAGCTCGACATTCGGCTCGAAATCCGAGACCGGGAAATAAAAGGTCCGGATCATGTAGAAATCCTTGCGGCGAAACACCTTGCCTTCCTCGATGGTCCAGGGCGCCGCGTTTTCGCCGACCAGCACCAAGGCGCCGCGCGGCAGGACCAGCTCGATGCCGAGATTGCGCGCCGCATGCGCGCCCGAGCATTCAATGATGAGAGCAAAGCGCTGGGAGGTATCGCCGACCGGGTGCGCCTTCGCGCCGAAGGATTGCGCGATCCTGAGGCGCGCGGTGTTGGGGTCGGCGACATGGACGTCATCGTAGCCGAGCGCGCGGAGCGCCAGTACGACGCCGAGACCGACGGGCCCCGCCCCCATCACGAGCACCGGTCCGGCCTCGGCCGGCGACACCACGCGGCTGACGAAGCGCACGGCATGGCCCGACGTGCCGATGGTGTCGAGCAGCAACGGCGCGAGGCTGTCCTCGATGTCGTCGGGGACCGGGAGCAGGCAATTTTCGGGCACCGGCACGTATTCGGCATAGCCGCCCGGCCTGTTCCAGCCGATCAGGCTGGAAACCTCCAGGCACATCTGGGTGTCGCCGCGCTGACAGGCGGCGCAGCGGTCGCAGTGCAAGGGGATATAGACGGCGCAGCGCCGGCCATGCAGGCGATGACCCGGCTGCTCGACCTCGCCGAAGATCTCGTGGCCCGCGGTGAACTCGGCACCCTTGTGCCAGAGCTTGAAGTCCGAGCCACACAGCGCGGTGCGCGAGACGCGCACCAGCACCTCGCCCTTGCCGACGTCGGGCATCGGCACGCGTTCGATGGTGATGCGATCGTTGCCGTGGAAGACCGCGGCCTGCATGATCGAATTCGAACGGGATAATACATTCATCAGAGACCTAGCCTTTCACCGCGCCGAGCGTCAGTCCGGACACGAGCCAGCGCTGAACCAGGGCCGCCAGCACCAGCGGCGGCAATGCGATCAACGTCGCCGCCGCCATGAGCGCACCCCACTGCGTCGAACCCTCGCCGATGAAGTTGAAGGCCGCCGCGATCAGCGTCTTGGTGTCGCCATTGGAAAGCACCAGCGCAAACAGGAAGTAGTTCCACGAGAACACGAAGGCGAGGATCGCCGAGACCGCGACGCCCGACGCCACCAGCGGCAGCGCGATGCGCCAGAGGATGCGCGTGACACTGCATCCGTCCACCTGCGCCGCTTCGAAGACGCTGCGCGGGATGCCGTCGAAGGACGGCAGCAGGACCCAGATCACGATCGGCAGCGTGATCACGGCGTGGCTGAGGATCAACGCGGTGTAGGAGCCGATCATGCCGACCTGCCGGAACATGACGTACCATGGCAGCAGGAACAGCGTGCCCGGCGCCATGCGCGCCGCCAGCGTCAGGATCGCGGGCCAGGAAATCCGCGTCCAGGAGACGGCGAAGGCGGCGGGAATGCCGAACAGCAGTCCGAGCGCGGTCGAGCCCACGGTGACGATGAGGCTGTTGAGCGCATAGCTCAGGAACGGCGTGGTCCTCGTCAGCTCGACATAGTTCTCCAATGTCGGCGTGAAGACCAGCGTCGGCGGATAGGCGGTGACCTCGAAGGACGGCTTGAACGAGGACAGCACCATCCAGACCGTCGGCGCCATGATGATCACGCCGGCCAGCACGAGCTGCACCAGGTTGAGCCGGCGGATCCAGCGGTCGGTGTTGGCGGCATCGGTCATGACATCACCACGCCACTGCGCCGCGCAGGCGGTTGAAGGCGAGCACGGCGCCGAACACGATCGCCGTCAACGTCAGCATCAGGGCGCTGGCATAGCCGATGTTGAAGAACTCGAAGCCGACCCGGAAGCCGTAGATGTTGAGCGTGTTCGAGGCGTTGCCCGGGCCGCCCTGGGTGGTGATGTAGATGATATCGAAGAAGCGCAAGAGATCGACGCTGCGCAGGATCGCCGCGGTGACGATGGTCGGCAGCAGCAGCGGCAACGTGATGCGGTGGAAGGTCTTGAACGGCGATGCGCCGTCGATCTGCGCGGCTTCGTAGACGCTCGGCGGCAGCGACTGCAGGCCGCCCAGCACGATCAGGGCGACGTAGGGCGTCCACTGCCAGCTGTCGATCAGGGCTACGGTCGGAATCACCCATGTCGGCGACGCCAGCCAATCCGACGGCGGCAGGCCGAACGATTGCAGGACGTAGTTGGCGGCGCCCAGCGAGGGATCGAGGATCACCAGCCACATCATGCCCGCCACCACCGGCGGCATCATGAAGGGCGAGATGAACAGCGAGCGCACGATGCCCGGCAGACGCTTGGCGTGGAACAGCACCAGCGCCAGCCAGACGCCGAACACGAGCTGCAGCACCAGCGACAGCACGAACAGCGCGATGGTGATCCACAGTCCGTGCCAGAATTCGACATCGGAGATCAGCTTCGAATAATTGGCGAGGCCCGCAAAGGATTGCTTGCCGGTCGAGGAGAACGTCTGGAAGCCGAGCCAGATCGTATAGACGACCGGAAACGCGATCATCGCGACCGTGAAGATCACGGCCGGCGCCGAAAGCGCCGCCATCTCCAGCCTCTGCCGGTCCTGCGTGAGTGTCGCAGCCGTGTCAGACATCCGCCCGTTTCCTTGAGAATGAGGTGCCGGCAGGCAGCGAGCCTGCCGGCATGAAGCCGTTACTTCCGGGCGATCAGCGCATCGAGCGCCTTGTCGGCATCCGCGCAGGCCTGCTCGACCGGCTTCTGCTTCAGGATCAGATCCTGCACCGCCTGGCCGATGAACTCGCGCGATTCCGGGTTGGCAACGATGGGATAGCCGACCTCGGAGGAGCCCTTGGTGGCGAGCACGTCGAGCGCGGCCTGCCATTCCTTGCGGACCGGCTCCTCGTCGATCCACTTGCGATATTCAGGGTCCTTGGCGACCGACGGACGCGGCGGGGCAATGCCCTGCAGCGCCATCTTCTTCTGCACCTCGGGGCTGGTCGCCCACTGCACGAAGTACCAGGCTGCCTCGGGCTGCTTGCTGTGCGAGGACACTGCCATGCCCCAGCCGATCGTGGTCGGCACCTGGCCGGCCTCGCCTGCCGGGAACGGCAGCAGGCCGGTGTCCTTCAGGCGCGCGCCGCCTTCCATCACCGTGCGCAGTTCGTTCGAGGATTCGAACGCCATCGCCGCGCGGCCGCTGCGGTAGAGCGCGGAGATCTGCTGAAAGCTGTAATTGACGACGCCCGGCGGACCGAAATCGCGCAGCAGCCGGCTATAGGTATCGAGCGCCTCCTTGCCCTTGGCGGAGCAGAGGTTCGACTTTCCGCTCGCGATGTAGGTGCCGCCGATATTGTGCAGCATGTTGCTGAAGGTGTAGGCGATCGCGGGCTTGAGGCCACGCGAGACGAACGGCGTCACCGCGCCGTCGCAGGTCTTGATCTTCTCGGCGGCAGCCTCGACGTCCTTGATGGTCTTCGGCGCCTCGAGGCCGCACTTCTTGAAGATGTCGGTGCGGTAGTAGAAGATCGGACCTTCGATGTTCATCGGCATGCTGGTGAGCTTGCCGTTGAAGGTCGCGGCCTTGAGCAAGGCCTGGCTCAATCCATTCGGATCATAGTCCTTGGCAACCTCGTTCCTGGCCATCGCGGTGAGATCGCCGTACCAGCCGGCAGCGGCGAACTGCTCGCCCTCGCGCGAGGGCAGCGTCATGAAGACGTCGACCTCGTCGCTGTTCGCGTTCATGACGGTAACCAGGCGCTGGCGCATCTGCTGTTCCTGATAGGCGTCGACCTTCAGGGTCATCCCGGTCAGTTTCTCGAAATCGGCCTTGTAGGTCAGCAGCGCCTGCGCGACCGGATTGTTGTTGGCGAGAAAGGTGACGGTCTTGCCCTTGAATTTCATCCAGTCGAAATCGGCCGCGTGTGCTGGCGCGCTGGCGGCGGCAATCGCGAAAACGGGCAACGCGACATGGGTCGCGAGCATCCTGGCCTTCATCGAACTCTCCTCCCGGCTGGCCGCCTTAAGCTGGCGGACCATTTTGAGTACGTTTGATCACTATCTGAAAACGGTTACAAAATAGACCTCGCATCCGCCGTGTCAAGCGATGGACAAGTTGCACAATCTACGGCAGATTTGCGACATTCCGGCTAACGCTCGGGTTGCGCCGCACAATGTAACGTTACATGAGACTGACCAACGCCAAGTCTGCGAAACAGGGTATCCGCGCCGTGGCGGCGCGCGCCGGCGTCTCGACGGCATCGGTGTCGCGCGCGCTCAACAATCCCGATGCGGTGAGCCCGTCCCTGCGCGCGCGCATTGAAAAGGCCATTGACGCGCTCGGCTACATCCCGCATGCGCCGGCGCGGATCCTGTCGTCGCGGCGTTCGCGCACACTCGGCGCGATCGTGCCGACGATCGACAACACGATGTTCGCGCGCGGCATCGCCTCGCTGCAGCAATATCTCTCCTCGGTCGGATACATGCTGTTTCTCACCACGAGCGGCTACGACCTCGACGTCGAATTGCAGCAGGCGCGCAATCTGATCAGCCGCGGCGTCGACGGCCTGGTGCTGCGGGGCGATTGTCATCACGACGGCTTGCGAAAACTGCTCGCGGACAATGCAGTCCCCTTTATCAACGTCGGCATCTATCAGCCGGACCGGCCCTACCCCTGTGTCGGCACCGACAACGAAGCCGCCGCCCATCGCGCCGCCGCGCATGTGATCGAGCTCGGCCATCGCCGCATCGGGATCGTCTCGGCGCTCCAGCGCAACAACGACCGCGCCAGCGCCCGCGTCGCCGGCTTTCGCCGCGCGCTCGCCGAGAACGGCATCGACCTTCCCTCGCAATGGCATGTCGAGGTGCCCTATACGCTGGACGACGCGCGCGAGGCAGCGCGCTATCTCCTCAATCTCAAGGACCGTCCGACGGCGGTGGTGTGCGGCAACGACGTCATCGCCTACGGCGTCCTGCTCGAGGCGGAGCGCGACGGCTTCTCCGTGCCGCGCGACCTATCCGTGGTCGGCTTCGACGACCTCGACTGGAGCCGCCATTTGCGGCCGAGCCTGACCACGATCCACGTTCCGACCGGAGAGACCTGGCAGCGCGCCGGAGAATATCTGGTGCGGAGCCTTGCCGGCGAGCAGACCATCATGCATCGCGAGATCGATTTCTCGCTGGTGGTGCGTGAATCGACGGCCCAGCCTCCGAAATCCCTGAAATGAGACCCTGCCCATGAGTTCGAATTTCTCCCTCGCACCCGGCTTCCACGCCGTCGTGATCGGCGGCGCCGGCGACATTGGCGCTGCGATCAGCAACCAGTTTTGCGATCTCGGCGCGACCGTGACGGCCACGGGCGCCAACGATGCCGATCTCGACCGCACCCTGCTCAAGCCGCGCGCGGGTCTTGCGCTCGCGACACTCGACGTGACCGATGATGCCGCCGTCACGTCCTTCGCCCGGCAGCACAAGCGCGTCGATGCGCTGGTCAACTGCGCCGGGATTCTCGCGCGCGACAAGGAATTCGAAATCGAGACCTTCATGAAGGTGCTCGACGTCAATCTCACCGGCACGTTCCGAACCTGCATGGCGTTTCAGCCGCGGCTCGCGGAGACTAAGGGCTCGATCGTCAACATCGCCTCGATGAATGCGACGCTGGCGCTGCCGCGCATTCCCGCCTATTGCGCCAGCAAAGGCGGCGTCGTGATGCTGACCAAGGCGCTGGCCTTGAAGTGGGCCGAAGACGGCATCCGCGTCAATGCGGTGGCACCCGGCTATATCGAAACGGCGATCAACGCCGCCGGCCGTACTGATCTTGCGCATTACCAGCGCATCGCCGACCGCACCGCGTTCAAGCGCTGGGGACAGCCGGAGGAGATTGCCGGCGCAGTGGCCTTCCTCTGCATGCCGGCGTCGCGATATGCGACCGGAACCGTCGTTGCTGTGGATGGCGGGTTCCTCGCCGGATGAGCCAGAGGGGTCAGGACGCAATATTCTTCGTAGCCGCGCACTATTGCGGACCACCTCGTGCGTGCCTGCGGGCTCGTCGCCTCATAATCGATCTTTACCCCTTCATAGCGTGGGCGTTGGTCTCACAACATACGGAATGTCACACTTTCAAGTTTGGCGGAAAGCAGATTTTCTTTGATCTCCCGGTGCAGGCGTCGTGCACAGGCCGCCTCCTAGGTGATTGAAAAACTTGATCTCTCGCCCCCGTCCATCATGGGGACGATGGCTACTCACTTTGCAAAGATCTCGCTCGGTTCTCCTGCGTGTCTTTGTGGCGGCGTCACATTCGCGATCGCCGGCAGGATTGGATTTTAAGGACCTCACTTTCCGGATGGCCTCTCACGTGAGACGACGTCCTCCTTGCTGAACTTCACAGGAACCTCGCCGCAGCGTCTACGTTGGCGCCGCATGCGGAGCGATCTGACTTACAAGACGCCACCCCCTGAAAGGAATGAGCCCTGTTCTCGAGCGGAACATTCAGGCGCTCGTCGAGCGCCGCCGTCGGCGACCTCCACTAGTGATCAGGCCTGGTCGATATGATCTCGCCCGTCTTTGGGTCGGCGAGAAACTTCATCTTCTGACCATCCTTGATGCCTTCGCCTTCCCAGCGACCGTCATCGGCTTCGATCTTGCTGACCAGCGCAAAGCCCGACTTAAGAACCTTCTCGATGACTTGCTGGATCGGCATCCAGTCAGGCCCCGGTCGGTCAGCAAGCGCGACGTTTACGGCAACAGCCGACAGAACGATTGCGAAAACAACAGGCGCACTTCTATTCATACGGACCTCCTTGCAGCGGGCGCCGACAAGTCTCGCAGCATTGCGAAACCAGGACACTCCCAATTTCAGCCTAGGACGCCAAGGGATAAATACGGATACCAACGGCTGTGGCATAAGCGAAGCGAGCCTGCAATCGCTCCGTACGTGCATCTGCGTGTAGCATGCGCCGCTAGAACCGGCGGCAGTCGATGGTACCTCGGATCTCACATCTGGCGAAAGATCGTTCGGCCGGCGGAACTCCTCAGGGCGCCACCAATTTCTTGCGGATGGCATAACGGACCAGTTCAGCGGTCGACGACATTCCCAGCTTGCGCATCGCCGAAGCGCGATGGGTCTCGACAGTCTTCACACTCAACTGCAGAATGACGCTTATGGACCTGTTGGTATGTCCTTCCGCGATCAATTGGACTACACTCTGCTCGCGCGAGGTGAGCAGCATATCCGGCTTGTTCAGCTTATTGAGCTGGTAGTCGTGGAGCAACTTCTCCAGCAGCACGCTGGTGAAATAGGGTCTGCGATCCATCAGCGCTTCGATGGCGGACAGCAAGTGTTTCCTCGCATCCGATTTGAACAAGAAGCCACGGACACCCGCCAGAATGGCTTCGGTCAGCAACTCTTCGTTCTCATGCATCGTCAGAACCAGAACTTCACTGCGCGAGCGCAGCGACTTCAGGCGGCGGCTGACCTCCAACCCGTTCATGAGGGGCATCGAATAGTCGACGACGACGACGTCCGGTCTCGTCTCCAAAGCCAACGCGACGGCCTGCTCGCCATTCGTCGCCTCGCCGACGACGATCCAGTCGGCGCGCGTGTCGATGATCGCGCGCAACCCTGAACGCACGACTTCATGATCATCCGCAATCAAGATGCGCTTCACTGTATCGCCTCCTATCCGATCGGAATCGGCGGAGATAGTCGGCAGCAGAACAGTCGCGCGACCGTAGCGATCGTCGGTCAAAGCACTATCCTGCAAAACCCCGAGACGGCCGGCCGAATGTACCGACGTGGCCGCGGCCATCAAATCCCAGCAAGGCATTGTCATGCCTCGACCAGCTGCGCGCGGACGGCATATCGGACCAGGCCCGCAGTCGAACTCACGTTCAGCTTGCGCATCGCGGCGGCCCGATGGGCCTCAGTGGTCTTGACGCTGAGGTCGAGGATCGCACTGATGCCCTTATTGCTGTAGCCTTCGGCAACCAGCTTGACGACGAGTTGCTCGCGTGGGGTGAGCCCCGGGTACCTGTCTGCATTGCTGCCAGATCCACCGTTGAGTTCGCTCCGACACCTTTCGGTGCAGAACCGCCTGTGCGCCAGAAGAGATTCGACGGCCGCCACCAGCAATCTGTTTGCGTCCGATTTCACCAGGAAGGCGCGCGCACCTGCCTCAAATGCCTGCTGGGCGAGTAGGCCGGAGTCGTGCACCGTGAAAATCAGGACCTCGGTCTGCAGCGGATATTCCCTGATCCGCCGCGCGACCTCCAGTCCGGTCATTCGCGGCATTGAAAAATCGACGATGGCCACGTGAGGTCGGCTTTCGATCGCCGCCGTCACCGCCTTGCCGCCGTCGTTCGCCTCGGCCACCACTTCCCAATCCGCTCGTTGTTCGAGCACCGCTCGCAAGCCCGACCGTACCGCCTCGTGGTCATCAGCGATGAGAAAGCGCTTCATGGCGAGCACTCCAGTGTCATTACTCGGCGGCTGAGCCCGAAACGAACTCGCTTCCACCTACCGCCGGTGGTCAGTGTTTTTCTTCCCTCAGTGGGTGCCTGCGGCGACCCTCGTGACAGCGGCGTCCTTTCGCCGGCTCCCTGTTCGTGACCAATGCATGCGGAAAGACTGCGCATAGAACGGTGCCGGAACGATGCGTTGTTGGATCGGAGCGGATCTCCAGCGCCCCTCCGATCTGCTCAAGCCTTGCTCTCATGGCCGGAATTCCAACTCCGGTCGATACCGGCTGGTTCGCGCGGTCGGTCTGCAGCCCGCGGCCGTTGTCGCTGACGATCAGCCGAAAATGGCTGCTTGTCCCGTCAATGACGATGCTCACCTCCGTTGCCTTTGCATGGCGGAATACGTTCGTGAGGGCTTCCTGAACGACCCGGAGCAATGAACGCTGCTTCTCGTAGGGCAGTCGATCGACGTCGGCCAGGATCCTGGTCGAGACCCGCAACGACGTGCGCGCCGCGAATCCATCGGCATAATGCTCGATCGTGGCCTTGAGCCCTTCGGCAGTCAGATTCTGCGGGTGCAGCAGGTAGGCAAAAGCGCGGATTTCCCTGAGCGCCCCATCAATCGACGCGTCGACCTCGTCGCAGAGGCGCACGGCCCCGACCGGATCGCCAATGGTCTGCCGGATCCGCATCAGACCGAGGCTGGCAGCAATCAGATGCTGACAAGTCGAGTCATGCAGATCGGACGCAATCCGTTGCTGGATATCCTCCTGGATGGACAGCAAGTTGAAGCTCGCGCGCGCGGCGTCTGATGGTTCAACGGCGTTTTCGAAGAGTCCATTGCGCGCGACGCGATGGCTGCCGATCAACCGGACCGCCCCACCGGTGCCGGCGTCCATGATCGGGACGATGGTCGTTTCGAAGTTCTGACGCTGGCCGCCAAACGCAAGGCGATGGCGAATCCTGACCTCTGTTCCTTCTGCGCGACAGGCGCGGAGAGCTTCGCTGACGGCTCGGGCGTCGTCCCTGCCGAGGCAGTTGGAAACGTCCATCTCCCGGATGTCCTCCGACGAGACGCCGAGACGAAGCTCGAACGCCGGATTGATTCCCTCATACAGGAAGCGCCCTCCGAACGAAGGGCGCACTGCAAAAAGAAGATCGGGTGAGAAGACCCAGTACAGGCGTTCGCTGGCTTCTTCCGAGCCAAGTCGTAACCACCCTCGAACACTGGTTTCACTCGACTCACAGGCGGGGGAGCTATGAAACTTCACGGCAAGCACTCACTATTCGCCGGTGACCCCCAACATTGAAGCTCAACATACTGACGCTCAATACATTGAGGCTGAACGCCGAAAGTCTCCTCCTGCCCCGCAGGCGAGGTATCGATCATCGGATCAGGAGACCCGCGCCCTCGGGATGGTCAAAGTATACACCATCAGGATGATCACACCACCAGGTAGTGATGCTGATGGAATAAAATCCTGCAATGTGCGACGATATCGGGAGGGGATCGGTTGTGGAGTTCTTGCCAGATTATCCCGCTGCGATTCAAATGCAGTGCAATAGATAGCTATCCCGCAAACGGCTTTCACCGTTGCGTCGAGGCGATCGCGCCATGGCTGAGACGCGATGTGCTAGCGGCTCATATCGCCGCTCGTGTTCGACTTGCTCTTGCTTCCTTTCTTCGCGTTTGGAGTTGCCTGTGGAGGCGGCGCGGTCACCAGCGGATGAGACGGCACCCGCAGCCGTTGGGTGCCGGCATCGTCCCTGAGTGCATCGGTATCCAGACGCTGGCTCCGGTCGACAGAGTCGCGTGGGTCCGCCGCTGCGACGGATGCTGCCGTTAAACCGACAAGGACCCCAATCAGCACCCAAGCACGCCTCAACATCATCTTGCAGACCTCTCAAAAGGCAAAGTCAAGTCGGGGACCGATCCTGAGATCCCTGTAGCGTCGCACCATGACGTTCGATTCTCGTGCCTCGTACAGCACACTCGTCGTGAGCGAAACGTTGCTGGCGAAATTGTACTTCAGGCCAATATCCGCGGAGTAGATTTGATCCTGTCGTCCCCTGTTCAGCCCGTCCGTGAACCAGAAGGCTTCGAACAAGGGCGTACTCACGATCGACCATTTTGGGTCGAGCTTGACCTCTATGCCGAGCAAGGCATCAAAGCGCCAGCGGCGAGCTTCGGCAAGGTCGGAAAACCGGTATGTCAGGAGCAACAGCGGTGAGAATGTCACATTTTCCACGCGGAGGTCACGCGCAACCGAGCCCATCACGTCGTCTGACGTGAAAGCGAGATCGCGATAGACGCCGTCGAAATCGTATCGGTGCTCGTAGATGGCGGAGAAGCGCCAGCCGTCCCAATTCTCCGTCAGGCGCGCTCCCATCCGTGCCACTGCGGCGTTGCCGTCCTTCTCTCTCGCAAAGGCGTCATATTGTGCGCGTGCATAGAGCCGGTAGGACAGGTCATCTGTGAGATTTCCATCCAGCCTGACGCTCACGTCGGGCTCGTAGAAGAAGTCCGACCTGCGGTTGTCTCGGCTGAACAGGGCATTGTCGGTGAAGTTCGGCGTGACGGAGCCGACGACACTCCAGGACGGAGCGGAGTAATACGGTATGGGGCTGCTCGCCTTCAGTTCAGTGAGATCAACGTCCGCTGCCCAAGCGGTGCCGGTTCCCAACAACCCCAAGACCGGCAAGAGAGCTCTCGACCCGCGCATGGTGCCCCTCGATGGCTATTGCGCGCACCAGGAATTGCCTTAGCCTGGGCGACGATTGTGGCGTGTTAATGGTATGATTTAAAATCATTGATTGAATCCATGAATCGCCATTTCGTAAACTGTCGGGGGCTCTTGGTTGTCGCCGCGGAATAGACGCATGGAGCCAATGCTGCGCCTGACCTCGTCGATCGCCGGGTGCAAGAGGGGCCGGAGCGGCGCTCCGCCCCGGCACGCGGGCCCTCACGATCGAACCCGGTCCGATCCGCATGGTCTAATAGTCCGCCGGATCCCTGGTGATCGGACAAGTCATGCAATGACCGCCTCCCCGGCCCCGCCCGAGCTCCGCCCCGACGATGGTGATCACCTCGATCCCTTCCTTGCGAAGCAAGGTGTTGGTGTAGGTATTGCGGTCATAGGCGAACACCACGCCTGGGGACGCGCAAACCAGATTGGCGCCGCTGTCCCACTGTGTGCGCTCCCGCATATAGGCGTTGCCCCCGGTCTCGATCACGCGCAACTTCTTCAGGCCAAGGGCTTCGGCGACGACGTCCACGAACGGCTTTTCATCCTTGCGCAGATCGAGGCCAGCCGAATTGTCGGCCGGCCGGTAGGAAAAGGCCGCAATGTTGTTGACGATGTCGGGATAGAGCAGAACGCAATCCCTGTCGGCGAATGTAAAGACGGTATCGAGATGCATCGCAGCACGAAGCTTCGGCATCGCAGCCACGATCACGCGCTCCGCCGCCTTCTTCTTGAACAAGGCCGCAGCGACCTGGCTGATCGCCTGCCGCGAGGTGCGCTCGCTCAAGCCGATCAGCACGTTGCCCTTTCCGATCGGCATCACGTCGCCGCCTTCCAGCGTCGCAAGACCGTGGTCCCGCGTCGGATCGCCCCACCAGACATTGACCTTGCCGGCGAAATCCGGATGGAACTTGTAGATCGCTGTCGCGAGGATCGGTTCTTCGTGCCGCGCCGGCCAGTAGAGCGAGTTCAGCGTGACCCCGCCATAGATCCAGCAGGTCGTGTCCCGCGTGTATAGCGTGTTGGGAAGCGGCGGCAGCAGATACTCGGTCATGCCGGCGGCCTCGCGCACGAGCTTGAGCATCTCGCCGCCATGGGCGTCCGGGAAGTCATGGGTCGAAACGCCTCCAATCAGCGTTTCGGCCAGATCGCGCGGTTTGAGGCTATCGAGGTAACCCCGCAGTTCATCGACGAGACCGAGGCCGACCTGATCGGGAACGACCTGGTTGTCGAGAATCCACTTCTTGGCCTCGGGGATCGCGACGGTCTCCGCCAGCAGATTGTGCATCTCAACGACTTCGATGCCGCGGTCGCGCATCTTCTGCACGAAGTCGAAGTGATCGCGCTTGGCGTTCTCGACCCACAGCACGTCGTCGAACAGCAGGGTATCGCAATTGGACGGCGTGAGGCGCTGATGGGCTCGACCGGGTGAGCAGACCATCACCTTCCGGAGTTGACCGACCTCCGAATGGACCCCAAAGGAAACCGAGCTGTCCGACGCCTGCTTTGCCATGGGAGTTCTCCCCGGGATGCCTTGCCTAGATGGTAATGTAGCCAGTCGCCAATCCGTGAATCCCGACAGCAGCGCCGACGGCAGCGGCGATGAAGATGACCCACTCGACGGCCGTAAAGACCCGCGCCTTCTGTTCCAGACGCGCCCAGAAATAGAGCGCCGTACCGGGCGCATAGAGGATCAAGGACAGCAGCAGGAACTTCATTCCGGCGGAGTAGATCAGGAATAGCGTGTAGACGACGGCAATGCCGGCGAAGACCATGTCCCGCGTTCTGTCGCTGCTTTCCTTACCATAGGTCTCGCCCCGCCTGACGAGCAGAAGCCCATAGGCCGCGACGAGGAAGAACGGAATGAGCGACATCACGCTCGTCAGATTGAGCATCAACGCGAATGCATCCTGCGACCAATAGGTGCTGATGACGAAGAGCTGAACGATCGCATTGGTGAGCCAAAGCGCGGCAGCTGGCACCTTGTTCGCATTTTCCGTGCCGAACAGGGCCGGCATGTCCCTGGTCCGGCCGGCGGCGGATAGCACCTCGGCGCAGATCAGCGACCATGCGAGATAGGCCCCCAACACCGAAACCAGAAGCCCGACGCTGACGAAGATCGCGCCCCAATGCCCAACGACTGCCTCCAGCACCGTCGCCATCGACGGCTGCCGCATACCAGCGATCTCGGCGCGGGGAAGCACGGCATAGGGCAACATGGTCACAAGCACCATCAGGCTCGTCACGATCGTAAATCCCAGAATGGTCGCAGCGCCGACGTGCGCACGTTCCTTGGCGTAGCGCGAATAGACGCTGGCGCCCTCGATGCCGAGAAAGACAAATACGGTGACCAACATGGTCGCACGAATCTGCTCGAATAAACTCTTGTCCGGCATGCCCTCTCCGCCCCAGAAATTCGCTCGAAACAGGTCCCCCTTGAACCCGACGAACAGGATGATGATGAAGACGAGGATCGGCACGATCTTCGCGATCGTCACAATCGTGTTGATCGCTGCCGCCTGCTGCACACCTCGCAGGATCATGAAATGGAACAGCCATATTCCGATCGAGGCGACGACGATCGCGATCACCGTGTTCCCGTCCCCGAAGACCGGGAAGAAAGCACCCAGCGTCGACTTGATCAGCACCCAGTAGGAGACGTTGCCGATGCAGCTGCCTATCCAGTATCCGAATGCCGACAGAAAGCCGGGATAGTCGCCGAACCCTTCCTTCGCATAGGCATAGACGCCGGCATCGAGCTCAGGCTTTCGTTCCGCCAGTGCCTGAAACACCCGCGCGAGGGTGTACATGCCCCCGCCCGCGATGCACCAGGCGAAGATGGCGCCGAACGGTCCAGTGGCGATACCGAAGGTTCTCGGCAGCGAAAAGATTCCCGAGCCGACCATCGAGCCGACCACCATCGCGGTCAATGCGAACAGCGAGAGCTTTTGGATTGACGGCGTCTCAGTCATGTGAAGACCTCGCGACACGAGCGTGCGTTGCATCCCGGGTCGATCGACTTGCCCACCGGTTGCACCATGCGCCTTGCGCCGGGGCTGGAATATCGGGTGATTACCTAGTCAAAGATCGGGATTCTCCTCGCCAACGAGCGAGCGCTCACAATGAGACGAAGCCGAGACTTCGGCTTTCGATACGATGCCGCCGTAATTGCCCCAGGGGGGCGGCAGCGCCGCGCATCAGGAACATTCATCCCCAGGGCCTTAGGGTTTTCTCCGATGCCGTGCCAGGGGGGCGGCAGCTAATCTTTCAGCGTGTCGCGCCGGACCGACCAGGCTTGGCCGGCGGAACTCGACCCAGCAGGAGGCTTGCATGTCCGATCTAGTAGCGATCGTGTATCCATCCGAGGCGAAGGCCGAAGAAGTGCGTCAACGGCTGCTCAGGCTGCAGAAAGAATATCTGATCACAATCAGTGACGCAGTGATCGCCGTGAAAACCGATTCCGGCGGCATCAAACTCAACCAACTCGTCAACACGACGGCGATCGGCGCGATGACCGGAAGTTTCTGGGGACTGCTGATCGGCGTTATCTTCCTCAATCCGATCCTCGGTATCGCGGTCGGCGCAGCATCCGGCGCGCTCGGCGGCGCCCTCTCCGATTTCGGCATCGACGATGCCTTCATGAAGGAATTGTCTGCGTCGCTCCAGACCGGCAACGCCGCCTTGTTCGTCCTGGTCAAGAACATGACGGCGGACAAGGTGCTGAAGGAGATCAAGGAGGCCGGGGGGACCGTGCTCAAGACGTCCCTGGATGATACCAAGGAACAAGCGCTGCGCGACGCGCTCGCAAGCGCGGCGAAGCAGCCGGCGGCCTGAACGGCCGCCCTCGGCCCCGTTCAGCGCCGGCCGCCGGCGAGGCGCAGCAGCATCATGAACAGGTTGATGAAGTTGAGATAGAGGGACAGCGCCGAAATCACGGACTTGCGGCCAGCCGAAGTTTCATCATCCCTGTCGTCGTACATCGCCTTGATCCGCTGCGTGTCATAGGCCGTGAGTCCGGCAAAGACACCGACGCCCACGACCGAGATCAGCCAGTCCAGCCCGGAAGACTGCAGAAAGAGGTTGACCAGACTGGCAATGATGACGCCGATCAGGCCCATGAACAAGAAGGTGCCGAGACCGGACAGGTCGCGCCGCGTGGTGTAGCCGAACACGCTGAGCGCCCCGAAGGTCGCGGCCGCGATGAAGAAGACGCGTGTGATCGACGCACTGGTGTAGATGTGGAACAACGTCGAGAGCGAGACGCCTACCAGGGCGGCATAGATGAAGAACAGAAGCCGTGCCGTTGATACCGACAGCGTATTGATGCGCGAACTGATGAAGAAGACCAATGCAAGCGGTGCCAGGATGAAGACCCACATCAACGGGCTCTGCAGCAAGGCCGGACCAGTCAGCTGATAGGTCAGCCACGCGACAACAGCGGTCAGGCCGACGCCGGCGGCCATGTAGTTATAGATGCGCAGCATGTAGTCACGCAGTCCGGCGTCCACCGCGATTGTGCCACCACCGCCCGCACTCGAGGCCGCCAGGTTCTGATCATAGTGTGACATTGCTCGTCTCCTCTCAGAGCTTGCTGACAGCGCCTACGCTATCGCTCGGGCTCAGAGGACGGCATCGGACAATCACCCGAACGGCGGCGGGGAAACCACCCTGTTGCCCCTGCAATATTCCGGCGATCCGCAGCGACCATCCTGCTCATTACAAATGGGCAACCTGGAACCGCCGCTCACCCCTCCTCCTTTTGGAGGGGGAGCCTTACGCGTTTGTCACTAGGAGATGATCGCGGCGCGGCCTAATCGGCTGACATGCGCTTCTATTTTCACATCGTCGACAAATACGGTCTCACTCCCGATGGGACCGGATGCGAATACGCCGATCAGGATGCCGCGGTTCTGCATGCCCAACGCATTGCGGCCGAACTCGCGAAGGCCGGTGAATTCTGCCGTTCCGGCGTCGTGCTGCTGGCAGCCGTTCCCGGGCCATCACCCAGTGCTGGCGAAGGCGCAACCGACCCCACGGCAAGGGCCTGACCGGCGCCGCGCCGCTCTGCCTGGCGATTTCCTGCCCCTGCTCCCTACAGAGAATCCCTGATGTGCGAGGGGGAAAGCCGCCTCTAAGGTCTTCGCCGGGTTGGCCGGCATCAGTGCCCGCCGATCGCGGATTGGAAGGCCATCTTGCCATGGCTTCATCAGCGAACGATGTCGATCAAAAACTCTCGCGCAATGCGCTCATCGCGCTCGTGGTGGGGTCGATGGTCGGCTCCGGCATTTTCGCACTACCCGCTTCGTTCGGGCGGACCACGGGTGCGCTCGGTGCGATGATCGCCTGGGCGATCGCAGGCACCGGCATGCTGATGCTGGCCTTGGTGTTCCAGACCTTGTCACACCGCAGACCGGACCTCGATGCCGGCATCTATGCCTACGCCAGAGCTGGGTTTGGCGAGTATGTCGGCTTTGCTTCGGCCATGGGATACTGGATTGGATGCTGCCTTGCAGATGTCGCCTGTCTCGTCTTGATCAAGGCAACACTCGGACAGTTTTTCCCTGTCTTCGGTGACGGCACAACGGCGGTGGCGATCGCTTCGGCCTCCGTCCTGCTGTGGGGAGTGCACGTTCTGCTGCTGCGCGGCATCAAGAACGCCGCCGCACTCAACACGATCGCCACCTACGCCAAGATCGTTCCCATCCTGCTGTTCATTGCAGCCGCCGCCATCGCCTTCGACGGCAGGCTTTTCTCCCTGAACTTCGCGGGAGCGGAGCAGCCGGAGCATTCAAGTGTGCTCACTCAGGTTCGCAGCACGATGCTGCTGACCGTATTCGTGTTCGTCGGGATCGAAGGCGCCAGTGTCTATTCCCGCTATGCACGCAGCCGCAGCGATATTGGATTCGCGACCGTTGCCGGCTTTCTGACGGTGCTCAGCCTGCTCGTCCTCGTGACACTGCTGTCCTATGGCGTGCTGCCACGAGGTGAACTGGCGGATCTGCCGACGCCATCCATGGCCGGCGTCATGGAAGCGATCATCGGCCGCTGGGGCGGCATATTCATCAGCGTGGCGCTCCTGATCTCGGTCCTCGGCAACTACCTGTCCTGGTCACTCCTGGCGGCTGAGGTGCTGCATTCCGCCGCGGTCCACCGCACCATGCCCTCCTTTCTCGCAACAGTGAACGCGTACAAGGTCCCTGCTGGAGCGCTCTGGCTCACCAACTGCGTCATCCAGACCTTCCTCCTCGTCACCTGGTTTGCGGAATATGCATTCACGCTCGCCCTGAAGATGACGAGCGCGATGACGCTGATCCCGTATTTGTTTGTTGCGGCCTACGGTCTCAAGCTCGCCTGGACCGGCGAGTGCTACCGCGCTGGCGAGCGCGCCCGCCTTGGCGACTGGATCCGCTCGGCCGTCGCGACGTTCTACGCGGCCGGGATGATCTACGCAGGCGGCCCGAAGTTTCTCTTGCTGTCGTCGATCCTCTATGCACCCGGCACGCTGCTGTTCCTTCTCGCCAAGCGCGAACGCAAGGAAGCGGCGTTCAGGCCGTTCGAGGCGATCCTCTTTGCGGTGATCACGGTCGCCGCTTGTGCCGGCGTCTACGCACTTTCCACGGGAGCCATCTCGATTTGAGTCTTGTCCCCGGCTGCATGGAGGCGAATATGAGCATTCGATCGATCTGGACCGCCCTGATCCTGGGTGGGCTGGTAGCGGTTTCCGTATCCCCGACACTGGCCCAGTCGACTGACACAGGGACGATGGCGCCAAAGGACACCGGCGTATCGGCGCCGAAGAACGTGACGCCCAACACCAACACGAACCCGACCAAGCACCGCTACTGGCGTCATCGCGGCGGAAAGCATCCGCACTTTGGCAGCCGGCGCGTCCGCACCTAGGTGCAGCGAACCATCACCCACGCTCGCGATAGGACCGATCCATGAGCGATTCCAGAACAGGGCCGGATCGGCTTCGCGAACTCCTCCCGCGCGACGATTCCACCGGCCCGGCGGAGCACGCCGGGCGCAGCGTCCTCGCGACCGGGCTCAGCCTGCTCGCTGCCTGTGTCTTCCTGTTTCTGGCGTGGCAGACAGTGTCCAGTCTCCTGCTCATCTTTGCGGGCGTGTTGTTCGGCGCATTTCTCGATGCCTGCGCAAGGGCGCTGGCCCCGCTCCTTCCGCTCGCTCGCGCCTGGCGGCTGACGCTGGTCCTGCTGCTGTTCTCCGCTCTGTCGGGATTTGGACTGGTATGGGGCGCGGGCAAGCTACCGGAGCAGACGCGCCTCCTGCTGAAGGTCATGGACAACCAGATCGACGTCCTGCAGGAGCATCTCCTGTCATACGGCGTCGACCTGCTCGGCCCGGAATGGGGCCGCGACTTCGCGCAATGGTTGTTCTCGGATCAGGGGCGTTTTCTCAGCCACGCTCAATTCCTGCTCGGCGGAGCGTCGAGTCTTCTGACCGGCGCGCTGGTCATCGTGTTCCTTGGAATCCTCTTCGCTTTCGACCCGACCAGCCATCGCGAGAGCCTGGTCATGTTGGTGAAGCGACCCTACCGGGCGCGAACAAGAGCGGTCATGGACGAGATGGGCAGTGTGATGCGGTTGTGGCTGATCGGACAGTTCATCCGGATCATTCTCATGACGCTGTGCGTCTGGGTCGCACTCTATCTGGTCGGACTGCCCGGACCACTTGTGCTCGGACTGCAGGCGGGCTTGTCGAACTTCATTCCTTACCTCGGCCCCATCGTGGCGGCGGTTCCGATCGCGCTGGTCGCAATGCCACTGGGCGGCTCGCTGCTGATCTGGGCCGTGCTCATCTACACAATCATCCAGTCGATCGAAGGCTATGTGATTGGCCCGCTGATCCAACGTCAGGCGGTCGAGATCCCCCCTGCCTGGACGCTGGTCGCGATCGTCATGCTTGGCGCGCTGTTCGGCATCCTGGGCATCGCGATGGCCATGCCCCTAGTCGCGATCGGCCGCGTCGCAATCATCCGGTTCTACGTCGAGGACTATCTCGGTGACGACCCCAAGCTGACGTTCAGCAACAACAGATCGCGAGTGGATGGCGCATGAGCGAGACCGATCTACAACGGATCGAGGACAGGGAGCCTCCCCCGCCTCAGTTCAGGATGGCCTATTTCCTGTGGCAGCAACTCCCTTACGTGGTGGCGCTAGTGCTCGCCGTCGCCGGCGTCGCCTATACCAACGTCTCCCACCAGCCTCTCGTCGGCTACTGGGAATTCCTGGCGCTCGCCATCGGTGTGGTCTGCGTCGTCACGAAATGGCCGGAGACGCAAGGCAAGGAGGCCCAGCTCCGATTGATCTGGACCCAGGCGCTGCACTGGATCGCCGTCCTGGTCACGATGAACATCATGCTGATGTCGGGTGTCCAGCAATTGCTTCCGACACCGGCAACCGGCCTGGTCCTGCTGATGTTGCTCGCGCTAGGTACGTTCCTCGCGGGCGTCAGTCTTCTGTCGCTGCAAATCTCGTTTCTCGGGCTTGCGATGGGCGTGACCGTCCCGGCGATATCCTGGTTGAAGCAATCTGTCTTCTTCTTCCTGCTTGGCGCGGTGCTGCTGACCGGCCTCGGCATCACGTTCTGGCTTCGCCAGGACCGACGGCCGGCGGCCGCGTCCACGGACAACCAGATGGAGGCTTGAATGCCGATGATACGGTTCCCCTGCATTGCCGCGTGCGTGTTGCTTTGCACCGCCGCCTCGCCCGCCCGCGCCGACGCATTCCGGGTCGGCAGACTGTTATGCCTCAGCTCCCCGCGCGTGGGCTTGGTCCTTGGATCGGCTCAATCGCTGCGCTGTACTTTCTTCTATGCACGCAGACCCCCTCGACAATATATCTATGAGGGACGCATAAGGCGCGTTGGGCTCGATCTGGGAGTGACCTCGGCGGGTTCTCTCTCCTGGGCCGTCTTCGCCAAGAATTCGCGGGTCGGCCCCGGTACGCTGCGAGGAAGCTATGTGGGAGCGAGCGGCAATGTCGCTTTGGGCCCCGGCCTCGGGGCCAATGTCCTGATCGGCGGCTCGCGCAGGAGCGTGATGCTGCAGCCGCTTTCGATCGAGCGATCTATCGGAATCAATCTCGCGGTGGGCGTGACCAACCTGACTCTGGGTCCGCGCGGCAGGCGATAGCTCGTTCACGGGAATCGCACCCGAGACTCCATGCGAACATTCCCGCTCGGTCGCTCAGGGTTTCGTCGGATGTCGACGTTCCGGCTCGGAAGCTACCCTCGCCTCGGGGTGGCGATCACTAGTAGATCAGGAGCGTGGCATGACAGTCTATGACAGCCGGTCCGGCATCGCAGCTCTGGGCCCTCCACCCCTGTGGGTCTGCGCTCTCCTTGGCATCGTCATGATCGCGGCCGGTATCGCGGCTCTCAGCGATGTGGTGTTCGCGACCATCATCAGCGTGAAGTTGATCGGATTGACGGCGATTGCGGCTGGTGCGTTCGAGATCGCCCACGCCTTCTGGACCAAAGGATGGGGCGGCTTCCTGTGGCAGATCCTGCTCGGCGCCCTCTACGTCGCCTTCGGGCTCGTGCTGCTGACCCAGCCCGCCTCCGGCGCCCTCATTCTCACTTATTTCCTCGGCGCGGTCCTGATCGCCTCAGGCGTCATTCGATGCATGCTGAGCTTCGCCCATTGGCGCCAGAACGGATGGATGATGCTGATCTCCGGCGTCTTCGGGTTGGTCGCGGGCGCGCTGATCCTGTTCAGCTTCCCCACCATGAGCGTGTGGGTCCTCGGATTCCTGCTTGGCGTCGACCTGATCTCGCATGGCCTCGCGTGGCTGCTTTACGCGCTTCAGTCCGTGCGGCGGACTGCCTGAAATTAAGGAGAGGAAGATGATGGTCCCCCCTACCCGCCGCGCCTTCCTTGGCCTTGCCCAAAATGCCGTAGCTGCCGCGGCGATCGGCGCCATCGGCGTCCGCTTCATTGCGGTGGCGGAAGCGATGCCGATCGCACCCGAGCTCGGCCGGTCCGGCCGGGCGTCGGATCTCCTGACGCAAGCTCAATGGGGACCACCGCCTCATCCTGGCTGGGGTCGCCGGCGACCTCGCAGGCGCCGCTGGGTTTGCTGGTGGCATCGGGGTCGTCGTCGCTGCGGATGGCGGTGGCTCTAGGCCTTGTGCAATCGGCAGTCTGCCGATGGGGTGTGAAGGCAATGCAACCCCAACCAGACGAGGGAGGAGATCGTGCGCCACACCAACGTATGGCTTCTCGGAGCCGTTCTCGCAGCGCTTCTCGTTGTGGCGACCTGGTTCTCCGTGGCGGTATGGCAGGAAACGCCATCAATGCCGCTTTACCGCGACGTCATCCTGGCGGGGGCTGCAATCCTGATGCTGGTGTCCGGCTGCGGCCTGATCGCACTGATGTTCTATAGCCGTCGCAAGGGTTACGACGAGCCGGTGCGCAGCGATCGAACACCGCGGGACTAACAAAGCGCCAGTGAAGCATCGGCTCGGTCTCAAGTCCGGTTGCAAGGAGCAGACAATGAACCTTGCTGGCGTCTCGATCAGGCTGCTGGCGGCGACGTTCCTGACGATCATCGCCGGCGGGCTGGCCCGGACCCAACCCGCCGCGCCGGGCCCACCCGCGGTCGGCGTCGTGGAAGCGACGAGGCGACCGATCACCGAGAGCACTGAATTTCTCGGGCGGATCGAAGCGATCAATCGGGTCAACGTCGTTGCTCGCGTCACCGCATTTCTGGAACGGCGCTTGTTCGAGGAAGGCGCCGAGATCAGCAAAGGCGATGAGCTCTACCAGCTGGAGCGTGGTCCCTTCGAGGCGGATCTGGCGTCGAAACAGGCGCAGATGGCGCAGCTTCAGGCGACACTCGAGAATGCCAAACAGACGACAGAACGTGCGCGGACCCTGCTCGGAGGCCCTGCCGGGCAACAGTCCACCTACGATGCCGCCATTGCGAACCAGCTCAGTCTCGAAGCCCAGGTCCAGGCCGCCCAAGCTCAAGTCCAAGCCTCCCGGATCAATCTCGACTACACCACGATCCGCGCGCCGATCGCCGGCAAGATCGGACGCACGGCATTGACCGAAGGCAACGTCGTCGGGCCAAGCTCGGGGGTGCTGACCACCATCGTCAGCCAGGACCCAATGTACGTCATCTTTCCCGTGCCGCTGCGCCAAGGACTGGAACTGCGGGAACGATACGGGCCGAAAGGTGGCCTGGAAGCGGTCGTCATCAGGCTGCGACTCCCCGACGGCCGCATGTACGGCCTATCCGGCAAACTGAACTTCGTCGACAATACAATTGCCCAGAACACAGACACGATCACCGTGCGCGGCGAGATCGGCAATCCTATCCTGCGGACGTCGTCGGCGGCCCGCGTCACCGTTCACGAGCTGACTGACGGCGAGTTCGTTACCGTGGTGCTCGAGGGCGTCCAGCCGATCGAGGTTCTGGCGATCCCGCGCTCCGCCGTGCTCTCCGATCAGCAGGGCGACTATGTTCTCGCTGTCGGCGCCGACAACAAGGCCGAGCAGCGCCGCATCCAGCTCGGGCAATCGACCCCGACGATTGCGGCCATCATCGCCGGACTTGCGGCCGGCGACAGAGTGATCGTCGAGGGCTTGCAGCGGGTTCGCCACGGCCAGGTCGTTGCGCCGGGGCCGGCAAGTCCACTGATCCTGTCGAGCATGAAGTCTGAGGATGGTGCGGAATCGCAAGCAGCTCCCAGCACCTCCAGCAAGGCCGGCCGGGCGGACGACAAGCCATGATCTCTGCGGTCTTCATCGATCGTCCCCGGCTCGCGATGGTGATCGCCTTCACCATCACCATCGCCGGCGCGCTCGCGCTGATGCAGATCCCGGTGGCGCAATTTCCCGACATCGTGCCGCCACAAGTTACAGTTTCGGGCACATTCCCGGGCGCATCCGCCGAAGTCGTCGAGAACAGCGTCGCCCAGCCCCTGGAGGCACAGATCATCGGCGTCGACCGCGCGCTCTACATGAAATCGACCAGCGCCAGCGACGGTAGCTACACACTGACGGTCTCGTTCGCGCTCGGTACGAACCCCGACATCAACACCGTCAATGTCAACAACCGCGTGCAGAGCGCTCTGTCGCAACTGCCGACCGAAGTGCAGCAGCAGGGTGTGACGGTGCGCAAGCGGTCCTCGTCCATTCTGCAATTCCTGGTACTCTACAGCGCCCATGGCGAGCAGGATCCGCTGTTCATCACGAACTACGCCATCATCAACGTGCTCGATGCGATCGCGAGCACCCCGGGGGTCGGCCAGGCCAATCTGTTCGCCAAGATGAACTACTCGATGCGGATCTGGTTCGACACGCAGCGGCTCACCAGCCTCAATCTCACGCCATCGGATGTCATTGCCGCAATACGCACCCAAAGCGTCCAGGCGCCGGTCGGCCGCATCGGCGCGCGCCCGATCAGCGACGACCAGCAATTCCAGTTCAACGTGCAGACCCTGGGCAGGCTCGCCACCGTCGATCAATTCGCCAATATCGTTCTGCGCGCCAACCCGGATGGCTCGTCCCTGCGGGTGAAGGACGTTGCCCGTGTCGAGATGGGCGCGCAAAACTTCGACAGCGAAGCGCGGATCGACGGGCGCGCGGCCGTTCCGGTCGCGATCTATCTGGCGCCGGGCGCTAATGCGGTGACCACCGCCCAGGCCGTGGCGGCGACGATGCAGCGGCTGTCGCAGCACTTCCCCGTCGGGCTGAGCTACCTCGTGCAATACGATTCCACGAGCTTCGTGCGCGACACCATCGCGGAGGTTTGGCAGACGCTGGGCGAAGCCTTCGTGCTGGTCGTGATCGTGGTGTACCTCTTCCTCGGCGATCTCCGGGCAACGGTGATCCCAGCGATCGCGGTTCCGGTGAGTCTGATCGGCACGTTCGCCGTCCTGCTGGTGCTGGGTTATTCGGCAAACACGGTGTCCCTGCTGGCGATGGTGCTCTCGATCGGCATTGTCGTGGACGATGCCATCGTCGTCGTCGAGAACGTCGAGCGGGTCATGCAGGAGGAGCCGGCTCTTTCCTCCACCGAAGCCAGCAAGAAGGCCATGACCCAGATCACCGCGCCGATCGTCGCGATCACACTGGTGCTGCTGTCGGTCTTCGTACCCATCGCATTCATTCCAGGCGTTTCCGGAACGCTGTTTCGTCAATTCGCAGTGACGATCAGCGCCGCGATGATGATCTCGGCGTTGAACGCGCTGACACTTTCGCCCGCTCTGTGTGCGCTGTTCCTGCGTCACACCGGGCCGAGGCGCGGCATCATGGGGCGCGTTCTCGGCTCCATCGACTGGATTCGTCACTGCTACAGCAGCGTCGTCCGTCGCCTCGTGCGGGTGGCCGGCCTCTCCGTCCTGTTCGTCGCGCTCCTGGCCGCCGGCATCTTCGGCGTGTCGCTGATCACGCCGACGGGTTTCCTGCCCGAGGAGGATCAAGGCGCCTTCTTTACCTCGGTCCAGTTGCCGGACGGCGCATCGGTGGCACGAACCAGCGAGGTCACCCAGCAGATCGAAGACATCCTGAAGCAGATGCCGACTGTGGACCACGTTCTTGCCATCGTCGGCTTTTCCCTGCTCGACGGCGCATCGGAATCGAACAGTGCTCTCGTCGTCACCCGTTTGAAGCCATTTGCCGATCGCAAGGCCGCAACGGATTCTGCGCAAGCGCTGATCCGCCAGGTCTTCGCGGCCGGCGCGCAGGTCCGGCAGGCCAATGTGCTGCCGTTCAACCTGCCACCGATCATCGGCCTCTCCACCGGCGGCGGGTTCGAATACCAGCTTCAGGCGTTGGAAGGACAGAGTCCGGCCGAGATCTCGAGCGTCACAAACGCGCTGATCGGCGCCGCCAACGCGGATCCACGTTTGGCGCGAGTCTTTTCCACCTTCACTGCGACCAAACCGTCCATCCATCTCGACATCGACCGTGGCAAGGCGCAGGCGCTCGGCGTGACGATCAGCGACATCTTCACCGCGCTGCAGGCGACGCTCGGCGGCATCTACGTCAACAATTTCAACCGGTTTGGCCGCACCTGGCAGGTCAACGTCCAGGGCGAAGCGTTCGATCGCAGCGACATTTCGGACATCTGGCGCATCTATCTGCGCAACAGTACCGGGCAGATGGTGCCGATCAGATCACTGGCCGGGATCAGGATCGTAACCGGGCCGCAGGTGATCACCCGCTACAACAACTACCGCTCAGTGACGGTGAATGGCAGCCCGGCACCCGGGGTTTCGTCGGGCACCGCAATGGCCGCGATGGCCGATGTCTCGAATGCCATACTGCCTGCGGGTTACAGTTTTGCGTGGACCGGCACTGCCTTTCAGGAGCAACAGGCCACCGGCCAGACCGGCATCGTGCTGATGCTTGCCGTGCTGTTTGCCTATCTGTTCCTGGTGGCGCTCTATGAGAGCACGGTAATCCCGATCCCGGTGCTGCTGTCCGTCGTCGTCGGTGTCCTGGGCTCCTATGTCGGCATCAAGCTCGCAGGCCTCAATCTCGACCTCTACGGCCAGATCGGGCTGGTGGTCCTGATTGCGCTCGCCGCCAAGAACGGAATTCTGATCGTCGAATTCGCCAAGGAGCAACGCGAGGCAGGCGTGGCGCTCGACGACGCCGCGGTCCAGGGCGCCCATATGCGCTTCCGCGCGGTCATGATGACCTCCGTCGCCTTCATCCTTGGTCTCCTGCCGCTCGTGATCGCAACCGGCGCTGCGGCCCTCAGCCGCAGGGCTGTCGGCACAGCGGTGTTCGCGGGCATGCTCGCGGCGAGCTCGATCGGAATCTTCCTGGTGCCGATGCTCTACGTGACGTTCCAGCGTCTGCGGGAGCGGCTGAAGATGGGCGCTAATGTCTAAACTGCTGAATTTTCCTAGTGACCTCTGAAGGGCAGATCCTCATCCAGCGGATGTCCCATCCTGATTGATCTCGTAGGCTAAGGTTCTGTCGCAGAACTGCGCAACAGAAGGAGATGGACCACAATAATCGTCGTGATTCCCTCGGCGTCGTCAAAGTGCCGCTGTGTTCGGCGCCATCGCCTACATTCATGGAGGGCGGCGCAAACCGGCTGCCATGCCCGGCACCGGCGCGACTGAGTTAGGTCGTGCGAGGGCTCCCTGAGTGGCCGCCGATGCCCAGTAAGCGGTGACGCGTCCCGCTCCTCCGGCAACTGACGCTGCTCACGAGCGCTCGGCTATCCTCTGCAAGCACGCATTTTGCTCATATGCGCCCGTATCAACGTGCAAAAAAACGCTCTGCGCCACCCCTTAGAGCATGCGCACATAGCCTGCTCTTCCTCAAAGGCTCGCGTGACGTTATCAGGCCAGGAAATTCGCCCTTGTATATGGGCACGACCCACTCCAAGGAGCGACCGACCTTGTCTACCGCCGATGGATTTTGCTTGATCCAACCTTGCACACGCCACCTTCCAAATGGCCGAAAAACTTGAAGTCTCGCTCCAATCCATCATGGGACAGCGCGCGGCGCGGGGTTAGACCGCGAAGTGCCACATTGCGGCATCGGGGCGTGGGTTGATCAGCGTTCGCGAGAAACAACCGCTTGAAAATCCGACCGCTAAACCGGTTTCTCTGGCTAAGGCACTGATTTGGTGGGCGCACCAGGGCTCGAACCTGGGACCCGCTGATTAAGAGGTAGCGACGGGTAGAGAACAATCAATGACTTACTGGTCGCACCACTGGGCTTATCCGGCCGAAAATGGGCATTCGTCGCACGATCATATTGCTTCGATGCACCGACCCATTAGGCGAGCCTCGCCCGGCGCGGGATGTAGAGCTGGGTGAGCTGCCGGTCGGCGGGACCGATAACCGAATAGCCTACCGTCATCTCGAGAGCCGGCGCATCACCCCAATTGCGGAACTTGCGGTTACGCGTCGCTGAAAAGACGCTGGCGCCATTTTCTCGCAGGTCCGGCAAGATGCCATCCGGCTCCTTGGCGAACCTGAGGCGGCTGGACATCGGCACGTCGTCCAGGTCATCAAGTCCTGCACATAGTCACAGGAGCTGGCAGCCAGCGCCTTCGTGTTGTCGTTCAAGCCCTCGTCGATTGAGAACGACACTGCTTAGATTACGTCGGCAAACTTGGCAGCTTCCTGGCCTGAAGCCACCGGCTGAGCCCCGATCCGCACATGGTCGGGATGCTCGTCGTCTAGCATGATTTTCAGACCATCGAAGAAACCGAGTACGCTTTCGATGAACTTGGGATCATCGACGATACGCCCTGCGCAACCCATCGGTGTCTTTGATCGCACCGCGTATCGGTGGTATGATGATGCGCGCTGAAGCCCATGGAAAGCCGAAAGTGTAAGCCAAGGTTGTCGTTTCAATGCGGACCAGGGCCCGACTTCGCGACGTGACCAAGCCCCTGGGCCAAGCGGCGGTGGGCGCGTTGACGATCGGAACATTGCGTACCGCTCGCCATTTCGATCCAACCAAGACCGCCAACCTATTCGCTCGGATCACTCGCTCAATAGGGCCCATGATGCGGGAGCAAAAGACCGGTCGAGCCAATCTAACCGCCGCATTTCCGGAAAGATCGCCTGCGGAGATCGAGACCATTCTCGCAGGCGTCTGGGACAATCTCGGTCGAGTCGGCGCCGAATTCGCGCATCTTGATCACATCTGGAACTACGAACCCGCGCGGCCCGAGGATAGCCGGATCGAAATCGACAAGCGCTCGTATGATTTGTTTACGCAGCTGCGGCTCGACGGGAAACCGGCGCTGATCTTTGCGAGTCATCTCGCTAACTGGGAAATTCCGGCCCTGGCAGCCGTCGCGCACGGGCTGGATACCGCGATCCTGTATCGCCGACCCAACATCGCGTCCGCCGACCGCATCATCCAGGATTTGCGCGCCGTGAAAATGGGCACACTCATTCCAGCAAGTCGTGACGCGCCCTTAAGACTTGCCGAGGCCCTTAAAAGTGGCCAGCACGTTGGAATGCTGGTCGATCAGTATCTGACCAACGGCGTCGAGGTCACTTTCTTCGGCCGCAAGACACGGGCCAATCCGTTGCTTGCCCGGCTGGTACGGCAGATTGAGTGCCCAATCCACGGCGTGCGCATCATCCGTCTGCCCGGACACCGCTTTCGTGGCGAACTGTCTGAAGAAGTGAAGCCGGTCCGCGATGCCGCCGGACAAATCGACATTCAGGGAACGATGCAGGCGGTCACGTCGGTCATCGAGGGCTGGATCCGCGAATATCCCGACCAGTGGCTGTGGCTACACCGTCGCTGGAGGTAGCACTTGGCCAACCGCCGTAGCCCTCGGCAGAGGAACATCGTCCAACTCGGCAATGCGGCGGTCAATCTCGCCGATGACGCGTTCCGAGAACGGCCCGAGGTGCATGTACAGCGCCATCAGCATCACGATGTAACGCAGCGCGCCCGGATTGGTCTTGGCGACGTCGACGAAGGTCTTCCAGAACGGCTCACGAACCTTCGGCAGGGCCCGCATGATCTTGTGTACGCTGTCGATGCCGCCAAGCCTTTTGCGCACATCGCCATCCGGGAGATCGCGGCGCCGGTCGGACCGGTCGAGCATGGATGCGAGACGCGACAGCCGTCCTGCATAGGCTGCCGGACTGTAGACGTGCCCGAGCACGGCCTTGTAATCGGCAAGGATGTCACGAAGCGGACGCTTGGTATCGAAATTACAGCCGAGCGTGCACTGATCGCCCGCCTGCTCGACGTTCATGAGGTCATGGCCCTGATGCAAGCGGCCTTCCGCGGCCAACCGCCGTGTAAGCTGCGTCCCAGGCAGCGCATAAAGCAGTCCAACGATGGAGACTGGAATGCTCGCCTCCTCGATGAGGTCGGCCATTGCCTGTCCTATCGAGGCATTTTCGCTATCGAACCCGACGATGAAGCCAGCGGTGACGAACATGCCGTAGCCGTAAATCTTGTGAATGCACTCGGCGATGTTGCGCCTGGTGTTCTGCTTCTTCTTCATCTGCACGAGCGTCTCGGGATCCGGGCTCTCGATGCCGACGAAGATCGCGAAGAAGTTCGCATCCTTCATTGCCTGCAACAGTTCGCTGTCGTCCGCGATGTTGATCGAGGCTTCGGTCGAGAACTCGAATGGATAGTCGTGGTCTTCCAGCCACGCTTTGAGCCGTGGCATCAAGGTGCGGAGGTTCTTCTTGTTGCCGATGAAATTGTCGTCGACGAAATCGACATGCCCGCGATAACCGTGATCGTAGAGTGCCTGCAACTCTGCGAGAATCTGATCGTTGGTCTTGGTACGCGGCACGCGGCCATACAACTCGATAATGTCGCAGAACTCGCAGGTGAACGGGCAGCCACGCGAATACTGCAAGCCAATGTATAGATAGTGATCGAAGTTGAGAAGATCGTAGCGAGGCATCGGGCTCAGCGTGACATCTATCTTGAATTTCTCGGCGATGAACACGCCTTTGCGTTCGCCGCTTTCCCAAGCGGCGATGAACTGCTCGATGACATGCTCGGCCTCGCCGATCACCTGAAAATCCGCGTCCGCGTAAAGATGCGGGCTCGAGGAGACGTCCGGCCCACCGACACATACTGGCTTGCCGCGCAGGTGAGCGAGATCGATCAGGTAGATGGCATCCGGTTGCTGGTTGAGCATACCGCCGATCATCACAAGATCGGCCCAATCGAGGTCCGCCTCTGTCAAAGCCTCGGTATTGCGGTTGACAAGCCGGATGTCCCAATGCTTCGGCAACATAGCGGCGACGGTGATCAGGCCGAGTGGCGCCGTTGGATACTTCGCACCGACGAGTTCGCAGGCATCCGCATAGTTCCAAAACGAATTCGGAACGAACTTCGGATAGATCATCAGGACGCGGCAGGGGATTGTCATGCTGTTCCAGCCCGGGCGTTGATGGCACAATGCCCCGCTGTTTATCGGGGCTCAAGGGTTCGATTCCGCTCGTCGATAAGGCGTTGAGTGCTGATCGTGGAGATGCGCATGGCGGTTCAGTTCGCGCACCTCGGCGGCAGTGCATTGCGAATCAATCAGGCCTGACGCGAACATCGCCGGCCGCAAGGCTAGTATCAGTATCCTCAGATACGCGTTCTATTTGGATTTTTTTGGGGCACGCTTTTTCAGTCCCGTCCCGGCATCGTCCCCACGGCAGGGCCAAGCATCCCTGAATGCTTCGATCGCGACGGTGATCCCCGGCTCATTCACCCGATCCGGATTGTTATCAAGATACTGCAGAAAAACCTTCGCACTTTGCAAAGGGCTGCCTTGCGCGGGGGGGCATGCACGCACGTCAGCGGGCAGATTTGGTGAAAAGAGCATCGCGGTCTCGATCATTCCCTCACATGCACCTGCGGACCGAGCTTCGTCCTGATTGCGAAGCGAGCTCTTGACAAGCAGCTCGCAGGCCTTTTGCGCGTCGGTTCCCTTATCGACAACCGTGGCGCTGGCCGTCCCGATGATAGCTAGGATTAGGCCGGCAACAATCATATGGACCCGCATCCGCGTCCCCCGAATACCGGCGCGATAGCTTGCAGGCATTGAGTATGCCGCAATAGAGCGGCCGCCCGCGCCGTTCCAGGCGGCTCAGACGGCTTAGCTCAAAAAAAGCGTCTGATCCATCGCGCTCGAATATAGCGACGTGAACTCAGCTCTTCCATTTCCACAGAGCCGAAGGAGCGCTTGTCGACTTGATAACACGCAGCTTTCCGCGCCGTGACCGCTGCAAAGGTCGGCTACACCGCGATCATGATCGCGGATCGCCATAGGCGGCGACAAGCGTGCTGATGGTACAGATCTCGATTCGGCACGGAGAGCGTCTATTATCCCGCCGTGTACGCGACGTGCACTGGTCGATCGATATTGATGCTCGGCCTCGACGCAGAACCATTGCCCAAAACGGCAATCTTCGTCTGCGACGACAAGTTCTGCGAACCTTCCGGAACTACGCCAAGGTGGACTTCGCCCTCGGAACGGCTTCTAACAAGAGCTCAGCAATGTCAAAGCGGAGGTGGAGCTGCCTCGCAGCGCAGCGCCACGGACGTTCCCATGATCTCCCCGCCTATTCATCAACCAGGCGAGGCAGCCCACGAATGCTGGTCGTATCGAACCGCATCCTCAAAGAACAAGCTCGCTTGAATTTCTTGAAGACCTCACACCCATCTTCACGCGCGGAAAACTGGATGAACTCAATCCGAGGATTCTAGCCTCGACCGGGTTCAAGCTGCACCGTTTTTCGCCCCCCGTTCAGCTCTCTGAGTTTGTTTACGTATTCCTCAGGCTTTAGCAGATGAAACGGAGCGTTGAGGCCCATAAAAGTCGCTATGCGCCCGATGAAAGCAGTGCAGTTGGTCGTTGCTGCATTCCACAGCGGCGAAGTGTCCTGCTGGCGCTTGATATAAGCAAAGACCTTCTTGGCGTCCGCCTCAGACAAATAGACGCGATAGCTGGCCGTCAGATATTGCTCGTCAAGATCACCGTAGGTCGCGCCCGTCTCAGAAGGGACAAACATGATGTGTCCCAGGATATAGGGCACCTCGTCGCCGGCCGGAGCCAGACCAGCGACCTCGACCTGCTTTTCGCCCGTCTTTCCGTACCAGACGAAAGCATGACCGTACGTTGCCGCCGTGCGGGCACGAAAATCAACGTAGTAGGGACCCGTGGCGGCAGCTCTTCGAGCTGGCTTTACATCGGATATCGCCGGCGTAGCAGCAGCCATGCTCGCCGCATGCTTCGTCGCCGAACTGGGGACAGCGTCCCGTTGCTGCTGGTCGGCACGCGCCACGAGTGGTTGCGCGCTACTGATCCCGGCCCCCAAGCCTACAAAGGCCGCCAGCATGGCGGCCTTTGCAAGAAGCTTTAGACCCGGATATTTCCGAATCACTCCCGCCATCTTCGAATCCTCTTGGATCCAAGATCCGATGCCACAGGTAGCCTGCTACCCCAAACGAACGCCGCTGGCGTACGAATGGATAGTCAGATCAACCCTTGGTCACCAATGGAGCCGGGGCAGCGACCGGGTATTTGCCCACGGGGCTCTTACCCACGGGATATTTGCCGATCGGAGCTTTGCCAACCGGCGCGGCGGCGGCAACCGGCTGAGGCCGCGGCAGGTCAGCAGCAGCTGCGGTTCCCACGAAAGCCAAAGAAGCGATTCCAAGGACAGCGAATTTCAACATCGTTTCTCACCATTGTTCGGGACGATTGGATTCACCTGACACGCATAGGAATAACCCGACACTCGCCACGGCACCAACGAATAGACCGGGGGAGTCCGCGGTTCCGACCGCTTTTTCTGCCGTATGTTGCGGAAATGGCACGCAAATCGAGGTGTCTGGTTCCAAATCAGTCTCGTGCGTACCACAGGTCGAGACATGCCGGGACCTAGCTAGAGTATCCACGGGAAGACCCGACCGGTCCGCGCCATATAATCGCGATAGCTGTCGCCAAACGTCTGCAACATCATTCGCTCTTCCCTTGCGACGCGGCCAAAGAACAAGATCCCGAAGCCGGCCAGGCCCGCGAAACCGGCAATCCAATTCGGCAGCAGCAATGCCTGGGCGATAGCCCACAGCCAAAATGCCGAATACATCGGGTGTCGAACTCTCCGGTAAATCCCTTCCGTCACGAGCTCATGATTCTCTCGCACGTCGAGACTTATCGACCAATTCCGGCCGAGTGCACGGTGAGTCAGGTGAAACACGCCCAAAGCCGCAATCGCAAAGAAAGAGCCCAGCCAAGCCAACGCGGGATAAAAGCTGTGAGCTGCGAAACGAGGCATTCCTGTCGCTACGTAGACAAGCGGAACAAGTCCGAGTCCCGAAAGTGATATGAGCAGGAGCGCAGTTTCCAGGGGGCCTCGAGCGCTCCGCACAACCCTCGCACGGCGGGAACGGCGCGCGTACTTATAGCGTATGAGGTACCAGCCGATCACCAGCGCAACGAAGATGACTTTTGAAATGGTGGGCGTCATCTGAATCAGGCTGCCGCGCCCGGATTTCCCAGCAGCTCGCTTTCCGACGCCGGCGCGCCCGCAATAAGGCCTCCGTCGTCAGCGATCATCGACACAGCGCCATCCGGGGCGAGCGTCTGGGATTTGGCTGAAATAGGTCCGCATGTGAGCATGAAGTAGTCGTACGATGTTCGCCTGTCATTTCCACTGACGAACTGGCAGTGCACGCGGAAGAAATTGAAGCGGATGCGTTGATACATGTCGTCGTTAAGCATTCGACTAATCTTCACGACCCTGACGGTCGCCTCGTTTTCTGTCGACAAGCCCATTTCGGCCATTGGCCGGCATTTGTAAAAATTCAACACGTCGGTGAGGGCTTGATAGTCGCCCCAGAAGATCGCGCGGGAATTGGCGACGCGTTCCACCGCACTGCGAAAGCGTACTGCCTTCGGGTGCAGGCCGATCTTGAGTATGGATGATCCAACGCTCAAGAATGTGACGGGAATCTTTTTCCGACCGAGCCCAGGGTCCAGCTTCAAGGCGCGATCAAGTAGATCAACCGCTAGCACGGCGCCAAGGCTATGCCCCACGACCAAAATTTCGTCTGCGGCAGAGTTGGTCGCCGCAACCACGAGCTCGGCGGCCAACCTGTCTAGCCTCTGCTCAATTTCCGAATTCCCGCATCGAATATACTCGCGAGAAAAAATCCAATCGTCAAACAAGTCGCTCAGGTGGAGCCAGCGCCACGGGCCAGCCAAAACGGCTACGATCCCGAAGAAACCGACACCGGTAGCCGTAGGAATGGATCCGGTGATCTTGAATGCAACCAGGGCAATCAAACAGGCGGCCGCGATGAACAGCCCGAACATGACGAATGGATAGAGAAAGAACAGTGCGTAGCGCCAGTTGGTCAGCAAGTACCGCCAAAGAGTGCCGGTCAAAACGAAATCCAGAAACGCAAGAATGCCGACGGAAATGCGTGAGCCAATGCTTCGACGCCCGAAGGCCTCAATTACGTCGTGCCATCGGACCAGACGGTAATCGGTTTCGACGAGCCAGTCGGGGCCAGTTGACGTCACATTCCATCGTATCTGGTCGGCGGTATCATGCAAACCGTCAACGGCCGCTTTCACTGACCAGGTACGTTGGAACCTCGCAATTTCGCGCACAAAGCGTCGTTGCGCGCTGGCATGCGACGTGATTGGATCATAGCCGCCGATATGGAATACCAACCGTTTCGCTACAGGCTTGCCGGACATTGTCTTATCCCCGGACTCATGCGTGCTGCTCGCTCCCCACGCGTCAATCGACCTGCAATCAAAAACAGACGTTTGAAGCCAAGGGTTGTCAAGAGAGAATCGACCAGTTATTGGGGAACATGGGTCGATTTGTTCTGCCATGCGTAAGCCGAACCGCTCGAACAATAGCGTCGATCGGTGCTGCCGTGATTGTCGGTTTGTCCAGCACAGCGCCCTCTCAAGCGCAGGACGAGGCATCATCTGGCCAGAGATGCCTCGCTGCAAATTTGGATGTTTCGCTGGGCGCACAATTGCCCCGCACGGCGGCGCGTTTGAGATCTGGTGAGCCGCTAAAGATTGTCGCGATCGGATCATCGTCGACGGTGGGGCTCTGGGTACTTCGGTCCGCGGCCACATATCCGCAGGTGATGCGCCGAGAACTCTCGAGGCTTAGATCCAACGCAACGATCGAGGTCATCAACAGCGGTCGAGTCGGCGATACGATTCCGAACAACATCGCGCGGTTCGAGCGTGACGTTTTCGCGCACACGCCTGATCTCGTTATCTGGCAATTAGGTACCAATGACGTCGCCTGGGGTGGCCGGCCGGACCAAGGGCTCAAAAGAAGCGTTCTTGAAGGGGTAAGGGCACTTAAGGCGGGGTCTGCCGATGTCGTGTTGATGGATCTGCAATATGCGCCACAGGTGCTCGCTTCCGCTAGCTACTCAACGATGGAGGGCATCATCGCCGATGTCGCGAAGCAGGAACGGGTCGGGCTGTTCTCTCGTTTTGCGCTGATGCGAAACTCGATCAATGCCGGAGTTGCGCAAAGCGCGCTTGTAACGTGGGACGGATTGCACAACACCGCCGATGGTTATGATTGCATTGGACGAGCCCTTGCCCGAGCCATCTCAGCGAGTGCGCGTTGAGAGGCCCTAGCTCAGTCGAATCGAAGGCCGCGGGTTCGCATGAGTTTGGGCACCGGCCGTGACAGCGATGCCGAACGTGCAGATGTCCACCAACGCGAACAAAGACCAACTATCGTCGACAATCACCGCATTTCTCGCAGCGGTGACAGCAATTCGCGCCGACGCTGTCAGGGGGTGCGCTCATGCACCAATATGCCAGCCAACTTGCTGACCTGCTACTGGTGCTTGTTGCCGCGTGGATGGTGCCGGCCACCATTTTTATCACCTACGCCTATTTCGCTCGTCTTAAGAATCCGGTTAGCGAATCGGTCTTTGGACGCGTGGTCATCATATCCTTGTTCATCATAACCACGTCGATCTGGCTCCCGATAATTCTGACCGCCATAGCCCTATCGCTGATCGGCCATTTGTGGTTCCGCTTCAGGGGACAACTACGCAAATAGCTAGATATTGCTGGAGGCGAAAAAGATGGAGCCGAATTAGAGCGGCCCCTCAGCAAACAGAAAAGGGAAGCGAAGCAATGTCCGCGTTTCGGCGGGCGCCGGTGCTTTCTCGTGGTCCAAGCGGGGGCTTCTCGCCTAGACACCAAGATAGTTGCGCTGAATGTCGTCATTCTCCGCAAGCTCCCGCATCGAGCCCTCGTACATGATCTGCCCCTTCTCCAGCACATAAGCGCGATCCGAGACCAGTTGGGCGAAATGAAAATTCTGCTCCGACAGCAAGATGCTGGCGCCGCGCGCCTTGAGAGACAGAATCATGTGCGCCATCTGCTCGACGATGACGGGGGCGACGCCTTCCGAGGGCTCGTCGAGCAGCACTAGGAACGGATTGCCCATCAGCGTGCGGGCGATCGTAAGCATCTGCTGCTCACCGCCGCTCATCTGTCCGCCGCGCCGGCCCTGCATGCGTCCGAGATTGGGAAACAGCTCGTAGAGCGCGTCCGGCGTCCAGTTCAGCGCCGGACTGCCATCCGGCCAATGACGAAGCTGCTGCCGGCCGGTTTCGAGATTCTCCGTCACCGTCAGATCGGGGAAGATGCGACGATCCTCGGGTACGAAACCAAGCCCCATGCGCGCGACCTGGAACGGCTCCTTGGCGGCGATATCGCGGCCCATGAAGCGAATCTGCCCATCGCGGCGCGCCAGCAGCCCCATGATCGCCTTCAGCGTTGTGGACTTGCCGGCGCCGTTGCGCCCCATCAGCGAGATGACCTCGCCACGGCGCACCTGAAGCGCAACATCGAACAGGATGTGCGCGGCGCCGTACCAGGCGTTCAAGCCGGAAACTTCCAGCAGAGCAGGCTCGACGACGTCGCTCATGCGGACATCCTCCCGCCGAAGGCCGGTTGCGGCAGATGCTCGAAGGTCGTCCCGCTGCCGAAATAGACCTCCTGCACCTTGGGATGGTTGCGGATCGCCTCCGGCGTCCCTTCCGCGATCAGCTGGCCGCGCGCGAGCACGATGACGCGGTCGGCATGCGCGAATACCACATCCATGCTGTGCTCGGTGAACAGCACGGCCATGCCGCGCTCGACCACCAGCCGCTTCGTCAGGGCCATCAGCTCGTTGCGCTCGCGCGGCGCCATGCCGGCGGTCGGCTCATCCATCAGCAGCAGCCTCGGATCGTTGGCGAGCGCCATCGCGAGCTCGACGCGCTTGATGTCGCCATAGGCGAGCTCGCTGCAGGGCCGGTCGGCTTGCGCGCGCATGCCGACCTGCTCGAGCAGCGCCAAAGCCTCGGCGCGAAACCGGCCGGCCGCCGGGTGCCAGAGCGCGAACACCTGGCGGTGATGCGACAGCACCGCCATCTGCACATTTTCCGCGACCGTGAAGGAGGCGAAGGTGGCTGCGATCTGGAAGGTTCGTCCGACGCCGAGGCGCCAGATGGCGCGTGGCTTCATGCCGATCAGATCACGCTCCGCCATGCGCACCGATCCGCCGGAGGCACGCAATTGCCCGCCGACCATGTTGAACGTGGTCGATTTGCCTGCGCCGTTGGGGCCGATCAGCGCCAGCAGCTCGCCGGGATGAAGGTCGAAGCTGATGCCATCGACGGCGCGTACGCCGCCGAATGAGATCCCGAGGTCGCGGACTTCAAGCAACGCAGCACTCATGTCAGTTTCTCCTGCCGCTCCGCCGTCATGCTCATTCGTGGGTGCTGCCACCAATTGCGGATCTGCAACGAGATCCCCGCAAGTCCCTGCGGGAAGGCCAGCACCAGAAACAGAATGATGCCGCCGAACAGAGCCCGCCAGTAATCGGTGGCGCGCATGACCGAATCCTGCAGGACCCCGAACACCGCGGCGCCGATGATGGGCCCCGTCAGCGCCTGGATTCCGCCGAGGAGAACCATGACGAGGCCATCGACCGATTTGCCGACCGAGATCACATCCGGCGACACGCTGCCCTTGGAGAACACATAGATCGTGCCGGCTAATCCGCCGAACACGCCGGCGATGACGAAGGCCAGCCACTGCACGCGCTTCACGTCGATGCCGATCGCATCGGCGCGAAGCGGCGAGTCCCGCCCGGCCCGCAACGCGTAGCCGAACGGCGCGAACAGGAACCGGCGCAGCACATAGGCCGAGAGCGCGACCATGACGAGGGTCAGATAGTAATAGCGCGTTCCGCTCAGCCACTCGTCCGGCCAGATGCCGATCATGCCGTTGGAGCCGCCCGTCACCGCGTCCCACTGAAACACCACCGACCAGACGATTTGCGAGAAGGCGAGCGTGAGCATCGCCAGATAGACGCCCGAAAGCCGCACGCAGAACCAGCCGAACAGCATCGCGCCAAGCCCCGCAAGCAGCGGCGCCGCGAGGATCGCGAGCGGCATCGGCAAGCCAGCCGCCTTGACCAGGATCGCCGCGCCATAGGCGCCGAGCCCGTAATAGGCGGCATGCCCGAACGAGTGCATGCCACCCGGCCCCATCATGAAGTGCAGGCTGACCACGAACAGGATCGCCACCAGCACGTCCTGGCCCAGCACGGCGGCATAAGGCAGCGACTGGTTGAGCAATGGCAGCGCCGCCATCGCGAGCAGGCAGACGGTGATCGCAACTCCATATCGTCCCGAGCCGCGGCGCAGCGGCGCCTCAACCGGCGCCGCATGGCGATTGGTTGCCTGCGGGCGTCCCAACAACCCCCACGGCCGCACCACAAGGACCACTGCCATGATCAGGAACTCGACCACCAGGGTCAGCTTGGAGAACGAGATCGTGATGCCCGCCAACTGAACCGTGCCGAGCCCGATGCAGATCGACTTCACTTCCGCAATCAGCAAGGCCGCCAGATAAGCCCCCGGGATCGAGCCCATACCACCCACCACCACGATGACGAACGCATCGCCGATCGTCGTGAGATCGCGGCCGAGGCTCGCCGGCTCACGCGGCAATTGCAGCGCGCCGCCGAGCCCCGCCAGCATGCATCCGAGCGCGAACACGCCGGTGAACAGCCAGGCCTGGTTGACCCCCAGCGCACCGAGCATTTCGCGGTCATGCGTGGCCGCGCGGACCATCACACCCCAGCGCGTCCGCGTCAGCAGGATCCAGAGCAGTCCGAGGATCGCGGGCCCGATGACGATCAGGACGAGATTGTAGCTCGGATAGGCACGGCCGAAGAGCTGGACGGCGCCTGCGAGCCCCGGCGCGCGGCGGCCCAGCAGATCTTCCGGTCCCCAGATCCAGAGCGCCGCGTCGTTGAACACCAGCACCAACGCAAAGGTGGCCAGGAGCTGGAACAACTCGGGGGCCTTGTAGATCCGACGCAGCAGCAGCATCTCCACCAGCGCACCGAGCAATCCGACTGCCAACGCCGCGAGCAACAGCGCGCCCCAGAACCCCATAACCCGCCAGGAGCCGCCGCCGAGCCGTTCGATGAGCGAATGAGCCACATACATGCCCAGCATGAAGAAGGAGCCGTGGGCGAAATTGACGATCCGGCTCACGCCGAAGATCAGCGACAGGCCGGCGGCAACCAGAAACAACGCGGAGGCTTCCGCCAGGCCGTTCAGCAATTGCGCCAGGAGGGCGTAAAGATCCATGACAGTTCTCTGGCAATCTCGCTCAGGACAGATGTGGCGGGGAATGACGACGGGCGCCCCACCGCATGCGGGGCGCCCGTCGTTGGATCAATCGGCGGGACGCAGCTTGCGCACCTCGTCGTCCGACGGCAGCAGCGTGTCGCCCGGCGCGAAGTGGTAGTCGACCATCACACCTTTGCCATCCTCGACCGCGAGCTTGCCGACATAGAGACCCCAGGTCGCCTGATGATCGATCTTGCGGAAAACCGTCTTGCCATCCGGCGTATCGAATTCGAGCCCTTCGAACGCCTTGATCATCGACTCGGTATCGGTCTTGCCGCCCGAGGCCGCCACACCGGCCGCGATGGCCTTGATCGTGGCGTAGCCGATGATGGAGCCGAAGCGCAGATTCTCCTTGCCGTATTTGGCCTGGTATTCGGTCAGGAAGGTCTGGTGGGCCGGCGTCTTGATGCTGTACCAGGGATAGCCGGTGACCACCCAATTTTTCGGAATCTCGTCGCGCAGCGGCTCGAGATATTCGGGCTGGCCGGTGATGATGCTGTAGACCGGCATGTTGTCGCCGAGGAAGCCGCGGGTGGTGCCCTCGCGGACGAACTGCGCCAGATCGGTTCCGAACAGCGCGTTGAACGTGGCTTCAGGCTTGGCGTCCGACAGCGCCTGGACGACGCTGCCGGCATCGATCTTGCCGAACGGCGGAGCCTGCTCGGTGACGAATTCGACATCCGGCTGGCGCTGCTTCATCAGCTTCTTGAAGACGTTCGCGGCCGACGTGCCGAACTCGTAGTTCGGATAGATGAGCGCCCAGCGCTTCTTCTTCAGCTTCACGGCATCGTCGACCAGCGAGGCGACGAGCATGTAGGTCGACGCGTCGAGGCGGAACGTGTAGCGGTTGCCGACGCTCCAGACGATGTTATCGCTCAAGGCCTCGGTGATCAGCGTGAAGCGGCGCTTCTGCTTGGCATAGTCCGTCAGTGCGGTGCCGATATGGGCGTAAAACGCGCCGGCGAGGATATCGACCTTCTCGCGGGTGATCAGATCCTCGGCCTGGCGGATCGCCTCGCCCGGATTGGCATTGTCGTCGCGGGTGATGAGCTCCAGCTTGCGGCCGGCGACGCCGCCCGCGGCATTGATCTGGTCGATCGCAAGCTGCATGCCTTTCTTGTAGCCGTCGGTGAAGACAGGCTGCGACTTGTAGCTATTGATCTCGCCGATCTTGATCGGCTCCTCGGCCATGGCCGCAGCCGAAGACAGGACACCGACGGCGGCGAGACTGGACAGCAAAACACGCATAAAACTCACTTTCTTGATCATTACGTCTATTCTCCGGTGAACGATGGGACCTCAAAACCTCAGGACGCGGCGCTCAGCGCCGGTGATGTGTCGAAACGATCGCGACAGATGCGGGCATCGTATTGGTAGACCCACTCCGCCTTGATGCCGACCGCGTTGGGATTGCGCGCCTGCTCCTCCTTGAAGGCGAGATCTCGCGCGCGCGACTCTTCCGGAGAAGCCAGGTGATAGGTGCGGCCGCGTTCGCGCGCCTCGAGCTGGACCCGCGCCGTACGCGGACGCCGCTCCATCTCATACGCGTCGAGTGCCGCGTCGAGCCTTCCAGGCCCGAAATAATCCAGCGCCTGCGCAAGGACGTAGGCGTCCTCGATCGCCATCGCCGCACCCTGCGACAGGAACGGCAGCATCGGATGAGCGGCATCACCGAGCAGCGTGACGTTCCCTTGCGACCAGCGTGCCATGGGATCACGGTCGAACAATCCCCATTTGTAGACCTGATCCGGATTGGTCCGAGCGAACAGCCGGACCAGATCGTCATGCCAGCCTGCATAGGCATCGAGCAGCTCCTGTGGCGTGCTCTTGGCCGTCCAGGATTCCTCGACCCATTCGTGGTTCTCGGCGACGGCGACGATGTTCACCATCGCGCCACCCTTGACGTAATAGGTCACCACATGCCCCTTGGGGCCCATCCAGAACGAGGATGTCGGCGTGACGAACGGCAACGGGTGCTGATCGACCGGAACGAGCGCGCGCCAACACATGTGACCCGTGTAGCTGGCCGGCTCCTGTCCCCACAATTCGGCCCGGATCACGGACCGAACGCCGTCGGCGCCGACCACGAGATCTGCAACATGCTCGCTACCGTCATCGAAGCAGGCGACCATCCGCCCTGCCCGCTGGCGCAGCCCCGTGCAGGCCCGGCCCAGGGTGACACGCTCCGGCGCGATGTCCTTGGCGAGCATCACGTGCAAATCGGCGCGATGGACATGATAGAACTCGGCCCCGAACACCCGCGGACACACGGCGCGGAGGGGGGTGCGGAACAACTCCTCTCCGCTCTGCCAATTCCAGCCGACCATGGCTTCGGGCAGGAAACCGGCGGCCTCGAGATCCTCGGCAAGGCCGAGCGCCTCCAGCACCTTGACCGCATTGGGCGTGACCTGAACGCCCGCGCCGATCTCGCCGAAGGCCGCAGCGCGCTCGAACACATGATAGTCGATGCCAAGCAGATCGAGGCTGCGCGCCAGCGCGACGCCGCCGATGCCACCGCCGATGATGGCCACGTGGAAAGGATGTTTCATGCGATCTCCCGGATTGGTCCTGGCAAGGCAGACTTGACAAGACTCAGATTTGGCAACGTTCAGATATCGAGTTCGAGCATGGTCCGGCCGCGCGAGCAGCAGGCCATCATGGTGGCCGAGGTTGCTCTCGCGGCCGGTGGAATGACCTGGTCGCGGTGATCGACCTCCCCCGAGAGCACGCGGACCTCGCAGGCTCCGCAGACGCCCTCTTCGCAGGAGTAGGACAGGTCGACCCCCGCGGCGATGCACGCGCTGAGCACGCTCTCGTCGGCGCCGACCTCCAAGGTGCGGCCGGAGCGGACGAGACGGATGCTGAAACTTCCCGAGGGCTCGGCCTGCTGCGGGGCCGCGGCAAAGCGCTCGCGATGCATCAGCTCGGGCGGGCGCCGCGCGGTCAGCGCATCGAACGCGTCGATCATGCGCTGCGGCCCGCAGCAATAAATAGGCGCATCGCGTGGCACCGACGGCAGCACGTCCGCCAAGCGCGGCGCAGGTCCGCGCGTGGAGTACAGATGCACGCTGCCATCGGTGATGCCGGCGAGCTCGTCGTGGAACAGCCCGGCCGCGGGACTGCGAGTCCAATAGTGCAATTGCACCGGCTGCTGCTGAGCGGCGAGGTTGCGATACATCGATATGATCGGCGTGATGCCGATGCCGCCGGCGAACAGATATCGGGTCGCGGGCGTCGCGGCTCCGAGCGCGAAATGATTGCGCGGAAGCGAGGCACGGTAGACGTCGCCCACCACCGACTGCCGATGCCAGCAGCGCGAACCGCCCCGCCCGTCGGGCGCCTCCTGAACGGCGATCTCGTAGCGATCCCCGGCAGGCTGCGGCCACAGCAGCGAATATTGCCGAACTAGTCCGGGCGCGATCTCCAAATCGAGATGCGCGCCGGGCTCGAACGCCGGCAGCGCGGATCCGTCGGGCGCGGCCAGCCGGTAGAGGTTGATGCCCGGGGCGCCAAAAACGATCTCGACCAGCCGCAAGCCCAGGCCGAGCTCAGATGACGCCATAGGAAATTCCCTTGGCACGCAACCATGTGCGATAGCGCTGGCCCATCAGGTCGGTGCGGTGATGCAACTCGTAGCGCAGCTCGGTCGGGATGCGCTCGGGCCGCTGCGACTCCACGATCTCGCGATCCTGCCCATAGACCACGTCGGCGCGCTCACGGACCGACTTCGGGTCGGGATGCGGCTGCACGTTCAGCGCCGCGCAGACGCGGACGATGGTCGTCTTCTCGTCGATGGGCTGGGCCGTGAAGAAGGTCGTGAACAGGTCGGAGTGATCGGAGACGATGTTTGCAGCAGCGTCGGCCTGTTGCGTCCGCTTGGAGAAATAGGCCACCAGCGGCCGGAACGTATGATAGGTGTAGAAGGCCATCAGCGGCACGCCACGCGCATCGCCGAACGGCTGGAACACCTTCACCTCCGAGGAACGAAGCCCGGTGTCGACCTCGTGCACGTCGTAGGGATCGAGCCGGTCCGGATGATCCATGACTCCGTTCAGGCCGGCATGCACGAAGGGAAAATGGCTGGCGTCGATGAAGTTCTCGATCGCACGGAAGCCGTTGGCCGCATAGCTGTAAGGTCCACTGTGGACCTTCAGGAAGCTCGCATCGTCCCACTGCGGAAACAGCGGCACGTCGACGCTGGGTTCGCCGAGGCAGACCCACACGAAGCCGTAGCGCTCGACCGCCAGATAAGGAAAGGCCCGCGCCTTCTTCATCGGCGTCTCGTCGGGCGCCGCGGGCATCAGGGTGCACCGGCCGCCCCCCTCATATTCCCAACCGTGATAGGGACAGACCACCCGGTCGTTCTTGATCCAGCCCTTGGACAGGCGGGCCCCACGATGGATGCACAAATCCTCCCAGACATGGATCTCGCCATCGTCCGTGCGCCACGCGATCAAGTCGCGCTCGAGCAAGCGAACCGGATGGATCTTGCCCGGGACGAAGTCCGACGCGAACCCCACGACATGCCAGTCATTAAGCAAGACGGGGTCCTGGCAGCCGTCCTGGGCAGTGATCGGCCGATGAGCTGATAAGGTCATGGCGGACATCGATGCTCCTTTACGGGACGTGGCGCCGCCACGTCATCTTAATTGGGTGACCATATAATTTCTTTATTGGTCGCCTATATAATTATCGTTTGCAATCCACATGCCACCTTGAGAAAAGGCGGAAAGCATCGCCATCTTCGTCCATTCGGGGGCAACTGCATGCGACTATCGCGATCTCGACAGAATTCCTTGCATCGATTCCGGGCACCATGCCGCCTCTTTGACACCGGCTGCGGCGCCGACGGAGCGAAGCACATATGAGTGGCGTGTCCGGCCGACGCGGCCTTCCCTCAACCGAGTCCCGCACCAAGCGTCCGGGCCGGCCGGAAGGCGGCAGCGGCAAGATGCGCGCGGACATCATGGATGCCGCAGAGGTCATCTTCGCCAATCAGGGCTATGCTGGAACCACACTGCGCGAGATTTCCGAGCAGGCCGGCGTGACGCAGGCCCTCATCACCTATTATTTCGGCACCAAATTCGGCCTGTTTCGCGAGACATTCCTGCGTCGCGCGTCTGTCATCGCCGATGCCAGGATCGAAAGCCTCGCCACGTTGAGGGCCGCCGGCCAGGCGAACGACGTCGTCGCCATCATCGAGGCGTTCCTGCAACCGATCCTGAATTTGCGCGTAACGGCGCAAGGACTGGCGTTCCTGCGCCTGCATGCGCGGCTGCACACCGAGCCGCCCAACCTGTCCTACGAGCTCCGCAAGACCGCCTATGATGAATCGACGACCCTCTATATCGAAGCGTTGCACAAGGCCCTGCCCCATCTCTCGCGCGTCGACATCCATTGGCGCATGACGCTGATGATCGGGACCTATCTCTATGCCTTGTCCGACACGAACCGGATGGAGGACATGATGCCGGAAGCCTATGATCCGCGGGACAATGAGAGATTGAAGGTAGAGACCGTTGCGTTCATCGCCGGCGGCATGCGCCGGGACGAGCCGCAGCGCCCCGCCGCTCCCTCAAAGAAGTCCCGGCGCAGACGATCAACCGGTAGACCAGCACCGCGATCGCAATCATGACATCCAATCGATATCGCGGACACGCCGGCTGGCACGGCGGGCTGTCGATTGCTATCCCACACGAGACGCTATCCCGTTCCCGGCCGATCGGCATGGTGGCGTGATCGAGGCACGCATGGCGGTGATAAAAACGGTTCGCAATGGAAAGAAACGCGGTGGACCGGGCCGCCCCGAGGGGCAGACTGAGAGCCGAGACGCGCTTCTCGACGCCGCCGAACGCTATTTCGCCGAGCGCGGCTATGCGGCGGCCAATCTGCGCGAGATCGCCGAAGCTGCCGAGGTCACGCAGGCCATGGCGAATTATTGGTTTGGCAGCAAGCAGGAGCTGTTCCGGCAGGTCTATCTGCGGCGCGGCGAATGGCTGGCCGAGCGTCGCATGGCGCTGCTCGGCGAGTTGACGGCGCGAAGGCGCTTCAAGGTCGAGGACGTGCTGCGCGCCTATGTGACGCCGCCCTTCGAGCTGCGGGCGTCGGCGCAGGGACGCGCCTTTCTGCGCCTCCAGGCCCGCCTCCATGCCGAGCCCGACGAAACGGCCTATCAACTGCGCCGCGAGGTCTATGACCGCCCGGTGCGCGCTTACGTCGAGGTACTGGCCGATTTGCTGCCGCATCTGACCGATGAGCGCTTGTATCTGCGTTTTGCCCAGTTCATCGGAATCTACATCTACATTCTTTCGGACGCGCACCGGATCGACGAGATCAGCGGAACGAAGCGCAGCGTCCCTCCGTCCGGCGATCTGATCGAGGAGGTCGTGCGCTTCACCACCCTTGGCTTTAAGGGCTGAGGCCGCCGCCAATTCGCGCATCCTGCCTCATAGGCCTGCCTATCACATGGGCTTGCCATTAAATTAATCCATCGTTTAATTTATCCCCGATTGACGAAGAGGATGAGTCATGGACCACGCCGGTTTCACCGAGATCTGCCTGCATCAGCTCAAGATGTCCGGTGTGCGCGACGGCGAGCGCCTGGTCGTTCTGACCCAGGGCAATGATCGCCTGTCCTACGCCGACGCCTTCATGGCCGCGGGCCAGCGGCTCGGCGCGCGGATGTATCACATGCGGCTGCCCACGCCTCTCCCGACTGCCGGCTGGAACGTCGGCGTCACTGGCCTGGCTGCCCTGCCCGACGCCGTCGAGGCCCTGAAGAATTGCGACATGCTGATCGACTGCGTCTTCCTGCTGTTCTCGCCGGAACAGTTCGCCATTCAGGCCGCGGGCACTCGCATTCTCACTGCGGTCGAGCCGCCGGAATTGCTGGCACGGATGCAGCCCTATCCCGAATTGCGCGAGAAGGTCGAGATCGCCGCCGGCCTTCTCGACGCGGCCAAGGTGATGCGGATCACCTCGCCGCACGGCACCGACGTGACCTACAAGCTGAACACCTATGACACGATCGCCGAATATGCCTGCAACGATACGCCGGGCCGCTGGGACCATTGGCCCTCCGGCTTCGTCTTCACTGGCGGCGACGATGACGGGGTCGATGGGCAGATCGTGGTCGCGCCCGGCGACATCCTGTTGCCGCAGAACATCATGGTCCGCGATCCCATCACCTACACAATCGAGCGAGGCTGGGTCACGGACATCAGGGGCGGGCTCGAGGCCGAGATCGTCAAGGCCTACATGGAATCCTTCAACGATAGGCGCGGCTACGGCATGAGCCATGTCGGCTGGGGCATGAACCCTCAGGCACGCTGGCACAATTTCGTCCCCGGCGAGTTTCCCGGAGGGATGGGCATGGAGCCGCGCAGCTTCTACGGCAATGTCATGTTTTCGACCGGCCCCAACAACGAACTCGGCGGCCCCAACACCACCGCGTGCCATCTCGACATCCCCATGCGCAACTGCTCGCTGCTGCTGGATGACGAAGCGATCGTGATCGACGGCGAGGTCGTCGTGAAGGATATTCAGATGAGCCGCAACTAAAGCGAGACGAGATCAGCGATCTCATCGGCCCGCCAGCTCCATCTAAGAAGCGGCATTAACAATGTCGTTCCATTCTCTGGTTGCTCAGTATCCGATGCCAGCGCCAGCGATCCTCGCTTGTCGTCAGCGTCTGCGTTTCTTCGCCCCGCTATAACAATATCCCAATCGTAGGCTCGCGGTGTCCAAGCTTTGTCACCTTTGGAGACCACGTAACGACGCATCATCGCGGGCCGGGCGAACCCAATTCGCCGACTCACGAGTAAGGACAGAGGATAGGACGGTGACGATGAGTCCGTCGCGCCGTCCGCCGAAACCATTCAGCGGTTTGGAAACGCAAGCGCTTCCTCACGCAGCAACAGCCTGGAGGTCGCAGGCTGGCTGGTGGAATGGCTGAGTCATCATGCTCGTCGACCCTAGCCGCAGGCAATAAAAAGCAGTTCGAATATGCCGCTGATTTCTGCTTTTGCCCGCGGCGGACTCTGGCTCAGAGCGCAGCGAGGTCTGCTTCCTGAGGGTGACCCGAACAGAGGAACACACGTGATCCAAGGCGGCCTCTGGATCCGAAGCGGACCTCGCTACCCCCTTGACGGATGGTAGTTGTCCTGACCCAAACTCCCAAACTAAGGTCGAGACAACGTTCGTTGGGATGGGCCGAATGCTAACAGTTGTTGTTGCACAGATGTTGTTCCAGCAGCATTTGAGTGACACCCCTAGGGCCAATCACTCGCGGGTAGTGGCCCACATGATGCGGACGCTTGCGCCGGGCTTTTCGGCTTCTGCTGAGCTTTGGGAAGTCGTTGGCCTGCGCCATGATCTCGATTACTTTCACACATTGGACAACTGGAGCCAGCACGGTCTGCTGACGGTTCGCTGGCTTGGAAACAACATCCCCGCTGAGGCTCAAGATGCAATCGCTGCGCACGATCATCGCACGGGCATCCAGGCGGATAGGGTCCTCGCCGACATGCTGAAGACGGCAGATGCCATCGCAATCATTGACGAGAGACTGGGACGCACCACGCTCTGTGACTCGGACCGAGCGAAGCCTTACTGGTGGAGAACTTTGTGAAGCAATATTCGTACATCAACAACGGATTGGTCCGAAGCTGGCACATCCGCGAATGGGCTACAGTCGTCGGCAAGGATGCGTCCTAGATCATGCGGCCGGAATGATGGCAAGAACCTGCCAGTGCCGACCGCCGCACGGGATACAGTCTGCGACGCGCTCACCGGAGACCCGTAAGTCGCATGTTCGAGTCATGCCGGGATTACCAATCTCTCCCTTTGCAATCGCAGGCGAGACTGCACAGCAGCTTCACGGGTGATGCCGCCGTATGATCGCGGCCTGGGCGGCCTGCGTATAGAGGCTCGACGCCAGTTCGAGATGGGAGCCCGCGGCCTCCGACTTTTCGGCCCAGTCGTCCAGTGCTTCCAACATCGGCGGGAGCGTTTCCGCGCGCAAGGCTGCATAGGCTTCAGTGACGTCGTGGCCCCGGTCGGTCACGCGGTAGCGCGTCTCCTTGCGCGATGACGAGCCCTCGGTCTCGATCAAACCGGCCTTCACAAGCTTGCGAGTCGCATATTGCAGATTGGGGACGTCGACGCGGTTGAGCAGCTGGCCGATCTCTGACAGTCGCTTGGGTTCATCGCCCATGCGCACCACGTTGAGCACGGCGACGTCATCTCCGGTCAACGGCACGTCGCAGACGGCGGCAAGGCAGGCAGCCTTCCAGCGATAATAGGCTTGCGCCAGCCGCTCCAGCCTGAACTCGAACTCGGAGAGGCGCAGCTCGGTCTCGGTGCGCGCCAGGTGCCACGAGCCTGGCCGCTCCGTCGCGGCCGGCCGCTGCTTGTCTCTCGCGGCGATACCCGTTCGTCGCGCGGCCGCCTTCTGCGTCTTCCTCAACATCGTCTCCTGATTCCCGCCCTCGCTTACTGCCTGGGCAGGCTGTGCTCAATCTATGCTATTTACAAGTTCGATTCTTACATTAAAAATTCAATTAAGAAAGCATGATGAAAAGGCAACCGTCTTCGCCTCGTGCCCGACGCGTCAAACAGACGCGCCGTGATGGGGGAAGGCTCCAGGGGCTCAACGAGGAGAGGGGACGATCACGATGGCTGGACAGTGGATCGAGATCGCTGCCAAGGATGGCGGCACGTTCAAGGGGTACCTCGCGGTCCCAGCTTCGGGCTCCGGTCCCGGCATCCTGCTGTTGCAGGAGATTTTCGGCGTCAACGAATCGATGCGTGAGGTTGCCGACCATTACGCCGAGGAAGGCTATGTGGTGCTGGCACCCGATCTGTTCTGGCGCATGGAGCCCGGCGTCGAGCTCGGCTACACCGAGGCCGATTTCGGCAAGGCAATGGGCTATTACCAACGCTTCGATGCCAATCAGTCGATCAAGGACGCCGCCGACGGGCTGAAGGTGCTGCGCGCGCGTCCCGAATGCAAGGGCAAGGTCGGTGCGCTCGGCTTCTGTCTTGGCGGCAAGCTTGCTTATCTCGTTGCCGCGCGGACGGATGTCGACTGCGCCGTCAGCTATTACGGCGTCGGCATCGAGGCCGATCTTAGCGAAGCGGCCGACGTCAAATGCCCCGTGGTCTTCCATTTCGCCGAGCTCGATCGCTTTGCGCCGGCGGAAGCGCGAGCGCAGATCATGGCGGCGTTCAAGGGCCGGCCTGAGATCGAATTCTACCTCTACCCCGGTTGCGACCACGCCTTCGCTGCGCCGGAGCGCACCAGCTTCAACAAGCCCGCGACGCTGATGGCCTATACGCGCTCGATCGCGCTGTTCCGGAAGGTGCTGGGCCCGCACTACGACCTCTCGGCGCTGTGGGACAAGCACACCGAACTCGAATTCGCGACGCGGTCGGCCGAGCAGACCATGACGACCATGGTTGCCGAGCCCTATGTCAACCACATCCCGACCATGACGGGTGGTGTGGGCTATCGTGACCTGCTGCGCTTCTACAAGAACCACTTCATTCCGAAGACGCCGCAGGACACCAAGCTGGTGCCGATCTCCCGTACCATCGGTTCGGACCGCATCGTCGACGAGATGCTGTTCTGCTTCACCCACGACATCGAGATCGACTGGATGCTGCCCGGCGTGCCGCCGACCGGCAAGTATGTCGAGATCCCGCTGGTGGCGATCGTGCGCTTCCGTGGCGACAAGCTCTACAACGAGCACATCTATTGGGACCAGGCGTCGGTGCTGGTGCAGATCGGCCTGATCGATCCAAGCAAGCTGCCGGTGGCCGGCGTCGAGACCGCCAAGAAGTTGGTCGATGAATCGCTGCCGTCCAACACGCTGATGGCGCGCTGGTCCGAGAGCGCCGGGAAATAAGCAGATCTGATCGACGGCGCCGTTTTCGCAAATGCTCGCAATCTCTCGTCCATCGTGTTGGGGGTCATGAACATGTCGTATCTCTCTCGTCGCTCGCTTCTCCAGCTTGCCGGCGGCGTCGCCGCGCTGCCGCTCGCCTCGGGTCTCACCGGTGGCGCACTTGCGGCTACGCCGGGCACGCTGACCATCGCTTACAACGTCAATTTGCCGTCGTTCGATCCGACTGTCGGCCTCTCGGCCGTGAACCCGACCATCCAGTCGATCTATCAGGCGGTGTTCGACCCCTATATCAGCCAGGCGCCGGACCTCTCCTTCAAGCCCGGGCTGCTGACGAAATGGGGATGGAACGAGGATCGCACCAAGATCACGATGGATGTGCGCAAGGGCGCGACCTGGCATGACGGCTCACCGGTGACGCCTGAGGATGTCGTCTGGTCGCTTACCCGCGCGGCGGATCCGAAAGGCGGCAATCCGATCCAGTTCGTCTGGGCCAAGGTCGGCAATTACACGATCGACGGCAACACCATCACCGGCGACGTGCTCGAATTCGAGCCGACGCTGTTCAAATGGATGGCGTTCCTCACCGGTTATATTCTGCCTAAGGCCTATTTCGAGAAGGTCGGTGCCGAAGGTTTCGAGAAGGCGCCGATCGGATCGGGCCCCTACAAGGTCGATGCCTTCGAGCGCAACGCCTTCCTGCGGCTGAAGGCGCATCCTGGCTACTGGGGCGGCAAGCCGGCTTTCGAGACCGTGGTTTTCAAGTTCATCACCGATCCGACGAGCCGCGTGGCCGAGATGGAATCCGGCGGCTCGGATCTCACCTTTGAGATCCCTTACGAAGAGTTCGACCGCCTCAAAGCCAAGCCGGGATTGGCAGGGCAGACCAAGCCGGTGTCCGACATCGCTATGATCTTCATCACCGACATCGACCCAATGCTCGACCGCAACGTGCGGCTCGCCGCCCACCATGCGATCGACAAGAAGGCGATCGTCGACCGGCTTCTCAAGGGCTACGGCGTGCCGATCTCGACACTCGAGGCGCCGGGCTACGCGGCCTTCGATCCCTCCATCAAAGTTGCCTACGATCCCCAGTTTGCGAAAAGCCTGCTCGCCAAGAGCGGCTATTCTCCGGACAAGCCGGTCAAGTTCACGATCCAGACCACGCGAGGCTTCAAGCCGAAGGACTACGAGATGATCCAGGCGATCGTCGGCATGTGGCGCAAGGTCGGCATCGACGCCAATATCGAGATATACGAGATCGCCAAGCATTTCGAGTTGCGCGCACGCCACGCGCTGGCGCCGGCCGCCTTCTACAATTGGGGCAACGCGATCGGCGATCCCTCGACCTCGACCGGCTTTGCGATGTTCGGTCCCTCGCCGCATTGCGCCTGGAAGGGCAAGGATCTCGTCGAGCGCATTGGGCCTCTCTGGGGCGAGAAAGACGAAGCCAAGCGTATCGCCGGCTACAAGGCCGTCGACAAGTACATTGCCGAGGAGGGCGAGGTGATTCCGCTGTTCCAATATGTGCAGCCGATCATCCACAAGAAGGGTCTCAAGGTCGTGTCGCAATCCAACGGCATGATCCTTCCGCAGCTCGTCACGCCGGCTTGAGCCGCCGGCTAGGAAAAAGGGGGCACAAGGATGCGATGGGGCGAGCTGATCAGGCGACTCGTCCTCGTCCCGCCCACATTGTTCGGTGTGGCGGTGATCGTCTTCGTGCTGCTGCGCGTCGTACCGGGCGATCCCATTGCCATGATGATCCCGCCCGGCGCCTCGGAGGCCGACATCGGCCGGCTCCGTGCGCTCTATGGCCTCGACCAGCCGATCCTCCAACAATTTGCGACCTGGCTTGGCCAGGTCGCAAGCGGCGATTTCGGCCGCTCCATCAGCCTGCGGCAAAACGTACTGGAATTGCTGCTGGCGCGGCTGCCGGCCACAATCGAGCTTGCGCTGGTGGCGACGATGATCGCCGTCGTGATTGGCGTTGTCGCAGCGCTTGTCGGCATTCTGCTGCGGGGCCGGCGCGCCGAATGGGTCGTCGATGGCGGCATCGGCGTGCTGCTTGCGATTCCGGATTTCCTCTGGGCGCTGATCCTGCTGCTGTTGTTTGGTGTGCTGATTCCGCTGCTGCCGATCTCCGGCCGGATCGATCCGGAGATCGACCTCAACCTGCACAGCAATTTCTTCCTGATCGAGAGCATCCTAACCGGCCACTTCGACGTCGCCTTCGCGCTTCTGCATCACATGATCCTGCCGGCGCTCGCGTTGGCGCTGCCGTTTGCGGCTCTGGTGGCGCGTCTGTTGAAAGCCTCGCTGGCGGAATCCGAGGATCAGGACTATGCCCAGATCGCGCGCGCCCGCGGCTATTCGCGCCCGAACATCCTGCTGCACGAGGTGTTTCCTAACGCGCTGATCCCGACGGTCGCGCTCGGCGGGGTCCAGGTGACGCTGCTGCTCGGCGGCACCGTGCTGGTCGAGCGCATCTTCTCCTATGAGGGTATCGGCAACATGGCGATCGATGCGGTGATCAACCGCGACTTTCCGCTGATCCAGGGCTTGGTCCTGACTTTTGCGGTGCTGTTCATTGCGCTCAATCTCTTGGTCGATCTCGTGGTCACCATGCTGGATCCGAGGCTGCGCCATGGCTAAAATCGCAATCGCCTCCATTGCCGCGCCGCCGTCGCGCCTGCTTGCGGGCTTGAGGCGGGGCGGTCCGCGTCTCTGGATCGGCACGGTGCTGGTCGCTCTCCTGGTGCTGTCCGCGATATTCGCGCCCGTGTTCGCGCCGCACGATCCGCTTGAGCAGGATTTGATGTCGGCGCAATTGCCGCCGGCCTGGATGACTGGCGGGGATCACGCGTATCTCCTCGGCACGGACAGCCTCGGCCGCTGCGTGCTGTCGCGCCTGACCTATTCGGCGCGTACGGCCGTGATGGTCGCACTGATCGCGGCAACGCTAGCGGCGCTGATCGGCATCGCGCTCGGCCTGTTTGCCGGGAGTTTTGGCGGCTGGGTCGATCAGTCCATCTCGCGGCTGATCGACGTCTGGATGGCCTTTCCGCCGGTGCTGCTGTCGATCGTGCTGGCTGCAGCGATCGGCGCCGGACTGACCTCGGTGATCGCCGCGATCGTGGTGATCGATTGGACGCGCTTTGCCCGCGTCATTCGCGCCGAGACCATGGTGCAGCTCACGCACGACTATGCGGCCGCCGCGCAAGTGATCGGCCTGAGCCGGGCCAGGCTGCTGCGGCTGGAGATATTGCCCAACCTTGTTCCGCTGCTGGTGACCCTCCTCGCCGTCGAGATGGGTATTGCGATCCTGGTCGAGGTCATCCTGTCCTTTGTCGGCATCTCGGTGGCCGGTGACACGCCGACCTGGGGCAGCATGATCGCTGAGGGTCGCCAGATCGTCTATCAGGCGCCGTGGATCATGGCGCTGCCGATCGTCTGCATCATCACCAGCGTGATCGGCCTCAATCTGTTCGGCGACGGCCTGCGTCTCGCGCTAGATCCGGTACAACGCTCATGACGGCGACACTCGCGGTGGAGGGGCTGAAGGTCGCGATCGGCGCCGCCAATGTGCTGCGCGGTGTCAGCCTCGATGTGCAGCCGGGCGAGGTCCGCGGGCTGGTCGGCGAATCCGGCGCCGGGAAGTCCATGCTCGGTCGTGCCGTGCTCGGGCTGTTGCCGGCGAACGCAAGCGTCACCGCAGGGCGCATCGCCTTCGAGGGCAGCGATCTGCTGGCCATGGCCGAGGCCGAACGCCGCAGCCTGCTCGGCCGCCGCATTGCGCTCATCCCGCAGGATCCGATGACCTCGCTTAATCCGGTGAAACGCATTGGAGGGCAGATTGGCAATCTGCTGCGGCATCATCTCGGCCTGTCGAAGCGTGCGGCGCTGGCCCGCGCCACCGAGCTTCTGGCCGAGGTTGCGATCCGTGACCCCGAGCGGGTCCTCGCGCTCTTTCCGCACGAGATCTCCGGCGGCATGCGCCAGCGCGTGCTGATCGCGATGGCTTTTTCCTGTGATCCCGCGCTCGTCATTGCCGACGAGCCGACCACGGCGCTCGACGTTACCGTCCAGCGCCAGGTGCTGCAGCTCGTCGAGCGGTTACGCCTGCGCCATGGCGGCGCCGTGCTGTTCGTCACCCACGACCTCGGCGTGGTCGCCAAGATCTGCCGCAGCATGACGGTGCTGCATGCCGGCCGGGTGCTGGAGGAGGGCGAGACGGCCAACGTGCTGGTGCGACCGCGCCATGCGTATACCCGTGCGCTGCTCGCCGCGACGCCGCGCGCCGACCGGCCTGCCGAAGCGCTGCGTCCAGTGCCGCCTGATCTCATCGACCAATTGTGGTCGGAGGCGCACCGGCTCGATCAGGTTCCGGCGGTGGGTGCGGCATGAGCGATATCCTGCTCCAGACAGGCAGCCTCGGCTTCGGCTATCCGCAGCGTAACGGCCTGTTCGGGAAGCCGACTCTTCGCGAAGTGATCAAGGGCGTCAATCTCGCGGTGCCGCGTGGCTCGGTGGTGGGTCTCGTCGGGGAATCCGGTTCCGGCAAGACCACGCTCGGCCGCTTGCTGGTGCGGCTGTTGAAGCCGACCTCTGGTGGCATCCAGTTTGACGGCCTCGAGATAGGTCAGCTCGACGAGGCCGCGCTGCGCCCGTTGCGCGCGCGCATCCAGATGATCTTTCAGGACCCGCAGTCTTCGCTCAATCCGCGGCTCCGGCTCGGCACGACGCTGACGCGCCCGCTCGGCGTGCACGGGCGGCTGAAGGGCAAGCGCGATCAGCGCGAGCGCGCGGCAGCGCTGCTCGATCTGGTCGGCCTGCCGTCCGATTTCGCCAATCGCTATCCGCACGAATTGTCCGGCGGCCAGCGCCAGCGCGCCGGCATCGCACGCGCCCTTGCGCTCGAGCCCGATTTCATCGTTGCCGACGAGATCGTGTCGGGTCTCGACGTCTCGACCCAGGCGCACATCCTGCTGCTGCTGAAGGAGTTGCGCACGCGGCTTGGCCTCACCATGGTGTTCATCAGCCATGACCTCTCGGTCGTGCGAGTGCTTTGCGACGACGTCGCAATCCTGCATCACGGCGAAGTGGTCGAATCCGGCCCGGTCGCACGCGTGTTCGGTGCTCCGCAGCACGCCTATACGCGGCAATTGCTCGCCGCGATTCCGTTGCCCGATGTCGAGCCGGGCTGGCTCGATGAATCCTCGGTCGTCTCTCCGCAACAACAAGGATCGGCCGCATGACCGAGACAATCAAAGGTTCCGTCGTGCTCGTCACAGGTGCTGCCGGAGCGATCGCGCAGGCGCTCATGGCCGAACTGAAGGCGCGCGGGGCTGCGAAGATCTATGCTACCGCGCGCGATGTTTTCGCCCTGACAGCCTCGGACGGCATCGTGCCCGTCAAGATGGACGTGACGAGCGACGACGATGTGGCGAAAGCCGCCGGTCAGTTCGGCGACGTCGCGGTGCTGATCAACAATGCCGGAATCAACCACAACACCGGCTTCATGGTCGCTCCCGATCTTGCGATCGCCCGCGAGGAGATTGAGATCAACTATCTCGCGCCGCTGCGGGTGACCAAGGCCTTCGCGCCCGCGCTGGTCAGGAACAAGGGGGCGGTCCTCAACATCCTCACCATCCTCGCACGCGTGAATCTGCCATTCATGGGATCGTACTGCGCCTCCAAGGCGGCGGGCCTCAGCCTGACTCAGGGCCTGCGCGGCGATCTCGGCCCGAGGGGCGTGCGTGTCGTTGCTGCACTTCCCGGTGCGATCGACACCCGCATGACTGCGATGCTGACTATCCCGAAGATGACGACCGCGGATGCGGCGAAGGAAATCCTCGACGGCTTCGAGGCCGGCGAGGAGGAGATCTATGTCGGCGAGATGGCGCGCGGCCTTGCACAAGGCCTTGCCCATGATCCCAAGGGTGTCGAACGCCAGCTGGCGTCGCCGGGTTGAATTTCGCGTCAGACGTTGTGCTGCTGCAAACCATGAGGAAGTGATCATGATCCCGTTGAGAGTACTGCTTGCCTCCGCCGTATTGTCGCTCGGAGCCTCGATCCTGCCGGCTTCAGCGGATTCCATTCCGGGCCTGCGTGGTCACGACCACACCGGCATCACCGTGCCGGACGTGAAGGCCGCGGCTGCGTTCTTCACCGACGTCCTCGGCTGCTCGCATGCGATGTCGTTCGGACCGTTCATGGACGACAAGGGCACCTTCATGCAGGACGTCGTCAACGTGAACCCGCGCGCCGTCATCGACGAGATCAGCATGGTCCGCTGCGGCTACGGCTCTCCGGCGCAATCTTCGATGAACGTGCGTGGGAAGCGGCCCGTGTTGTCGCCGAAAACGTTGCGGGTGTGAAGGGCGTGATCGATCAAATCGCCTGGATCGAACCGATGTCCGGCATGTGCATCCTGCCTGAACCCACACAACAGGCATGATCGCTTGATCCCCAGACTGACCTGTCCTGTCGCATAAGGACTGGGGCAGGCGGTCATCGTCCGGTATCAATGGTGAGAGGTCCGGAACGTGGAATCCGATAAAGATCAGCACGACACGTTCTCGGCTGGCGGCCTTTCCAACAATGTCCCTGGAACCCAGGCAGGCCTTTCCCAAGAGGAAGCCGAGCGCCGGCTCGTCGAAACCGGTCCGAATGAGCTGGCCTCGGACGGGGGACACCCGGTTCGCCGGGCGCTACGCCATTTCTGGTTACCGGTGCCCTGGATGCTGGAGATCACTATCGTCCTGCAACTGGCAGCCGGCGAGCGACTGGAACATCTCGGAGACCGGAGCGACGAGAACTGCCAGAATGGTAGGTAGCGCTATGTTCGTCGCGATCCAACTCAAGATTGCGATCGTCTCAGGCGACACCTGATACTGCTTGGTATCCTCCGGAGACTCTTCGTAGAACATCGCATTCCGCGAAATCACGTCCTAAACTTTTGCGACGACCTTATCAAGATCAGGCATTGACGTTCCCACTTCGAGCTCAGGCTCGCGGTTTCATCGAACCGCAGTCTTAGTCATTGGCATAATTCGCAGCGTATTGCCGACGTTGAAGGCGCCTATGACATTAGCTATCGTCGGATTATTGATCGTCTAGTGCGCATGACCAACGCCGTTACCTTGTTTCGGGCGCGAATGCCACGATGTCATCGGATCCCACGATCAATCCGACCTCGGCGCCGACCGGGCAGGACGACAAGGCCGCGATCCCTGCCGTGCGCAACAGGAGGGGCCCACGCGCAACGCCGACGACGTTGACATAGAGATCGGTGTGATCGCCCTGAAAGATCTGCGCAGTCACCGTTCCGCGCAGCGCACCTGGCGTGTCTGCCGAGGTCACAGCGAGATGCTCCGGCCGAATGAAGACGTCCGCAACGTCAGCAATAGCCAGCCTCTCAAGCGGCGCGGCCGGAACACCGAGACGCATATCGCCGATGGATACGATAGCAACCTCATCGTGCCGCGCGACGAGACATCCGGCCAGTACATTCACATCGCCGACGAAGGACGCGACGAAACGATCCGCTGGCCGGCGATAGACATCACCAGGCGCTGCGACCTGACGTATCCGCCCCTCCGACATCACCGCGATGCGATCCGACATTGAGAGCGCCTCACCCTGATCATGCGTCACGAAGATCGTGGTGACGCCAAGCTCGCGCTGGATCTGCTTGAGTTCGACTTGCATCGAGCCGCGTAGATTCTTGTCCAGCGCCGAGAATGGCTCGTCGAGCAGAAGCACCTTCGGCTTGATCACGAGTGCGCGGGCCAATGCGACACGCTGCTGCTGGCCGCCTGACAGCTGCCGCGGCTTGCGGTCACCGAACCCGTCCAGCTTGACCAGTGACAGCGCCTCTTCGACCCGGCGCGCAATCTCCTTCCTATCGATACCGCGAGTTTTCAAACCGTAGGCGATATTTTTCGCGACGCTCATATGCGGAAACAGCGCATAATTCTGGAACACGATACCGATCTCACGCTGATGGGCTGGAGTTTCGGTAACCAGGGTACCCTCGATAAAGATTTCACCGTTATCGGCTTCGAGAAAGCCGGCAACGAGATTGAGGAGCGTGGTCTTTCCGCAGCCAGACGGACCGAGCAGAGTCATAAACTCCGCCGGCTCGATCTTGAGCCAGGCCTCATGAAGGGCAATGGACTCGCCGAAGCGCTTGGTCACGCCGTCGAGCTGGACCGCCGGCTGGCCCTGCCAGCCGGCCTCTCTGCTCGCAGTCGCGCCCATCCGATCAGTATGCATCAACATCGAGAATCTTCCCGAGCCCGAGGAAGGCATTGGCGAGACTCAGCAGCAATGCCGTGACGGCGATATAGATTACCGACAATGCAGCCAGCGTCGGATCGGCAAATTCGCGGACATAGTTGTACATCGCGACCGGCAGCGTTTGCGTCGCCTGGCTACTGACGAACAGCGTCGCTGTAAACTCGTTGAACGACAGGATCGCGGCAAACAGCCAACCGCTCAACAGGCCCGGCAGCAGCAGCGGGATCGTCACCGTCAGCAGAATATGGCCTGGTCTGGCGCCGAGGCTGGAAGCTGCAAGCTCAAGTCGATTGTCGAGATTTTGCAGCGAGATCAAGGTGCTGCGCATCACGAATGGCAGCACCAGCAGCACATGGGTCAGGATAACAAGTGGAAAGCCACGACCCGCACCGCTCTGCGACGCCAGGATCAGCATACCCAAGCCGATCGTGTAATGTGGAATGACGAGCGGAGACAGCAGGATGCCTTCGAGCACCGACTTGAGTACGAAATTATAACGATGGATCGCGATGGCGAAGGCTGCGCCGACGACCAGCGCTACGCTCGACGCCCATAACGTCACCGTCAGGCCGTTCCAGAGACCCCGGCCGAAATCACTGTACGAGAACGCCCGCCAAAACCAGCGCAGCGACCACGCCTGCGGCGGAAATGCCAGAATGGCGCGGTCGTTGAAAGCGGTAACGGTTACGACGACACCGGGCAACAGCACGAACAGAAGGATCGCGACGACAAGCACACGCAGCGACCATCTCAGCACTTTGGTGGCAGGAGACCGCCTCATGTCGGGCTTGCCAATCGTTCGAGCCGCATGGTTGCCTGCTTCAGCAATACAATGACCGCCAGCGACAGCGCGAGGCCGATGATCGACAGGCTTGCCGCAAAGGGGAAATTGAAGGACGAGAAGCCGAGCTGATAGATCAGCGTCGATACTGTGCTGACCCGCCCGCCGCCGATCAATTGCGGCGTCGCGAAAGCGCTGAATGTCCAGGCGAACGCGGTGGAGAAGCCCGCGATGATGCCCGGCATCGATAGTGGCAGCGTGATCGTCAGGAAGACACGGATCGGTCCGGCGCCGAGGCTCTCCGCCGCCTTCTCGCAGTTCCGATCGATATGCGACAGACCCGCGGCCAGCATGATCACCATGATCGGCATCGTCACGTGGACAAGCGCCGCGATCACGCCGCCTGGCGTGAACATCATCTGCACAGGCCGCTCGACGAGGCCGAGTTTGAGCAGCAGCGTGTTGAGGAAGCCGTTATTCCCGAGCACAATCATCCAGGAATAGGTCCGCACCACCTCCCCTAGAAACAGCGGCGTTACCGCCGCAATCAGGATAAAGGAGCGCTTCGCGGAACTGCTCGTGCGCACCAGTGCATAGGCGAGCGGATAGGCAAGAATCAGCGTGAACGCCGCAGTCTCGAAGCAGAGCAGGATCGTGTTCCAGAACGCGAGCGCGTAAAGCGGCCGCAGCATGGCCGCAAAATTCTGCAACGTGAATCCGCCTACCTCCAGCGATCCCGGGATGTAAGTCCTCATGCTGAACTGGAACACGGCCGCCATCGCAGCAGTCAGCCCCAGCGCGACAAGCCCGGCCGGCGAAACGAACCAACACAGAAACGGGCGCTTGGTCATGGCGAACTCCGCGCGGAAACTCGCGACCCGGCCGTGGCCGGGCCGCTGCTTTGGCTCAGGGAGCCATCATGTTTTCGGCGAACCACTTCCGCCACTCGGCCGTTTTTTCGGCGCGCAGCTTGTGATCGATGATCAGCGTCTGATGCGCCCATTGGTCAGGCGTCGTGAACACGCCGGGCAGCGCCGCCACCTCGGGCCGGAGCTTCGCGTTATCGACCACTGGACTGCCTTTCTTGAGATCGGCGATCTGTGCCTGCACCGCCGGATCGAGCGCAATGTTCAGGAATTTGTAGGCCAGCTCAGCCTTGGTCGTCCCCTTGGTGATGCCCATCGTGTCGACACCGAGCACCGCACCTTCCTTGGGGATGACGAGCTTGATCGGAACGCCCTGATCACGCATGTAGTAGGCATTCATCGACAGCACGACTTGGACCGGCGTCTCTCCGGTCGCGAACATCTGCTGGCTGTTGGCGTCATTGGTGTAGAAGGCCTTGTAGTTCGGCTTCAGCGCCTTCAGCTTGTCCTTGCCGGCCTCCCAATGCGCGGCATCGGCGCCGGACAGCTTTGCGGCAACGGCGATGACGTGGCTGGGATCGAAATCGGGCGATGAGATCATGCCCTTCAGTGCCGGATTCCAGAGACCTTCCCAGCTGTCGAAGCTGACGCCCTTTGGGAGCTGATCCGGCAGATAGCCGATCGTGTAGACATAGGCCCAGGCGCCGATGTGGTATGGGCTGATGTTGGCCTGCTCGACCAGATGCATGGCGTTTGGGATCTTCGCAAGATCGAGCTTCTCGAACAGATTGTCATTTGCGTAGAGCCAGCCGACATGGGCCGTCGTGAAAGTGACGTCGCTCTCGGGTTTGCCGGCAGCCAGCTTGGCCTGGTTGAGCCGGTCCATTGTGCCGCCCGTGACGTACTCGACCTTGACGCCGGTCTCCGCCGTGAACTTCTTCGCGATCGACTCGTTGATCAGATCGCGAAAGCTGCCGCCCCAGGTGCTGACAACGAGCTTATCCTCAGCTGAGGCCGAGGACGGCACGGCGCCGATAATCAGCACCGACGACAGCGCCATCATGAAGTGCTTCAGGACACGTTTCATCTCCAACCCTCACAACAATGTTTTGACATGAACCAGAAAGCAAACGGCGTGCCACCCCCACTCACAACCCATTGACAATTCTGGAGAAATACGCAAACGCGCATACCGATCTCTCGCCCGAGAGATCGGCGCTCATCTTGTGAAGAACCGACGGTCGATCAGCTCTGACGCCGTTAAATCATCGAAGTTCCAGCGATCACGTCGATCTCCGTCAGCTTGGCGAGACCTCAGAGGATCCGGTTTGTCGCACCGAATGCGACAGCCAGCTCGTTCATGCCTGTTCGTGCAGCAGCTTGATATAGCCAGCGGCAATCTTCATCCGCGCAGCTGGCGCGCTCATGAGGCCTTTCCATCGATGCGATCCGACAAGCCAGCCGACTTCTTCACGAAATCGAGCGGCCCCGAGAAATCGAAGCTGTTGTAGACCGCGGCCAGATGATTGAAGTGCGGCGCCTGGGCGAATTGCACGAACGTCAGGCGATGACCGGCATAGTCCGAATTGAGGAGATCGCGTGCGAAGGCAAGCAGCTTGCGGCGATCGTCGGCCTGCCATTGATCGTTCAGGGAGTAGAACTTGTTCAGCCACTCTCCGCTGCCCTTGGCATCGAACGCATTCGCATTGGGCGTGATGCAGATCTGTCCGCCACACAATTCCCGTGCGATGTGCATCATTGCCGGAAGTTGCGAGCAGGCAAACACGCGTCCCGCATAGAGCATGGACTGCTGCGGCATCAGCAGCCCGCCCGAGCTCTTCTCGGCCATCGCGATCGACGCCGTGAGGTGCGCATTGATGCCCTCGCGGTAGCAAACGAGATCGGCAAGCTTCTCACGCACCGACTGGAGCTTGTCGAGACCGGTCTGCTTGGCATTCCACATCGCCGCCCCGATCATCATGTCGGCAACGTAAAGCAGGCGTAGCACGTAAGGAAATGCCGAATAGCGATGCAAGGTCGAGCGAACAAACTGGGCGGCGCGCGTGTGGCGATAGAAGAAGACGTCCTCCCACGGGATCAGGACATCGTCGAACACGACCAGCGCTTCCACCTCGTCGAAACGGTTGGCGAGCGGATAGTCCTGCGGGTTGCTGCGGCTGGCGAAACCGCTGCGGCAGATGTGCTTCACGCCGGGCGCACCCATCTTCACGATGCAGCCTACCGCATAATCCGACAGTTTCTCGGTCGACCATGCGCCGACCGTCGGCTTCAGATAGGCCTGGTCGGCATAGGCTGCCGCGGTCTCGTACTTGGCGCCACGGATGATGATGCCGGCGTCGGTCTCGCGCGTGACGTGGACCATCATGTCGGGATCCTGCTGCTGCGGCGGCAGTGAACGATCGCCCTTCGGATCGGTGTTGGCAGAGACGTGGAAGACGTCCTTCTCGACCACGGCGCGAATATGACGATCGATATTGGGCGCAAAGCGCGGATCAATTTCGGCCAGAACGTCGCGACCATCGGTCAGCGACCACATCTCGCCGATGGTCTCGTCGCCGACGCGCGTAACGACGCCGGAAATGTCCTTCATGAAATGATCGAGGGCCTTGATCTTGTCGCGCCAGTCCTTCTGCTCCGTCGGAGGCTTATAGAAGATCGAGTGCCGCTCGTTACCCTCGACATAGGTGAGATCGCCGCTGTAGTGCCCCTCATGCGCCATGTCGTACATGCGCGCCTTGACGTCGATGATTGGCTTCAACGCGGGATGCGTGGTGACGTCCTTGACACGCTCGCCGTCGATCCAGACCTCGCGACCATCGCGAATGCCCTGCTTGTACTCTTCGCCCGTGCGGATCATCGATCGGCTCCTGTTGCACTGGACGAAAAGGTGCCGGAGCAGTTAGCATAAGGAAAATATAAATATCTTTGGAGATGCATAGGAAAACACGATGAGGTTCTCTCTCCGCGCTCTTCGGTACATGGTCGAAACGGCCGACGCGGGAAGTGTGACCGAGGCAGCCAAGCGCCTGAACGTGTCGCAACCGTCGATTTCGGCCGCGCTGGGCCAGATCGAGGCCGAACTCGGCATTCAAGTGTTCGTGCGGCATCTGGCAAAAGGCGTCACGCTGTCGCCGGCCGGCCAGCGCCTCGTCAACGATGCACGATTGTTACTCAATCATGCGCGCGATTTTGCGCAAAGTGCACAGTCCCTCGGCAACACGCTCCGTGGCGAGATCGTGGTCGGGAGCTTCCTGACGCTGGCCACACGCTTCATGCCGGGATTGCTCTCCGGCTTTCGCCAACGACAGCCAGGCATCTCGGTCAAGCTGGAGGAAGGCAACCAGCAGGAAGTCATCGAAGCGCTAATGTCAGGGCGGACCGAGCTTGCCCTCTCCTATTCGTTCGCCATCCCGGACGACATCACGGGCGACAAGCTATGCGAGCTGCCGCCCTACATCCTGCTGTCGGCCGACCATCCGCTGGCGAGGCGCCCTGCGATCAGCCTCGCGGAACTGCGCGACGAGCCGTTCATCCTGCTCGATCTGCCGCATTCGCGCGACTACTTCTTTGGGCTGTTTGCCGCCGCCGGAATCGAGCCGCGCGTCGCCATCCGGAGCCGCTCATTCGAGATGATCCGCGGCCTGATCGGTCATGGACAAGGCTATTCGATCCACAATGCGGTGCCGCGCACGACCATCGGCTACGATGGCAGCCGCATCGCCGTCGTGCCGATTGTCGAGCCCTTGCCGCCAACCCACGTCACGGTGCTGCGGCTGAAGCGGCACACGCCGCGTCCAGCCGTGCAGAGCTTTGCCGACTACACCCGCGATGCCTTTACGATCGGCGGCCTGTTCGGGCCAGGGTCAATAGCCCCGCCCGGGGTCGACGCGACTTAGCAACGGCTCGCCGGTCCTGGATCGGCGGACATTCTCACCGATCTGCCGGGCCGCGGACGCCGGCAGCGCAATCGATGCCAGATGAGGCGTGATCAGCACATTGTCGAGCGTCCAGAGCGGGCTTTCCGATGGCAACGGCTCGGTCGCGAACACATCCAGCGTCGCCTCGGCAATATGGCAAGTTCGCAGCGCCTCAACCAGCGCAGGCTCATCGACAATGCTGCCGCGTGACACGTTGACGAAGCATGCCCCCGGCTGCATCTGTGCCAGCCTGCCGGCATCCAGAAGTCCGCGGGTTGCCGGGGTCTGCGGCAGCATGCAGACAACGATATCGCTGTTTCTCAAAACTGCTTCCAGCGCATCCAGGCCGGCCGAGGTCTCGATCCCGTCGACTACCTTCGGCGAGCTCGACCAGCCGCGCACCCGAAAGCCCTGTCGCACGCATTCCATCGCCGCTGTCAGCCCCAGTTCGCCAAGACCGAGCACGCCAACGCTAATCGTCTCGGGATCGCGTGGATGGATGTAGTGCCAGCGCCGCTCGCGCTGCGCCCGTTCGAACGCGGGCATATTGCGCGCGTGACGCAGCACCGCGAACAACACGTAGCCTGCCATCATGCGTGCCATCTTCGGATCGGACAGGCGGGTGATCGGCACATCCGGCAGGTCGGCCCGCCCGACCAGCGCATCGACGCCAGCACCGAGATTGACGACGAGACCGAGATTGGGAAAGCGTGCGAAGAAGCCATGCGGCGGCTTCCAGACCAGCGCGTGCCGGACACGGCCAGCCTCCACGATATCATCGGCTTGGCGCAATTCGACGTCCTCGACCGCAAGCGCTGCCCGCCACGCGTCGAAATCATCGTGGGCACTGTAGAACGCCATCAACTCGGATGTCATTGAGCTGTTCGCTCCGCGATCAACCGCGAGACGGCCGTCAAGGCCAGCTCGTAGCCGAGCGCGCCAAGGCCGGCAACAACACCCGTCGCAGCGCGCGACACGTGGGAATGGTGCCGAAACGGCTCGCGCTTCCAGATATTGCTCATATGCGCCTCGATGATCGGCCCCTCGAATGCGAGCAGTGCATCGAGAATCGCAACCGATGTGTAGGTAAGCCCGGCGGCGTTGATCACGACGCCTGCGGCCTTCTCCCGCGCCTCCTGGATCCAGTCGACGAGGACGCCCTCGTGGTTCGACTGACGGAAATCGAGCGTCAAGCCGAGCGTGGTCGCATGATCCTCGCATCGCTTCTTGATCGAGACGAAGCTCTCGCGGCCATAGGTTCCGCTACGATCGAGGCCATAGAGATTGGCGTTCGGACCATTGAGGAAATAGATCGTCGGTTTCGTCATGGATGCGCTTACACCTCCGTCCAGCACGGTCGACACTCGCCTCGGCCGTTGGCGATGCAGGACGCATACCAGTCGAAACGCGCACGGCCACACGAACAGTAGCCAGCCATGTCATCTGGACGAAAATTGAAAAAACCTATGGGCTTCGACGGATTTCGATATGCCCTGCCACTTCAGGCAACGCGACGTGAGCCGTTCAGTCCGGCGTGCCCTTTTCGGGCCGGTTCTCCTCTCCCTCGACCAGTCCGCGGAAGGTGCAGCGCTCCATGACGGGCGCGACCATACCCGGGATATAAGCGTCGGAGACGAAGCGCCGGCAATGCTGTTCGAACATGTCGACCAACCTGGATTTGCGTCCCTGGGAGAGAGTCAGCACGCCCATGACCATCGGCCTGTGATCGCCGGACAGCCGAACCCGGGATACGCGCCGGCCGTCCAAGGCAATCTCGCAGCGCGGCCGAACGTTCGCCAGCGTGTAGCCGTAGCCGTTGGCGACCATGGTCCGGATCACGTCCTGATGCGTGGAACGGGACACGATGTTCGGCTCAAGGCCTTCCTTCATGAACATGCTGAGGAAGTATTCGCGGCTGATCGGCAGATCCAGCAGGATCAGCGGCTCTCTCGCAAGCTCCTGCAAACTCACGGCAGAATGGCGTGCCAGCGGGCCGGCTTCGCTGACCACGACATGCGGCGGCAGGCTCGCCAGCGGCAGAAACTCGAACTCGTCGGGGATCAAGAGGTCGTAAGTGATGGCGACATCGAGCTCTGCTCGCAGCAGGCGTTCCAGCAATTGCTCGTGGTCGGCGACCGTCTGAATAATACGCGATTCCGGATAGGTGGACGTGAACGAGTGAGACAGCTCCGGCATCACCATCGGCGCCAGCGTCACCAGGCTTCCCAAAGACAATTGGCCCCGAACGCGTTCTCCGACCTCGGAGGCCACGGAATAGACCTGTTCAGCCTGCTCGATCAGGCGCTTTGCTTCCACCAGAAGAACGCGCCCCGCCGATGTCAGCGACAGCCCTTGGGCGTGTCGGCGCACAAAGAGCTGGGTCCCGAGTTCCTCCTCCAGATGCGAAATCGCCGTCGAGATCGAAGGCTGCGAGATGTTCACCCGCTCTGACGCCAGAGTGATGCTCCCGGTCTCCGCTGTGGCGATGAAATACTCGATCTGGCGTAGCGTATATCTCATTAGCTTCTGCTCGGCCCCTGCATCCGACTAATCGAGACCGACTATAGCATGGGCAGGCGCCCGATCAGGTCCTGTCGTCGCCGGCGACGCCAAAAGCGGGCGCAACCGATGGGTTTTTCGCCCGATCGATGTAGGCGTCGACCTGTGGCTGGTACACCGCCCATAGCTCGCGGAGCGCCTCAATCGGGTTTTCGCTCCAGTCGACCCGAAGATCCACGATCGGCCAGGATACGTCGCGCACCGCGCAGAGGCCCGCCGAATGAACCGGGCCGGCCTCTCCGCCCTGGACGAGCCCCGCTTCCAGCGCCGACAGCAGCCGTTCGACAAATGGCTTGCCGGCACCAGCGTGATAAGCCGAGACCATGGCTGCCGGCACCTGCGTATTGGCGAGCATGTTACCTGCGGCAATCGCACCCCCGCCGCCATGGGTCGCGTGAATGCCGAGCGTATTGCCTCCGGAATACGACGTGGTGCGTCCGTGCATGTCGACGACCACCAGCTGCCGGTAGGCGATGAATGGCGTCGAAGCGACCAGCGCGTCACAAACTTCGGTTGCGCTCAGACCACGCGCCAGCAGATCGAGACCGATCTGCCCCAGCGCGGGATCCGTGATGTTCTGGCTCGCGACCGCGCCCGCCTTGGCGCGCAGATGGACGCAGCGCGCCGCAACTGCCGGAGACGAGGACGAGATCACCATGCCGAACATCCCGGTGTCCGGGCAACGGGCCGTCAGGGAGAAGGTCATGCAGCCCTCATCTCCCGTCTGGAATGACGGCCGTCACATCGACCTCGACCAGCCATTCCGGCCGCGCCAACGCGGACACTACGATTCCGGTTGAGACCGGGAAGACGCCTTTGAGGTACTCTCCGATCTTGCGATACACCGCCTCGCGATAACGCGGGTCGGTGATGTAGATTGTGATCTTGCAGATGTCGCCGAGTTCTGCACCCGCCTCCGCCAGCAATGTCCTGACATTCTTCATCGCCTGCTCGGTCTGACCCGAGGCATCGCCGATCGCGACATTGACCGCGGTCTCGATATCCTGGCCGACCTGGCCACGGACGAACACCATGCTGCCTTTCGCGACCACGACCTGGCACAGATCATTGTCGAGCTTCTGTTCGGGATAGGTGTCCTTGGTGTTGAACTGGCGGATACGTTTGTGGGTCATCGATTGGTCCTGATGTCGTAACGGAGGTAATTATGACGTCTGCGAAGCCGGGATGGGATGGGCCCGGCCATAGACACGATCGGCGTAGATCAGGGCCCGCCCCGAACCGACCGCCACCGCACCGACCGCGCCGACGAAGATGTGGTGGGTGCCGACGCGCTCGGACGATATGACGCGACAGTCGAACGCCACCACGGTTTCGGCGAGGCGCGGCGCGCCGGACTCACTCGGGAGCCATTGCCCATATGCAAACTTGTCGTCGCCGCCGAATTTGCTGCGGCCGCCAAAATGATCGGCAATATCGGCCTGGTCGTCGCGCAGGATATTGATGCAGAACACGCCATTATCGACGATGGCCGCCGCCGTCTTGCTCTGATGATGGATACAGACCAGAACTGTCGGGGTGCTGCCGTCGGCCGAGACCGACGACATCGCCGACACCGTCACACCGGCACGTCCCGCCGGCCCATCCGTCGTCACGACGTTGACGCAAAATGCGGCACGGCTCATGCCGTCGAGGAACTGCGTCCGAATGTCCATCGCAGCCGATTGCACGTTTGTGGCTCGCATGTAAAATCCCTCCCTGCTACTCGGCCGCATCGCGGATCTGCCCGAACCAATGGTTGACGGCGCGATCCCCAGTCTGAGCGCTCTTCTCTTTCATGACCCTCTCCGACAGCCCCGCCGATCTCCGCACGAAATCGAGCGGGCCGTCCCAATCGAAGTTTCGATAGACAGCGGCAAGATGCGCGAACGGCGCTGACTGCGCAAACAGCTGGAACGTCAGCCGATGGCCCGCATAGTCCGAATTCAGCAGGTCGCGCGCAAATGACAGCAGCCGGCGCCGGTCATCGGCGACCCAATGCTCGTTGACCGTATAGAACTTCTCCAGCCAAGGGCCCGTCTCGGCGTCCTCGAACGCAGCCTTGTCGGGCGTCACGCAGATCTGACCGCCGCACAATTCGCGCGCGACGTGCATCATCTCGTGAAGCTGCGAGCAGGCCAGCACACGTCCGGTGTAGAGCAGTGACTGGTTCGGCATCATCAGGCCACCGGGGCTGCGCTCGGGCAGCGCGATCGCCGCCGTCAGGTGCGCGTTGATCCCCTCGCGGTAGATCGCGAGCTTCGAGAGCTTCTCCTGCACCGCCTGCTGCTTCTCGAGCCCGGTCTGGCGGACGTTGAACAGCGCCGCGCCGATCAGCATGTCGGCCAGCTTCAAATTCCGCTGCACGAACGCGAACGCCGAGTAGCGATGAAGCGTGGCCCGAATATAGGCCGCAGCCTTGGTATGCCGATAGAACAGCACGTTTTCCCAGGGGATCATGACGTTGTCGAAGATCACCAACGTGTCGACCTCGTCGAATCGGTTCGACAACGGGTAGTCCTCGGCCGGCGCGCGACCTGCAAAGCCGGTGCGGCAGATGAACTTGAGGCCCGGCGCATTGAGATCGCAGATGAATCCGACCGCATAATCGGAATAGGCGGCATCGCCCCAATTGGCGATGGTTGGCTTGGTGAACGCCTGATTGGCGTAGGCCGCGGCCGTCTCGTACTTCGCACCCCGCACTACGATCCCCGCATCGGTTTCCCTGACGACATGCAGCAACATGTCGGGATCCTGGTCCTGCGGGGCCTTCGAGCGGTCACCCTTGGGATCGGTGTTTGCCGAGACGTGGAACGGATCGGCGTGCAGCACCTTCAAGATGTGATTACGAATATTCTTGGAGAATTGCGGATCGACGTCGTTGAGCACGTCCTGCCCGTCGAACAGCGACCACATTTCACCGACCGTCTCGTCGCCAACGCGCGTGATGACGCCGCCGGCATCCTCCAGGACCGTATCGGTCGCGCGGCGCTTGTCCCACCAATCCTGCTGGCTGAGCGGCAATTTGTTGTTGATCGCGTTGACCTCTCCGTCCTCACGGTAAGTCATCAGATGCCGCGTCGCCGGATCATGCTGGAGATCGTATATCCGCGCCCTGAGATCGACCAGGGGCTTGAACGCCGGATGGACGGTGACGTCCTTGATCTTCTCGCCGTTCATATAAACCGCGCGGCTGTCGCGAATGGAGGCTTTGTATTCTTCGCCCGTCCGTATCATATCCGCTCCTGTCTCGATTTCATTCGCGCTATCCCGCAACGCAGCCGCGGTCGTGATCAATGCGCGTAGGACGGATCCTCGGTATCCAGGATGCACTTCATTTCTTCGAAATGCGCGATCGAGAAGTCCGTGATCTGCTCCCAATCCTGCGCCGTGCTTTCGGCAACGGCGTCGGGCAGAACCTTCAACGGCTGCCCCGTCGCGTAGGCCTGGACCAGGATCTGGCAGGCACGCTCCAGCGTGTAGATGTCGTCAAAGGCTTCGCCGACCGAGTTGGCGATCACGAGCACGCCGTGATTTCCCATCATCAGCCGCGATTTGTTGCCGAGCAGCGCTGCAAGGCGCGCTCCCTCCTGCTCGCTGTCGGCCATGCCGCCATAGCGATCGTCGATGGCAAGGCGATTGAAGTAGCGCGCGGTATTCTGATCGATCGGCTTGATCTGAGGATCGATAAGAGAGGCGATCGTGGTCGCGAACGGAGGGTGGAGATGCATCACAACCCGCGCCTGAGGCAGTTGCCGGTGCATCTGGCCATGAATGGCCCAGGCCGTCGGATCGACATCGGGCCGTCCCTTGACGCCCTGCTCGTCATCCAGGTCGAATAGAACCAGATCGCTGGCCCTAATGCGCGAGAAGTGCCGCCACTTTGGATTCATCAAGAACCGGCGGCCGTCCGCGGAGATCGCGGCACTGAAATGGTTGGCGACGGCCTCATGCATACCAAGCCTGGCGATGCTGCGGAAGGCAGCTGCGAGATCAATACGAAGCTGCTGCTCTTCCGACGAGGCGACGGAATTCGTCATCTATTGCTCCTACGAGAGGCACGTTCAGGCAAGCGAGACTTATGGATTCCGGTGCGGGCGTAAAATAAGAAAATCGTCGCCGCTGATTACCTGAAAGCTATATCGGGCCAACGCTGACGCCGTAGGCGAAAAGGCCAATGATTGACCACCGTTCGCCCAATAATTCCTCAGCTGGATCGATTAGGCGTCGTCTAATCAAAGGACCCGGTTTTCGTAATTTACACATCACGGATCCGGGAGGCTTACTTTGCCCCAGTTGACCTGACAGGATCTGTAATGGATGCGATCCGCGCCGTTCCGCCCCTTCGAAGCCGCCGTAGCGACGTGTTTCGTATATTGTGGCGATCGTCGCGCGACGCTCACGATGCGCCTTTAGGGTCTGCCGTGTCCGACGACACTTCCGCGTCGACTGGCCCGCTGCCGTCGAAGGTCAAGCTGCACGTTCGTGGCATCTCGAAGGCTTACGGTGCGGTCACCGTGCTCAAGCCGATCGAGCTGAAGGTTGTTGCCGGCGAGCTCCTCGCCGTTCTTGGTCCATCGGGGTCCGGCAAGACGACGCTTCTCCAGATCATCTGCGGCCTGGTCGAACCGTCGGGCGGCCAGTTGATCATCGACGGCCGTGACGAGACCGACAACTCTGCCGACAAGCGCGACATCGGCGTGGTCTTTCAGAACTACGCACTATTTCCCCACCTCACCGTCCGCGAAAACGTCGCGTTCCCGCTGCAGATGCGGCGAATGCCGCCGGGCGAGATCAAGAGCCGGACGGAAGCGGCGCTCGCGATGGTGGAGCTTTCGGACTTTGCCAGCCGTTTTCCCCGCGAACTGTCAGGCGGCCAGCAGCAGCGGGTCGCGCTGGCGCGCTGCTTCGTCTATCGGCCGTCGCTGATCCTGATGGATGAGTCCCTGTCCGCGCTCGACAAGAAGCTCAGGGAAGACATGCGCATCGAGATCAAGCGCCTGCATCGCGAAACCGGCGCAACGATCATTTTCGTGACGCACGATCAGGAAGAGGCTCTCGCGCTGGCCGACCGCATCTGCCTGATGAACGACGGCCGGATCGAGCAGCTCGGCAAACCCGAGGAAATCTACGAACGGCCGGCCAACACCTTCGTCGCCGACTTCATCGGCGCATCCAACCTGATCCATGGCAAGGTTGCCGCGAACGGATGCCTTGAGAGCCCCGATGGCGTGCTTCCACTGCCCGACGGCTGCGACATGCAGGTCGGGCAATCGGCCGCGTTGGTGGTGCGCCCCGAAAAGCTCCTTCTCTGCAGCAATGACGAGGCGCTGCTGAGCGGTCGTGTTCAGGAAAGCATCTATGCGGGCTCGGAGACGCGGCTGCTGGTCCGTCTCGCCAGCGGCACGTTGATCACCGTGCGTCGTGGGGCCGGCCTGCCGCCGGTCGCAATCGATGAAAGCGTCTTTATCCGCTGGGAGCGCAACCAGGCCCGGGTCCTCGAAAGCGGTCCATCAACGGCAGGCGCGTAGCACCGCGCCGTCACATCGCGTCCTCCGACACCGTTCATTACATCACAGAGAGAACAACAATGTCCGCCATCACGCGCATCACAAGACGGAAACTTCTGAAGGCCGCGGGCGCGGCCGCTACCGGCTTGGCGCTGCCGGCAGTCTGGTCCGGAGGGGCCGGTGCGGCCGAGCAGATCACCGTCGCTGACGTCGGTGGCGCTCCCGGTGCCGCGCTCCGCACCGCCTTCTATGACCCGTTCGAGAAGGCCACCGGCATCCGCGTCGAAGGTGTTGCCCACGAATCGGATCCAGTGACGCAGTTCAAGGTTATCGTCGACACCGGCAGCAAGCTCTGGGACGTCTGCATGGTCACCCCCGACGACGTGCTGCGGCTGACCCAGGAGAAGAACTATCTCGAGCCGCTCGAGGTCGACAAGGGACCGGATGACGAACTGATTCCAGGCGCATTGATGCCGAACTGGTTCGGCTTCTCCGCCTATGGCATCGTGATGGCCTATCGCACCGACATTTACAAGAAGGAGGCTCCGACGGGCTGGGCCGACTTCTGGAACACGACTAAGTTTCCGGGACGCCGCGGCCTGTATCGGAACCCCAAGGGCGTGCTGGAAGCGGCGCTGCTCGCCGATGGCGTCGCGCCAAAAGATCTCTACCCGCTTGATGTCGATCGCGCCTTCAAGATGATGGACAAGATCCGCTCCGAGGTCGCGGTGTGGTGGTCGGCTGGCGCGCAGAATACGCAGATCCTGCAGAATGGCGAGGTCGATATGACCGACACGTGGTCGGCACGCGCTTTTGCCGCAATCGATTCCGGCGCTCCGGTCAATATCGTCTGGAAGGGCCTTTACTCGATCGACGGCTGGTCGATTCCGAAGGGCACGACGAAGCTGAAACAGGCCCGCAAATTCGTGGAGTTCTCGATGCAGCCCGAGCGCCAGGCGGCTTATTCCAGCATTGTCGCCAATGGTCCGAGCAACCTCAAGGCCTACAAGTTCATTACGCCCGAACGCGCCAAGGTGCTTCCGACGCTGCCTGAAAACCTCGCCGGCCTCACCGTGCGCGACTACGCCTATTGGGGCAAGAACTACGCAGCCGTCTCGGAACGCTTCCAGGAATGGCTGCTGATGGGCGGCAAGAAGTAACGTCTGCGGCGCGCGAGAAAACATGGAGGGACGGTCATGAGCAAGAAGAAGCAGATGGTGGTCGGCGCGTTGGTGCACGCCAACGGATCGCACGCGGCATCGTGGTTGATGGACGAGGCGCGACCCCACGCCTCGACCGACATCGACTACTACCGCGAGATGGCGCAACTCGCCGAGCGAGGCAAGTTCGACTTCTTCTTCATCGCCGACACACCGGCGGCGCGCACCGAGAACCTGAGAGCCTGGAGCCGGTCGCCGCTGTTCATGAACGTCCTGGAGCCGATCACCCTGCTTTCAGCCATTGCGGGGGCGACGACCCGTATCGGCCTCGGAGCGACCGCATCAACCAGCTTCTACGAGCCCTATAATGTTGCGCGGCTGTTCTCTTCGCTGGATCACATCTCGCACGGGCGCGCCGCCTGGAACGTGGTGACCTCCGCCAACGACTATGCGGCGCGCAATTTTGGTCTCGAACGGTTGCCTCCGCATGGCGACCGCTACACCAAGGCGAAGGAATTCCTCGAGGTCGTCGAAGCACTCTGGGACACTTGGGAAGACGGCGCCTTCGTTTACGACAAGGAAACCTGCCAGAGCTTCCTGCCGGAGAAGCAGCATCTGGTCGACCACAAGGGCAAGTACTTCACCGTGCATGGCGCACTCAACATCGAGCGTTCGCCGCAGGGCCGCCCGGTCATCATCCAAGCCGGCGCGTCCGACACCGGCCGGGATTTCGCGGCCGAACATGCCGAAGTGGTGTTCGGGTCGAGCGGCAATCTCGATGCCGCCAAGGCTTTCTATAGCGATCTCAAGACCCGGATGGCCAAGTTCGGCCGCCGGCCGGACGATCTGAAGATCGCCTCGGGCATTTCGGTCGTGATCGGCGAGACCGAACAGGAGGCCCGCGACAAGCTCGATCGCTGGCAGGACCTGGTCCATCCTGATGTCGGCATCTTGCGCCTTGGGCAGGACCTCGAAACCGACCTGTCGGATCTCCCTCTCGATGAGCCGGTGCCTGTCAGCCGGATTCCCGCGACGTCCAACCTCCACAAGGCCTATTTCGACGAGATCGCCGGTCTGATCCGCCAGGGCCTGACCTTGCGCGAGATCGCGCGCCGGTTCAATCGTGCCAAGGCGACGTTTTGCGGCACCGCGACGCAGGTGGCCGATCACATGGAAACCTGGCTCGACGCAGGCGCCTGCGACGGCTTCATGATCTCGTTCGTGGCGCTGCCGAGCACGATGACCGACTTTGTCGAGAAGGTGGTGCCGGAGTTGCAGCGGCGCGGACGATTCCGCCACGACTATGAAGGGCGCACCCTCCGCGAGCACCTCGGCCTGGCGCGCCCCGAGAACCGCAACGTGGCATTGGCGAAGACGCCGCTTGCCAAGCGTGCCTAGACCGAGATGACCGCACTGCAACGGGTCGAGCGAGGGCATTGAGAGATGGCCGAGATGACGTCTCTCGGAATTGCCGAGCGTCCGCGCACGAAGGCACGTAAACTCAGGCTTGACCCGCTGTGGCTGGCGCTGCCTGGCCTCGCCTTCCTGGCCTTGTTCCTGGTTTGGCCGACCGCGCAGATGTTGTCCGTGAGCGTGATGGACAAGATCACGGGCGCGCTGACTGTCGCTCCGTTCCTGCGCATCTGGAACGGCGGCCCCTATCTCACCGTGCTGTCGACGACGTTCCAGGTCGCGTGCTGGACCACCGTGCTCTGCCTGGTGCTAGGCTATCCCCTCGCCTATTGGCTGTCGCAAAAGCCGGCCCAGCAGCAGCGCATTGCCACCTTGTTCGTGTTGCTACCATTCTGGACCAGCGCACTGATCAAGAATTTTTCTTGGCTGGTGCTGCTCGGGCGCAACGGCATCGTAGCGAAGACCATGGCCGCGATCGGCCTGAAGGGCGGCGATCAATTGCTGTTCGGGCGCACCACCGTCGTCTTCGCCATGGTGCACACGCTGCTGCCGCTTGCGGTCGTCACGATGTTGCCGGTCATGAACCAGATCGACCGTCGCCTGATGATGGCAGCATCGACGCTTGGCGCCAACGGCTCGCGCGCATTCTGGCAGGTCTTCTTTCAGCCCTCGGTACGCGGCGTCGCGTCGGCCGGCCTCCTCGTTCTTGTCTCCTCGCTCGGCTTCTTCATCACGCCGGCCCTCGTCGGCGGCGCCAAGGACACCATGATCGGGCAGCTTATCATCCTGCAAATCAACGAATTGCAGAATTGGCAGCTCGGCAGCGCGCTCGCGGCGATCCTCCTGATTTCGACCATCACGATCTGCTTCGTCTATGACAGGATCTTCGACCTGTCGGTGGTGACGACAGGCAGCGGCCGGCCGACCAGCGCGGACGGCCCGGTACGACGCATCGGGCTTTCCGTCGTCCACGCCACCGGGCTGATCTGCAGCACGATCGAGGAGCTCTGGAAGCGCAATATCCGCGGCCTGCGCGGGGGCGCCCTGCTCTCGGTCTATGCCTGGGTCATGATCGCCTTGCTGCTGGCACCGATCATCGCCTTTATCCCGATGGCCTTCACTGGCTCGACCTTTCTGTCGTTTCCGCCGCCGAGTTTGAGTGCCCGCTGGTTCGAGCAGTTCTTCGCGTCCTCCCTCTGGCTCGGCGCGATGACCCGTTCATTCGGCATCGGGTTCGCGGCGGCAGCCGTCACGCTGCTGATCGCATCGATGGCCGCGTATGGGGTTGCCAGGACTCGCAGCAGGCTCGGCAGCATCGCGTTCCTCCTCTGCCTTTCACCGATGATGGTCCCGTCCATTGTCACAGCAATCGCGCTGTTCTATCTGTTCGCGCGAATGGGACTAGTGGCAAGCGACATCGGGATCACCATCGGTCACACCGTCATCGCGATGCCAGTGGTGTTCATGGTCATGCTGGCGACCTTCAAGGGCTATGACTGGCAGCTCGATGCGGCAGCCGCAACGCTTGGCGCCGGACGGCTGCGCATCTTTTGGCGCATTACCTTGCCGCTGGTGGCGGGCGGGCTCGCCGTCGGCTTTGTAACCGGGTTCCTGCAATCGTTCGAGGAGCTGACGGTCGCACTATTCGTCGGCGGCGGCATCAAGACAACCTTGCCGAAGCAGATGTGGGATGGAATCCTGCTTCAGGTGAGCCCCGTCATCGCTGCAGCATCGGTCGTCGTCCTTATTGTCGTGATCGTCATGTTCGCGATTATCGAAATGCTTCAGGCGCGCCGCTCGCGCAGTTCCGGAGCAGCAGTCGCCGGCGATTCTTAAGGCTTGCCGTAATGTTCTCGCGCCTCTCCCTTATGCGACTTGATTTACCGCCGGGCACAGAGAGTAGCATCTTGAACCTTCATGGCGTGAGGTCGCGAGTTCTAAGCGTGTGGACGACGTCCACCCCGCCGGATGCAAATCCGCCAGCGTTCGAGACGGAAGTCCAGGCATCCGCGACTCCCGGAAGCGCTTTTGAAGCAGCAAAAGCATCGGCTCGAGGTGGTCGCGACACACTAGAAGCTTCGCCCTATCGAGGAGATCGTCCACGGTCGCGACCGTCTCCGGCACGTAGCGGTCGGCGAGAAAGGGTGAGCCATCGGGTTTCTTTCCCGACCACGCCACGAGCGCGATGCCGCTTCCGGTGCGCGCATCGTCGATCTGCTTGAAGGTGAACTCGTCGGCCAGGTCCGACCCCAAGGCCACGCGCTCCGACGGGCGCAAGGTGATCCAGTACCTGTCCGAGCCGTCGTGCTGCAGCGCCAAATAGCGCACCTTGAACCCGGCCATCCAGTAATTTGCTACAGAATCAAATCGTGAGCCGCAGGAAGATTGACGTGCCCGGAGTGATCGTGGTGCGCAATTGAAATATCAATCCCATCAGCATCCTGGTCCGGCTCCGGCCCCCCGTGTCCAACAGCATGTTGACCATCTGCATGAGCTTTTCCATTTGCGTTGCTCAGTTGTTGAAGGTCATAGACGTCCGACGACGTATTATCGGCGGCACTTTTAAAATGAAAAGAATCGCCAAGTTCGGTGCCAATCGCTGATTTGGCCCGATCTGCGTTGTCGGAAGAAGGGCCGCCTTTCTTATCCTTCGATCCCGAATGTGCGTCGTTGGCAGAATTTACGGACGCCATTGGTATATTGTGCTCCGGATTGCTATCTAAATCACCTGCCTGTGGATGCTGTGCGTGTTGCTTGTCGGCCGCGGAACCATCTTCAAAAGTCAGCAAGTCGCTGTGCGCCTGTCCGCGATTCGAATCTCCCGAGGCCTCATGCTTGGCATGCACCTTGGCGGCCACGGAGCCGTTGTCGGACTCATGCAGTGCCTTCTGAGAGTGACCGTGATTTAAACTGTCTCCCGCCGCCTCATTCTTTGGGTGCCCCTTGGCGGCTCCGGAGACGTTGTCGGACTCATGCAGGGCTTTCTGCGATTGACCGTGGTTTAAAACGTCTCCCGCGGCGTCATGCTTGGCGTGCCCCTTGGCGGCTCCGGAGCTGCGGTCGGACTCATCTAGGGTCTTCTGCGATTGACCGTTATTTAAATCGTCCCCCGGGCCCACAAGCTTAGCGGCTTCGGAGCTGTGGTCGGGAGCATGCATGTCGGATTGCGACCGGCCTTGATTTGCCACGTCTTCCCGGCCTGTATGCATGGAGTCATGTTGCGCGGCTTCGTTCGCCGCCGTCGCAACGACATCAATGGTTCCGGAACCTCGGGGAATAGGAGTTTCTCTGCCACTGCCGCCATCCTCCGCATGGGTGTTGCCGACATAAAGCTCGCTGCCGTCTGTTGCGATTGTATCGCCTTGGGCGAATTCGAATGCGAATGCTTCACCGTACACGGCTGTACCGCCGAATTTTGCAAAGCCGGGAAGTGCGGATGCCGGTCCGTCAGCGTCGCTTGCGGTAGATGAAGTGACGATGTCATCGCCGAAATCGAACGCCTGCACGGCGTGGTTGGCACCATCGAGCTCGTAGATCAAGGCGGCGAAAGCTGCAACCATGAAGATGCTGTAGCTGCTCGAACCCGGCCTCGGCGCGTTGAGTGCTGCCTGTGCAAATACGCTCGCGGCAATCTCCGCAACGGGGTCGACGAGTTTGCCGGTCGATGTCCCGGTTGCGGCGCCGGCGCGGTCCTTGCTCGCGCTTCTGGCCGGGGTGCCACCTGATACTGCTTCCTTGCGGCCGATTCTAAAGGTTACGACCTCCGCGCAGCCGTTTTCGGCCATGACCGTGAAACTTTCGGTTGCGGCGTGACCGGGCGAGTCGTCCAGCGCTGCCAGGAGCGCAGCTGCCAGGATACTCATCGCGCCATAGCGGCGCGACAGAGCCAGCGCGGCGAGCTCCGTCCGACTGTTGATTCCAAGCTTCTGTCGCGCGTGGTCGATGTGAATCCTGACGATCTCCAGAGAGACACCGAGGACCCGAGCAATTTCACTGTCCGACAAACCTTCGGCGACCCGATCCATGATCGTCCGCTCGTTGACGGTCAAAACCGCCAGAACATTATTGCCGAACGATTCGATTCCATTAGCTTCATTACCGACCCTCGCCAGGTCGGACCCCGTTTTTTCCAGCCTCAGGGACTGCACCAGCGCTTCTGGTTTGGCGTTCATCGGAATCGCGCCACAGGCACCGGTCGCGAGTGCACTGGCAAGATCGCCGCAGGCGACGGTAGCAGTGAAGAACACCAGCCGGGAGGAAAGACCTTCGTCCTCCGCGACGGCGAGGATGTCGGAGACGGTTACATCGGTGAATCCGTCCTCCAGTAACACCACATCGGGGGTCAAACTGCGAATGGCCGCAAGGCAACTCACTCCATCAAGACAGCATGCAACTACTTCGAAATCCGGCTGCGCTCCGAGCAGCGATGCAAAACCCTGCAGAACAATGGGACGTCGATCTGCTATCACAAGTCGAACGCGACGCATGGGCTTCCTTCGCTCGGCCGCGCACACAGCATGAGAAGCGGCCGCGACTTAACTCCGCTCGACTGATTGCGTTCCTAAATGTCACACTGGATTCGTACGCACGGTTCTGACGATGAATCAATCAGTTAGTGGCGGCTCCATATCGCTCCCCTCTTAGCCGTCCGTCAGAGGTTTACCGCTCCGCGGAGGGGGCTGCGGCTTGAAGGGATTGCTGGTGATCCCCCATGTGCAATCGGGGATGGAAGCGTTCTCTGCAAAAGCCATTTTATCCCGTAGAATGCCCTTTGGGCGGCCGCAGAACGCTCGCCGATGTCGCTATTGCGGCGCTTAACTCTGAAAAACGGCATCCCAGTCGTCGACTCTTCACCGGTGCAAATCAATCTCGACTGCAATCCGGACGAGATCGGAGTGATTTTTAGCGCCGAGCTTGGACTTCAGCAGGGAGGTCGTGTTGGCAACGGTTTTATAGGAGAGGCCGAGTTTGGAAGCGACTTCTGAGATGCGGTCGCCACGACCCAAGAGCCTCAGGATCTCGAGTTCGCGTGGGCTCATCTGCGTCAGGGGAGTGGCCTTGACCTCCGCTCCCGCGAAGGTCGTCGCCTCCGTCAGACGCGGTGAGACGAAGCGCTCCCCAGCTGCAACCTTCCGAATGGCCTTGGCCAGGAGCCGGGGATCGTCGCTCTTCGAGACATATCCCTGAATGCCCATCTCGACAGCGCGCACCACGAACGCCGGATCCTCGCTGACGCTGAACATGACTATTTTGGCGGCCGGATCATCCCTGCGGATTCGCCGGGCCAACTCGAAGCCGGTAGCGTCGGGAAGCCTCACGTCAACCACGGTGACTTCGGGATGCTTCTGCAAGTACACACGATGGCCGTCCTTTGCATCGGAAGCCTCCAGGATCTCGACGGAGGGATCCGACGTGAACAAGGCCCGGCAGCCGATCACGACAACGGGATGGTCGTCGACGATCAGTACCCGCATGTCGATCTGGTCCGTAATGGCACGTTGTCGCTTCCTCCAACCGTGGAAAACGTCGCGAGCACTGTGATGTTCATATATCTGAGCGGGACGCCTGGCGAACCGGCAGAAGAAGCTGCGAATTGCAGAAGATCTGGAATGCTCGTTCCTTTCGGGCGAACCGCATCCGAAGCGCTCGGCAACACTACAGAAAGGAGACCCTTGACCGGCGTCTCGCTTACGAGCGGACCGAAAGCTCTCACCAGCGCCAATGTTGCCGATGCGGTACCGAACGTCGGATAGGAGCCGGGGCAACAGGTGGTTGTTCGGACACCGACGAGGCCGGACCGTGCTCGACTTCATGGAAGGCACGCCTTCCGAGCAGCGGCTGGAACGGGCTGCTCCGTCGAACGCCTTGACGGAGCAAAGGCCGTGCCCAGGCTCTTACTCCACGAGGCCGGCCGAAGTTAATGCCTGGGCGGCGCATAAGCAAGTGAAGGCATCCTGGCCAGGCCTCCGTCCAGTATCGGGAAAAACTGGAAACTTTCGGGAATGCTTCTAGTTGGCAGCGACTGGGTTCGATCGCCGGAGGGTGAGCATGGTCGACGAAGTCGCCTTGAAGAACGCCATGGAGACCGCCTGGACGGTCTACCGCGCGCGGCACCCCGATGTTGATGCACACGATAGCCGGCGCTGCCTGCTGGAGCGCCACCTCTACAGCAAGCTCGAAGTGTGGAGGAGCGATACCGAAGAACTCGCTGGTTTCGGGATAGCTTACCTGCAGCGGCTTGGTGGAGACGAATGTTGACAGCCATGAAAAATTCTCGCGGCACGAGTGGCTCGCGGAAGCACGAGACCGGCTTGGACGCTGCTCGCGATTTCATTCCTCATGTCCGCTGTTGTCGTGATAATTATGCGGTTCGTGTCCGGGGCCTAGCCGATGCGGATTGCCCAACTTGCTCCGTTGGCCGAGAGTGTTCCTCCAAAGCTTTACGGCGGCACCGAGCGCGTGATCGCCTGGCTGGTGGACGAATTGGTCGAATTCGGACACGATGTCACTCTGTTCGCAAGCGAGGACTCGAAGACGAAGGGAAGGCTCCAGGCGGTGTGGCCGCGCGCGTTGCGCCTGGGGCGGCGGGGCGTCGATCCGAACGTCGCCTGCGCGCTGCTGATCGAAGCCGTCGCCGAGCGCGCGCGCGACTTCGACGTGATCCACTCCCATATCGACTGGCTGCCCCTGCCGGTGCTGAGCCGGACCGGTGTGCCTTTCCTGACGACGATGCACGGCCGGCTCGACCTTCCCGGTTTATCCGATGTGGTCGGGACCTTTGCCGAGGCCCCGTTCGTCTCCATCTCCGACAACCAGCGCCGTCAGCTTCCGGACGCGAACTGGATCGCAACGATCCCGCACGGACTGCCCAAGGATTTGCTCCGCCCCTCTTACGAAGGCGGTTCGTACCTGGCTTTTCTCGGTCGGCTGACGCTGGAGAAGGGTCCGGAAGATGCCATCCGCATCGCACGCGCCGTCCAGATGCCGCTGCGGATCGCGGCTAAGATACCCCGCGCGGAAACGGTCTACTTCAAGAAGAAGATCGAACCCGAGATCGACGGTGAGAACATCCAGTTGATCGGCGAGGTGGACGAAGTTCGCAAGCAGCCGTTCCTCGCTGGCGCCGCCGCCCTGCTGTTTCCAATCGATTGGCCGGAGCCGTTCGGACTCGTCATGATCGAGGCGATGGCGTGCGGCACGCCCGTGATCGCCTACCGCTCGGGGTCGGTGCCGGAAGTCCTGGAAGATGGGGTCACGGGCTTCATCGTGGACGGCGAGGAGCAGGCTATCGAAGCGGTCAAGGAAGTCGTCCGGCTTGACAGAAGAAAGGTCCGCGCCCGCTTCGAGCAGCGCTTCGCTGCGAGCCGGATGGCGAGGGAATATGAAGACCAATATCGCGAACTGGTCGCTCGCGGGGGCGCCCAGCGTGAGGGCAAACAGTGGACGTGAAAGGATTCGAGAACGGAGCGCCTCGTTTCGATCCCTTCCGGAACGGCTGAGGACACCAGTCGTTGTCGCGGACCAGGAGGTCTCCATGAAAATCATCTTTTCCGCGACGGCAGCTTTTGTCCTTCTCGCGACGCCGGCTTTCGCGGACGAGACAGCTCCTGCGCAGCCGAAAATCCAGCAGGTCCGCGGCACCGCGATGGAAGCCGTAGACTGTTCGAAGCAGGTTTGGCCGCATTTTTCGGAGGCCTGCATCCGCTCCGAAGGTAAGGGGATTTCCGTCCGTATCGTCACAACCGAACGTCGATAGGAGAGCCGATTTCCTCGGTCGAATCCTTTCCAGCCTCTGTTCCGAATTCGGGAACAAGTGGCAATTCCGGACGTTGGGGCCGGCATCCGAACGGGTGCGGTTCTCACGTTGGAGAGATGTTCCATGAAAAGGTTTCTTGCCGTCGCTCTGCTTGGCACTGCCGTGATCGGCGGCGCTGCGTTCGCGCAGTCCACTCAGCCGATCGATCGCACCGCCCCGGCGGCCGCCCACTCGGCCGATGCGAAGATGGCCCTAAAAGGCAATTGGCGCGCCTCGAAGCTCATGGGCTTGAACGTCTACAACGAGGCCAACGAGAAGCTTGGCGACATCAACGAACTGCTTGTCGACAGAGCGGCAAGATCAACGCGGTGGTGATCGGGATCGGCGGCTTTCTCGGCATGGGCGAACACGACATCGCTGTCTCGATGGACAAGCTGAAGTTCGTCGATGAGCCTGTCCGGACCAGCTCGACCAGCACATCGACAACCTCGCGCGACACCACCACCGGCGCCGCGTCGACGACCACCACGACCCGCAATGCGAACGATTGGGTCCCGGACCACGCCGTCATGAGCGGCAACAAGGAGCAATTGAAAGCGCTCCCGCAGTTCAAATACTCGGATTACAATTAGAGTATGGCGTTCGCTCACTGAGATTAGCCCCACCACGGGGCCCTTTTTTCTGCCCCACGGCTTGCGCCCGCTGCCATCGCGTCGGCAGAGGTTGCCAACGTCGACCAGGTCCGCCTGGTCTGCGACGAGTATGGCCGCTGCTATCGCACCCGCGGTCCACGCTATGTTCAGCGCTACTACGGCGGGGACGACGGCTATGTGGTACGTCGGAGCTACGGCTATTATGGCGGGCCCGGCTACTATGATCGCGGCTACGGCTACTACGGCGGTGGCCCGAGCATCGGCTTCAGCTTCGGCACCCGGAACTGGTGAATAGGAAAGGGCCGCTCTCCGAGCGGCCCTTTCGGTACCTATCGTCGAAGAACCGATGACCGCCTTTGCAAAGGAGCAGTTGCTGGAATACAAACGGACGGTCGTCATGCCAGAATGAATATGCGTCAACGTTCTGCGTATTCTCTGACAGCGATAAAATCCGAATGCCCCCGGGCTCAAAAAGCTTCAGGATATTGCCTATGGGCCGATCTCCGATTCCCCAATGTTGGCGTAGGAGACGGGGCCGCGATTTCGCGGTCTTCCATGCTCCTTACTCAAGTCAATCAAATCGGGGCCGGGCAATTTAAATCGCCGATCAATCCGCTGATACAATGCGATCCCGTGAGAACCGAGTGCGCGGGATTTATAAATCGACAGCTCCAGGCGACCTGATCGGACGAGACGCGACGATGGGCTACGCAACGATGATTGTGCGTTCCAAGCTAGTAGCGCCCTTCTAAGCTTCATTGTGCTTGAAAGCGATTTGAACCGGTTTTTTCAAGGCTTGCCAAGCTTGTGATATCGCAGATTACATAATGACCCAGGTGCGATGCCGCACCGCGTCAGCTTCGATCAAAAACGAAAGCTTTGCCGGCTCACATTCAGCCACTTTGCCATGGACGAACTTTAGCGAGAAATTGAGTTTGTCCAGAAGCCCTTCCGCGGCCGCAACGACGTCTGACATGCCAGAGAGCGACCGGTGGTGGTAGACCGCGTTCCTAACTTCTCGGACCTTGTCAGATTTGGCGGAGAAATCGGCCAGGCTGAGGGGATCGAACCGGGGTGAGAAAATCGTCCAGTGTTCTTCGATGAGTTGCCGTATATGGCCAAGATTGCAATCGTGCATGAACTCATAGCCGTTCGTCATTCCGGCGACCGGTCCATTGGGGAATTGCTTCCCCCCTGTAAATCGGCGCGTCCTTTGACCCCCAATCGGCCGCCCAAGGCTGGCCCCCACCCCATGCATCTTCAGTGTCTCGACTCATTCTCGATTCTGCCGCCGCACTGGGGTCAATGTTGGAAGCCGAAAGGGGGCGATATTTGAAGCCGAAATACACGCTGCTCCCGCAAATGCCGCCTCAAACCAACGGAATCACGGTTCGCGAGTCGCCTCAACTGGAGTTTTGCAACACAATCCCTCTGACAGCCGACACGGCACGCGCTCAATCGACCTTCGGCTAAGGGCCAAACTGAGAAGTCCAGGCGCTCAGCCGGCAGGTCGGCTTTACCAATATAACTCCAGACAAACAGCTGCACCGGACTAACTGACGCGATGGGCCAAGGAGAGAAATGCGATCTAACCGCTCGTCGCAGCGCGATAGAAAGCTTCTACCTTCCTCAGGTCTTTTGAGTGAGTGCCCTCTCGATCCGTTCTTGTTTTCGAATCAACGCCGGCAGGTCGCACCGACCGAATAGCTTCTTTGACATTGTCTGGTCCGAGGCCGCCAGCAAGTATGACTGGGGTGCGAACACTCTCCACTATCGTTCGACTGATGCTCCAGTCGTGCGTCACCCCCTGCGCGCCGATTTGCACATCACCTGTGCGATGACTGTCGAGCAGGATCCAATCGACAACCCCATCATAGGCTTGCGCCACACCTACTGCCTCAGGTCCCGTGACAGGTACGCTGCGCATGAATTTGGTCTTCGGCATGGACTTTCGCAGCGCCACGACAAGATCAGGCGTAAGCAATTCGCTTGATGCGCCAAGATGAACAATGGGCGGATCAAGCTCTCTCGCCATCCGTTCGATAAGAGCGACATCCGCCGAAAGGAACAGCGCGGAAAGTACGGACGGCGACCGCACCATCTTCATGACCGCTGACGCCTTCCGAACCGGAAGCTCCCGAGGGAAGGCTCCATCGCCGAGGAGCACGCCGACATGATCCACGCCGATTGCCGATATCGCCTCGGCTTCCGCAGGTGTCGCGACTTCGTAAATTTGCGTCAGCATTGTCTTACACGCTGCCGCCACTCAGTTGAGTAGACGGGATGGGCCGGTCTTGGGTCAACGGCCGTCAATCGCGCCGGTCGGCGTCGAACGCGTGGCGCCGAAGAAGTAGCGCAATGCGCATTCCCCCGGTTGTCCTTTGAGGCCGCTATGGTGACGTCTGACGCGAAAAGAATAGGCCGGCGGCAAGGAAAATGTAAGCCGTATGTCACGCACTCGGTCTAACCCCGTCTTCGACCTGTTCGCGTATCGCTTCTGAGACGGGCGGCGGGCGTGGTGTCAGCGAGCGCCGGCGGGATCCCCACAAGCAACGATGTCGCGGGGAGATTTTCGACCCGCTACCTCCGGCGGAGAGAATACTGCGAGGTACCCTCCGTCCCCTGCGAGCTTATATGTGGCGACCTCGCGATAGCCGACGGCGGTCAATTCGCAGCGCAGGAGCTCAATTGGCGTGCCATGCTTCGACGTCGGAAGCTCAAAGTCGACAATTCCGACCCGCGCACCCTGCTTCAAGGCCGGCGCGAGATTGTAGAGGAAGGCATAGGGTTGGGCTATCTCGTGATACATGTGCACGAGGATTGCGGCATCCAGCGAGGAAGCGGGCAGACGCGGGTCGTGTGGTTCGCCGAGCGCGAATTGCACGTTCGTCAATTTCAGAAGTTCTGTTCGCCTGGCGAGTTCAATGAGGTAATCCCGCGTGACGTCCTGGGCAACGACAGAGCCGGCGGGTCCGACGAGGTACGAGAGTCTGACCGTGTGGTAGCCACTGCCCGCACCAATGTCGCCGACTGTCATGCCAGGTTTCAGTTTAAGAACACGTGCGATCTGGCCGGCCTCATTGAGAGCGTCGCGGTGCTCTTCGGCGGAGCGGCGTGGGCTGACAATCCGTGCAACAGGGCGCTGCGGTGAGGGAAACTCGTTTGCAGCGACTCCTGGGGGAGCCCAATAACCTATGTCAGTGGCGTATGCGCGAGTTGCAGCAAACGCCACAAGTAGCGTCGCTGCATAAACCAGTGCCGTCACGCGCCTACCAAGCTTTCTCAGCCGGTCGAGGCGCAGTCGCCCAGGTTTTGTGAGCTCTAGATGTGCGCCCACCGTCAAGTCAACGAGGTTCAGTGTAGCGGGCAACTCCATCCGTGCGCCTCGCGCTTAGGCCCACGTATCGCACCGCTATGTCCAAGCCGGGCCTTCCAATCACTCCGCCAAAAACCAGTCCTGGGATAGACGCGCGAATTGACCGGAGACGGTCGAGAGCCGCTTCAGTTGTGAATGGTGTCAACCTATGTTTGCGCTGGCGGGTACCTCGGACCAGCGGCACCGAGCCCGCCAAGATGGCCGGCGCTGTTTCCGCTCCCTCGTTGTGAGCCGCGCTCCCCAGCCGAAAGTAAGCAACCGTGATCGGGGCGCGCGTGATCCGCATTTGCATCCACCCTTTACCGCAGCGGGTACGGCTTGCAGTTATCGTCCCGGCAGAGCCGTGAGCTCTCGGGGCGGCTTGATGCGCCGGAACGGATATGCCGCCAGTTCTTTCGAATGCTGCGCGAACATATCGACCCGTCTGCTTGTAAACTCCGTAATGACGCCGAAAAATTCAGTTGGTGACCTGATCGTCGCAAGTCTCAGGCCGAATTCAAAAGCAAATTGCGCGTTGGCCCCGGCTATCTCAAGAAGCTTCGCTTGATACGCCCGCATGTTTGCCGTCGCTAAATTCGTTGGATCGCTATCCGTCATTCTCTGACCGAGGTCATCTACTACGGTATCCGCCCGAGGCTCAATGATAGAAACCTCGTGTTTAGGATCATCATGAAGCTCAGGACGCGATTCGATCGAGACTGCCGCAGCAGAGTGAAGTAAATTCTCTTTCGGGCTTCTAACAATGGCCTGCTTGTTCCGTTGGGCCCGCGCGGCCATTTTCGGATTGCGGGCGCGCTTTGGCGCTGTCGCCGGTTTGCGTTTGCTCATCTGACGCTCCAAGAAAAGGGGGGGCGACCACAACGGTCATTTCTGAAAGGACAACAGGCTTTGTGACGTGGCGTTCCAAACCCGTTGGAGTCCCGCATGAACTGAGATCAATCGCATGTTCTGCGATGTCGACGATGATTTTAGGTAGCAACTCCAACCAACAAACGTCTAACTGGCGATCTTCCCGACCCATGCTCAACGGCGTCAGTCTGAGAACAAGCCGGACTACCCACCGAGCGAATGCTCGAGGAAGAAGCGCAGCATTTCCCTCGTCGCATCCGGCCCTTGCGGATCAGTGTAGGACCCGGCGGGGCTGCCGCCTGACCACGCGTGTCCGGCGCCATCGATGTTCCAGTGTTCGGAAATCGCCCGACCGGCGCCGTCGATCAGGACGGTGCGCGTATAGGCGTGGCCGTGGGGTACGCGTCCGCGAAGTACCTTCGTCGTCGGCCTCGTTGCCCTGGCGGACTGCTCGATAATCTGATCGCCATTCTTTGGATGCACCGTAGTGTCGCGATCGCCATGGAAAACGATGGTCGGCACAGAAGTTTTGCCGTCCGCAATTGCCTTGGAGCCGCCTCCCTGCCGCATGGCGACGAACGCGGAGGGAAGATCGCTCGCGGCTCCGCACGCGAGGCCTGAATGAATACCGACGGCCGCGTACAGGTCGCTATACGTTGCGCCCATGATGGCGGCGGCGGCCCCGCCGGCCGACAGACCCGCGACGTATACGCGGTTCGGATCGATCACATGGTCGCGCATGATCTGGCGGGTAATGCCGGCGATCATCGAGGGCTCGCCCCCGCCGCGGCGCTGGTCGCTCGTGCGAAACCAGTTCCAGCACTTCGACTGGTTGGCTCCGCTCGGCTGCTCAGGATAGACCACGAAGCAATTCTGCTCGTCCGCCAGGAAGTTCATCCGGGTGCCGGCCGCGAAATCGTCCGGCGACTGGGTGCAGGCGTGAAGCATGACGATCAGGGGAAGCCGTTGTCCCTGACAGCGGCTTGGGACGAACAGCTTGTAGGTCCGGCTTCCCGCGCCGTTACTGAAGGTACCGGCGATAAACCGCGTGCCCTCGGGCACGATGTCCGATGGCGACAGAGGAGCGCGCGTGATCGGACTTCGCAGGCCGAGCCCGGAGAAATCTCGCATGCCGCCGAGCGATAAGGAGCGTCTGCGTCCCTGAGCAGAGCGGGCCGGTGCAATCTGCGGAGCTTCCCGCTCCTCGACAAGCTCGGCCGTGGCGTCGATCGCAAGCGGATCCAGCCGCGAGCGCGGAGCCTGAGAGGCGCTGCGCGACTCCGGTCTTGGAGCGCTACCGCCTTGGAGCATGCGCTGCAGCAGCGCGGTGGCCTCGACCAGTTGGCCGGCACGCGTGAGACGGGTTGCTTCGCGGACTATGACTTGATTCAGCATCGTTCACCTCGTTCTGTCGGCGAGAGCGGCCTTGACCGCGGGAGTGGCGTGAAGGGCCCCCAGCACCGAGACCGACGCGATTGTGGCGCGAGCCAACTCGGGAGTGACGTCTTGGGCGATGGTGGCTAAGCCCAAAACATTGATCTGCAGCATCTCGCCGGCACGCCGCGCCGCTTCGAGATCCTCGCGAGTGTAATTGCGCAGCCCGAGGTCCAGTTTCTTCCGGGCCGTGGACTGTCTGACGACCTCTACGTGCCGCTCGAGTTGGTTCCGGATTGCTGTCCGGATGAAATCGGTTCTGTTCGAATAGAACCCTTCCTGCACCATAAGATCGACATGACCGAGGTCGACATAGCCAAGGTTGATCGTGATCTTCTCGGTGTCGGGAGCTTTGGGTCGCAGCTCGTGTATATTATCGGCCATCGCTAAACATCCATCTGCCATCCCTTTGGATGGTCAATGGATGTTAGTTAGTTGCTCCCGGGCGCCTTTCAAGGGATGGAGCCATCCAATGACCCAGGACGAGCAGTTCGCGCAGGCGGGCCGTCTCACGTCGAAAGCGGTCGCCGCATCGCGGAGGGCCAGACAAATTCCTGGCAACTCGCCTCTCCGATCATCGCAAGCCCAATGGCCAGCTCGTTCAAAGGCTTCAAACGGAAACAGGTTCGTCGTGCTCCCACGCCGGGGCAAACCAAAATCGAGAGCATGGCACGCACTCTGGGTCTACTGCGACGAAGACGATAGAGACCGCCAAGTGGGCTCTCATCTATCGCGTCGAGTCCCACGCGGAATTGGGGGCACGTCTCTGGCTTCTACTGCGGCTAGGAGCTTTCGGATGAGGGCCCGCCTGTCCTCATTCTCTCCTCAAGAAGTCGCCGGTATAGGCGGATATTCCCATGTGAATGAAGCGCTCCATTGGGCGCATCAGAGTGCACGATGAAGTGCACACCGCCACGGGGTGATGACTAAGATGCAGGTTCGATGCAGGTTCGATCCTTGGTGGACCTTGTTTCTTTTTGCCGAGAGCGTCGGAGTCCTCGCGTCCGACGACGGGCAGACGACCTAGAACTTGATAGCCTTCACGGAACGTTGTGACGACACGTAATCGAAAGTAACAGCCAACCGATTGCGATAGGGACGTCGCCGATTGCAGCACTGCCATCTTCGCGAAACACCTTGCGGTGCACCTATGGAACAACATTACATCTGAGAAATTCGCGGAACGAATCGACTCATCAGTCTTTCTCTGACCTTCGGGAGGTGCCCATGACTTCTCAGGCCATAGAAGGCGCATGTGCGTTCGCTTGGCGGAACTACTTGCTGCTCCATAGCGGCATCAGTGAGAACGATGCCAGGCGTTCCGCCCTCTTTCGCTACGTCACCAATCTCCGCGATACCGGCGAGTATGATTTCGATCTCTTGCAAATAGCAGCGGTCGCTTACCTCAAAAAGCTGGACGAACTGCATGACGACCGCCGTGCGAGACTCGCGGCAGATCAGGCCTTGGCCGAACGGTTAGCATCACGTGGTGTACAACCTGGCACCCAGCTGTGAGGTTAATCACCGAGAAGGAGCAAGCAGCCATGGCAGACAACACCTCTAACTCAGACCGTCTCGCGCGCGACGCCCAAAAGCGCACAACCGCAGCGACAGAAATCGGTATTATTGCCCTGAAGCCAATTATGCACTTTCAGATCTCAATGCTGAGGATGTGGGCCGACAGCATCGAGAGGTTTGCGGGCAATTACGAAAAGGGGTTCGAAGAAACCGCGACCGCAGTCGAGGAACAGTCGGACAAGGATCGCGCCGCGTAAATCACGCAATCGTTCGGCGGAGTCCGAGTTGGGTCATTCGCGTCGGTCTTGCGGATCATAGCGACTTCCGGTCTACCCCAGTGAACGGACATTATGAGGATAGGCGGGCATGTCTCAGAGGGTCCAGAAGCGGCCCTTAACGAGATTGAAAGCGGTCGTGAGCAGCGTGACCCGCGCCAGTCAATCCTTGTCGCCCCAATCGCCGGCCGCTACGATGAGGCCGGGCGACCGCGTCGCTATCGCGGGTGCACGCTGGGATTTGTGAGGCCGAGCAACATCATGACCAGGGGCTTGGCAGCTCTGGGGTCGGCGGTCTTTTTTCTGATTGCCCCCACGACGGTCGCCGGCGTCGTGCCGTGGTCGATTTCGCGATGGCATCTGCAAGCGCCGTTCTTCGATCTCCAGCTTATCCGATGGTTTGGCGTTGTTCTGATCCTGCTTGGCATTCCGGTGTTGGTCGAAACCTTCACACGATTTGCGCTGCAAGGCGGCGGCACGCCAGCGCCGGTCGCACCACCGCAACATTTGGTGATCACCGGCCCCAATCGTTATGTCCGCAATCCGATCTATCTTGCCCTAGTGGCGATTGTACTTGGCCAAGGACTGATCCTCGGAAACACAGGGCTTCTGGTCTACGGCGCGCTACTGTGGATCGCCTTCCACGTCTTCGTTCTGGCTTATGAGGAGCCGACGCTGCGTAGGACATTTGGAGCGGAGTACGACACCTATTGCGCCAACGTGTCGCGCTGGTTGCCACGCTTGCCCGGCTCTACGTCGGCGTCGTCCTGATCGAGTGCCGCGGCCATCGTCGCCGGATCGTGGGCGTTGTGTCCGATCACATGTGCCAGCAGCAGCGTGACCAGCGCATCGGCTACGGCGGCGGGGTCCCAGATCGGGGGCCTGTAGCGCCAATCTCGCATTGCGGGATTTCGATCCGGCTAATGTCTCTTGTGGGCCAAATTGCGACCTCTCACCCATCGAATTGGACCTAAGTACGCCTCCAGTCGTCCGAAAGCCGCCGTAGGTTCAGAAGGTGGCAGGTTCGAAAGTGATCGGCCTCACCAACTGAGGAGGTCATCATGACCGATGTCTCAAATCCCGCAGAGAACGTCCAAAAGCGCGTCCCATGGAACAAGGGTAAGATCGTTGGCGCTAAGCCGCCACTTCGGCCGAAGCACGTTTGGTCTATCCGGACGAAGCTCCAGGTTGAGGGACGGATTCGTGATCTGGCGTTGTTCAACATCGCAATCGACAGCAAGCTTCGTAGCTGCGACGTGGTGGGCCTGAAAGTCGATGACGTGGCATCAAGCGGGTATGCGGCCGATAGAGCAAGCGTCCGCCAGAAGAAGACTGGACGGCCGGTCAAGTTCGAGCTTACAGAGTCTACCCGCCAAGCCATCGATGACTACCTGAGGGCAACCGACAAAAAGCCTGGCGATCGCCTGTTCACCGGCCGCAGAGGCCCTGGGTGCAGCCTGACCACTCGGCAATATGCGCGTCTATTATCGGGCTGGCTGGCCGGTATAGGGTTGGATCCTCACCTGTTCGGAACGCATTCGCTCCGTCGAACAAAAGCGACCCTTATCTATCGGCGCACCGGCAACTTGCGAGCCGTGCAGCTGCTTCTGGGGCACACCAAAATCGAGAGCACCGTCCGATACCTAGGAATTGAAGTCGACGATGCGCTTGCAATAGCAGAGCAAGTCGACGTCTGAACCAACTGGGCAGAGCGGACATGCTCTGCCCCTTTCTCGCAGGCGGCTTCGGGCCATAAGCAGACCCCAGCTTACGAAAGTGTATCTGAGGCGTGCCTCTGCGGCAGTGAAGCAAAGTCCTACTGGTTCGGCCTAAGTGGGAACCGCCTCGATGACTTGGAAGTTCGCGCCTGCGCGAGCCGTGCCGCGCGTCTCGAATCCGGCCGTTCGGCAAAGCGCAGAATACTCGTCATAGGTCCGTTCCAGCGCACCGAGCATGACGAGCATGTTGAGGTCACTGAATTTCGAGATTAGACCCTCATTCGGCGGCTCCACCACACGTTCAACGAGCAGCAATCTGGCGTTAGCCTTCATTGCGCGGCGGCACGTCTTCAAGATAGAGATGGCTTCTTCGTCGTCCCAATCGTGAATGACCGCGCGCATCACATAGGCGTCAGCCCCCTCCGGGATCTCTTCAAAGAAACTGCCACCAACGATTTCGCATCTGTCGGCGACTCCATGTTGGCTCAGAACTTCGGTCGCCTTACCGACCACGTGGGGCTGGTCGAACAGCGTTCCTCGCAGGCTCTTGTGTGCGGCGAGAATTCCCGCCAGCAGCTGGCCTTGACCGCCCCCGATGTCCGCGACGTGACGGAAGCGGCTGAAGTCGCAGGCAGCGATAGTAGCTTCGATGGCTCCGCGAGAATTGGCCGTCATGGCTCGGTTGAAAATGGTGTTCTCATCTGGACGGGTGCTGCGATACGCCCATACGCTCTGACCGTTGAGATGCAGAAAGGCATTCTCGCCAGTGCGAACGCTGTGTTCAAGATGGCCCCAGGCCTGCCATGCATAAGGTCGGCCGACATATGCGGCCCACCCGTCGAGTGGAGTCGGCGAATCAGAACGAAGACACTCGCCCATCGGGGTGAGCGAGAACGTCCTGTTCTCGGCCTCATGGAAAACACCGGCTGAAGCCAGTGCCCGCAAGAGCCGATAAAGTGTCCTCGGATGCGATTCGCTGAGCCGAGCAAGTTCGTTACTGCCTAACGGCCCGTGACTAAGATGATCGGCTATGCCGAGCCGCGCCGCGACGTGAATGGCCTGTGAAATTTGATAGCCATTAATCAGCCGCATAAGGTCCGAGAAAGCATTTGTAGTCATGGTCTCGTCTCCTTCCTGAGATGACCGACAGTAAAGGCGCCAGGTGCGGGCGTACGTGCAGTTGGTGATATCGGCAGAAATTGCGTTACGTACACTGCACCAACGAAGGCTCTTTAGACTCGAGCGGAATGAGTCAAAGATTGCCCGCGGTACCAGCAGACCTTGGTCAGGTCGGTTGCACGAAGCGGACATCCCCGCGCTCTAGGCTGAGGTCAGCCACGGGCCACTAGCCGAAACCTAAAGCGCTAGTTTGTTCACTGCGGCGACAATAAAACTGATCCGACGACTTCGCCGCTCGCCGCCGGTTTGTAGGACCGGACGAAAATGAAATGAGAGGTAACGGGTATATCCGCTTCGGCCCGACCATCCTGGCCGATTAGGATCAATCCGGCGCCGCCATTTGCCACATTCAGAATGATTGGCTCGCCACTCCATGTCTTGATCGGATCCATTCCGATGATGAGAAACTCCCCGATAGGCTGGTCGAAATATTGGAGGCGCAATTGCGGGCCGACTTCGGCCGCAGCAAGCTTAAGACCGAGCTGCTGGGCGCGTGCGTAAACGTTAGCCAATGTCGCGGTATCGGACGCGAACCCGAGCTGCGCAGGCGAGACGCGGGCAAGCTCCGCATTCGTCTTCTGAGAGCTGACATCGAACGTCGGCCGAGCAAGGATTTCTGCGGCCTGCTTGCCGACATTGCAGCCCTTGCTATCGAGCTCGTTGCGCAAGGCATGCGAGTTGACGAAGGTACCAATTGCAATCGTCTTCCAAGTCGCAACGTCGCGGGCGGACCTGATAGACTGTTCGGACGTGGGGGCGGAGCGCGTCGTGAGCTTCAGCTGCCTCTGCAAGACATCGCGGGCTGCGCATTGAGCGGACGCGGCACTCGCGAAGGCAATGAAGCAAGCGACTTGGAGTATGCAAGATCGCATTGCGTTTGAATGGCCAATACCTGCGGAGCACCGAGCTTCGCTTCTGAAAGTGGACATAGCAAATAGCTTCTTCTAAAATGTTGGACTGAAAAAGCCCGCCTCCGGGAAGAACGGAGAAAATGACTTCACTAAGTAATCTCCGGCAGACTTTGAAATGCGTCCGGAGGCGGGGCCTAAGGATAAGGTACTTACCTTGCTGCTTGCTGCGACTGGGGCGGCGGCTTAGGCACCGACGTCAGCATACGGATCTTCCACTGCCCATCCTCACGAACATCAACAGAGGTCCAAACGACATTCAGCTCCAGTGGGTCGCCTCTCTCGCTCTTACCAGTTACTCGAGCTTCTCCGGTAAGCAACGCCATGCTCTCTGAGAGAGGTTGAATGTCGGTCGTCTTTATTTCGAGGTGATTCATTCCAGCCTTGAAGGCGCCTTCGTAGTATTTCGTATTGTCGGGCTCGATTCCATTCTGAGTAACGCGGAGGTAATCCTTGGTAAAAAGCGACGTGATGCCAGCGGCGTCCTGTTTGTTGAAGTGTTGCTCGTATGCGGAGGTCACTCGTCCAAGCTCCTCCTTGAGCTTTTGATCTGATGAGGTCGCAGCAGTTGTTGATAGCAGCAGCGAAAAACATACGACTCCGATCGTGCGCATGATGTAACTCCCTACTGTTGCATGCCTCCCCAGATCTGAGGACGGAGAGGAGGCTTATCTCCGTCCTCCAACGCAACATCGGCTGATTGCTCGGCATTGTAGGTGCATACTCGATCGTTAACGGAGAACAGCTTTCCAGATGCGACGAGACTTGCTCGGCTGTCTATTGCTGAGGTCCAGCTGATGCTTCCAAGCCGCGAAGCTGCGTTGCGACGGTCAGTTCTCCAATCTTCCTTCCCATATCTTTCCCCACCAATGTTGAAAACCGGTAGTGGAATCCAGCATAAATTCGCGCGTTGGCCACTTCGTCGCTGTAATCTCGCAAGCGGGCCCACTTGCGCACAACACCCGGTGCAGTCGGGCTGGTAAGCGAAAACTCACCGAACTCGTCACCTACAACAGTCGCGAGGACGGTCGATACCGCAGCTGAGGTAATGCAATGCGCACAAGGATATTCTGGATGCATGGGAGTATCGCCCAGCGGCAGCCACGACTCATCCCGCGGCGTTGCCGCGTTGTGAGCCATATCTGCATTCCGGATCGCGGTAACTGGCCGCCAGAAGTTATAGTGATACTTTGCATCAAACACGGCAACGAGCGCGTCGTAACCGGCGATAGAAGTCAGTGCGAACAGGCGAGCGCAGTCGACCACATCCATGCGTTTGGCCATAGCAGCTTGTCTGACGATTGGATTGTACGAGCGAGGTCCGACCAGGAACCAGAACCGGCCAATTATGGTTTGCTCTGCCGTCCTGATGGTGCTGTCGCGAGCGCCAAGCTTGCGAATCTCATTTAGGTCTCTGGTCCAAATCTCGGAATCCAGCGTCGGAGGCGGAGCCGGTCGGAACTGCGAGCCGGATGCCATTACCCAGGGTGTTGAATTTCCAATGGTGGAGAACAAAGGTATTGTTGTCGGCACGTAAACGCCGGCCTCCGTGTAGGGGCGGTAATTTTCCTTTGCGGCGGCGCCATCGTTAACACGAAGCGCGATCACGCCTTCAGCCGCTTCCTTGCCTAGGGCGACACCCTTGGCCCTTGCCTCATCGTCGACAATCTCTGCAAGCGACGTTTCAAGGGCAGTGTCGAGCAGGGATTTTTGATCCGGATAGATCGACACGAGAACAACGTGAGCGGCCGTCGCTGCGGCTGCTTCCTTCGAAGTCGAACGATCTGCAGACAGCGTCAGCTTGTAAGGCGCATATTTTCGCTCTATCGCGTTCACCGCCTCGAACATGGCGATATGAAGCATCGACATCGCGCGAGATTGTTGCGCCGGTAGAACTAGCTTCTCCGCGGCGATTGCGTCGCCTTTGATATTCCAGTCCATGATCACTTCGGCATTCGCACTACAATGGAGCGCCGCAGTGAAGATGGCGACAAACGAGCCAACAAGATACGCGAGAAACTTTTTCATCTCTAACTCCCAGGTTTACCGAAGCGCCGTTCAGGGCGCGGTGCGAGCAACTGGAGAGAAATGCAAGTTAGCAAAGCGGGCCGACCCAGCTTGTGAAGCACCTTACATCTTCCTGCAGGTTTACGGCGAGAGTCTTCAGGCGGACGTGCCGAGGCAGAATGCGTCAGACGCCATGACCTGACGATCGCTCCAATCTGCTATGAGACCGGGCTCCGGACATGTTGGCTGGCTAATTGCGATGTCTGCTTTCAGACTTGGTCGTGTAAAAACGCCGGTCTCTAGGCAGTCGAGCGGAAGCCAGGACCAGCTTGGTGTCAGGCCGCGATCGCAACCATCAGCGGCTTGATCCCAACGATGTTCATGACCCGTGTCAGATTGTAGGCCAGGACGGAGAGCGCCATTTCGGCCGCCACTTTCGGAAGCGTTTTGGTCAGGAAGTATGTCGCGCCCATGCGGGCTTTCATGGTGCCGAACGGATGCTCGACTGTTTCGCGACGCTGACGCATGGCGTGCGGGTTTGCATCGAGGCGATGCTGCACAGCCTCGAGCAGATGCTCATGCTCCCATCGCGTAATCCGCCGTTCTGACCCAGGCGTGCATTGGGTCTTGAGCGAACAGCTTTGACAGGCCGTGGTCCAGTAGCGCCGCAGCACCTTGCCGTCTTCTTCATTCGTATAGCGATAGACAGCCGCTCCCCGGCCGGGCAGCGATAGGCGTCCTCCTCTGGCAAATAAGCAAAGTCCTGTTTACCGAAGCGTCCGTCTGCCTTAGCGCCGGACGTTAGCGGTTTGGGCAGAGTTACCGTGATGCCTGCTTCGTGGCACGCGAGGATCTCCGGGCTGTTGAAGTAGCCGCGATCGGCTACAGCTTCGAGCGTCTCGGTCTTTAGAACAGCCTTCGCCTGCTTGGCCATATTGGTAAGTTGTGCCCGATCCGAGCCGCTGTTCGTCACCTCGTGCGTCACAATCAAATGGTGCTCGGTGTCCACGGCGACCTGTACGTTGTAGCCGACAACGCCAGAGCCGCGGCCGCTCGTCGCCATCGAACGGCTGTCAGGGTCGGTAAGCGAGATTTGCTGGTCAGGCGAGGCAAGCATTTGCTTCTCGTAGACGGCAAGCTTGCCCATTTCCTCCTTCAGCTTTGTCAGTTTCTCGGTAAGTCTCGTCACCTTCGTGACCAGCGCCTCCGTCGGCTCCTGGCGATCGGCCGTGTCAAGTTGGCTCAGATAGCGCGCGACGCTCTCCTCCAACTGAGCACGCCGTCGCTCCATCTTCGCGCGCGTGAAGTTCCTGTCCCGGTTATTCACGGCCTTGAACTTGCTGCCATCGATGGCGACGCTCGCCGTCGCCAGCAGACCCATCTCTCGGCAGAGTTCGACGAAGCGCGCACATACCCTGCGCAGCGCCAGACCGTTGTCCTTGCGGAAGTCCGCAATCGTCTTGTGATCGGGAGCGAGCCGCCCCAGCAGCCACATCACCTCGACATTGCGCCCGGCCTCTCGTTCCAGCCGCCGGCTCGACTGCACCCGGTTCAGATAACCGTAAATGTAAAGCTTCAGGAGCACCGAGGGATGGTACGACGGCCGACCGGTGGCCGCCGGCTCTACACCCTCAAAGCCCATCTCAGCCAAACCGAGCGCGTCGACAAATACGTCGATCACGCGAACTGGGTTGCTCTCGTCAATGAAGTCATCGAGGCATTCGGGCAACAGCGTCCGCTGCCCACGGTCCGCCTCTTCAACGAAGCGCCTCATCGATTCCCCCCAAAAGAATCACAGGAGAATCATAACAGCAGCCCAGTGTTTTCACACAGCCAGGGTCAAAAGCTGCCGATCCGCGCAAGGTGGCAGACTTCCGCTTTGTCTTCGTAAGCCGACTGTTATTAGCACGCCCTAGCGGCCGAGACGCTTCTCGACGCGCTTGCGGGAATTCCCGACCTTCTTGACGGCCTTCTTCACGGCAGATGCCGAGCGGCCGGTCTTCTTCGCTTCGTAATGGACTTCGTAGTCCTGCCCTTTCGCGACCCGGGCGCGGTCCTGCTTGCGTCCACGCGCGGTCTTCTTCTTCTGCGCTGCGGCCATCGGCTCCTCCTCTTGCGAACTGGTGGCGATGCAACGCCGCAAGGAATCGCGGGTTCCCCGTGAGCTAAAGTCCGCGGCTCAGTGGCCACAAGAATGGCGGTGGAGGATGGGAGCCCAACCGTCGAGCAACAGGCCATCCCAGGCAAGGTGCCTTCATCTTCAGGGTCGCCAATTGGGGTCCGATGAACCCTGGCATCTGAGGCGCTTCTGCCTCTTCGGGCCGAGGGCCAGCCTTTGTACGCTTTGCCACGCTACGCAACTCACAAGAAACCCGCCGCCGGGTTGGGGCCGACGGCGGGCAGTCTACCTACCTTAATCAACGAGTCTCGCAACTTCGCAGGGGGCGAGGAGTTCCAACGAGCGCGCTGTTTCGAAGTCTTTCGAGCTTGCGCCTAGGCTGCAACCGATGCCGAGGGCAGTCCGGTCATCCGCGGGGGCCCATCGAACTCCCGGCGAGCGCCGGCGTTTACTGACAATCATGTCAGACGCATTCGATTACTTTCGGGCCTACGCAGTCCGAGCTCTCTGCAAAGCGAGATCCATGCCGCGGGGCAGGATGAAGCATCTGCAGCTGGTGGCCGGCCGGATCTACAATCTCCTCAAGAAAGAGGCTGCCTACGGCCCAAATATCCAGCACCTCGAGGACTTTCGCGCAGCTCAGAAGCTCGAGAGCTCTCTCGATGGGCGGCCAAGTGACAGGCTAGGCGGTCGCCTTACTACGGCGACGCCGCAAAGCGCGGACGGGGAGGCTCGCTGAATGCCTTCGCTCGACGATCGCGGTGTGGCTAGTCTCCTGCGAGAATACGCGCAGCGCACCGCTCTGCAAGGGGACAATCCCTATCGGTCCAAGGCCTATTCGAGAGCCGCCGACAGCTTGGCGGCACTTGCCGTCCCGCTCGGCGTGCTCATCGCCGAAGATCGTCTCACGGAGATCCCGGGGGGTCGGCGATGCTATTGCCGACATCATCACCAAGCTTCATAAGACGGGAAGTCATCCCAGCCTCGAAAAGCTCCGGAAGGAGATTCCAGAGGGTGTACTCGAGATGTTTGCCGTGCCCGGTCTCCGCCCCGAGAAGGTACTGCGGCTCTACAAAGATCTGGGCATCGCCTCCCTCGCCGAATTGGAGGCGGCCGCCAAGGACGACCGCATCAAGAAGGCGAAAGGACTTGGCGCCGCGCTGCAGGCCAAAATCCTGCAGAACTTGGCCATCGCGAAGAGTGGAGAAGTCCGTCTCCACCTGCACCGTGCCGCCGCCCTGCTCGCGCACGCGCAGGATTCCATGCTGAAAGCCCGGCCCGAGCTCAAGCGCGTGACGATCGCCGGCGATTTTCGTCGCGGCTGCGAGCTCGTCGGCGACCTCGCAATCGTTGCGGAGGCTGCCAAGTCGGACAAGACGTGGATGCCGTCAGCCGGAGGATTGCCAATCTGCGTGTCCGACCGCAAGCACTTCGGCGCCGCCCTTCTGTTCGCGACCGGCTCCGCCGCTCACGTCAAACGGCTTCAGGCGCTTGCCGCGGAGAAGGGGTTTCGTTTGGAGGCCGACGGATTGCACAAGGGTCGCATCCTGGTCGCCGGCGAAGAAACCGACATCTACCGCGCCCTCGGCCTGCCTTTCATCGATCCGGAGCTCCGGGAGGGGCGCGGCGAGGTCGAACTAGCCTTGAAAGGCAAGCTGCCGAACCTGGTTACCGACAAGGACCTCCGCGGAATCCTTCACTGCCACACGGATGCTTCCGACGGCGCAGAGACCCTAGAGACGATGGCCAAGGCCACGCGCCAGCACGGCTACGAATACTTCGGGGTCGCGGACCATTCCAAGTCCGCGCACTATGCCGGTGGTCTCACCGTGGAGGAGATCGCGCAGCAGCACCGGGAAGCCGACCGGTTGAACAAGCGGTTCGGCAAGGATTTCCGGATCCTCAAAGGCATCGAATCCGACATTCTGGCCGACGGCTCGCTCGACTATCCGGACGACGTGCTAGAGCGCTTCGACTTCGTGGTCGCGAGCATTCATGGCCGGTTCAAACTGGATCGCAAGGCCCAGACGCAGCGCCTGCTGCGCGCTATCGGCAATCCTCACACCACCATCATCGGCCACATGACAGGGCGGCAGCTCCAACGCCGGCCAGGCTACGAAATCGACATCGAGAAGGTGCTTCGCGCGTGCGCTTGGCATGACGTCGTCGTCGAGATCAACGCACACCCGTGGCGCCTCGACCTGGACTGGCGCTGGCACCAGGCGGCGCTGGAGTTCGGCTGCATGCTGAGCATCAATCCGGACGCGCACTCCTTCCCCGAGCTCGACCACATGCACTGGGGCGTGCTGATGGCCCGCAAGGGCGGCGTCCCTCCCGAACGGGTCCTGAACGCGATGACGCTGCCTGAGATCACGCGCTACCTCCGCCAAAAGCGGCGCTCGCTCGCCCGGGCCGCCTGATGCCGCATGGGCACGATCTCTCGCTCGAGGGAACGGTAGTGGCTGTCGCCGCCGATCGCGGGCACCACTTCAGCAAACCGACCCGGGACTACATTACGTTGGTGGCAATCGTTCAACTCACGGTCAAAATATGCATGCTGAGGAAATCAGCACCGTGAACATGTCGACGTCAAACTCGCGCTCCAAGCTCATTCCGAACCGCCCAAGCCACTTGTCCTGAGCCAAATATGCCAACTTCTCTCGCGCCCTCGGGCATTCGAACGTGAGCTTGGCCAGGTTCTGGAGGTGATGGACCATTTCGTGGACCAGGATCGATTGTTCGGCTGGTGAAGTCCCAGTCCAGTCATCAGGGAGCAGGATCGTTTTTGACGTGTTGTTATAGAGGGCGACGACCTGACGCTGAGCCAGTTCATCGAATGCGTCGTTCCCCGTGAAACTCTCCGAAAGGGTACCATCTCCGAACCGCATCGTCGCGAGTTTCATCTTCGACGCAAATTCGATGGCTGGACGTTCCTCGATGGCCGGCAGATCGAAATTCGAAGCGAGCCAAGTCACAATTTCATCCAACAAGTCTTCCGCGGCTCGCGTTGCGTCGGCATGCGACGGAACCGAAGGGGAACCGGTGGGCACGGTGGGCTCCGACCCATCACGACAATGGGCTTGAGACGATGCCGCTAACGTTAGAGAGGCTATGACCGCTAGCAAAAGAAGTCGCTTGAACATGAAAACCTCTTCGGAGGTCGTTCGAAACAGAAACCCTTTTGAAACAATCAGTCAGCAATTGAACTTGCTGCAAGCATAGCATTCGCGCCACGACGCCGTTGTGAACCCGTTCATACTCGGAATCGTGGCGCGCCAGGCGCTTAGTAAATCAAGCTATCGGCAGAGGACGAGTACGACTTAATGGTGATCGCGGTGGCTGCAACAAGGAGAGCGACAGCCACAAATCCGGTGATCGCGCGATGCTTCATGATGGGAAACCTCAGTCTCCGAAGTGAGCCCGGAAATCCCGAAAGGTTCAACCGGATGACCAACTCGATGAGGGTCACGTGGCTGCACTTCTGGCGCTGGGCTGCAGTGTAGTCCGCAGGTGACCCGTTGCCGACCTTCGCTTATAGGGCGGCAGTGTCTGCCTTCAGGAGTCAATGCGGCTTGTTCACGCAGGTCAGCTTGATATTCGGCGCCCGCCTGTCCTTTTATAAGGATGCCCGAAGCGTTGATCTTATCTACACGAGCGACAACTGGCCGATGCGAAGACTTGCGCAAAGGGCGGGAGCCAAGATCGATCTTTCTTTTGGCACGTTCCGTGCCCGGATCGATCTCGCGCAGAGGCCAATCATCACAAGACATTTGAGAATACCCATTGCCGGGAGTGAATGGGCAGCGTGGGAGACAACTTTCAGCGATCGCTGTGCTTGCGCTCGCCGCGATTTGCCTCGCCGCAGCAGGTCTAGGTGTAGCCGACGGCGATCTTGTGGCGGCGGCAGTAATGCCATGAATTGAACGATCGAGCTCTCGGCTGTGATCGGGGTGCTGATCCACTTTTCGGGAGACAGCTGCTTTAAGAACGCGCGCTCCATCCCGGTTAGATCCACGGTTGCCTCTCTGAGAAAACTCCAGGCGACCTGGCGTCGATCCACCCGGTGTAACCAAGCCAATCAAGAAGGACCGAAAGCGCTTATCAGTCCGATCGCAATGGGGACTAGCCCCACGATGGTCCATAGGGCGGGCGAGCTGGAGCCCAGGCCAGCAACAAAGATGCAGACACCAAAGCCCACAATGAGCGCCGAAATGCCGTAAGCGAGTGCTTTCTCCATTGGCCGATCCACAGAAGCTAAGGATCGATGCCCTGTAGGACGCGCTTGGGATCAAAACGTTCCTATGCGCCAGGAGCCCCCGGGAGGTGATGGAGTTCTCAGCGCAAATTGGCGCACTAAATGTGCCACGGGTGGTACCAATGTGAGACCCGAAAACTGATCTTAGCGAAGCGCCCACTAATGTCGGCTCTTGGCCGATTTCGTTGAAAAAGACGCCGGTGATCCGATGTATTGGCGCCAGCTCCGAAGCGGCTTAGCGCTTGGTCCACCCGCTATGCGGGCCTGGGGATTTGCATCGGGATCAGCTTGGCCATCTTACGAAGGTTCCGAGCGGTGGCTGCGAGGGTGAACTCGTCACGCGCGCCGTTCGGGCCTCTTAGTCGCAGGCGATCGAGCTTGAGAATGCGTTTGAGGTGCGCGAACAGCATCTCGATCTTCTTTCGGAGCCGACGAGACGTGCGGCCCTCCAATGATCTTGCGATCTGGCGCGCCATGTCGCGAGCGCCCTCGTAGATCGAGCGCGGTACCCTCCGTGAAGGCTGCTTAGGGCAACACCGGGACTTCAATGCGCAGCGATCACAATCGCGCTTGCTGGCGAGGTAAAGCATGGTGGCGCCATCGTTCACCAGCGTTCCGGTCGAGGTAAGAACTTTGCCGCCGGGACAACGATAGAGGTCCCCGGCATGGTCATAGGTGAAGTCATCGCGCGAGAAGATTCCGTCCGTGCGGGCCGACTTGTCGAAGACTGTAACGTGCGGCTCGATGCCGTGCTCATAGACCAGCCAGGCGAGCATCTCGGCCGAGCCGTAGCCACTGTCGCCGAGAAGTCGGCTCGGATAGAGGTCGAACCGTTCGAGCGAGCGCTCAATCATGCGTTTGGCGGCCAATACCTCCGCCTGCCGGATTGCCGTCGTCGCCTCGACATCGACGATGATCGCGTTCTCGACGTCAATCAGGTAGTTCGTTGAGTAGGCGAAGAAGGCTTGGCCACCGTGCGCCCCGGTCCAGCGCGCCGCCGGATCGGAGGGTGTGCGCGTTCCAGCCGATCGTGATCACCGATTCCAGGCGATCGTGATCACCCATTCCAGAGCATCGTGATCACCACTT